>NZ_LT607750.1:1832500-3032500 GCF_900090235.1 Micromonospora echinaurantiaca | reverse complement strand
GTAAATCAGCACACGAATTCAGCGGTTTGTATCGTGTCGGTCGTGGTGCACGTGCGGACGGTATGACGGCCTCTGGGGGCGGGCGGTGCAGGTCGCGCATTCCCAGCGCCGGGGATCGCGGGACATCGTGCACGCCGGGTCCGCGCACACGGACGCGGACGTGGAGCTACTCAAGGCGGTAGCGCGGCAGCGGCTGGCCGCGGGGCAGCAGGAGTTGGATCTGTGCCTGCCGGACAGTCCGGCCAACGGGGGCGACCCGTTGCCGATCACATCTACACGTGCCGGGGATCTGCTGGACGCGTTGGGGCGCGGGTATGACGCCCTGGGGTTAGCTGCCGCTGCAGAGCAGGACGAGGTGTTTGTTCCGCGTCCTACCTGAGCTGGGGACGACCCTCGAACGGTGGCACATCTGCCAGGGCCAAGGGGAAGCCTCGACGTTGACGCCGGTGACTACCCTTCCCGGGTGGATCGTGACTCTGCCCAACCCCCCGATGACCTCCGTCCGGAGCTGTCGAACGAACAGGTTCTCTACGACGAAGCAGATATTCCTCCTGCGATACACGAGTTCGTGTTCTGGCTCGGCGGCGCAGTCAGCGGCGGCATCCTCGGGAACGCCACCTACGACGCCCTCAAGGCGGCACTCGGCGCCCTCCGCCGCAGCAAGGATGGGCCCGCTCTGAACGAGACGGAGGTGGTGGCGTTCGCGAGAGAGGCTGCCCGCCTCAGGTCGCGCCGAAACGGCGAGGACGGAAACGGTGGCTTCGAGGTCACCGCGGTTGAACAGACGGCCGGTGGCTGGAGCGTCGAACTCACGGGATCAACGACAACGCTCCGGGTGAGGCTGCCGCAGCGGCGTGACCGCAACGGAATCGTGCAAGCCAGGGTCCGAGACATTGGGTTTGGGCGAAGTGAGCAGGCCGCCCGCGAAGTGCTCGAAGACCGCTCTCGTGCATCTGGCAGCGACTAAACACCTCAGCGGCGACACACGATCGCACGCGCGGTCGCCTCGGCGCGTGCGACCAGGCCCGGGATGCTGGTGGTGATGAAGGATCCGCCTCCGGCAAGGTCGCCCACCGCGTACCAGTGGGGGTCCACGTGCCCGGAGGCCACCAGCCGTCCGGTCGTGGGCTCGACGTTCAGCCCGCCGTCAGGGTGGAGTTCGGCGGTCCCCGCGGTGAGCATCGACGCGATCAGGGCGTGGGCGCTTTCGGGGATCGAGTGCGGTGGCGGGTTGATGGCGTTGATGACGACGTCGGCGCTCCGGACGCTTCCGTCGGTGAACACCCGGAAGCCGCCGTCGCCGGGCTCGATCTTCCGCACGCCGGGGATCACGGCCAGTTGCCCCGTTTCCAGGAGTTCCAGCATGGTGGCGGCGTTGCCGGGCACCGTCGGAGAGCTGAGGCTGGCGATCGCGCGGAAGTGCCGGCCGCGCAGTACGTCGCGGTCGGTCTGTCGCAGCAGACGCCAGGCGTGCGGCCCGACGACGTGCACGGCCTGCTGGAGGAGGCGGCGGCCCATGCCGGGCGAGTCGATCAGCGACAGGTGGCGCCGCAACCGTTCGATCGGGTCCTCCGAGTTGGTCGCCCGCACCTCCTCGGTGAGCTCGGTCAGGTCCGGGCCCAGTTCGGCGTCCAGCAACGACCACAGGTGGTCGAGCGTCAACGCGTCATGCTCGCGGGCGAGGGCCGTCAGCCGGTCGGTGGTCAGCTGATTCATCGCGACTCTCGCCGGTCGCTGCCATACGGCCGGCAGCACTCCACTGCGGGACAGCAGACTGATCCGCCCCGTGTGGCCCCGCGCTGCCAGCGAAACGACGATGTCGACCGCCGTGAGGCCGCTACCGACGACGGCGACGTCCCGTTCGGGCGCGACGTCGGCGAGGGTGGTGGCAAGCGGGTAGGGGTCGCGGACGAATCCGAGGCTGCCACTGAGCCCGTAGTGATCCTGCGGGGTTCCGCATCCCACGGCTAGCACAGCGACGTCAACCATGTGACGTCGTCCGGTGTGGGTGACCAGCGTGGGCCGGTCCGACGGGAGGACCCCGACCACGCGCTCACGTACCACGTCGGCCCGCCATCCGGTCCGCCGCAGACTGGCCAGGGCGGATTCGGCGGTCTGCTCCAGGTAGCTGCCGTACACGCCACGCGGAACGATCGGCTGGCCGAGGCGCCGGTCGAGGTACGAGGCAGCCCGGTCCGCGAGCCACCGGCCGTAGTGTCCGGGGTCGCCGTGGTTGGCGGACATGATCATCGGAGGGGTGTTGACCAACACCGACTCCAGATCCGGCGCGAAGGCGCGCCCGCGCCACAGGTGCGGCGACGGCTCGAGGATCGTGAGCGCGCCCGGCCCCCGCGCAAACCGGGCCAGCGCGTCCAACAGTCCTACCGTGGACGCTCCCGCGCCGACGATTCCGATCTCCATGTGCCACCCTTTACGAGTCCTTGGTCGCCTCGTCACGACTCTCGTCGCCGTGGCCCGTGTCTCCCATCCCTCGCCGACGGGGTGCCAGGCGTGGTCGACCCCCCCCAAACGCGGGATGGGAGGCAGCGTCGCGCGGAGGCAGGCTGGGTGGTTGACAGTCGGAGAGGAGAGACCGGATGGTGCGCCACGACCCGATCGCTGAGGCGACCGACTCCCTGCAGCTCTTTTCCCGGGTCTCGGCCCGGCTCCGCGAGCGCGTCGTCTTCGATGCCGCGGTGTGGTCGGTCACCGACCCGGAGACCGGACTGGTGACTGCCCCGATGTGGGTGCAGAACCTCGACGGCGGCGCGCAGTGTTACGCCTACTGGGAATGCGAGCTGCTGGAGGAGACCGTCATACCCTTCCGCGAGCTGGCTCGCTCGGTCACCGCCGCCGGCGCGCTGCGGTGGAACACCGGTGACCTGCCCGGACGCAGCGCACAGTACCGGCGGCTGCGGGGCCAGGGTGTGATCGACGAGCTCCGCGCGGTGCTGCGCGCCGGCGGCAAGCCGTGGGGTGTCGTCAGCCTGTTCCGGAGCACGGGACGGGCACCGTTCGGTCCGACCGAGATCGATGTGGTCGTGGGCCTGTCCGCGTCACTCGGTGCACGGCTGCGCTCTCTCGCCCGCCCGCCCGTCCGCCGCGTCGGCGCTCGGCGGTCCGTCCGCGCCCGGCATGATCCTTTTCGCCCCCGACGGAACCGCCACCTCGATCAATGATGAGGCCCGGCACTACCTCGCCCTGGTGCCGGACGGACCGACCGAGCCGTCGGCCCTCGGCGTCCGCCTCCCGGTCTGCGTCGTCGTGACGGCAGCGCAGGCACGGGCGGTCGCCTCCGAACGGGACGGGCGGACCGCGCGGGCGCGGATCCGTACCCGCGACGGCGGCTGGCTTGCCTGCCACGCCTCGTGCCTCAGCGGCCCCGACGATCGTCCCGGCCCGACGGCGCTCATCATCGAGCCGGCCCCCGCCTCCGACATGGCGCCGATAATCGCCGACGCCTACGGCCTCTCGCCCCGCGAACTGGAGATCGCCCAGCACATCGCGCGTGGCCTCGCTACCACTGACATCGCCGCGGCGCTGTTCATCTCCGCGCACACGGTCCGCGACCACATCAAGGCGATCTTCGACAAGGCCCAGGTTTCCAGCCGGGGCGAACTGGTGGCCCGCCTGTTCACGGAGAACTACTGGCCGCTGCGCGACCGACCCGGCGCCACGGCCTATGGCCCCGTCTGACCGATGGTGAGCTGCCGGTCGAGGTCGATGACGTTGGCCGCAGGCCGGCCGACGAGCTCCCCGGCCATCGCCTCACCGGGAACGCGGACGTGCTGAGCTTCGGCGGTGTGTATCGCTGCCGCGGCGAGCTTGTTCGCGTGGCGGACTTTGCGCTCGCGGAGCCAGCTTGCCAGTTCCTCTCGCCCGGTTGCGATGAGAGGGGTGGGTATCTGGAACTGGCTGATGAGCATGAGCGGTCCGCGATTGGTGAAGTCGAGTGCGCGTTCCAGGGCGGGGAAAATGCCGAGCAGCCGTACCCGTAGCCGGTTGATGGTGCGGGTGCGGTCGGCCGCGAGGTCGGCGCGGTGGGCGGTGTGCATGCGAAGTTCAGCGAGCAGGGTGTCGTCGAGGTGCAGCTCACGAAGGTCGCGGCGCATGCGGGCCTGGTCAGCGATGACGGCGGCGTCCTTGGCGTCGGTCTTGCCCTCGCCGCGGTAGGCACCGGCGATGCGGTTGACTACCACACCTGGCAGGTAGAGGACCCGCTGGCCGGGCTCGAGCAGGAGCGTGATGACAAGAGCGGCCGGTCCATCGGTCAGGTCGATGGGCGAGATCACTTTCTCCGCTCCGGCGAGGACTGCGGTCATCGCCGCAGCCAGTTCGGGTTCATCGTTGGACACCCGGAGACAGCAGCCGCCGCCTTTCGCAGTCGACGACCACCAGGTGGTGGTGGCCCTTACCGGCGTCGATTCCGGCCCATGCTTGCTCGACCTGCTGCATTCCAGCCCTCTCCCTGCTCGTGATCGGGATGCCGTCGACGCGCTGGCCGTCCATTCCCTACGCAGCGATCGATGTCGCAGATCTCAATTAGCGGTCACGGCGTCGTGGAGCACCGGGTTGGCCAATCAAGCGAAGCCATCAACGGCAGAAAACTGAAAGGCATGCCCCGGTGCTCCCGGCTGCCCGGACAGTACGACAGCCCGGACGATCAACAAGGTAGGGAAAGCTGACCCCGTGGTTCCGCCGTCCGGACCCGGCTTAGCGGACGGATTATCTGCGGGTGAGCGGGCGCGGCGGCCCTCGCCCGACCGCGGTGGCGAAGCGGCGGGTCAGGATCGATCGCGTAGGCGTGCCAGCCGCTCGCGTACGCCGTCGAAGTGGGCCCGCACGGCGGTGACGGCTGCCTCCTTGTCGCCGGCGACAACGGCTTCGTGGATCACCCGGTGACGGTGCACGACCTCCTGCGGTGACTCGGTCGGCGTGCCGAGGTCCAGCCGTAGCTGGTGGTACACGTCCCAGAAGGCGCCCAGCAGCTGGCCGACGAGGGGGTTGCGTAGCGGTAGGTAGAGCACGTCGTGGAAGAGCCGGTCGGTCTGCGGTGATACGGCTCCGAGACGGGCCTCCACCGCCATCTGGTCCAGCACGTCAACCGCGGCGGTCAGATCGGCCTCGCGGTGCCGTTCGATGAGCTGGATGACCAGGCCGCTCTCCAGCGCCTCCCGGACCTGCATCAGATAGGCGAGCTGGTGGCCGCCACCGGCGGGGGTGATCCGGCCGTGGAAGGCCAGTTCGTCGACCAGGCCGCCGAGGGACATCTGCCCGACGAACATGCCGAAGCCGTGCCGGATTTCGACGATGCCCACGGCCTGCAACGCCTTGAGTGCCTCCCGGACCGAGTTGCGGCTGATGCCGAGTTCCCTCATCAGCTCCGTTTCGGTGGGCAACGCGTCGCCGACGCCGAGGCCCCGGTCGAGGATCAGTCGTTTCACCGCCTCCCGGGCTTCGGCGGCGCGACTCGTTCGCGGACGGACGGGACGGTCGGCAACGCTCATGCTCGGGGTCAACCTTCCGCTGGACATCCCATGACTTGCGTCGGCCGGTCCTTTCCGGCCGGCGCCGGGGCCGAAACATCCGGGAAACCTCAATGACTCATTCCCTTGACCCGATTGCTTCGGCCACTCTAGCCTCCATCCTAACCGGGGAGGTGGGATGTGGAACGTCCCACGTCCTAGCAGTTACCTCAGTCACCCAATCGGTAGGAGGCACCGTGAGCGCCCCGGTATCCCGCCCTCACTACAGCCGCCGCGACTTCCTGCGCTTCAGTGGGATGCTCGGCGCGGCGGCGGTGGTGACCGCCAACATCTCCGCCTGCCAGTCCGGACCGGCGTCCACCAGTTCGGTGGGTGCCGGTGCCGACAAGGACCTGGTCACCGCGGTCATCGGCTACGGCAACGACCAGAGCTGGGACCCGACGATGACGGCCTCGGCGTTTTCCATGGCCGCCAACAACCACATCTACGAAGGGTTGATCGAGACCGACCCGGTCAGCCGTGAGCCCTACCCGGCGCTGGCCACCGCGCTGCCCACCGACACCGCGTCCACCGCGTGGCGGTTCACCCTGCGCGAGGGCGCCACCTGGCACGACGGCCAGAAGGTGACGGTGGACGACGTGCTCTTCACCTTCGAGCGGGTGCTCGACACGTCCACTCTGGTCAGCTCGTTCTTCCGCGCCTGGCTGAAGGAGGTGCGGCGAATCGACGACCGCACTGTGGAACTGGTCTTCCACTTCCCCTTCCCGGACGCCCTGCGCCGCCTCTCGATCGCCAAGATCATGCCGAAGCACGTGTTCGGCGCGCCCGGCGGCTGGGACGCCGCCAAGGGCGGCAAGGCGGTCGGCTCGGGCCCCTACCGGCTCACCGCGCACAACCCGAAGTCGAACACCACCTTCGAGGCGTACGCGGACTACAACGGCCCGCGCAAGGCCCGGTTCAAGAAGATGAACTGGCTGTCGATCGTGGACAGCTCGGCGCGGGTCGCGAAGATCTCCGGCGGGTCGGCCGAGGCGCAGATCGCGGACAACATCCCGTACGCCAACATCGACCAGCTGAAGAAGTCCGGCCTCACCGTCGAGGGCGGCAAGGGCATGAACCACATGTTCCTGATGTTCAACACCGGCGCCAAGCCGTTCGACGACATACGGGTCCGCCAAGCACTGCTCTACGCGATCGACACGCAGAAGATGATCGACGTCGCGCTCAAGGGCCACGGCACCGCATCCACGAGCTTCCTCAACGAGCAGAACCCGTCGTACGCGAAGGCGAAGACCGTCTACAGCTACGATCCGGCCAAGGCGAAGTCCCTGCTCGCCGCGGCGGGCGTCACCAACCTGTCGATCACCCTGATGGCGGTCAACGTCAGCTGGATCGCCGACTGCCTGCCCACCATCGCCAACTCCTGGAACGCCATCGGCGTCAAGACGACCCTGCAGCCGCAGGACACCAGCGCGCTGTTCACGAAAATGGACCAGTCCCAGGACTACCAGGTCGTGGCCGCAGCGTCGAACCCCAACCAGTTCGGCCTCGACGCCGACCTCATCCTCCGCTACAACTACTCCCCGGGCGGCACCTGGATGAAATACACCAAGTGGGACAGCAGCGCCGAGGCCAAGAGCCTCTTCGCGCTCATGGACCAGGCCACCCGGGAGCCGGACCAGAGCCGCAAACTCGCCCTGACCCACCAGTACCTGGACGTCATCGCCGAGCAGGCCGTCCTCTACCCGGTGGTGCACACCGAGCTGATGACCGCCTGGGACCCCAAGCGGCTCACCGGCATCCGCCCGCAGGCCTACCCGGGCATCAACCTGCTGCAAGCCGAGCGCGTCTGACAGCAGGGCTGCCGGGCGGCCGGACTGTCACCGCCCGCCCGGCAGGCCCTCCGGCCCGGCCGTCCCACCCGCCGAGGAGTCACACCGTGGCAGTGATCGCCAGAATGCTGGTCCGTCGCCTGCTTCTCCTGATCCCGCTCCTGCTGGGCGTGATCCTGTTCGTCTTCATCATCATGCGGTTCTCGCAGAACAAGCCTGAGTACGCGTACTTCCAGGGCGCGAACCCCACCCCGGAACAGATCCATCAGTTCCAACTGGAGAACGGCCTGCTGGATCCGCTGCCGATCCGCTACCTCCGGTTCGTGGGCGACCTCCTACAGGGCGACATGGGCACCAGCGTCCTCACCAAGGCGCCAGTGCTCGACTCGGTGCTCACCGCGCTGCCGCTGACCCTTCAACTGACCTTCCTCGGCCTGCTGATCGGAGTCGTCACCGCGCTGGTCTTCGGCGTCACCGCGGCGCTCTTCCGGGACCGCTGGCCGGACCAGCTGATCCGCGTGCTGTCCCTGACCGGCGTCGCCGCGCCGTCGTTCTGGCTGGCCCTGCTGATGATCCAGTACCTCGCCGTCGACGCCGGCGTCTTTCCCACCGGCGGATACATCAACCCGGCCGACTCCTTCACCGGCTGGCTGCGCTCCCTCACCCTTCCGGCGCTGGCCCTGTCACTGCCGGTCGCGGCCCAGCTCACCCGCATCGTCCGGACCTCGATGGTCGAAGAGCTCGACAAGGACTACGTCCGCACGGCGATCGGCAACGGCCTACCACCCGTCGTCGTGGTCGGCCGGAACGTGCTGCGCAACGCGCTGATCAACCCGCTCACCGTGCTCGGCCTGCGGGTCGGCTACCTCCTCGGCGGTGCGGTGGTCATCGAAACGATCTTCTCGCTGCCCGGAATGGGCAAGCTAATGATCGACGGAGTGACCAACGGCGACCCAGCCGTGGTGCAGGGCGCCGTACTGACCATCGCCACCGGCTTCGTGGTGGTCAACCTCGTCGTCGACATCCTCTACCTACTGGTCAACCCACGCCTGAGGAGTGCTGGCTGATGCGGCGACGACTCACTGAACGGCTGGCCCGGCCGGGCATCGGATTCCGCCGGCTCCCGCCCCTGTCCTGGGTCGCGCTGGGCGTCCTGGTGGTGGTCGCCCTCGCCGCCCTGCTCGCCCCGATCATCGCGCCGCACTCTCCGCTGACCCAGCACTCCGCCGGCGGCGCCCCATCCGCCACCCACTGGATGGGCCTGGACAGCGCCAACCGCGACATCTTCAGCCGACTCCTGCACGGCGCCCGGTGGTCGCTGGTCATCGGGCTCGGCGCCACCGGCCTGGCCCTGCTCGCCGGCGCGCTGATCGGGGCCCTCGCGGCCACCTCGCGCAAGTGGGTCGACGAGGGCGTCATGCGCGTCCTGGACGTGATCATGGCCTTTCCCGGCATCGCCCTGGCGGCCGTGCTGGTCGCGGTCTTCGGTGGGGGAGTCGGCGTCCTGGTGGCCGCGATCGGGTTCCTGAACACTCCACCCGTCGCCCGCATCGTCCGGGCGAACGTGCTCGCCCAGTACGGGGAGGACTACGTCGCCGCCGAGAAGATCATCGGCGCGCGTACGCCGTTCATCCTCGTCCGGCACGTGGCGGTCAACTGCGCCGCACCCATCCTGGTGTTCTGCACCGTCATGGTCGCCGACGCGATCGTGTTCGAGGCGTCGCTGTCGTTCATCGGCGCGGGCGTCCGCCCGCCCGACCCGTCCTGGGGCAGCGTCATCGCCGACGGCAAGAACCTGGTGCTGCTCGGCGGATGGTGGGCCACCGTCTTCCCCGGCCTGCTGATCCTCGTCACGGTGCTGGCGCTGAACATCCTGTCCGAGGGCATCTCCGACGCCTGGGCGACACCGGCCGCGCGCCGCCCACCCGCCCGCCGCTCCGGCGATGTCGACGCGATCGAGCAGGCCCGGCCCGGATCGGGCGAGGTCACCGAACTACCCGGCCTCGCCGAGGCCGCCCACCGGCTCTCCGAACGGGCCCGTCCCCTGCCCGACGGCCCCCCGATCCTCGAGGTGGAGAACCTCGCCATCGGCTTCGACGGGCGGCACGACGGGGTGGACATCGTCGACGGGATCTCCTTCGACGTGCGGCCCGGAGAGGTGCTGGGGCTCGTCGGGGAGTCCGGCTGCGGCAAGTCGCTGACTGCCCTGACCGTCATGGGCCTACAACCGCGCGACGCCCGGATCCGCGGCAGCATCCGGTTCGCCGGCGCCGACCTGCTCCGCATGCCCCGCGCGGCGCGGCGGCGGCTGCTCGGCCACGACCTGGCCATGATCTACCAGGACGCGCTCTCCTCGCTCAACCCGGCGATGACCGTCCGCGCCCAGCTCAAGCAGCTCATCCGGCGAGGCGGCCGGCGTACGGCGAGGGAGCTGCTGGCACTGGTCGGGCTCGACCCGGACCGGACCCTGTCCGCCTACCCGCACGAGCTCTCCGGCGGCCAGCGACAGCGGGTACTCATCGCCATGGCCCTGTCCCGGGACCCGAAGCTCATCATCGCCGACGAGCCGACCACCGCGCTGGACGTGACCGTGCAGGCACAGGTGATCCAGTTGCTGCTGCGGCTACGGGCGGAACTCGGCTTCGCGCTGATCCTCGTCTCGCACGACCTCGCGCTGGTCGCCGACGTGACCGATCGGGTCGTGGTGATGTACGGCGGGCAGATCGTCGAGACGGGGGTGACCGCCGAAGTGGTCGGCGCACCCGCCCACCACTACGCCCGGGGCCTGCTCGGCTCAGTGCTGTCGCTGGAGGCCGGCGCGGCGAGACTGTCCCAGATCCGCGGCGTCGTGCCGGCCCCCGCCGACTTCCCGGCCGGCTGCCGGTTCGCCGACCGCTGCCCCATGGCGACCGACGTGTGCCACACCGCCGCTCCCGAACTCGCCGGTGACCAGCGCCACCACGCGACGGCGTGCCACCACCCGGCGAACACGCTCACCCAGCCGCTCGCGGCGGGAACGGAGGCCCGGTGAACCCGACCGAAACACCTCTGCTGGAGCTCGCCGACGTGCACGTCGTCCACCGGGCCCGCTCCGGAGGCATCTTCGCCCGCGACCGCGTGTACGCGTTGACCGGCGCGGACCTCACCGTCAGGGCGGGGGAAACCGTCGGGATCGTGGGCGAGTCAGGCTGCGGCAAGTCGACACTCGCGCGCGTACTGGTCGCGCTCCAACGCCCCACCGCCGGGACCGTCCGTTTCCGTGGCGAGGACGTGTGGTCGACGCCGGAGGCGCGGCGCCGACGGACGATCGGCGCCACCACCGGCATGGTGTTCCAGGATCCGTCCACCGCGTTGAACCGCCGCCTGTCCGTCCGGCAGATCCTGCGGGATCCGTTGGACGTGCACCGGCGAGGCACACCGGGCGACCGGGAGCGGCGGGTACGCGAGCTGCTCGACCTCGTCGGGCTACCGGCCAGCTCCGCCGATCTGCTGCCCGGTCAGCTCTCCGGTGGGCAGCGGCAGCGGGTGGCCATCGCCCGGGCCCTGGCCCTCGAACCCGACCTGGTGGTGGCCGACGAGCCGACCAGCGCACTGGACGTCTCGGTACGGGCCCAGATCCTCAACCTGCTGCTGGACCTCAAGGACCAGCTCGGGCTCGCCATGGTGTTCGTCTCGCACGACATCCAGACCGTGCGGCGGATGAGCGACCGGGTGGTCACCATGTACCTCGGGCGGATCGTGGAGCAGGCGCCAGCCGGGTCCGTACCTCGGCAGGCTCGCCACCCGTACACCCGGGCGCTGTTCTCCGCGACCCCGGGCCTGCTCTCGCCGATCGACCCGATCCCGCTGTCCGGCCTGGTGCCGTCGGCGACCCGGCCGCCGTCCGGCTGCCCGTTCCGCACCCGATGTTGGAAGGCGGACGACATGTGCGCCCGCGACCTGCCCGCCGTGCAGGGTGTGCCGGACGGGCACCTGTTCCGCTGTCACCACCCCGTACCGGGCGGCGCCACCGACACCGAACTGATCAGCCAAGCACAGGAGCGTCCATGACCAACGCCGCCGCACTCACCGGCGTCATCCCCCCGGTGTGCACCCCGCTGACCCCCGACTTCGAGGTGGACACCCGATCGCTCACCCGTCTCGTCGACCACCAGCTCCGGGGCGGGGTGGACGCGCTGTTCGTGCTCGGCTCCTCCTCGGAGGTGGCCTTCCTGCCCGACGCACACCGGCGGGTGGTGCTGGACACCGTGATCGGGCACGTCGCGGGTCAGGTGCCGGTGCTCGCCGGGGTCATCGACATGACCACCCTGCGGGTGCTCGACCACGCCCGGGTGGCCGCGCAGGCCGGCGCGGCGGGACTGGTGGCGACCGCGCCGTTCTACGCCCGCACCCACCCGGTGGAGATCGACACGCACTTCCGGACGATCGCCGCCCGGACCGGCCTGCCGCTGTACGCGTACGACCTGCCGGTGTCGGTGCACACGAAGCTCGGCGCGGAACTGGTGCTCACACTGGCCGCCGACGGGGTGCTGGCCGGCATCAAGGACTCCAGCGGCGACGACGCCGGGCTGCGGTCGCTGATCCTGCGCCGGCGTGACCGGCCGGACCTCACCGGGTTCAGCGTGCTGACCGGTTCGGAGCTGACCGTCGACTCGGCGCTGTGGATGGGCGCCGACGGGGTCGTGCCCGGCCTCGGCAACGTCGACCCGGACGGCTACGTGCGGCTGCACCAGGCCGCCACCAAGGGCGACTGGGTGACGGCGCGCACGGAGCAGGAGCGGCTGTACCGGATGTTCGAGCTCGTGTTCGTCGGAGCCCACCGGATGGGGATGAGCTCCTCACCGCTCGGCGCCTTCAAGGCCGCACTGCACCTGCGGGGCATCATCGACCACCCGACGACGGCGCTGCCCCAGGTGCCACTGAACAGCGAGGAGACAGCCCGCATCGGCCGGTACCTGGCCGACGCCGGGCTGCTCTGACTGTCAGGAGGTGCCGCTTGCCCCGACGGGCACCCGCTTGCCGAGCCAGCGGAGCTGCTCCACCCGCTGGAAGGCGGCCCCGCCCTCGTGCCCGTTGTACGGCCACACCACGATGTCCTTGTCGGCGCTGGAGCAGTGGTGGTACGCCGCGAAGACGGTCGACGGCGGGCAGATCCGGTCCATCAGCGCCACCGACACCAGCACGGGCGCGGTGATCCGGGCGGCGAAGTTCAGCCCATCGAAGTACCCCAGGGTGTGGAACACCTGATCCACCTCGTCCCGGCGGGTCTGCAGGTACGACCCCAGTTCGCCGTACGGCCCGGCGTCGGTGACGTCGACCGCCCGGCGGAAGTGGCACAGGAACGGCACGTCCGCGAGCACCCCGGCCAAACCGTCGAGCAGCCCCGCCGCGGCCAGCGCGATCCCACCGCCCTGGCTGCCCCCGGCGACGACGATCCGGGTCGGGTCGACCTGCGGGATGAGCCGCGCGGTCTCCACCGCCCGGACGGCGTCGCTGAAGACCCGCCGGTAGTAGTAGCGGGCGGGGTCGGTGACGCCGCGGGTGAGGAAGCCGTTGGCCTGCGGCGCCCCGGACGGGTCCGGGTCGGGCGTGTCCCCGGTCAGCGAGCCGGCAGCGCCCTGGCCCCGGGTGTCCATGACCAGGTGGGCGTAGCCGGCGGCGCTCCAGAAGAGCCAGTCGTGCGGCAGGCCCCGGCCGCTGCCGTAGCCGATGTACTCGACGACGCAGGGCAGCGGCCCGGACCGGTGGCGGGGCAGCAGCAGCCACCCGCGTACCGGCTGTCCGGCGTGACCGGCGAAGGTGACGTCGTACACCTCCACCGTGGCCAGCCCCGCGTCGTACGGCTCCAGCCGCGCCGGCCAGGCGGCGGCTGCGGCCTCGCCGGTCGTCGCGGCCCAGAAGTCGTCGAAGTCGTCGGGCTCGGTCCGGGCAGGGCGGTAGTCGCGCAGCGTGTCCAGTGGCCAGTCGGTGAGCACAGCGTCTTCCCTGATCGGTTCGTGGTCGGCGCACGATGGCGCCCACGCGCTGGTGGGCGCCACCGTGCGAATCGGTGGCGGCCGGTCAGCCTACGGTCTCCAGCGGGAGCCGAAGGCCGAGCCCGCCGCCGATCGGCAGGTTCCGCTCCCGGATCAGATCGAGCTCGGTGGGGGACAGGGCCCGACGGTAGAGGCGGACCTCGTCGAGCGTCCCGTGGAAGCGGTCCGCCCCGTCCACCCGCTGCCCGAGGTGGATGCCGGTGACACCGAACTCCTTTCCGGCGGTGACCGAGCCGGGCGGCACCTCGGCGGCGGCCACCTCGGCGCCGTCGACCTGCAGGACCAGCCGGCCGTCGACGCGTTGCAGCACCACGTGGTGCCAGTTCCCGTCGTTGTACGCCTGTGCGGAGGCGACCGAGATGTTGAATCGGTCCACCATGATCAGTGCGCGTATCCGGTTGCTCGCCGGCTCGGCCCTCAACCAGACCTGGGGCGTCGTGCCGCTACCGGTGCGGTAGGCCCACATGATGGCGTGCGAGCCCTTCGTCTCGGCGTACCGGATCCACGTCGCGAACGTGAAATCACCACCTCCGAGGTCGACCGAGCGGTCGAACGGCACCTCGATCCGGTCGTCCAACCCGTCCAGTGCCAGCCCGTCGCCGTAGCGGCCCGCCGTCGGCTGCGCGCCGCCCCGGACGTACGCCGGGTTGTGGTGGGGCGAGGTGTCAGGGGTGGTCGGGCCCGGCGCCGGCGGGCTCGGGATCCCCGGTGGCGTCCCGTTCGGGGTCGCCAGGTACGCCTCGTTGAAGCGGGCGTACCGGATGCTCTCGTACGGGCTGGTCCGCCCCGCCTCGTACAGCAGCGCCGCCTCGTCGCCGTCGAGCCGGACCAGGTCGGAGTACGCGCTCGGCCCCCAGTGGAAGACCTTGCCCTCGTCCCAGGTCTGCCAGCTGCGCCCATCGTCGAACGAGGAACGGACCGTCATCACCTCCCGCGCCACCGGGTGGGCGGGGGACGAGAGCAGGATCCGGTTCCGGCGGTCGCCGGCGTCGGTCGCGCCGAACCGCAGCAGTGAGGCCTGCACGTCCGGCATCTCGAGACGGGGGATGGTCCGGAAGGGGGCGTCGAAGCTACGTCCGCCGTCACTGCTGACGGCGTACGCCCGGTGACCCGGGTCGGTGCCACGTTCGCGGGCCAGCGCGTAGATCCGGCCGTCGGTCCGCTCGACCACGGTGACCTCCTGGGCGATCACCGACCCGTCGTCGCGGGACGTCTCGGCGCCGATCTGCCAGGTCAGTCCACCGTCATCGCTGTAGAGCAGGTGGGTGCCGTAGACGTGCGCGCCGACCCCGTCGTAGCTTTCGAAGCTGGCGCCGACAACGAGCCGGCCGGCGTGCGGGCCGCGCTGGAGTTGGATGCCGTGCATCGGCCCGGTGGCGTACCAGAAGTTCCACTCCGGCCGCTTGGCCTCCGTCAGCTCGCGCACCGGCGACCAGGTCGCGCCGTTGTCGTCGCTGGTGACCAGGTAGGGGTCGCGGTCGCAGCCGTTCGGGCAGGGGGCGGGGCCGTTGCTGGTCCCCACCACCACAACCCGGCCGGTGCGCCGGTCGACGATCGGCACCGGGTTCCCCCGGGTCTGACCGTTGCCCTCGACCACCACCTGGAGCGGGCCCCAGGTGCGTCCGCCGTCGGAGGACCGGCGCAGCACAAGGTCGATGTCCCCGTCGTCGCCGCAGTCGGCGACCCGGCCTTCGGCGAACGCCAGGACCATGCCGTTCATCGCGCGGACGACGGCCGGTATCCGGAAGCAGGCGTATCCGAAGGTTCTCTGCTCGTAGAGCACCTGCTCATCGACGAACGGAACGGCGCTGCCCGTCCCGTCCAGCCCGTCGCTCGCCTCGGCGGCACTCGTGAGCGGCGGCGTGGTGAGCGTGGCGGCGAGCAGGCTGGCCGCGGCAAGCAGGATGAGGGCCGGTCGGCGGCGCCGTCGCACGCCGGTGCGACTGGATGATCGGTGCCCTTCTCTCATATCGCGCCCTTCCGCGTTGGGTGGTGGTGCGGTCATCCTATGTGGGACGTGGGATGTCCGGAAGTAGTTGGCTGCAACGTCGAGAAGCAGGGAGAGGGTCGGGCCACCGGCGTAGGCCGCCGGGTGAGGTGTCCGGCGGGTCCAGGGTCGGCCCACATGAGACCCCCAGGTGCAGCCAGCCGCAACAGCGGGCTACGGCCAGCGGGGTATCCACGGTCGCCATGCAGCAGGGCTGGGCGGCGCGTGCGATCAGGCGGGTTGCTGGCCCGCCTCGTCGAGCCAGCGCTCGGCCCGGGCGATCCGGGCCTTGACGTCCCGGAAGTGCAGGCGCATCGCCTCCTGCGCGCCGCTTCCGTCGCGGTTGCGCAGCGCCTCGACGATGCGGCGGTGGTTGGCGACGATGTCGGACGCCCGGTCCTCGGGCGGGCCGAGGGCCGGCTCGACCTCGTGGTAGACGTCCCAGAACAGCCCGATCAACTGCAGGACGAGTTCGTTGTTGCAGGACTCGTAGAGCAGGGAGTGGAAGGCGCGGTCAGCCTCCTTGTCCCGTTCCATCGCCGTGACCAGGGCGTCCAGTGCGGCGAGTCGCGCCTCGCTGATATCGCGCGCCACGGAACCGATGAGGCCCGTCTCCAGGATCTCGCGGACGGCGACCAGATCGTGCAGCGCCCGGACCCCGTGCCCGGGCCGGGTCCGCACCCGGAACGTCAGTGACGGGCTGAGCACGTCCAGCGGCGCGTGCCCCACGAACGTGCCGAATCCGTGCCGGATCTCCACGATGCCCAACGCCTGCAGGGCGCGGATCGCCTCCCGCACACTGTTGCGGCTGGCGCCGAGCAGATCCATCAGCTGCGGTTCGGTCGGCATCAGGGCACCGGGCGCGAGCCGGCGCTCGTGGATGAGGGCGATGATGCGGTCCTGCAGCGTCTCCCTCGTGCGTGCCCGCATGTTGCCTCCCACTTCCGCACCGCCACGTCTTCTCGCTCCAAACATCCCACGTCGTGCCACTGACGCGGCCGGGCGGTAGGAAGAATTTACACGGCTCATGCCTTGACGGTCACTGTGGCCCCACCTACTGTGCCCGGATGGCGGATGACATCCCATGTCCGCCTTGCCCGATTCGGAGTGCCCGGGCGGTCGCCCGAACGACGAGGAGTGGACTATGACCATGCCCAACATCTTGTTCGGCGGTGACTACAACCCAGAGCAGTGGCCGGAGGACGTCTGGGTCGAGGACATGAAGCTGATGGCCGAGGCTGGCGTCTCACTGGTCTCGGTGGGCATCTTCGCCTGGGCCCAGGTGGAGCCGCGTCCCGGCGAGTACGACTTCGGCTGGTTCGACCGGGTGCTGGACCACCTGGCGGAGGCGGGAATCGGGGCCAGCCTCGCGACCATGACCGCCTCGCCACCGCCCTGGTTGTCCCGCCTGCACCCCGAGGTGCTGCCCACCCGGGCCGACGGGGTGCGGCTCTGGCCCGGCGCCCGCCAGCACTACTGCCCGTCGAGCCCGGTCTACCGGGAACACGCCGCCCGGCTGGTCGAACAGCTCGCCCAGCGCTACGGCAGCCATCCCGCGCTGCGGCTGTGGCATGTCGGCAACGAGTACGGCTGCCATGTGCGGGCCTGCTACTGCGACGTGTCCGCGGCCGACTTCCGGCGCTGGCTGCGTGACCGCTACGGCGACGTGGACGCCCTCAACGCCGCCTGGTCCACCGCCTTCTGGTCCCAGCGCTACGACGACTGGTCGGAGGTACTGCCCCCACGTACCGCGCCCACCTTCGGCAACCCCGCCCAGAAGCTCGACTTCGCCCGGTTCAGCAACGACGCCATCCTCGCCTGCTACACCCTCGAACGCGACATCCTGCGTCGGCACACCCCCGGTATACCGCTGACCACCAACTTCATCGGCCTCGTGCACAAGCCGATCGACTCCTTCCGCTGGGCCGCCGAGCAGGACGTCGTCAGTCTCGACAGCTATCCCGACCCGTACGATCCGCGTACGCACGTCGACGCCGGCTTCGGCTACGACCTCGTCCGCTCGGCACGACGGGGTCAGCCTTGGCTGCTCATGGAGCAGGCACCGAGCGCGGTCAACTGGCGGGAGCGGAACGCGCCGAAGCCGCCGGGGGTGATGCGGTTGTGGAGCTGGCAGGCGGTCGCCCAGGGGGCCGACGCGGTGCTGTACTTCCAATGGCGGCAGGCCGCGGGCGGCGCCGAGAAGTTCCACTCGGCGATGCTGCCGCACACCGGAGAGCACAGCCGGACCCACCGCGAGGTCCGTGAGCTCGGCGCCGAGATCGCGGCCGCCGCCGAACTCGCCGGCACCCGGGTGCAGGCCGACGTGGCCCTGCTGCACGACTGGCAGAACTGGTGGGCGGTGGAGGGCGACGCCCACCCGGCGCCGCTCGATGTCCTGGCCGCCCACCGGGCGCACTACGCGCCGCTCTTCGACGCCCATGTGACCTGCGACGTCGTCCCACCCGACGCCGACCTGACCAGCTACCGCCTGGTGATCGTGCCCAACCTGTACCTGCTCTCGACCGCGACCGCCGACGCGCTACGGCAGCACGTACACCGCGGCGGCACCCTGCTGGTGTCGTACTTCACCGGGGTGGTCGACGAGACCGAGCGGCTGCACCCGGGAGGTGCGCCGGGGCCTCTGCGTGACCTGCTCGGGTTGCGGGTGGAGGAGTTCTGGCCCCTGCCGGTCGACGGCACGATCGGCCTGGACCTCGACGGCCGGCACGGTCACGGCCTGGAGTGGTCGGAGTGGGTAGAGCCGGGCGGGGCGCAGGTGATGGGGACGTTCACCGACGGCGAGTTGGCCGGCCGACCCGCGCTGCTCCGGCACCGCTACGGAGCCGGCGCCGCGTGGTACCTCGCCACTCGCCCCGACCCGGCGCTGATGCGCGCGGTGCTCGACCAGGTCCGAGCGGAGGCGAAAGTCGCGCCGGTCCTGCCCGGCCTGCCCGACGGCGTGCAGGCCGTGCGTCGCCACGGCGACGACCGTTCGTACCTGTTCCTGCTCAACCACGGCGGCATGCCGGCGACCGTGGCACTGCCGTCCGTCGCCGTCGACCTGCTCGGTGAACAGGACGCGGCGGCCGACATCGTCACCCTGTCTCCGCGCGGTGTCGCTGTGCTGCGTTCCTGATCGGGCGGGTGTGCGCCGCGACCAGCGTCGCGGCGCACACCCGTGCCTCACCCGAACTTCCGTAGCTCGACCGCCGGGACCCGGCGGAAGGTGATCGTCTCGTACGGGCCGAAGTTGCCGGTCTCGTAGAGCACCCCGACGGTTCGGGCGTCCAGCTGCACCAGGTCGGAGTACCCGGCGGGAAGGCCGGACAGCGCCAGGGCCGGCCGCCAGGTCGCACCCTGGTCGGTGCTGATCCGCAGCGTCATCGCGGCCCGGCTGGCGGGGTCGGCGGGCCCGGAGAAGAGCAGCGGCGCCTTCGGACCGCTCAGCTGCAGGACGCTGGCCTGCACGACCGGGCCCACGAGGGTCGCCTGCGGCCGGTACGGCAGCACCAGCGACTCGCCGCCGTCGGCGCTCCAGGTGTCGGCCCGGTTGCCGGGCGCGCTGCCGTTGTGTTCGCGGGTGTTGAGGTAGAGCCGGCCGTCCGGCAGCTCAGCCGCCGTGGTCTCGTTGACGTTCACGTAGCCGTTGGGGTTGTCGTCGACCGCGCCGATGTGCCAGGTCTCGCCGGCGTCGTCGCTGTAGAGCAGGTGACCACCGTAGTACTTGGCCTCGGTACCGAGATCGGTCGATCCGGCCGGGGGTGCGATCGAGTGGTTGGCCGGTACCACCAGCCGGTCCCGGTGGGCGGCACCGGTCAGGCGTAGGGCGTGGCCCGGCCCTGTGGCGTACCACCGCCAGTTCTGCGCCTTCGCCTGCCCCGTGATCTCCCGCGGGGCCGACCAGCTGACTCCGTCGTCGTCGCTGTGCTGGACGAAGACCCGGCGGCTCTGCTCGGGCGTGACCTCACCGCGCATGATCTCGGCTTCGGACGCGTCGGCGGCATTGGTCGTGGACAGCAGGACGAGACGGCCACTCGCCGTGAGGACCGGCGCGGGGTTTCCGGCGGTATCCGGACCGCGGTCGTGCACCATCTGCAACGGCCCCCAGGTGCATCCGCCGTCACCGGATCGCTTGAGGACGAGGTCGATGTTGCCCGCGTCGGCCAACGAGCCGTGTCGCCCCTCGGCGAAGGCGAGCAGGATGCCGGACCGAGTGGTGACGACGGCGGGGATCCGGAATCCCGTGTAGCCCTCGGTGCCGGAGACGAACGGCACGGAGGTGTCGCACTGGTGAGCGGGTGTCGTCGGTGCGGCCGTCGCGGGCGGGGCTCCGAGGGCCAGGGAGACGGCGGTCGCGGCAGCGCCGAGAGCGATCATCGAGCGGGGTGTACGGGACATGCGCACCTCTTTCGTGATGGTGGGTGGCAACTTCGTAGATCCGGCGCATCGCTCAAAGATGCACTGGTCGAGCCTGACGTAGGACGTCCTCTGTCCGATCCAGACGCTAATGGCGGAGTTCGATATGGTCAAGGTCGATGACCTGCCGGCCCGCCTGCCGACAGCCTCCGGAACGCTCTGCCCCGACGTTGGCGGACGCTCCGCGACCCTCGACCCACAAGGCCGTCGACGCGGAGCGTGAACACAGTCGGCGCGGTGGTGCCCCGCCAGACGACCGCTGGCGGGGCACCGACCCTGTGGCTACTGCTCGGGGTTGACGGTCGTGAACGGGAGGCGAAGCCGGAGTTGGCCGGCGATCGGGACATTGTGGTCCCGGATATCCCGCAACTCTTCAGGGGTGAGGGCGCGGCCGTAGATGCGGAACTCGTCGAGGGTGCCGCGGAACCGGTTGACGCCGTCGATCCGTTGACCGAGGTGGATGCTGCCGATGCCGAACTCCTTTCCGGTGGTCACCGAGCCGCGCGGAGCGGCCAGGTTGGCGACGGTGGCGCCGTCGATGAGGACCGTGACCCGGGTCGCTGTGCGTTGCATGACAACGTGGTGCCAGAGCCCGTCGTTGTACGCGCCCGCGATGGTGATGTTCGCGTCGCCCTGGCCGGTGCCGACGACGCCCCGGATGCGGTTGCCTGCCGGTTCGGCTCGCAGCCAGATCTGGGCGGCTCCCGTGCCCACCTGGTGGAACCACCAGATCACGTGGCTGCCGGTGGTTTGGCTGTACCGGAACCAGGTCATGATCGTGAATTGGTTGTCCTCAAGGTCGACGTTCGGGTTGTACGGCACCTCCACGTGGTCGTCGACGCCGTCGAGCGCGATGCCGGTGCCGTACCGCCCCTCGGTCAGCGTCGCGCCGTTGCGGACGTAGGCGGTGTTGTCGTAGCGCGGTGCTGCGTCCGGGGTCGTCGGTCCGGGCTCCGGGGGCGGCGGCAGATCCGGAGGTGAACCGTTCGGGGTGTCGAGGTACGCCTCGTTGAACCGGACGAACTGGATCACCTCGTACAGGGCGGCGACACCGCCTTCGTACAGCACCCCTGCCACGGGGCCCGCGACCGGATCGGTCTCGATCTCGACCAGGTCGGAGTAGCCGCCCGGACCCCAGGTGATTACTTTGCCTTCCTGCCAGGTCTCCCAGGTCTGGGCCTCGTCGTACGAGGACCGGATTGTCAGGGCCTCGCGCTTGCCGGGGTTGGCTGGTCCGGAGAACAGGATGCGGTTCCGCGCGTCACCTTCGTCAGTGGCGGTGAGGCGTAGCAACGCTCCCTGCACGACCGGCATCGTCAGCTCGGGCACCATCTGAAACGGTGCGTCGTAGCTTTCGCCGCCGTCGCTGGAGATCGCGTACGCCCGGGTGCCCTCAGCCGTGCCGGCTTCCCGAACGTTGACGTAGATCCGCCCGTCGGTCAGTTCCACCAGCGTCGACTCGTTGACGAGGATGTCGTCCTCCGCGCCACCGGCGCTGGCGCCGCGATGCCAGGTCTCGCCGCCGTCGTCGCTGTAACCGAGGTGGACTCCGGCGATGCGCCGCCCGTCCGACGCGAAGGACTCGTGGTTGGCGCTCATCACCAGCCGCCCGGCGTGCGGGCCGCGTTTGAGCTGGATGGCGTGCACCGGACCGGTGGCGTACCACGCGGACCACTCCGGCAGCATCAGCTCGGTCATCTCTCGCGGCGCGCTCCAGGTCACTCCGTGGTCGTCGCTGACCTGCAGGAACGGAACGCGGCCACCGCTGCCGGTGCCCGGGTTGTGGGTCGTGAACAGCACGACCCGACCGGTCCGTTCGTCCACGATCGGCATCGGGTTGCCGTGCGTGTCACCGTTGCCGCGCGACACAACCTGCAGCGGCCCCCAGGTACGACCGCCGTCGTGGGACCGCTTCAGCACCAGGTCGATGTCGCCCCTGTCGTTACAGTTGTCGATCCGGCCTTCGGCGAACGCCAGCAGGTCCCCGTTGGTGGCCCTCACGATCGCCGGGATGCGGAAGCAGAAGTACCCGTCCGTGTTCGCGGTGTAGACCGCACGCTCCTCGTGGTACGGCTCCGCGGCCTGCGCGGTGCCGCTGGTGAGCAGGGCGGCAGCCATCGCCGCGATCACCATGGTGGACAACAGTCGGCGGGGATGTCTTCTGCTGTGTCTCTGCCTCGTCATGGAATGCGATACCTCCACTGGTCACCGCTGGGGCGGCTCGTGTCGAGCGGCAGGGGAGTCCCGACTGCTGGTTGTCGCACCTGCTGCGCTCGTGGATTGTCCGCAGCTCTTTTCAGGTGCTCCGTCGGAAGCAGCTAGGAACGGTTGGAGGACATCCTACGTCCTATGTCAGGCATCGCAAGCCCTTCGGGCGGGAAGACGGTAGGGCGGCTGCGCCGCCCCCGGCCCGCTGCTGATCGGCCTGCCTGCCTTCCCGACACCGTCCGTTACCGTGGAAGCGGCGCGTGTGCTCGTAAACAGCGCTAAGCCGCGCCGAGCCGGAACTCGCGCAGTGTGTGCCAGGAGTCGGGTTCCGGGGCCCCGGCAATGAGTCGAACCGCGTCGACGGTGGCGCGGATCGGCAGGTGGCCGGCGACAGCCTCGGCGGCTTGGGCCAGGACGTGCTTCGGGGCGTCATGACCGATGGTCAGATGCGGTACGACGTCGGCATGGGCGCCGGCATACGGCGGAGCCTCGGGGAATCGCCGCCACACGGCTGCGGTGAGGTGGCGCAACCCGCCGTCCGGCTGGGGCGAGAGCCAGACCACGGTGTCTCCGAACCACTTGACCTCCGCGAACGAGATATCGAACCGCGGTGCGGCTTCGAAGATCTGGCTCAGGGTGGCGAGCACATCGTCGTTGATCCGGTCTGGGGGCAGGAACGGGTAGAGCACGGTCACATGAGCGGGCACTCCCCAGCTGGCCGCGATGTCCAGAGCGGACCGGAAGCGCCCCACGGTCCGCTCGGCCTCGGGCACGGCGACGATCAGCGCAGTCTCCGTCGGCTCCATCGCCACAGTTTCTGATCATCGCTCCTGACAGTCCACCGGAATCCGTGACCAGGTAAGAGCTGCGAGACAGCTCTTACCTAGTCACCGTCCTGGCGATCATGGCCGGGTGCCCGAGTGGCTGCCTCGACTCTAGGATCAGGATGATGCAGGAGACACGGCTAACGGTTCGGCCAGCGAGCGTGGCCGATGTTGCTTCATTGGTGGAGTTGCGCCTGGCCAACGCTGAGGCGCACCTTGCCCTCGACGCTGCCACCTATCGCGTTCCACAGGGTGACGCGGTAGCGCGCCATTTCGCGGCCATGCTGACCGATGAGGCCGGGCGGGATGGCGTCCTCGTCGCTGAGGGGCATGACGGCCAGGTGGTCGGTATGGTCGAAGTGCTGCGGCATTCCGATCCTCCGGACCATCAGATCCTGCGTCCTGAACCTTCGGCCCAGGTCCACACGGTTGTGCTGCCCGGTGCCAGGGGGCTCGGGGTGGGATCAGCGTTGATTGCGGCGGCCGAACGGTGGGCAAGCGACCGGGGGATCACGTACCTGTTGGCTGGCATCTACCACCGCAACGTTGATGCAGTGCGCTTCTACAGCCGGCACGGCTACAGCGACGCCGGTCTGTCCCTCGGTAAGAGCGTGGATTAGCGGCCGCGGTGCCGCCATCGGAGCCAGATGATGGCGGTTTTGATCATCGCCCTGGTGGTGACCGCGCGGGCGCGGCGCAGCCGAGATCCCGCCCGACCTGCGCCCGGTCCATGTTCACGTCGTGACGCGATCGCTGCCCCGATCATCCGTGCCGGGGCTTCCACCGGAAGTACCGGCCCGCCATGAGCAGCGACACCAGTAGCCCGACCAGCAGCACCCCGAAGGAGGGCAGCGTCTCGACGAAGGCGCCGGCGAAGCTCAGGGCCTGGCCTCGTAGGATCGCACCCATGCTCGGGCAGCGGCCGTACCAGGCAGACAATCCACCCCGTACGCTGCGGTGACGCTGAGCCGAGCGGGTAGCCTGTGGGCGACGCTCGCGGTGACGCTGGTCCTGGGAGCCTTTCACCTGCTGGCGCCGTACATCCGGCGGACACTGCCGGTGTCCACCCAGGCGGCGACCTCGCTCGGCGGCGGCATCGCCGCAGCGTACGTCTTCCTCTCCTCCTGCCGCGCCTCGCCGAGGGCAACGAAGCGGTCGCCCACGTCCTGGAGGAAGAGGTCCGCGTCGGCCGGGTGCGCGGATTCATCCTGTTCCTCGTCGCGCTGATCGGCTTTTTCACGTTCTACGCCCTGGAACGCGCCACCCATCGGGCGAACGGGCACGAGCAGGAGCCCACCCGGCTGGTCTTCGCATGTCAACTCGGATTCTTCGCGCTCTACAGCGGCCTGATCACGTACACCTTGGCGACGAAGCTGGACGCGGGCCTCGCGCCGGCGGCGCTGTTCGCTGTCGCCATGGGGCTGCACGTGCTGGCCACCGACGGCGTGCTGGCCGAGCACTTCCCGGTCCGCCGCACCACCCGATGGCGCCTCCTCCTCGTCGCCGGCGCCGGTGCCGGCTGGTTGACCGCGGTCGTCGCCCAGCCCACCAGCGTGGTGATGAATCTGCTGACGGCGATTCTCGGTGGCGGGATCCTGCTCAACGTCTTCGTCGACGAACTGGCACCCGAGCGGCACTCGAGCTTCGCCTGGTTCACCGTCGGGCTGGCCAGCTATTCAGCGCTCCTCGCGATCGCGACTTCACCACGGAGCTGGGGGCCGCATGACGGCAACCTGACCCGGGCGGCACAGAGGACGGCTGAAGGAGACCGCGGAGCTGCTGTACGGAATGGCGCTGCTCGCCGAGGGTGGGGAGCTCGCCGAGCCGTCCCGGCTCACCCGCATCCCTGCCGACCGGCTGGCCCGCACGCTGTGAGGCCGGCACCGTGACGGTGACCGTTAGGAGGCACGAGAGGGGGCGTCTTCTGGACGCCGCCCCGCAGATCTCCTGCGTGTCGTCAGCCCGGCCAGGGCGGGCCTCACGTGCCGGCCGGCACGGCGGCGGGCCGGACCGAGAGGTCGAGTTCGCCGCCGACGACGTTGACCTCGATGGTGTCGCCCGGATTCGCCCCGTCCTCGAGCAGCAGGGTCGACAGCCGGTCTTCCAACTCGCGTTGGATGCTGCGCCGCAGTGGCCGCGCCCCGTACTCGGGCTGGTAGCCCCGGTTGGCCAGCCACTGCACGGCGTCCGGACTGACCTCAAGGTTGATGTCCTGTGCGTGCAACCGGCGGCGGGTACGGTCCAGCAGCAGGCCGGTGATCTCGCGGAGTTGCTCCCGGTCCAGGCCGGTGAAGATGATGATCTCGTCGATCCGGTTGAGGAACTCCGGGCGGAACCGCTGCCCCAGCAGCCCCATCAGTTCCTCGCGCAGGTCGCTGACCGGACGCCCTGCCGTCTGGGCGGCCAGAATGCGGTCCGCGCCGATGTTGCTCGTCATGATCAGGATGGTGTTGCTGAAGTCGACCGTGCGACCCTGCGAGTCGGTGAGGCGACCGTCGTCGAGCACCTGCAGCAGCGTGTTGAACACGTCCGCGTGCGCCTTCTCCACCTCGTCGAAGAGCAGCACCGAGTACGGCCGGCGCCGGACCGCCTCGGTGAGCTGGCCGGCCTCCTCGTACCCGACGTAGCCCGGGGGCGCCCCGACCAGCCGGCTGACCGTGTGCCGCTCCTGGAACTCGCTCATGTCGAAGCGGATCATGCTGGACTCGTCGCCGAAGAGCGCCGCGGCGAGAGCCCGGGCCAGTTCGGTCTTGCCGACGCCGGTGGGTCCGAGGAAGAGGAACGACCCGTCGGGTCGCTGGGGGTCACTCAGCCCGGAACGCGATCGGCGTACGGCGGCCGCCACGGCGCGTACGGCCTCGTGCTGGGCGACCACGCGCTCGTGCAGTTGCTCCTCGATGCGCCTCAGCCTCTGCTTCTCCACCTCCGTGAGCTGGGTGACGGGAACACCGGTACGGCGGCTGACCACCTCGGCGATGTCGCTCATGTGCACCTCGGGCACCGGAGGCGTGCCCTCCTGCGCCGCCGCCAGGTCCCGCTCGGCCGCACTGATCTCGGCTTTCAGCGCACCCGCGCGCTGGTAGTCCTCGTTCGCCACCGCGCTGTCCTTCTCCCGGCGCAACTGGGACAGCCGCTTCTCGATCTCCTTCTTGTCCGGAGCCGGGGTGCGGGAACGCAGCCGGACCCGCGCCCCCGCCTGGTCGAGCAGGTCGATCGCCTTGTCCGGCAGGAACCGGTCGGTGATGTAGCGGTGGGACAGCTCGGCCGCGGCGTCCAGGGCTTCGTCCGTGTACCGCACCTGATGGTGCGCCTCGTACCGGTCGCGTACGCCCTTGAGGATCGCGACGGTGTCCTCCACGCTCGGCTCCGACACCAGGATCGGCTGGAACCGGCGCTCCAGCGCCGGGTCCTTCTCGATGTAGCGACGGTACTCGTTCAGCGTCGTCGCGCCGACCACGTGCAGTTCGCCGCGGGCCAGGGCGGGCTTGAGCATGTTGCTGGCATCCATCGCCCCCTCGCCGCCGCCGCCCGCGCCGACCACGGTGTGCAGTTCGTCGATGAAGAGGATCAGCCCGTCCTCGGCGGCCGTCACCTCCTGGATCACGTTCTTCAGTCGCTCTTCGAACTCACCGCGGTACTTGGCGCCCGCCACCATCCCGGACAGGTCGAGTGCGACCACCCGCCGGTTGGCCAGGGTTTCGGGCACGTCGTCGTTGACGATGCGCTGCGCGATGCCCTCGACGATCGCCGTCTTGCCGACGCCCGGCTCGCCGGTGAGCACCGGATTGTTCTTCGTACGCCGGGAGAGCACCTCGATCGTGTCGTCGATCTCGTCGTCACGCCCGACGACCGGATCGAGCCGCCCGGCCCGGGCGTCCTCGGTGAGGTCCCGCCCGTACTGGTCCAGGGTGGGGGTGGTGCTGACGCCCCGCCCGTCGGCGCCGCCCGCCGGCCGCGCGGGGCCGGTGACGGCCCCGCCGAGCGCGCGCAACGCCTGGCCCGCGGTCGTCTCCGGGTTCGCGGCGATGCCGAGCAGGATGTGTTCGGGGCCGATGTACGTCGCGCCGGACCGTCGCGACTCGCGGTGCGCGTCGAGTAGGGCGCGCTTCGCCGCTGGCGCGAGCGGAGGCGTGTCCTCGCGTGGCCTGCCTCTGGGGACGGCCGCCTCGATCTGGCGGGCCAGGTCGTCGGGGTCGGCGCCGCTCGCGTCGAGGGTCCGGCGGGTGGGGTCGGACTGGGCGGCGGCCCACAGCAGGTGCTCGACGTTGAGGTACGGGCTGCCCCACGCCGCAGCCTGCTCGGCTGCCCGTTGCAGCAGTTGCCGCGATTCGGTGGAGAGCAGCCGGGACAGGTCCACACGCTCCACCGGACGTCCCGCGAACGGGTCTCCGCCGAAGAACCGACTGATCAGGTCGTCCAAGGAGCCGCCGGGGATGCGGAACGCGTCGAGCGACATCTCATACCTTCCTGTCGGTGGGCGGGTCCTCGGCACAGGCCCATCTGAACGCTACGCACCTTTCGCCCGTCAAGGCGGCTTTTGTGGGTTGCGGGGAGGTCAGGGTTTGTACTCGCTGCGGGTGCGGGGGAGCCACTGCGGGTGGTTGTCGCGGATGTAGCCGATCAGGCCCTCGCGGAGGTCACAGCGGAGGTCCCAGGCGCTGGCCCCGTCGGCGGCTGTGGCCTGCACCTCGATAACGACGCTCGATGCGGTGGCGTCGACCATCTGCAGCACCCACCGGATCCGGTCCCACAGCGGTGAGGACTCGACGAGCCGTTGCGTCTCCGTGCGCAGGTCCTCGAGGTCGGCGGTGTGGTCCACATGGATCTGGACCTTGCCGACCACCCGCGCCTCGTGCCGGGACCAGTTCTGGAACGGGCGCTCGGTGAAGTACATCGTCGGCAGGATGAGCATCCGGTCGTCCCACAGCCGGACGACCACGTTGGTCAGCTTGACCTCTTCGACCCGGCCCCACTCGCCCTCGATGACCACCACGTCACCGACGTGCAGACCGTCCGAGAAGGCGACCTGAATACCGGCGAACGCGTTGCCCAGCGCGGTCCGGGCGGACAGGCCGATGACGGCGCCGATGACGCCGGCCGAGCCCAGGACGGAGATCCCGAACGCGCGGATGGGCGGGAAGGTGGTCATGATCAGGCCAATGGCCACGATTGTGACCACTACCGCGGTGAAGCGCCGGACGGGCGGATCTGGGTTCGGGCCCGCCGGATCCGGCGGTCCGCGACCACCTCCGGCGGCAGCCGGCTGAAGGTGACGCCCTCGGCGACGTGCAACGCCTTGATCACCAGCCAGGCGACGCCGCCGATGAGCAACAGCCCGACGACGTGTCGGACGTCGCCGAGCCATCCCGTTGACCGCGGCGGCAGGGCGAGGTACAGCCCGGTGAGGAGCAGCACGACGGCCGTCGGACGGCGGCAGGCCTTCCGCAGTGGTCCCAGGACCCACCGGTAGCGGCCGTGGTCGGCGCGACGGACGAGCCTGCGCGTGCCGATGTCCAGCAGCACGGCCACCACCAGCGTGGCCAGCGTGATCAACGCCGCGCGCATCAGGCGGGGACCGCCGTGGTCTCGACCGTCATCCCGCTGCGCTCCTCGCCCACGTCATGACGTACAGAGGACGGGTTACCGCCTGACCCTATGCACACCGGGAGAACACGGAGCTTTTCCTGGCAAGAACACCCTTTCCGGGTGGCATTCATAGCCGCCGACACCGCGGTGAGAGCCGACGCGTACGGATCTGAACGGCTGGGTGACACCGGCGGCCATGAGCACGAGCACTGCGGTGGGCGCCGAGCGGGTGGCCGCCGCCCGGGTGGGCACCGTCGTCGTCGACGCCCACCGCCGGAAGACCCTCGGCGGCCGCCCTCGACGAGCTGCGCGCGGAGCCGGCCGGCGCGGGCGTCGAGGACCCCACCTGGTACGGGGTGCCGAAAGCCGCAAGGCCCGAAGAAGGTCCGCAAGGCGCTGAAGAATCGTCTGGGGCGACGACGGCATCGTGCAACGCTGCGCGGACGCCCTCGCCAGCACGGGCGCCCCATGGCGATCCTGCCGGCCGGCGCCGCCAACCTCTTCGGCCAACCTCGGCATCCCCCGAGGACCTGCCCGAGGCGGTCCGGATCGGCCTGCACGGGCCGCGCCGCACCCTCGACCTCGGCAAGCTCAACGGTGAACACTTCGCCGTGATGGCCGGCGCTGGCTTCGACGGCGACCTGATCCGGGAGGCCGACCCGAAGCTCGTCGACCGGCCGGCCGACTGGGGGTCATCCCTGAAGGAGCGGGGCCGTTCAGGTATCGGACGTCGAGTGTTTGTAGCCGTTTCTGCTAATTTCCTGGGCGGTGTAGGCATGCGCCGTCGAGGGGTCGGCGTCAAAGGTTCGACCGGAGGTCGACCGGTAGGGCCTGGCCTTGACGCCGACCCCGGGCGGCGCATTATCGTCGCGCCGGGAACGGCGGCTGTTCGGGTGTGGGCCCTCTTCCCCGATGTCCCGACTGGACGGTGTGGCGGAACCGGTGGTCTGGTTGCCGGTCATCCCTTCGCCGCGCACGTCATCCGCACGATCACACTGCGCCGTCGGTGCAGGTCTATCCCCACATGCTGCACGGCCGCCAATCTCATCCACAACACATACCGATGTACGGGCGAGGCCAGCAGCTGGACGATCCGCGACAGGCCAGCCAGCGTCACCCGATGACCTTGGGCTTTCGCATTGGCCCACCATCCACCGCATGTGCGGCCGAGGCCTCCCCGAACGCCTGGCGCAGGTGCAGAGCGACCTCCTCTTGGGCTTGCGCGGCCTTGTCCAGCACCGCGGCAAGGCCGAAGAAGTCGTGCATCACTGCCCCGTAACGGACCGACGTGGCCCGCACGCCGGCGGCCTCCAAGCGGGCGCACCACTCGTCGCCCTGGCTCTGCAGCACGTCGCGGTCGGTGGTGACGATCAGTGTCGGCGGCAGACCGGCGAGGCCCTGCGCGGAGAGCGGGAGCAGATCGACCCTGGGGTCTTTCAGGCTGTCGGTCACGCCACGGAAGGCGTGCATCATCATCCAGGACAGCAGTGGACGATTCAGCGGCCGGGCGTCTGCGGCGTCCCGCATGGACGCACCGTACTGGGCGGTGGTGGTCAGCGGGCAGACGAGCACCTGCGCCACGGGTAGTGGCTCACCTGCCTGCTTGAGCTGACCGCAGGTCGCGGCCGCCATGTTCGCCCCGACGCCCTCGCCGCCGATGGCGATGCGTGACGGGTCGCCGCCGAGCCCGGTGGCGTTGGTCCGGAGCCACCGGTAGGTGGCCAGCACGTCCTCGTGGGCGGCCGGGAACACGTGCTCGGGAGCCTTGCGGTACTCCGGCGACACCACGATCGCGCCCGTCCGGGTGACCAGGGCGCGGCAGAAGGCGTCATAGTCGTCGTTCGTGAACAGGATCCAACCGCCACCGTGCACCCACATCACGACGGGCACCGGATCGCCGGCCTGGCCGAGCGGCTTGTAGACGCGTACGACCAGATCACCACCCGGGCCGGGCACGGTGATGTCCGCCGCCGATCCGACCTCCTCGGGGTCCGTCGGCCGCCCGTCCTGCTGCAGGATCTCCATCGCCGCGTCGGCGAGGCTCGGCTGCTGGCGGGCCTGCTCGAGGGTGAGGAGCTACGGGGCCAGTACCAGTCGGGACCAGGTGTCGAGGATCCGCTGCGCCTGGGTGTCGAGCAGCCAGGAGGCGTCGGTCGACAGGACGTTGCTGCGGCCGGATACCCGGTCGCGTACCTTGTCCATGAACCCGGCGGCCACGTGCATGAGCCTGCGACGGCGTCCGGTGGGCGGGACGGTGGGATGCGAGCGGGCCGGACCCGACCGCTTGGCGGCGAGGTACCGCTCGCCGAGCCGACCCATCTCCTCCGCGCCCACGGCCCGACGCAGCGCCGGCAGGAACTCCCGTTCCTCCTTGTCGATGTGGTGCCGGACACCGCCGATCAGCTTGTTCAGCGCCCGCTCGAATTCGCGGCTGCCGGGATCCGCATGGTCAAGCAGGACCAGCAGCCTCTTGAGGGCCTGGTGCTCGGCCCGCCCCTCCTCGGCGTCCGCGGCGGCGCCGATCTCGGCCAGCGCCGGATACAACACCTCCTCCTCGGCGTGGGCGTGCAGGGCGCGGCCGTAACTCACCTGGTCGACCAGCATGCGCCGGTCACCGCGTCCGGCCTCGAGGTGCTCGAAGAGGCGGTCCACCACCACGTGGTCGTCGGCGATCAGGTGGTCGAGGTCGCCCGGCATGGTCGCGTACGGCAGCGTCATCGGACACCTCCTCCTCCACACTTACCGCAACCGGCGCCGCCTTCGCGGCATAACCTGGCATGTCGCCAAGAACCCGAACGGGCGGGTCGACGCTGGTCAGCGCACGTCCCAGCCAGGCGTTGGCGCCCGGCTACACCCGCACTGAACATGGGTCGGCCGCGTACACTCACGCCTGTCTTCCCGTCAGCAGAGCCCGCATGATCATCCGGCGCATGCGCCCTCCGAGGGGGTACGGACGGCCCGCGGGGGCGAGCGCGGCCCACTCGGCTGACCGGGGGCACCTACCTGGTCGTCGCCACCTGGAACGCTTGGCCGTACCACCGCCGCAGATCCCGCGACGCCTCGATCAGCCCCACCACGACCCACGCTCGCTCGCTGTCGGACCTCTCGCGGAGTGCGCGGAGATCGGCCCGCTGCCAGTCGAGTCCCCCCGTTGAAGGACACCGTCGCCGTCTCGATCCCGGTCACTCCCGGCGGTTCAGCGCAGCAGGACCGGTCCGGCGTCGATGCGGGTGCGGAACAGGGCGTACGGCTTGCGCCGCAGGTCCTGTCCCCGCTGGTACTTCGGCTGCCGGTGCAGCTGGTTGGCGGTGACGTAGAGGTGCCCGTCCGTGGCGACGGACATGGTGTCCGGCCAGAGCAGACGGGGATCGTGCACGACGGTCTCGTACTCGCCGTCCGGCCGGCGGCGCAGCACGGCGTTGTTCTCGTACGAGGTGAGGTAGAACCGGCCGGCGTCGTCTGTTTCCAAGCCGTCGGAGCCGCCGCCCTTGTCACCCTCGTCCGCCACCGTGGCGGCGACCAGGTCCTCGGTGAGGGCGCGGTCGGCGAGCGCGTCGGTGGCGACGCTGTACCAGCGGCGGGAGGCGAGGGGACAGTAGTGCAGCCGGGAGCCGTCGGCCGAGATGGCGATCCCGTCCGACCCCATCGACAGCGGCTTCGGCGGTCCGTCGGCCGGGCGTTCCAGGAACGGCCGGCCCTCGACGATCGGCCGGTAGGTGGACAGCGGCTCGGCCTTGGTGGACGGGTGGTCGTGCAGCCGCCGCCAGGACGCGCCGCTGGCCAGGTCGACCACGACGATCCCGTTCGGCCCGGAGTCCGAGGAGTCGGTGATGTAGGCGATCCCGGCGTCACCCCTGCGCAGGTCGAACCGCACGTCGTTGAGGTACGTCGAGGGCAGCGCGACGTCGGCAGGGAAGGTGATGACCTGGGCGACGGAGTTGCTGTCCAGGTCGACGCGGACCAGTTTGGGCCCGCCCGGCTTCGTGGGCCGGAACATCGGGCTGCCGGTGTCGAGCACCCAGAGCCGGTCGGCGGGGTCCACCACGATGCTCTGCACCGAGACGAATGCGCCGGTGTCGTCGTCCCGGGCGGGCTGGTTCCAGGCCTGGTCCGGGAAGGGCACCTCGCGGCCGTCGCGCAGCTCGACCACCGTGGCGGGCACCTCGTCGCCCCACTTGGGGAAGTTCACGAAGACCCGGCCGGTGTGCGAGACGCTCACCCCGGTGGGCATGGGCCCGGTGAAGGTGTGCACGAGTTCGAGGTCGCCGACGGGTTCGTCGGCTAGGGGCCCGTTCATCGGCTGCTCCTGACTGTCGGCGCGACGCCTCTTCCCGAGGCCCTGAGCGGCAAATGCCCTGGGTAAGCGCCGCCGGCCCGGCGTGTGCCGCACGAAGTCACCGTGATCGGGTCACCCGACCGTGGCAACGCCAGCGGATGCCCGCCGCTGCCGATCATCGGGCGGGCTCGAAGACGGCGCGTACGCAGCCGTCGAGCTTGTTCTTGAACATGTTGTATCCGTGCGGTGCCTCATCGAGTGGCATGGTGTGTGTCGCGAGGTGTTCGGTGACCAGTTCGCCGCGTGCCATCCGTTCGAGCAACATCGGGATGTAGCGGTGTCCGTGCTGCTGGGCGCCGCGCAGGGTGAGGCCCTTGTTCATCAGCGCCCCGAGCGGGAACTTGTCGACGAGGTTGGCGTAGACGCCGAGCAGGAACACGCTTCCGCCCTTGCGGCAGTGGTAGATGGCCTCCCGGGCGGCGATCGGACGATCCGATTCCAGGCGCAGCTGCTGTTTGATCTGGTCGTACAGGTATTGCGGTCCGGTGCTGTGGGATTCCATCCCCACCGCCTCGATGCACACGTCAGGCCCGCGTCCGCCGCTGCGTTCCAGTAGTTCACCGCCGACGTCCTGGGTCTGGTAGTTGAGCGTCTCCACGCCCAGGTACTTCTCCGCCATCTGCAGCCGATTGGCGAAACGGTCGATAATGATCACCCGCTCCGCGCCGAGCAGGACGGCCGCGCGTGCGGCCATCTGGCCCACCCCGCCCGCGCCCCACACCGCGACCACGTCACCGGCCTTGACCCCACCGAGGTCCGCGCCCATCCAGCCGGTCGGGGCGGCATCGGAGGCGAAGAGAGCACGCTCGTCGCTCACCCCGTCCGGGACGGTGAAGGCCCCCTGGTCGGCGTAGGGAACGCGGATGTACTCGGCGTGGCTGCCCGCGAAGCCGCCGAGCGCGTGGGAGTAGCCGTAGCAGCCGCCGGGTGCGAATCCCCAGACGTTCTCGGTGATCGCGGGGTTGGTGTTGCCGTTGTCGCACAGGGAGTACTGCTGCTGCTGGCAGTACCAGCAGCGGCCGCAGGAGACGAACGAGCAGACCACCACCCGGTCGCCCACCTTGTGCTTACGCACCTGCGAGCCGACCTCGACCACCTCGCCCAGGAACTCGTGCCCGAGGACGTCGCCCCGCTCCATGAACGGGATGTACCCACCCAGCAGGTGCAGGTCGGAGCCGCACGTCGCCGTCTTGCGCACCCGGATGATGGCGTCCTGCTCGTTGCGCATGGTCGGGTCCGGAACCTCGTCCACCGACAGTTCGTTGACGCCTTGCCACAACAGTGCCTTCACAGTCGCCCCTCCCGGCGCCCCTGCCGCGTCGCCATCTGCAGCGGTTTGTTGACCACCGTGGTCTGGGTGGTGGGTGGAGAGTCGGGGTGCAGCACCTCGCCGGTCTCCAGCAACTGCTTCACCTCCCGTAGTGCGGCGCGGATCGCCTGGTTGGGGTCGCGACCCGCGAGTCGCCTGGCTCCCGCGGTCACCGGCGACTGGGCGCCGTCACGCAGCCGCACCGCCAGCTCGATGCCGCGGTCACCCGCGGCGCGGCGGATCTGCACGTCCACGGCGTCACCGAGACCGGCCAGTGGCTCCGGAAGCGGCGAGTCCGGGGTCAGCTCGTCGCGGGCCGGGTTCACGGTCACCACGTGCCACCGCGGCTCGCGCCGCATCAACGGGGCCCGCTGCCAGGGCCCTTGCCGGCCCGACGGAAGCAGGAACCTGCGGAGGGCCAACCCTCCGACAACGATGGCCCCTGCCTTGACCAATGCCCTCATGTACGCCCCAGAGTCGACCCCACCCGTCGCCGCATCTGCCCGACCGACGGCTCCGTCACGGATAAACCCTGTCATATCGGTGCACTGTCACGCTGGTGATTCCCGCGCCCGGCATGGGGCAGTGGTACGGGCGCGACACCGCGCGGGCAAAGGACGTCACCGCTCGACGAGCAGCCGAGCCACGAACAACGGGATCCACCGACCGCGGGGCTCCTCGTAGCCGCCGTCGTGAATGCCCCTGGGCGGCCCTCGGCGCGGGCACCGTCGGCAGGGCGCCCGGCGGGCCGTACCCGAGATGTCGCCAGTCTGGACGACCTCCATGGCCTCCGCGGCCACCTCGCCCGCGACGGCGGCCGGCGCCCCCGGCCAGAGGACCGGCGGGGTGGCGGCGGCCTCGAACGCGGTGAGCAGGATCCGGAGCCGGCCCACATCCGCGGCGGCCATCCGGAAGCATGAGGACGGCCACCGCGTTGATCATCGATGGTTGGTGAGGACAACCGAAGATCGTGCGGTGGCCGTGGGCCACAGGGTGGACCCCACCCGGTGGCGGTCCCTGGGGGAACGGGCGGGTCACGACGATCCGCAGGCGATGCAGCGGCTGCTGCGTGCGGTGGTGTGGGAGACCGGGACGGCCATGGCCGGTGCTGGACCCGCCTGCGGCTCGTGCAGCGTCTGCCCTCCTCAGGTAACCAACGCCACGGAGGCGGGACCCACACCGGGTGCCGCCTCCGCGCGTGACGGGGCCAAGCCGTTGTCAGCGCCCGCCGTCCGGGTGCAGCAGGACCTTGGTCCAGCCATCGTTCCGGGCGTCGAAGTTCCGATACCCCTCCGGTGCCTGGTCCAGCTTCAGCTCGTGTGACACCAGGAACGAGGGCTCGGCCTTGTGGTTCGCGATGAGGTTCATCAGCTGCCGGTTGTAGTTCTTCACGTTGCACTGACCGGTGCCCATGCTCTGTCCCTTGAACCAGAACATGCCGTAGTCGAACGGCGCCTTGCCCTGTTTCTGCAGCGGGTCTGGGGATCCTGGGTCCTTGGGGAAGTACACGCCGACCACGCCGATCGTGCCGCCGAACCGCACGGAGTGCACGAGGTTGTTCAACGTCAGCGCCGACTTCTCCTGTCCACTCGGGTCGTGCGCCTGGTGACCGACGGCCTCGCAGCCGCGGTCCGCGCCCATCCCGCCGGTCTGCTCCAGGATCTGGTCCACCGGCGACATCTTAGAATCGTCGATGGGGATCGCGCCGATCTGTTCCGCCAGGCGCAGCCGGTCCGGATGCCGGTCGACCACCATCACCTTGTTGGCACCCTTGATGATCGCGGAGTACGCGGCGAGCAACCCGACGGGTCCGGCACCATAAACTGCCACGTTGTCGCCCGGCTGCACGCAGGCGAGCTCGGTCGCGTGCCAGCCGGTGGGGAAGATGTCCGAGAGCATCACGTAGTCCCTCTGCCTGCTCATGTCCCGGGCGTCCGGCGGCAGGACCAGGCAGTTGAAGTCGGCCCACGGCACCCGCAGCAGCTCAGCCTGACCGCCCGCGTACGGACCCATGTCGGCGTAGCCGTAGGCGGCCCCGGCCATGCCGGGCGCCGGGTTGGCCACCAGACAGAACGCGGTCAGGCCCTGGTTGCAGTTGGCGCAGACGCCGCAGGAGACGTTGAACGGCAGGCAGACCATGTCGCCCACCTTGACCACGTCGACCCCTTCGCCGACCTCGACGACCTCACCCATGTTCTCGTGCCCGAGCACCGTGCCCGGCTGCAGATCCGTGCGCCCGTCGTACATGTGCAGGTCGGACCCGCAGATGTTCGTCGTCGTGATGCGTACCAAGGCGTCCGTCGGTCGCTCGATCCTGGCGTCCGGCACCTCCTTGACGCTGACCGTCCGTGGCCCGTCGTACACGACTGCCTTCATTCCCTACCCCCGCGTGAAGATTTCCGCCCCTACCGCGGTTCCAAGACCGCCTGGCAGTCGAATTCTTGCAATCCGCTTCGCCCTTCACTTCATGATCCGCACTATTGGTTCGGTTCCGCGAGGGCCGGTTATCGCAGGTGCCGGTGGGTAGCCACCGGTCGTGAGCACGCCTACCGACGACCTCGGCGCCCGGTCGGACACCAGCCGTGCCATCGCGTTCAGCGACGCCGTCTTCGCCATCATCATCACGCTGCTCGTGCTGGATCTCCGGGTGCCGGACGTACCGCCCGGTCGCCTGCTGTCCGGACTGCTGGAGCAGTGGCCGGGTTACGTCGCCTATCTCGCCTCGTACACCTACGTGGCCGTCGTCTGGCTCAACCACAAGGGCGCGTTCAACCGCGTCAAGGAGAGTGATCGGGGCCTGCACTGGGTGAATCTCTTCGTCCTGTTCACCACCGCGCTGCTGCCGTTCCCGACCGCCGTCGTCTCGCACGCCCTTCAGGAGCACGACCAGCAGGACCAACGCGTGGCCGTCGCCCTCTACGCGCTGATCGGCGCGCTGCTCTGCGCGAGCTGGCTGGCATTCTTCCACTACCTGGCCCGGCGCAAAGACCTGCTCAAGACGGAGGTGAGTGAACGGCACTTCCCCGCCGAGCGGGTGCGGGCACTCGTCGGGGTCATCCTCTATGCCGCCGCAGGGCTCATCGGTTACCTGGTCGCACCACTCGCCGGCCTGGTGATCTTCGTCGTGCTGCCGGTGTTCTACGCCGTCACCAGCGCCGGTCTGTACCAGGTGCCTCTCACCCGCCGGATCGGGCATCGCCCCCCGGCATCGGGGCGCTGACGGTCAGGCGACCGGCTACGCCGCTGCATGGCCTGCCGATCGTCGTGACCCGCCCGTTCCGCCAAGGACCAGCAGATCTTGCGTTCCACGCCCGACAGCGGCCCTTCCACGAACACCGCGGCGGTCCGGCGCCGCTCCGCCGGCACGCACCGGCATGCGACCCGCGTCACCGCCTCGTCCAGAATGACCCGCCATCCGGTGGGCCGCCATCGCCGGCATGGCGCGCCGCATCACCCACGGCGAACCCGCTCGCCGACAAAACCGCCTCACCTTCAGCCGGACCTGATCACGCCATCTCAAACACGCTCTAAGACGCCAGGGCCTTTGGCGGATGAAGGTCGGCCAAGGCCCGAGCGTGGATGGACGACTCGCCACCCTCGATGCAGTCCGATCCGGTGATCGCTCGGGGATTCCCCTGCGCGACCCGGTCGAGGCGGGACGCTGAACGGGTGGAGCAGCGATCGGGACGACCGGCGCTGGGACGCCTGCTGTCCGTCGGGCGTGCCCTGTGGTCGCTGGCCGTCGGTGTCGTTGCTGGGACGGCCACCGCGCTGGTTGGGGCGCCGGAGCTGACGCCGCTGGTGATCTGGACGATCGCGGCGGGCACGGTCCTCGTCTGGGTGTGGCGGGCCTGCTGGTCGGCGAGCCCACAGCGTACCGAGCGGCTTGCCGAGGCGGAGCAGCACTCCCGGTCCACCGACTCGGCGATCCTGATCGCATCCGCTATCAGCCTCGCCGCCGTGGCCGAGGCGCTCGTTCGCGCCTCGAACCGGCACGACGCAGTGGCTGTCACGCTGGTGATCCTCAGCGTCGTCGCGGTGGTCCTGGCGTGGGCGCTGGTGAACACGGTTTTCGCGTTCAAGTACGCCCGACTGTACTACCGCGACGACGGCGGTGGCATCGACTTCAAGCGGGAAGATCCACCGGCGTACGCCGACTTCGCGTACATCGCCTTCACGGTCGGCATGTCCTACGGCCCGGGCGAGAACGAACCGACGAGTAACCACATGCGCCGGATCGCGCTCGGGCACGCGCTGCTCTCGTACGCCTTCGGAACCGGCATCCTGGCCGTCGCCGTCAACCTGGTCACCAACCTTGGTCAGTCATGACCCCACCGAGCGCCGGCTGTTCGAGCGGATCCGCAAGGGCAAGATCGAGCTTCATCATCACCCACTCGATGACGCTGGACGACGCCCGCGGCAGACGAACGCGCTGGTCGCACCGGGAGGGGTCGATGGTGCCCAGGCGGATCGCCACTCAGACCGGCCGGGACGCGCCCACGCGACCGCGAGCGGAACGGATGAGAGTGCACGACGACGGTCGCCGCCGGCAGGAAAGTCGATTGATGACCACGAGGATGGCCCTGGTGGTCGCGGTGGCCCTGGTTGTCACAGCAGGCCTGCTGGCCGGCGTGCTGGTCCAGCGTCGGGCCGATGGTCGTCGCTACCGTTGGCTGCTCGCGCCGCTGTACCGCGCATCCCGGCACCCCCGCCGCCGCCGTGCTGCTCCTTGCGGCGCTGTACGTGGGAAGCCGCGCGTACCCCGGCGCGGGACACCGAATCGTCCGGCGCGTCGTCGTGGTGCTGTTGATCGCGAGCGCGGCGTGGCTGGTGCTGCGCGCCCTGCACGTCGCCGAGAGGTCGCGTTCAGCCGACTGCCGGGCCAGACGCGGGCCGACCGCCGGGTCCGACGCGCCCGCACCCAGATCCGACCGGTACGGCGCCTCACCTCGGTCGCGGTGACGGTCGCGGCCATCGGCCTGACCCTCAGCACCTTCCCGTCCCTGCGAAGCATCGGGCTGTCCGTGCTCACCTCGGCGGGTGTCGTCGGCGCGCTGCTCGGCCTGTCCGCGCGCATCGCTCTCGGCAACGCCTTCGCCGGCATCCAGGTCGCCTTCGCCGACGCAGCCAACCCGCTAGGGGACGTCATGCAGGGCGCGATCGCCCGCGCGCCCCGCGTCCAGGTCGACTTGGCGAGGGTCAGCTTCATCGACTCCACCGTGCTGAACGCATTTGTCAACGCCCACGGCCGTGCCTCCGACAGGGGCGTCAGCCTCGCCCTGGTCAATCCCACCGGCCATGTTCGGCGCGTGCTGTCGATGACCGGGATCCTGCCATTGCTCAGCACGCCCGACATCGGCGACTACTAGATCCGGTGCACCGACTTCTCCCGGTCGTTTCATAAAGCATCGGCAACCCGACGCTATTGAGCGTTCAGGCACCACGGCGGACGCCGATCAGCTCTGCGGCTGTTGCCCCTGCTGTCCTACCAGCCGTGCCGTGACGTGCCTCAGCGGTTGGCTGTTGTTGACGATCTTCTTCATCTGTTGCCACGCCGCTCGGGCCGGAGATCCGCCCCTCACGCCACCCAGGCCCCCCGCACCGCCGCCAGCCGCCGCCCGCTGGTTCTGAGCCAGTTGCTGCGTGGTCTGCCCGAGCTGTTGACCGACCCGTTGGGTGGCCTGCTGCAGTGTCTGCGACAGCGGCCCATGGGGTCCCAGCGCCTCCTGCGCCGTCTGCCCGACGTGGTCGAGCGTCCGCGCTAGCGGCCCCTGCGGCCCGAGCACCTGCTGAGCTGTCTGCCCGACCTGGTTCACGGCGGTGTCCACCGTCTTCACCACCGACTCGATGATCTGAGGGTTGCGCTCGATGGTGCGCAGGGCGCTGTCGAGAATGCCGCGGAGCTCTTCGAGGCGAACCTCGAGCATCGCCTCGGCCTCAACGCCTTTGATGTCGATCTTCACCGTGCCGAGATGCGCCTGAACGCCCACGTCGAGCTGGAGCAGGCTACCCAGCCGGGCTCGCAGTGAGACGGAGACGTCCAGGTTGTCGACCTCGACGTAGATCTGTTCGACCTTGACCTGCGGGATCTGGAGGACGACGTCTGGGTCTGACATGGTCTTGCTGCTGTGCCCGCCAGCCGGCTGGGGAACGTCGTGCTCACCACGCCTGGTGGCGGCGGGGCGGTTGCCGGGCTCGGCACCCGTTGGCTCGCCGCCGGGACCCAGGTTCTGGCCCCGACCGGCGACCTCCGCGCCCTCCTCGGCGTCGCGCTGCCGATCGACCTGCTCGCGCTGTTCCGGGGGCGACTCCCGTGCGCCCGTGTTCCGGCTCTCCGGTTCGGCCATCCCGCACTCCTCGGGCCTCGCCTCGCATGCGGACCGAATGGAGCCCACCATCGGTATGTGGCTCGGGCCCTCGGCCCACCCCCGCGGACCGGGTCGCGGTCTACCCGTGTCCCGACGCATCAAACGGCTCAGAGGTGCGGCCAAGGAGACGGCGGTCCTCCTGCTGTCCGTCTTCTACGCCATCACCAGCGCCGGCCTGTACCAGCTTCGGGTGACCCACCGGATCACCCACCGCCCGCCCCACTCCGCGCCTGAGGGCGGGCGAATCGCCGTTTCACCCCGGCGGGCGCGGGTACCCGCCGCAATCCGGTTGGAGAGGGGATCCGAGGTGAACTACACCGAGTTCATCCAGTCCGTGGCCGCGCGACCGAAGGTTCCGCCGGGGCAGGCGGAACCGATCACCCGCGCCACGCTCGAGACGTTGGCAGAACGGATCACTGGCGGCCAGGCGAGGGATCTCGCCTCCCAGCTCCCTGAGGAGCTACGAGGCCTGGTGCGTAGGCCCACCGAAGATCCGGAACGGTTCGGGCTCGCCGAGTTCTTCGGACGGGTGCAGTCACGGGCCGGGGTGGATCGCCAGGCGGCCACCGACGGAGCACAGGCCGTGCTGGATACCCTTCGCGAGTCGGCCAGCGCCAAGGAGTACGGGGACCTTGTCGACCAGTTGCCCCAGGAGTTCTGGCAGTTGACCGGGCCGGGGACGGGACGGCTCGAGCCCCGCCGGGTCGGCACCTAGCTAAGGCGTGTGGACCCCAGAAAGCCCGAGCGGTAGCGGCGCCGGAAGAATCGGCGGATCATCGGCTTGGTGCTGTCTGGCTCGGCACTGTCCTCGGGTCAGTCAACCTGATCACCACATGCGCCACCCGGGATGACCACGTTCCGGCTGCGGCCTGCCTGCACAGCATCCCTGCACCGGGGAAGCCGAGAACATCTTCTGTCGGCGACGGGAAACGACAGCACGACACACATGGAACTCCACGCCAGTGGATCAACGGGAGGACATGGTGGGCACCAACCACCGGCTGGCCGACCGCTCGCAGCAGCGGCCGCTGCGGGACCGGACGTTGCCATCCGGGCGTGCCGGGCCGCCGACCTGCCGCTGATGCTGGTTGGCAAGTGCAGAGAGCCGATCGAAAGCCGCTACTACGACGAGGTCATCCGGCCGCTGCTCGGCGAGGACGTCACGGTGGTGTTCAACGCCGACCGGGAGGCCGTGCTGCAGCTGCTGGTCGACGCCCGCTGCCTGATCATGCCCATCCAGTGGGAGGAGCCCTTCGGCATGGCCATGCTGGAGGCCATGGCGACCGGCACCCCAGTGGTCGCGTTCAACCGCGGCGCCGTTTCGGAACTCGTCCGACCCGGCCTGACCGGCCTGGTCTGCGAGGCCGACGAGGAACCGCCGGCGGCGCTGCACGAGGCGACCACCCTCGACCCGGCGGCCTGCGTCGCCCACGTGGGGGAGAACTTCTCCACGCAGCGGATGGCCCGCGGCTACGAGGCGATCTACCGACGCGCTGCCGGGAATATCTAGGACGATGGGCTCAGAGGTATCCGAAACGGGGACGGCCTCGGCATCCGTCGGCGGTGGCCGCCGGCCGCCCGGGGCGGCTCATGGCTCTTCCCGCTCGGTCAACATAGGCCCGGCCGGCAGCAGGTGTCGCACCTCCGGTTCGCCGTCGGCGAGTTCTTTCGCCCGTTCCTCCGCCTCCTGGTCGGCTCCCGTCAGCCGACCGCCGTGCTGGCGCAGGTGCTCGTCCCAGGACGGCACCAGGTAGACCTCGACCAGGCGGTCCCGGCACTCGCCCTCCCGGAAAAGCCCCCAGCGCATCGCCCCGGTGCGCTGCCGCGAGCCGCGTACAAGATCCATGGCCTTTATGAAATCCTGCTCCCGCTCCGGCCGCACGATATAGGCCACCAGCACCAGCACCGGGCCCACCCGGGGGTCCGGTTCGAGGGCGAGTTCCCGCAGTGGGGGCAGGTAGACCGTCGGGTCCTTCGTCACCTCGCGCAGCTCGGGCAGCGGCCAGATCTGGCTCGTCACGCCACCGACAAGCATCAACGCGCCCGCCGCGAGCAACGCGGCGACCAGTCCGACGGTGTCGGCGACCACGCCCCAGACGAACGCGCCGACGGCCTGCCCGCCGCCCTGGACCACCTGGTAGACGGCTAGTCCGCGGGCGCGTACCCAGCCCGGCAGGAAGAGCTGGATCTCGGCGTTGATGCTGGCGAGTACGGTCACCCAGGCCACCCCGGCCGGCAGCAGGGCGACCAGCGCCACCGGCACGACCTGGACCGACGCCACCGCGATCAGCGACCCGCCGTAGAGCGCCCCGGCCACCAGCAGGAACTGGTTGGGCGACATCCGGGTCCGGACCCACGGCAGGAGCAGGCCGCCCAGGATGGCGCCCACTCCGAGGGCGCCCAACAGTAGGCCGTACCCGCTGGCGTTCATGCCGAGCCGCCGGTTGGCCACCAGCGGCAGCAGCGCCCAGAGCGCGCTGGCCGGAATCACGAAGACCAGCGCGCGTCGGAGCAGCCGGCGGACGATCGGTGAGTGCCGCACGTAGCGACCGCCGGCGCGCAGCGCGGCGGTGAACGGCTCCGGCACCTCGACGGCCCGGGCGTTGGCGGGTCGCCAGCGGACCAGCGCTAGCGCGAAGACCAGAAACGCCACGGCGTTGAGGGCGAAGACCGGAGCCACCCCCACTTTGGCGATCAACACACCGGCCGCGGCCGGGCCGACAGCCCGGGCCACGTTGACGCTGATCGAGCCGAGCGCGGAAGCAGACCGCAACTGTTCGCGTGGCACCAGCTGGGGGATCACCGCCGCCCAGGCGGGCAGGGTGAGCGCCTGCCCCGCGCCGAACGCGAAGGTGAGGGTGAGCAGCAGTGCCGGCGGCATCCGGCCGGTCGCGGTGAGCACGGTCAGCGCCCCGGCCACCGCGACCAGGAACAGCTGTACCGAGATCAGCAGGTGCCGCCGGTCCAGGGCGTCCGCGAGCGCGCCGGCCGGTAACGCCAGCAGCAGCATCGGCAGCAGGCTGGCTGTCTGGACTAGGGCGACCAGCGTCGAGGCGTTCGGTTCGTGGATCAGCAGCCACTGCGCGCCGACGGTCTGCATCCAGGTGCCGATGTTGGCGGCGAGCAGGGCGAGCCAGAGGTTGCGGTAGACCGCCGTCCGCAGCGGTGACCACGCCGTGACGGGAGCCTCGGCGGGGATGCCTCCGGGCGTCACCACCGCCCGTCCGCGCGCAGCACGCGCTCACCGGAGACGTAGAGGTCATCGGGGGCGAGCAGGAGCAGCCGAACGACCTCCCCGGCTACCTCCTCCGGCCGCGCGTAGATCTGGTCCAGGAACTCGTCTCCGACCCGCTCCTGGAGCTGGGTGGGCATCGGCCCGGGATGCAGCTGCATCACCTTGATTCGGTTGCTGTGCTGCGCCTCGGCCAGCGACTCGACCAGGCTGGTGCCGTAGCTCTTCGTGGCGCTGTAGACCGGGATGCCGGGTCGGGGCCGGGTCACCGCCATCGCGCCGGTGTACACCACGTTGCCGTAGCCCTGCCGGCGCAGGTGGTGCAGCGCCTCCTTGAGTACGTACGTCGTGCCGAGCGCGTTGACCTCCACCGCCCGCCGGATGCGCTGCGGGCTGAGGCTCTCCAGGTCGCCGCCCGCCCACACCGAGGCGCAGGTGGCCACTCCGTCGATGGTGCCGTACATGTCGACCACGCTTGCGAATCCGTCCCGCACCTGCTCGTAGGAGGAGACATCGCAGACGGCGCCGGCACAACCGAGGTCATTGGTCACCGCGACAACCTCGTCCGGCCGGTCGCTGAAGACGGTGACCCGGTGCTCGTGCACGAGCAGACGGGCCGCCGCCAGCCCGAGACCGCTGGTGCCACCGATCACCACCAGGTTTCTGGCAACCATGTCCCCCCAATCGCGTCGCACGAGAGCGGATGTGACTTCCCGCTCGGGCCGGCTCCACACCCCGGGCTGCTGCTCCGAATGCGGCTGTTGCGTCCCGCGTGCGTGAACGCTGCGATTTTGGGAAGCCCCGCGTCGGCAGGTAGGGCGACCGCCGCCGGATTGAAGTGAGGACAGATGGGTCGGAAAAGCACAATGGGTCTCCGGTCGGTGACGGACGCTCTCGGCATCGAACGAGAGACTCCGGACCGTCGATCGCAAGGGATGGCGAGGTTGCTGGGCTGGTTCAGTCTTGGCCTGGGCGCGGCCTCTGTCGGGGCACGACAACGGGTCAGCCGACTCTGCGGCATCGACGACTCTCGGACCGCGCAGACCGTGCTGCAGATCGCCGGTATGCGCGAGTTCGGCCACGCTGCGGCGCTGCTGATACCGCGCCGGGCCGGGTGGGGGGCGTGGACGCGGGTCGCCGGCGACATCATGGACCTGGCCGCGTGTGGTCAGGCGATGCGGAACCGCTGTGGCGAACGCCAGCGGCGCCTGATGTACGCGACCGGAGCGGTCGCCGGCATCACCGCCGTCGACCTCTATACGGCGCTTCGTACCACTCGGGCCCGACCGATGAACGCCGGCAACCGGGTACACGCCTCGGTGACGGTCAACCGCAGCGTCGAGCAGGCATACCGGTTCTGGCACGACTTCGAGAATCTGCCGCGTTTCATGTACCACCTGCAGTCGGTGCGGACGATCAGCGACCGGCGGTCGTGCTGGACGGCCAAGGCGCCGGCGGGCAGGAGTGTCGAGTGGGAGGCCGAGGTGGTTGCCGACCGCCCCAACGAGTTGATCATGTGGCGTTCGGTCGAGGGCTCGAAGGTACCGAACTCCGGCTCGGTGCGCTTCCAGCCAGCAACCGGGGGACGCGGCACCGAGGTGCGGGTGGAGCTGGAGTTTTCGGCGCCCGGCCGCAGGTTGGGCGCGATGGTCGCCAAGGCTTTCGGCGAGAACCCGCAGCAGCAGGTCTGCGACGACCTCCGGCGGTTCAAGCAGGTGATCGAGACGGGCGAGATCGTCCGATCTGACGGCAGCCCGCAGGGCACCAGCATGCAGCAGCAGGCGAAGCAGCGGGCGGCGCGGCCGCTGGCGACGCCGCGGGTCGGTTGAGGAGGAAATCGATGAAAGCCAACTGCTGGATCGCCCCGAACAACGTGGCCGTCGAAGACGTTTCCGACCCGCAGATCCTCAACCCCCGGGACGCCGTCGTGCGGGTGAGCTCGGCGGCGATCTGCGGCTCCGACCTGCACCTGCTCGACGGCTTCATCCCGGCTATGAAGAAGGGCGACATCCTCGGGCACGAATTCATGGGCGAGATTGTGGAGCTCGGCCCGGGCGTACGCGACGGGCTGAGCATCGGCGACCGCGTGGTGGTCGGCTTCCCCATAGCCTGTGGCAACTGCATGACCTGTCAACGGGGCCTGTACTCCATCTGCGAGAACTCGAACCCGAATGCCGCGATAGCCGAGGTGGCGATGGGCCACTCGCCCGCCGGGATCTTCGGCTATTCGCACCTCATGGGCGGCTACGCGGGCGGACAGGCCCAGTACGTGCGGGTGCCGTTCGCCGATGTCGGGGCACTTAAGATCGAGGACGACCTGCCGGACGAGAAGGTGCTCTTCCTGTCCGACGTGCTGCCGACCGGGTACATGGCCGCCGAGATGTGCGACATCAAGCCCGGGGACACTGTCGCCATCTGGGGTGCTGGGCCGGTCGGCCAGTTCGCCGCCGTCAGCGCGTACCTGCTCGGGGCGGAACGGGTCATCGTCATCGACCGGTTCCCGTACCGGCTGCAGATGGCGCGGACGAAGGCGGGCGCAGAGACGATCAACTACGAGGAGACCGACGTCATGGACGCGCTGCGGGACATGACGGCCGGCCGCGGGCCGGACGCGTGCATCGACGCGGTCGGCATGGAGGGGCACCACCCGTCCGCTGCGCTGCACGCCTACGACCGGGCCAAGCAGGCGATGAAGGTGGAGACGGACCGCCCACACGCGCTCCGCGAGGCGGTGCTGAGCTGCCGCAACGGCGGGACCATCTCGGCGATCGGCGCGTACGGCGGCTTCATCGACAAGTTCCCGATGGGGTCGTTCATGAACCGGTCCCTGACCATGCGGTCGGGACAGGCCCACGTGCAGCGCTACATGCGGCCGTTGCTGGAACGGATCCGCAAGGGCGAGATCGATCCGAGCTTCATCATCACCCACACGATGCACCTGCACGACGCTCCCCGCGGCTACGACATCTTCAAGAACAAGCAGGAGGATTGCGTGAAGGTCGTGCTCAAGCCTTGACCCTCTCTCCGCCTTCGCGGACGGAGATTCCCTCGGACGCTACGCGTGGAACAGCGCCCGGCGTCCGGATGGCTTCCTGCTCCCTGCAGCCCGCCGCCCTAGCTACGTAGCGGGCGCGGCTGATCACGGTGACCTCCTCGCCACCCGAGCCCCGGGCGGCGGCGCCGCGTGCCGCGGCCGCCGGGGGACTTCGGCCGGTCGCGATGTACGCCCGGCGATCGGCCGTCTCGTGACACGCTGCCGTGGGGGACGACCCGGACGGGAGCGGAAGTAATGACCATCGATGCCGCAGTGAACGGCAGCTGATGGTCCGAGCGGGGTGGTCGGCAAGGTCCAGATCCACGTCGACCACACCGCCAACCTGGACGACCTGCGCGTCGAGGCGCAGCGCCTGATCGAGGCGTCGCAGCCGGGGTGCATGACGATCCCGTGCTCGGGCAGCGCCGCTGTGGGACCGGGACCGGCGCCAGCGGGTGCTCCAAATGGTCGATGCCAACCCGCAGACCGTCGTCATCCAGCTCCAGGCTTCCGCCGCCGACGGGCCCAGCGCCTGGGACCTCCGCTGCGACCTGCGCGAGGCGATGGTTCGCTACCTGCGGGAGAACCACCCGCAGTGGCTGCCCCGCACCCGCAGCGAGTACAAGCCCTGATTCCGCGCCCGGGATGCGGCATTCGCGTTGCCGGCCAGCAGCCGGGCCGTTAGACCACCATGGGGCTGACACGCAACGAAGGTGGGGAACCCGATGCTGGTTGACCTGCTCGCCCAGGACGCCGCACCGGGAGACCTCATGGCGGCGCGGGTGCAGATGGCCCTGTCCCTGGGCTGGCACATCGTGATCGCCTCGTTCGGCGTCGGCATGCCGGCGGTCACCGTCTTCGCCGAGTGGCGCGGGCTGCGCACCGGGGACCCGACCTTCACCCGGCTGGCGCGCCGCTGGGCCAAGGCGATGGGCGTGCTGTTCGCGGTCGGCGCGGTGTCGGGGACCATCCTGTCGTTCGAGATGGGGCTGCTCTGGCCCGGCCTGATGGGCCGCTTCGGCGACGTGATCGGCCTGCCGTTCGCGATGGAGGGCATCGCGTTCTTCGTCGAGGCGATCTTCGTCGGGATCTACCTGTACGCCTGGGACCGGGTGCCACCCCGGGCGCACCTGCTCTCCGGACTGCCGGTCTGTGTCGCGGGCGTGGCGTCGGCGTTCTTCGTGGTGTCGGCGAACGCCTGGATGAACCAGCCCCGCGGCTTCGACCTGGTCTCCGGCGAGGTCACCGACGTCAGGCCGTGGGAGGCGATGTTCAACCCGGCGACGCCGCCGCAGACCGTTCACATGATCGTGGCGGCGTTCATGGTGACCGGCTTCGGCATCGCCAGCGTCTACGCGGTGGCCCTGTTGCGCGGCCGCCGGGACCGCTACCACCGGCTCGGCTTCGCCATCCCGTTCACCGTCGCCGCGGTGCTCTCCCCGGTGCAGGTGGTGGTCGGCGACTGGGCCGCGCACTTCGTCGGGGAGTACCAGCCCACCAAGCTCGCCGCGATGGAGGGGCTGGCCCGCACCCAGGCCGGCGCGCCGCTCTCGCTCGGCGGCGTCTACGTCGACGGGGAACTGCGGTACGCGGTCGAGGTGCCCAACGCCCTGTCGCTGCTGGCCAGGTGGGATCCGGACGCCGTGGTCATGGGCCTGGACCAGGTGCCCGACGATCAGGAGCCACCGGTGACGGTGGTCAAGTGGGCGTTCCAGCTGATGGTGGCCATCGGCTTCGGGCTGGTGGCGCTCTCCGCCTGGTGGGCGCTTGCATGGTGGCGGCGTCGGGGTCCGCCGCGCTCGCCGTGGTTCCTGCGGGCCGCCGCCCTGTCCGGGGTCGCCGCCGCCGTCGCGGTCGAGGCCGGCTGGGTCGTCACCGAGGTCGGCCGGCAACCCTGGATCGTGTACGGCGTCCTGCGCACCGCCGAGGCGGTAAATCCGGCGCCGGGCCTGGCCACCGGCCTGGCCCTGGTCGCCGCCGTCTACGCGGTGCTCACCGTCGCCACCGTCGCGGTGCTGTGGCGGATGGCCCGGCACCGCGACGAGCCGATCGCTCCGCAGGAGGGCGTACCCGAACCGGTGGACAGCGGCCGATGACCGTCGCCGACGTCCTGCTCGGGGTGCTGCTGGCCGGTCTGACGCTCTACACCCTGCTCGCCGGCGCGGACTTCGGCGCCGGGATCTGGGACCTCCTCGCCGGCGGGACGCGCCGCGGCGCAGCCCGCCGGGAACTGATCGCGCACTCGATCGGCCCGGTGTGGGAGGCCAACCACGTCTGGCTGATCCTGGTGATCACCCTGTTCTGGACCACCTTTCCGCCCGCGTTCGCCGCGTTCGCCTCCACCCTTTACATCCCGCTGACCCTGGCCGCGCTGGGCATCATCGGTCGTGGCGCGGCCTTCGCCTTCCGCAAGGCCAGTCACACCCTCACCGAGCAACGCCTCTACGGCGCCACCTTCGCGCTCTCCTCGGTGGCCACCCCGTTCTTCCTCGGCTCCATCGTCGGCGCGGTCGCCTCCGGTCGCGTCCCACCCGGCATCGCCGAGGGTGACATCTGGCGCAGCTGGCTCAATCCCACCTCCATCTACGCCGGCCTGCTCGCGGTCGGCGTGTGCGCGTACCTCGCCGCGGTCTACATCATCCACGACGCGCGCCGCGCCGGTGCCGCCGACCTGGTGGCCCAGTTCCGCCGCCGCGCCCTGGTCACCGGCATGGTGGTGGGCGTCGGCGCGGCGGCCGGGCTGGCCGTCGTCGCCGCCGACGCGCCGGACCTTTTCGCCGATCTTCGGGGCCGGGCGCTCGCCCTGGTGCTGCTCTCGTTCGCCGCGGGGCTCGGGTCGCTGGTGCTGATCGCCACCGGCCGCTACCGGGCGGTGCGGGTGACCGCGGCCCTCGCGGTCGCGGCCGTCCTCTGGGCCTGGGGCGCCGCCCAGTACCCAGACCTGCTGCCACCCGACCTGACCGTCACCGAGGCGGCCGGTGATCCCACTGTGCTCGCCACTGTGCTCGCCGTCCTCGCGGTCGGAGCGCTGCTGCTGGCGCCCTCCCTGCTCTGGCTGTTCGGCATCTTCCAGCGCTCCAAGCCGGCCGCCGGCAACCCACCGCCCCGGTGACGCTCACCCGGGCGGGCAGTCTGTGGGCGGCGCTGGCGGCGGCGGTGGCGCTGGGAGCCCTGCACCTTCTCGCGCCGGCCATCCGCCGGCGACTGCCGGTGCCCATCCACGCGGCGACCTCCCTCGGTGGCGGCATCGCCGCCGCGTACGTGTTCCTCTACCTGCTGCCGCGCCTCGCGGAGGGCAACCAGGCGGTGGCCCATGTCCTGGAGGAGGAGGTCACGGCCACCCCGGCCCGTGGGTTCGTGCTGTTCCTCGTCGCGCTGGTCGGCTTCTTCACGTTCTACGCCCTGGAACGTGTCACCCACCGCTCGCAGCAGCGCCGGCAGGAGCCCACCCGGCTGGTCTTCGGGTTCCAGCTCGGCTTCTTCGCCCTGTACAGCGGCCTGATCACGTACACCCTGGCGACCAAGCTGGACGCGGGGCTCGGGCCGGCGGTGCTGTTCGCCGTCGCCATGGGGCTGCACGTGCTGGCCACCGACGGCGTCCTGGCCGAGCACTTCCCGGTCAGCCTCACCACCGGGTGGCGTCTCGTCCTGGTCGCCGGTGCCGCCGGTGGCTGGGTGACCGCGGTCGCCGTCCAGCCCACCGGCGTGCTGATGAACGTGCTCACCGCGTTCCTGGGTGGCGGGATCCTGCTCAACGTTTTCGTCGACGAACTGGCCCCCGAGCGGCACTCCAGCCTCACCTGGTTCACCGTCGGCCTGGTGGCCTACTCCGGCCTGCTCGCCTTCGCGACCTTCACCACCGACGTCGGCGCTGCCTGAGGGCGATCACCGGCCGATGCCAGACGGCCAGTCGGTGGTGGCGGCCGGTTGTCAGCGGCTGACCGTCACGTCGACCGGTCCGGCGCAGGGTGCCGTCGCTCCTTGGGGTGCAGCGGATGCCGCCCCTGCGGCGCGGCGCCTTCCAGGCGTTGGGGGCCGACGGCGACGTCCTTCCAGGCGCAGGGGTTCGCCGGGCGGTTGTCCCGCAGGCTGACCGGCCTGCGCCGGCGTCTAGGATGAGCCCGGCGCCGATCACCCGTCCATGGCGATTCCGGTGGTGAGCACCTTGCGCCGGACCTGCACCAGGTCGGCCCAGACCGGCACGACTCCTGCGCGATCACGGTCACGCTCGCCTCGCGGTGGGCCGGCTTGCCGAGTACCGGTCACCGACGATGCCGAGGCCCGCCCGCAGGCGGATCACGCCCAGTTCGCCGGGTGAGGCCGGCGCCGGACCGTCGGCGGGCCGGCCCAGGTAAGCGATGCACGGGCGAGGCCAGCAACTGCACGATCTGCGGCACCTCCGCGGTGGTGTTGCGTCTGATCAGTACGCTGTGCCGGCCGCCGTCATCGGGGTCGGCGTCAGTGGTGACCTCGTCGAGGCAGGCCCAGGCGTAGAGGTGTGGCCCTTCCGACCCGGCACCGGCCGAACGGCGCTGCCACCGCCGTGACGCCGACAACGTCGGCGGCTGAGACAGCGTTCCGAGGCCCTGCCATATGTCGCTGTCCGTTGCCCGGTCCTACGTCTTGTCAGGAGGGCCAGGGAACTTCGTAGTACGTGGTCCCCGAGGAGATGGTGACGAGATGCTGGTGCCTTCGCAGGCCACTCCGCAGCGTGTCGAAGTCAACGGGGTGGGCCTCAACGAAGACAGTCGGCCAGGTGAGGTCCGGGACCGGTTGATTGTTCAACGGGTTGCTGTCCTGCGACCATCCGACCTGAACCGTCGAGTCGCTCCCGGGTACGAGGTAGCTCAATCCCGGCATGGAGAGTAGTAGCCCGTCTTCGGTCTTGCCGTTCGCCGCGTAGTACCTCTCGACTTCCTCGATGGCCGAGGTGGTGGCCGGCACCAGCCCGGCAGCCTTGGCGCGCTTGTCGACCTCGCGCAGCACAGCTAGAAGGTCGCCGTCCGCCTCGAAGTACCTGATCTCGCTAAGACCGCAACTGAGGCGGTAGTCGTCGTGCGGCCATAGCCCATTGGTGGCTCCGGCATGGCAGACGTCGAGTGTCGACGTTGCGACCGGCCTGAGCGAAGACGCCCGGGCCACGGCGACGAGCACGCTGCTGATCTGCTCAGCGCTCGACGCGCTTGCCTGCCGGGTTGCGGCCGATTCCGCTTCCCGGCTGGCTTCCTCCCGCGTGGGCGCGTCTGACCCGCAGGCCGCCAGGGTGAGCAGCAGAAGTGCCGCCGTTGCCAACGTGACCAGGCGACGAGGAGTCATGGTTAAGAGGATGCTGGCTGGCTGCACGCGGAGGATGAGTTGCCGTACTCATCTCGCCGCGAGCAGTGCGCAGGTTGTTGAGAATGGCTAATTCGGCGCCATTCGGGCGGGACGACCTCGGCCTCCACAAACCACTGCCCGAAGATCGTCTGCGACCCGGCCCACGGCGGGCGGTACTCGCGGTCCGGGCCCCCGGTAGACGCCGTGCACCAGCAACCGCTGGCCACGGCCCAGGAGGAGCTCCTGCTCGCCGTCGACGGCGTCGAACGGCGGTACCCCCAGGTAGAGAGCCGGGGTGTCTCGGGGGTACGCGGATCAGCCACTGCACGTCCGCGGCGGCGAACTCGGCGGCGGCTCCGGGCTGATCGACGTGGACAGGTAGCCGGGGTCGGTGAGGATCTGCCCGGCCAGCCCGTGCGTGCCCTCGTCGTCGTGGCCCCGCTACTCAGCCGGACCTACGAAGGGTCCGAGCAGGCTCCTTGCCGCGCTGCGCTGCCTTCCGGACCGCTTGATTGGCCAATGTCGGGTCGAGGCCGGTGGCTCGGAGCAGCTCGCTGGCGGCGGTGCGCAGTTGGGTCACCACCGCGTCTGCGAATTCGTCGACTCTCTGGCTTCGAGCTTGGCCGGCCAAATGCACGGCGTCGCGGATCTTGTGGTGGGTTCTGTCCGATGGGCGCCCGGTACGGTGCTCATGGCGCAGGAGCTCGACCGCCTCGGCGAGTTGGTCGACGCTGGGTGACAGGTCGCGGGGAATCGGCTCCTTGTACTGCAGCGCAATCGCTGACCGGTGGGCCAATCCTCGGCTGTGTTCGACGACTCGATCCATGTGCGCGGCCGCGTGCGCGAAGCGTTCCACATCCTGGCGGCGTCGCCAGCGGGCCGGCGCCAGGCTGACCACCTCCTCGGCGCCGCTGATCGCCTCGTGCAGCCGGCCGAGGTCAGGTCCCATGTCGCGGAGCGCCTCCATCGCGCGAACCGCCCGGGGCTGATCGTGGGTCGCCAGCGCTGCGGCAACCTCCCTCAACTGGGCGGCGAGGCATCGGAAGATGGGGGCCGCGTCGCGGTCGAGGATCCGCATCGGGTTGATCGGCAGCAGCAACGCGACCACCACCAGACCGACGACACCGCCGACCAGTGTGTCGACGATCCGCGGCCATTCCAGGTCCTGCTGGGCCGGTGACAAGGTCGCCAGCAGCACCGCCGTACCGCCGGCCTGCCCGACAGCTGCCCCGCTGCGCCCGAACAGCATGAGCGTGGCAAGGATGGCGCATCCGACGACGAACCCGGTCTGCCAGAACCCGGTACCCAGAACCGCCAGCAGAAGGTCGCTGGTGGCAATACCCAGTCCGACCCCGAGGAGCAGCTCGACCGTGCGGCGGGCGCGCTGGCCGAGCGCGGCGACGATCGTGCCCACCGCAGCCGACGGCGCGAAAACCGGCGAGGGGTTGCCCAGCACATCGTGCCCGATCAACCAGGCCAGCGCCGCAGCGAGCCCTGCCTGCACCGAGATAACCACGGCGACTTCCAGCTGATGCAGCCGCGAGCGACCCGCCTGCCCACTTCGACCTCGAATTCGGGACGCCGTGACCTTCACCTGCTCAGCACCGCGATCAACCCGTGACCGAGCAACGCCTGACCAGCGATCATCAGGGTTCACCGAGCACTCGTACCCCGCATGCGCCGAGAGAATCCGACGAAGCGGAGGGACCGGAAGCAACCGCCGAAGCGAGCGCAGGGCGGCGGTCGAGGAGTCCAGCGCAACCACGGTGGGAACGTGTAGGTGAGGCTAGCCTGAATGCGAGGATCATGGGCTTATGTCGGCCGGCTGTGGACCGACGGTGAACCGTTCCTCGCTATCGACGCCATCGGTCGCGGCGAGTGGCGCGGTTGCAGCAACGACGACTTCGAACGGGTCGTCTTCAACACAGCACTGGACGGCACCGGCGAGTACTTTGTCCCGTTGTCGCCGGCACGCCCGGGCCCAGTACCGCTCGTCCACGGCGCACCGCGGCGAGAGCCTGACCGGGCCTGCTGATCCTGACCGCCAACGTCACTGCCTATCGGTTCACAACCCGCTGGTACACCGAGCTGAACAATGACAGCTGCTTCGCGCGCTGGCTCCTCATTCCTGCTCGGAACAATCCCTGACGGCAGGCGCCACTCGCGTCCGGTCGGCAGGCGCCGGCCGGGACGAGAGTGGGCCGCCTGGAATGGGCGCGCGGGTGCCACGGCAACGGGGCTCCCGGCCACGGCCGGAAGCCCGTCGCCTCGCTGGTGGGATCAGTAGACGGTTACGCCGTACGCGTTGACCGCCTCGCGTACCGGCTGGTAGAAGGTGGTGCCGCCGGACCGGCAGTCGCCGCTGCCGCCGGAGGTGATGCCGAGCGCCTTCGACCCGTCGTACAGCGGGCCGCCGGAGTCACCGGGCTCGGCGCACACGTTGGTCTGGATCATGCCGCTCACCTTGCCGCCGCCCTGGCCGATGTAGCGGACCGAGACGTTGAGCGCGGTGACCGTTCCGCTGCGGGTACCCGTGGTCGACCCGGTCCGCTTGACCGACTCCCCGACGTACGCGTCCGCCACGGAGAACCCGCCGGGGTGGCTCAGCGACGCGTTGTCGTAGCGGACCAGCGCGTAGTCGTTGCCCGGGTAGCTGGAGCCGACGGTCGCCCCGATGAGCGTGGTCTGGCTGGAGTTCGTGTACCAGGTGTTGGCCACGTCCCCGCAGTGCCCGGCGGTCAGGAAGTAGTAGGTGTTGCCGCTGACGACGTTGAAGCCGAGCGAGCAGCGGTAACCCCCGCCGTAGATGGCGTCACCGGCGGCCAGCAGCGGCCTGAAGACTCCGGAGGCGCGCTCGACCCGGACCGCGCCGGCCTTGTCGCCGGCGCTCTGCCTGATCTTCGCGATCTCGGCGCGGCTGACGGTGCTGTCGGCGACCACGACGACGCGGCCGGACGCGGCGTCCACGTGCCAGGCGATGCCCTCGACGCCCGACCTGTCCACCGCGTCGGTCACCTCGGCGAGTTGGCGGGGACTGTAGTCCTGGGGGGATGCCGACGCGGCGGTTGGCTGGGTAAAGGCGGCGGTAGCGATCATGCCGACGGCTACGGCCAGCAGTTGGGCGGATCGAGCGATGCGGCTGCGGGAGGGATTCCTTGTGATCCTCACTGTCTCTTCCTCCTACGGGAGCGATGGACCAGACGGGTGGTGGCCCGGTGAGTCGCCGCCACTGACGGTGGTCGGTGGCGGTATGACCTGAGTGGCCGGTGGGGGACGGGTGGAGGTCATGCCCGGTCGGTGGAAGCCGCTCATCCGGCTTCCTCATCGATAGGCGTTCATCCATGGCGCAGCGTTACGTGCGACACACACCACGTGCCGAAGAGGACTGCCACGGATCAGGACTCCGGGGTTCGCGACGCGGCGCGGTCGTACAGCATCGCAGCGCTGCTGCCCGCGCGGCCCGAGGCCGGGATGCGGGTCGTCGTGGCCGGACGCCCGGCCGAACTCCCCGCCGTTGTGCCCACCGGGCATCCCCTGCGCAACCGGGGTGTCGTCCGGGTCCTTGATCGGCCCGCGTTGGCGTACGTTCTCGCCGGGCTATTGCGACCGGTAACGCGCTTGCCTGGCGGCGGCCCCCTGGCCCACCAACCCCGCCGACCACCGCGTGAGATGTCGCGGCCCGCGAACCAGTGCCGAAGCTCCGCGCGGCGGGAGGGCCGCCGGGCCCTCTACAGGGCCCGGGGCCCGCATGTCCGGCAGCTCGTGACCGAGGTCATCCACGCTGCCTCGCACCGGGTGGCCGGCATCCCCGCACCCGACTGAACGCGGACGGCGACGTCTACTCGGAGGCGGTGGAGCGGTGTGTGCGGATGGAGCCAGGGTCATGACCATGCGCGCTGGGCGCGGCGCCATCGCTGCGGGGTGATGCCGTAGCGGTCGCGGAAGCGGCGGACGAGATAGGTGGCGTCGCGTAGGCCGGTTCGGGTTGCCACGGCGTCGAGCGGCAGGTCGGTCTCGCGCAGCATTCGCCGGACCTCGGTCATCCGCCGTTCGGTGATCCATTCCAGCAGGGGGCGGCCTGTGCGCCGGCGGAGCACGGTCGTGAGGTGCCCCGGAGTGTAGCCGAGCCTGCGGGCGACATCGGTGGCGGAGACCGGTTCGCGGAACGTCGCCTCGATCTCGGCGAAGACCCGCTCGACCAGTGGGTCCGGCGCGGCCGGAGCGCAGGGTGCCAGTCGCGCGGCCGCGACCAGAAGCCGGGTGAGCAGTGCGGCGATGGCGTCGCTGGCGCCGAGACGGTCTGGGTCGGCGAGTTCGTCGGCCAGGTCCGCCAGCCACGCCGACCAGTTCGCCTGGTCGGGCTCCGCGATCCGACCGTGGCCCGCGCTGACGGCGAACAGGGCGAGGAGGGGATGGTGCGCCCAGGCCAGTGGGGAGACCGAGGTCAGGGTAGGGACGGCGTCCGGGGTGAACGCGACCGACCACGCGCGACCGCGGGCGAGCTCGGCCGTGGCCGCGACGCCGATGACCTGTCCCGGCGACAGAGCGTGGACCTCGCCAGCGCGCAGCGGCCGTTCGACGCCGTCGACGGTGAACGAGCCCATGCCCTCCTCGACATAGACCAGGACGAGGAAGTCGTGGGCGTGCCGGTGGTCCGGCGGGAGCCTGGAGTGGGCGGCTTCGGTGTCGAAGCGGGTCACCGAGACAGGAGGCAGGCCGGGGCGCTGCCGGTAGCGGTAGATGGGCGTCCCGTCGGACCGTACCGTGCGTGCCCTCGACCGGACCCCCGGCGCGTCACCGACCGAAGAATGTCCCATGTTTGCCACGATAAATCCTGCTCGGCTACCGCAGGATATCCAAGACTGAGAGGTGGCGACACCGGTCGATCACGGGCCGCCGAGGCAGACCCGTCCCCGCACGCACAGGAGGCACCGATGGCACCGTCGACCCAGGTACGCATCATTGACCAGCGAACTCCGGAGGACCGGGACCGCCCGTTCCTGCCGGGCGCGGGAAGGACCTGGCTCCTTCCGTTCTACGACGTCTTCACCCGGGTGGCCGGCGTCCGCGCACTGCACGAACGTGTGGTCGAGCTCGCCGGCATCGAGCCCGGCCAGACGGTGGTCGACGTCGGCTGTGGCACGGGCAACCTCTCGTTCGCCGTGCTCGCGGCCCAGCCGAGCGCGCGGGTGACCGGCCTCGACCCGGACGGAGCCGCCCTGCGCCGGGCAGCGCGCAAGGCGCGCCGCCGTAGCGCCGCTCTCACCCTCGTTCAGGGATATGCCGACCGGATCCCCGCTGAGGACGCCTCGCTCGACCATGTTGTCTCGTCGTTGGCCTTGCACCACGTCGATGACGACGGTCGGATCGCGTTCGCGCGAGACGCGCTGCGGGCCCTTCGGCCGGGAGGAAGGGTCACGATCGTCGACTTCGGCGGCCCAGCCCACAAGGTCGAGGACGCCGGACACCCGACACACCGCCACGGCCACAGCCCTGTCCATGCCCTCCGGCGCCTGACCCGCCTCATGCCTCGCCGGGTGGCGGACAGCCCGGTCGTGGCCCGCAACCACGGCGATGGCATCGTCACGCTCCTGGCCGACGCCGGGTTCGGCGACGCCCGGGAGGTCGCGCACGCCGACCACAGGTTCGGCCGGGTCACCTTCGTGCAGGCGACCCACCCCGTGAACTGAACCGCCTACTGTGCGTGCCAGGTCGCGGCGAGCAGCTTGGTGGCGAGCTGGGGCGGTGCCGCGCGCAGCAGGGTGTCGCGCAGCCACGCGACGGCGCCGGTCTGCGAGGTCATCCGTGACTGCCGGGATGCCGCGGCCATCAGTCGACTGGTACGGGGCCGGCGTTCGGCGTCATAGCGGAGCAGTCGTTCGGGAATATCGGCCGGGTCGGCCTCGCTGAGGTGCCGAGTCAGCGCCGCCGCGTCCTCGAATGCCTGGCTGGCGCCCTGTCCGAGATCGGGGGTCATCGCGTGGGCGGCGTCGCCGAGTAGCGCGATACGGCCGACCGCGAACGACGGCAGCGGAGTGGCGAGGCGCGCGATGGCGTCGACGTGGACAGCGGCGAGCGGCGTCGCCCTGATCAGCGCCGGAACCGCCGGGTGCCAGTCGGCCAGCAGAGCCAGTACCTGTTGGCGCGCGTCGTGCGCGGAGGGCCGCGCTTCGAGCAGCGCGGTGTCGGTGAACCAGTACAGCTCGCGCTCACCGACCGGGAACAGTCCGAACATGGCGCCGGTCCGGCGGTCGACCATGATGCTGGCCAGCAGGTCGGTGACGTCGAGCCCCGACGGCGTGGGCAGCATGCCGCGCAGGTCCAACCGGCCGACCTGCCGTACTCCGGGATGGGCGGGAAAGAGTTGACGCCGCAGGCTGCTACCGATGCCATCGGCCACGACCACCGCATCCGCCGTGGTCACCGGCTGGCCGTGGCTGACGACGACCACTCCGGACGGATCGGGCTCCAGCCGTTGTACCGGCGCGGCGGTGTGCACCAGGTGGGCGGGCAGCGGTGCACGCAGTGCCCGGTGCAGCTCCGCTCGGCTCACCACGTGGGCGGTGCCGACCGTTCGTTCGGCGTGGACCGCGTCGGTCACCAGCAGCGGCCGTCCGCGCCAGTCGCGCAACCCGCCGGTGGTGGCCCGCATCGCCTGGCCGCGCACGTAGTCACCCAGGCCGAGAGCATCCAGCGCCCGGACTCCGTTGGGCATGAGCACCACGCCGGTGCCCGCCTCGCGAAGCTCGGCACCGCGCTCGTACAGCGACACCTCGTGTCCCTGTCGATGCAGCCCGACCGCCACGGACACCCCGCCCAGGCCGCCGCCGACCACCACGACTCGCATGTGCCCACCTCACTACGATCGTACTAGTACGCCCGTAGTCCTATCATGGTGGAGTGCCGCCGACCAACCCCGCCCGTCGCCAAGCGCTCACCGACGGCGCCATCGACCTGCTCGCCGCGTCCGGAGTTCACGGCGTGACCCACCGGGCCGTCGAGAACGCCGCTGCGCTGCCCCCGGGAACGGCGTCGAACTACTTCCCCAGCCGCGAGGCGCTCCTGGTCGCCACCGCGCGCCGCATCGTCGAGCTGCACCACGCCGACATGGACCGGACCGCCCGACACCACCACACCGACACGGCGACCCCGCCGACCCACGCGAGCCTCGCCGACCGACTGGCGGCCCTGCTGACCGACGCGCTGCTCACCGCGGCCACCACGCTTCGGACCCGGTACCGAGCGATCTACGAACTCCAGCTGGAGGCGGTACGCCGGCCGGCCCTCGCCTCCGCTCTCGCCGGACTTCAGGACAGCTCGATCGGTCTGACGGCCGACCACCACGGCGCCCTCGGCCTGCCCATCCCCGCCGAGGCCGTGCCGACGCTGGTCACTCTCTACGGTGGCGCGCTGTTCGTCCTGGTCACCACGCCGGTCGACCTCGTCAACAGGCAGCTCGTCGAGCCGCTCGCCCGCGCCATCGTGCGCGGCGCGCTGCCCGATCCGGGCGGCTCAACGACCCAGTGAGCTGACCGAACCGCCCGGCGACGCTCGGGCCACCTGGGCCTGCGACGGCAGTGACCACCCGCTCCGACCTGTCATACAGCTATTCATGCTGGTGGGAGTCTCGCCGCCATCGCCGCCGGGTAACAGCGTGGCGCTTGTCGATCGACCGGACAGCGGAACACGCGCACCCCGTCGACGAGGCCGAACTCGATCTCTCGACGCTGGCGTGATCCGGCCGGGCGTCTTTTCGCCAGGTCAGGGCTGGTGACAACGTCCGCCGGGTCCGTGATGCTTCATTCAGCGCGGCGGAAACCACCGGAGATCCGCCGAGCAGACCCCCCGAACATCAGGCAGCGGTACAGCCGTGGAAAGGACATCGATATATGTAAGTAAGTCTATGTGTCGAATGGCCGGTCCCTTGCCGGTCGACCCGTACCAGCAGACCCATCCCGAACTGATCGAAACCCCGGAAAGGACCCAGGAGCAGATGTTGATGCGACGCTCAACCACCAGGACGACGAACAGCCGCGCCGCCGCCAGCGACAACTTCGTCACCGGCCCACCGCAAACCCCACGCGCCGTGCGACGACGGTTCGGCCGCACCGTACTGATCTCCCTGCTCGCCATGGCGAGCGGCGTCGGCCTGATGGCGCCGCCCGCGACCGCCGCCACGACGCGGCAGCAGATCGTCAGCGTGGCCACCAACCAGCTCGGCGGCACCGGCTGCAACCCGGGCTACTACAACAGCTGCGGCATCGAATGGTGTGCGGAGTTCGCCCGCTGGGTGTGGCGCACCGCCGGCGTCTCCGACGTGAGTGGCCTCGATTCGTGGGCGCAGTCGTTCAAGACGTACGGAATCGGGCGCGGGCTCTACCACTCGCGGTCCAGCGGGTACGTGCCGCAGCCCGGCGACGCCATCGTGTTCGACTGGGACCACGCCTCCGGCGACGGCCACCCGATCGACCACGTCGCCATCGTCACCAGTGCCACCAGCACCCAGGTCAACACGATCGGCGGCAACCAGGGCAACTCGAACAACTACTCCAGCAAGGTCAGCCGGGCCAGCTACTCACGCACCAACACCGACATCGACGGGTACGTGTCGCCCGCGGGCGTGGGCAGTGGCACCCCGGTCGACGAGCGCAACGTCGGCCACAGCGTGACGGGCGACTCGTTCGCGGATCTGATCGGCACCAAGGCCGACGGCACCATGCTGCTGTACGCGAACAACTTCGTCCGCGACGACGGCGTGCCGTACGGCAGCTCCCGGCAGATCGGCAGCGGCTGGGGCAGCTTCAACCAGGTCGTGAACGCCGACGTCACCGGTGACGGCTACACCGACCTGGTTGCCCGCAAGACCGACGGCACCCTGTGGCTCTACCCGAACAACATCGAGCGCGACAACGGCGTGCCGTACAGCAGCCCGGACGCCCGGCAGATCGGCAGCGGCTGGGGCGGCTTCGACCGGATCATCGGCGCCGACGCCACCGGTGACGGGTTCACCGACCTGGTTGCCCGCAAGACCGACGGCACCCTGTGGCTCTACCCGAACAACTTCGTCCGCGACGGCGGCGTGCCCTACAGCGGCTCGACGGCCCGGCAGATCGGCCACGGCTGGAGCGGCTTCAACACCCTGGTCGGCGCTGACGTGACCGGTGACGGGTTCACCGACCTGGTGGCCCGCAAGACCGACGGGACGCTGTGGTTGTACCCGAACAACTTCGTCCGCGACAACGGCGTGCCCTACGGCAGCGCCAGCCAGATCGGCAGCGGCTGGGGCGGCTTCAACCACGTCGTCGGCGCCGACGTGACCGGCGACGGCTACACCGACCTGGTGGCCCGCAAGACCGACGGGACGCTGTGGCTGTACCCGAACAACATCGAGCGCGACAACGGCGTGCCGTACAGCAGCCCGGACGCCCGGCAGATCGGCAGCGGCTGGGGCGGTTTCACCGACATCATCTGACCCCGTGACCTGATGGCGCGCCCGGCCTGGCCGGGCGCGCCGCGTCGCGTCGCGTACGGCGAGCGACGCCCGGCCCCCGGTAGCGCCAGGTGAGCGCGACCGGGGGCGACGTCGGTGCGCTGGCGCCCCGCGTTGTCCTGTTGCGAGACGGTCACTCGGTCCGGGTGCGGAGGCTCCGCGTCAGGGTGGGGATCATCACCGCCGCGGGGACGAGGTGCAGCCCGAGCAGGGCGGTGGTGGTCGCGGCGTCGGCCCCGGAGAGGAGGGGCGGAATCAACGAGATCACCGTCAGCGCCACTGCCGTCCACACGAATCGGTCGGCGGGGCGGGCGCTCCACCGGAGAAGGGCGGCGGCGATGACCACGCCCACGACCGAGAAGAAGCCGGTCACCACGGCGAACCCGCCCAACGGGATCGCCTCGCCACCATCGGGGATCTCGAAGTCGACGCCGACGGCCCGGGCGAGCGCGGCGGCGAGGGTGGTGGTCACCATCGCGGCGAGCGTGGCGACGAGGCCGGTACCGACGAGCCCGCGGAATCGGTAAGTGCGGCGGGTCCGGCCCGATGCCGGGCCCGCGACGGTGTCATTCATGCTGTTCATGGCTGTTCCTCCATCTAACTGGCGCACAGGCTGTGTTGACTGACCGGTGACGGTCCTGGGCGTGACGATGCGTACCGTCGCCGTGCGTCGGCCGGGGTTGCGCAGGGCGCGGACGCCGGTGCCGCGGAGCCAGAAGGCGGCGTCGGTGCCGAGGACCGGGCCGGGCTGGCCGTCGCGCAGCTCCAGCTGCACCCGCCCGCGGGTGACGACGCCGAACGCGTCGTGCCACTCCGTTGCAACCACCGCGACACGCGCGCCACCACGCAGCGCGAGCGTCCGCACGGGAGCTACTCCGTGCCGTCCGCCGACAGGCGCTCCGGCAGCCCGAGCCGCGGGAACTGGTCGTCGTGGAAGATGGTGATCTCGGTGATCGCCCCGCCGGTGATGCGCAGGACGTCGATGGTCAGCGGCAGGTACGCCTGCTCCTGCTCCCGCCAGTGGTAGTAGGCGACGGCGGGCTGCCGGTTCACGGCGGTGGGGACGGCGCGCAGACCCGTCATGCCCTCGAAGCCGTCCTCGATCCAGCTGGTCACCACCGCGTCGCGGCCGACCTGCAGGCCCGGCGTGGGCGGCATCGAGCACCGGACGTCGTCCCGCAGCATCGCGGTGATCGCCGGGATGTCCGTGGCCACACTGGCCTCGGTGAATCGGCGTACCAGGTCGCGCGTCCCGGCGTCCTCCTCGCCACCGGTCCAGTCCTGCCGCTCGGCGGGCAGGTGCTCCCGCATGCCGGCGCGGGCCCGCTGCAGCGCGCTGTTCACCGAGTTGACGGAGTCCCCGAGGAGCTCCGCGACGTCCTTCGCCGGCCAGCCGAGCACGTCCCGCAGGATCAGCACGGCCCGCGGACGCGGCGCGAGGTGCTGGACCGCGACCAGGTACGCCAGCTCGATCGTCTCCCGCGCGACGGCGACGGCCTCCGGCTCGTCCGCGTCGCCCGCGGGCAGTTCGTCGAGCAGCCGGTCCGGGTAGGGCTGCAGCCACCGCACCTCGCCGCCGGTCGCCGGCTCCGGGCGGCGCTTGGTGAGCAGGTCCAGACAGGCGTTGGTGGCGATCCGGTACAGCCAGGCCCGGAACGTCGACCGCCCCGCGAAGGTCTCCCGACGCCGCCAGGCACGCAGGAACGTCTCCTGCACGGCGTCCTCGGCGTCCTCGAACGACCCGAGCATCCGGTAGCAGTGCACGTGCAGCTCCCGCCGGTGCCGCTCGGCCAGCCCCGAGAACGCCGGCTCGTCGACCTCGCCCAGACCGCCCACGCCCAGCCCGTTCTCGCCCAGACCGCTCACGCCCAGTTCCTCCAGCCGCGTGTCCGCACCCATCACGTCATCCTTCCGCCTCGTCGTGTTCCGTCGTAGGTGTGACGGCTGCGGACGCGACAACTCATCACCAGGGTCGGTCGGCAGGGCTGATCCGGTGGCGGACCCGGGTGGCGGAGCGCGATGCGAGGATCGCCGGAGCGGGCGCGGGCGCGCGACCGCCTGGCGGTGGGGGAGTGGGGCGTGGGGCGATGCCGCGGCGCCGTCCGTCACCCGCTGGCGGGGAAGGGCGGCGGACGGCCCGGGCGCGGCCGCTCGGTGTTCCGACAGGGCGCTGAAGGCCAGCCAGCCGTAGCGGCAGATTGTTCCACGCCAGCGAGCTGGTCGTACCGATCAGGACTGGACGGCGCGTGCCAGGCTGGCGCGGACGGGTGCGTAGTGGTCGGCGATGGCGGCCCGCAGGGCCGCCGGGTCGCCGGCGGAGATCGCGTCGACGATCGCCCGGTGCCGCTGGGCGGTGATCACGCGGTCCTCCGGGTCGGTGCGCAGGGTGGGGGCCACGATGGCCTGCACCTGCCAGAACGCCTCGGTGAGCTGGAGGATCAGGTCGTTGCCCAGGGGTTCCATCAGCTTCAGGTGGAACTCCCGGTCGACCTCGAGGAAGTCCTTGTCCTGGGCGGCGAGGTCGGCCATCTGGTCGGCGAGCGCGGCGAGGCCGGCGAGGTGTCCGGCGTCGAGGACGTCGATGATGTCGGCGGCGAGGCCCTGCTCGAGGGTCTGCCGGACGTCCACCACCTGACCCAGCACCCGGTGGTCCTCCTCGCCGCTGAGCAGGCCGCGGAAGGCCAGGCTCTCCACCAGGGCGTTCAGCGACATCCGGCCGACGAAGGTGCCGTGACCGTGCCGCACCTCGACGATGTCGAGCGCGGAGAGGATCTTGACCGCCTCGCGGACGCTGGAGCGGCTGGCGCCGACGGCCTCGCACAGTTCCGTCTCGGTGGGGAGCAGGTCCCCAGGCTTCAGGCGATTGCGCAGGATGTACTCCTTGATCCCGGTCACCACCTCCTGGCGGCGGGGACCCGGGCGCTCCTGCCCGCGTAGCGGGCTCGCGTCAATCGTCGTCATCTGCCCCTTGCCCTTCCTTCACGGATCTGTCACGCTCAGCCTACCGGCATCAGACGTCAGACGTCAGACCCATACCCCATAAAACCTCTACCCCCCGCAGCGCCGAGCGGACCCGCGGAGCGCATGCAGAGCCTATGGAGGCATTTACGTGAGCACCACCGACAAGCCGACGAGGCGACGCCTCGGCCCCGTGCGCCGCGGCCGCGCCCTGACCCTGACCGCGGCCGCGACCACCCTGGCGCTCGGGCTGGCGGCGTGCAGCGGCGGCCCGGCCTCGACGAACGCGGTCGAGGGCGGCAAGGGCAAGACGATCGAGGCCACGATGGCCTTCACCCTGTCCAGCGGGTTCGACCCCGCGAACGCGTCCTCGGCGGTCGCGACGGCGGTCAACCAGCACATCTTCGAAGCTCTCGTCGACCTCGACCCGATCACCCGCGAGCCGTACCTGGCGCTGGCCAAGGCCGACCCGGTGGCCAGCGGCGACGGACTGACGTACACGGTGTCCCTGCGCGACGGCGCCAAGTTCTCCGACGGCTCCCCGGTCACCGCCGAGGACGTCGCCTGGTCCTTCACCCGGGTGCTGAAGCCGGCCGACCCCGCGGCCCCGCCGCTGATGCAGGGGTTCATCCCGTTCATCGAGGCGGTCACCGCGAAGGACGCCACCACCGCCGAGTTCAAGCTGAAGTACCCGTTCGCGCTCTTCGCCGAGCGCATCTCGGTCGTCAAGATCGTGCCGAAGGCGAAGACCGGCGACGCGGCCGCCGCGAAGGCCTTCGACACGGCGCCGATCGGTTCCGGGCCCTTCAAGATGGACAGCGCGTCCAAGGAGTCCGGCATCAAGCTGAGCAGGAACGACACCTACAATGGCCCTCGTCCCGCCACCGCCGACGCGATGACCTGGAACACCACCACCGAGGCCGCGGCCCGGGTGTCGGATCTGCAGGGCGGCCGGGTCCAGGCCATCGAGTCGGTGCCGTACCTGAACGTCGACTCGCTCAAGGGCAAGTACACCGTCGACGTGAAGCAGGCATTCAACCAGGTCTTCCTCATGTTCAACACGCAGGCGGCGCCGTTCAACGACAAGCGGGTGCGCCAGGCCCTGCACTACGCCATCGACAAGGACGCGGTCATCAAGACGGCGCTCAACGGCTACGGCAGCCCGGCGACCAGCTACCTCGACGAGGGCAACAAGGACTACCAGAAGGCCGCCACCGTCTACGACTACAACCTGGACAAGGCCAAGGCCCTGCTCGCCGAAGCCGGCGTCAGCAACCTGTCGATCCAGCTCGACACCACCGACAGCTCGATCGTGAAGGACGTCGCCCCGCTGGTCGTCGAGCAGTGGAAGAAGATCGGCGTCAACGCCAGCCTCAACACCGTGCCGTCCGCGGCGATCTACGGCGACGTCGTCCCGAAGGACACCTTCCGGGTGCTGATGGCCACCGGCGACCCCAGCGTCTTCGGCGTCGACACCGACCTGCTGATGCGCTGGTTCTACTACGGCGAGACCTGGCCGGGTAAGCGCTACCGCTGGAGCGACGCCGACCGCAAGGCCATGGCCGCCCTGCTCGACCAGGCGGCCCAGACCTCCGACGAGGCGGCCCGCAAGGCGCTGTGGAAGCAGGCCCTGGACAAGGTGGCCGACGAGGTTCCGCTCTACCCGATCCTGCACACCAAGGTCGTCACCGCGTACGACCCCGGCAAGCTCACCGGCTTCTCGGGCGCCGCGACCACCGGCCTGTACTTCCTGGGCGCCAGCCGCAACGGCTGAGCCTGCGCTCGGGGGCACCGGACCCCCGTCCACCGCGTCCCGCCCCGCCCGCGTGATCCGTGGGGCCGGGCGGGACGCCCCGGCGCCCCGCCACGAGAGAGAGAACCATGCTGACCGTCCTGAGCCTGGTCGCGCGACGATTGCTGACCCTGGTCCCGCTGGTGCTGGGCATCACGCTGTTCGTCTTCGTGATCATGCAGTTCTCCCCGATCGACCCCGCGCTGTCCGTCCTCGGTGACCAGGCGACGCCGGCGCAGATCGAGGCGTTCAAGGCCGCCAACGGCCTCAACGACCCGCTGCCGCTGCGCTACCTGCACTTCCTGGGCGACCTGGCCCGCGGCGACCTGGGCATGACCTTCCCGCCGTCGGTGCCGGTGGCCGACAAGATCGCCACCGCCCTGCCGCTGACCATCCAGCTGACCGCCCTGGGTGTGCTCGGCGCCCTGGTCATCGCGCTGGCCCTGGGCATCCTCGCCGCCCTGTACCGGGACCGCTGGCCCGACCAGGTCATCCGGTTCGTCTCCATGGCCGGCATCGCCACGCCGTCGTTCTGGCTGGCCCTGCTGCTCATCCAGGAGCTGGCGGTCCGCCGCCCGATCCTGCCGACCGGTGGCTACGTCAACCCCGCCGACTCGGTCAGCCTCTGGCTGCAGTCGCTCGCCCTGCCCGCGCTCGCGCTCGCCGTGCCGGTCGGGTGCTCACTCGCCCGGATCGTCCGCACCTCGATGGTCGAGGAACTGGACAAGGACTACGTCCGCACGGCGGTCGGCGCCGGACTGCCGCCCCGGGTGGTGATCGGCCGCAACGTGCTGCGCAACGCGCTGGTCAACCCGCTCACCGCGCTGGGCCTGCGGATCGGCTACCTGATCGGCGGCACGGTCGTCATCGAGGCCATCTTCTCGCTGCCCGGGATGGGCACCCAGATCATGAGCGCGGTGCAGCAGAACGACACCGCCCTCGCCCAGGGCACCGTGCTGACGATCGCGCTCGGCTTCGTCCTGGTGAACCTGGTGGTCGACATCCTCTACCTCTTCGCCAACCCTCGACTGCGCGGAGGCCACTGATGCGCCGCACCCTCACCGCCCGGCTCTCCCGCCCTGGCATCGCCTTCACCCGGCTCGGCGTACCGGCCCGGTTCGCGCTCGGCTTCGTCCTGCTCATCGTCCTGGTGGGCCTGCTCGCCCCGCTGCTGATCCGGCACGACCCCGCCCAGGCCGGGCTCGGCGCGGCGACGACCGGCCCGAACGGCGACTTCTGGTTCGGCCTGGACAAGCTCGGGCGGGACGTCTTCTCCCGGCTGGTGGCCGGCACCCGGCGGTCGCTGATCGTCGGCGCCGGCGCGGCCGGCCTCGCCCTGCTGGTCGGCGGGATCCTCGGCGCGCTGGCGGGCAGCAGCCGGACCGCCGTCGACGAGGTGATCATGCGCTGCCTCGACGTCGTCATGGCCTTCCCGGCCATCGTGCTCTCCGCCCTGCTGATCATCTCGTTCGGCAAGAACAGCCTGCTCGTCCTCGTGGTCGCGATCGGTTTCGTGTTCACCCCGTCGGTCGCCCGCATCGTCCGGGCCAACGTGCTGTCGCAGTACCGCGAGGACTACGTGGCGGCCGAACGGATCATCGGCGCCCGGCGTCCGCACATCCTCTGGCGGCACGTGCTGCGCAACTGCGCCGCCCCGGTGCTCGTCTTCGTCACCGTCATGGTCGCCGACGCCATCGTCTTCGAGGCGTCGCTGTCCTTCATCGGCGGCGGGCTGGCCCCGCAGGAGGCGGAGTCCTCGTGGGGCTCGGTGATCGCCTTCGGCAAGGAGATGGTGCAGATCGGCGGCTGGTGGGCCACGTTCTTCCCCGGCCTGCTGATCCTGCTGACCGTGCTGGCCCTGAACGTGCTCTCCGAAGGGATCTCCGACGCCTGGGCCGCACCGGCGGCCCGCCGCGCCACCACCACGTCGGCCGGTGACCCGCTGGAGCAGCCGCGGCCCGGCACCGGCGAGACCGTGCGCCTGCCCGGTCTCGCGGAGGCGGCGCAGCGGCTGCGCGAGCGGGCCCGTCCCCTCCCGCAGGGCCAGCCCGTGCTCGAGGTCAGGAACCTGTCGATCGGCTTCGACGGCCGCCACCAGGGCGTCGACATCGTCGACGGCCTCTCCTTCGACGTCCGCCCCGGCGAGGTCGTCGGCCTGGTGGGGGAGTCCGGCTCCGGCAAGTCGCTGACCTCGCTCGCCGTGATGGGGCTGCTGCCGCAGGGCGCCCGGGTACGCGGGGAGATCCGCTTCCAGGGCACGGACCTGCTGACCCTGGCCGCCAAGCGGCGCCGTGCCCTGATGGGGCGGGAGATCGCCATGGTCTACCAGGACGCCCTGTCCGCGTTGAACCCCGCGCTGCGGGTCGGGACGCAACTGGCGCAGATGATCCGCCGCGGCGGCACCCGGTCGGCCGAGGAACTGATGCGGCTGGTGGGCCTGGACCCGCAGCGCACCCTGGCGGCGTACCCGCACGAGCTGTCCGGCGGGCAGCGGCAACGCGTGGTGATCGCGATGGCGCTGTCCCGGGACCCGCGCCTGATCATCGCCGACGAGCCGACCACCGCGCTCGACGTCACCGTCCAGGCGCAGGTGATGGAGCTGCTGCTGCGGCTGCGGGAGCAGCTGGGCTTCGCCCTGATCCTGGTCAGCCACGACCTCGCGCTGGTCAGCGACATCTCCGACCGCGTGGTCGTCATGTACGGCGGGCAGATCGTCGAGACCGGCGTCACCGCCGACGTGATCGAGGCGCCCGCGCACCACTACGCCCGCGGGCTCCTCGGGTCCGTCCTCTCCCTGGAGGCCGGCGCGGAGCGGCTCACCCAGATTCGCGGCGTGGTGCCGTCGCCGGCCGACTTCCCGCGCGGCTGCCGGTTCGCCGACCGCTGTCCCGCGGCGACCCAGGTCTGCCACGACACGGCACCGAGCCTGGCGGGCACCACCGCCCACGGCTACGCCTGCCACCACCCGGCCGTCACCGTCAGCGAGAAGGAGCTGGCCCGATGAGCGCGACAGCCGTCCGCCAGCCGATCGTCGAGCTGCGCGATGTGCACGTGGTCCACCGCACCCGCGGCGGCGGCATGTTCAGCCGCGAGCGGGTGTACGCCCTCACCGGGGCGGACCTGACCGTCCGCGCCGGCGAGACCGTCGGCATCGTCGGCGAGTCCGGCTGCGGCAAGTCCACCCTGGCGAAGGTGCTGGTCGGGCTGCAACGCCCGACCAGCGGCGCGGTCACCTTCGCCGGCAAGGACGTGTGGTCGATGAGCGCCGCAAAACGCCGCCAGCACATCGGCGCCGGCGTCGGCATGATCTTCCAGGACCCGGCCACGTCGCTGAACCGGCGGATGCCGGTACGCGACATCCTGCGCGACCCGCTCGACGTGCACCGCCGGGGCACCCGGGCGCAGCGGGAAGCGCGGGTCGCCGAGCTGATGGCCCTGGTGGGCCTGCCCCGCTCGGTCGCCGACGTCCTGCCGAGCCAGCTCTCCGGCGGGCAACGCCAGCGGGTGTCCATCGCCCGCGCCCTGGCCCTGGAGCCGGGACTGGTCATCGCCGACGAGCCCACCAGCGCCCTTGACGTCTCGGTACGGGCCCAGATCCTCAACCTGCTGCTGGACCTCAAGGACCGGCTCGGGTTGGCCATGGTCCTGGTCTCTCACGACATCCAGACCGTCAAGCGGATCAGCGACCGCGTCGTCACGATGTACCTCGGCCGGATCGTGGAGCAGGCGCCGGCCGCCCTGCTGCCCGAGGGGGTCCAGCACCCGTACACCCGGGCACTGCTGTCGGCCACGCCGGGCCTGCTCTCGCCCATCGACCCCATCCCACTGGTCGGCCCGGTCCCGTCGGCCACCCGACCGCCCAGCGGATGCCCGTTCCGGACCCGCTGCTGGAAGGCCACCGACCGGTGCGCCACCGAGATGCCGCCGGCCGAGCGCAGCGACGCCGACGGCACGGCCCACGAGTTCCGGTGCTACCACCCGGTCCCAGCCGGGACCAGCAACGCCGAGCTGGTCGAACTCGCCAGCGCGGCAACCGGACGCACCACCCCTCTACCTGCCCAGGAGACAGCGTGACCAGCCCAGCCCCGCGGTTCGCCGGAGTCGTGCCGCCGACCGTCACCCCCCTGACCGACCAGGGCGAGGTCGACGTCACCTCCCTCGAGCGGCTCGTCGAGCGGCTGCTCGACGCCGGCGTCGACGGCATCTTCGCCCTCGGCAGCTCGGGCGAGACCGTCTTCCTCACCGACCGGCAGCGGGACCGGGCGCTGGAGGTCATCGTGAAGACCGTCGGCGGCGCCGTACCCGTCCTCGCCGGCTGCATCGAACCGACCACCCGCCGGGTCCTCGATCGGGCGGAGGCGTCGACCCGGCTGGGCGCCGACGGGCTGGTCGCGACCGCCCCCTTCTACGCCATCGTCGGCCCGCACGAGATCGAGCGGCACTTCCGGTCGCTCGCCGCCGGGGTGGAGCTTCCCCTGCTCGCGTACGACATCCCGGTCTGCGTGCACAGCAAGCTCTCCACCGACCTGCTGACCCGGCTGGCCGCGGAGGGGATCCTCGCCGGCGTCAAGGACTCCAGCGGCGACGACGTCGCCTTCCGCCAGCTGGCGCTGTCCATCGCGGAACACGCGCCGGACACCGACTTCAGCCTGCTGACCGGGCACGAGGTGGTGGTCGACGCGATGATGCTGGCCGGCGCCGCCGGCTCGGTACCCGGGCTGGGCAATGTGGACCCGGCCGGCTACGTACGGCTGCACCGGGCCTGCACCGGCGGCGACTGGGCGGCGGCCCGCCGCGAGCAGGACCGCCTCACCCGGCTGTTCCGCATCGTCGACGCCGCCGACCCGGCCACCTCGGCCGGCGCGACCCGGGGGGTCGGCGCGTTCAAGACCGCCCTTAACCTGCTCGGCGTCATCGCCAGCAACGCGGTGTCGCTGCCGCTGCGCCCGCTCGACGCCGAGGAGGCCGCCCGGGTGCGTACCCAGCTGGAACTGGCGGGGCTGCTCTGACCATGCCCGAGGCACGCAATCACGCCGAGGCGGTGACCGCGCTCGACATCGGCGGCACCAAGACGGCGGCCGCCATCGTGACCAGGCGGGGCGAGATCCTCGACCGGGTCACCGCCGCCACCCCGGGCCGGGCCGGCGCGTCCGCCGTGCTGGACACCGCCGCCGGCCTCGTCGAGCAGCTGCGGGCGAGGTCGGCGGGGACGCCGGTCCGGGCGCTCGGGGTCGGCAGCGCCGGGGTGATCGACCACCGCAGCGGCCGGGTGCTCTCGGCCACCGACGTGCTGACCGGCTGGGCCGGCACCGACCTGCGTGGCACCCTGCGCCGGCGGTTGGGGCTGCCCGTCACGGTCATCAACGACGTGCACGCCCACGCCCTCGGCGAGGCGCGTCACGGCGTCGCGGCCGGGCGCGACACGGTGCTCTACGTCGCCGTCGGCACCGGCGTCGGCGCCTCGTTCGTCGTCGGCGGCACCGTGCTCGCCGGCGCCCACTCGGCGGCCGGGCACGCCGGCCACCAACCCTCCCCGTACGCCGGGTCGCTGCCCTGCACGTGCGGGGGACAGGGCCACCTGGAGGCGATCGCCGCCGGTCCCGGCCTCGCCGGCGAGTACGCCCGGCGTACCGGCCGGCCGGTCGACGACCTGCGATCGGTGGCCGCGCGTGCCGAGGACGGCGACGATACCGCCCGCGACGTGGTCGCGCTGGGCGGAGCCGCCGTCGGCTCGGCGGTCGGCGGGCTGGTCAACCTGCTCGACCCGCACGCCGTCGTGGTCGGCGGCGGCGTCACCGGCCTCGGCGCGCCGTGGTGGCAGGCGCTGCGGGACGCGGTACGGCGGGAGACCCTGCCCAGCCTGGCCGACGTGCCCGTGCTGGCCTCGGCCCTCGGGTCGGACGCCCCGCTGCTCGGCGCCGCCTCGCTCGCCTGGGAGGTCCTCGCGTGAACCCGCTGGTCGAACAGTTGCGCCACCGCCTGGTCGTGTCGTGCCAGGCGTACCCCGGTGAGCCGATGCGCGACCCGGACACCATGCGCCGGGTGGCGCTCGCGGTCGCCCGGGGCGGCGCCGCCGGCATCCGCGCCCAGGGCCTGGCGGACATCGCGGCGATCCGGGACGCGGTCGACCTCCCGCTGATCGGGCTCTGGAAGGACGGCGACGACGACGTCTTCATCACCCCCACGCTCGACCACGCGCTGGCCGTCGCCCGCGCCGGCGCGCACGTCGTCGCGCTCGACGGCACCGCCCGGCCACGACCCGACGGCCGAACCCTCGGCGAGACCGTCGCCGCCGTCAAGGAGCGGACCGGAGCCCTGGTGATGGCCGACTGCTCCACCCTGGAGGAGGGGGTCGGCGCTGCCGCGGCGGGCGCCGACCTGGTCGGCACCACCCTGGCCGGCTACACGGCGTACACCAGCAAGCAGCCCGGCCCGGACCTGGACCTGGTCGCGCGGCTCGCCACCGCGATCGACGTGCCGGTGGTCGCGGAGGGCCGGATCCACCGCCCGGAGCAGGCCGCGCAGGCGCTGCGCGCCGGCGCGTGGACGGTGGTGGTGGGCACGGCGATCACCCACCCCACCACCATCACCGGCTGGTTCGCCTCGGCCGTCGCCGAGGCCCGGTAGCGGACCGGCCCACCGGCGCGCCCCACCACGACGACAACCGACGATCCTGCTGACCGGAGGCCACGCGGTGCCCCTGACCGATCTCACCCTCGCCGACTGCTGGGCGTACCGGCCCGACCTGGACGTTCCCGCGGACCTGGACGCCTTCTGGGCGCGGACCCTGGCCGCCGACGAACCCGGACCGGCGGCCTACGAGCCCGTCGACACCGGGCTCGTCCAGGTCCGCACCTTCGACGTCACCGTGCCCGGCTACGGCGGCGAGCCCGTGCGCGGCTGGCTGCACCTGCCCGCGAACGCCGACGGACCGCTGTCGTGCGTGGTCGAGTACCTCGGCTACGGCCGGGGCCGTGGCCTGCCCCACGAGAAGCTGTTCTGGGCCGCGGCCGGCTACGCGCACCTGATCATGGACAGTCGCGGCCAGGGCTGGAGTGCCGCGTCCGGCAGCACCGCCGACCCGCACCCGTACCCGGCGGGCACCGTGCCCGGATTCCTCACCCGCGGCGTCACCGACCCGGAGACCTGCTACTACCGCCGGCTGATCACCGACGCGGTACGGTTCGCCCGCGCCGCCCGGGAGCATCCCGCCGTCGACGCCGACCGGGTCGCCGTCACCGGCATCAGCCAGGGCGGCGGCCTGGCGCTGGCGGTGGCCGCGCTGGATCCGGGCGTGGCGGCGGTCATGCCGGACGTGCCCTTCCTGTGCGACATCCGGCGCGGCGTGCAGGTCGCCGGTCGCGGCCCGTACGGCGAGGTCACCGAATACCTCAAACTGCACCGCGACCGGGGCGAACAGGTGTTCCGCACGCTGTCCTACGTCGACGCCGCCGTGCTCGCGCCCCGGGCGACCGCGCCCGCGCTGTTCTCCATCGCGATGCTGGATCAGGTCTGCCCGCCCTCGACCTGCTTCGTCGCCTACCACCGGTACGGCGGCGAGAAGGAGCTGCGGGTGTACGAGTTCAACGACCACGAAGGCGGCGAAGCCGCGCACCAGCTCGAACAGCTCGCCTGGCTGAACAAGCTCCTCGGCTCGGGAACCCGCTGAGTTCCGGCTGTCCAGGTCCGCTGCCGCGACCCCCGACCGGTACGAGCCCTGTTGTGCAGCTGCTGGCCACCGCTCATCGAGGGGGGCGCGGCTGTCCTCCTCGATGAGCGGCATCCAGGCCGGCAGGGCCTATCGTCTGCTGCCGGCTCGACGGCCCAGCCTCACTTCAGGTGCCGGGCGAAGAACCGGTTCCCGTCGTCCCCCTCGAACCCCGGGACGCCGGTGTGCCCGCCCATGTTGGCGTGCAGCGTCTTCTCCGCGGAGCCGAAGGCGTCGAACAGGTCCAGGGCCAGCTGTCGGTCGTTTCCTTCGTCGTCCCACTGCAGCAGGACCTGCAACGGAATGGTGACCTGCCGGGCCTCCTCGAACATGGCGCGGGGCACGTAACTCCCGGCGAACAGAAGGGCGGCCGAGATGCGCGGCTCGACCACCGCCAGCCGGACGCCGATGGCGATCACCCCGCCCGCGTACCCGACCGGGCCGCCGATCTCGGGCAGCGACAGGAGGGCATCCAGGGCGGCCCGCCATTCCGGGACCGCCTTCTCGACCAACGGGAGGACGAGCCGGCCGACGATCTCGTCGTCGACCGGCTCGCCGGCCTCCAAGGCCCGGTGCAGATCAGCGCGGGCCTCCTCGGCGGCCGCGGAACGGGGCCGATCACCGCTCCCGGGCAGCTCGATGGTGGCCGCGGCGAAGCCCTCCGCCGCGCAGTGCCGGGCCCGAGCCACCAGTCGGGGGTACATCCTGTGCAGTCCGCCGGGGTGGCCGAGCAGGATCAGCGGGGCCGGTGCGGATGCGGATCCGGGCGTCCACAGGATGCCGGGGATCTCGCCGAGGGTGAATTCGCGCTCGAGGACGCCGTCGTCGAGGCGCTGTTCGGAAGTGAATCGCACGGTCGTGCCTTTCGGGAGTGCTCGTGAACGGCGCTCCCGGACGACCTATCGCCCGACCGTGACCCCGGAGGGGAGCACCCACGTCGATACGTTCACGGGTACCACCTCCTCGATCTCTCGCACGGTCGCCGAAGGCTAACAGTGGCCGCCGTGGTCCGCCACCGGCTTTCGCTCAGGCTCGGGTTGGCCGGACGCCACGGAGCCGCCCACTCGACGTCGCCAGCCGAGGTCACGGTGTGGGTGTCGGCGCCGCCGCCGGGATCGCCGGCACCCTTGCCCCCACGGTGGGCCGTAGCTTACCTTCGCATTTACTGCAATCACTTGCAGAAATCCTTCAGCGCACTCCCGCACGTGGAGGCTTCCAGTGACAAAACGAGCACTAGCCGTCCTCACCGCCATCGTCCTGACGCTCAGCATGGCCACCGCCGCGAAGGCCGACCCGGAAGCGGAGCCCACCCAGCAGTGGCGCAGCTACTGGGTCGACGCGTTCAACGAGGGCATCTACACCCCGGCACAGGTCACCCGGCTTGTGCAGGACGCCAAGAAGATCAACGCCAACGCCCTGATCGTCCAGATCGCCCGCCGCTACGACTGCTTCTGCAACCGGGCGCTCTACCCGCGGACCGACGCGGCGATCGCCCCACTGCCGTACGACCCGCTCGACGAGATGATCGCGCAGGGACACGCGGCGGGCCTGGAGGTGCACGCCTGGGTCAACGTCAACACGATGTGGAATTCGGCCACCCCGCACTCCTCGCCCGAGCACGTCTTCAACAAGCACGGCCGGTCCGCCACCGGCGCCGACCGCTGGCTCAACAAGCGGTACGACGGCCAGGAACTCATGGGCAACAACGCCTACATGGACCCGGCCAACCCGGCCGCGGTCAACTACATCGTCTCGGCGATCCAGAGCATCGTGCGGGAGTACGACGTCGACGGCATCAACCTCGACTACGTGCGCTACCCGGACTTCAACTCCACCACCACGCACAGCGACTGGGGCTACAGCGAGACCTCGCTGGCCCGCTTCCGCGCCGCCACCGGCCGCACCGACACGCCGCTGCCCGCCGACCCGCAGTTCTCGGACTGGCGGCGCAACCAGATGACCAACCTGGTCCGCAAGATCTACCTCGGCATGTGGCAGGTGGACCCGCGGGCCCGCCTGTCGATGGACGGCATCACCTACAGCTACGGGCCGCAGACCATGGGCGGCTGGGAGCAGACCCGGCCCTACGCCGAGGTGCTGCAGGACTGGAAGGGCTGGCTGGCCGAGGGGATCATGGACACCGTCGTGGCCATGAACTACAAGCGCAACTGGATGCCCGACCAGAAGCAGATGTACGACGAGTGGACCGAGGTGCTCGCCGACTGGCAGGGCGACCGGCAGGCGGTGATCGGCCCGGCCCTGTACCTCAACGACATCCCCGACAGCCTCGAGCAGGTACGCACGGCGCTCGCCCCCACCGCGGCGGGCAACACCGCCGCCGGCTGGAGCGGATACTCGTACGCTAACCCGACCCGCGCCGGCGTCAATCAGCCGCTGGCCGTCCGTAACGCGGAGCGGGACAAACTGGCCGAGGCGTTGACGACCGGGCCGGACGCCCCGTTCGCCGACAAGCCGGCGGTGCCGGTGATGCCGTGGAAGGCGACCCCCGCCGAGGGGCACGTCTCGGGCCGCGTCGCGCTGCACACCGGCGCGCCGCTGGACCAGGCCACCGTCACCCTGCGGCCGCTGACCACCGGCGGTGCGCCGATCACCCGGGCCACCGACGGCGACGGCTGGTTCGGCTTCGTGCACCTGCGTCCGGGGACCTACCTGGTGCAGGTCGACCTGCCCAATCGCGTCGTCGGCCAGCCGATCGCGGTCGCCCAGGTGCGCGCCGGGGCGATCTCCACGGTGGACCTGACCCGCCTCATCCAGTTGTAGCCGGACCGGGGTCCCGCCCGTCCGGCGATCGGACGGGCGGGACCCTCCGTATCATCTCGGCATGGCGCTGGACCCGGCGGTGCGGTTCAGCCGGCGGGCGGTGCTCCTGGCCGCCGGCGGGCTGCTCGCCGGTTGTTCCCGGCAGTCCGAGGTCGACCCGGTCCACCTGCGACTGGCCACCGGGCCGGCGGGGGCGGTGTACCGACGCATCGGCGGTGCGATCGCCGCCCACATCTCCGAACAGGTACCGGGTGCCACGGTGACCACCGTGCCGAGCGGGGCGTCCACCGACAACATCCGGATGCTCCGGGCCGGCGACGTGCACCTCGGGCTGACCAGCCTGGACGCGCTGATCACGACCGACGGCAGCGCCCCCGAGGGACTCTCGGCGATCTGCCGGCTCTACGACAGCCACCTGCACCTCGTGGTCCTGGCCGCCTCCGCGATCGACGAGTTCGGGGACCTCGCGGGCCGGCGGATATCGCTCGGCGCCCGCGACTCGGGCACCGAGTTCACCTCGCTGCGGGTGCTGGAACTCGGCCGGGTGCGGGCCGACGGCCGGTCCCTCAGCCAGGCCGAATCGGCGGCCGCCCTGCGCGCCGGCCGGATCGACGCGATGTTCTCCCTGACCGGCGTCCCGACACCCGCCATCACCGAGCTGGCGCAGTGGCACCCGATCCGGCTGATCCCGCTGGACGCGCAGGCCGGCGCCCTCTTCACCGCGTACCCCGGTCCGTACGCTCCGGCCAGGATCCCCGCGACGGCCTACGCCGGCGTCCCGGCCACCCGGACCGTCGCGGTGCCGAACGTGCTCCTGGTGCGCAACGACCTGCCCGACGACCTGGTCTACGCCATCACCGACACGATCTTCACGCACACCCGGACGATCACCTCCGCCAGCCGCGACGACGCCGAGGCCGTTCCCGAGGCGTGGCAGATCAACGTGCGTACCGGGATCTCCACCGGGTCGGTCCCGCTGCATCCCGGCGCGGCCGCCTGGTTCCGCGACCGCAAGCGCTGACCAACCGGTGACCGGCCGGCGGGGGAGTCCTCAGACCGGCGACGCGGCGTCGGCCGCCGCCGCCCGCGCGGCGACCGGCAGCGCGACCACCGCGGCGAATCCGTGCCCGGACCCGTCCGGACGCGGCAGGCCGTCCTCCAGGCGCAGCTCGCCCCCGGCCGCCCCGACCAGGTCGGCGCAGATCGCCAGTCCCAGGCCGGTCCCGGACACGTTCTGGTGCCGCGGCGACCGCCAGAACCGCCGCAGCGCCTGAGCCCGCTCGGCGACGTCGATCCCCTGGCCGTCGTCGCGGACCGCGATCGTGACCAGCCCACCGGCCCGGGCGGCGTCGCCGGGTGCGGCGTCCGGAGCAGCAGGGGAGAGCTGGGCGGTCACCTGCACGGTCTGCGAGCCCGACAGCCGCAACGCGTTGCTGATCAGCTCGTCCAGGACGCTGCCGAGTCCGCCCGGCGGCTCCAGCAACCGCAGCCCGGGCGGCACGTTGACCACCAGGGTCTGCCCCGCGGCCGCGGTCAACGCCCGCCACCGGTTCACCCGGGTCGCCAGCACCGCGTCGAGGTCGACCGGCGACGCCGTCCGGATGCTCTCCATCCGCGCGCTGGCCTGCAGCGAGTTCAACATCCGCTGCATCGCCTTCAGCTCGTCGACGGCGACGTCGTACAGCTGCCGCCCGTCGCCGGCCGGGCGCAGATGCGGTTCCAGGCTCTCCACCGCCAGCCGGAGACTGGTCAGCGGATTGCGCAACTGGTGCGACGCGTCGGACACGAACGCCCGCTGCCGCTGCACGGCGTTCTCCACCGCGTCCATCATGGTGTTGAACGACCCGGCCAGCCGCCGCAGCTCGACCGGGCCGGCCTCGGCGTCGGCCCGGATGGTGAGGTCGCCCCGCGAGATCCGCGCGCTCGCCGCGTCCAGCTCCCGCACCGGCCGCAGCACCCACGCGGACACCGGCCAGGCGACGGCCACCAGCGCGATCAACGGCAGCAGCCCGAGCGCGGCGAGCTGGGCCCACCGCACCAGGATGTGACCGCGCGTCTGCGACAGGTCGGAGATCGTCACGACGGCGCCGACGACCTCGCTGTCCCGGCCCACCGGCTCCGCCACCACCAGGGCGGAGTCGTCCCACGGCGCCCATTCCCCGGACGGCTCGGACCTCGCCCCGGCCAGCGCCGCGGTGACGATCCGGGGCACCGCCGGCTCGGCCCGCGCCGCCTCCTGGTACGCGCCGGCCGGGCCGAGCAGCACCGTGCCCGAGGTGTCGATCACCGCGGCCGGGATGCCGTAGAGCTGGTGGTAGCGGGCCAGTTCCTGGTGCAGCGCCTCGGTGCGTCCGGTCGACAGCGCGGTCTCGGCCAGCGACGCGAACCGGCCGACGTCGCCCAGCCGGTCGACGTAGGTCTCCTGCATCTCCCGCTCGGCCACGGTGACGCTGAGCGGCACCCCGAGCGCCGCGACGAGCAGCACCGCGAGGGGCACCAGGACGGCGAGCAGGCGACGGTGCACGGCGGGTCAGCCGATCAGCTCCGGCTGGTCGGCCAGCAGCCGGTAGCCGACGCCGTGGACCGTGCGGATGAGCACGGCCGACCCGAGCTTGTGCCGCAACGCCGCGATGTGGGTGTCCAGGGTGCGACTCGAGGACTCCCAGGTCGCGCCCCAGATCTGGTCGAGGATGACGTCGCGGCTCACCACGTTCGGCGCCCGCCGGGCCAGCAGCAGGAGCAGCTCGAACTCCTTGCGGGTCAGCGTCACGGCGGTGCCGTCGACGGTGACCTCGCGGGTGCCCACGCCGATCCGCATCGGGCCGACGACCAGCGGCTCGGCCGGGTGGCTCAGGGCCCGAGCCGCCCGGGTGCGCCGCAGCACGGCGTCGATCCGGGCCAGCAGCTCCGGGATGCCGAACGGCTTCACGATGTAGTCGTCGGCGCCGGCGCGCAGGCCACGGACCCGCTCGTGCTCCTCCGACCGCGCGGTCACCGCGATGACGGCGGTCTCCGGTCGGTCGCGCAGCTTGCGGATCACGTCGAGACCGTCGCCGTCGGGCAGGCCCAGGTCGACGAGGACCACGTCGGACGGGGCGGCACGCACGGCCTCCGCGGCGGTGGCGATGCGCTGGACCTGGAAGCCCGCCTGGGTCAGCACGGTCACCAGACCCCGCGCCACGCGGTCGTCATCCTCGATGACGGTGATCCGCATGTCGGCGAATTGTACGGCCCGGACCAGGCTCCTGTTAGCCCGCAAGTTCTTGGGATTTTTCTGACACCATCCGCGTCCCGGCCCGTCGAGACTGAGGCCGCACACCCACCGACGGATGCGCATGCGTCGACGAGGAGGCCCCGAGATGACAACGACCAGGCACCGGGCCGCCGCGCGGATGATCGCCGCGATCGGCGCCGTTTCGCTGCTGGCCGCCTGTTCCGGCAATGGTGGCGGCGGCGGAGGCGACGCCGGGAACTACCCGGAGCAGAACATCACGTTCGTCGTGCCGTTCAGCGCCGGCGGCCCGACGGACACCGTCACCCGCATGATCGCCGAGCCGATGGCCGCGAAGCTGGGTGCCAAGATCGTCGTACAGAACGTCGAGGGCGCGGGCGGCACGGTCGGCGCCGGTGAGGTCGCCCGGGCCGAGCCCGACGGCTACACCGTGCTCATGCACCACATCGGCATGTCCACGGCGCCCGCCCTCTACAAGAACCTGGGCTACAAACCGCTCGAGGACTTCGAGACGGTCGGGCTGGTCACCGAGGTGCCGATGACCATCGTCGCCCGCAAGGACTTCCCGCCCGCCACGCTGCCGGACCTGGTGACCCACGTGAAGGCGAACGCCAACAAGGTCACCCTGGCCAACGCCGGCGTCGGCGCCGCGTCCCACCTGTGCGGCCTGCTGTTCCAGCACGCCGTCGGGGTCAAGCTCCAGGAGGTCCCGTACAAGGGGACCGGCCCCGCGCTGACCGACCTCGTCGGCGGCCAGGTCGACTTCATGTGCGACCAGACGACCAACACCAGCGGCCAGATCACCGCGGGCGAGATCAAGGCGTACGCGGTCACCACCCCGGAACGGGTGAAGAGCCTGCCCGACCTGCCCACCACGACCGAAGCGGGGCTGACCCAGCTCCAGGTCAGTGTCTGGCACGGCCTCTACGTCCCGGCCGACACGCCGCAGCAGGTCGTCGACAAGCTGTCCGAGGCGCTGAAGGTGGCACTGGCCGACCAGGCGGTGATCGATCAGATGGCCAAGCTGGGCACCGCGCCGGTGCCGGCGGAGGACGCGACCCCGCAGGCACACCGGGCACACCTGCAGGAGCAGCTCGGCGCCTGGGCGAAGATCATCGCCGACGCCGGGGTCGAGGCCTCCTGAGGTGGAACGTCGACGGTCCTTTCCGGACGTCCTCGCCGGAGGAATCTTCGTCCTGATCGGCGGCGCGTTCGTGGTGGGGTCGCTCAGCTACGAGCTGGGCACCCCACTGCGGATGGGGCCCGGCTACTTCCCGCTGCTGGTCGGCGCGATCCTGGCCGCCCTGGGCCTGGTGATCGTCGCCAAGGGGCTCGTCGCCGGCGAGGTGGTCTCGTTCGGGTCGATCCCGTGGCGCGCGGTGGGCGTCATCGTGATCGCCGTCGTGTTCTTCGGCTACAGCGTCCGGCGTCTCGGGTTCGTGCCGACGTCGGCGGTGACCGCCTTCCTGGTCACCCTGGCCAGCCGGCGGGTGCGGATCCTCGCGGCCCTGGCCGTGGCCGCCGGGCTGACCGTGGCCAGCACGCTCATCTTCGTCGTCGGACTCCAGCTGCGGATCCCGCTGTGGGGCCCGTGGCTCTCGTTCTGACGTGCCACCCGGATTGAGGCATGGAACTCTTCGACAACCTCGCGCTGGGCTTCTCGACCGCCTTCCTGGTCCAGAACGTCCTCTACTGCTTCGTGGGCGTGCTGCTCGGGACGGCGGTCGGCGTGCTGCCCGGCATCGGGCCGACGGCCACGGTGGCGATGCTGCTGCCGATCACGTTCAACTTCGAACCGGTGACGGCGCTGATCATGCTGGCCGGCATCTACTACGGCGCACAGTACGGCGGCTCGACCACGGCCATCCTGATCAACCTGCCCGGTGAGTCGTCGGCGGCGGTCACCGCGCTGGACGGCCACGAGATGGCCCGCCAGGGCCGGGCCGGTCCGGCCCTGGCCGCCGCCGCGATCGGGTCCTTCATCGCGGGCACCCTGGCCACCGTCGCGCTGGCGGTCGCGGCTCCACCGCTGGCCCGCGTCGCGTTGCAGTTCGGCCCGGCGGACTACTTCTCGCTCGTGCTGTTCGGCCTGATCGTGTCGATCGCGCTGGCGCGCGGCTCCACGCTCAAGGCCCTCGCGATGATCGCGCTCGGCGTCCTGCTCGGCATGGTCGGCCAGGACATCTACACCGGCCTGCCCCGGTTCGTGTTCGGCCAGCGCGAACTGTACGGCGGCATCGACTTCGTGTCGGTCGCCGTCGGCATGTTCGGGGTGGCCGAGATCCTGCGCAACCTGGAGAACGAGCAGACCCGTGAGGCCGTGGTCAGCAAGGTGAAGAACCTCTGGCCGACGCGCGAGGACCGGCGGCGCATCGTCGCCCCGATCCTTCGGGGCACCGGGCTGGGAACCGCGCTCGGCGTGCTGCCAGGTGGCGGGCACGTGCTGGCCTCGTTCACCTCGTACGCGGTCGAGAAGCGGGTCTCGAAGCGGCCGGAGGAGTTCGGGCGCGGTGCGATCGAGGGCGTGGCCGGGCCCGAGTCGGCGAACAACGCCGCCGCGCAGACGTCGTTCATCCCGCTGCTCACCCTGGGCCTGCCCGCCCACCCGGTGATGGCGCTGATGGTCGGCGCGTTCATCGTCCACGGCATCACGCCCGGCCCGAAGGTCATCACCGACGAGCCGGCGCTGTTCTGGGGCCTGATCGCCTCGATGTGGATCGGCAACGTGCTGCTGGTGCTGCTGAACCTGCCGCTGATCGGGGTCTGGGTGCGGATGCTGCGCATCCCGTACCAGGTGCTGTTCCCGATGATCATCCTGTTCGCCGCGATCGGCACCTACTCGCTGGGCTTCAACGCGTTCGACGTCTACGCGATCGTGTTCTTCGGGATCCTGGGCTACGTCCTGATCAAGTGCGGCTGCGAGCCGGCGCCGCTGCTGCTCGGCTTCGTCCTCGGCCCGCTGCTGGAGGAGAACCTGCGACGCGCGCTGATCATCTCCCGCGGCGACGCGTCGGTCTTCCTGACCCGACCGATCTCCGCGGTGCTGCTCGCCCTGGCCGTGGCGGCGCTCGTCGTCGCCGTCCTCCCGGCGATCCGCAAGCGCCGCGAGGTGGTGTTCGCCGAGGAGGAGTAGGAGCACCGCCCGCCCCGGCTCAGGCTGCCCGCAGCGGCCGGAACACGGCCCGCATCTCGTTCGCGAACAGGTCGGGTTCCTCCCAGGCCGCGAAGTGGCCGCCCTTGTCGACCTCGTTGAAGTAGGCGAGGCCGGGGTAGACCGCCTCGGCCCAACTGCGAGGGGCGGCCCAGAGCTCGTCGGGGAACGTGGTGAAGCCGACCGGAACCTTGACCGGCGGTGGCGCCTGGCCGGACGCGGCAGCGGCGGCCCGGAACCGGCCGAATTCCCAGTACCACCGGGCGGCCGAGGCGCCGGTGCCGGTCAGCCAGTACAGCGTGATGTTGTCGACGATGCTGTCCCGGGTGAGACCGCCCACCGGCCCGCCGTCGACGAACGCGCGGGACATTTTGTAGTAGCTGTCCGTGTCGTGGTCGAGCATCCAGGCCGCCAGCCCGACCGGTGAATCCAGCAGGGAGTAGCCGATCGTCTGCGGCCGGGTGGACTGCTCCAGGAAGTAGCCGAAGCCGTCCGTCGTGAACGTGTTGAGCCGGTCGTGCGCCGTGCGTTCCGGCTCGGACTGCGCCGGCAGCTTGTCCTTGAGGGCGATCGCCCCGGCGAGCAGGTTGACGTGAATGCCGAGCAATCCCTCGGGTGCCTGGCGGCCCATCGCGTCCGTGACGTTGGCGCCCACGTCGCCGCCCTGCGCGACGTAGCGCGGGTAGCCGAGGCGGCTCATCAGCTCCGCCCACGCGCGGGCGATGCGGTTCGAATCCCAGCCGAGCTCGGTCGGTTCGCCGGAGAAGCCGTATCCGGGCAGGGACGGCAGCACCAGATGGAAGGCGTCCTCGGCCTGTCCGCCGTGCGCGGTCGGGTCGATGAGCGGACCGACCACCCCGAGCAGCTCGACGACCGAGCCCGGCCAGCCGTGCGTCATGATCAGCGGAAGGGCGTTCTCGTGCTGCGACCGCACGTGGATGAAGTGAATCTCGACGCCGTCGATGGTGGTCGTGTATTGCGGCAGGGCGTTCAGCCTCGCCTCGAACCCGCGCCAGTCGTGATCGGTCGTCCAGTAGCGGGCCAGCGCCTGCACGGTCGCGAGCTGCACGCCCTGGGAGCGGTCACCGACCAGCTCCCGGGTGGGCCAGCGCGTGGCCGTGATCCGGCGCCGCAGGTCGGCGATCGCTTCCTCCGGTGTGTCGAGCCGGAAGGGACGGATTTCCTGGTCGTTGGGCATGCTCTCCACCTGCCGCGTCGGGTCGACCGGCGCCGGGCGCCGGCGGGGCTGGCACGCGCTCATCCTCGCACCGGCCCGGCGCCCGGCGGACCGGAACGCGATTTCGTGCCCGGGTCCGGCCGGGACCGGGTGTGTCGGCACTGCGGGCGGGTACGCCGGGCGGACCGGACCGGAGGAGGCGTGCATGGCGGGCGAGGCGCCGGACTACTTCCAGCCCGAGGGCGGGCTGGTGCTCACCCACCTGTTGATCGTGCGGGACGTGGACCGCTCCCGGGAGTTCTACCGGCGGGTGCTGGGAGCGACAGTGGTCCGGGAACGCCAGCCGGCGATCCTGCGGTTCCACAACAGCTACATCGTGATCAACAACGAGGGCGGTCCGACCGACGACAAGCCTGGCGTACGGGCACAGGCGCCGCCGGATCCGGACACGCTCAGCGGCGCGATGAACGTCAGGGTCACCGACGTGCGGGCGATCTACGAGCTGTGGCGATCACGGGGTGGGCAGTTCCTCACCGAGCCGAAGGACCACGGCGTGGAGATCCGCTGCTACCTGCGGGACCCGGACGGATACCTGATCGAACTCGGTCAGGGCACCGGGATCCTCGCCGAGATGGGCCGGTCTGCCCCCGCCGCCCGCTGACGATCGGCGCGCACCCCTCCCGGCCCGCGCCCGGCCAGCCGCGCCAGCACCCGGTCATCGGCCACCGGCTGACCTGACCGCCGTCACGGCACTGCCGACCGCTACCGCGCCTGAGCATCGATTCTATCGATGCTCACCATGCAGAGCATTCAGGCTGTTCATGCTGGCTGATCCCGGATAGGGTCCCCGCCAGTCGCTCAGCCAGGAGGTTCACCGTGCTCAGGAAGCGTGCGCTCCACGTCGTCATCGGTCTGGTCACCCTCTCGATCGCGGCAACCGGCTGCGGCCGGTCGACGAGCGGGCAGACTCCGCAGCCCGGCGGCGCCGCCTCGGTCGCCGCCGACGCCAAGGCCGCCGACCTGGTGCCGGCCGCCCTCAAGGAGAAGGGCGTCCTCCGGGTCGCCACCGCCGAGGGCTACCCGCCGATGGAGATGTACAAGGAAGGAACCCAGGAGCTGATCGGCGTCGACCCCGAACTGGCCGCGGCCATCGCCGGTCGGCTCGGCCTGAAGCTGGAGATGACCAACGCCAGCTTCCCCGGGCTCATCCCCGGTCTGCAGGCCGACCGCTGGGACCTGGCGATGTCCTCGATGAGCGACACCGAGGAGCGGCGCAAGGCCGTCGACTTCGTCGACTACTTCCAGGCCGGCGGCGCGATCATGGTCGCCAAGGGCAATCCCGCCGGCGTCAAGGACCTCGCCGACCTCTGCGGCCGGGCCGTCGTACTCGCCAAGGGCAGCTCCAACCTCGCCATCGGCGAGGGGCAGAACGCCAAGTGCGCGAAGAAGATGACCATCTCGCAGAGCGAGGACGCCCCCACCGGCCTGCTGCAGATCGACGCCGGACGCGCCGTCGCCACCATCGTCGACTACCCGGTGGCCAAGATGCTCGCCCAAGAGAGCGGCAAGTACGACGTGCTGGAGGCGCAGTACGAGGCCGGCCCGTGGGGCATCGCGATCGACAAGAAGGACAGCCAGCTGCGCGACGCGGTGCAGCGGGCGCTCCAGGAGCTGATCGACAGCGGCGAGTACACCAAGATCCTGGAGAAGTGGGGCGTGACCGGCAGCGCCGTCCAGGCGGCCACCGTCAACGACCAGAAGTGAGCACGCCGGTGGACCGTACGGTCGACAAGCAGGACACGGCCGGCGCGGGCCCGGCGCCCGACGGGCCCGACCTCGTGCAGCCGAACCGGATCAGCCACCCGCTCCGCCCGGGGCGGTGGCTGGCCGCCGGCGTGACCGCCCTGGTCCTGGTCTGGTTCGGCTGGACCATCGCCGTCAACCCCAACCTGCACTGGGACATCGTCGTCGCCTACCAGTTCGACCGGGTCATCCTGGAGGGCCTCTGGGTCACCATCCAGCTCACGGTCGCGTCGATGCTGATCGGCGTGGTGCTGGGCGTGGTGGTGGCGCTGATGCAGATCTCCAGCAGCCGGATCCTGCGCACCGGCGCGATGGCCTACGTCTGGTTCTTCCGCGGCACCCCGCTGCTGGTGCAGCTGATCTTCTGGTTCAACATCGCGCTGATCTTCCCGGAGGTCGGCCTCGGCGTGCCGTTCGGCGGTCCGAAGCTGGTGACCTGGGAGACGAACGCCCTCATCACGGGCTTCGTCGCGGCGCTGCTCGGGCTCAGCATCAACGAGGGCGCCTACATGAGCGAGATCGTCCGGGCCGGACTGCGGGCCGTCGATCCCGGCCAGCAGGAGGCCGCGGCCGCCCTGGGCATGTCCCGTTCGAAGATCATGCAGCGGGTGGTGCTGCCGCAGGCGATGCGGATCATCGTCCCGCCCACCGGCAACCAGTTCATCTCCATGCTCAAGACCACCTCGCTGGTCTCGGTGATCGCCGGCGCCGACCTGCTCACCGTCGCCCAGCGGCTCTACCTGACCAACTTCGAGGTGATCGCCCTGCTCATCGTCGCGTCCATCTGGTACCTGGTCCTCACCACCGTCGCCAGCGTCGGCCAGCACTACCTGGAGCGTCGGTTCAGCCGCGGCTTCGGCACCACCGCCTCGGGCACGTTGCGCGGGCGGATCGGGCGCAACCTGCGCCTCACCGGGAGCGCGCGATGACCGCGCCGATGGTGTGCTGCCAGCAGCTCCGCAAGAGCTTCGGCCGGATCGAGGTGCTGCGCGGCATCGACCTGGTCATCGAGCGGGGCCAGGTGATCTGTGTGGTCGGCCCGTCCGGCTCCGGCAAGTCCACCCTGCTGCGCTGTCTCAACCACCTTGAGGAGCCCCAGGCGGGCCGGGTCTACGTCGACGGCGAACTGATCGGCTACGAGGAGCACAACGGGCGGCTGCGACCGTTGCCGGACGCCCGGCTGCGGCGACAGCGCGAGTCGATCGGCATGGTGTTCCAACGGTTCCACCTCTTCCCGCACCGCACCGCCCTGGAGAACGTGATGGAGGGCCTGGTCGCCGTGAAGGGCGTCGGGACGACGGAAGCCCGCCGGCGCGCCGGCGACCTCCTCGACCGGGTCGGGCTCGCCGACCGGGCACACCACTACCCGGCGCAGCTCTCCGGCGGGCAGCAGCAGCGGGTCGCCATCGCGCGGTCCCTGGCGATGTCACCGAAACTCATGCTCTTCGACGAGCCGACCTCGGCGCTCGACCCCGAACTGGTCGGCGAAGTGCTGGAGGTGATGAAGGACCTCGCGGCCAGCGGCATGACGATGGTCGTGGTGACCCACGAGATGGGGTTCGCCCGCGAGGTCGGCGACCACCTCGTGTTCATGGACGACGGCCTGATCATCGAGCAGGGCCCACCGCGGGAGGTGCTCGCCGCGCCGCGGCACGACCGGACCCGCGCCTTCCTCTCCAAGGTCCTCTGATGACCCGGCTGGACCTGCTGATCACCGGCGGCACCATCGTCGACGGCACCGGTTCGCCCGCCCGTACCGCCGACGTGGGCGTGCGCGACGGCCGGCTCCTGCTGCTGCCGGCCCGCAGCGGCAGCGCCGCCGCCGACGTGCTGGACGCGGACGGCCTGGTCGTCACCCCCGGCTTCATCGACGTGCACACCCACTCCGACCTGCTCGCCGGCCACGACGAGCAGCGGGAGGCGCTGCGGCTCGCGCCGCTGCGCCAAGGGGTCACCACCGAGATCTGCGGCAACTGCGGCATCAGTCCCTTCCCGGTGCCGGCCCAGCGCGCGGAGACGGTGCGGGAGCTGGTCGGCGCGACGTTCGGCCCGCCCGCCGCGACGTACCCGTCCTTCGCGGAGTTCGCCGCCGCGCAGGGCGCCGCCCGCCGCAACCACCTCGCCGCCCTGGTGGGCCACGGCACGCTCCGCGCCGCCGTCGTCGGCTTCGCCCAGCGGCGCGCCACCGCCGACGAGGTCCAGCGGATGTGCGACCTGCTCGACGAGGCGCTCACCGCCGGCGCCGCCGGGCTGTCCACCGGCCTGATCTACTCGCCCGGCGTCAACGCGGGCACCGACGAGGTGATCGCGCTCGCCCGGGTGGCCGCGGCGCACGGGAAGCCGTACGTGACCCACCTGCGCGACGAGATGTCGCAGGTCGAGTCGGCGCTCGAGGAGGCCATCGAGATCGCCACCGCGGCCGGCGCGGCGTTGCAGGTCTCGCACCACAAGACCGCCGGGCGGCACTCCTGGGGCGCCACCGTGCGTACCCTGGACCGGCTCGAGCGGGCCCGGGCCGACGGGCTGGACATCCGCTGCGACGTCTACCCGTACACCGCCGGCAGCACCGCCCTGCACGCCATGCTCCCACCCTGGGTCATCGCCGACGGCGTGCCGGCGATGCTCGCCGCCCTCGCCGACCCGACCGTCCGCGACCGGATCCGCGCCGACCTGGCCGCCGGACTGCCCGGCTGGGAGAACACCGTCGGCAACGGCGGCTGGGACCTGATCCGGGTCGCGTCCGCCCCCACCAGCCCCGCCGTCGAGGGGCACACCGTCGCCGACCTCGCGGCCGCCCGCGGCGTCGACCCGGTGGACTACGTCTGCGACCTGCTCGCCGCCGAGGCGGGCAACGTGACCATCATCAGCCACTCGATGCGGGAGGACGACGTCCGGCGGGTGCTCGCCAGCCCGCTGTCGATGATCTGCTCCGACGGCGTGCCCAAGCCGGGCCGGCCCCACCCCCGCTGGGCGGGCAGCTTCGCCCGGGTGCTCGGCCACTACGTCCGCGACGTGGGGCTGTTGAGCCTCACCGAGGCGGTGCACAAGATGACCGGCCTGCCCGCCCGGCGCTTCGGCCTGCACGAGCGGGGCCTGCTCGCCGACGGGTACGCGGCGGACCTGGTGATCCTCGACCCGGCGGAGACCGTCGACGGGGCGACCTACGACGAACCGCTGGCGCCGCCGCGCGGCATCCGCCACGTGCTGGTCGACGGCCGGGTCGTCGTCGACGGCGACCGGGTCACCGACGCCCGACCGGGGCGGGTGCTCGCCGTACCGGACCGCGAGCCCGCCCTGCGGGGACGGCCGTGACCAGCGGCGGCCCGGCGGCCCCGGTGCGGATCGGGGCGATGGTCCGGCGGCTGGACGACGGGCGCACGCTCTCGCTCGACCCGGACCTGGTCCTACCGCTGGCCAGCGTCGGGAAGGTCCTGCTGCTCGGCGAGGTCGCCCGCCGCCTCGCCGCCGGGACCCTCACCGCCGAGCAGCCGGTCGACCTGCTCGACGACGACCGAGCGGTGGGCGGGACGGGCCTGCTCGGCCTGCTCTCACCGCGCCGGTGGACCGTCGCCGACCTCACCACCGCGGTCGCCGCGGTCAGCGACAACGCCGCCACGAACGCGCTGCTGCGGCTGGTGACCCTGGAGGCCGTGCAGCACCTGGCCCGCACCAGCGGCCTGCGCGCCACCACCGTGCACGACCGGATCCGGGCCACCCGCGGCCCCGACGTACCGCCGACCTTCGCCACCGGCACCGCGCACGACCTCTGCACCTTCCTCACCGACGTGGCGACCGGGACCTGGCAGAGCCCGCGGGCGTCGGAGCTGCTACACGGGTGGCTCGCCGGCAACACCGACCGCACGCTCGTCGCCGACACCATCCGGCACGACCCCTGGTCGACCGGCGGAGTCCGGGTGGCGAACAAGACCGGCACCGACAGCGGCGTACGCGCCGACGCCGGCATCGTCGTCGGCCCGCACACCGTCGTCTACGCCGTGGTCGCGGCGTTCCCGCCCGGCGCGGAGCGGGCCGCGGTGGCGGAGCTGCGCCGTTGGGGTACGGCGGTCGACCGGCTCGCCGGCGACCAACGCTCGGCCAACTCCTGACTGAGCCCCGCCGCGGCGTCGGTCAGCCGGTCGACGAAGCTGCCGACCACCGGATTCGGGTTGCCGGGACGCAGGGCGACCCCGATCTCCCGGTGCAGGTTGGCGTGGGTGAGCGGACGGACCGCCACCCCGCCCGGGTTGCGCAGTCCCAGCGACGGCACCAGCGCGACGCCGACGCCGGCCCGGACCAGGCCCAGCACCACCTCGTAGTGGTCGCTGCGGCAGCGGATCCGGGGCTGGAACCCCTCGGCCCGGGCCGCCAGTTCCAGCACGGACACCTCGTCCCGCACGCCGAGGGTGGTGATCCACGGTTCGTCGGCCAGGTCGGTGAGCCGTAGCCGCCGCCGCCCGGCGAGCGGGTGGTGTGCCGGCAGCACCACCAGCTGCGGGTCCACCATCAGCGGGGAGACCGCCGGGGAGGACGCCTCCCGGACCGGGCTCAGCGGATGGTTGAACACCACCACGAGGTCCAGTTCACCCTGGTTGAGGCGGGGCAGCAGCTCCGGCGGCTGGCCCAGGATCAGGGCCAGCTCGACCTGGGGATGCTCGGCGGTGAAGCTCGACAGGGCGCGCGGCAGCAGTTCCGTGCCGGCGGTGGCGAAGAAGCCGATCCGCAGCACCCCCCGCCGGCCCTCCCCGTGCGCGGACAGCTCGTCGCGGGCCGCCGACATCAGATCGGCGATCTGCTGGGCGTAGTCGGCCAGGCGCTGGCCCGCCACCGTGAGCCGCAGGCTGCGCGGCCCCCGGTCCACCAGCGCCACGCCGGCTTCCTGCTCCAGGGTGGCGAGCTGGTGGGAGACCGCGGACGGGCTGAGCCGGAGCTGCTCGGCCGCGGCGACGATCGTGCCGTGCCGGGCGATCTCCAGCACGACCTGCAGGCGTGCCGTGTTGAACATGCGTGGACCGCCTTCCCTGCTCCCGCCGCCGGACCACCCCCTCGCGGCTGTTTGGTGGGCGCACCGGGACCGGAGGCGGCCGGGTCGTCGCCCCGGCGGCCGGTCGAGGATACGTAGTGTTGGTGAGCTGACGTCAAAGTCCTGCAGCCGTCGCAGCCCTCGGACGAGCTCACCGACGGCAGTTCGGAGCAGCGGCGGGACCTTGACGACCCGCTGTCCGGGCTGCGCGGATCACCGGACCCCTGGTCGCACCCTGCTGCTTACACGGTGAGAGCCCGTCGTGCCGGCGAGAGCGGATGAGATCCGTGGAGGCTGTCGGCGGCCACGCTCGGCTCCTGCGTCAACAGGACCTTGCCGATGTGTACGCCACTTTCCAGGTAGCTGTGCGCCGCGAGTGCGTCCGACATGAGGAACTGTGAATCGATGACGGGCTGGAGTGTCCCGGATTCGATCAACGGCCAGAAGGCTGCCTTGGTGGCCCGGACGATCTCGGCTTTCTCCGTTCGCCCGCGCTGGCGCAGGGATGTGGCATGGATGGTCGCCTGCTTGGCCATGAAAGGCCCGACGTTGAAGGCGCCCTGCCGGCCGCCCTGGGATCCGATGATGACGATCCGCCCCTTCCGCGCGAGAAGGTCAACGGTCCGGTCCAGGTTGCTCGGCCCCATGTTGTCGAGGACGAGATCACATCCCCGGCCGCCGGTTGCCTCGAGGACCCGCGAGGGCAGGTCTTCGTCCCGGTAGTTCCAGGCGTCCTCGGCACCGAGTTCGACACAGACCTTGGCCTTCGCCTCGGTTCCGGCGGTGGCGAAGACCCGACAGCCCAGCGCGGCGGCAGCCTGGATGGCGGTCGTACCGATGCCGCTTGCGCCGCCCTGGACGAGGACGGTGGTGCCCGGCTGGACCTGGCCGACCATCACGAGGTTGGACCACACGGTGGCCGCCACCTCCGGCAGGGCGGCGGCGACCGTCGTGGACATGCCCGCGGGCACCGGAAGTGTCAGGGCTTCGTTCACGCAGACGTATTCGGCGTATCCGCCGCCGTCGAGCAGGGCGCAGACCCGTTCACCGACTCGGCGGGTCGAGACCGCCGCACCGACCGCGACGATCTCGCCTGCGCACTCGAGGCCGAGCACCGGTGACGCGCCGGCGGGCGGGGGGTACAGACCCTTGCGCTGTAGGACGTCCGCCCTGTTCAGCGCGGAGGCCGCGACGCGGATGAGGACGTCGTTCGTCCCGGGCGTAGGCGCGTCAACCTCTGTCCATTCGAGAGAGCAGCCGCTGGTCACCGTCACTGCGAACATGTGCGAAGTCCTCCGGGGCGGTCGTCTGTGGGGGAACGTGGCGCGATTGATGTATGAGGTGGAGCTTCTGCGACAGACCCGTGCCGATCTTGCGCAGTCGTGCCTCCGGTAGCCGGTCGGCTGGTCCGGTGACGTTGACGCTGGCGGTCGCCTCGCCGCTCGAGTCGAGTACGGGTGCGGCGACGGCATGCGCGCCGGGAATGGTTTCGCCGTAACTGATCGCGTACCCGTCCTGGCGCGCCTGCCGCAGGTCGGCGCGGAGCTTCGCCTGATCGAGCTCCGGTGGAGCCTCGCCGAGCGCCGATTCGATCTGATCCGGTCGTAGCCAGGCGAGGATTGCCTTGCTCGCCGCAGCCGCTGTCAGCGGATACGTGTGCCCGATGCCGGACACCACCCGGACGCGGTGTGGACTTTCCAGTTCCAGGACGCAGACCCGACGGGTCCCCACGCGTACGTGCAGGCCCACAGTCTCCCCGGTCTCCGCTCTGAGGGTCTCGAGGAGGGGGCCGATGTGTGCGAACGCGGAGTGGCCGATGTCGGTCAGCTGCGCCAGCCGGAGCACGGCGGGGCCGACGCTGAACCGTCGGGAGACCTCGTCACGTGTGAGGAAACCCCGGTCGACCAGGGCGAGTGCGATGCGGTGCGCGGTCGGAGCGGTCAGTGATGTCGCCTCGGCGAGCTCCGTGATCGTCATTGCTGGTCGTGCCGAGCTGAACGCGTCCAACACGGCGAGCGCCCGGTACACCGCCTGCGCTCCTGAACGTGCGCCATCGCCGCTCACTCGTCTACCCCCAGGTCAGCTACGTGAAGACCTCTATTGACTGCTGGTGTGGTGCATCTTACAGTGGCTCCACCTTGTAGAAGCAACCTCCACATTATGGAAATCTTCGGGAGGCGCCCCATGCGTGGTGGCCGGAGTCGATGGACGACAAGACATGTCCGCGTGCTGCTCGTTGCCGGGCTCGCGCTCGCGATGAGCGGATGCGGGGCGGCCTCGGATGCTGGTGGAGGCGGTGACAAGCAGTACGTGATCGGCTCGTGGACGCGCGGCTTCAGCGTCGTCCTGACCGACCGCGTCGCCGAGACCGCCGCGAACGACGACCAGTTGAAAGTCAACAACTACTCCGATCTCCAGCAGCTGTACACCGACGTGCTCTCCGGCAAAGCCGACATGACCATCGGCGGCCCGGACGTGTTCGCGAGCCAGGCCGCGAAGGGCGCACCGATCCACATTGCCGCGACCGTCTCGCCGAACTCCACCGCGCTGGTCGGCAAGTCGGAGATCACGTCAGCCGAGCACCTCAAGGGCAAGCGCATCGCCGCGATCACCACCAGCGGCGGATGGCGCATCACCAAGGCCCTGCTCGCCGACAAGTTCGGGGTCAAGGAGGGCGAGGACTTCGAGGTCGTCAACGTGCCCAACGCCGAGAGCGGCGTGACGCAGGTGGCCGCGGGCACCGCGGACTTCGCGGTCGGCTGGGAACCGGCCGTCACCTCGGCCGTGCGGGCCAACCCCGGGATGAGGGTGGCGTTCAGCTCATCGGACGCCAAGCCCGGCGAGACCTTCGGCACCGGGTGGCAGCTCGTCCTCGCGGTCCGTGACAGCGTCAGCAAGGACGCCGAGCAGCGCGCCGTCGAGCGGCTGCAGGAGGCGGCCCAATGGCTGAACGAGCACCCGGAGGAGGCCGACAAGTACGCCACCAAGCAGGGCTTCAAGGCGGGAACCGCGGCCAACGTGATGCAGCAGTCGGTGCACGCCTTCGTCGTGAAGCCGGTCGACGGTGAGGTCGTGACCCAGCTCAAGGAGCAGCTCGCGCTGATCCACCGGACCGGCACCGACGAGAAGGAGCCACCGGCGCGGTTCTACGGCGGATCGAACTGACACACCGACCACCCACAGCCAGGCAGTGAGAGGGGCAGGCCTTGCCCAACACCGGAACCACCACCCGTCCGATCCGACAAGACACTGACCCGGAAGCGCCCCCTGGGCCGGCACCGACGCCTGCGGCGAGCGGACGCCTACGACGACTCGCTCCGCGGCGTTCCCACCTGTGGACCGCTCTGGTGCTGCTGGTCGTGCTGGCCGGGATCCAGATAGCCAGCCTGTTCATGCCGGAGTACGTCTTCCCGGACCTCCCGGCGATCGGTCAGGCGCTGCTGGAGATCCTGCGCGACGAGCGCGGCGACATCATCGCCACGGTCCTACGGTTCACCGGGGCGCTGCTGGGTGCCATGGTCGCCGGCTGGGTCATCGGCCTGCTGATGGGCGCGTTCCGCACCACCGTCGGCGAGCTGCTGCGGCCGGTGTTCGGCATCATGCAGGCGGTCCCGGCGTTGTCGTGGATTCTGGTGTCGGTCATCTGGCTGCACAGCGTCGAGGCGCGGATCTTCTTCATCGTCTTCGTCATCGGCGTCCCGTTCTTCGTGGTCGCGGTCTTCGAGGGCATCCGCAACATCGACCACGAACTGATGGAGGGGATCGGCCAGTTCCGGCCGTCCCGCCTGCAGATCCTGCGGGTGCTGTTCGTTCCGCAGTCGCTGACCTACATGCTGATGACCCTCCGCAGCGCCGGCGCGTTCTGTCTGCGGATCCTCGTGTTCGCCGAGCTGATCGGTGCGACGGCTGGTGTCGGCTACTCGATGGGGCTCGCACAGGCAAACTTCCGGATCGACCTGATCTTCGCCTGGACGGTGGTGTTGATCGTGTTCAACTTCCTCCTCACGGCGGTCGTCGATCTGGCCGAACGGTATCTGCTCAGGTGGCGCAGAGAGGCGGTCGTCCGATGACTGAGGAACCGTTGATCGACATCGATCACGCTTCGGTGAGTTTCGACTCGCTTCGCGCGGTCGACCGGTTCAGCATGCGACTGCGGCCCGGCGAGCGGGTGGCGCTGATGGGTCGGACCGGCGCGGGCAAATCGACCATCCTGTCCCTGCTGGTTGGTTCGATGCGGCCGACGTCGGGCAGCGTTCGAATCCTCGGGCTGGACCCGTACGCGCAGCACGCCCAGCTCCAGGGCCGGGTCGCCATGGCCTTCCAGACGCCGCGGCTGCTGCCGTGGCGGACGTCGCTCGGCAATGTGGCCGTCGGCCTGGAGATCCTGCGGCGACCGAAGGCCGAACGACGGCGGATCGCCGAGGAGTGGCTCGGCCGGGTACATCTGCAGGACGCCCTGCACAAGTACCCGAGCCAGTTGAGTGGCGGAATGCGTCAGCGCGTCTCGCTGGCACGCGCGTTCGCTGTGAAGCCGGAGCTGATCTTCCTCGACGAGAGCTTCTCGGCGCTCGACGAGGTCACCGCCCGTAGCCTGCGCGCCGATTTCGTCGAGCTGTGCGAGTCGACGGGGACATCGGCCGTCATCGTCACGCACAGCATCGAAGAGGCATTCGCCGTGGCCAACCGGGTCATCGTGCTCGGCCGGCCGGCCCGCGTGCTGTGTGAGTACGACGCCGCACCGGTACGGGCGGGTGGCCAGACAGAGCTGGACGCGGTGAGTACCGAGATCCGGGCCCGACTGGCCGAGGAGACGACCGTCCCGGCCGGCTGAGCCACGACCGGCGGGTGACCGACATGGACGAGGCGGACAGACACAACCGAGGGAACTCGGGTGGAACGAGAGGGCGTACGGGATGCGGATTGCGATTGTGGGCGGCGGAATCGGAGGACTGGCCACCGCCGTGTGCCTGGAGCGGCAGGGCTTCGACGACATCGTCCTGCTGGAGCAGGCGCCCGAGTTCACGGAGATCGGCGCGGGTATCCAGGTCTCCAACAACGGCGCCCGCCTGCTGCGGCACCTCGGCCTGGAGGACGAGCTGCGGGCGCGGGGCGTCGTCAGCGGGGGCAACTACTACTACGACATCGAAGACGGCGAGCTGATCCTGGAGACGCGCGCCGGCGAGTGGGGTGAGAAGACCTACGGCGCGCCGTTCTTCCACATCCACCGCCACCACCTCCTCGACATCCTGCACAAGGCCGTGGTGCGCACCCGGCTGCGACTGGGCACCGCCGTCACCGGGGTGGAGCAGGACGAAAACGTCGTCCGGCTCACCACCGCAGCGGGCGACGTGGTCGAGGCGGACGTGGTCATCGGAGCCGACGGCATCCGATCGACCCTGCGCGCGGAGCTCTTCGGCGCCACGCAGCCGGATGCCTCCGGTTACGTGTGTTGGCGGGCACTCATCCCGCGCGAGCGCCTCGAGGGCGTGGACGTTCCTCCGAGCTGCACGGCCTGGTGGGGGCCCGACCGCAGCGGCGTCGTCTTCTGGGTCAACGGTGGCACCCACATGAACTTCGTCGGCACCGTACCGTCCGGCGAGGTCCGCTCGGAGGCGTGGGAGTCCCGTGGCGACATCGAGGACCTCCGTCGCTCGTACGCGGGCGCCACCGAGCCGCTGGCCACCATCGTCAACGCCATCGAGACGCCGTTCATCACCGGCATCTTCACCCGGCCGCTGCTGGAGCAGTGGACAGTGGGGCGGATCGCGCTGCTGGGCGACGCGGCGCACCCGATCTGGCCGTTCCTCGCCAACGGCGCCACCCAGGCGCTCGAGGACGCGTACGTGCTGTCGCGGTGCCTTGCCCGCGGCTCGGTCGATGCCGTCGCCGAGTCACTTCGCGAGTTCCAGCAGCGCCGGTGGGGCCGGGTGGCGGAGGTCGCCCGGGTCTCCCGGGAGATGGCGACCGTCTACCACCTCAGCGACCCGGCCGCCATCGCCAGGCGCAACGACCAGATGCGCGAACGCGCCAAGACCGACCCGTACGGCCTGTGGCTGCGCGGCTGGCTGTGGGGCTACGACGTGGTCTCGGCGGCCGACGCCCCGCTCGACCGCTCGGCGGCGGCTGCGGCACCGACCCTCGTCTGAGGAAAGGAAGGCAACGCGATGAGGGACATCGGTCAGCTCGTGGCCCGGTCAGCTCAGCGGTACGGCACCCGGGTGGCGGTGGACGGACCCGGGGGCAGCCTGACCTTCGCCGAGCTCGGCGACCGGGTCGTCCGGCTGGCGAACGCGCTGCGCGCCATGGGGCTGCGACCGGGCGACCGGGTGCTCGACCTGCAGTCCAACCAGAACCGCTACGTGGAGACCGACCTGGCCATCCGCAGCGCCGGCCTGGTACGCGTCGCGCTCAACTACCGGCTGCACCCCGACGACTGGGCGCGGATCGCTGACGACTGCGGCGCGGCGGCGCTCATCTACGAAGCCCGCTTCGCCGAGCAGGCGGAGTCGCTGTGCTCGGCCTTTGCCGGCCGACTCGTCGTCGTCGGCGACGGCCCCGGCACGGCGTATGAACGGCTGCTGGCGGATGCGAGCACCGCCGCGCTGGCGCCACTCGACGTGGACACGCTGTGCGGGCTGCACTATTCGAGCGGCACCACCGGCCACCCGAAGGGCGCCCTGCGGACGCACCGCAACTGGTTCGCCAGCCTGGTGAACATGAGCTACGACGTGCTCGCCGGACGCCCCGGACCCGACGACGTCTACGTGCACGCCGGGCCGATCACCCACACCAGCGGGCTGTTCGTCCTGCCGTTCCTGGTGGCCGGCGCGACCCAGCTGATTCTGCCGTCGTGGGACCCGGACGAGTTCGTCGCGGCCGTGGAGCAGCGGGGTGCCACCCACACCGCACTCGTCCCGACGATGGTCGCCCGGCTGCTCGCCCGGCCCGACCTCGACCGTCAGCGGCTGGCCGGGCTGAAGATGCTCAGTTACGCCGGCGCCCCGATGCCCCCGGAGCAGATGCGCCAGGCGTACGAACGCCTCACCCCGCACCTCGTGCAGTACTACGGCCTGGTGGAGGCGATCCCACCGGTCACGCTGCTCGACGCGGCCGATCACGCGCGGGGCCTCGCCGACGATCCGCAGCTGCTCACCTCGGCCGGTCGGCCCGCGCTGGGCGTGGAACTGGCCGTCGTGGACGGGTCTGGCCGGCGGCTGCCCGCCGGCGAGATCGGCGAGGTGATAACCCGGGGCGACCACGTGATGCGCGGCTACTGGAACGCCGAGGGCCGCGACGACCTGTCCAAGGCGGTCCACGACGGCTGGCTGCACACCGGCGACCTCGGCTGGCTCGACGCGGAGAGCCGGCTCTACCTCGTCGACCGCAAGGGTGACATGATCATCTCCGGCGGATACAACATCTACCCCCGCGAGGTGGAGGACGTCATCGCGGAGGTGCCGGGCGTCGCCGAGGTCGCCGTGCTCGGCGTGGACGATCCGGACTGGGGCCAGCGGGTCACCGCGCTCTACACCGTGCACGACGCGGCCACGGTCACCGACGAACAGGTGCTCGAGCACTGCCGCCGCCGGTTGTCGTCGTACAAGAAACCCAAGGAGCTGCGCCGGGTCGACAGCCTTCCGCTCAGCTCCACGGGCAAGATCGCCAAGAAGTTCCTCCGCGAGCGGCTCGCCACCGAGGCGGCTGGTCAGTGATGCGCCGCCTCAAGGTGGACTACGCCCCGGCCGGGGCTGAGCGACCCGGGGAGTATCCGTACACGCGCGGGGTTTCGGCCGAGCCCAAGCCCTGGATCATGGGACAGTACGCGGGCTTCGGCACCGCGGCCGACTCCAACCGTCGGTTCAAGGCGCTACTGGAAGCCGGGGTGACCGGCTTCTCCGTCGCGCTCGACCTCCCCACGCAGATGGGCCTGGATTCTGACGACCCGCGGGCGCTCGGCGAGGTGGGCCGGGTCGGCGTCGCCATCGACTCGCTGGCCGACATCGAGATCCTCATGGACGGCATCCCGCTGGAGTCCATCTCCCAGGTGCGCACCACCGCCAACTCCGTCGGCTACGTCTGGGCGGCGATGTTCGTCGCGCTGGCCGAGAAGCGCGGTGTCGACCCGGGCGAGTTCGGCATGTTCATCCAGAACGACGTGCTCAAGGAGTTCATCGCCCGCGGCACCCAGATCTTCCCGCCCGAGCCGTCCCTGCGCCTCGCGGTCGACACCATCGAGTACGTCGCCCGCAAGGTCCCGACCTGGGTTCCGCTGGCCATGTCCGGGTACCACATCCGGGAATCCGGCGCCGACGCCGTCCAGGAGATCGCTTTCACCTTCGCCAACGCCCGCGCCTACCTCGATGAGGCGGTCCGGCGCGGGGTCGCGGTCGACGAGGTTGCGCCGACACTGTTCACGTTCCTCGCCATCACCATGGACTTCCTGCCTGAGGTGGCGAAACTCCGCGCGGCGCGCCGGGTCTGGGCCAGGCTCATGCGAGACACCTACGGCACCCGCGACCCACGCTCGCAACAACTGCGCATCTTCGCGTTCACCGCCGGCTCGACGCTGACCGCCCAGCAGCCACTGAACAACGTGGCACGGACGACGGTGGAAACGCTCGCCGCCGCGCTGGCCGGCGTGCAGACCCTGCACGTGTCCGCCTACGACGAGGCACTCGGGGTCCCCACCGAGGCAGCCGCGACCCTCGCGCTACGCACCCAGCAGGTCGTGGCGAACGAGACCGGCCTGGTGGACTCCCTCGACCCGCTGGCCGGCTCCTACGCCGTCGAGTCGCTCACCGACGACCTCGAGCGGCGCATCGTCGATGAGATGAGCCGCATCGAACAGCGCGGTGGCGCGCTGGCGTGCATCGAGTCCGGGTGGTTCGCGCGCGAACTGTCCGACGCGGCCTACGCCTACGCCCGCCAGATCGAGACCGGCGAGCGGATTGTCGTGGGCGTCAACCGGTACCCGGCCGAGACCGAGCCGCTGGATGTGTTCCGGGTCGACCCGGCACTGGAGAAGGCCCAGGTGCGGTCGCTGGTCGCGCTGCGGAAGCGCCGCGACGCGCGGGCCGTCGCCGTGGCCCTCGACGACCTCACCGCCGCGGCGGAAGCCGGGGACAACATCATGCCGGCATGTATCGACGCCATCCGGGCGTACGCCACGGTGGGGGAGATCGTCGCCCGGCTCCGCACCGTCCACGGACCGTGGACACCGAGCACCTCCTACTGACCGCCGATGTTCAGCTACCAGCTGCTCCTTGTCGTCGGGATCGCCGCGTGCGTCGGAGCGATCGTGCAGAGCTGCGTGGGCTTCGGCCTGGGGGTCGTGGCGGCGCCGGTCATCACCATCGCCGACCCGTCCCTGATGCCCGCGTCCTTGCTGGTGATCAACGGGATCCTGCCACTGCTGACCCTGGCCTGGGAGTGGCGGCACATCGACTTCCCCGGTCTGGGGTGGGCGCTGCTCGGCCGTATCCCCGGCACGGTGTGCGGCGTCTGGCTGATCGCCGCGTTTCCCGGACGCGGCATGGAGGCCGTCGTCGCCATGACGGTGCTGGTGGCCGTGGGTATCAGCCTGCTGCCCGTGCACGTGCCCCGGACACGCCTGACCCTGTCCGTCGCCGGAAGCGTCGCCGCGGTCACCGGCACCACGGCGGCCATCGGCGGGCCGCCGATGGCCCTCATCTACCAGCGGGCGGGCGGCGCCACGCTACGCGCCACTCTCGGAGCCTTCTTCGTCGTCGGCGCAGCCGGCTCGCTGGGCATGCTCCATCTGGTCGGCCACCTCGAACCGCGTTCGGTCGTCGGCGGCCTGTTCATGCTTCCGTTCGTCGCGATCGGCTTCGCACTTGCCGTCCCGCTGCGGCGGTACCTCGACTCGGGAAGGATCCGGCCGGCCGTGCTCGCCGTTGCCGCCTGCGCCGCCACGGCCCTGCTCGTCAGGGCGGCGACATGAACCGGGCACCGCACCCCCACGACACCGGGCGGCGATACGCCCCCGACGCATCCCGGTGACCACAACGGAAAGGACCTCACGTGGCCGACGTCTTCATCCTCGACGCCGCTCGTACACCCATCGGCCGCTACGGCGGCGCACTGGCGGACGTGCGCCCCGACGACCTCGCCGCCCACGTCGTGCGAGCCCTCGTCGACCGGTCCCCGAACCTGGATCCGGTCATGATCGACGAGGTCGTCTTCGGCAATGCCAACGGAGCGGGTGAAGAGAACCGGAACGTCGCCCGGATGGCTGTCCTGCTCGCCGGACTACCGACGGCCGTGCCGGGGGTGACAGTCAACCGGCTGTGCGGATCGGGGCTGGAGGCCGCTGTGCAGGCCGCACGCGCGATCGGAACCGGTGATGCCTCGCTCGCACTGGCCGGTGGAGTCGAGTCCATGAGCCGCGCGCCCTGGGTGCTGCCCAAACCGGGTCGGGCCTTCCCGCGTGGACACGAGACGCTGTACTCGACAACCCTGGGCTGGCGCATGGTCAATCCGCGCATGCCGCAGGAGTGGACGATCAGCCTCGGTGAGGGCGCGGAGCTGATGGCCGAGATCTACGGCATCTCCCGCGAGGCCCAGGACGCGTTCGCGCTCCGTAGCCACACCCGCGCCGCGGCGGCGTGGAAGAACGGCAGCTACGACGACGAAGTCGTTCCCGTCGATGGAACCGAACTGACCATCGACGAGGGTATCCGCGCGAACGCCTCGATCCAGGCGCTCGCCAGGCTCGAACCGGTCTTCCGCTCGGACGGGACGGTAACGGCGGGCAACTCCTCCCCGCTCAACGACGGAGCGGCGGGCCTGCTGCTGAGCGACGAGGCCGGCGCACGCCGCATCGGCCGTGAGCCGCTGGCCCGCATTGCCGGCCGGGCAGCAGCCGCTGTCGATCCCCACATGTTCGGGATCGGCCCCGTTCGCGCCGCACATACCGCGCTGGAGCGCGCCGGAATCGGCTGGGACGACCTGTCCGTCGTCGAGCTCAACGAGGCGTTCGCGGCACAGGCCCTGGCCTGCCTCGCCGAGTGGAAGGAGCTCGACCCGGAGATCGTGAACCCCAACGGCGGCGCCATTGCCATCGGTCATCCACTCGGCGCCTCGGGCGCCCGCATTCTCGGTAGCCTCGCCCACGAGCTCCGCCGCCGTGGTGGCGGCTGGGGCCTCGCCGCACTCTGCATCGGCGCCGGCCAAGGGCTCGCCGTCGTACTCGAGGCGTGCTGATGAGCAACCCCGCGCAGCCACACCGACCAGTGCACCGCGAGCAGGAGGAGCACGTGCCGAACGTCGCCTATCCCGTGCACGATCTCACCGACCGCAGCACGGTCGACGTTCACGCCGTTGTGGAGGGCCCGGAAGATGCCCCGGTAGTCGTCATGTCCCCGAGCCTCGGCAGCACCCACGCCATGTGGGAGCCGCAGGCGATAGCACTCCGGGCTCGGTTCCGCGTGGTGCGCTATGACCACCGCGGCCACGGCAGGTCACCCGTCCCACCTGGACCTTACGAGCTGGCCGACCTGGGCGCCGACGTACTGCGGTTGCTAGACAGGTTGGGCATCTCGTCGGCTCACTTCTGCGGGCTCTCGCTGGGCGGCATGACGGGTATGTGGCTGGCAGCGCATGCCCCCGAGCGGGTCCGCCGGCTCGTGCTGTGCTGCACGTCCGCCCGCCTTGGACCGCCGCGGTTCTGGGCGGAACGGGCGGACCTGGTTCGCCGCGAGGGAGTCGAAGCGGTGGCCGACGGCGTCGTGACGAGATGGTTCACCCCCGGCTGGGCGCAGGCGCACCCAGAAACCGCCCGGGACATGCGAGCGATGGTGGCGGCTACACCCGCAGAAGGCTACGCATCCTGCTGCAACGCGATCCAATCCATGGACCTGACGGACCTTCTGCCTCGTATCCGCGCGAAAACACTCGTCATCGCAGGTCACGAGGACCCGTCCACGCCACCGGAGCACGGTCGCGCGATCGCCGCCAGCATCCCGAACGCACGTCTCGAGGTGCTCTCGCCGGCCGCGCACCTCGCCAACGTCGAGCAGCGACAAGCCGTCACCGCTCTCCTTCTGGAGCACCTTCTCGACGAGAAGTGATCGAAGGCCGCCACCGGCGCCGATCGGCACCCATGACGTCCGTAAGCGCGTCAGCGTAAGCGGCCGGACCCGACTCGCAGGGCAACCTTTCCGGCGGGCAGTGACCGCTGTCGTGGCGTCTGGCGCGCCCTGCGAACCTCGGCCGGAAGCTGACCGGCCGCGCCTGCGCGGCGCGACCGGTCACCGCGTCACGGGCAGGGCCGACCCGCGCAGACGTCGATGATCCTGCCGGTGAGCAGGAACGTCGCCTTCTGCCGTTGTGCGCCGGGCTGGGCGCGGGGGAACTCGTGCGAGTCCTCGCCGTACTCCGGCCCGGCCGGGGCGAGGTTCGTCGGCGGCGGCGCGTACGCCGCACCGCTGTTCCAGACCACCATCGCCGAGCCGGTGTACGGGTACGACCGGATCGGCTTGATGCCCCAGTACGGCCGCACGTCCAGCGACCAGCCGTCGGCGAGGGCCGGGGTGTGCAGGCGGGCGCCGATGGTGCGCGCCTGCACCTCGGCCGCGGCGGGGGAGACCTGCTGGTCGCCGAAGGCGACGTGCATCAGCACCTGGTGCGCCGGGGTGCGCGGCAACGGGTTGCCGGTCATGTGCTGGGCGTACCCGTTGGCCTCGGCCCGGTCCCACAACATCTGCAGCAGCGCGAAGATCAGCTGCTGGTCGACCTTGTCCGGGTACGACCCATCCATGATCGACTGGAAGGGGGCGAAGTCCACGCTGCGCTGCAGCAGGGTGGAGTAGTTCATCGCCGGCACGCCGAGCACCGACCGGGTCCAGTCCTGGGCGATGGCGGTGAGCGCGCCGCCGTTGATGCCGCCCTGGCTGTTGCCGTCGTAGTGCAACCCGCCGGCCACGTCGATCAGCGGTCGCCCGGCGGCGTCCTGGAACGCCGGGTCGGCGGCGAACCCGCCCGGGTGGATCATCGTCCGGCCCAGGAAGAGGAAGTTCAGGAAACTCTGCTGCAGCCGGTCGGCCACCGCGGGAAAGGCGCTGAGGTCGGTGAAGGCGCCGGCCACGTACGGGACGTCGGCGGCGGCCATCCCGATCCAGCTGGTGGCGCAGAAGGTGAAGTCGTACTCCGCCGACATGGTCTTGACGTTGCCGGCGTTGATCTCGGTCGGCCGGCCGAGCAGTCCGTGGCCGTAGAGCGAGAGGTGGGCCGGCTCGGCGGCGGAGGCGCTGCGCGGGATGTTGCAGACGAAGTCCGCCCGCAGCGTCGTGCCGGACGGCGTGGGCCGGGCGTACGTCGTGGGTGGCGTCCCGTCGCCGCCGGCCGGCCCGTAGTGCAGCCGCGAGCCCGGTCCGCCGCTGCCGGTCAGGTAGGACGGCACGGCGACGGTGCCGGTCACCTGCCGGGCGATCCGCGCGTCCTGCTGCTCCGAATAGTCGGTCACCTGGGTGACGGTGAACGACGGCGCCGCCGCGCCCAGGGTGGCGAACGCGCCGTCGCGGATCGCCAGCATCCGTCCGGTCAGACCCTGCCGGCTGGCCACCGTGAAGTCCCAGGCGAGGTGCAAGCTGTGCCGCTTCACGCCGACCCGGGTCAGCTCGGCGAGGATCCGCTTGATCTGCGGGGCGCGGCGGTCCCGCGGGCCGTGGCCGGCGCCGGTGACGTACGCGCGGAACGCCGTCGGGGCCGGGATCAGCTTGCCGTTGCGGTCGCGCAGGCCGCGCAGCGCCACGACGTACCGGGTGCCCTCGGCCAGCGCCACCGCCGGCCGGATGATGAGCAACTGTCGGTCGGGCTGGCCGGCGGCGTGCGCGTCCAGCTCCGCCCAGTACGGGGTGCGCTTCCCGGTGGCCGTGTCGAGCAGCACGATCGGCGCGTCCGGCGCCAGCGACCGGCCGATGTCGGTGACCGGAGCGACCCCGGTTGCCGCGGCGTCCAGGCCGGGCACGTGCACCAGGATCGGCGAGCCGGGGCTGAACCCGTCCTGCCGGTTCCATTCGGTCGGGTCGATCGGGGTGCCCTGCACGGTGGCCGGCATCGCGTTGGCCGTGAACCGCACCCGTTTGCCGGTGGGGCTGACGGGATCGGGCACGGTGAAGTAGTCGTTGGGGAACGGCAGCAGGCAGGCCGTCGGGTCGATCGGGTCGCACGCGCCGTGCGCGGCCGGATGCCGCGCGGGGGGTTCGGCGGCGGCGGCGGTGCCGAGAAGTACGGCACCGACCGTCACCAGCACGGACACGGCGAGACGGAGGCGTCCGGGGGTGGTCACACCATCTCCTTCGACGGTGGCCGGAGTGGACGGAGCCACGCGGCCGACGCTGGTGGCAGGAGCCGGGGGTGGGGCGTGGTGTTCTTCCTACGCCGATCAAGGAATCTCGGCAAGGGCCCGGCCGCCCCGGCCCGATCCGCCGACCGGGCACCCTCACCGCACGGCGGCCAGCGGCGGCGGGACCGGCTCGCCGCGCGGCGACTTCCCGCTCCCGCGGTGTGGCAGCAGGAGTGGCGTGGCCAGCAGCGCCGCGCCGGCGAGCCCGATTGCGGCGCGGGCACCGGTGGCCGCGGCCAGCACGCCCCACAGTGCGGTCAGCAGCGCGATCGTCCCGGCGCCGGTGACCCGCCAGGCGACCAGCACGCGGGCGATCCGGTCAGCCGGCACCCGCTGGAGCCGCTCGGTGGCGAACAGCGGGTTGAACACGCCCATGCAGGTGATCAGCACCAACTCGACGGCGATCACCAGCACCACTCCCGCCGTGCCGGGTACGACGAGGACCAGGCCGACCGGCCACAGTGCGCGCAGCACGCCCGAGACCAGCAGGACCCGCCGCCGCCCGTGGCGGGCCGCCAGTCGCGGGGCGAGCTGGGCGCCGACGAACCCACCGACGCACGGCAGTCCGAACGCCAGGCCGTACTGCCAGGCGGCCCAGCCGAGGTCGCCGAGGAGCAGCACCGCCAGCAGCGGCTCGGTCGCCATGATCAGCGCGTTGACGGTCACCGTGTTCAGGAACAGCCGGCGCAGCTCACGGTCGGCGAGGATGAACCGCCAGCCGGCCAGCAGGTCGTCGCGGCGCGGCCGACCCGCGGCGGCACCACCACCGGCCGGCCGCGGTGGCCGGTTCGCGGCCGGGCGCGGTCCGCTGTCCCGGATCATGCCGATGCCGAGCGCGGAGAGCAGGAACCCGACCGCGTTGGCGACCACGGTGACGACGGGCCCCAGCAGGGTGATGGCCGCACCGCCCAGGGTCGGCCCGACGGCGGTGGCCGTCCAGAGGGTCGACTCGAACCGCCCGTTGGCCACCAGCAGCTGGTCGGGACGCATGATCGACTTCAGGTAGGCGCCGCTGGCGGCGGTGAAGGCGATGCTCGCCGCCGCCCCGACCACCGAGACGATCAGCAGGTGGAGGTAGCTGAGCAGCCCGAGCCAGAACGCGATCGGGACGCTCAGCAGGGCCGCGCACCGGATGGCGTTGGTGGCGATCATGACCGCCGGTCCGCGCCGGCGGTCGACCCACGGGCCGAGGGGGAGCGCCAGCAGCGCACCCACGGCCAGCCCGGCCGCGGCGAGGGCGGAGACCGCGGCCGGACCGACGTCGAGCACCTGGATCGCGAGCAGCGGGAACGCGCCGAACCCCAACCAGGTGCCCACGGTGCTCGCCGCGTACGCCGACCACAGCCATCCGAACGAGCGCCCCAGCCGCTGCCGCCCCACGCCGCATCCCCCCGTCCCAGCCGGTCGTCGACGGCGAGGATTCGACCAGGCCGGGGGCCGTGGGATCCAACAACCGCCGGGCGGGCGAGCCACAACCAACGCTTGTGCCTCCGTACCATCCGCCGGTGGACATCGACGCCGTACGCACCCTCCTCGCGGTCGCCGACACGGGGCAGTTCCAGGAAGCCGCCGTCGACCTGCGGATCAGCCAGCAGGCGGTCTCCAAGCGGGTGGCCAACCTGGAACGGAGCCTCGGAGTCACCCTCTTCACCCGCACCGCTCGCGGCGTCCGGCTCACCGTCGACGGGCAGGCGTTCCTCCCGCACGCCCGCGAGCTGCTCCGCGCCGCCGAACGGGCCGCCGCCTCGGTCCGGCCCGGCGACCGCGCGCTGCGGGTGGACGTCCTGAACCGGCGGAGCGCCCCGGCCGAGGCCCTGCACCGCTTCTACCGCGCCCACCCGGGGATCGACCTGGACGTGGTCACCCTGCCGGACGCCAACGTCGAGGCGGCCATCGAGGCGGTCCACGCAGGCGAGATCGACGCGAGCTTCCGGGCCGTGCCGCTACCCGCCCGCGAACTGCCCGACGGCATCCTGGTCGAACGGGTCCTGGACGACCCGCTGCAACTGCTCGTCGGCGCGGCCCACCCGCTCGCCGCCGCCGCGACCCTCACCCCGGACGACCTGGCCGGGCACCGGATCTGGATCCCGGGCATCCGGCCGGGCGCCGAGTGGGCCGCCTACTACGACGAGCTGACCGAGGCGTTCGACCTACGGATCGACGCGATCGGCCCGAACTTCGGCAGCGCGGCGCTGCTCGACGCGATAGCCGACGCCGCCGACGTGGCGACCCTCGTGGGCTCCGGTGACCGGCACGTCTGGCCGGCCACCCAGGACCTGCGCCGGATCCCGCTGCACGGCCCGACGCCGGTCTACCCGCACTCGTTCGTGCACCGCACCGACAACCGGCACCCCACCCTCACCGCGCTCCGCCGGCACCTGGTGGCAACCCGGCCGGCCCGGCCGTCCGACAGTTGGGAGCCGAGCTGGGTCGGCCGGCGGTAGCGGGACCGGTCACGCGGGGGCCGAGAGCAGGTCGAGGACGTCGGCGGGCCGGTGGGCCACCAGCGGCACGTCCGCGCGGGCGGTGGCGGTGACGCTCCAGCGGGCGTGCACCGCCACCGCTCCCGCCGCCTCCGCGCAGGCGAGGTCCACCGCCGCGTCGCCGACGTACGCGGTCTCGGCGACGCCGACGCCGAGCCGGCGACAGGCCAGCCGCAGTCCGTCCGGCGCGGGCTTCGGCGCGGCGACCTCGTCACCGCAGACCACGACCGGGAACAGCCGGTCGAGCCCGGTGCCGGCCAGCACCAGGGTGGTGGTCCGGCGCAGGGCGGCGGTGAAGATGCCGAGCCGGCAGCCGGCCCGACGGAGGTCCTCGGCCAGGTCGAACACGCCGGGAAACGGCCGAATGTCGGCGATCGCGGCCTGGAAACGGCGGTGGAAACACTCGACGTCCGAGGCGGTGACGGGCCGTTGCAGGAAATGGGCCAGCACCACCGGGGTGTGGCCGATGTGCCAGGTGCCGACGACGGTGGCCGGCGAGACGTCCGGCCCACCGAGGGCGCGGATCGTGTCGACGTACACGGCCGGAGCGATCGTCATCGTGTCGACCAGCGTGCCGTCGAGGTCGAACACGACCGCCGCCGGGGCGACGCGGGGCGGCCGGGTCATCCCCGGTTCCCGCGACGGCGGTACGCAGACCCTGCCATCATCACCTGTCCAGCCATGCCCAGAGCCTGCCGGACGTCCGGCCGGCGCGGTCACCGGGGTGGTCGGCGGCAGCCGCGGCCGGTGGGCCGGGCCGGACGGTCATCGTCCGGCCCGGCCGCCCGACCAGGGGACGGGCCTTCCTCGGTGATGGTCGGTCACGACAGGATCTCGACGTACCCGTCGGTTCCGTGCACGCGGATCCGCTGCCCGTCGGCGATAAGCCGGGTGGCGTCCACCACACCGACGACGGCCGGCAAGCCGTACTCGCGGGCGATCACCGCGCCGTGCGTCATCAACCCTCCGACCTCCGTCACCAGGCCCGCGATGGCGACGAAGAGGGGCGTCCAGCTGGGGTCGGTGTGGGCCGTGACGAGGATGTCGCCCGGTTCGAGATCGGCCTCGGCCATGTCCAGGATGACGCGGGCCCGCCCTTCGACGGTCCCGGCGGAGACCGCCAGGCCGACCAGCGCGCCGGTCGGCAGGTCGTCGCGTCGGTACGCCCCGGTGATGGCCTCGCCCTCGGAGGTGAGCACCCGGGGCGGCGTGAGCGCCTGGTACGACCTGAACGCCTCCTTGCGCCGGCGGATCAGCTGGTCGTCCACCCGGCCCGTGCGCACGACGTCGTGGAGCTCGGCGAACGTGAGGTAGAAGACGTCCTCCCGCTCACGCAGGACGTGGGCCCGCACGAGGCGCTCGGCTTCTTCCGACAGGGCCTGCTTGTACACGAAGTAGCGGCTGACCATGCCGTACTTCGGATACTCCCGGTACCCGGTGAAGGTCCGGACCCGGTCGATCATCCGCTTCGTCTCCTCGGCCTTGCGCTCCCCGTCCGGCAGGGCCCGCAGGCGGGTCAGCAGCTCCTGCTCCTTCTTCCGGGCCTCCTGCCGCCCTTGTTCGAAGCGTCGCTCGCCGGCGCCCGGCTCGGCGTTCCTGACGTTGCCGAGGATCAGGGGCACGAGCGTGGCGGGGCGTTCACTCCACCGCGGCCGGGTGATGTCGATCTCGCCGACGCAGCGCATGCCGTACCGGTCGAGCCAGCCCTCGATGGCGTCCCGCGCTTCCCGCCCGCCCGCGAGCCTGGGCAGCTCATCCAGGAAACCGTCGTGCTCGACCTGCTGCAGGAACGCCACCACGTCCGGATACGGGCGGATCACGTCAGCGACGTCCAGGAGCGCCAGCCCCATCTCCGACGTGACGTTGTGCGGCACGGACTGGGTGAGCGTGTCCGCCGCGTTCTTCTCGCCCAGCCACGCCTCCAGCTGCTCGTTGAGCCACGCCGTGGCCTCCATCGCCGACATGAACACCTGGTGACTCCGCGGATCGAACAGGATCCGCCGCAGCTCCTGGAGGTCCGCTTGGATGAAGTCGAGCAGCGCCTCCCCGGACTTCGTGCGGATGTCGCGTCGCAGGGCGGCGACGGATGCCTCGCTGTGCCCGATCAGCTCGGTGACGATGGCCGGGTCGGTCTCGATCTGCGCTGGTGCGCCGCCGAACAGTGGCCCGGGGGAACCCTCGTCGGCAAGCGGCCGGATGAAGCCGTCGCGGTCGAGGATGGTCTGCAGCGCGTCCGCGGTCAGTGGATCGGAACGTCTCACGACCTGCAGGAGGTTGGCGCGGCTCGTCGGTGCGGCCAGCCGCTGGGTGACGTCGACGAACAGGCGGCCGCCGGCCTCGGCCATGGGCGCGGGGGTCGTCATCTGCCAGAAGGAGAGCCCCAGCGGTTTCATGGCGTCGGTCATCATCTGCTGGTGCCCGACGGAGAGATAGACGTGGTTCTCCCGATCGTCGGACTCGGGGATGGGGAACAGCGTGGTGATCGGCCGGCTCTGGACGATCTGGAAGCCGTCGTCGACCAGGCACCATTCGATGTCCTGGGGACGGCCGAACTGCGCTTCGATCCGCCGGCCGAGCTGCGCGAGCCGCACGACCTGCGCATCCGTCAGCGCCGGCTGCTCCTGCCGCTCCGGGTCGATCGCCTGTTCCCGCGTCCCGCCGGCCGGCACGGCGCGAACCGCACGCTGCTTGGCGGCGATCGCCTTCGCGACGACCGCGCCGTCGCGCACCTGGTAGACGTCCGGGTTCACCAGGCCGGAGACCAGCGCCTCGCCGAGGCCGAAGCTGGCCTCCACGGAGGCGACCGTCCGGTTGCCCGTGACGGGGTCGGCCGTGAACAGGATGCCGGCCGCGTGCGGGAAGACCATCTGCTGCACGACCACGGCCATCTGGACCGCACGGTGGTCGATGCCGTTGCGCCGGCGGTAGGTCACCGCCCGCTCGGTGAACAGCGAGGCCCAGCACCGGCTGACATGCTCAAGGACCGCGGCCGGCCCCACCACGTTCAGGTACGTGTCCTGCTGGCCGGCGAAGGAGGCCGTCGGCAGGTCCTCCGCCGTCGCGCTGGATCGGACGGCGTAGGCGGCCTGCTCGCCGAGCGGGGCGAGCGCGCGGGTGATCGCCGCCGCCAGGTCGTCGGGGACGGTGATCCCTTCGATGGTCCGGCGGATCTCCGCGCTGAGCGTGCGGATCGCCTCCCGGTCGTCCGGGTTCACGCGCGACAACTGATCGAGCCGATCGTCGATCGACGGCGCCGCCGCCATGGTCCGCCGGAAGGCGTCCGTCGTGACGCAGAAGCCGGCCGGCACGCGGACGCCGTCGATCCGCGACAGCGCGCCCAGGTGCGCGCCCTTACCGCCGACGACCGCGAGCTGCGTCTCGTCAACCTCGTGAAGACCCAACACGTACGGCCCGCTCATCGCGACTCCTCCGCGGCCAGGGCCGGCAGCCGCACCGCCGGTCCCACCGCCGCCTCGGCGTCACCGCGTCCCCCGAACGTCGACACCAACACACGCACGTCGTGCCCCCATTTCCGCAGGTTGTGGCCTCGGGCCGACGATTCTGCGCCACGACAGGGGTCTTGCCGCAAGCCCCCCGGTGCGCTATACGTTAAAGGTGGCAAGGGGTGACATCTCCTTGCCTTTCCTTTTGGGCGTCCGCCGCGGCCTGACGCCCTTCTCGGCTCTCCGGACGTCGTCGCGCCCGCAACTGCCCCATTCCTGGCCCCTGGTCTCGTGGCGGACCGGACCGGACCGCCGGCCGGCCACGGATGTCCCGACCCGCGGATGTGCCTGCTCCGGCCCCGCACGTCGTCGGCGACGACCCGGTGGGGCGACACCACGGACAGTCACCCAAAGTGGCGATCTTGGTGAGGCTGTGCCGGGCTCCCCGATGCCAGCAGGGGCCGCCCGGTTGCGGACCGACTGCCGGGTTTACGCACCGTGATGGCAACAGCATGGCCACAACCGCCCGACTTGATCTAGGTACGGCTGGTCCGATCGGGTAGCGTCCCCTGGCACATCGTCTTTGCACCAACACGGGCCGCCAGTCGTACGCGGCCGAATCGGGGAGGACACCGCAGTGACGTTCCACAGCGCAGTCCGCAAGGCTGGCTTGATCGCGGCGATCGCCGCCCTCGCGGTGAGCGCGGGATGCGCCAAGAAGGATGAGGGCGAGGTCCAGGCGAGCGGGGTCAAGCTCATCGAAGCGGGCAAGCTCACCGTCTGCACCCACCTGCCGTACGCGCCGTTCCAGTCGAAGGACGCCAGCGGCAAGGTCGTCGGGTTCGACGTCGACGTGATGGACCTGGTCGCCAAGGAACTGGGCGTCGAGCAGAAGATCGTCGACACGCCGTTCGAGGGGATCAAGTCCGGCCAGGACCTGAACACCGGCAAGTGTGACGCGGCCGCCGCCGGCATGACGATCACCGAGGAGCGGCAGAAGGTGATGAACTTCTCCGACCCCTACTTCGACGCCACCCAGGCGCTGCTGGTGAAGACCGGTAAGGCGTACAAGTCGCTCGACGATCTCAAGGGCAAGAAGCTCGGCGTCCAGGCGGCCACCACCGGCCGAGACTACGCCAAGAAGTTCGAGGCGGAGAAGGGCCTGCAGCTCGTCGAGTTCGAGGACCTCGCCGCCCTGCAGCAGGCCCTCGCCAACGGCCAGGTCGAGGCCGCCATCAACGACCTGCCGGTCTGGACCGAGTACATCAAGGAGAACCCGGGCGGGTTCGAGGTGACCGCCGAGTTCGACACCGGCGAGCAGTACGGCTTCTCGGTGAAGAAGGACGGCAACCCGGAGCTGCTCAAGAAGATCAACGAGACGCTGGCCAAGGCCAAGCAGGACGGCTCGTACGACAAGATCTACGAGAAGTGGATCGGCAAGCAGCCGGCCAAGTGATCGGAACTCGTGGCAGGAGGGCGCGCGCCCGTCGCGCGCCCTCCGCGTGGGCAAGGAGCAACGAACGGTGAAGCTGCGCCGCCGCCAGCGAGAGCGGCTGTCCCTCTGGCTGCAGTACCTGGCCTTCATCGCCGTCCTCGCCGTGGTGATCTTCGCGGCCGACTGGGGCAGGCTGAAAGAGGCCTTCTTCCGCGTCGACATCATCGAGTCGATGTTCCCGACGATCATCACCGTCGCGCTGCGCAACACGATCCTCTACACGCTCGGCGCGTTCGCCTTCGGCCTGGTGTTCGGCACCATCCTCGCGCTGATGCGGCTGTCCCGAGTGGCGCCGTACCGCTGGGTGGCCACCGGGTACATCGAACTGTTCCGGGGTCTGCCCGCGCTGCTGGTCCTCTTCCTGGTCGGCTACGGCATCCCGATCGCCTTCCCGGACCGGGAGATCCCGGGCGGCGTGTTCGGTTCCATCGCGATCGGTCTCGGGTTGACCGCCGCGGCGTACATGGCCGAGACCATCCGCGCCGGCATCCAGGCCGTGCCGAAGGGGCAGATGGAGGCGGCGCGCACCCTCGGCATGTCGCACTTCACCGCGATGCGCACCATCGTCATCCCGCAGGCGTTCCGGATCGTGATCCCGCCGCTGACCAACGAGCTCATCCTGCTCACCAAGGACTCGTCGCTGGCCTACGTGCTCGGCGTGACCGCGTCGACCATCGAGATCACCAAGTTCGGCCGGGACACGCTGAACGACCGGGTGAACGCCACGCCGCTGCTGGTGGCCGGCTTCACCTACCTGATCATCACCCTGCCCCTGTCCCAGGTGGTACGACGCCTCGAACTCCGCTACGCCAAGGCTCGGTGACCCACATGACGACTCCTGAAGCCCGACCCGCCGTCGAGATCCGCGACCTGCACAAGTCCTTCGGCCCGATCGAGGTGCTCAAGGGCATCGACTTCGAGGTCGGCCACGGCGAGGTGGTCTGCGTCATCGGGCCGTCCGGATCCGGCAAGTCGACCCTGCTGCGCTGCGTCAACCTGCTCGAGGAGCCGACCGCCGGCAAGATCTGGGTGAACGGGATCGAGATGACCGACCCGGACGTCGAGATCGACGCGGTCCGCCGCGGCATCGGCATGGTCTTCCAGTCGTTCAACCTGTTCCCGCACCTGACCGTGCTGGACAACCTCACCGTCGCCCAGCGCAAGGTGCTCCGGCGCGGCCGGGCGGAGGCCGAGCGGATCGCCCGGGAGAACCTGGAGCGGGTCGGCCTGACCGACAAGGCCACCGCGTTCCCCGCGCAGCTCTCCGGCGGGCAGCAGCAGCGGGTGGCGATCGCCCGGTCGCTGTCGATGGACCCCAAGCTGATGCTCTTCGACGAGCCGACCTCCGCGCTGGATCCGGAACTCGTCGGCGACGTGCTCACCGTCATGCGCAAGCTCGCCGAGGACGGCATGACGATGATGGTGGTCACCCACGAGATGGCGTTCGCCCGCGACGTGGCCGACCGGGTCGTCTTCATGGACGGCGGCGTGGTGGTCGAGCAGGGGCCGCCGCAGGAGGTGCTCGGCGCCCCCCGGCACGAACGGACCCGCTCGTTCCTCTCCCGGGTCCTCGACCCGACCCACGTCGCGCAGCTCGGTCAGCCCGGCCAGTCTGCGCAGCCGGCGGAGCCGCCGCGCCTGCCGTCCGACGACCGCCACAACCTGTAGCCGCCGCCGCTGCCCGCCTGCCCGCCCGACCACCGACGGCCGGATACGCCGCGGGGGAGCGGGCGGGGGCCGCCCGGTCGGGCGTCTCGTGGCGGCCGACCCGCCGAAAGGCGCCCTCCGCCCGCTCACGGCGAGCTGACCGTCGCCCGGGGCCAGGGTCTGGGCGTGGCTGCCCTGGTGCGAACGCGCACGGCAGCGACCGTCATGAGGCTGGGCGCGAACCGTCATCGTTTCGTCGTGTTGGCCGCGGGCCCCGCGGGGTAGTGCGGGGGGATCACCCCCGCGGCGTGGTCGCGGCGGCCGCACAGCCGGCCACCGGCACGCCGCAGCAACCCGAGGAGCTCGACATGACCTACCCCTGGTTCTTCCCCCACGAATTCCCGTCGCTGTTCGAGACCCGACCCACCTCCGAGGACGCCCGGCTGGCCTGCCGCCTGCTGGACCGGATGCAGCGGGACCCGCTGCTCAGACACGAACGGATCTGCATCGAGGTGCAGAACCGCGTGGTGATCCTGGACGGCGTGGTCAGTTCGGCCGAGGTGAGCGCCGCCGCCCACGACCGCGCCTGGAGCACCCCGGGCGTGCACGACGTCAACAACCGGCTGCGTGCCTCGGCGGACTGACCGCCGGCCGGGGTGCGGTGGACCGGGGTGACCGGCCGATCCGGTCCGCCGGCCACCCCGGGCGGCACCGCTCCGCCCGAGGCCACCGGTCCCACGTCGAGCGCACCGGATCAGACCACGTCGGCGCGCTGACCCCCCACCCCCGGTCCGACTTTGTCACGCGACTGTCACAGACCCGCGTGGTGGCCGCGAATCCGGCCGGGCAGGGTGGTGGCCGACCGGGTCCCGGACGGGCAGGAAGGACAGCACGATGAGCGTCGTCCCGGACGACCAGCTGATGGCGTTGATCTGCGACACCTGCGGCCACACCACCACGGTGACGGCCTGTGTGCCGCCCGACGCCGAGGTCGTCTGGACGCTGATCGCCGAGCACGGCTGGAGCGGCTCACCGTTCGCGACCGGCCCCCACCGGTGTCCGTACTGCAGCCTGCTGCCGCCCGCCGGTGGCGGTCCCGTTCCCTGCCGGGACCACGGCCCGGGTGGGATCGTCGGCATCGACCACGTCGACGGCGCCACCGTCGTCGCCGCCACCGGCGACATCGACCTCGACAGCGGCGACACGCTCCGCGCCGCCCTGGGACACGCCGCCGACATGGGCGGGCACGTGGTGGTCGACCTCAGCCGGGTGCACGTCATCGACTCCACCGGGTTGGGTGTGCTCGTCCGCGCCCACCGCGACGCCCACGACCGAGGCGTCATGCTGTGCCTCGCCGGTCCCTCCCGGTTCGTCCGCACCGTCCTGCACACCATGCGCCTGGACGGCGTCCTCCCGGTCTTCGACAGCCGCGACGAGGCCCTCGCCGACCTGTCCGCGGCAGGTCACCGGCCCACCCATCCGACGCCCGACCTCGGTTGACGGTGACCGCCGTGCCGGTGGTGTCCGGCCCGCCCAGCGGCGGCGTCGCCGGCATCGACAGGTGAGGGCGACGCAGCTGCCGGTGGCGCGTTGGCCACCGTGGGGGAAGGTGAGGTCGACGCAGCCTGCCGGCGATAGGGTCTGCTCCTATGCGGACGAAGCCGGAGCTGAGTGCGACGATCCGCCGGGAACGGCGGGCGGTGCTCGTGGTCAACGCCCACTCCCGGCGGGGCCGGCGGCTCTACGAGGGCGCCCGGGCGCGGCTCGCGGCGGCCGGCTTCACGCTCCTCGGCGCGTACCCGGTCGACCGGCCCGGCGAGCTGGAGCAGACCCTCGCCGCGGCCGCCGACCTCGGGCCGGACCTCCTGGTCGCCGGCGGCGGCGACGGCACCATCGGCACCGCCGCCCGGCTGCTCGCCCACCGCGACATCGCGCTCGGCCTGCTGCCGCTGGGCACCACCAACAACTTCGCCCGCACCGTGGGCATCCCGCTCGACCTCGACGCGGCGGTCGAGGTGCTCGCCACCGGCAAGGTGATCGACGTCGACCTCGGCCTGGTGGGCGACATGCGGTTCACCAACCACGTCGGCATCGGCCTCTCCGCCGACGTGATGCTCCGGACGCCGCCGCGGCTGAAGCGGGCCACCGGCCGGCTCGCGTACCCGCTCACCGCGCTGGCACTGCTGACCCGGCACCGGCCGCTGCGGGCCACCGTCCGCGCCGAGGGGCGGGAGCGCGAGTTCGTCACCCACCAGCTCTACGTGGCCAACGGCGGCTTCCACGCCGGCCGGCCGATCACCGCCGACGCGGACGCCGACGACCGGCTGCTGGTCGGCTACCCGGTGGGCGGCGCCACCCGTCGCGAGCTGCTGCGCGACACGGCCCGCAACGCCGCCACCGGGCATCGCCGCACGCTGCGCGAGGAGCCCTTCCTCGCCGTACGCCAGCTGTGGCTGGAGACCGACCGGCCGGCGCCGGTCGAGGTCGACGGCGAGTTGTACGGCGAGACCCCGATCCGGATCGGCCTGGACCCCAACGCGCTGCGCATCATGGCCCCCGCCGACCGCCCGGACCGCTAGCGCGTCGAAGTCCTCAGCCGGGCTGTGCGGGGTCCGGACGACGACCGGCGGCGCTGCCGGGTGGGACTCTGATCGCGGCTGCCGGGCGTGCGGCGGGCTCAGCGGTGCAGCCGGACCTCGGTCGGCTCGCGGTCGCTGCGCAGTCCCTTCCAGGAGGGGTGGCGCAGCCGGTTGTCCGGGGTCCAGGACCGGAAGGTGACGTCGCCGACCAGCACCGGATCGACCCAGACGGCGTGCCGGGCGTGTTCGCGCGGCACGGGGGAGTCGAACGGTGGATCCGGTCGGCGCAGCGGGTCCAGGCGTTGCTGCAGGTCGCGCAGCGCGGCCTGGGTGAAGCCGGTGCCGACGTGGCCGATGAAGGTCAGCTTGTCGTCCTGGTCGTACATGCCGAGCAGCAGCGAGCCGACGGTGCCGGCGCGCCGGCCCGCACCGGGCTGGTAGCCGCCCACGATGACCTCGACGGTGTCGTTGAGGGGCACCTTCACCCAGGCCGGCGAGCGGCGACCGGGCTGGTACGGCGAGTCGAGCTGCTTGGCGACCACTCCTTCCAGGCCCAGGTCGGCGGCCGCCGTGGCCAGATCACGGCCGGCGTCCCCGGTCCAGTAGGGCGGCGTGTCCACGCTCTGCCCGCTGAGGTCCAGTTCCTGCAGCGCGGCGCGGCGCTCGGTGTACGGCAGCGAGGTCAGGTCCCGACCGTCGAGGTGCAGCAGGTCGAACAGGTACATCCGGACGGGGGTGCCGCCGACCAGGGCGGCGGACGGCGCCCGGACGTGCATGCGGCGTTGCAGCGCGGCGAAGCTGGGCCGCCCCTTGCCGTCCAGGGCCACAATCTCCCCGTCCAGCACCGCGCGCCGGCCCGACAGCAGCCGCGCCAGCTCGCCCAGTTCGGGGTACGCCGGGGTGACGTCGCGGTCGTTGCGGCTGAGCAGCCGCACCCCGTCGGCGACGTACCCGATGGCGCGAACGCCGTCCCACTTGAACTCGTATCCCCACCCCGGCCCGCCGGGCAGCGCGCCACTGGTGGCGAGCATCGGCCGCACGAGGGTCGGCATCCTGGCACTCACGCCTCGATCATCACCAACCCGACGCGCCGGCACCTGGCCTTCGGGCGATCCGCCCGCCGGACCCGGGCGGCCCGTGACCGGTGCCCGGGAACCCGGAGCGCCCGGCCGGTGTCCTGAGAACGGGACGGGTCAGTTCCGCCAGGCGTCCATCCGGAGGGGGACGAGATGGGTTCACGGGGCAGGTTGGTGCTGGCAGCGGTGGTCCTGCTGGCGGCGTGCACGCCCACCGACGGGCCGGCCACGCCGGCCGGCGCGGCGGCCACCCCGGCCCCGCCGAGCGCGGCGGCGCCGGCCGCGACCGGCTGCGGCTCCCGGGTCGAGACCGGCCTGCTGCCCGAATGGGCGCACGGCGGGTTCCGCGGGGAGCCCCGGATCGCGCACGTCTTCGGTGCGAAGGGCGAGATCGTCGCGGTGCTGTTCGGCCACCCGCTGCGGCAGCCCCGGACGGACGGCTCCAACAACAAGATCCTCTGGGTTCCCCGCCCGGCCACCACCTCTCCCGATCCGACGTCCTCGCCGACGCTGGTCATCACCGCGACGCTGCACGGCACCGACACCCGGGTGACCCGCCAGGTCACCGGCGGTCCAGGCCCGTCGATCATCGACCTGCCGCAGCCCGGCTGCTGGCACCTCGATCTGCGCTGGTCCGGGCGTACCGACACGATGGACCTCGTGTACGCCGACGGCTGACGCCGCGGTCGATGTGCGATCGGCCCGGCGGGCCGCGAGGTCCCCCCGCCTGGTCGCGGCGCGGGGACCTCGGCCCGACGGCGCCGGTCAGCCCGGCAGTTCGACCAGCGCGAGGTTGCGGTCCACGGCTGTCCACGCCTTGCGCGCTCCGGGCACCGGCTCGATCCGGGGAACCGTGTACCAGTTGGTGCCGATGCCGCTGTACAGCGGCTCCGCCGCGGCCAACCCCGGTCCCAGCCGGTAGATGGTGTCGCCGAAGTTCGTCGCGGCGTAGACCTGGCCGTGGTGCGCGACGATCTCGCCGTACCCGCTGAGCTTGCCGGAGTGCAGCACGGTGCGGGTGGTGAGGTCGTACGCGATCCAGGTGCCGCTGGTGCGCTTGTACGACGCGTAGAGCACCCCGTTGAACACCTCGACGTGCTGCATGCTGGGCTGGCCGGGCAGCGGCGCGAACCGGTCGACCACCTCGCGGCGGCGGATGTCGAAGACCGCCACCTGGGAGGTCGGCTCGGTGGGCGGGGTCCCGTTGCCGCCCCAGGTGTCCCCGGCGATGTAGGCCAGGTCCCCGTCCAGCGCGATGGCGTTCAGCGCCTGGTTGGGCAGGATGTCGAGGCGTACCTCCAGCTCGCCGGTCGCCGGGTCCAGCAGCGTGAGCGCGCCCTGCAGGCTGCCGTACCGCGGGGCCGAGGCGACCAGGACGAGGCCGGACGGCTTGTGGTGCACCACGTCCCAGGGCCGCTGCTGGTTGTGGCCGATCTGGCCGAAGCTGCGCACCTGACCCGTGCGTGGGTTCAGCTCGACGATCTCGCCGCTCGGGTACAGGGCGCTGATCATCCGGTCCCGCCAGGCGACGATGTCCTTCGCCTCGCCGCCGACGGGGTACCGGCGGCTGACGCCGCGGGCGGGCTCGTGCACGGTGATCGCGAAGTGCCCGCCGACGTAGACCGAACCGTCGGGAGCCGCGCACATCGACTGGAGCAGCTCGGGCCCGGCCGCCCGCGGGTCGTCGGTCAGGTCGTGCTGTTCGACGGTGTCCCGGCCGGGGGCCAGGATGGACACCCGGCCACTGCCGTTGGCGGCGAAGACGGTGCCGTCGGCAAGCTCCACCACGCCGCGTCCCTCGTCGCCGGCCGGGCCCTGGGCGATCGTGACCAGCCGGTCGCCCTCCCGGCGCAGGATCGACCCGGTCAGCCGGCCCAGGGCGAGCAGCCCGCCGTCGCCGGTGACGCTCAGCGAGTCGACCAGGTACTCCCCGTCGGCGGGCACCTCGACGTGGCCGGAACCGTCGCTGGCGATGTCGTGCACCCCGAACGCGGACGCGGCGTAGACCCGGCCGCCGGCCGCGGCCAGCGCGCCGAGTCCCGCGTCCAGCGGGGTGCCGGTGGGCATGATGTCCACCTTCTCGCCGGTGGCGCGGTCGATCCGGACGATGTGGGCGGGAATCGTGCCGGCGTAGACGTAGCGCTCGTCGGCGGCCAGCAGCCGGGCGTACTGGGATCCGGGGAAGGCGCGTCCGAGGTTGGTCAGGGTTCCGGTCGCCGGTTGCAGGGACCAGACCTCGCCCCGGGGATAGGTGCCGAAGTAGACCACGCCGTCCGGTGCGGTGGTGGCGGCGAACACGATCGTGCCCGACGGGCCGATGGTGCCGAGTCGCCGGGCGGTCTTGGTCGCCGGGTCGTACTCGACGACGTCGCCGAACGAGTACGTGCCGATGTAGACCTTGCCGCCGGAGACGGTGCAGGCCCAGGCGCCGTCGCCCCGCTCCAGCGGCACCACGTCGGTCACCGCGCGGGCCGCGATGTCGTACGTGACCACCTTCGGCGGCGTCTGCCCCCGGGTGACGAAGTACCCGGTGGTGCCGTCCACCGCCATGCCGACGATCGCCGCGCTCAGCGAGGCCGGGCCGTACTGCCCCGGCTGGCGCGGGCCCTCCGCCGCGGCCGGCAGTTCGCCGAGCACCGCGCCGCCGACCGCGGACAGTGCCGTGAGCTGGATGAGGTTACGCCGGTTCAGCTGGGTCATGGGCAAGCTCCTCTTCGGTGCGGCCTGGGGGAGTGGAGGTCGAGACGCCGTCGCCCCGCCGGGTTGTCGTTCGGGCGCGCGGGATGCCGGTCACGGGTGGTCAGCGGCCGGAGATCGCGACGCGGACCAGGTTGCGCCCCTTGAGGCCGAACAGCGCGCTCCGGGACGGGTCGAGGGCGAGCTTGGGTTCGCCGCCGAACCATTCGCCGGCCAGCCCGTCGACGACGGTGCTGACCGTGAAGGTGACCAGATCGATCTTGTAGATCGCGTTGCCGTCGGTGGTGTAGGCGACCCGACCGACGATGTGCAGATCGGAGCCGCGGGCGCTGACCTTCGTGATCCGGGTGACCCGGGCGTGCCGCAGGTCGTACTCGAACAGCACGCCGGTGTCGGTGATGCCGTAGACGGCGAGCGCGGTGTGCGCGAGACCCGGGATGACCTTCGCCCCGGGCACCGGTTCGACCTGCCAGCGCAGCCGGCGGCCACGCAGGTCGAAGGCGGCGAGCCGGGCGGTGGCGGTGACCGGCGGCAGGCCGAGCCCTTCCTGGATGTTGGTACCGAGATAGGCGACGCCGGCCTGGCAGGTCACGGCGTAGAGGCTCTGCCGCTCGACCACGGGCCGGTAGGTGTCGAACCTCCCGGTCCGCAGCTGGTAGAGGGCCAGGGTCCCGTTCAGGTGGCCCGGCTCCGGCTGGGTGGTCATCGCGATCAGACCGGTGGCCTCGTCGTACGCCAGATCGCGCGGGCGGTCCTGCTGGTTACCGGTCCTGGCCAGCAGGGTCGCCTCGGTCTCGCCGGCCCGGTGACGGTAGAGCAGGGCCTGGGTGTAGACACCGAGGTAGGTGGCGCCGCGGACGGTCAGCGCCGTCTTGGGTTCGCCGGGTATGCCCAGCCGGGATCGCGTGCCGGTGGCGAGGTCGTGGACGTCCGCGCCACCCTTGCCGCCGACGTAGACGCGCGCGCCGTCGCTGTGCACCGACATGGGCTGCTCGGGCGCGGCCCGGAAGCCGCGCTGCACCAGGTTGACGTAGCGCAGCGAGCGGTCGGCGGGGTCGAAGACGACGATCGCGCCGTCCTGCACGCCGTAGACGCGGCCGTCGTGGACGAGGAGCCGGTGGGTGGCCGCCTCGGGCTGGGCCACGCCCAGGGCCTCGACGGCCCCGCCGTCGATGGCACACCGGTAGAACATGCCCGACGGTCGCCCGGCGAAGTAGACGTAGCCGTCGTGGATGAGCACCGAGGTCACGTACTTCTCGCCCGTTGCCAGCACCCGGTGGTCGGCCGGATCGGTCTTGTTCAGCACCAGCACCTCGCCGTTGGAGGAGATGCCGCCGGCCAGGTGGGTCTCCGACAGCGCCAGGCTGGCGACGAAGTCGCGGCCGGCGAGCGCGGCCGGCAGGATGTCGCGCTTGGCGCCGGTCGCCCGGTCGATCGCGATCAGATGGGCGTGCGCGCCGACGCCCGCGTAGATGGTGGTCTCGTCGGCGGCGATGCTGCGCACGTACGCCTCGCCCTCGACCGGCATGCCGAGGTCGCGGCTCACCCCGGTCGCCGGGTCGTACTCGACGACCCGGCCGGGTTCGGAGATCGCGAGGTAAACCTTGCCGTCCGGCGACGAGGCCAGATTCCAGATGAAGTGGTACGGGTAGGCGCCCACCTGGTTCAGCGCACCCGTCACCGTGTCGAGCCGGTAGAGGTCGGAGCGGCTGTGGGTGCCGATGTAGACGTCGGTGCCGACGCGGCACATCGCCCACACGCCGATGCCGGTGGGCACGTCGGTGTGGGAGGTCACGGCGTCGGCGGTGAGGTCGTACGCGCCCACCACGTTGGGCGAGAGTCCGCGGGTGGCCGCGTAGAGCACCGATCCGACGAACTCGCCGTTGCCCAGCGGGGTCGTGACGCTGGCCGGACCGAGGTCGGTGAGGGTGCCTTCGGGATCGGCTGACGTGTCGGCGTGGGCCGGGGAAGGGGGAAGGAGCGCGACTCCGCCGGCGAGCGCGGCGGTCTGCAGTAGACGACGACGGGCGACCATGGGCGCAGCCTTTCGGTCGGGACCGGAATTGCGCCAGAGTCTAGCGTCGCCGATGGCCTCGCCGGTATGGGCGACGGGGGATTTTCATCGGCAGATTTGAGTGTGGCCCGTAACGTCGAGCTGGAGTTCGGGTCGAAGGCACGCGAACGCGGCGGTCGGGCTCCGGCGCGGTCCGCCGGACGCCGAAGGGCCGGACCACCGCGGTGGTCCGGCCCTTCGGCGTACGCCGACAGCTGCTCAGAGCAGGCCGTCGGTGATGCCCAGCGTGCCGCCGGCCGAGGCGGACGCCTCGCCGTGCAGCGCCACCCCGGTGGACATCCCGCCGACGGACCCGAGGGCGCCGGAGACGACGCCGTCGACCTGGCCGGTGACGCCGTCCACGGTGGATGGCACGTCGATCGGTGGGACGACGCTGCCGGGGCCGGTGGTGATGCCGAGGCCGCCGAGGGTGTCGTCGACGCCGAGGCCGTCGACGAGGCCGTCGACCTGGCTCTGGGTGTTGCCGAGGGTGCCGCCGAGGAGGCCGTCGCCGCCGAGGACGCCGGTGCCGAGCAGGCCGTTGTCGCCGCTGTCGAGGGCGGTGGTGGGGTTGCCGAGGGTGCTGGTGAGGTCGCTGACGGCGGGGTCGGCGATGGTGTCGGTGGCGCCGATGACGTCGGCGTCGAGGGTGTGGGCGAGGTCGTGGGCGCCGGTGAGGTCGGTGCTGAGGCCGCCGGGGCCGATGCCGAGGCCGATGCCGGGTAGGACGGTGGCGCCGACGCCGACGGCGGTGGGGTCGACGGCGATGGCGCCGAGGACGCCGGCTTTGACGTCGAGGCCGTTGTCGCTGGTGGTGAGGGTGAGCTGGTGGGTGACGTTCTGGAGTTGGCCGACGACGTCGGTGGTGTCGGCGAGCAGGGGGTCGACGCCGAGTTGCCCGGCGGTGGGGCCGACGGGGTTGAGGCCGTGGACGGGGGCGTAGTCGACCACGAGGGGGACGACGTCCTGCACGTCGGCGGCGGTGATGTCGTTCAGGCCGGCGGCCCGCAACGCGCCCTCCGGGTCGAGGTCGAACGCCGACCGCGCGCCCGCATCGGCGAGCAGGTTCAGCACGAAGTCCTGCAGGGACGCGTTCGCGTCCACGGACACACTCTGCTGCGTTTCCATCTGGGTGCTCCTCGGACCTGGGCGGATCTGATGTCGGCGGCAACGGTATGGCCGGCGGCCCCCGCCGGGCATCGGGGATGAGCCCGCAACCCTGCCCGCCGGATTAGGGCACCCACCTCGCCGGACGTTAGGGACCGGGGGGACTCGCCCCACCCCGATCCCCGTACGCCACCCCGCTCGTCCCGGTGTCGGCCCCGCCGAGGCGGGTACCCGGCACGCGTGGCCGAGCTGCTGGAGGACGGGGACATCTACTTCCTCTACCGCCCCCGGGTGGCGGAGGAGCACGTCGACTCGCTCGACGAGGTGCAACGGCTACTGGTGGTGCTGCACCCGTGGCAGGGCCGGCACCTGCGGCTGCTCGTGGTCGGGCGCAAGCGGCTGCCCGGTATCGACGAGCACGACCGGTTCTGGGCGTTCGTCGACGAGGTGGTGGCACGGCCGGAACAGCTGCACGAGACGCTGCAGGCGCGCCGGTACCGGACGAGGACCCGGGGCGAGCGGGAGCAGCCGGCGACGCGGCCAGCGGCGGAGGGGGCGTACGTGATCGCCCGGCACGACGACCACACGCACCTGGCGTACCAGCTGGAACTACCCCTGCATCCCGGCCCGGCGCAGCACGGGCTCAGCATCGAACCGGAGGCGAGCTACGTCATCACGGTGAAGAACCCGGAGGCGCCGTCCCCGCACGGGGTCGGCCTGCGCGGATCCCGGAAGGTCCAGCTGCCCGCCGCGCTGCGGGCGAAGTTCCACGGCCGCGGCTTCGCCCCGCTCGACCCGCCCGCCTTCCTCGACCACCCCGGGACCGAGGTCGTCCTCGTCGGCGCGGCGCACGACGCGTCCGCCGAGTTGCGGCTCGACCTGGACGCGGAGGTCGAACGGGCGGAGCGGAGCACCATCTTCGGGGACCTGCGCATCGGGCGCCGGGAGCGCCCGGTGACGCCGCTGTTCGAGGGGAAGTGGGCGTAGCCCGCCTCGCCCCGGGCGCCGCCGCCGGCCTCCTCGCCCTCACCGGCGTGCACCGCCAGGGTCGCGGGGGACTGGTTGCCGCCCGCGACCCGCCGTCGAGCGCCTACAGCGCCCGGCACTGGCCCGACGCGGCGCCCCGGACGGTGTTCGGCGTACCGAGGTCGACCGGGGCCGGGCTGTTGCCCGCGCAGTGCAGCGCCGCGACGTCGTTGCCGGCGAGGATCGCCGCCGTGTCGCCGGTGACGTTGCCGGAGAGCACCAGCGGACCGTCCACCCGGGTGCCCACCGCGGTGACGTGACCGGTGGTGCCGGTCAGCGTGACCGCGCCCCGCACGCTGCTGTTCAACAGCTCGACGGCGCCCGCGCCGGTCGCCGCCAGGGCGCCGGAGATGGTGGCGCGTTCGGCGACGAGGGCGGCCCCGGGCCGGACCACGACCGCGCCGGTCACGGTCGCCCCGCGCAGGCAGGTGACGCCGGTGCTGACGACCAGCGGGCCGGTGTGGCGTCCGGTGACGACGTTGGTGCAGGCCGGCGGCGACGGAATCAGCGTGGCCACGAACGACCCGGGGGCGCCGATGTTGCCGACCGCGTCGATGCCCCGGTACTCGACGGTGTGGCGGCCGTAGCCGGGGGAGCGCTCGGCGAACGGCGACACCGACAGTCCGCCCGAGCCGAGGTTGCCGTAGACCAGGCCGTCCACGTCGGTGCCGGTGGCGGTGAACCGGAACGGCTCGTCGGCGTCGGTGGGCCAGCCGTAGTAGTTGTGCCAGCCGTCGCCGTCCAGCCGGAACTCCGCGGTGACCTGCCCCGCGCCGTCGTCCGCGCCGGTCAGCCGCATGGTGAACGGGCCGTTGTACAGGTACTCGGTGGGCCTGCCGGGCCTGGTCGTGGTGAGCAGCGGCGCGGAGACCTGGTAGTCCACCTCGGGCCGGGTCGCGTCGACCGTCCAGCCGCGGCTCACCGACTCGCGGGTCACCGGGTCGGTGACCGTGGCGGTGAGCCGGTGGGTGCCCCGGGCCAGGCCGAGCGGAGCCAGTTCGAGGTCACCGTCGTGCCCCGGGTTGGCCACCGGCTGACCGTCGAGGGTCCAGGTGACCGTCGGCACCCGGTCGGTGGGCTGGGTGCTCTCCACGTACACCACGTCCCGCGCGCCGACCGGCCGGTCGGTCGCGGTCGACGCGGTGATCGCCAGCGGCTCCCCGCCGGCGGGGGTGGTCAGCGCGGTGTCGACGGTCCAGGTCCGGCGCTGGGTCAGCGCGGCCGAGTCGCGCACCGCGGGGTCGCGGACGAACGGGGTCGGGTCGGTCACCGTGGCGGTGACGGTGTGCGTTCCGGGCGCCAGCCGCAACGACCGCAGGTCCAGGTCGCGGGCGTTGCCGGTGCCCGGGACGGTGACGCCGTCGACCGACCAGGTGACGGCGAGTTCGTGGCTGACCGGGTGCAGGGTCTGCACCCGAAGGACCCGGTCCGCGCCGACGGGCCGGTCGGCGGGCGTGCCGCCCTGCAGGATGCTGACCTTGCCGGCGATCCGCTGGGTCATCCGCTCGCGCGCCACCTGGTCGAAGTAGAAGCCCAGCGACTTCATCATCGAGTGCTGGCTGGGCCGCCACACTCCCCGCTGCAGGTACAGCCCGCCCTCGTAGCGGCCGATCGTGCCGCCGGACTCGCTCGGCTCGCCGAGCCAGCGCCACCACTTGGCCTGGGTGTCGCGCATCTGCTGCTCGGTGAGCACGGTGTGGTGCACCGAGGAGGGTTCCGGCCCGGTGTAGGTGTCACCGGCCACGCCACGGGCGTAGTAGTCGTACTCGTCCTGCAGGCCGCCCAGCGAGTGCCCCAGCTCGTGCGGGCTGATCAGCGCGCTGAGCGCGTTGCCGCCGGACGCGGTCGCGTTGGCGCCGCCCGCGCCGCCGTACGTGCCGCTGTTGGCGAGCGCGATCAGCTGCCGGTTGCCCGGGTTGGTGCCGGTCGCCAGGTTGGCGTACGTGTTGGCGGCGGCGCCGTCGACCGAGAGCAGGCGCTGCACGCTGTTCGGGTTGCAGCCGCCCCAGAAGCCCATGCCCAGGACGGTGTCCCGCCGCGGGCCGGTCAGGCCGGGATCGCAGTCCACCCCGGACTCCGCCGAGACGATCTCCACCGCGTAGACGTTGAAGTAGCTGCGGTAGGACTTGAACGGCTCGATGGTCCAGAGGGTGTTGAGGTGCTTGTCCACGTGCGACCGGAACGTGGGCAGGTCGGCCTCGGTGTAGCCGTCGCCGAGCAGCACCAGGTTGAACCGCTTGGCCGGATCGCCGGTCACCTGGATCGGCACCACGGTGGCGCTGCCCATCTCGGCGGCGGCGGCCGGTGGCGCGACCACCAGCCCCGCCGTGACCATCGCCGCCACGCACAGCCCAGCTCTGATCTTCACCACGTCCCCCTCGTGACCGACGCCTCCGGCGATCCCGGTCGCCGCCGTGATCGCGGTCAATCCGGACCGTACCCGGCCGCCGCGGCGCCGCATAGCCCTTCGAGACCCGCCAATGGCCGCGGCCGGCGGGGACCGGAGCCGGGCGGCACCGACGCCGCCCCTTCGGGGCGTTGACGTCGATGTGACAGCATCCTAGGGTCATTACGGCCCTGGCCGAATATGGTTCATGGCCAAACGTGCCAGTAGCAGCTCCTCAATCGTCCGGGTGTGGCCCGCCGCTCCCGGACCCATCGAGATTCCGGTTCTGACCGTTACGGCTCGGCCGCCGGCTACCCGGCGGTCGCTGGAAGAGAAGCAGGCGCCCATGACCAACCGCCGCACGTTACTCCGCTCCGCCGTCGCCCTCACCGCGGCGCCGGCCCTGCCCGTCGCCTGGTCCGCCGGACCCGCGACCGCGAACCCCGCCGCGGACGGGGTGACGGTGGACGACTTCGGCATCCCACTGCGCGACGTACTGCTCATCGGCGGCACCGTCGCCCCCGGCCCGACCGGCGAACCGGTGCTCTGGTCCGCCGTCTCCGGCGAGCCGGCCAGGCTGGCCGCGATCGACCCGGCCACCGGCCGGACCGTCTCCGCCCAGGACCTCACCGGCGCCCCCGGCTCGTACGCGGTGGCCGCCGCGCCCGACGGCACCGTCTACGTCGGCGCGTACAACACCGGTGACCTGTACCGTCGCCGGCCGGGCCCGGACAGCCCGGTGGAGAACCTCGGCCGTCCGCTGCCGTCCGAGACGTACATCTGGCGGATCGCCGTGGACGACGCGGGCGTGGTCTACGGCGGCACCTTCCCCGGCGCGCGGGTCTTCGGCTACGACCCGGCCACCGGGACGACCCGCGACTACGGCCAGGTGCTGCCCGGCGCCCAGTACGTTCGCAGCCTCGCCGTCACCGCCGACAAGATCTACGCCGGCACCCAGCCGGACGCCCACCTGTTCGAGATCGACAAGGCCACCGGCGAGCGGCGCAAGCTGCCGTTGCCCGACGGCCTGGGCACCGGCACCGGGCAGACGGTGTACGACCTCAACGCCCACGACGGCCGGGTGTACGCGCGGTTCGGCTCGGCCATCAACGGCCGGCTCGGGGTGTACGACATCGCCGGGCAGCGGTGGACCGACCTGATCGACGACGTCGCCGGCCTGGACGTCTCCGCACCCGGCCCGGGCGGCCTGGTCTACCTCACCCGCGCCGGCCGGCTCACCGGCTACCACCCGGGCCGGCGGACGTTCACCGACACCCCGCTGGTCTTCCCCGGCCGGGTGGTCAACAACCGGGGCATCGGCTGGGTGACCCTCGCCGACCCGGACTGGCCGGGCCGCACCCTGGTCGGGCTGCTCTGGCGCGGCGACATGTTCCGCTGGAACCCGGTGACCGGGCGGGCCGACGTGGTGCAGACCGACGTGCCCGGCGCGCCGATCCCGATCGCGGCGCTGCACGTCGGCCCGACCGGCACGGTCTGGGTGGGCGGTTACCTCAACGGCGGTCTGGCCCGGGTGGACCCGGACACCGGCGTCTCGACCTTCCAGCGCTTCGCCCAGGTGGAGAGCGTGCTGGAGACCGGCGACCGGGTGTGGGTGGGGGCGTACCCGGACTCGCGGCTGTACCGGTACGACCCGGCCGCGCCGTGGCACAGCCCGGAGTACTCGCCCGGCCTGCCCGGCAGCGCCGACAACCCGGCCAAGCTGCTCGACCTGAAGTCCGCCGACCAGGTACGCGCCCGCGCGCTCACCGACGCCGGCGACAAGGTCGCCTACGGCACCATGCCGAACACCACCCTCGGCGGCGTGCTGGCCATCGTGGACAAGGCCACCGGCGCCGCGCGGATGCACCGGCCGGTGGTCACCGACCAGTCGATCGTCAGCCTCACCCACGTCAACGGCCTGCTCGTCGGCGGCACCTCGATCTCCGGCGGCTACAGCGTCCCGCCGCCCACCCAGAGCGAGGCGAAGCTGTTCGGCTGGGACGTCGCCGGCGACGTCAAGGTGTTCGAGTTCGTGCCGGTGCCGGGCGCGACGGCGATCCCGGCGCTGGTGGTGGACCGGACCGGGCTGCTGTGGGGCCTGGCCGGTGGGCAGCTCTTCGCCGTCGACCTGGCCAGCCGGTCGGTCGTCCAGCGGATCCAGCTCGCGCCGGGCGTCGCCGACAGTCGCGGCAAGCTCGGCTACGACGCCGCGCGCCACCTGCTGTACGCGCTGGTCCGCGGGCAGCAGGTGGTACGGGTGGAGCTGGCCACCGGCGCCAGCCGGCAACTGCTGGCGCAGCCGGCGGAGTACCTCGCCGTGCACCCCGACGGCCGGGTCTTCCTCGGCGCGGGTGAGCACCTGTCCCGGCTCACCGTGACCGGCTGACGGCCCGTTCCGCGGCGAGCGGCGCGGGCAGCGACACCAGACGGGCCGACGATCCCCCCTCGGGATCGCCGGCCCGCCGTCGTGAGCACCGGGGTGCGGGGTCTACAACTGGATGCGGACCAGGTTGCGGCCGCGCAGCGCGTACAGCGCCGAGCCGTCCGGAGCGGCGGTGAGCAGCGCCCCGCCGCCGTACCACTGGGCGTTCAGGCCGGTGACGAACGGGGTGACCGTCATCGTCGCCGGGTCCAGCTTCCAGACGTCGCGGCCGTTGCTGCCGTAGATCGCCGGGCCGACCTGCACCAGGGTGTTCTGTCCGGACGCGACAGTGGTGGTGGCGACCACCTGGCGGGTCCGCTGGTCGACGGCGAAGAGCACACTGGTCTCGGTCAAGCCGAGGATCCGGTCGCCGGTGGCGACCAGGTCGACGATCTGCTTGGCGCCGGGCACCGGGGTGATCTCCCAGGTCTTCGTCCGGGTGGCCAGGTCGAAGCCGGCGAGCCGGGCCTCGGTGGCGCGCGGCGTGGTGCCGAGGCCGGCGTTGATGCTGCTGCCGAGGAAGGCGGTGCCGTGCTTCACCGCCACCGACCGGATCGACTGGTCCGTGATCACGTCGCGGTGCACGTCCAGGGCGCCGGAGCGGGGGTCGTAGAAGGAGACCGCGCCGCCGTACCGGCCGTACTCCGGTTCGGTGCCGACGACCAGCAGCTTGTCGGCGGGGGACCAGGTCGCGTCCAGCGGCCGGGTCTGGTCGTGGCCGATGGTGGTCACCCGCCTCGGGTCACCGTCAGGCGCCATCCGGAACAGGTACGCCAGCGTGTAGACCGACATCCAGATCTCACCGGCGACCGGGGTCATCGCCTTGGCCTCGCCCGGCAGGAACCGGCGGGTGGAGGTGCCGCCGGCCAGGTCGTGCACCTGCACCCCGGCCTTGCCGGAGACGTACACCCGGCCCCCGTCGGTGGCGATCGCCATGGCCAGCTCCGGTGCCGGCGGCATGCCGGCCTCGGTGAGGTCGACGCCGGTCAGCTCACCGGTGTTCAGGTCGTAGGTGACCACGGTGTTGGTGACCACTCCGCGCAGCTGGTCGCCGGTGACGAAGATTCGGCCGAAGGCGGCGCCGTCGTAGGGCACGGCGAGCGTGCTGAGCTGGCCGGTGTCCCGGTCGTACCGGCGCAGCGTGCCGGAGGGCCGGGTGCCCACGTAGACGTCGTTGCGCTCCGAGTCGATGGCGATCGCGGTGATGAAGCTGTCCGGCGTCTGCACCACCTCGTACCGCGACGGGTCCGCGGTGTCGATCAGCAGCATGGTGCCGGTGGGGGAGAGGGCGGCGGCGAGCAGCCCGTCCTGCAGCGCGAGGGTGCCGACGAAGGTGCGGTCGGCGAACTCGGGCGGCAGGATCTCCCGCTTCGCGCCGGTGACCCGGTCGATGGCGATCAGGTGGGCGTGCGCGCCGACGCCGGCGTAGATGGTGGTCGCGTCGACGGCGATGCTGCGCACGTACTGCTCGCCGGGGACGGCGACGCCGTAGTCGCGGGTGGCGCCGGTGGCCGGGTCGTAGGAGAAGACCCGCCCGTTGGGATAGGTGCCGCCGTAGAGGACGCCGTCGGGCGCGGTGGCCAGCGCCCAGATGTACCGGTCCGGGGAGACGTCGGCGACCTTGGTGACGGCGGTGCCGGTGGTGTCGATCCGGTACAGGTCACCCGGCTCGTAGGTGCCGACGTACAGGTCGGTGCCGACTGCCGCGGTGGCCCAGGCGCCGCCGCCGGTGGGCAGTTCGTAGCGTTTGTCGACCCGCTGCTCGGCCAGGTCGTAGCCGCCCACCACGATCGGCGACACGCCGCCGGTGGCCGTGTAGATCGTGCCGTCGATCAGCTCGGAGCCGTTGACGGAGGTGACCTCGGACGCGGGTCCGAGGTCGGTGACGGTGCCGGGCGGGGCCGCCTCGGCCTGGACTGCCGCCGGTGCCTCGGCATGGGCGGTGCCGGTCGGGACCGCCAAGGCGGCGGCGACCAGCGCGAGGGCCGCGGTCAGCGCGGTACGTCGCAACACGACCTCCATAAACTAGTTTCGGTCAGGGCTGTAACTGCTACAGCGCACCACGCCGGGTGGCGTGCTGTCGAGGCCCGACCCGTAAGTTCCTCGCCGATCGTGAGCATCGATCTGCGGCTCTGGAATTCCGGCCGCCACCGTAATAGGGTGCCGGCATCGTCGATCGTGGAGGTCGCCCGTGCCGCCGTTCCGCCGTACCCTCGTGCCCGCCACCGTCCTGACCCTCGCCGCCGCCCTGCTGCCGGCCACCGCTCCCGCGTCGGCCGCCCCGGCGGAGGCGACCCCCGGCACCGTCACCGACTTCGGTGTCCAGCAGACCGCGCTCACCGTCTTCGAGGCGCACTACGGAACCGGCGCCGACGACCGGCCGGTCGTCTACGGCGTCCAGATGGGATCACCCGGGGTGCTCAGCGTGACCGACCCGGTGACCAGGGAACTGCTCGACACCGCGTACCTGCCCGAGTCCTCCGGCGCCTGGGGAATCACCCAGAGCAGCGACGGCACGGTGTACGCCGGCAGCTACCCCAACGCCCACCTCTACTCGTACGACCCGAAGACCCGGACCACCGTGGACCTCGGCGCCCCGGTCGCCGGCCAGACCGTGCTCTACGGCCTGCGCCCCGGCGCGGACGGCCGGGTCTACGGCGGCACCTACCCGGGCGCGCACGTCTTCTCCTACGCCCCCGGCGAAGGCTTCCGCGACCACGGCCGGATGTACGCCGGCGAGCAGTACGTCGTCGACGTCGCCGTGGACCCGACGCGCAACCTGCTCTGGGCGGCGGTCGGCACCGCCGGCCACCTGATCCGGCTCGACCTGGCCACCGGCGAGAAGCGCGACATCTGGCCGGAGACGATGCGCGGCGACGCGAACTACCCCTACGACATCAACCTGGTCGGCGGGAAGCTCTTCGTCAAACGCAACAAGCTCCAGGGGCTGGTGCTCGACCCGGACACCGGCGCGGTGCTGGCCGACGGGTTCACCATGGGCTCGCGCGGCACCTCTGCGCTCGCGCCCGACGGCCGGTCGGTCTACTTCACCTCCGGCACCGACCTGTGGCGCTACGACCTGCCGACCGACACCGTCGGGCCGGTGCGCGACGCCGCCGGGACTCCGGTGCGCAGCGACGGCGCGGGCATCGGGTTCGGTTTCCTCGACGGCCAGCTCTACGCGGTGATCGGCAACTACGGCGGGCAGGCGCTGCGCTACGACCCGGCCACCGGCGCCAGCGAGCGCTACCGGCTGCCGTTCCCGCCGCAGGCGCTGGACATCAACAACATCACCGCCGGCCCGGACGGCCGGATCTGGACCAACCTCTACATCAACGGCAACCTCGCCGTCCTCGACCCGGACACCGGCACCGCGACGAACGTGGGCCGGCTCGGCCAGGCCGACGGCTTCGGCTGGCACGGCGGGCTGATGTACCAGGGCGTGTACCCGTACGGTGGGGTGCTGGTGTACGACCCGGCCCAGCCGTACCGGCTCGGCACCAACCCGCGCGAGCTGTTCCGGTTGCAGCCCGACGGCCAGAACCGACCGATCGCCTTCGCCTCGGCCGGCAGCCGGATCTACGTCGGCAGCACCCCGGACTACGGGCTGTGGGGCGGCGCGCTGACCGTGTACGACACCGCCACCGGCGCCCGCACCACCCACCGGAACATCGTCGCCGACCAGGGTGTGATCAGCCTGGCCGTGGTCGGTGACCGGCTCTGGGCGGGCACCACCATCGGCGGCGGCGGGGGCACCGTGCCGCGCGCCACCGAGGCGAAGGTGTTCACCGCCGACCTGGTGACCGGGGAGAAGACCGCCGAGTACACGCCGGTTCCCGGTGCCGACGCGATCACCTCCCTGGTGGCCGGCCCGGACGGGATGATCTGGGGGCTCGCCGACGGCGAGGTGTTCGTCCTGGACCCGGCGTCCGGCGCGGTGACGCACCGCGTCGACGTGCCCGGCCGTTCCTCCGGGGTGGCCGACGAACTCGTGGTCAGCACCGCCGACGAGCACGTCTACGCCGCGCTCGACGGCTACCTGCACCGGATCGATCCGCTCACCAAGGACGTGCGGGTGATCCGGGACGCGCAGACCTATCGGCTGACCCAGGACGGCCAGGGCAACCTCTGGTTCCGCAACGGGGTCAAGGCCGCCAACGGCGCTGTGCAGTACGGCTCGCACCTGCTGCGGTACGTGCCGGAGGCCGACGACTGCCGCCGCTCCGACCTGCGGGCCCAGGTGTACGCGGGCGACGCGACCGGGGTGCCGAACCGGTACGCCGAGCGCGGGTGCACGGTCAACGACCTGATCCGCGACGAGGCGTCCTGGGACAGCCACGGCGCGTTCGTCGCGCACGTCGCCGCGGTCACCGACGACCTGGTCGACGCCGGCCTGCTCAGCGGCGCCGAACAGGATGCGATCGTGGCGGCGGCTGGCCGCTCCAACATCGGCCGCTGACCCGGCTATTGACTTGACCACCGGCCGTACCGGCCGCTGACCCCGCCGTTGACCCGGTCACCCGGCCGCGCCGGCGGGTTTCCCGGCCACCGTGGGCCCCGCCCTCTCCCGATGGGGAGGGCGGGGCCGCGTGGTTCGGGGTGGGCGCTCTCCCCGGCTGCGGAGCCCGCCCGGGCTCAGACCAGCGACACGGGTTCGGTGAGGTCGACCGGGGCACCGCCGGCCAGCCGGCTGCGTTCCGCCGCGAAGGCCATCCGGTGGCTGTCCAGCGACTCCCGCGGCCCGGAGCGGACGGCGCTCCGGTCGCCGGTGGCCACCGCCTCGACGAAGGCCGCCATCAGCCGCATGTCCCCGCCACCGTGACCCGAGCCGGCGTCCGCCCCACCGCCGCGGGTGTCCGTGGTGACCGTGGCGCCGGTGACAAAGTCAGTGACGCTGACCTGCTCCCCATCGCCCTCCAGGTAGCCGTGCGTGCCCATGATTCGGGTGCGCCGGTGGCCGGCCGGGGTGAACGCGCTCATGGTCAGCGTCGCGGTCGCCCCGCCAGCGAAGGAGACCGTGACGCTCTGGTGGTCGGCGACGTCGTTGCCGCCGGCGTAGACGCAGCACCCGTACGGGCTTTCGCGCAGCGCCGCGGTCACGCCCGCCTCGGTCAGGTCGCGGGTCACCACCGACAGCGGCCACTCGTGCCGCTGGGGGTCGGCGAGGCAGTCGCGGTAGAAGCGGGCGGCCGAGTACGGGCACCGGGACTCGACCGGGCAGTCCAGGCAGCGCGCGGCGGCGCCGGCGGGCCGGTTGCCGGGGTGGAAGTGGTGCAGCCCGCCGACGCTGCTGACCCGGGTGGGCAGGTCGTCCACCACGTAGCGCAGCCAGTCCAGATCGTGGCAGCACTTGGCGAGCAGGCTGCTGGACGAGGTCTCGGCGCGGCGCCAGTTGCCGCGTACGTAGGAGTGGGCGAAGTGCCACCAGCCGACCGGTTCCAGGTGCTCCACCCCGACGATCCGGCCCAGCGCGCCCGTCTCGACGTACCGCTTCACCGCGTCGGTGTAGCGGGTGTAGCGCAGCACGTGGCAGACGGCGAGCAGGACGCCGGTGCGATCCGCTGCCTCGGTGACCGCCGTGCACTCGGCCTCGGTCGGCGCGATCGGCTTCTCCAGCAGCACGTGGTAGCCGAGTTCGGCGAAGCGGGCGGCCGGTTCGGCGTGCTCGCGGTCGGGAGTGGCGAGCACGATCGCGTCGGCCAGCCGGGGCTGGGCGGCCAGGGCCTGCCAGGAGTCGTACCGGTCGGCCTTCGGCACCCGGTGGGCGTCGGCGAGCACGCTGCGGTGCGCGTCCCGGGGGTCGGCGACGGCGACCACCCGCGCCCGGTCGGGGGAGCGCAGCGCGTAGCCGGCGTAGGTGCTGCCGCGGTTGCCCGCGCCGACGATGGCCAGGGAGACGGTCATCGGTGTCCTTCACTCATTACGGGGCTGGATCGATCTGTCCACACGTGCGCACGATCAGTGACGACACGACCTCGGTACTTTCCACTACTAGTATCGGACAGGACCGTAAGTTAATGTACTGCGAACCTGACTCCCCCGGAAGGATGCGAGATGCGTGTTCGGAAGAGCCTGTCGGCCGTTGCGGTGGCGCTCGTCGCCGCGCTCGCGGCGACGGGCTGCGGCGGTTCCGGATCCGGTGACTCCGGTAAGGCGACCGTGACGATGTGGACATACCCGGTGATCGCCGACGAGGCGAAGCACCGCGCGCACTGGGACGAGACCATCAAGGCGTTCCAGGCCGCCAATCCCGATATCGAGGTGAAGGTCGAGATCTTCCCCTGGGCCAACCGGGACCAGGCGCTCGCCACCGCGATCGCCGGCAACAAGGGGCCCGACGCGGTCTACCTCATCCCCGACCAGCTGCCCAAGTACGCTCGCAACATCGAGCCGATCGACAAGTACCTCGACGACGCGGCCAAGAGCGACTACCACGAGAACGTGGTGCAGTCGGTGAGCATCGACGGCAAGATGATGGGCGCACCCATCCTCACCAGCGCCGCCACCCCGATCTGCAACAAGAAGGTCTTCGCCGCGGTCGGCGAGACGACCTACCCGACCAGCTGGAACGACCTGCTCACGCTGGCCCCGAAGTTCAAGGCCAAGGGCTACGACATCACCGCGTACGCCGGTGACGCCAAGCAGACCCTGAACCAGACCTTCTACCCGCTGCTCTGGCAGGCCGGCGGCGAGGTGTTCAGCCCGGACGGCAAGTCGGTCACCTTCAACAGCGACGCCGGCAAGAAGGCGCTGACCTTCGCCAAGCAGCTCGTCGACGGCGGCTACGTCGACAAGACCCTGCTCACCACGGCCCCGCCGATCGAGCAGACCAGGATCGCCCAGAACAAGGTCGGCTGTGTCTGGCACGTGCCGGCGGCGGAGATCGAGAAGTTCTGGGGCAAGGAGAACATCCAGGTCGTCCCGCACTTCACCGAGACCAAGCAGATCGGCTACGGCACCGTCGGCTCGCTGTCGATGCTCAAGAACGCCGAGAGCAAGGAGGCGACCGGCAAGTGGATCGCCTTTGCCACCAACGCTGACAACAGCAAGAAGTACGACGTCGGTGCCGGCCTGTTCTCCGCCCGGAAGTCCACCGGCCCGCTCTACGCCGGGGACCCCGTCTTCGGCGAGCAGGAGAAGCACGTGGGCACCAGCACGGTCGGCCCGCTGCACGAGAAGGCCCGCGACGTCCAGGGCGTCCTCTCGCCGGAGATCCAGGCCGCCCTGCTCGGCAAGAAGTCGGTGGAGCAGGCGCTCGACGACGCGGCCAAGGCCGCGGCTCCGCTGCTCGGCTGATTCCCGACGCGGCTCGCGGTGGGCGTACCCTGCCCACCGCGAGCCGCTGAGAAAGGTTGTCAGATGGTTGCACTACCGGGGAGACCCGCGCGGCGGCTGCGCCGGCCGTCCGCCCGCGAGGCCGGCACGGCCCTGCTGTTCGTCCTGCCGTTCCTGCTGCTCTTCGCCGTCTTCCGGTTCGGGCCGGCGATCGCCGGGGTGATCCTCGGCTTCACCGACTACACGGTCGGCGGCGAGACCAGCTGGACCGGGTTGGAGAACTTCCGCCGGCTCGTCGACGATCCGACCTTCTGGTCCGCGCTGCGCGTGACGGTCATCTTCACCGTGCTGTCCGTGCCGCTGTCGATGCTGGCCTCGCTCGGTATGGCGCTGCTGACCCGGCGCGCCTTCCGCGGCGCGAAGCTGTTCCGGTCGATCTTCTTCCTGCCGGTGGTGACCAGCCTGGTGCTCGCCGGCGTGGTCTTCAGCTGGGTCTTCTCCGAGGGCGGCCCCTGGTCGCGGGCAATGGGCGCGCTCGGCCTGCCGGCACAGTCCTGGCTGGCCGACAGCGTGCTGGTGATCCCGGCCCTGGTGCTGGTCTCGGTCTGGTCCCGCTTCGGCTACGGCATGCTCATCCTGCTCGCCCGCCTTCAGGACGTCCCGGCCGAGCTGGAGGAGGCGGCGCTGACCGACGGCGCCTCGGCCTGGCAGCGCTTCCGCTACGTCACACTGCCGCAGCTGCGTCCCGCGCTGTTCTTCGTCGCCATCATCGAGACCACCGTGTCGTTCCAGGTGTTCGACATGATCTACGTGATGACCGGCGGCGGCCCGGTACGCGCCAGCTACAGCCTCGTCTACCTGCTCTACGACCAGGGTTTCAAGTACTTCGACCTGGGTTACGCCAGCGCGGTCGGGGTCGCCCTGTTCGTGATGACGATCGTCGTGGCGCTGATCCAGCGGCTGACCCTGGGGAGGGAAAATTGACCGACATCATCACGCCCCCGGCCACCGCCGCGCCGACCACCGAGGCGCCCAAGCGCAACCGACGTCCGTACCGCGTCGGCCGGGCCAGCCGGGGCTGGGTGGTAGGGCGCACCGCCCTGCTGGTGGGCGGCGCCCTGCTCACCCTCTTCCCCTTCTACGCGATGGTCGTGCTGTCGTTCAAGCCGACCGGGCCGGTCACCTTCCCGGACAGCCTGCTGCCCTGGCCGTTCTCCACCGAGGCGTACGACCAGGTGATCGGCGCCAAGAGCGTGCTGCGCTGGATGTGGAACACCATCATCTACTCGGTGGTGTCCGTGGTCGGCGTGCTGCTGTTCGCCTCGATGGCCGGCTACGCCTTCGCCAAGAAGCGGTTCCCCGGCAAGGAGACCATGTTCTGGTCGTTCCTGGCGATGCTGATGGTGCCGTACCACGTCACGATGATCCCGACGTTCATCATCATCTCCGAGCTGAACGGCGTGGACACCTACTGGGGCATGATCGTGCCGACGCTGGCCAACGCCCAGGCGGTGTTCCTGATGCGGCAGTTCATCGCGTCGCTGCCCGACTCGCTGTTCGAGGCGGCCCGCCTCGACGGCTGCTCCGAGTGGCGGGTGTACGTCTCGATCGTGCTGCCGCTGATCAAGCCGATCCTGGCCACCCTCGGCGTCTTCGTCTTCCTCTGGCACTGGAACGACTTCCTGTGGCCGCTCATCGTCGGGCAGAGCCTCGACATGCGTACCCTCACCACCGGCATCGCCTCGCTGCAACAGGAGAACGTGGCGTTGAACATGCTGCTCGCCGGGTCCGTGGTGGCCTTCGTGCCGATCTTCATGGCCTACCTGATCGGTCAGCGCTACTTCCAGGAGGGCGTCTCGACCACGGGCATCAAGGGTTGAGCGTCATCGCGGTGGCGGCGACGCCGTACGTCCGCGAGCTGTTCCTCGACCCCGACACCCGGGCCGCCCTGGGCCGGCTGGGGGAGGTGCGGCTGCCGGCCGACGGCGCCGACGTGGGCGACGAGGTGGTGCTCGCGGGGCTGCTCGCCGACGCCGACGTCGTCGTCACCGGTTGGGGCACCGCCCCGCTGACGGCCGCGGTGCTCGCCGCCGCGCCGCGGCTGCGGCTGCTCGCGCACACCGGCGCCAGCGTCAAGCCGTTCGTCACCCCGGAGAGCTTCGCCCGCGGGGTGCGCGTCACCCAGGCCGGCGAGGCGATGGCGTACGCGGTGGGGGAGCAGGCGCTCGCGCTCACCCTCGCCCTGCTGCACCGGCTGCACCGGTTCGACCACGCGCTGCGTACCGGCGCCGACTGGGCGACCGCCAAGGCCGCCCCGCCGCGGCGGGAACTGCGCGGGGCGACGGTCGGGGTGGTCGGTGCGTCCCGGACCGGCCGGGCCTACCTCGGCCTGGTGCGGGCGCTCGGGGCGCGGGTGCTGGTTGCCGATCCGTTCCTGTCGGACGCGGAGGCGGCGACGCTCGGCGTCGAGCGGGTCGGTCTCGACGACCTGCTCGCCCGCAGCCTGGTGGTCAGCCTGCATGCCCCGGTGCTGCCGGAGACGGTCGGGATGATCGGGGCACGGGAACTGGCGCTGTTGCCGGACGGGGCGGTGCTGGTCAACACCGCCCGCTCGGCGCTGGTGGACGAGGCCGCGCTGCTGGCCGCGCTGCGTACCGGGCGGATCGACGCCGCGCTGGACGTCTTCGACGCCGAACCGCTGCCGGTCGACCACCCGTTCCGCCGGCTGCCGAACGTGCTGCTCACGCCGCACGAGGCGGCCGGGACGGTCGAGTCGCGGCGGCGGGCCGGTGCGATCGTGGTGGCCGAGATCGACCGGTTCCTGCGCGGCGCACCGCTGGCCCACGAGGTGCTGCCCGAGCAGCTCGATCGGACCGGCTGACCGGCTGACCTGCGCTGGCGTGGCCGGAGGCCGGAGAAGTAGCCTCTGCGCTCATGCGCATCGCTCTGGCCGGACTCGCCACCAGTCACCCCTACACCGACGCCCGCGCGTTGCGCGACCACGCCGAGTTGGTGGTGTGGGAGCCGGATCCGCAGCGGTTGGCGCGGTTCCGCGCCGAGCAGCCGGACGTCGCGGTGGCGCCGGACCTGGCCGGGTTGCTGGCGACCCGCCCGGACGGGGTGGTCCTCACCGTCCCCACCTCCGACGTGCCGGACGCGCTGGCCCAGGTGCTGGCCCGTGAGCTGCCCTGCTTCGTCAACAAGCCGGCCGCCGCGACGGTCGACCAGCTCGACCGGCTGGAACGCGTCGTGGCGCCGGCCGCGGAGCTGGTGCTCACCTCCTCGGTGCTGCGCTTCGCGCCGGACTTCGCGGCGTTCGACGTGCCGCGCGGGGAGGTGCTGTCGGTCCGGGCCACGGTGCGGCACGACGTCGGGTTGTGGGCCACCGGGTACAACCCGTGGCAGGACGACCCGGCGATCGGCGGCGGCACGCTGGTGATGATGGGGCTGCACGGGGTGGAGTTGCTGGTCGCGCTGCTCGGGCCGGCGGTGCGGCTGGTCGGGGCCGCCGGCACGGTACGCCACCACCGAGGGCTGCGCTCGGAGGACACCGGGATGCTGGCCCTGCAGTGGGCGGACGGGGTGCCCGGCGCGGTCGAGGTGCTGGGGGTCAGCGAGGGCGAGGCGTACGAGGTGACCGTCCACACCGCCGCGGGGGAGCGGCGGGTGGTGCTGCGCGGCGGCGCCGACCAGCTCGGCTACCGGGACACCATCGACGCGTTCCTGGGCATGGTCCGGGGCGCGCCGAGCCCGGTGCCGTGGGCGCAGACCCGGGCCGTGCTCGGCGTCCTCGCCGCGGCCCGCGCCACGGCCCGCCCCGCGTAGCCGACCACGTCCCGGGCCACCGGCCCCGCCCCGATGGCCGGCCGGTGGCCCGGTCCCGCCCGACGTCGTCGGCCCCGCCCCGATGGCCGGCCGGTGGTCCGGTCCCGCCCGACGGCGTCGGCTCCGAGACGGCCGCCTCTGGGCGGCCCGGCCGCCCGACGGCGTCAGCTCTGGCACGGCCGCGATGGACGGTTCGGCCGTGACCGACGGCCCGGTCCGCAATTGGGCCGGGTACGGCACGGCGGGCGCGGAAAATCGGTCGTGCGGGTGGTCCGACCCCGCCCGTCACCGTCTCGACCTGCGGCGTCAGCGGGGTTCGGCGGGCCCGTCGGACCCGCCCCGGTCGACCGGCAGCCCCCGGCACCTTGACGCTCTCCGGGCCGGAGGTTACGGTCATGACCGTTACTTCTGAAGGGGTGGTGGCATGCGTACGGTGGCGGACCTGGAGGAGCGCCTCTCCCGCCCGCGGGACGTCCTGGTGGACGACCTGCGCAAGCTCGACGGGGACATCCTGATCCTCGGCGCGGGCGGCAAGCTGGGGCCGAGCCTGGTCCGGCTGGCGCTGCGCGGGGTCGCGGCGGCGGGCACCGGCGCGCGGGTGATCGCCGTGTCGCGGTTCTCCGAGGCCGGCCTGGCCGACGCGCTGCGCGACGAGGGCGCCGAGGTGGTCGAGGCGGACGTCGCCGACGACGCCGCGCTGGCCGCGTTGCCCGACGCGCCGAACGTGGTCTTCCTGGTCGGTGCCAAGTTCGGCACCTCCGGCCGGGAGCACGCCACCTGGGCGACCAACACCTACCTGCCCGGCCGGGTCGCGCAGCGTTTCGCCGGGTCGCGGCTGGTGGCGCTGAGCACCGGCAACGTCTATCCGCTGGTGCCGGTGACCAGCGGCGGCTGCGTCGAGCAGACCCCGGTGCAGCCGGTCGGCGAGTACGCGATGTCCTGCCTGGGCCGCGAGCGCATCCTCACCCACTTCGCGCAGCGCGACGACACCCCGCTGGCCCTGATCCGGCTCAACTACGCCGTCGAGATGCGCTACGGGGTGCTGGTCGACATCGCCCGGACGGTACACGCCGGCGAGGCCGTGGACCTGACCATGGGGCACGCCAACGTGGTCTGGCAGGGCTACGCCAACGAGGTCATCCTGCGCGCCCTGCACCACACCGGCACGCCGCCGTTCGTGCTCAACCTGACCGGGCCGGAGCTGGTCTCGGTCCGCCAGGTCGCCACCGCGGTCGCCGCGCGGCTGGGCCGGGAGCCGGCCTTCACCGGCGCCGAGGCGCCCACCGCGCTGCTGTCCAACGCCCAGCTCTGTCACCGCCTGTTCGGCTACCCCGACCTGCCGCTCGCCGAGCTCATCGAGCTGACGGCGGACTGGGTCGCCGACGGCCAGCCCCTGCTCGGCAAGCCGACCGGCTTCCAGCGCCGTGACGGCAAGTTCTAGGAGAGACCGTGTTGACCGCATCGAGCACCCGACAGGCCGCGGCCCTGACCCGGTTCCAGCGCGGGTGTGTCATCCCCGCCCACCCGCTCGCCCTGGACGCCGACCGCAGGCTCGACGAGCGCCGGCAGCGGGCGTTGACCCGCTACTACCTCGCCTCGGGGGCGGGCGGCGTCGCCGTCGGCGTGCACACCACCCAGTTCGCCATTCACGACCCGAAGGTGGGGCTGCTCGCCCCGGTGCTGGAACTGGCCGCCGAGACCGCGGCCGGCTCGGACGCGATCCTGGTCGCCGGCGCCTGCGGGGACACCGCCCAGGCCGTCGCCGAGGCGGAACTCGCCGCGTCGCTCGGCTACCACCTGGTGCTGCTGTCGCCGTACGCGCCCCTGGACGAGGACGCGCTGATCGAGCGGGCCCGGGCGGTCGGCGAGGTGCTGCCGGTGATCGGGTTCTACCTGCAACCGGCCGTCGGCGGCCGGGAGCTGTCCCGCGACTTCTGGGCCCGGCTGGCCGCCCTCGGGTCGGTGGTCGGGATCAAGGTGGCGCCGTTCGACCGGTACCGCACCCTGGACGTGCTGCACGGCGTCTGCGCCGCCGGCCGCAACGGCGACCTCGCCCTCTACACCGGCAACGACGACCACATCCTGGCCGACCTGGTGGCGCCGCACCGGGTCATCCTGGACGGGCGGGCGGTGGAGGTCGAGTTCGTCGGCGGGCTGCTGGGCCAGTGGGCGGTCTGGGCGGGCACCGCGGTGACGCTGCTCGACGAGGCCCGGCGGGCCCGGGCCGGCGACGACGCGGCGCTGCGTCGACTGCTCACTCTGGACGGTCACCTGACCGACGCCAACGCGGCCATCTTCGACGCCGCCAACGGCTACCACGGCTGCATCCCCGGCATCCACGAGGTGCTACGCCGGCAGGGCCTGCTGGCCGGCCGGTGGTGCCTGGACCCGGACGAGGAACTCTCCCCAGGGCAGCTGGCCGCGATCGACCGGATACACCGCGCCTACCCCCACCTGCGCGACGACGACTTCGTCGCCGAACACCTGGACACCTGGCTGTCCTAACCCCACCTGCCCCACCGGACCCCTTCACCCGGGTTGATCATGAGGTTGGCGGCAGTTCCGGAGATCGACTCCGCCGCTAACCTCATGATCAACGCGGGGTGGCCGGCGGTCCGGTCCGTGTTGGACGGGGGGTGTGGGAGCGGGTTGGGTCAGAGGGTGAGGCGGTAGAGGGTCAGCGGGCGGCCGCTGGTGCCGGAGGCGAGGTTGCCGGTCCGCTCGGCCAGGCCGGCCAGTTCCAGCCGGTGCAGCATGCGCCGCGCGGTGCGTTGCTGCACCCGCAGCTGGTCGGCCACCTCGCGGCTGGTCAGCGGTTCGTCGCCGACCGAGGTGCGCACCTCCCGCAGCCGCAGCAGGGTGGGCACCGACAGGCCGACCCGCTGGGCGATGACCGCCAGGTTCACCTCCGACGGCGCCGGGGGCGGCGTGGTCGACTCGAGCACGATGTCGGTCTCGCCGCGCAGCGACAGCACCGCGGTGGTCGGCCCGACCCGGCGGGCCCGGCTCAGCGCGCGGCGGGCCAGGTTCTCCGCCTCCGCGGCGCTGCGCCCCAGGCCGAAGCCGATCTGCACGGTCTCGTGCCGGTCGGCCAGGCGGCGCAGCATCGGCAGCGCGGTGAACCCGCCGGTGGCGTCGTGCAGCGGGCCCCGGGTGGTGACGATGAGGTACGTGTCGGGCGCGAACCGGGCGAGCGTGCCGCCGAGCCCGGCCACCTCCTTGAGCAGCCCGTCGTCGCCGTCGGAGAGGTTCGCCAGCCCGAGCGCGATCTGGGCGTCCTCCTGGGCCTGGCTGCCGACCTGGAGCAGCAGCTGGCGCAGCGCGGTGCGCACCGAGTGGTTCGACGGGGCGAGGCGGAACGCCGGCATCTCGTGGCGCAGCACCTCGTACACCGAGCTGATGCAGGTGACCGCGACGTCCGCTCCGGACTTGTGCTGCCGGCGGTGGAACGCGACCACGTCGTCGGAGCGCAGGCCGCTGCGGTACGGCAGCGAACGGACCCGGTCGACCGGCAGCCCCGCCTCGCCGAAGGTGGTGGCGACGTCGGCGCCGGTGACGGTGTCGATCGACATCCGGGTGATGTCGTGCCCGGCGCGCAACAGCCGTACGGCGGCCTGGAGCAGGGTCGCGCCGGTGTAGTCGACGAAGACTGCCGGACGGTTCAGCGAGTTCGCCTCCCGGGCGAGGGTGTACGGCACGACGCCGGTGAACAGCCACGCCTCCACCTGGCCGGCGTGCGCCTCGACGATCGCCGGAGCCTGCGACTCGTGGTCGTAGTGCAGTCGACGGGCGGTGACGCCGGGCTGCTCCTCGCAGGCGGCGGCCACGTCGTCGACCAGGTCGTGCGGACCGATGACCCCGATCTCGATGGTCACCGCTGCCTCCTGTCGGGGGTTGCATTGTTCGCAGCACAAGATTACGGTCAGGCCCGGTATTAATGAAGCCCGGGAGGGTCACGTGTTTCCCAGCATGGCCGACGCCAGCGGCCGAACGATCGGCGCGGAGGAGCTGGCCGCGGTCAGCCGGGTGCTCCAGTCCGGCATGCTCAGCTCGGTGTGGGGCACGGAGGTCCGCGCCCTGGAGCGCGAGATGGCCGACCGCCATGGAGTGTCGCACGCGGTGGCCGCCAGTTCGGGGACGGCGGCCCTGCACCTGGCCGTCGCGGCCGTCGCGCCGGATCCCGGCGACGAGATCATCACCTCTCCGATCAGTGACTTCGGCACGGTCGCGCCCATTCTGGCGCAGAACGCGGTGCCGGTGTTCGCCGACGTCGATCCGTACACCGGCAACCTGGACCCGGCGGCGGTCGCCGCCGCGATCGGGCCGCGCACCCGGGCGATCCTCGCGGTGCACCTGTTCGGCGCCGCCGTCGACCTGCGCGCGGTGGCCGACGCCGCCGGGGTGCCGCTGATCGAGGACTGCGCCCAGGCCTGGCTCACCCGCTACCCGGACGGCACCCTCGCCGGCACGGCCGGCGCGATCGGTTGCTTCAGCCTCCAGCAGTGGAAGCACATCACCTGCGGCGACGGCGGCCTGACCATCACCGACGACCCGGTGCTGGCCCGCCGGATGCGGCTCTTCGCCGACAAGGGCTGGCCGCGCGACGAGGCCCGTCGGCACGTCAGCCTCGGCCTCAACTACCGGATGACCGAGCTCGCCGGCGCCGTCGCGCGGGCCCAGCTGGCGAAGCTGCCCGGGGTGCTCGCCGACCGGCGGCGCACCGCCGGGCGGCTGGTCGACGCGCTGGCCGGCCTGCCCGGCCTGCACCTGCCGGCGGACGTCGACGCGCACGCCTGGTGGCTGTTCCCGATCGTGCTGGACCCGCCGCTGACCAACCACGAGGTGGCCGGGAAGCTCGCCGCCGCCGGCATCCCGGCCCGCGCCGGCTACCTGCAGCAGCCGCTGCACTGGGCGCCGGCGCTGACCGAGGCGCCGGTCTACGGCAACTCCCGCTTCCCGCTCACCGTGCCGCCCGCCGACCGGCTGCCAACCTACGGACCGGGCGCGTGCCCGGTCGCCGAGCGGCTGATCGAGCAGACCCTGCTGGTGATCGACTGGAACGAGCGGTACACCGACGCGCACGTCGACGAGATCGCCCAGGCCGTCCGCGCCGCGGTGGCCGGATGATCGCGCCGGCCGCCGCCGCGCTGCGCGACCGGCTGCGCTGGCGGCTCGTCGCCGCCAGCGCCACCCCGGTGGACGCGGCCGGGGCCGTCGACGAGGAGGTGCTCGGCCGGTACCTGAGCGGGTTGGTCGCCGACGGGGCCGACGCGCTGGCGGTGCTCGCGCACACCGGCCGCGGCCCGTACCTCGACGAGGCCACCCGCGACCTGGTGGTCCGCCGTGCCGTCGGGACCGGGGTGCCGGTGATCGTCGGCGTCGGCGGCCGGCCGGGGGAGCGCACCGACGAGGTGACCGCGCAGGCGCGCCGGGCGGCCGCCCTCGGCGCGAACGGCCTGCTCGTCTTCCCGGTCGACGACGACCCGGTCGCCCACCACGACGCGCTCTGGCGAGCGGCCGGCCTGCCGATGCTCGCCTTCGACCTCTACCTGCGGCCCTACCCGGAGCCGGCGCTGGCCGCGTTGCTGGCACACCCCGGCGTCGCTGGGGTGAAGGTGGCCCGGCTGCACGACGCCATCGCCTGTCAGGCCGCCCTCGCCGCCGCGCACCGGGCCGACCGGCTGGCGGTCACCGGCGAGGACCGGATGTTCGGGCCGTCGCTGATGTGGGGCGCCGAGGCGGCCCTGGTCGGCCTGGCCGCCGCGGCGGTCCCGATCGCCGCCCGGACGCTGCGGGCCTACGCCGACAAGCGGTACGACGAGTTCCTCACCGCCTCCGCCGACCTCGACCGGCTGGCCGAGGTCACCTTCACCGAACCGATGGAAGGGTACGTGCAGCGCATGCTCTGGATCGCCGCCGCGGAAGGGCGGATCCCGGCGGGCCACGCCGTCGACCCGCACGCCCCGGCGCTGCCCGACGGCGACCGGGACCGGGTGCTGCGAGTGGCGGGGTGCCGGTGACCGACAACCCCTTCGTGGCCGGCGACCTGCCGCCGGTCACCCTCGACATCGACGTGCTCGTCGGCCGGTACGCCGACCGGCCCGGCCCCACCGGCGAACCGGCGGCGGTCGCCGCGACGCTGGCCGCCAACGGCGTCGAGCGGGCGGCCGTGGCCAGCCTGCGGGCGGCCCTGTTCGACGTACGCAGCGGCAACGACGAGGTGGCCACCCTCGCCGGCCCCGCCGTGCTGCCGGTCGGCGGGCTGGACCTGCGCGACCCGCTCGGCGCCGAACGGGAGGTCGTCCGGCTCGCCGAACGCGGCTTCCGGGCCGTCCGGCTGTTCCCCGACGAACAACACGTCGAGCCGGACTTCCCGTCGGTGCGGCACGTCGCCCGCCGGGCCACCGAGGCCGGCCTGGTGATCCTGACCGGCGGGGACGTACGCCGGTTCTGGCGGCCGCTGCGCGGCGCCACCGTGGTCTTCCTCGACACGCACTTCTACCACCTGGGCGACTTCGTGGTGGCGGCCCGCGACGAGCCGGGCTTCCACACCTCCACCCGGCTGCTCAACTCGCCGGACGCGCTGGAGACCGTCGCCGCGCACGTCGGCGTCGAGCGCCTGCTCTACGGCTCTCGCACCCCGTACTACGAGCCCGTCGTGCCGCGGCTGCGGCTGGCCCGCGGCGGGCTCGGCCCGACCGCGGTCGCGGCGGTGACGGGCGGCAACGCCCGCCGGATCCTGGGGCTGACCAAATGATCATCGACGTGCACGCCCACTGGGGGCCGTGGTTCTTCAGCATGGAGGTCGGCGCGGTCGCCACCAACCTCGCGGTGATGGACCGGTACGGCATCGACCTGGCCGTCGTCTCCGCCACCGAGGCGGTGATCTACGACGTCGCCGCCGGCAACCGGGCGATGGCCCGGGTGCTGGAGAGCAGCGACCGGCTGCTCGGCTACCTGACCATCAACCCGCGCCGGCTGGACGACGCCGAGCGGGACCTGCGCGAGCTGCTGCCCACCGGCCGGTTCGTCGGCGTGAAGATCCACACCGACTACACCGGCTCGCCGGCGAACTCGCCGCAGACCCGCGCGGCGCTGGAACTGGCCACCGCGCACAACCTGCCCGCCCTCGTGCACACCTGGGACACCAGCCCGCTCGACCTGGCCCAGGCGGTGACGGACGTCCCCGGGGCGCGAGCCATCGCCGGGCACATGGGCGCGAACGGCTGGCGGCACGCCGTCGAGGCGGCCAACTCGGTCGACCGGCTCTGGCTGGAGCCGTGCTTCTCGCACACCGAGGCGGGTCGCTTCGCCGCGGTGGCGGCGGCGGTCAACCCGCGCCGGCTGCTGTTCGGCACCGACGCCACCCTGATCGACCCGGCCGCCGCGTACGGGGCCGTGCTCGCCGCCGACCTCGCGCCCGAGCTGGCCGAGCGGGTCGCCTGGCGCAACGCCGCCGAGCTGTTCCGCCTCGACGTCTCCTGACGCCGCACTGGCCTCCGGCAGCGCCGCGCACGACCGACCGCCGGGTCAGTGCGCTGCTGCCGGATCGCCGGCGCCGCGCACGACCGGTCGTCGGGGTGGCCGCCCGGCCGGGTGCTAGCCGGCAGCGAGGTCCGCACCGCCGGTGCCCGACCTACCGGCCGTTCACGGCACCGGCTGTGGCGGGGGCGGGCCCACGTACCGCGAATCCGGCCGGATGATCTTCGAGTCCTCGGCCTGTTCCAGCACGTTCGCGCACCACCCGATGACCCGGCTGGTGGCGAAGGTCGGGGTGAACATCTCCCGGGGCAGCGCGCACAGGTGCATGACCACGCCCGCGTAGTACTCCACATTGGTGTGCAGTTCCCGGCCGGGCTTCAGCTCCGCCAGCAACGACAGCACCCGCTCCTCCACGGCCACCGCGAGGTCCACCAGCTCACCGCCGAGGTCCTGGGCGATCCCCTTGAGCATCCGCGAGCGCGGGTCCTCGGTCCGGTAGATCGGGTGCCCGAACCCCATGATCCGCTCACCGTTCAGGATCCGGGAGCGCAACCACGCGTCGGCCCGGTCGATCGAGCCGATCGCGTCGAGGGTGTCCAGGGCCCGGCTGGGAGCACCGCCGTGCAGCGGGCCGGACAGCGCGCCCAGGGCGCCGCCGACGCAGGCGTAGATGTCGGCGCCGGTGGAGGCGATGACGCGGGCGGTGAAGGTCGAGGCGTTGAAGCCGTGGTCGACGGTCGCGATCAGGTAGCGCTCGATCGCCCGGGCGTGGCGCTCGGACGGCTCCTCACCGGTGATCATGTACAGGTAGTTCGCCGCGTGCGACAGGTCGTCCCGCGACTCGATCGGCTCCAGTCCGGCGCGCAGCCGGTACAGCGCGGCCAGCAGGCTGGGCGTGAGCGCGCAGAGCGCCACGGCCTGGGCTCGGCGTTCGGCGGGCGGGGTGTCGTAGAGCGGACGGGCGCCCCCGGCGAGGCCGGCGACGGCCAGCGCGGCACGCAACCCGCCCATCGGGTCCTGCGCCGCCGAGGCGGCGGCGATGCCGGGCAGGGCGGCGGCGACGGCGGGTGGGATGTGACGCAGCGGCGCGATCTCCGCGTGCAGCGCCTTGGGCTCGGCGGGGAGGGAGCCGTCGATGAGCAGCGCCCAGACGTCCTCCAGGGTGCGGCGCTCGGCCAGGCCGATGGCCGAGAACTGGCGGTAGTGGTAGAAGCCCTCGTGGCCGCGGACGTGGCCGATGGTGGTGTCGGTGACCACGACGCCGGCGAGCCCGCGCGGAACGGTGATGGTGTCAGCCATGCCGGCAGCCTCGCGCCGGCAAACCGGCCCAGTCAACATTGATCCAGTCAATGTGAGAGCATGGCCACATGCCCGGGGAACCCCTGCTGACCACCGCCGAGGTGGCGCACCGCCTGCGTATCAAGCCGGAGACGGTCTACGCGTACGTCAGCCGAGGTTTGCTTGACCGGGTCAAGGTTCCGGGTGAGCGGGTCAGTCGGTTCCGGCTGGCCGACGTGGAGCGGTTGGCCGCCCGTACGCAGGCGACCCGGCCGGAACGCGACGCCGCCCCGGCGATGCGGACCGCCACCACCCTGATCGCCTACGGGCGGCTGCACTACCGGGGGCTGGACGCCGCCGCCCTCGCACCGGTCACCTCGTTCGAGGAGGTCGCGCAGTGGCTGTGGACGGGTGAGCGGCGGCACGCCGCCTTCACCGCGTCCCCGGAGACCCTGGAGCGGGCGCGGCGGGCCAGCGAGCACCTGCCCGCCCAGGCCCGGGTCTTCGACCGGCTGCCGGTCATCGTCGCCGTCGCCGCCGCGATGGACCCGCTCCGGTTCGACCTGGCGCCGGCCACCGTTACCGCGCTCGCGCCCGGGCTGCTGTCCACCATGGTCGACGCCCTGCCCCAGGTCGGCGAGGCGCCACCGGACGACGGGCTGGCGACCCGCCTGTGGTCCCGGTTGACCGGCACGCCGGCGTACCCGGACGGCGTCCGGGCGCTCAACGCCGCACTCGTCCTGCTCGCCGACCACGACCTGGCCGCCTCGACCATCGCGGTCCGGGTGGCGGCGTCGACCCGAGCGCACCCCTACGCGGCGGTGCTCGCCGGTCTCGGCGCGCTGGACGGGCCGATGCACGGCGCGATCGGCGCCAGCGTCCACCGGTTCATCGAGGCCGCGCTGCGCGACGGGGTGCCGGCCGCGATCGCCGAATGGCTACGGACCGGCGGCCTGCCCGGCTTCGGGCATCCGCGCTATCCCGACGGCGACCCGCGCGGGGCGGCCCTGCTCGACCTCGTCACGGCGCTGCCCATCGAGGGCGCCCTGCGGCGCACCGTCGACGATCTGGTCGCGACGGCGGCGCGGCGGGGCGCTCTGCCCAACGTCGACTTCGCCGTGGCCACGCTGGCGCACGCGACCGGCATGGGCCCGGGCGCCGCGGAGGTGATCTTCGCGGTGGCCCGGACGGCGGGCTGGATCGCGCACGTCGTCGAGGAGTACGCCCAGCCGAGCAACCGGTTCCGGTGGAGCAGTGGCTACACCGGGCCGCCCCCCGCGGCGGGGTGAAACGCGGATGGCGGCACCCGGCTCCCGAGTTGCGGGCGCGGGCGCCTCGCGCCTGTCCCCGCCGGACAGGGGCAGGGTGGCCGCCCGGTCGGGGACGGCCATCCTGCGCCAATTCCAATCCAGCGGTTCCGGTCGCGGGGCGACCCGGTCGGTCGTTCAGGCGGTCCTGCGAAGACCGGCGAACTGCAGGCCGGTGAAACCAGTGACCACGACCGCCTGTGCGATCACCAGTGCGGTGCCGAGGCCGGTCAACGGGAACCAACCGGCGATGAGCAGCTCGGCGCTCGCGACCACCCAGGCGATGTTGACGGCCATCACGACGCCCACGGCGGCCCTGCTGACCCTCGGCCGCGAGGCGAGGAAGAACAGGGCGGCGGCGAAGGCGACCAGGAACGCGCCGACCGGGTAGAGCAAGGCGGCGGGCAGGCCGAACAGCTCGCCGAAGATCGCCGCCGCGAGGACGTAGAGGACGCCGTTGGCGCCCGAGCCGGTCGCGTCCTGCTTGAGGGCGAAGCGGAGCAACTTGGCGTCGGCCGCGGTCGTCACGGTGCTCGCGATGGTGGCCATTGCGGAGTTCCCTTCGTAGTGCTGACGTCGTGTGACCTCGACGCTATGAAGGTCCGGCCCCGGGCCGAATCCGTCATCGTGACGGTAGGTTCCTGACGTGCTGCACGGACGAGCTGGCGAACAGGCGGAGATCGAACGGCTCCTTGCGGCAGCCCGGACCGGCCAGAGCGGGACCCTGGTCATTCGCGGCCCAGCGGGGATCGGGAAGTCCGCGCTCCTCAACCACGCCGCCGGGTCGGCAGCGGGCATGCGGGTGTTGCGCGGCGTCGGCATCGAGTCCGAGGCCACGCTGCCCTTCGCCGCACTCCACCACCTGCTGCGCGCCGGGCTCGACCGGATCCCCGCACTGCCCGACGTGCAGGCCAGCGCACTCAAGGGTGCCCTCGGGTTGGGCGACACCGCCCCGGAAAGCCGGTTCCTGGTCGGGCTGGCCACGCTGAGCCTGCTCTCCGAGCTCGCGGGGGACGGCGTGTTGCTCTGCCTCATCGATGACGCACAGTGGCTCGACCGGGCGTCGATGGACGCGCTGGTGTTCGCCGCCCGCCGCCTCGAGGTCGAAGGCATCGTCATGATCTTCGCCGCCCGCGCGGGTTTCCAGGCCGCAGGGCTGCCCGAGCTTCGGCTCGGCGGTCTGGACAGCGCGGCCGCCGCCGCCCTGCTCCCCGCCGATCTTCCCCCGCAGGTGCGAGACCGTCTCATCGAGGAGTCGGACGGCAACCCCCTGGCGCTCATCGAACTGCCCGCCGCGCTCAGCGCCGAACAGCGGGCGGGACGCCTGTCGCCGGTGGGTGCGATGCCGGTCGCCGATCGTGTCCAAGAGGCTTTCCAGGCACAGATCGCCGAGCTTCCCGAGTCCGCACGGACCGCGCTGCTGATCGCGGCGGCCGACGGCTCCGGCGAGCTCGGAACGCTGGTGGGTGCGGGTGCCTCGCTCCACGGCCTGGAGGCGGCCGAGCGAAGCCGACTGATCGAGGTCAGGGGAACGACCATCGGTTTCCGTCATCCCCTGATCAGGGCCGCCGCCTACCAGAGCGCGCCGGTCACCCGGCGGCTTGCCGTGCATCGAGCGCTCGCCGGCGCGCTCACCGGTTCGACGCTGATCGACGCGGCCGACCGGCGGGCGTGGCACCTGGCCGCCGCCGCGCTCGGTCCCGACGAGGACGTCGCACGGGAGTTGGAGGAAGCGGCGGAGCGGGCACGCACCCGCGGCGGCCACGCGGCGGTGGCGGCCGCCTACGAGCGAGCCGCCGAGCTCAGCGCCGATCCGGTACGACGGTCCAGCCGATTGGCCAACGCCGCGTTGGCCGCGAGTGACGCCGGGCTGATGGGGCGCGCCGCCGCGCTCGCGGACAGCGCCACGCCCGACGCCAACGACCCCGACCTGCTCACCGCGTTGATCCAGGTACGCGCCCATCGCGAATTCGAGTTGGGCACGCCGCTCGCGGCGGGCCGGATCATCATGGACGGCGTTCCACGCGTGGCGGCCAACTCCGCCGAGCAGGCCACCTGGCTGCTGGTGGAGGCCATCCGCTGCGCCTGGTTCGCCGGTGACGTCCGGTTGGCGGAGGAAGCCGCCGTGAGCCTCCGCGAGCTCCCGGCGGTCAGCTCGCCGCTGGTCAGCGGGGCGCTCGGGCTGACCCGCCTGTTGACCGGTGACACCGGCGGTGGGATCACGCTCATGAGCGAGGCGGTCGAGATGTCAGCGGTCACCGGGCTGGGGGTGCCGGGACGAACCTTCACCGCCATGCTCTGCTTCCCGCTGGGCCGTGCCGCCCGCGGCGAGGAGATCGCCGAAGGCATCGTGGCGGACTGCCGGAAGAGCGGGATGATCGGCTGGCTCGCCTTCGCGCTCGAGAATCAGGGGCTCGCGCACGGGTGGCTCTGCCGGTACGGCGAGGCCAGGGCTGCCCTGGACGCGGGGCTGCGGCTGGCGACAGACCTGGGCCACGAGCACCGGATCGCCCACCTCACGTGCTCGCTCGCCTGGGTGCTCGCGCACCAGGGGGCCGCGCAGGAGTGCCGCGCGAAGGCCGAGGAAGGGGTGGCCCGAGCCGGCAACCAAGGGCTGGTGCTGGCGGCGGCCATCGGACGCTGGGCGCTTGGACTGCTCGAGCTCGGCCTGGGCCGTGCGGAGGCCGCCCTCCAGCAGCTGGCCGCCATCCCACCGACCGGCATCGCCACCATCTCCGCCGCGGACCAGGTCGAGGCGGCCATCCGCAGCGGCAGGCCGGAGCGGGCCACGGAGCCGCTCGCCCGCTACCTGGACTGGGCGCGGCACGTCCGTCAACCATCGTCGGACGCCGTCGCCCTGCGCTGCCGCGCTCTCGTCGAAGGGGACGAAGCGCACTTCGCCCACGCCCTACGCCGTCACGATGACGCTCAGCCGTACGAGAAGGCGAGGACGCAGCTCGCCTATGGCGAGTGGCTGCGGCGGGCACGGCGGCGGGCGGACGCCCGGGAGCAGCTGCGCGCCGCACTGGAGACCTTCGACCGGCTCGGCTCGGAACTGTGGGCCGAACGCGCCCGCGTGGAGCTGCGCGCGACGGGGGACGTGCCGGCGGCGCCGCGCCGGGCCGGCGACCCACTCAGCGTGCTCACCCCCCAGGAACGCCAGGTCGTGCGGCTGGCCGCCGACGGCGCCTCCAATCGCGACATCGCCGCCCAGCTCTTTCTCAGCCCGCGGACCGTCGGCTACCACCTCTACAAGGCGTTTCCCAAGCTGGGCGTCAGCTCCCGGGCCCAGCTGGCCGATATCGCCCGGCCCTCGTCGGCGCCGGACTGATGCTCCCGGCGGCCCTTGACGTGGTGGCACCACGCCCTGGCATCCGCCGGCCCGCCGGTAGCCGACGTCCCGGGGCGCCGGGTGCCGAGGCGGACGGACCGGCGGGCCTCGCCGTCCGACGGGAATGCGAACCCCCGACGCACGACGAGGCCCGGGTCGGCCGCTCCGCCTGCGGGGCTACCTCCTGGGCAGTGGGAAGCGGGCCAGGTCCATGCCGAGCATGCCCCAGGTCGCCTTGCCGTCCGGGGTGAAGTTGAACGCCGGGTTGTTGTACCAGCCGCGCGGCACGTTGTCGTAGAGCGTGGTCACCTCGCCGCCCGGCACGGTCGGCAGCTCACAGATGTCGTTGGTCCAGTGCACCCAGGAGAACACCCGCCCGTCGACGCCGTTGAACTGGCCGTACCCGCCGAGGTCACCCTCCATCACGATGGTGCGGGTGGTCAGGTCGTAGGCGAACCAGGCCCCGCGCGGGCGGCGGCCCATCGCGTAGAGCAGGTTGCCGACCACGTGCAAGCTCTCGTACGACTGCCAGTCCGGCTTGATCTCCTCGCGCCAGAGCAACTTGCGGGTGACGATGTCGACGGCCGCCACCTGCGCGGTCCTGCGGATCGGCCCGCTGGTGCCCTCGCCGTAGGTGTCACCGGCGAGGTACGCCGTGGTGCCCTGCACCACCACGTCCATCACGCTCTGCTCGGGCAGGAACTCCCGGTGCGAGTCGACGGTGTTGTCGGACAGGTCGATGAAGGTCAGCGCCCCGGTGTGCTTGGTGGTCTGCGGACTGGACGCGACGATCAGCTGGTTGCGCGGTCGGTCGACGTGGATCCGCTTGGTGCGCAGCTGCTCGTTGCCGAGCAGCCCCAGCACGGTGACGGCGAAGCTGTCCGGGTCGATCGCCACGATCTGGGTGCTCGGGTAGAGGCCCGCGTAGACGGTGCCGGCCTTCCCCTCGGCCATCGCCTTGACCTCGCCGTTGACGTCGAACCGCTGGCTGGTGCCGGCCTCCGGGCGGTGCACGGTCATCGCGTAGTGGCCACCCACCCAGACGGTGTTGCGGGTGTGCCGCAGCATCGACTGGATGGTCTCCGGGTAGCCGAAGCCGCGGGTGGCGGTCTGCCACACGGTGGCCGCGCCGTTCGGCGTCGCCCGCCACACGTGTCCGAGGCCGCTCACGCCGAGCAGGGCGCCGCCGGGCAGCGGGGCGAGGAGCTGGTTCTCCACGTCGGCGAGCGGCTTGCCGACCCGGACCAGAGCGTCTGCGGTCACCTCGTACAGGTTCGTGGTGAGCCGGGTCAGCGCGTACACCTTGCCGTCGCCACCGACGGTCAGCTGGTCGATGTAGCGGTCCTCGGCCGGGATGTCCCGGGAGACCCGGCCGGAGCCGTCGCGGCGGAACGAGATCAGCTGCCGGCCGCTGGCCACGTAGATGACCCCGTCGTTGACCACCAGGTCGAGGATGCCGACCGGGGAGGCGCTGAGGTGCGCGGTCAGGTCGGTCGGGGCGCCGCCGGCCTTCGGCCAGACCAGCAGACTGCCGGGCGCGGCCGAGCCGCCGTAGACGTACTCGTCGTCGACCGCCACGGCCGCCGCGTACTGCGAGGTCGAGATGCGCCCGTACGTCTCGACGGTCGCGTCGGCCAGCCGGACCCGCTTGACCGTGCAGTCGGGGTACGTGCCGAGGTAGAGGTGCTCGCCGTGCACGACCATGTCGTAGTACCAGGTGGTGCTGCCACCGGCTCGCGCCCAGGCCACCAGCTCCTTGGTCTGCGGGTCGAACCGGTGGACGTACGCGCTGCCGGCCGGGCCGATGTAGACGTACCGGCCGTCGGCGGCGAGCTTCTGCCCACCGTTGCTCGGGATGGCCAGGTCGTCGATGCTGCGCATCTCGCCGGTGTTGACGTCGAACTCGCCCAGCCGCATCTTCCCCTCCGGCGTGTTGAACCGGGAGGTGACGAAGACGCTGTCGCCGATGACGGCGGCGCCGCGGACGGCGGCGGTCAACGACGCCGGACCGAAACTGGTCGGGGTGAGCGGCTCGTCGTCCTGCGCGAACGCCGGCGTGGCGAGGGATCCGTGGCCCACCGCCAGGGCAGCGCCGGTGAGGCAGCTACCAGCGAGGAGTGATCGACGGCTGAGGGGCATCGTGGTCTCCGTTCATCCGCGTCATTACGGCCCGGACCTTAATGATTGCCGAAGTGGACCGTCAAGGGTCGGTCCCGGCCCCGGCGCCGGTGGCGACCCGATCCGCGGCGACCGCCGCCACCGGCAGTTGCCAGCGGGCCGGTTCCCGTATTACGGTCCAGCCCCAATGCGGGAACTGGGAGGGGTCATGCGGCACCCTGACACGGCGCGCCGGGCGACGGCATGATCGTCACGGTCACGCTGAACCCCGCGCTCGACATCACCCACACCGTCGCGTCGCTGGTGCCGCACAGCAGCCACCGGGTCACCGACGTCGCCGCCCAGGCCGGCGGCAAGGGCGTCAACGTCGCCCGCGTCCTGCACGCGCTGGGGCTACCCACCGTCGCCGTGGCGTTCCGCGGCGGCCTCACCGGCGCCGCCGTCGCCGCCGACCTCGACCGCCACGGCATCGCCCACCGGCTGGTCGACACCGCCGGAGAGAGCCGGCGCACGTTCACCGTCGTCGACCTCGGCAGCGGCGACGCCACCGTCTTCAACGAGGCCGGCCCGGCGGTGTCCGGCGCGGAGTGGCAGGCGCTCCGCGAGCAGGTGCACCGACTGCTCACCGGCGCGTCCGTGCTGGTCCTCTCCGGCAGCCTGCCGCCCGGGCTGCCCGACACGGCGTACGCCCAACTGGCCGGCGCCGCCGCGCGGGCCGGCGTGCCGGTGATCCTGGACGCGGCCGGACCGCCGCTGCGCGCCGGCGTCGCGGCCGGCCCAGACGTGATCAAGCCCAACGCCTCCGAACTGGCGGAGGCGACCGGCCTGCCCGACCCGCTCGCCGCCGCCGAGGCGCTGCGTGCGGCGGGGGCGCGGGCGGTGGTGGCCTCGCTGGGCCCGGCGGGCCTGCTCGCCGTCACCCCCGACGGCACCTTCCGTGCCGAACCGCCGGCGCCGCTGGCCGGCAACCCGACCGGCGCCGGCGACTCGGTCGTCGCCGCGATCGCGGCCGGCATCCACACCGGAACGTCGTGGCCGCACCGGCTGGCGGACGCGGTGGCGCTCTCCACCGCCACGGTGAAGGCGCCCCGCGCCGGCCAGTTCGACGCCGACACCTACCACCGGCTCGCCCCCCGGCCGGCCGGATCCCGCACGCCGACGCCCCACCCCAGCTGACGGAGTTCGCCATGCCCCTGTCCGCCACCGCCGACCTCGTCGCGCGGGCCGCCCGCGCCGGCCACGCGGCCTGCGCCTTCAACGTCATCACCCTCGAACACGCCGAGGCCGTGGTGGACGCGGCGGAGCGGGTCGGCGCCCCGGCCATCCTGCAGATCAGCGAGAACGCGGTGAAGTACCACGGCGGCCGGGTGCTGCCGATCGCCCGGGCGGCCGCCGAGGTGGCCCGGACCGCCGCCGTCGACGTCGCGCTGCACCTGGACCACGTGCGCGACGAGGGACTGTTGCGCCAGGCCGCCGACGCCGGGGTGAGTTCGGTGATGTACGACGCGGCGGGGCTGCCCTACGCGGCCAACGTCGAGGCGACCCGGCGGGCCGCCGACTGGGCCCACGAACGCGGGCTCTGGATCGAGGCCGAGCTGGGCTGGATCGGCGGCAAGGACGGCGAGGCGCCGTTGGACGCCCACGCGCCCGGCGCCCGCACCGACCCCGGTCAGGCGGCGGCGTACGTGGCGGCGACCCGGGTGGACGCGCTCGCCGTGGCGGTCGGCAGCCGGCACGCCATGACCACCCGCACCGCGACCCTCGACCACGCGCTGATCGCCAAGCTCCGCGGCGCGGTCGACGTGCCGCTGGTGCTGCACGGCTCGTCGGGCGTCTCCGACGCCGACCTCGCCCAGGCGGCGGCCGGCGGCATCGTGAAGATCAACATCGGCACCGCGCTGAACGTCGCGTTCACCACGGCCGTCCGGGCCCGCCTCGCCGACGATCCCCGCGGCGCCGACCCGCGGGCGTACCTGTCGCTGGGCCGGACCGCGATGGCGGAGACCGTCGAGCACTTCCTCCGGCTGCTCGCCGCGCCCAACAGCTGAGCCGCCGACCCGCGGCCCGGCGGCTCAGCCGCGGGAGCGCGGCAGGCAGCATTTCTTGTACTTGCTGCCCGAGCCGCACCAGCAGGCGTCGTTGCGCTCCGGCGGCCAGGGGATCCGCGCCGCCGGACGGGCCGCCAGCTCGCGCGCGTAACCGGCCCGGATCTCCGGGTCGGCCGGGTCCCCGTCGTGCCGGCCGGCGTAGCCGACCAGCCCGTCCACCGACCCGGCGAGCACGTGCAACCCGGTACGGCCGGCCCCGGTCAGCCGCACCAGCTGCTTCTCCAGCCGGGCCCGGTGCGCGTCCCAGTCCGGCCCGTACGCCTCGGTCAGCGCCGACTGCTCGGTGAGGAGTCGGTCGAACTCGGCCCGGGGCCAGAAGAGCAGGTCGGGCTCGGCGGCCTGCCGCTCCTGGGCCCGGCGGACCAGCCGGGCCTCCAGCCGGTCGGCGAGGTCGTCGTTGCGGTCGTGCGGCAGGTTGAGGTCCCGGCGCACCCGGTGCCGCTGTTGCAGCAGGAAGAACAGCACGCCGGGCGCCTCCGGCGGGCCGACCTCCAGCGCCGCCTCGGCGGCGGCCGCGGTCGAGGCGGCCGGTTCGGCCGCGGTGGCGCGCTCGCCGAGCAGGGTGTCGACCGCCGCGCTCAGCCACTCCTCGGCCACCGCGGTGCGGCCGCCGGCGTCCAACGCCGCGCTGACGTACGCGGGGGCGTCCGGCTGTTCGGTCAGCAGCGGGCGCAGCGCGGTGAGTTCGGCCATCGCCTCGTCCTCGCGACCGCCGGCGCGGAACAGGATCCGGGCCCGCAGCGCCCGGGCGATGCCGGCCCGCGGGTCGTCCCGGGACGGGTACGCGGCCACCGCCCGATCGGCGTACCGGAGTGCGGCATCCAGCCGCGCCCGGATCTCGGCGATCTCGGCGGCCAGGGCCAGCGCGTCCCCGGCGTCCGCCGGATCCGCCAGCCGGCCCTGCTCCACCGCCTCGGCGAGCTCGGCGGCGACGCCGAGCGGATTGGCCGTCCCGAGCGCCGAGCGGCGCAGTTCGGCGAGGTCGGCGCTGGTGATCACGTCTGTCGTCGGCACGATCTCACGGTACGTCGGAGATCCACCCGAGCACTCCCGGATCACCTGTTACGCCGATCTCACGCCACCGGGCCGCCGCCCGGCGGGAGCAACCGGCTAGTCCAGCGTGCCGGCGATCCGCAATGCCTCGGCCTGGGTGACCTCGCCCTCCAGCCGGTAGGTCACACCGGCCTCCTCCCAGATCAGCGTCGAGGCGGCGAGCCGGGCGGTCTCCACCCGGATCGTGCCGGTGCGGTCCACGTACGCGAGGGTGTGCGGGCCGCCGACCCAGACCGCGAGGTCCCCGTCGAGCTGGACCAGCTCGGTGCCCGGCCCGCTGGCCTGCTTGTGGAAGACCGGGTCGAGCCGGCCGTCGAAGGCGTCGAGGCGCAGCGCGCCCCCGCGGTAGAGCAGGGTGGCGACCCGGTGCCCGCCGGTGCCGTCCGGGTCGGCGACCAGCACCTGCTCGGGCGGGCCGAGCGCGGTCGGTACCCGGATCGGGAAGCGCACCGCCCGCTGCGCCTCGGTCAGGGCGGCGGGCCGCTGCGACGGCATCGGCGACGGGGTGCCGGTGGGCAGGGCCGGCTCGGACGAGGTGTCGACGGTGATCCCGGCGAAGCGGAGCAGCCCGGCGACGGCGTCGGCGACGGCGGCCCGCCCGGGTGGCAGCAGCGCGACGAGCAGCGCGACGAGCACCGCGGCGAGGTGCAGCCGCCAGCGGCGCCAGCGGATCCGCCGGGGCGCGGGTGGCGCGGCGAGCCGGGCGCGTACCCGGGCGGTGACGTCGGGCGGCTCGGGCGTCCGCAGCGAGGTGGACAGCGCCCGCAGCTCCCGTTCCAGGTCATCCACCGCGGACCTCCGCACCGTCGAGCAGGGCGCGGAGCTTCACCAGCGCCCGGGAGGTGCGCGACTTGACCGTGCCCCGGGGCCAGCCCAGCATGGTCACGGTCTCCTCCTCGTTGAGGTCGAGGAAGAACCGGCAGACGATCACCTCGCGGTCCTTCTCCGGCAGCCGGCGCAGGGCGTCGACCAGCGCGGCGCGGCGCTCCGCGGCCAGCACCGCGCCGACCGCGACATCCTCGGCGACCTCCGGCTGTCGGTTCGCCGCGGCCCGCAGCACGAGCCCGTCCCGCCGCCCCCGCGACCGGTGCAGGTTGCGGGTCTCGTTCGCCACGATGGCCAGCAGCCAGGAGCGGAACGACGACTCCCCGCGATAGCGGGAGAGCTTGCGGTATCCCTTCACGAACGCCTCCTGGATGACGTCCTCCGCGTCCGAGCCCGCGCCGAGCAGCACCGCCGTCCGGTGCGCGGACGCGGTGTGCCGGGCGACCAGGAGCTCGTACGACTCCAGGTCACCGGCCCGGGCGCGGGTGACGAGCTCTTCGTCGTCCAGGGGAACCTCCGGGGGGACTGACCTCATGACACCGGGTACGCCGTCCCGGTTCCATCCGCCGATCGGAGCGCTCGGCCGCCGGGCGGAACCTCGACGGACGCGGCGGTGTCACCCAGACATGATGGCCACGACGACGCTCTCGCGGCGTACCCTGCTGACCGTGCTCGCCGGCACCGGCGCTTCTGCGCTGGTCGGCTGCGATCCCACCGGTGGCCCGGCCACGGCACCCGCCGCCGCGATCCCCGACCCGCTGCTCGTCGAACTCGCCGACGGCCTCGGCGTGCTGCGCGGCGCGGAGCGGCGGACCCTCCCGCACGCCGTCGCCACCGCGGAAGGGCGGACGGTCTACGCGGCCGCACCCCAGGGCGCCGACACCGCCTTCTGGCGGGCGGACACCGTCACCGGCCGCACGTCGCCCCGGGTCGTCCTGCCGGGACGGTGGGTGCCGCAGGCCGTCGCCGCCCACGGTACGGCGGTGGCCCTCACCTCGGAGCTCGTGCGGGTCACCGCCGGGCGGCCGGCCGGCCGGGACGTCACGCCGGTGCTGATCGCCGACGCCAGCGGGGTCCGGCAGCGGCTCGACCTGCGCGGCAACGTCGTGCCCGAGGCGTTCACCGGCGACCTCACCGGACTGTTCGTCCTGGAATGGCTGCCGGCGGCGGCGCCGGACCGCTACCGGGTGCGGGTGGTCGACCTCGCCACCGGCACGCCCGGCCCGCTCTCCACCCGGGCCAAGGCGCCGGTCCCACCGGGCGCCGAGGAGGAGATGCGCGGCGACGGACGCCAGGCCGTGCTCGCCCCGGACCGCCGGACGCTCTACACGCTCTACACCCACCAGCCCGGCCATCGGCACACCCGTGACCTGGTCAGCGGGCGGCCGGGCAACGCGCACGCGTTCGTCCACACGCTGAACCTCGTCGAGCGGTGGGCGTACTGCGTCGACCTGCCGCACCCGTTCGGGGAGGGGCCGGCGAGCGGCCACGCCATGGCGATCACGCCGGACGGGCGCCGACTCTACGTGACCGACGTGGCCTCGGGCGGCGTCGCGGAGATCTCCACCGAGGAGTTGACGGTACGCCGGACGGCGACCCTGGCCACGGCCACCGGCGCGGCCCACGTCGCCGCGGACGGAAACCGCCTCTTCCTCGGCGCCGGTACGACCGTACGCACGGTGGACCTCGCCGACCTCGGCCAGGCCGCGCAGTGGCCGGTCCGCGAGCCGGTCGCCGGCCTGGTGCTGAGCCCCGGCGGCAACCGCCTCCATGTCGGCCAGACCCGTGCCGTGAGCTGGTACGACCCGGCCACCGGCCGGGAACTCGGCCGCGCCGCCGTGCCCGGCCTGGTGGCGCTGCACAGCCTGGCCGGCGGCTGACGCTCCGGCTACCGGGCGTGCGCGAGGTAGACCACGTCCGGCTCGCCGCGCGGCACCTCGACGCGATGGGTGTCCACCGGGCCGACGTGCTCGGCCAGCCGGCGCGCGTACCCGGGGGAGTGGGCGGCGCTCCAGACCGCCAGTACGCCGCCGGGGCGCAGCCGGGACCGGAGCAGGGCCGCCCCGTCGACGCCGTAGAGGTCGGCGTTGCCGTCGAAGACCGTCCAGTCCGGACCGTTGTCGACGTCCAGGCAGATCGCGTCGAAGCGCTGGTCGGTCCCGCGCAGCCAGGTCACGATGTCGGCGGTCACCACCCGTACCCGGGGGTCGTCGAGGGCGTGCTCGCTGAACCGGGACAGGTGGCTGCGGTGCCAGGCGACCAGCGCCGGCTCGATCTCCACCACGGTGATCTCCGTGGCGCGTTCCGAGCGGGCCGCCTCCGCCAGCGAGAAGCCCACCCCGAGTCCGCCGATGAGCAGCCGCGCGTTCCCCGACACCGCCGCCAGCGCCGCCTGGATGAGCAGCCGCTCGGAACGCCCGGCGCGGGTGTCCATCAGGAACACCCCGTTGCTGATCACCTCGTAGTGCCCCGCCTCGGCTCGCAGGACCAGTTCACCGCGTTCGGTGACCCGGCGTTCGACTGTGACGGCCGCGCTCTCCACCCCGCCAACCTATGTCAGGGCACCCGCGCCGGTCCGCCGCATTTCCGCGGACCGGCCGTCGGCGCGGCCCGGGTCAGCCCAGCTTGGGCACGGCGCGGGCGATGATCGCGGCGAAGTCGACCCCGCTGGGCAGCGTGCCGAACGCCTGGCCGTGGTCGCCGCCGAGCCGGGAGGCGCAGAAGGCGTCGGCGACGGCGGGGTGGCCGTACCGCACCAGCAGCGAGCCCTGCAGCACCAGCGCGAGCCGCTCGACCACGCGGCGGGCCCGCAGTTCCAGATCACCGGCGTCGGACAGGTCGGCCCGCACCTGGCGTACCGCGGCGTCGAGCCGCGCGTCGGCGCCGGCGGCGGCGCCCACCTCGGCCTGGAACGCCGCCATGACCTGGGGTTCCCGGCCGAGAGCGCGCAGCACGTCCAGCGCGGCGACGTTGCCGGAACCCTCCCAGATCGAGTTCAGCGGGGACTCCCGGAACAGCCGCGGCATGCCGGACTCCTCGACGTAGCCGTTGCCGCCCAGGCATTCGAGGGCCTCCGCGGCGTGCGCCGGCCAGCGCTTGCACACCCAGTACTTGCCGACGGCGAGGGCGAGCCGCTTGAACGCGGTCTCGCCGGCGTCGCCGCGCGCGGACCGGTCGGTCGCGCCGGCGAGCCGCATCATCAGCACGGTGGCGGCCTCGGACTCGACCGCGAGGTCGGCCAGCACGTTGCGCATCAGCGGCTGGTCGGCCAGGTACCGGCCGAACGCCTGCCGGTGGGTGGCGTGGTGGGCGGCGGTGAGCACGCCCTGGCGCATCCCGGCCGCCGCGCCGATGACGCAGTCCAGCCGGGTCAGGTTGACCATGTCGATGATGGTGCGGACGCCGCGCCCCTCGTCGCCGACCCGCCAGGCGACGGCGTGCTCGTACTCGATCTCGGCGGAGGCGTTGGAGCGGTTGCCGAGCTTGTCCTTCAGGCGCATCAGCCGCATCGGGTTGCGGGTGCCGTCCGGCAGGACCCGCGGGACCAGGAAGCAGGTGAGCCCGCCCGGCGCCTGGGCGAGGGTGAGGAAGACGTCGCACATCGGCGCCGAGGTGAACCACTTGTGCCCGAGCAGCCGGTAGCTGCCGTCCGGCTCGGGGCGGGCGGTGGTGGTGTTGGCGCGGACGTCCGAACCGCCCTGCTTCTCCGTCATGGACATGCCGGCCAGCAGGCCCCGCTTGCCGAGCGGCGCACGCAGGCCGAAGTCGTACGTGGTGGCGGTGAGCAGCGGCTCGTACCGCGCGGCCAGCCCCGGCTCGTGGCGCAGCGCCGGCACCGCCGCGTAGGTCATCGAGATCGGGCAGCCGTGCCCGGCGTCGGGCCGCCAGGTGTAGAACTTGGCGGCCCGGGCCACGTGCGCGCCCGGCCGGTCGTCCGCCCACGGCGCGGCGTGCAGCCCGTGCGTGACGGCGGTACGCATCAGCTCGTGCCAGGCCGGGTGGAACTCCACCTCGTCGATCCGGTGGCCGTAGCGGTCGTGGGTGCGCAGCACCGGCGGGTGGTCGTTGGCCAGCCGCCCGTGCTCGATCGCCGCCTCGGTGCCGCCGAGGCGGCCGAGCTCGTGCAGTTCGGCGGCGGCCCAGCCGGCGCCCTCCCGCTCGAGCCCGTCGAGCAGGGCCGGATCGTCCGCGGCGTCGTAGCCGACCAGCGGGGGAACCTGGTTGCTGACCTCGTGCGTCGTCACGGCGATACTCCCAGCGCGCGGTGGATGAAGGTGATCAGGCCGGGGATGGTGCCCGGGCCGGCGACCCCGGCGGCGAGCGGGCCGACCATCGCCTCGGCCAGGGCGCCGACCAGCGCGGTGGCGGTCAGCTCCGGCTCCTGCGGGGGCAGTTCGCCGCCGGCCACGCCGGCCGCGACGTAGCCGGCGATCAGGTCGGCGTACGCCCGGCGGAAGACCAGCCGCTCGGCGTCGACGGCCGGGTCGACCGGCTCGGCGAGCAGCGCGTACGCCAACCGCGGGGACTTCAGTGCGCGGCCGGCGAACGTCTCGACCACGGCCGACACCTGCGCGGCGGCGGTGCGCTCCAGCGCCGCGGCGCGCGCGACGGCGTCCACCTCGCGCTGCGAGGCGGTGCGGAACACCTCGGCGAACAGCTCGGCCTTGGTGGGGAAGTGGCGGTAGACCGTGCCGGTGGCCACGCCCGCCCGCTCGGCGACGGCGGCCACCGAGCAGCCGGCGTATCCCGCCCCGGCCATGATCTCCAGCGCGGCGGCGATGATCCGCTCCCGCGAGTCGTTCAGGCGAGCCTGCACCCGCTCGGTGCTCCGGTAGACCACCCAAGGATTGAACCACCGTTCACTCCTTGCCGGCTAGGGTCGCGCAGCGCCGGGCGACGCCGGCGACGGTGGTGCCGGCCCTCGGCGCCGCGCTGGTCTGAACCGGTGGGCGTGGCGGCGGCCGGTGGTGCGACCGCCGCGACGCCCGGGGTGCTACGGCAGGGTCAGCACGTAGGTCCGGATATCCGACCTTCCGGTCCGGTCGACGTCGATGCCGGTCCCGACCAGCGCCCTGCTGCCGTCCGTCGACACCTTCGCGGGGCCGCTGAGATAGTCGTACCCGCGGATGGGAGTCGAGGTATCGGTCCCGGTCCGGTACACGTACATCGTCTCGCCGTAACTGTCGCTCCAGAGTCCGGACAGCGCATCCGAGGTGGAGGTGAACAGGATCGTCGAACCGTCGCCGGAGATGGTCGCGTTGTCGCCGTCGGCCTGGACGCCGCCGGCCGCGGTGATCCGGGACGTGGTGCCCGTCGTGCGATCGCGGATGAACACGTCCGAGGCGCCGTTGGTGTCCGCCGGGACGAGGTTGTCGGCCCAGCTGGAGAAGGCGACCGTCCGGCCGTCATCCGTGATCGACAGGGACGAGATCGAGAAGCCGAGATCCGGGTCGGGGTTGGCCTGGCCGCCGCTCGACGTCACGTTCTCCCGGGTGGTGGTGTTCGTGGCGAGATCACGGACGAACAGGTCGTCGACGCCGTTCGTGTCCATCGGCACGAGATTCGCGGCGAACGAGGTGAAGGCGACGTGGTCGCCGCCGCCGGAGATGATGCCGTAGGTGCTGCGCCCGTCGCCCTCGGCGCCCGCCGTGGTGACGCTGGCCCGGGTCAGTTGGCCGGTGGTCACGTCGGCCACGAACACGTCCGCCTCGCCGTTCGTGTCGTCCTCGACGAGGGTGGACGCGGATGACGTGAAGGCGATCCGGGTGCCGCTGTTCGACATGGTCACCCCGTAGCTGTCGCCGTCCGACTGGACACCGCCGGGGCCGACGCTCAGTCGAGTGGTGGTGTTCGCCACCGTGTCGCGGACGAACACGTCGGTCATCTCGTTCGTGTCGTCTGGAACGAGGTTGGTGGCGCTCGACACGAAGGCCACGTACCGGCCGTCGTTGGACACCTCCGCCTCCCAGGTAGGCCCGTCGGCCTGTTCTCCGCCGACACCCACGCTCACTCGGGTGACCACGCCGTTCGAGGCGACTCGGAAGGCGTCGGGCTGGTCGTTGGTGTCGCCGGCGACCAGGTTGGACGCCCAACTGGAGGTGGCGAAGTACGCGCCGTTGCTGGACATCGTGAGCAGAACCTGGTCGTTGGCGTCGGGGATCGGCCGGGTCAGTGTCAGCGGGGGCGCGGGCAGGGCGAAGTAGCCGCTCACGTCGAGCAGCGTGTGCGTGGTGCCGCTGCTGTTGTAGACGCCGAGCAGCCCGGCGTGCAGCTGCGTCATGACCATGTTGGGCACGATGTCGCCCTTGACGAAGTTGAGGTCCGATGCGAGGGGCACCGAGTCGACAACCTTGCCGAACCCGGGCGGGAACGCCGTGAGGTATCCGGATGTTGTCGGGCTGACCGCGGTGAGGTTCCCGACGACCGCCACGGGAACCGTGTCCCCCGCGCCGGTCGGCACGCCCGCTCGGGCGGCGATGGTCTGGACGCCGGCGTCGCGCGGGCCGAGAGCGCCGCCGAGGTCGCCCGACGGGATGCGGGTGTCGACCACCCGAACCGGGTTCATGCTGACGTAGTAGGCCCCGCCGGCGCCCGGCGGAGCGCTGGCGCCGCTGAACCAGCCCACCACGTCGACGATGATCGGCGTGGTGCCGGTCGCGTTGTAAAGGGCGATGCGGCCGTCCGTGCCCAGGGCGACGATCGTGCGGTTCGCCCGTACGTCCCGCTGGGTAAAGTTGATCGTCGAGGTCCCCGGCCGGGACTGGCCGCTCGGGTAGACCGTCACGAATCCGGCGGTGGTCGGAGCGGCGACGGTGATGTTCAGCGCCACCGCGCCGACGTTCGTCGGCGGCACTCCGCCGCGCCCGGTGACCTGGAGCGTCCTGGTCGTGTTCGAACCGGGGGTGGTGAATCCCTGACCGGTGCGCGAGTCCGCGAGCCGGGCCGGTGTGAGGGGGTGGAACAACCCGGCGTGCCCCGAGGCGGTGTCCGGCGTGGAGAAGTAGCCGGTGACGTCAGCCAGCAGATGCGTCCGCGCCGACGTGAACAGGCGCACGGAGCCGCCCGTACCGAGCCCGACGACCACCTGATTGGCAACAGTCTGTCCAGCCCTGTAGTTGAGGTTGGACGCCGTGGGTCGAGCCGCACCCGTCGGGTAGACGGTCACGTATCCCGCACTCGCGGGTCCGGTCACCGTTACGTTCAGCACGACCGAGGAGACCCCGGATGCCGGAATGCCACCGCGGCCTGCGACGCCAAGCGTGACCTGCCCATTTGCGACGACGATTCCCTTCGGTGCGCCGAGGCCCGATCGGGTGTCGAGAAGGCGGGCCGGCGAGACGCCAGTGAAGCTGCCCCCCGGGGCCGCCGCCAAGGCAGTCCCTTCGCCCGCCCGAGCGTTCGCCGGTGCGCTCAAGGCGACCGCGGTCGCTGCCGTAACTGTCGCGATCAGCACAACCAACAAGATGCGACTTCGCATGCGTCCTCCTGTCACCGGCGGCGTCGCGCCACCGGTCCGCGAGTGGTCTGGCTTCACCGCCGCCGTCGGCATGGTGGCGACAGTAAGTGCCGGCTTTCGCTCAACGCACCGGTAGATCAGGCCTGCTAACCAGCCAGTCGGTCGGTTAGCGTCAGCAGATGGACACTCTCCGTAGTCTGCGTGGCGTCCATATCTGGCGACCGTGCCGGTGGGAGTGACCAGGGGTTGTCACGCTTCCCCGAAGGGCGGGGTGGGCCGTGTCGGTTCCGCGCGTGGTTCAGCCCGCGGTACGCCGGATCGGGCTGAGCCCAGCGTCCGCGCGGTACGGCTGACCGCCGCTCCACTCAGTGCGGACGGATCAGGCACATCCCGCCGGCGCCGGGCCGGTCCATGGTGGCCAGTGCCGCGGGCACCTCGGCCAGGCCGATGGTGCGGGTGACCAGCTCGGCCGGGCGCAGCACCCCGGCGGTGACCAGCCGCAGCAGCTCCGGGTAGGCGTGCGCGGGCATGCCGTGGCTGCCCAGCAGCTCCAGCTCGTACGCGATGACCAGCTCCATCGGCAACGCCGGCCGACCCTGGGCGACGGGGAGCAGCCCGACCTGCACGTGCCGGCCGCGCCGGCGCAGGCTCTCGATGGAGGCGGTGCAGGTGGCGTGGCTGCCCAGCGCGTCCAGCGACAGGTGGGCGCCGCCGCCGGTCGCCTCCCGGACGGCGGCGGCCACCGCACCGGGGCCGGGCAGCGCGCCGCTGTCCAGGCAGACCGCCGCCCCGCAGCCGGCGGCCAGTTCGAGCGCGCCCGGGGCGACGTCGACGGCCACCACCCGCGCCCCGCACGCCACCGCGATCATCACCGCGGACAGCCCCACCCCGCCGCAGCCGTGCACCGCTACCCACTCGCCCGCGGCGACCCGCCCCTGGCCCACCACGGCCCGGAACGCGGTGGCGAACCGGCAGCCGAGCGCCGCCGCGGCCGGGTAGTCCAGGTCGTCCGGGAGCCGGACCAGGTTGACCTCGGCGTCGTGCACCGCCACGTACTCGGCGAACGAGCCCCAGTGGGTGAAGCCCGGCTGGGTCTGCCGTTCGCAGACCTGCTGGTCGCCCGCCAGGCAGGCCGGGCACCGGCCGCAGGCGCAGACGAACGGCGCGGTCACCCGGTCGCCGACCCGCCAACCGCGTACGCCCGCACCGACCGCCGAAACGACCCCGGCGAACTCGTGACCGGGAACGTGTGGTGGCCGGATGTCGGGGTCGTGTCCCTGCCAGCCGTGCCAGTCGCTGCGGCACAACCCGGTGGCCTCGACCCGGATCACCGCGCCACCGGGCGGCGCCACCGGGTCGGGAACGTCGCGGACCTCGGGCCGGGCACCGAACTCGTCGAAGATCACCGCACGCATGGGCGGCATCCTCACATGCCGGGGGCCCCGCAACCCGCGGGGCCCCCGGGACCGTCCCGAGCCGGCGCCCTACCGTTCGCCGGCTCCCCGGCGGGCGGCCCGGCGCCACCACGGAATCGTCAGGACCAGGACGGCGAAGGCCAGGGCCGCGCCGAGGCCGAGCCCGGCGGGCCACGACAGCGACGACGACTCCTCGGCCTGCCGCTCGCCCTTGACCGGGACCACGGGCTGGTCGTACGTCTTCTCCTCCGGCCCGACCAGCTCGCCGACCGACGCGCCCTCGGGGAGGCCGAAACCCCAGTTCAGCAGGGCGGACGCCTCGCCCAGGCTGCCCAGCGGCGCGGTCTCCGCGCCGAGCAGGGTCACCGCGAGCCGGCGGCCGTCACGCTCGGCCACACCGACGTACGTCTGCCGCGCCAGGTCGGTGAAGCCCGTCTTGCCACCGACCGTGCCCGGGTAGACGCCGAGCAGGGTCTGATCGTGAACGAGCTCCAACCCCGGATTCGACGGCTGCGCCGGGATCTGCGCCCGCCGCGTCGCGATGTACCGGCAGAAGTCCTCCCGGGCGAAGGTGGCCCGCGCGATCAGCGCCAGGTCGTACGCGCTGGTGTACTGCCCGGGCCCGTCGAGCCCGGAGGGCGTCGCGGCGTGCGTCTGGTACGCGCGCAGCCGGCGCGCCTCCTCGTTCATCGCCTGCACACCGCCCGGCCGGCCGGCCGCTCCGCCGCCCACCCGCGCCAGCGCGTTGGCCGCGTCGTTACCCGACTGGAGCAGCAGCCCCAGCCACAGGCTCTCCACCGAGTACCGGCCGCCCGGGATCACCCCCATCAGCGAACTCTCCGGGTCGAGATCGCGCAGGTCGGCCCGGGTCACCTGGACCATCAGGGTGGGATCGAGACGGGGCATCAGGGCCGCCGCCAGCAGCAGCTTCTGCACGCTGGCCGGGGTGCGGTGTTCGTGCGGGGCGCAGCCACCCAGCACCGCGCCGCTGTCGAGGTCGGCGACCAGCCAGGCGGTGGCGGTCACCGCCGGCGCCTTCGGCGCACCCGCCGGAGCGGCCAGCCCCGAGGTGGCCAGCGCCGGCCCGCCGACCGCCCGGTGTGCGGGATCGACCGGCGGCGGTGACGGCGCGGCGGGCGGCGGCACCGGCGGCTTCACCGCCGGACACGGCACGTACGGCGCGGCGGCGGCCCGCGCCGGTGGTGCGACCGCGACCGTGGGCAGGACGAGGATGGCGCCGAGCGCCGCTGCGGTGACCGAAGGCGTGCTCACGACAACGAACGTAATCGTCGGCACAGCGACCGAACTCCGTTTTCCGAAAGCCCGGCGGTGGCCCGGAAATTGTGCCGTTCGCGCAGGTAGCCCGGCATTTTCCCGGTACCGGGCGACACTGCTGACGCGCCTTTGCGGGGCCGGATTACGGTGTCTGTTCATTCCATGCCGCCAATGCTGTTCTGGGCGGAACGGCAGCGATTGGCCCCATTCCCGGCCGAATTCACCCCCCGTGGCGCCCGACGACGACAACGTCACCGGCTCGTACCTGTCGCTCGATGTTCCGCCGCCCGGCCCGTTTCGCCGTCTTTGGCGGAGACTCCACCGGAACTGACCGGGAACCGCCGGGGCGGCCCCGGTGGGGCCGCCCCGGCGGTACGTGCCGGATTGGCCCACCACGGGCGACGGCCGATCCCCGTCCGGAGAGGCGTCGCCTCCGGGCGGAGGTCAGGAGACCACCGTCGGGCCGCCACCGCTGCCGCGGTCGTCGAGCTGCAGCGGAGCGCGGCCACGCACCGCGTACCGGATGTGGGTGACCTGCGGCGTGGGGATGACCCGGATCGGCGTCAACTCGACCGCCTCCTTCTCGGCCAGGTCGAGGTCCGCGTCGAGCAGCCGCAGGCCGGTGCCGAGCACCACCGGCACGACATGCAGCTCCAACTCGTCGAGCAGGCCGGCCTTGAGTACCTGCCGCACCAGGCTGCCGCCGCCGGCCACGGCGACGTCCCGGCCGCCGGCCGCCGCCCGCGCCTGCTCGACGGCGCTGGCCACGCCGTCGGTGACATAGGTGAAGCTGGTGCCGCCCTTGCGCTCCACCCGCGGCCGGGGACGGTGCGTGACGACGAAGACCGGCGCGCGGAACGGCGGTTCCTCGCCCCAGGGCACCTCACCGCCGTCGGCCATCCGCCGCCCCATCACGTACGCGCCGGTCGCCTCGAACGACTCGGCGACCACGTCGGAGTTCGTGTCCCGCTCGCCGCCGGCGAAGCCCTGCCGTTCCCGCCAGGCCATCGCGTCGGTCACCCAGCGGGTGACCCGGAAGAAGCCGGCGCTCTCGGCCGACGTCATCCAGTCGCCGTCGCCGGTGTGCCGCGGGCCGGCGTAGAACCCGTCCACCGACACCGACAGCTGCGCGGTCACCTTGGTCATCTCGTCACGGTCCTCTCGATCCTCGACACCCGCTCCGGGCGCCTGCTCGGTGAGAGGTCGGAGCCGGTCGCCGCACCCCTACCGCGGGGCGACGTGACGGTGGTCACAGCTGCCCGGGCGTACGCCCCCCGGACGCGATCCCGCCGGGGGCGGTCAGCCCGCCGGCCGGTCGGCGCCGGGCACCGCGCCGGTGGTCTCCAGGATCAGCGCGGCGACCAGGTCCGGGTCGTCGCTCATCGGCACGTGCCCGCAGCCGGGCAGGGTCACCACCCGGGCCGCCGGCAGTCCCGCCCGGGCGCGCTCGGCCTGGTGGACGCCGAAGATACGGTCACAGTCGCCCCAGCCGACGGTCACCGGCACCGCCGCACCGGACAGCCGGGCACAGTCGAAGCGGTAGCCGCGGGCGGCCCGGGCCACGGTGCCGAAGCCGACCGCCCGGCGCAGCGCGAGCGCGTCGCCCAGCGCGCGCTCGAAGTCCAGCAACCGGGGCCGCGCCACCAGCGGCGCGAAGCACATCGCCCGCAGGTACGCCGACCGCAGCGCGACCCGCATGACCGGCGTCGGCAGGTACGCGTTGGCCCGCAGCAGCCGGAGGATGGCCAGCGCCCGCCGCCGTTCGGCCGGGGTGAAGAAGCCGGCGGGGGAGAGGGCGGTGGCCGAGGCGACCGCCCCGGCGGCGGCCAGTTCCAGGCTGATCGCCCCGCCGAGGCTGTAGCCGGCCACGTGCGGGCGCTCCAGCCCCCACCCGGCGAGTACCGGCAGGATCGCCGCGACGGTGGCGGCCATGTCGGCGGGCATGCCCGCCTCGGGTACCGGGGAGTCGCCGAACCCGGGCAGGTCGAGCGCGATCACCTCGTGGTGGGCGGCGAGCCGGTCGAACACCGGCTCCCAGGCCTGGTGGCGGTGCCCGATGCCGTGGATCAGCACGAGCGGCTCCCCACGGCCGGCGCGGCGACAGTGGACCTTCATCGCCGTTCCTCCACCGAGCTGCGGCCGAACGAGCGGCCGAGCCCGCGTACCTCGTCCTCCATCTGGTCGACCAGGGTGCGGCCGCCCAGCCGGGTGACCAGCGCGTCGACGGGACCGCTCAGCACCAGCGACCGCAGCGCCTGCACCACGGCGAGCGAGCGCGGCACGTAGACCTTGCGGCTGCGGCGCTCGATGCCGCGCAGCAGCGCGGCCGCGCACCGGTCGACCGGGACCACCGTGGACAGCGGCCGCGGCAGCCGGCGCAGCGTGGCGCGGAACGAGGCCAGGTCGGCGCGGATGTCGCGGACCAGGTCGGTGTCGATCCAGATCGGGTGGGCGGTGCCCACGGTGACGCCGTGCCGGCGGGTCTCCAACCGCAGCACGTTGGCGAACTGTTCGACGCCCGCCTTCGAGGCGCAGTAGGCGGCCATCCCGGGCATCGCCGTGAACGCGGCGGCGGAGGAGACGATCAGGACGTGGCCGCGGGCGGCGGTGACGTGCGGCAGCGCGGCGCTGACCGTGCGGATCGCGCCGCACAGGTTCACCTCGACCGTACGGACCAGCGCGTCGACCGGCCCCAGCGCGACCGTGCCGAGGTTGGCGATGCCGGCGTTGGCGACCACCACGTCGATCCCGCCGAACCGGTCCACGGTGGACGCCACGGCGGCGTCCAGGGCCGCCTGGTCGGTGACGTCACACTCGTACCAGTGCGCGTCGAGGTCGGCGGCGAGCCGCCGGAGCAGGTCGGGTTCCAGCCCGACGAGGGCGACCCGGGCGCCTCGGGCGGTGGCCTGGCGGGCCAGTTGCGCGCCGATGCCACGCGCCGCCCCGGTGACGAGGATCGTCCGGCCCGCGAGGTCACTCCGCATCGGCGTGCTCCCGCTCCGCCTCGGCGGGCCAGGGCGGATCGCCAACCCCGGTGATCCGTACGCCGCCCCACGGGTCGACCTCGGCCAGCCGGGCCGGGCTGGTCCGGCCGGCGACGCGCAGCTCGACGTCGCGCCGGCCGGAGCGCACCAGCCGGGCCACCTTCGGCTCCGGCTCGATCCGCCCGCGCCAGTGGTAGCGGCCGTCGACCGGCTCCCACCGCCCGCTCAGGTGCACCCGGACCGGGGTGCCGGCGAGCCGCGCCGGGCCGTGGTAGCTCATGCCGTCACCTCGCCGCGCCCGGTGGCGGCCTGCGGATCCGCCGTGCCGGGCCGCCGCTCCGTCCGCCGGCGCTGGCTCACGGCACGATCCGCTCGTGCGCGCGGGTGAGCTCGCGGGGCAGGTCGGCGCTGCGCCGTACCCCCTCGATGCCGCTCCACAGCAGCGTGGTCAGGTAGTCGGTGAGGGCCGCCCGGCGGATCGGCTGCCCGTTCGTGGTCCACCAGTCGCCGACCGCCTGCACGAAGCCGACCAGGCCGTACGCCCACGGCTCGGCCGGACCGGCGTCGAGGCCCAGCGCGCGCAGCCGGTCGCCGATCACCCGGGCCAGCCCGGCGGCCACCTGCCGGCTGGTGCCGGCGACCACCTGGTGGATCCCGGGATGGCTGGACTGGTGCATCAGGAAGCGGTAGAGCTTCGGCTCCGACTCGATCACCCCGAGGTACGCGTCGATGGTCGCCTCGACCAGTCCGCGTTCCTCGCGGACCTGCTCGACCGCCGGCGCCACGGTGTCGACCACCCGGGCGGCCACCACCTCGCTGACAGCCAGCCAGAGCTGCGACTTGTCGGCGAAGTAGCGGTAGAGGACCGGCTTGCTCACCCCCGCGGTGGCGGCCACCTGGTCCATGTCGACCTCCGGTCCGTGCCGCAGCAACGCCTGCACGGCCGCCCCGATCAGCTCCTGCCGCCGCTGCTCGCGGTGGTCCGCCCAGCGGTCCCGGCGGCCGTTGGCCCGCGCCGCGGGCGGGCCGCCGGCCGACCCGGATCCATTGACATCCGTCACAGGCGATTGCATGCTACTACTCGTAACAGTTACCGGGCGTCACGTCAATATGGAGGCGTCATGGAGCCCACGTCCGACCGGACCGAGCGCGAGGCGCTCGCCACCCGGCTGCTCACCTCCTCGGTGCGGACCAGCTACGACCCGGTTGTCGAGATCGACTGGGCCGCGCCGCCGGTGCCCGGGGCGTACTGGCTGCCGCCACGGCGCAGCAGCCTCTACGGCACGCCCCTGTGGGAGCGGCTCACCGAGGAGCAGCGCGTCGAGCTCACCAAGCACGAGGTGGCCAGCGCGGCCAGCGCCGGGCTGTGGTTCGAGACGATCCTCATGCAGATGCTGATCCGGCACTACTACGACGCCGACCCGACCAGCCGGCACGCGCAGTACGCGCTCACCGAGGTCGCCGACGAGTGCCGGCACTCCATCATGTTCGGCCGGCTCATCGAGGCGATGGGCTGCCCGGTCTACCGGGCCGACCCGGTCGACCACCTGCTCGGGCGCTTCCTCAAGGCCACCGCCACCGGCCCGCGGATGTACGCCGCGATCCTCATCGCGGAGGAGATCCTCGACGCGTTCCAGCGCGAGATCATGGCGGACGAGTCGCTGCAGCCGCTGATCCGGATGGTGTCGCGGATCCATGTCGTCGAGGAGGCGCGGCACGTCCGGTTCGCCCGCGCGGAACTGGCCCGCCAGGTCGAGGCCGCCGGCCCGCTGGGCCTGTCGTACGCCCGGCTGCTGATCGGTCGGGCCGCCTGGTCGATCGCCAACCGGCTGGTCCATCCCGCGGCGTACGCGGCGGTGGGCATCCCGCCGGCGGTCGGCCGCGCCGCCGCCCGGGCCAACCCGCACTGGCGGGCCACCCTGCGCTGGTCCGCCGCCAGGGTGTACGGCCACCTGGCGGGCCTCGGCCTGGTGGCCGGCCCGGGCCGTCTGCTGTGGACCCGTGCCGGCCTGATCTGATCCACCGGCGGCCCCGATCGCTGCGAATCCACCGGCGGCCCCGATCGCTGCCCGAGTCAGGCAGTCGTCAGGCGCCGCTGATCCTCGGTTGCTGGTGGTCGGTGAGCCGCAGGCCGACCCCCCGCACGGTGTCGATGGTGACCCCGGTGCCCAACTCGGTGAGCTTGCGCCGCAGCCGTTTCACCACCGACTGCACGTCCGCCTTGCGCTGCGACCCCTCGGCCCGCCAGACCGCCCGATGCAGCTCGGCGTAGCTCCAGACCCGCACCGGCTCGGTGGTCAGGCAGCTCAGCAGGTCGTGTTCGAGCCGGGTCAGGGAGACCTCGCGGTCGCCGCAGCGGGCGGTCGACCGGGTCGGGTCGATGCGGAGCGCGGTGTCGGTCGCCGACCCGGGCGCCGGTGCCGGCGATCCGGGGCGCAGCTGCTGTGGGGCCGAGATCAGCCGGCGCAGTTCGTCGAGATCGGCGACGAGCAGCAGGGGCGCGATGCCGTCGAGGCGCTCGGCGAGCCGGATCCGTTCCGCCGGCGACGGGGTCACCGCGATCAGCAGCGGGAAGAGTTCCCCGGCCGGCTCGGATCCACCTCCCGGCACCGTGCTCTCGTCGTCCTCGGCCACCGCACCCGCCCGGAAACGATGGGCAGCGTCTGCCCAGTTCCATCGTCGTCTGACAATAAGTGGCAACCCTGCCGCCAGCCAGCAAACGGTTAGTGACAAGTTGCTTACGGCAAGTTCTTGATCGTCCTTTCCTCTAGATCATAGTGTCCACTCGGGCAGCCGGCGTGACCCGCGCGATGCCTGGGGGGCCTGGAGGGGGTCAGCCGTTCCGGTTACATCCACATGGGACGTCCGCCCCCGAACCCCTTCACCATGGCTCACTCGAATCTGGGTCGTTCTGAAGGAGGCAGCACCGATGTTCAGACGTCCACACAGGAGGCGCACAGCCAGATCACTGGTGAGCGCCGCAGCGGCGATGGTCCTCGTCGCGGCAGGCCTGGCCACCGGGACCGGCGCACAGGCCGCGCAGGCCGGAACGGCGGCAGGCGCGACCTCTCCGTCCGACAAGATCCGGCCGGACCTCGCGAAGCAGCTCGAGGGCAAGACGGAGGGCGACTTCTGGATCCGCTTCAAGGATCGGGCGGACCTCAGTCGGGCCAGGGACATCAAGGACTGGACCGAGCGGGGCACCGCGGTGGCGGAGGCGCTGAAGAAGACCGCCGCCGAGAGCCAGGCCAAGATCCGGACCGAGCTGGACACCGCCGGCGCCAAGTACCAGACCTTCTGGGCGACCAACGCCATCCGGGTCAGCGGCGGCTCGCTGACGATGGCGCAGAACTTCGCCGCGCACGACGAGGTCGAGGGCCTGTACGCCCCGGTCGCCTACGAGGTGCCGGAGACCACCAAGGGCACCGACGAGAAGACCGTGAACGCCCTCGAGTGGGGCATCGCGAACATCAACGCCGACGACGTCTGGTCCCAGTACGGCGTCAAGGGCGAGGGCATCACCATCGCCAACATCGACACCGGTGTGCAGTTCGACCACCCGGCCCTGGTGAACTCCTACCGCGGCAACAACGGCGACGGCACGTTCGACCACAACTACAACTGGTTCAACGCCGCCGGCACCTGCGCCACGCCGTGCGACGGCGACGGCCACGGCACGCACACGATGGGCACGATGGTCGGCTCCGACGGGGCGAACCAGATCGGTGTCGCCCCCGAGGTCAGGTGGATCGCCGCGAACGGCTGCTGCCCCAGCGACGCCGCGCTGGTGACCTCCGGCCAGTGGATGCTGGAGCCGACCGACGTCAACGGCCAGAACCCGGACGCCAGCAAGCGGCCGAACATCATCAACAACTCGTGGGGGACCCGGCTGCCCTCCAACGACCCGTTCATGGAGGACGTGACGCTGGCCTGGAAGGAGTCGGGCATCTTCGGTGTCTTCTCCAACGGCAACAGCGGACCGGGGTGCCAGACCAGCGGCTCGCCGGGCAGCCTGGTCAGCAACTACTCCTCCGGTGCGTACGACGTCAACAACAACATCGCCAGCTTCTCGGCCCGCGGCGCGGGGCAGAACGGTGAGACCAAGCCGAACATCTCGGCGCCCGGGGTGAACGTCCGGTCGAGTCTTCCGGGCAACGGCTACGGCGCCATCAGCGGCACCTCGATGGCGGCGCCGCACCTCGCCGGCACGGTCGCGTTGCTGTGGTCGGCGGCACCGGCGCTGGTCGGTGAGGTCGACGCGACCCGCGCGCTGCTGGACAACACCGCGATCGACAGCGCCGACGCCCAGTGTGGTGGAACCACCGATGACAACAACGTCTTCGGCGAGGGCCGGCTGGACGCGCTGGCGCTGCTCAACGCCGCGCCGATCGGCGACACCGGCACGCTGGCCGGCACCGTCACCGACGCGGCCACCGGCGCCCCGATCGCGGACGCCACGGTGACCGTGACCGGTCCGGCCGAGCGCCAGCTGACCACCGGGGCGGACGGGAAGTACTCGTCCCTGCTGCCGGTGGGCGACTACCAGGTCGTCGTGGCGGCCTTCGGCTACCAGAGCCAGACGGTGCCGGCGACGGTGACCCAGAACGCCACCACCACGGTCAACGTCGCGCTGTCGGCGGTGCCGAGCGTCACCGTCAGCGGGTCGGTCACCGACGGCTCCGGGCATGGCTGGCCGCTCTACGCGAAGGTGACCGTGCAGGGCCCGTCGGGCGTGTCCGACTACACCACGCCCGGCAACGGCCGCTACAGCTTCACGCTGCCGGCCGGGGCGACGTACACCCTGAAGGTCGAGTCGCAGTACCCGGGCTACCAGACGGTGACCAAGGAGGTCGTCGTCGGCACGGGCAACGTCACCGCCAACATCGCCGTGCCGGTGCAGACCAACGCCTGCACCACGGCGCCCGGCTACACGTTCGGCTCCGACGGCGTCTACGAGACGTTCGACGGCACGGCCGTGCCGGCCGGCTGGTCGGTGGTCGACCACGCGGGTACCGGCCAGGTCTGGAAGTTCACCGACGACGGCAACCGGGGCAACCTGACCGGCGGCACCGGCAACTTCGCCATCATCGACAGCGACGAGTACGGCTCCGGCGGGCGGCAGGACAGCTCCCTGGTCAGCCCGGTCGTCGACCTGACCGACGTGGCGGCTCCGGTGATCCGGTTCAACCAGGACTTCAACCATCTGGGTCCGGACCGCGCGGACGTGGACCTGAGCGTCGACGGCGGTGCCACCTGGACGAACGTGCTGCGGCAGGCCGCCGACGTCCGGGGGCCGCGGGTGACCGAGGTCCCGATCCCGCAGGCCGCCGGGCAGGCGCAGGTGCAGGTCCGGTTCCACTACTACGACGCCTCGTTCGAGTGGTGGTGGGAGGTCGACAACGTCCTGATCGGCAGCGAGGTCGTCTGCCGGCCCACCAACGGCGGCCTGGTGCTCGGACACGTCCGGGACGCCAACGACAACGGCTACGTCAACGGGGCCACGGTCACCAGTAACGACCGGCCGGCGGAGAAGGCCACCACGGTGGCGACGCCGGACGACACCGAGCTGGCGGACGGCTTCTACTGGCTGTTCTCGTCGCTGACCGGCACGCACAAGTTCACCGCCGCGGCCGGCAACTACGTCAGCCAGAGCAAGAACGTCGACGTGCAGGCCGACTGGGCGACCGCGACCAACTTCCGGCTCGCGGCCGGCCGGCTCTCGGTCAAGCCGGCGCAGGTGAGCGCCACGCTCCAGATGCCCACCGGCAAGGTCAACAAGGCGTTCACGGTGACCAACACCGGCGGGGCGCCGGTCGAGGTCGAGTTCAGTGAGCGCGAGGGCGCGTTCGAGCTCCTCCGGGCCGACGGGTCCCGGTTGACCGAACAGCAGGTGATCGGGTCCAACGGCGCACCCGAGCAGCGGCTGAACGTCCCGACGTCGTTCGCGGCGCGGGCGTCCGGCATGTCGAGCAACGCGACGTCCCCCGCGCTCGGCCCGCAGGCCGAGCCCTGGACGGACATCGCCGACTACCCGGCGAACGTGATGGACAACCGGGTGGTGAACCTCGACGGCAAGGTGTACTCCATCGCCGGCGGCAACGGCTCGGCGTCCACGACGAAGAACTTCGTCTACGACCCGATCGCGCAGAGCTGGGCGCCGATCGCCGATCTTCCCGAGGCACGCAACGCCATGACGGTGGGCGTCGTCGGTGGGAAGATCATCGCGACCGGCGGCTGGGCGGCGGCCGGTCCCTCCGGCACCACCTGGTCGTACGACCCGGGCGCGAACACCTGGACGAAGGTGGCTGACAACCCGGCGGCCCGCTCCGCCGCCGGCCAGGCGGTCGTCGACGGCAAGCTCTACGCCATCGGCGGCTGCACCACCTCGGCCTGCACGCCGATGTCGAACAGCGTGGTCCGGTACGACCCGGCCGGCGACAGCTGGGAGACGCTGCCGAACTACCCGAAGTCGGTGGCCTTCGCCTCCTGCGGCGGGATCGACGGCGTCGTCTACTGCACCGGCGGCAACGACGGCTCCGCCTCGCAGAAGGCCAGCTACGCCTTCGACCCGGGGGCCAACGCCTGGACCGCGATCCCCGACGCGCCGGCCGACAACTGGGCCAGCTCGTTCGCCGTGGCGAACGGCAAGCTCCTGGTGGTCGGCGGTTCGCAGGGCGGCGCCATCACCAACGCCGGCTTCGCGTACGACCCGGCCACCAACGCGTGGTCGAACCTGCCGAACGCCAACACGGCGCGCTACCGCGGTGGCGCGGCGTGCGGCTTCTACAAGATCGGCGGATCGTCCGGTAGCTTCACCGCGACGCCGGACAGCGAGGTGCTGCCCGGGTTCGAGGAGTGCGCCGAGGCGGCCGCCGACGTCAGCTGGATGACGATCAACAAGACGTCGGCCACGCTGGCGCCGGGCGAGCAGGTCACGGTCACCGTCGGGATGACGGCGAACGTCGACCAGCCGGGCACCTACACCGCCTCGGTCGCCATCAAGGAGAACACCCCGTACACGGTGTCGCCGGTGGCCGTGACGATGAACGTGAATCCGCCGAAGACCTGGGGCAAGTTGATGGGTACCGTCACCGGGACGAGCTGTCAGGGTGTCAGCTCGCCGCTTCCCGGTGCGGTCGTCCAGATCGACTCGTGGGCGATGTCGTGGACCTTCGCCACCGACGCCGAGGGCAAGTACGCCTACTGGATGGACCGTCGGAACAACCCGATGACGATGATCGTCGCCAAGGACAACTGGAAGCCCCAGACCCGTCAGACGAGGATCAACACCAGCACGCCCACCGTGGAGGACTTCGCACTGTCACCCATCCGCTGCTGACCTGACCGTCAGCTGACCGAGCCGGCCCGCCTGGTCGTCCACCAGGCGGGCCGGTTCGCGTGCGGCGGGTGGGCCGCGGCGTGGCTCGTGGGTCGGTGGTCAGACCGGAGCGAGGCGGAAGCCGACGCCGCGTACCGCGTGGATGGTCGCCGCCGCGTTGAGCCGGGCGAGCTTGCGTCGTACCCGCCGGACCACCGAGTGCATGTCGGACCCGCGGCCGAGGTGCTCGTTGCCCCAGACCTCGCGGTGCAGCAGTTCGTAGGTCCAGACCCGCCCGGGCGCGCCGACCAGGCAGCGCAGGAGGTCGTGCTCCAGCCGGGTCAGCTCGATCTCACGGTCCAGCCAGCGCAGCACCCGCCGGTCCGAGTCGACGGTCAGGCCGGGAGGCGGTGCCGCGCCCGGTGTGACCTCGGTGACCACCGGCTGGTCCGGCGGAGCCGCCGGCGGGTTGTGCGGCGGCTCGACCACGTCGAGGAACCGCCGCGCCTGGTCCACGCTCGAGACGATCAGGAACGCCTCGCTGCCGCCGAGCAGTTGTGCCAGCTGCCGGCGCTCGGCCGGCGAGGAAGCGATGCCGATCGCCAGGGACGCGACCCGGATCCCCCTCATCCCCCCACCTTTCCCGTTCCCCCACGATTTCGGGGCGATCGTCCCACGACGCCCGTCAATCAACTGAGACCCTAGTTCCGCTTTATATCGGTACGGTTAAAAATAGTTGTGCGTAGGCATCTGTAAATGGCTGAGGCGTTGTTTCGCGGTTCCGATGTAAACGTTTTCATCGTGGCTTGACCGAACTTCCCGGGATGTCCACGTGGGTCGGCGTCGGGTGGCGACGGGGGCGTGGTTGGCCGGCTCGTCCGGCAGGTGGCCGCGCGGAGGCGTGGCGTCATCGGGTGGTCGCGGGGCCCCTGCCGCGCACCTGGCAGAGGCCTCATCGACCGGTGGCGAAACCCGTCCGGCGGTTTGTCGCCGAGGGTCGAGTGAGACGGTGGAAATGGTAGTGCAGTTCGATCCGGTGGACAATATCCGGCCGGCCCGACCAGGGTCGGCGGGCCGGTTTCACGATATCCGTGCCGATCTCCGGATCGAGAAAGAAATCCGACACGACATTGACGCATCTACAGATGTCAGCGGTGCTGTCCGGGTGGTTGTCGGGCCGCCAGGTCCACCGACGGTGCGACCAGCTCCTCAGGTGCGGGCGGGCGCCCACCCCTGCGCCACGAGGTGTGCGGCGTCCCCGCCCTCGCCCTGGAAGAGCAGACCGGCGCGGTCCGCCGCGACGATCCGGTCGACGTAGACCCCGCGGCCCCGGGCGGAGACGTCCGTGCTGCTGCTCCAGCGCAGGTGGGTCGCCCGGTCGGGCAGCTCGACGGAGACCTGCCACCAGACCCGGCCGCCGTAGCCGGTGACCGTGCCGTCGCTGGCCCATCGTTGGTCACCGTGCCGCAGCCGCATCGGCGCCGCGGCCCAGGTCTGTCCGCCGTCGGTGGACACCTCGAACCGGGCGCTGTCGTAGCGCGGCTCGGTGTCGTACCAGAGCAGGAAATTCGCCGTGCCGCCGCGCGCCGCCCGGCGCAGCGGGGCGGTGAGGGTGACCGTCGCGAGGTCGCGCGGGTCGGCCCGCCACGCCTCCCGCGACCGGGGTCGCACCGGCATGGCCTCGGCGAGGTCGGTCGCGACGGCACGCCGGGCCACGTTGTTGCTGCCCCAGCCACGGTCGGGGTGCACCCGGTTGCTGAGCAGGACGACGAATGAGTGGGAGAGCGGGTCGACCACCAGCGAGGTGCCGGTGAACCCGGTGTGCCCGAACCCCACCGGAGAGGACAGACCCGTCATGTACCAGTGCTTGTTGAGCTCGAAACCGAGGCCGCGGTCGCTCTCCGGGTAGGCCTGCTCCAGCGGCGCGTTGTAGTTGACCAGCATCGCCCGGACCGTGTCGGCGCGCAGGATCCGCCAGCCGCGGTACTCGCCGCCGTTGAGCAGGGTCTGGCAGAGCACGGCCAGGTCCGTCGCGGTGGAGAAGACGCCCGCGTGTCCGGCCACGCCGCCGAGCGACCAGGCGTTCTCGTCGTGCACCTCGCCCCACACCATGCCGCGCCCGGCGTACGGCTGGTACTCGGTCGCCGCGATCCGCGGCCGCAGTTCCGGCGCCGGGTTGTAGCCGGTGTCGGCCATGCCCAGCGGCGCCGTGACGCCGTCGCGGACCAGGTCGACCAACGACCGGCCGGTCACCCGCTCCACCAGCACGCCGAGCGCGATCAGCCCGAGGTCGGAGTACACGTACCGGGTGCCGGGCGTCGCCCCGGCCGCCAGTGGCGTGGCGAGCGCGGCGGCGAACCGTTCGGCCGGGGTCGGGTACCGGCTCCACAGCGCCGTGAACGCGGGCAGCCCGGAGGTGTGGGTGAGCAGCATGCGTACCGTGACGGCCTCCTTGCCGCCGGCGGCGAACTCCGGGACGTACCGGGCGACCGGGGCGTCCAGCTCGACCCGACCCCGCTCCACCTGCTGCAGCACCACGATCGTGGTGAACAGCTTCGACACCGACGCCAGGTCGAAGATGGTGTCGGGTCGCATCGGGAGCTGCTGGTCGGCAGGCAGTTCCACCCCGGCCAGCCCGGGTGGCGGCCCGACGGCCGAGTAGCGCACCGCCGACCCCACCGCGGCGTGCTGCACGACCACGCCGTCCTTGGCGGCCAGCACCACGGCGCCGGCGTAGGTGGGATGGCCGGGGTGGTCCGGGGTCGGTTCGAGGTACCCGGTGAGGTCGGCCGGCATCCGGTCCACGTGCTCGGGAAGCAGCCCCACCTCGCGGGCGTCGCCGTAGCGCAGCGTGTCGTGGCGGAACCGGATGTCGGCGGGCGTGACGGACGGCGGTGCGGACCCGGCCGGCGACCGCTCGGCGGCGGCCGCCCCGGTCGCCGGCAGCGCCGTGCCGAGCACGGCCACGGCCAGGCCGAGGGCGAGGCCCCGGCGCACGCCCATCGTGGTGCGGACAGTCCTCGCCGGCATGGTTCCTCCTACCAGGTCAGGCCGTGGTCGTAGGGGTAGAGCAGCCCGCCGTCGGCGGTGGGGATCGTGACCGGCAGCCGTCCGCGCGGGGACAGCTCGCCGTGCAGCGCGCGGACGAGCGCGTCCATCGCCGCCCGGGTGTACGAGTAGGTCGCCAGGTAGGTGGACACGCCCGGCAGGTACGCGACGTCGTACGGATCGCGGACCGCCACCACGATCACGGGTCGGCCGGTGGCGAGCAGCGCCGCGACCAGCCGTCGCTGGCTGGCGCGGGGGTCGGTCACCTCGACGTCCCACGCCTTGTTCACCAGCACCACGGTGAGGTCGTGCCGGGCCGCCTCGGCGGCGGTCGTGGCGATCGCCTGGTCGGACGGCAGGGTCGCGGGCCGGGCGGTGGCGCGGGCCCCGCGGGCGGCGAACCCGTCGGCGACCGTCGCAACCGGCGCGAAGGCGGCGCTGTTCCAGCCGGTCACCAGCACCGACCGGTCGGTGCTGGCCAGCGGCAACAGCCCGGCGTCGTTGCGCACCGCGGTGAGCGTCGGGTCGGTGACCCGGGCGACGGCGGCGAGGTGCTCGGCCGCCCCGACCGTACGGACCGCCGCCTCGACGTCGACCAGCGGTGACGCGGCCAGACCCTGCCGGTACTTCAGGGCGAGGATGCGCCGGACCGACTCGTCGATCCGCCGTTCGGTCAGCTCGCCGGTGGCCACCGCCCGCAGCACGGCGTCCCGGGCCAGCCGCAGGTCCGGCGGCATCAGCAGCTGGTCGGCGCCGGCCTTGAGCGCCAGCACGGGCACCCGCTCGTCGCCGTACTTCTGCCGGACCCCGGCCATGTTCAGCGCGTCGGTGACGATCACGCCGCGGAAGCCGAGTTCGCCGCGCAGTACCCCGGAGAGGATGGTCGGCGACAGCGTCGCCGGGTCACCGGAGGGGTCCAGCGCCGGCACCACGATGTGCGCCGTCATGACCGACTCGACGCCGGCGGCGATGGCCCGGCGGAACGGTGGCGCGTCGATCCGGTCCCACTCCTCGCGGGTGTGGTTGATCACCGGGAGGTCGGTGTGGCTGTCGTTGTCGGTGTCGCCGTGGCCAGGGAAGTGCTTAGCCACCGCGGTCGCGCCGGCGTCCCGCTGGAAGCCGGTGACCTGCGCGGCGGTCAGCTCGGCCACCAGGGTGGGGTCGGCGCCGAAGGAGCGCACCCCGATCACCGGGTTGGCCGGGTCGACGTTGACGTCGGCGATCGGCGCGTACGGCTGGTGGATGCCGACGGCGCGCAGCTCGCGTCCGGTGATCTCCGCCGCGGTGCGGGCGTCGCCGGGCGAGCGCCCGGCGCCGAGAGCCATCGCGCCGGGGAACTGCGCGGCGGGGGCGGGCATCCGCAGCACCACGCCCTGTTCCTGGTCGGTGGAGATGAGCAGCGGGACGCGGTCCTTGCCGCCGGCACTGAGGGCGGCCCGTTGCAGGCCGTTGGAGAGCGTGGCGATCTGCCGCGGACTGTCCAGGTTGTGTGACCAGGAGAAGTAGCAGATCGCGCCGAGGTGGAACTCCTCGATCACCTCGGCCGGCGTCTCGACGCCGAACGCCGCCCGGTTGGCGGCCCGGTCCGCGGCCGTCGGGGCGGTGGCGTCGCCGCCGTAGACGTAGGTGGCGAAGAGCTGGCCGACCTTCTGCTCCAGGCTCATGTGCCGCAGCGTGGAGGTGACCCAGCCGTGTTCGGCGGCGGGTGGAAGCGCGGCGGGTGCGGCGGTGGTGGCCTGGACGGGCAGCGGCGTGAGGGTGGCTCCCAGGGTGGCCACCAGGACGGTCGCGATGACGAGTCGGGTCTTCATAGACGACGACCTCTCAGTCCGGATGGCTGAAACTTAGCTACGCATCGATTAATCGTCAAGAAGGTTTGCTACAAGTCGGACGGCCCGGACGGCGCGGCGGCCGCCGTTCAAGCGGTGCCGACGAACTGGCTGACGTGGTAGGCGGTGCTCCGGCCGTCGGGCGTCCTGGTCCACTTCGAGACCATCAGATGCAGGTCGTTGGCCCGCCGGCTGGACCACGGGTGGATGAACCCGCCGTAGAGCCCGGGCTCCTGCCAGGGGGTGACCTGCACCTTCTCCGCCGTCCAGACCTGGTCCGGCCCGCCGGCGGTGCGGGTCACGATGCAACCGGTGGCGCAGTTGAGGTACGACATCACCCAGCTCCCGTCGGCGAGCCGCCGGACCGACGGCTCGCCGAAGCGGCCGGTCAGGATCGGCGTGCACGGCCGGCCCCAGCCCCAGTTGCTGCCGTTCCAGCCCCAGCCCTCGTACGACTCCGGGTAGAACAGCCGGTCCCAGCGGACCCGGCGCAGCATCATCGGGCCGTCCTGGCGCCCCGAGCGCACCGAGAAGACGTACACCCAGTCGCCGTCGCGCTGCATCGTCCACATCTGGAACGGGTCGGTGTTGGTGCCGTTGTTCCACCACTTCAGCGGCGTACGGATGAAGTCGTTGCCGTTGTCACTGTAGGCCAGCCCGGCGTAGCGCGACCGCCAGTGCGGCCCGGCGGGTCCGGCGGAGGCCCAGTTCTCGATGCTCATGTACGAGATGAGCTGGCGGCCGGTCTCCGGGAAGCTGATGCCGTCGTTGGGGATGACGGTCACCTCCCAGAGGCCGTCGATGCCGATCCCGTTGTGGCCGTTGTGCATCAGCTCCGGGGCCCGCCCGTTGCCCGCGACCCGCGCCGCGCTGTCGAAGACCACGCCGCCGGCGACTCCGGGGTGGATGTTGGAGCGCAGCATCACCGGTGAGCGCCAGTCGTTCGGCAGCGGTGGGCCCTCCGGCCACGGGGTGTTGAAGGTGTCGCCGAAGAGGTACCCGATGGAGCCGTTCTCCAGCACGTAGGGGATGCCGAGGTCGGTTCCGGCGACCCGCCACCGGTGGTAGGTGTCCAGGTCGGCGCCGGTGAGCCGCTTCTTCCAGGACGCGGCTCGCGCGGGCCCGGGTGCGAGCAGGGCACCGGTCGCCGTGGCCGCGCCGACCATGGCGACCCGGCCGAGCAGGGTGCGGCGATTGATGGTCATGGTGGTAGTCAAGCGGGCGTCGGAAGGCCGAAGGATGTCTTCAGTCATCCCTTGTCGCCCTGCCGGAATTTTTCGCGAACCCATTGACAGGCGTCATGGTCCCTCTCCAGACTCGCGGCAGTCGGAGCTCAACACCGGCCAGGTCGGCAACCGGGCGGGAGCGTCGCGTCATGACCAGAGCTGTCCCTCGCGCGGGCCTCGCCGCGATCCTCGCGGTGTGCCTGGCGGCCGCCGGCGTCCTCGTCGGCTCGTCGCCGGCACACGCCGCGCCCGTCTTCAAGGCCCCGTTCCCGATCGTCACCGACAACTGGGGCGGCGCCCTATAGGACTCCTGACAAAGTGGTGGGCTTGACCTGGTCAGAGGTTGGTGTCGTGCACGAGGCCGCCGGGTAGTGGGACGCGGTCGACCGCGTAATCGCACGCGATAAACGTGGCGACGTCGGCGATCACCCCCGGGATACTGATCGCCGATGGATGAGGTCGAAGTCGTCGTCGCCCATTCCGAGCGCGCGACTCTGCGCGTCGGTGACGTGTTCTTGAAAGTGGACGCCGATCAGGCGCGCATCGACGTCGAGGTCGAGGCGATGTCCCTCGCGCCGGTCCCGACCCCGGAGGTCCTGTGGCGCAAGCCGCCCGTGCTCGCGATAGCCGCACTCCCGGGGACGACGCTCGGGCGCCTCGGCGGGCCGTCGACCGGGTCGCCGGCGGCGTGGGCAGCGGCTGGCGCCGCAATCCGGAACCTGCACGAAGCGCCCCTGCCGCCCCTGCCGGGCCGGGCCGGCCGGAGCGTCGTCGCGCTGGCGGCGGAACTCGACGACGAGTGCGAGTCGCTCGTGACGAACGGTGTCCTGCCCACTGACCTGGTCACCCGCAACCGCCAGGTCGCCGAGGCCGCGCTCCGGCCATGGACTCCGGCGTTCACACACGGCGACCTGCAGATCGCGCACGTCTTCGTCGACGGCGACGAGGTCACCGGCATCATCGACTGGTCCGAGGCGGGCCAGGGTGATGCCCTGTACGACCTCGCCACCTTCACGCTCGGACACGAGGAGCACCTTGACGACGTCATCGCCGGCTATGGCACCGACGTCGACCTCGACGTGATCCACGCGTGGTGGTCGTTGCGAAGCCTGCTGGCAGTTCGCTGGCTGATCGAGCACGGCTTCGACCCCTTCGCGCCGGGCTGTGAGGTCGACGTGCTCAGAGCCCGGAGGTGAGGCGGCGTGGCCCGACTGCTACGTATGCTGCTGACGCATCGAGCAGGCCACCCCGCTGGGGCGATCGCCCGCCCTTACCCTCAACGAAGTGCGGTGCGCAGTCGTCGCCAGCAGATGACGGCGCAGCCAAGGGTGACGAACGCGTGGCTTCCTGGGGCAGCCGTCGGCGGCCGGGAGATCAGAGGTTGAGCGGCTGCGAATCGTCGGCCAGCTCGCGGAACCGATCCTGCGGGGCGGGCACCAGGCGCCGGGCCGACAGGTCCAGCAGGCCACCCACCCCCGTCAGCGCCGCCACCCGGGTGCCGTCCGCACGGACGAAATCCTGCTCGATCCGGAAGGTCTTGCCCTCACCCCAGTGGAACGCGCAGGACACGTCCACCTCGTCACCGCCGCGCAGCTCCCGCAGGTAGCGCAGGGTGACCTCGAGAGCGACCGGCCCCACGCCGGTGGCGATCAACCGGTCCTGCGAGATGCCGGCGGCGCGCAGACACTCCCACCGGGCATGCTCGGCGTACTGGAGGTAGACGGCCTGGTTCAGGTGGCCCTGGGTGTCGAGCTCGTAGCCACGGACGGTGATGCGTACCCGGAACGGATCTCCCACACCACCGAGCCTACCGACGGGTACGACATCACCAGCCGGGACGCCACCGGAGATCAGAACGGCCACCGCCCTCGCGGCGCACGAGCGCGCGCCTCCGCCGGTTCCCGCGGCGACCGTCCGGCGCTGCCGGCAGACTGACCGGGTGTCCTCGACGATCCTGGTGGTTGGCCCCAAGCTGGGGGTGGCGCTGATCGTGCTGACCGTCGCGGCGGCGGTGGTGGCCACCGTGGGGCGGCTGGGGCACGGCCGGCAGATCCTGGTCGCCGCCGGTCGCGCGGCGGTCCAGTTGGCGGCCGTCTCGCTGCTGATCACCGCCATCGTGGTGTCGCTCTGGGCGACCGCCGGTTTCGTCGTCCTGATGTGCGTGGTCGCGGCGGGCACCGCCGGTCGACGGATCACCCGGGGCCGGCACGGCTGGTGGGCCGCCGTGCCGATCGTGGTGGGCAGCATGTCCGTGGTGGCGGGCCTGCTGGTGGCCGGACTGGTGCCGTTGCGGGGGATCGCGGTCATCCCGGTGGCCGGGATCCTCATCGGTGGGGCGATGACCGCGACGTCGCTGGCCGGCCGGCGGATCCTGGACGAGCTGACCAGCCGGTGGGGCGAGGTGGAGGCCGGCCTGGCGCTGGGGCTGCTGCCCCGGGACGCGGTCCTGCTCGTCTGCCGTCCGGTGGCCGGTCAGGCGCTGGTGCCGGCGCTGGACCAGACCCGCACGGTGGGGCTGGTGACACTGCCGGGCGCGTTCGTCGGTGTCCTGCTCGGTGGCGCGGACCCGCTGGCGGCCGGGATCACCCAGGTGTTCGTGCTGGTCGGCTTGCTGGCGGTGGAGGCGGTGGCGGTCGTCCTCACCGTGGAACTGGTGGCCCGTGGCCGGCTGCTGCCGGCCCGGTCCGAGGCGCTGCGGTGAGCGCGACGGTCAGTGAATGCGGCGACCGTGGACGTCCGGCACCCCCGACTTGCGGAAGAAGTAGGTGTTGACCTGGTCGCGCCACTCCTCGGCGCAGCGCAGCTGCTCGTCGAGGCGTTCGGCCACCCGGGCGTGCAGCGCCGGGTCGAGCAGACCGGCCAGCCGCTCCCACCGCCGGCGCATCGCGGCCACCTCCGTCACCCCGGCGAAGTGGGTGTCGTAGATGTGCTGGATGACTGTGGTGCCGCTGTGCAGCACGTGCCCGTACGGCACGTGGTGGAAGAAGAGCAGCAGCTCGTCCGGGCACCGGTCGAGTGACTCGTACACCTCCGACCACGGCGGCGGGTACTGGCCGGTGAATCCGGTGCCGGTGGCCCGGGTGCGGTCGACGCCCACCCCGTCGCGGTCGGCGAAGTGGTATGTGCCCCAGGGCGTGTACTCGTAGCCGTCCACGTCGGGGCCGTAGTGGGTGCCGGGGCGGACCATGAAGCCGACGCCCAGCGGCGCGGTGTACCGCTCGTAGCTGCGCCAGGAGTCGTCCATGATCTCGTGCAGCGTCCGCCGGACCAGGTCGTGGTCGCCGGCCATCGAGATCACCGACGCCTCGCCGTACGGCGAGATCGCGCAGTACCTGGCGGTCAACCGGGAGGTGGAGGAGCCGGTCCGTCGGACGCTGTCCTACGTCGACGGCGTGGCCTTCGCCCGCCGGGCGAGCGCGCCCGCACTTCGGGATCGGTCTGCGCGATCAGGTCTGCCCGCCGAGCACCGGGTTCGCCGCCTACAACCAGTACGGCGCCGGCAACGGCCGGACCGCCGCGCCGGAGCGGGACCTGCACGTCTACCCGTTCAACGGGCACGAGGGCGGGGAGGCCGTGCAGGTGCGCCGCCAACTGCGGTGGCTGGCCGGTGTGCTCGGGCACTGACCCGCCCGGCTCCCGGGTGCCCTCGACCGCCAGCACGAGGGGCCCGTCCACGGCCGCCATCCGGTCGCCGTCGATCGCTCACCGGGCGGGGACCGGCGCCCGGTCAGCGCGGCGGGTCCGCAGCAGCGAATCGAGCGCCCACGCGCCGGGGCCGAGCACCGCGATGAGCAGGAACGACCAGCAGAACAGCACGGCCAGCTCACCGCCGTTGCGCAGGGGCAGCAGGGCGTCCGGCTGGTGCACCATGAAGTACGCGTACGCCATGGAGCCGGAGGCCAGGATCGCGGCCGGCCGGGTGAGCAGGCCGAGCAGCACCAGCGCGCCGCAGATCCCCTGGATCAGTGCGGCCCACCAGCCCGGCCACTGGCCCAGCGGGATCGCCTCGCCGGTGCCCCGGTTGCCGCCGAGGACGCCGAAGAGCGAGGCCAGGCCGTGGCAGAGGAACAGCAGCCCGATGACCGCGCGGAAGAGGGACACCGCTGGTCCGACGATCTGCTCAGCACGCATTGCGACACCTCCGTTGCGGGAAACCGACCGGGCCCAGGATGCCGACGAGCATTTAGACGTGTCGATACTTTCCCCCACTGTGGGAACGCTCCCATGGCTGGGTGGCATCTCGCTACCCCTGCTTCCCGTCCGCGCCATGCGGCCGGTCCGGCGGTCCGACGCCGCGGTCGAGGCGCGCGCTCGGCGGCGGTGCGCGGCGCCTCCGCCTGGTCCCAGGGGCGCAAACGCCGACCGGACAGAACGCCACGGACGGGCCGCGCCGGTCCCGCGGCCGGGTCACGGCCGGTCGGAGCGGCCGGCTCGACCGGTGATGGAAGGATTGCCGGTGATGCGATCGATCGGAACGCCCCGGCTGTCGGCCGCCGTGGCCGCGGCCGTCGTCCTCGCCGTGCTGGCCCCGACCGGCGCGGCGGCCGAACCGACGCCCGCCCCGGGCACCCCGGTGTGCCAGATCCGCGACGACCGGCTGACCGAGATCTCCGGGATGGTGGCCACCGACGACGGGTACGTCGTGGTCAACGACGGCGCGGACGACGAGGCCCGCCGCCGGATCTTCTTCCTGGACGCGGACTGCGCGGTGACCCGGACGCTGCGCTACCCGTCCCGGCCCCGGGACACCGAGGATCTCGCCGTCGGCGCGGACGGCACGATCTGGGTGGCGGACATCGGCGACAACGACCGTTCCCGACAGACGGTCGCGGTGTGGAAGCTCACCCCGGGTGCGGCCCGGCCGGTGCTGTACCGGATGGCGTACCCGGACCGCCCGCACGACGCCGAGGCGATGCTGGTGACCGGCGACGGCCGGCCGGTGATCGTGTCCAAGTACTCGGGCGTGCTCTACGCGGCGAGCACCGCCCTGCGGCCGGGCGCGACGGTGCCACTGACGCAGGTGGGGCAGGTCCGGCTGCCGGCCTCCACGACGAGCAACCCGTTCTCGCTGCTCGGCCGGACGGCGGTCACCGGCGCCGCCACCGCGCCGGACGGCGACCGGGTGGTGCTGCGCACCTACGCCGACGCGTTCGAGTTCGACGTCACCGGCGGCGACGTGATCGCCGCGCTGACCAGCGGCACGCCGCGGGTCACCCCGCTGCCCGACGAACCGCAGGGCGAGTCCATCACCTACAGCCGGGACGGGCGGTCCCTGCTCACCGTCTCCGAGACCGCCGACCAGCCCGCCGGCACCCGGCCGAGCATCCTGCGCTACCCGGTGGCGGCCCCGTCGCCCGCGGCGATGCCGCCCGCCGCGACCGTCGCGCCGCCGAGCACGTCCGTGCCGGGCGACCGGGCCGCCGGCGATCGGGCCGACCGCGCCGACCGCGGGGTCACGCCGATGGTGGCGGCGGGGGCGGTCGGGCTCGGCCTGCTGGTGGCGGGCCTGCTCGTGCTGGCCCGGTCGCGGCGGTCCCGCCCCGGCCGGCCGCGCTGACCCGGCCGGAACTCGGTTGCCGGGCACGCCGGCGGTGCGCTTGGGTGTGGCCATGCCGGCCGACCGGATCGACTCGTACTTCGTCTGCGCCACCCCGCGTACCGGCAGCTCGCTGCTGCTCGGGCTGCTGGAGTCCACCGGCGTCGCCGGTCGTCCCCAGGCGTACTTCCGGTCGCCGGACGAGCCGCTCTGGGCCGACCGGTGGCGGCTGCCCCGCACCGCCGACGGCGGCATCGACTACGCCGACTACCTGCGGGCCGCGCTCGCCGAGGGCCGGACCGGCAACGGGGTGTTCGGCGCGAAGCTCATGTGGGGAACGCTGGACGAGCTGGTCGCCCGCCTCGCGACCGTCCACCCCGACCTGGCCGGTGACGACACCGCCCTGCTGGGTCGGGCGTTCGGCCGTACCCGGTTCGTCTTCCTGCGCCGCGCGGACGTGCTGGCCCAGGCGGTCTCCTGGCTGCGGGCCGAGCAGACCGGCACCTGGTTCGTCGGCGGCAACGGCGAGATCAGCGGCAACGCCGGCACCGGCCGGGCACCCCGCTTCGACGCCGCCGGGATCCGGCACCACGTCGAGGTCATCGAGGAGCACAACGCGGCCTGGGAGGCGTGGTTCGCGACGCGGGGGATCCGGCCGTACCGGGTGCGCTACGAGGATCTCGACCAGGACATGGCGGCCACGACGCGCGGCGTGCTGGAGTTCCTCGGGCTCGACGCGCCGGCCGGGGACATCGTGGCTCGGCATCGGCGTCAGGCCGACCAGCTCAACCAGGAGTGGATCCAGCGGTACCGGGCAGCGGCGGCCAGCGGCTGAGCCGCCCGTCCCGCCCGCCGCCGGCCGTCACCGGGCGCGGACCGACGCGCCGGGGCGTACGGAACGTGGTCCGGGCGATCGGGCAGGCGCCTACGGTGCGTCGACGACGTCCCGCCCGAGCGGCCAGAACGCCGCCGGGACGAGCTTGAAGTTGGCCACGCCGAACGGAATGCCGATGATCGTGACGCAGAGCGCGACGCCGGCGACGAGGTGGGACAGGGCCAGCCACCAGCCCGCCAGCACCACCCAGAGCACGTTGGCCAGCCCGGACGCCACCCCCGCACCCGGCTTGGGCACCAGCGTGCGGCCGAACGGCCACAGCGAGTATCCGGCCAGGCGCAGGGAGGCCACCCCGAACGGGATGGTGACGACGAGGACGAAGCAGATCAGCGCGGCGATGCCGTAACCGATGGCGAGGACGAGGCCGCCGCCGAAGATGAGCCACAGCACGTTCAACCCGAAGCGAATCATGCCTTCCAGCATGGACACCGCTCGCCACCGGACGTCCCGACGCCTCCGGCGTCAGTACGGCATCAGCAGCTGCCCCGCCTCGAGCCGTTCCATCAGGGCCACCTCCAGCGCCAGGTAGTCGACGCCCTGGTTGACCAGGTTGCCGTGCTCCAGGTGCAGCGCCTCCCAGAACATGTAGCGCAGTTGTTCGTTCAGGGCCTGGTAGCCGACCGGGTCGATCATCCAGCTCAGCAGTTCGAGCCCGGGGTCGCCCGAGGTGGCGTGCCGGACCAGGTCCTTGCGCATCTGGCGGAGCAGCTTGTGGTACTGGTCCTGGGTGAGCGTGCCGCTGGGGTAGGTCTTGACCTCGGCGATCAGTTGGAGGAAGTACTGTCGTCGGAAGCCCTCGCCGGTCCAGATGTACTCCGCGCCGTAGGCGACGATGTCGAGCACCCGGTCGCCGGCGTCGACCTCGAACCGCAGCCAGGCGTCGGGGCGTTCCGCGAGGATCCGCCGGGCGGCGAGCAGCACGCCGGCCGCCCCGGTGAACTTCCCGCCGCCGAAGAGGTAGTCGCCCAGCACGGTGCGGATGCCGTCGTGCTGCCGGCACAGCCGCCCGGCGATCGGCCCGAGCAGGGCGAGCAGTTCCTTGGCGCTGCCCTCCATGCCCTGGATGAACAGCAGGTCGACCCAGCCGACCTCGGCGTACTGCGGCCCGGGGTGGGCCGGGCTGGCGTTGGAGTACGGCCGGTACTGGTCGAAGGCGAGCAGCCCGGCGAACTCCTCCTCGGTCAGGTCGTCGAGGAAGTCGAGGATGGTGCCGATGGCCTTGGTGGCCTCGGCCGGATCCTCGGTGAGGCTCTCCACGTAGTCGCGGATCTCGGCGAGCAGCGCGTCCGACCGCTCGCGTTGCAGCAGCCGCAGGAACTTCTCCTCGGCCTCGGTGCCCAGCGTGGCCAGCGCCGGTTTGAAGAAGTCCAGCAGCTCGAACGCCTGTGCCTCCACCTTGTCCAGCAGCGGCTGCACGTCCGGCAGGGTGGCCCAGAAGGTCTTCAGCTTCGCCCAGATGTCGGCCATCCGGGCCGCCTGGGCCGCGTTGCGGGCACCGGCCACCACCGCCCCCTCGCCGATCATGAACAGGATCGCGTCGAGGAAGACCGGGCCCATGATCCGGCCGAGCAGGAAGAGGAACTCCACCCCGACCGGGGCGGCGTGCAGCTTGAGGAACGGCTCCGCGGCGGCCGCGGCGAGCATGCCGCCGGTCTCCCGGGCCACCTGCTCCGCGCCGGCCTGCCACAGCGACCAGCCGGCGTAGCAGAGCACCGCGACCAGGATCGGCCCGGACGACAGCAGCAGGATCAGCGCGACGATGCCGATCAGGTCCTCGACCAGCCGCTCGCCGATGCCGACCACCATGCCCGCCTGCACCACGGTGCTGGCGATCAGCATGTGCTCCTGCATGCTGGTGCAGAACTTGGCGTAGATGTCCTCGTAGAACTGCAGTTCGCAGAGGCCGCTGCCGGTCAGCCCGTCGCGCAGGCCGCCGCCGAAGGCGGCCATCCCGCGCATCACCGCCTGCAACTCGTCCGGGTAGTCGGTGACCGGCGGCAGCGCGGCCCCGAACGTCGCCAGCAGCGACGACGCCACCTGGGTCACCACCGGGGCCAGCGTGAGCAGGGGAGCCAGCCCCGCCTCCACCGCCCCGGCGTCGCTCCACGACCGGCCCCGCATCGCCGCCTCGCTGGCCTCGGTGCCGAGCCGCAGCGTCTGGTCCCAGACCTCCTGCAGCACCGCCTGCAACGCACCCGGGTCGGGGGACAGTTGGGCGTCGAGCGCGTCCAGCAGCGGTCGCAGGTCGGCGTCGCCGTCCAGATGGCCGCGCAGGGTGGTCTCGATCAGCGCGGCCAGGTCGGGCAGCCGGTTCCGGGCGGCCGGATCGGCCGCGCCGGGCGGCAGCGCGCCCGGTGTGCGTACCGCCGGGGTGCTGACCACGTCGACCACGGTGACCTGGTCGGCGGTCGGGTCCACGGCGGCCGGCGACCCGGCCGGCTGCTGTACCGCGACCGCCGCGACCACCTGCTGGTCGGCGGCGCGCGGGCCGGCGAGCATCAGCCGGCCGGCGCCGGCCCGGCGGGGTCGCCGGGAGCGGCGCCGCCCGGTGCGAAGACCGTGACGTACGCGTCCGCCATGGTGGCGTCACCGGAGCTGACGATCTGCTGGGCCAACTCCTCGCGCCGGTTGGCCAGGTCCGCCGCCGCGTTCGCGGCCCGCCGTTCCTGCAAAGCCTCGTCCTGCAGCGCGACGTTGTACCGGTCCAGCGCCGGCGCGAGCCCCTGCAACGCCTCGACCACGATGCCCTCGGTGCGCATCACGTTCTTCTGCACCGACATGATCACGCCGGGCACCCGGAAGGCGGCACCGGTGACCGGATCCACGTAGTCGGTGTACTTGTCCCGGTTGACCTGCCAGACCCGGGTCACCGAGCCGTCCCGCTCCGGATAGGAGCGTTGCCGGACGAAGTCGGTCACCGGCTCGCCGCGCCAGTCCACCATGGTCTTCAGCGCGTGCAGGATCTCGGCCTTGACCTCGCGCTTCTTCTCGTCGTCGGGCACCATCACCTCGTCCAGCAGCGCCTGCAGCTCGGGCAGGGTCCGCTCCCGCTTGGACTCCGCGTAGTTGTTGAAGAACGCCACCCGGACGTCGACCAGGTGCAGGACGGTGATGAACTCCTGGTTCATCTGCCGGAAGACGAAGTTCAACGGCGCGGACAGGTTGATGTTGGCGATCTCCCGGGTGATCGACGTCTCCTCGCCCGCCGTGGTGGTCACCTCGGAGCTGGTGTTGACCTGCACCTCCCGCTTCGACGACGCGCTGGCCGAGTGCTTCTCGGTGGCCGAGGAGATGTTCTTGGCGAACTCCTCCCGGCTGGAGTTGGTGGAACCGGCCACCCCGCCGGAGACGTCGACCGACCCGAAGCCCCAGGACGCCGAGGCGGAGACCTCGGCGTTGTACTCGAAGCTCTTGGCGTACGTGCTCTGGTCCGACTGTTCGGACTGCACGGCGGACTCGAAGGCGGTCGCGCTCTCCTGCGAGAATGAGTCGAGGATGCTGGACGCCTGAGCCTGGGTCGAGGTCGACTGGGTGTACGTCTTGACGCTGATGGTGGTCTTCTCGCCCGGCAGCAGGGTCATGGTCTGCACCACCCGGCCCGCCCCGAACGAGCCCAGGTAGGTGGAGAGCCGGTACTCCTCGACCAGCATCAGCCGCGGCTCGGCCGCCTCCGGTACCGGCACGTACGCCGGCACCTCGCTGCCCCACAGGTCGGTGATGACGACCGGCTCGTAGCCGACCTGGAGCTGCCCGGCGATGCTGATCGCCTGCTCGTCCTCCTTCGGCTTTCCGCCACCGCCACCGGGCTTGTCGTCCTCCACCCCGGGCGTGTCGGTGACCTCGCCGGTGTCCGGGTTCCACTGCTTGGCGGCGGTGCCGCCCTTGGTCGGCGGTCGCTTGCCACCCGTGCCGCTGAACGCGGTCAACGCGGTGCTCCGGGCCGGTTGCAGCAGCGGGAACCAGGCCGGGTCGGCGAAGGACCCGGACAGCGAGCGCCGCACGATCGGCAGGATCTCGGCCATCGGCTTGCCGGTCAGGGCGGCCCGGGCCGGCGCCTTGGCCACCTCCTCGGTGAAGTAGCTGGCGTCGAACGGCAGGTCGATGCAGTTGCGCCCCGGGTAGGCGGTCGGGTCGGGGACGTTGTAGCTGAGGATGGTGGCCTGGCCGGCGCTCTCCAGCGCCACCAGTGGGGTAGGGCCGGATTCGTCCATGCCGGCCACGCTAGGCACGGCGGTGGCCCCGCTCAATCACATCGGTGACAGTCAGTGCCCGGGCGGCGTGGGCTGTCGGGATCCCGGCCCGCTGCCCGCCGGTGTCACCGACCGGGCCGCGCGGGCCAGCGCCGGTCGCGCCCGGCCGCCCCGGCACGCGGTGAGGTGGATCGGGAGGTGGTCACACCGGCACCGCGGAAGCGTCTCCCCGCGACGGCGGTGCGTGCGGTCGCGGTGACGCCGCCGAGACGGTGGGCGCCGCACGCTGGTAGGTGCGCCCGTCCACACTCGACCAGCGGGTGGCGCCGGTGTCGCCCCGGCGTGGGTCGCACCTGCCCGAGGAGGCCGGCATGAGAAGACGCACCGTTGTCGCCACCATCGCCCTGGCCGGCTGCCTCGTCGTCGTCGGGGCGCCCGCGCCGGTGACCGCGCAGCCGCGCGGCCCGGCGTCCGGCTGGTGGGGATTCGACTTCACCCGGCCGTCGGTGGTCGCCACCGGCCTCGAAGCGCCGTGGGGACTGGCCTTCCTGCCCGACGGCAGCGCCCTGGTCGGCGAGCGGAACAGCGGGCGGGTCCTCCGGGTGGGCCGGGGCCTGGCGCCGCGGCAGGTGGCGCACATCGCCGGTGTCTCGGCGGTCGGCGAGTCCGGGCTGCTCGGGCTGGCCGTCTCGCCGCGATACCGCGCCGACGGCTACGTGTACGCCTACTTCACCTCTGCCGTGGACAACCGGATCGTCCGCTTCCGGCTGGCCGCGCCGCACGTCCAGCAGCCGATCCTCACCGGGCTCGCTCGGGCCAGCTCCCACGACGGCGGGCGGATCGCCTTCGGCCCGGATGGGATGCTCTACGCCGGCGTCGGAGACGCCGCCCGGCCCGCCACCGCGCAGGACCCGGGCAGCCGCAACGGGAAGATCCTGCGGCTGCGGCCCGACGGCGGCGTGCCGTGGGACAACCCGGTTCGCGGTTCACTGGTCTACAGCCTCGGTCACCGCAACGTGCAGGGCCTGGCCTGGGACTGGCGGGGCCGGCTCTACGCGACCGAGTTCGGCGCGAGCGGCTGGGACGAGGTGAACCGCGTCGTGCCGGGCGGCAACTACGGCTGGCCGGTCACCGAGGGGGTGGCCGGCGACCCGCGCTTCCGCGACCCGATCGTGACGTGGCGCCCCGCCGAGGCGTCGCCCAGCGGCGCGGCGATCGCCGGCGGGCGGCTCTACGTGGCGGCGCTGCGCGGCACCCGGCTGTGGGTCGTACCGCTCGGCCCCGCGGGCGGCGCCGGCACCCCCACCGCGGAGCTCGTCGGCAGCTACGGCCGGCTGCGTACGGTGGCCGTCGCGCCGGACGGCTCGCTCTGGGTCAGCACCAGCAACCGGGACGGCCGGGGCGCCCCGGCACCGGGCGACGACCGGATCCTGCGCTTCCCACCGTGCTGGTGGTGCTGACTCAGCCTGTCGCCGGGGCGAGGTCCTTGGCGAACCAGTGGTGCGCGTAGGGCTCGGTGTTGTACGGCTCGACCTCCCGGTAGCCGGCCGAGCGGTACATCGCGATCGCCTCGGTGAGGTTGCGGTTGGTGTCCAGCCGGACGGCGGTCCAACCGCGCTCGGCGGCGTACCGTTCCAGCTCGCCCAGCAGTCGCCGGCCGAGGCCGAGCCCGCGCACGGTGTCCGACACCCAGACGCGCTTGATCTCGGCGGGTGCGTCGGGGTGGAGCTTCACCGCGCCGCAGCCGACCGGCTCGGCGTTGAGCGTGGCGAGCAGGAACACGCCGGCGGGCGGGGTCAGTTCCTCGTCGTGCACCGGGTTGCTCAGCGCTGGGTCGAACCCGTCGTCGAACCGGCGGGCGACGTCCCGGGCGTACGCGCGGACGCAGGCGCGGGCCCGCGGGTCGCCGGGTGGGCACGGCTCGATCACCACCATCGACGCGACGAGCAGCCGCTCGACCTCGGCCATCGCGGCGACCAGCCGGTCCCGGCGCGAGCCGGTCAGCGGCGCGAGGATCGACCAGGCGAGCTCGTCGGAGCGCTGGTCGAGTTCGGCCCATTCGGTTCGGCCGGCCGCGGTCAGCGCGACCGTCCGGACCCGCTGGTCGCCGGCCTGGTCGGCGGGCCCGACGGTGACCAGCCCGTCGCTCTCCAGGGTGCGCAGCAGCCGGCTGAGGTACCCGGAGTCCAGCCCGAGCCGCACCCGCAGCGCGGCGACCTCGGCGCCGCCGGGGCCGATCTCCCAGAGCAGCCGGGCCTGCGCGAGCGGCCGGCCGCGGGCCATGTACTCGTCGTCGAGCGCGCCCACCCGCTGGGTGACCGTCCGGTTGAACCGCCGCACCGCGGCGACCAGCTGCTGGTCCATATACCTGACTTTAGTCAGGCATTCCTGGTCGGCGCCAGCGGGTGGGCGGATCGGCGGCGGTCGCTCAGCACAGGAAATCGGCGAGCGTCGCGACGAACACCCCCGGGTCGTCGAGCCACGGGAAGTGCCCGCCGCCCGGCTGCACGGTCACCTCGCCGCGCGGGAACAGGCCGGCGTACGCGGCGGCGCACGCCGGCGGGAGCGAGACGTCGTACCCGCCCGCGACGACCAGGACGGGTGCCGGGAGACCGGCGAGGGCCGACCGGACGGTCGCCGGGTCGACCGCGTCCGCCGAGTAGTAGACGGCTGCCGCGTCGGCGTTGCGCAGGCTCGCCTCCCGGGCGCGGTGGGCCTGGCTGACCTCGTCCCACCGGCCCCAGGTGAACGGCGCGATGGCCGCCCAGGCGGCCTCGGTGGCCCGACCCGACCAGATCCGCTCGAACGCGGCGAACGCCTCGGGGAACCAGGGCTCGTCCCGGCGCAGTTCGGCGACCAGCCGCCGGTCCTCATCGGTGACCGCCAGGTCGACCACCCGCGGACTGGGGGTGACCAGGGCGAGCCGGCCGACCCGCTCGGGATGCCGGGCCGCGTAGCCCAGGGCGAGCGCCGCGCCGGCCGAGTGCGCCACCAGGTCGAGCCGGTCCAGCCCCAGGTGGCGGCGCAGCGCCTCGACGTCGGCCACCTGCCGGTCGAACCGGTAGCTGGCCGGGTCCGCCGGGACGGCGGACGCGCCTGTGCCGCGCAGGTCCAGCAGCATCAACTCGCGGTGCGCGGACAGCCCACCCAGGTCACCGAGGTAGGCGGCGGCCTGCATCGGGCCGCCGGGCAGGCAGACCAGCGGAGCACCCGCGCCCAGCCGGTGGTACGCCAACCGGGTCCCGTCAGCACTGTCGAAGGTCGCCACGCGGAGATCCTACTGATCGGGCGGCTCAGCGGACCGCCCCCGCGCGCGACCCCTCGCGGTCGGGCGAACGGGCAGCTAGAGTCGACGCCAGCATCCCGTGGATCGATCCGACTGCATCTTCCCTCGACGGTGAGGAGCGCGTCATGGGTATGCCCGACGGCGTCGAACTGGCCGGCCCCCGGCACGACCGGTTCCCGGAGATCCTCACCCCGGAGGCGCTCGCCTTCCTGGCCGAGCTGCACCGCGCCTTCGACGCCCGGCGGCGGGAGCTGCTCGCCCGGCGCGCCGACCGCGAGGCGGCGCTGGCCGCCGGTGAGCTGCTGGACTTCCTGCCCGAGACCCGGCACGTGCGCGACGGCGAGTGGCGGGTGGCCCCGCCCGCGCCAGGCCTGGTCGACCGCCGGGTGGAGATCACCGGGCCGACCGACGCGAAGATGACCATCAACGCGCTCAACTCGGGCGCCAAGGTCTGGCTCGCCGACCACGAGGACGCCAACACCCCACTGTGGGAGAACGTGATCGGCGGCCAGCTCAACCTGCGCGACGCGATCGACCGCACGCTCTCCTGCACCGCCCCGGACGGCCGCCGGTACGCGCTGCACGACGGCGACCTGGCCACCATCGTCTTCCGCCCCCGCGGCTGGCACCTGACCGAGAAGCACATCCTGGTCGACGGCGAACGCACCTCGGGCAGCCTGGTCGACTTCGGCCTGTACCTCTTCCACTGCGCCGCCCGGCTGCTCGACCGCGGCTCCGGGCCGTACTTCTACCTGCCCAAGTTGGAGAGTCACCTGGAGGCGCGGCTCTGGAACGACGTGTTCCTGTTCGCCCAGGAGCGGCTGGGCATCCCGCGCGGCACCATCCGCGCCACCGTGCTCATCGAGACCTACCCGGCGGCGTTCGAGATGGAGGAGATCCTCTACGAGCTGCGCGAGCACTCCGCCGGCCTGAACGCGGGCCGGTGGGACTTCATGTTCAGCGTGATCAAGAAGTTCCGCACCCGGGGCCGCGACTTCCTGCTGCCCGACCGGAACGCGGTCACCATGACCGCGCCGTTCATGCGCGCGTACACCGAACTGCTGGTGCGGACCTGCCACCGGCGCGGCGCGCACGCGATCGGCGGGATGGCCGCCTTCATCCCCAGCCGCCGCGACCCGCAGGTGAACGAGACCGCCCTGGCGAAGGTCCGCGACGACAAGACCCGCGAGGCGGGTGACGGCTTCGACGGCTCGTGGGTGGCCCACCCCGACCTGGTGCCGGTCTGCCGCGAGGTGTTCGACGCCGTGCTCGGCGACCGGCCCCACCAGCTCGACCGGACCCGCGACGAGGTACGGGTCACCGCCGCCCAGCTGCTGGACGTGAAGAGCACCCCGGGCCGCCGGACCGAGGCCGGACTGCGCAACGACATCAGCGTGGGCGTCCAGTACCTGGCGAGCTGGCTGCGCGGCACCGGGGCGGTGGCCATCTTCAACCTGATGGAGGACGCCGCGACGGCGGAGATCTCCCGCTCCCAGGTGTGGCAGTGGCTGCACAACGGCGTGACCCTCGACGACAGCGGCGAGAAGGTCGACCCCGACCTCGTCGAGCGGCTCGCCGACGAGGAGTTGGCGAAGCTGCCGGGCGACCCGGCCGACTACGCCGAGGCGCGGTCGCTGTTCATGGCGGTCGCCGTCGCCGACGACTTCGTGGACTTCCTGACCCTGCCCGCGTACGAGCGGATGCCCTGACACCGGAAACCGCGACGGGAGGCCGGCGATGACCACGACGGACATCGGCACCCTGGCCGCGACGTTGCGGGCGGTCCTCGGCCCCGAGCACGTGATCACCGACCGGCAGGAGCTGCGCACCTATGAGTGCGACGGGCTCGCCCAGTACAAGGTGATCCCCGCCCTGGTCGCCCTGCCGGGCACCGCCGCCGAGTGCGCGGCGACGGTGCGGGCCTGCGTGGACGCCGGGGTGCCGTTCGTCGCCCGGGGTTCCGGCACCGGCCTGTCCGGCGGGGCGCTGCCGCACGCCGACGGGGTGCTCGTGGTCACCTCGCGGCTGCGCGCCATCCGGGAGGTCGCCCCGGCCGACGAGCGGGCCGTGGTCGAACCCGGCGTGATCAACCTTCAGGTCACCCGGGCGGCCACCCCGTACGGCTACTACTACGCCCCCGACCCGTCGAGCCAGCAGATCTGCTCCATCGGCGGCAACGTGGCGGAGAACTCCGGCGGCGCGCACTGCCTGAAGTACGGCTTCACCACCAACCACGTCACCGGACTGGAGGTGGTCACCCCGGACGGTGACCTGGTGCGCCTCGGCGGCCGCGCCCCGGATTCGCCCGGCTACGACCTGCTCGGCGCGTTCGTCGGCTCCGAGGGGACGCTCGGCATCGCCACCGAGGTCACCGTGCGGTTGGTCCGGCTGCCCGAGTCGGTCCGTACGCTGCTGGCCGCCTTTCCCTCCACCGACGAGGCGGGGGCGGCGACCTCGGCCGTCATCGCGGCCGGGGTGGTGCCGGCGGCGATCGAGATGATGGACGCGCTGGCCATCTCGGCCGCCGAGGCGGCCGTGCGGTGCGGCTATCCGGCCGGCGCGGGGGCGGTGCTGATCGTCGAGCTGGACGGCCCGGCGGCCGAGGTGGACGCCCAGTTCGCCGAGGTGGAGCGGCTCTGCCGGGACAACGGCGCCGGCGAGATCCGGGTCGCGGCGGACGACACCGAGCGGGCGCTGATCTGGAAGGGGCGCAAGTCGGCGTTCGCCGCGGTCGGCCGGATCAGCCCCGACTACATCGTCCAGGACGGCGTCATCCCGCGCACCGCGCTGCCCGAGGTGCTGCGCCGCATCGCGGAGATCGCCGCCCGGCGCGGCGTCCGGGTGGCCAACGTCTTCCACGCCGGCGACGGCAACCTGCACCCGCTGGTCCTCTTCGACGACAGCGTCGACGGGCAGGCCGAACAGGCCGAGGAGGTGTCCGGGGCGATCCTCGACCTGTGCGTCGAACACGGCGGTTCGATCACCGGCGAGCACGGCGTCGGCATGGACAAGGTGACCTTCATGCCGCGCATGTTCACCGACGACGACCTGGACACCATGCAGCTGCTGCGGTGCGCCTTCGACCCGCGCGGGCTGGCCAACCCGGGCAAGGTCTTCCCGACGCCCCGACTCTGCGGCGAGGTGCCCGGCCGGCGTCGGGGCGTCCACCCGGCGCAGGAGGCCGGCCTGGCGGAGCTGTTCTGATGGCCGACGTCGTGCTGGCCGCCCTCCGCGCCGCGGCCGGCGAGCGCGACGCCGTCCGTCCGGCCGGCGCCGGCGACACGGTGGCCGGTGTGCCGGCCCGCTACCGCGCCGCGCCCGGCTCCACCGAGGCCGCCGCCGCCGTCCTGCGGGTGGCGGCCGCGCACGACCTCGCGATCGTCGCCGCTGGCGGCTGGACCAAGCAGGACTGGGCGAACCCGCCGCGCCGGCTCGACCTGGTGGTCGACACCCGCCGGCTCACCGGGGTGGTCGAGCACGCCGCCGGCGACCTGATCGTCGTGGTACGGGCCGGCACCCGACTGGTCGACCTGCGCGCCGAGCTGGCCCCGGCCGGGCAACAACTGGCCCTGGACGCGCCGCCGCTGGCCGGCGGGGCGGGCGCGACGGTCGGCGGCGCGGTGGCGGTGAACACCAGCGGGCCGCGCCGGATGCGCTACGGCACCGTCCGGGATCTGCTGATCGGTATCACCGTGGTGCGGCCGGACGGGGTGGTGGCCCACGCCGGTGGCAAGGTGGTGAAGAACGTCGCCGGCTACGACCTCGGCAAGCTCTTCACCGGCTCGTACGGCACGCTCGGCCTGATCACCGAGTGCGCCTTCCGGCTGCACCCGCTGCCGGCCGCGAGCGGGTACGTGCGTCGGCCGGTCGACGGTGCCGGCGAGGTCGCCCGCCTGCTCGCCGCCGTGCTCGGCGCGCAGCTCGTGCCCAGCGCGCTGGAGGTGCACGCCCCGCCCGACGGTGGCGTCGAGCTCGCGGTGCTGATCGAGGGCACGCCGTCCGGCGTCCGTGAGCGGGTCGCCGCGACCCGGCGCCTGCTCGGTGCCGCCGCGACCACCTCGGACACCCCGCCGCCGTGGTGGTCGGCCCACCCGTGGCGGATGGGCGACGTCGGGCTGAAGCTGACCGCCGCGCTCTCCGGCGTCCCGGGACTGCTCGCGGCCGCCCGGGAGGCCGGGCGGCGGCACGGCGTACCGGTGCCGGTCAGCGGTTCGGCGGGCACCGGCGTCCTCTACGCCGGCCTGCCCGGCGCCGCGACGCCCGACGTGGTGGCCGGGATCGTCGCGGACCTGCGCGCCGCGACGGCGGCCGCCGGCGGGCACGCCGTCGTGCTGACGGCGCCGGCCCCGGTGCGGGACCGGGTCGACCTGTGGGGGCCGGTCGGTGGACTCGAACTGATGCACCGGGTCAAGGCGCAGTTCGACCCGGACGCCCGGTTCGCGCCCGGCCGCTTCGTCGGAGGGATCTGAGATGTCGAGCGAACTTCCGGCCCAGCGCGGCGTCGACCGGCCGCAGGGCAGCCGGCCCGACAGCGCGCCACCGGACGTGTTGGGGCCGGTCGCCGGCCCACCGGGCGAACCGGCCTTCGACGAGGACCACCCGCCCCGACGGGACCTGATCGACGACTGCGTGCACTGCGGCTTCTGCCTGCCCACCTGCCCCACGTACGTGTTGTGGGGCGAGGAGATGGACTCACCGCGCGGGCGCATCTACCTGATGGAGGAGGGGCTCGACGGCGAACCACTGAGCCCGTCCATGGTGCGGCACTTCGACCGCTGCCTGGGCTGCATGACCTGCGTGACCGCGTGCCCGTCCGGGGTCCGTTACGACCGGCTGATCGAGGACACCCGGCAGCAGGTGGAACGCCGGCATCCCCGGCCGCGCCGCGAGCGGCTGCTGCGGACCGCCATCTTCCAGGTGTTCCCGTACCCGCGCCGGCTGCGGCTGTTGCGCGGGCCGCTGCGGGCGTACCAGGCCAGCGGCCTGCGGCAGCTGGTGCGTCGCAGCGGCCTGGCGGCGCGGCTGGCGCCGACGCTGGCCACCCTCGAATCGCTGGCCCCCACGCTCGGTCGCCCGGCCCGGCTGCCGGCGCGGCTGCCGGCGTACGGCCAGCGGCGGGCGCGGGTCGGCATGCTCACCGGCTGCGTGCAGCGCGCGTTCTTCCCCGACGTCAACGCGGCCACCGCCCGGGTCCTCGCCGCGGAGGGTTGCGAGGTGGTCATCGTCCCGGACCGGCAGGGCTGCTGCGGCGCGTTGAGCGTCCACAACGGACGGGCGGAGGAGGCGCGGCGGTTCGCCCGGGCGCTGATCGACGTCTTCGACGCCGCCGGCCTCGACCGGTTCGTGGTCAACGCGGCCGGGTGCGGGTCGTCGCTGAAGGAGTACGGCGAGCTGCTCCGCGACGACCCGGCGTACGCCGAGCGGGCGGCGGCCTTCGCCGCCACGGTGCGCGACCTGGCCGAGCTGCTCGCCGAGCTGGGCCCGGTGGCCCGGCGGCACCCGCTGCCGGTGACCGTCGCCTACCACGACGCCTGTCACCTGGCGCACGCCCAGGGGGTGCGGGCACAGCCCCGCGAGCTGCTACGCGCCATCCCCGGGCTCGAACTGCGGGAGATCGCCGACCCGGAGATCTGCTGTGGATCGGCCGGCGTGTGGAACGTGCTCAACCCGGAGCCGGCGGCGCGGCTCGGGGAGCGCAAGGCCCGCGACGTCCTGGCGACCGGAGCCGAGCTGCTCGTCACCGCCAACCCGGGCTGCCTGATGCAGGTGGCCGCCGCGGTCGGGCGGCTCGGCGGCCGGGTCGCGCTCGCCCACACCGCCCAGGTGCTCGACGCGTCGATCCGCGCCCGGCCGGTCACCGACCTGGTTCCGTGACACCCCTCCCGCCTGGCGCGGGAGGGGTGCCGTCGGTGGATTCGACCGATCAGAAGGTGACCAGCGGGTCGCCCACGAAGTCGGCGATGAAGTTGACGAAGAAGAAGCCGAAGAAAATGACATTGATGATGAGCAGTGCGTAGTGCCACGCCCGGGGGCGCGCCGCGCGGGGCAGCTTGCTGTTCAGGTAGATCAACATGAACGGGAAGATCAACGCACCCAGATTGGACATGTTCGCCGACCACTGCACCAGGCTGACCGGTAGCGCGAGGTGCAGGACGACGGCGATGATCACCAGCAGCAGGAGCATGAACGGGTAGTAGAACCGGCGGGGGTCGCCCTCCAGCAGGCGGCGCAGCCGGGGACTGGTGGCGTGCGCGGCGTCGGTGGTGACCCGGACCATCGCCTCGAAGATGCCGAGCTGGGTGCTGAACAGGATCAGTACGCCGATCAGCAGCATGCCGTAGAACATCACCTGGCCGTACTCGGGTTCGAGCGCGGTGGCCACGAAGGTGGGCACGGTGGCCGTGGTCGGCGTCTCGCCGGACAGCTCCACCGCCTGCGCCATGAGGATGGTGGGCAGCAGCATGCCCAGCATGGCGCCGACGAAGAAGATGCCCCACATGTCGGTGAGCAGCAGCCGGTACCAGCGCTTCCAGCGGGCGGCGTTGGCGGCGTCGTCCGGGAAGGTGACGCCGCTGGCGAGCAGTTCGCGCCGGTCGCCGCGCAGGCCGGAGATGTAGCCGGTGCGGTAGCCCATGCCGTAGCCCTTGTCCCGGTAGTGGCCCATCACGTACCAGTTCAGGCCGGAGGCGAGGGCGGTGAAGCCGGCCAGCCCGCCCAGCTGGGTCGCGGTGATGCCGGCCGGTGGCGCGGCCGGGGTGAAGAACCCGCGGATGCCCTCCCACCACAGGCTGCCCGGCACCACCAGCAGGGTGATGAACAGCAGAGCGATCAGGATCGTGCCGACCATCAGCCAGTTGGCCAGCTCCAGCGTGCGGCTGATCCGTCGGGCCGCCGCCGTGATGAGGAAGACGAGCACCAGCAGGCCGATCGCCCAGAGCCGCGGCTCCTCGGCTCCGGACGGCGGCACCTCGCCGTGGACCAGCGCGTACAGGCCCTGCCCGGCGGACGCGGCCCAGCCGCCGGCGATGAACGCGAAGATGACCAGGAACACCGACAGCGGCACCCACAACAGGTAGCCGGGCGGCACCCGCCCCCAACCGACGACGGGCGCCTCGCCGGTGGCCATCACGTACCGGGACGACTCGACGTTGTAGAACGTCTGCAGCACGGCCGACACGAGGATCACCCAGCCGACCCCGACGAAGCCGAACTGGCCCACCGCCTGCGGGCCGAGCAGCCATTCCCCGCTGCCGATGGAGATGCCGAGGGCGATCAGGCTGGGGCCGAGCGCGTACTTGAACAGTTGCGGAAGCCCGAGCGTGCGAACGCCGAACACCTCTTCCGGCTCGGGCAGGTCCGCCACGGCCAGCGGAGGACGGCTCTTTCCCAGGTGATAGGTGCGGACGTCCGGGGCCTCAGTTACTTCGGTCATGAAGAACCTCCTTATGGGACGGGCCCCCCTGATCAATCGTCATACTTCGTTAACCCGGAAGCAATAACTGATCTGTGAGAGACGATTTGCTGATCATTGTCGGCGCGTGCCGAAAATGATCGTCGGACCGCGCCGACGACCCCGTCGCCGCGGTGCCGTGGCCGTACGTCCCGGCTTCCGGCGCAATCGGGACCGGTCAGTAGATAGGGATTTCCCCGATTCGTCGACGGCGGTCCGAAAGTTAGCGTCGGGGCGTGCCGAGCCGTCCGACGGTGGCGGTGGCGACCGGTGGGCGGCCGGGCCGATCCGGCCCCGGCGGTGCGAGCCCGGAGCCGGTCTCTTCGACGTGAACGAGAGCGAGGGGTGGTCATGCGACGGTGGATCGCGCCGGTGGCCTTGGTGGTCGTGCTGGCTCTGACCGGATGCGGCGGCTCGGAGGAGCCGCAGGGGTCGCCCGGGGCGGCGGAGGAGGTCGACGGCGGCGACGGCGTCATCGAGGGGGACGGGGCGGCGGTCGAGCGTCCGTCCTGCCCGTTCACCCCGGAGCGTGCCTCGGAACTCGTCGGGCGGACGATGAACGCCGACGGCAACTGCCTGTTCCGCGACGGCAACGGCGTCGCCATCCTGACCATCACCCTCGCGTCCGAGGTGGCCGGTCAGGCCACCTACGACTACAGCAGGGAGCAGGCCGGGAAGCGGTTCGAGCGGGTGTCCGAGGTGGACAAGGGTGACCAGGGGTACCTCGCCACCGGCGGGACCGAGGCCGAGGCCGTGGTGATCAGTAAGGCGGGCGCGTACACGGTGCAGATCAGCAGCTTCCACGACGACGCCGCCGCCAACGAGGCGCTGCTGCGCAAGCTGGTCGACGCGATCCCCGCCTGATCCCGACAGCCGGCGGCCGGGGCGGCCGACGCCGCCCCGGCCGCGCTGTCATGGTCAGTCCGCGGCGGTGTCCCAGCCGTAGTCGGGCAGGTCGAAGAAGTCGTCCCCGTCGACCCGGTCCACCGTGCCGTCGGCCAGTCCGGCGAGCAACGACTCCACCCCGGTCCGGACGCTCTCCACCAGCATGCCGTGCTGCTTCTGGCCCAGGTCGTCCTGCTGGCCGCGCACCTCGAACAGCACCGTCCCGGTGCCGTTCAGGGCGAACGCGGACCGGCCTTGACCAGCGTACTCGCGGGCGTCCGGGTGGAAGTACCGGCCCACCGCGGCCAGCTTGGACTGGTTGCCGTACTTCGCCATCAGGCCGTTGGCCACGGTGAGGGCGTACCGGCGGGACTTGTCCTGGTCGAGCGCCGGCCAGGCGGGCCGGTACGCGGCGCCGTCCTGCACGCCCAGCGGCGGGTAGTCCAGCGACACGGAGATCAGCCGGCCGTCCTGCTCGCCGCCGGTGAGCCGGTCGCACGGGCCCATGTGGTGCAGGTCGACGTACGCGTCGACGGCGCCCTTCTCGGCGCGCAGCCCGACGTAGACGTCCCGAATCGCGCGCGACTCGGGGGAGAGGAAGAACCCGGCGTCGGTGTCCCGCCCGGGCAGGTCGGCGGCCTGCGGAACGTAGTCGAGGTCGGGGTTGAAGTCCCGGTTGAGGTCGTAGCCGGGCAGGTCGATGCCGTCCCCGCTGAGCCGGTGGTACCAGGCGCGGGGTGCGCCGGCCAACTGCGGGAACTGCGCCACGGTCTCGTCCCAGGACCGCACGTTCATCCGCCGGTTGAGTTCCCCGCCGTCGGGGTTGACCATCGGCATCGCCACGAAGGTGATCTCGTTCAGGATCCTCCGGGTCTGCGCGTCGCCGCTGCTGCCGAGGTGCTTGAGGATCCCGAGCAGGGCCTCGGTGCCGGTGCGCTCGTTGCCGTGGATGGCGCTGGTGACCAGCAGCACCTTGTCGCCGGTGCCGACCCGGGCCGCCCACAGCTCCCGGCTCTGCGGGGAGTGCCCGACCACCTCGACGTCCACCCGTCCGCCGCTGGTCTGTTCGATCTGCGCCAACCGCTGGCCCACCTGCTCGTGGTTGCTCCAGCCGGACCAGGACGGGTCGTCGGCGGTCCGGCAGCTGCCCTCACCCGGCCCCTCGGGCGCGGCGGCCGAAACGGGCGGGGCGGCGAGGATCGAGCCGGCCAGCGCCGTCAGCGCGACGGCGGCTAGCGCCTTCCGGGGCCGGAGAATCGTCGGCGTCGAATGAAACTGCACGCGTGCTCCTTTCCTGGACCCACGCCGGCGCCGGGCGCGGACCGGATCGGGGAGCGCCCGGGAGTAATCACCGGTGGGTTGGGTCGATCCTTTCCGGCGGGTGGCCGGGATGCAACGGAATCCTTCGATTTTTCTGAGGTCTGTGCACAATTCCTACGATTGCCGGAATGGCGGGGCGGTCGCGCGCCGGCGAAGCCGACAATCGTCCCACCCGCCGCGTCCGGGCACGAGAACGCCGACCGCGGCGGGAGCACTTTCGCCGTTCGCCGCCGCCCGCACCGCCGGCCGCGCCATGATGGCCGCGGAGCCACCCCGGCGGGCCCCCGCGTGCCGGTGACGGAGGAACGGGGGAGTGACGTGCAGGACGTGTCGGTCGAACCGGTGGCCGCCGAGGCCCGGTCGGCGGGCCTGGCCGACGTGGTGTGGGAGAACGCCGAGGCGGCGCCCGAGGCGGTGCAGTTCCTGCGCCCGGACCCGGTGCCCCGATCCTGGCCGGCGCCGCGTCCGCTGCGTAGCGGGCCACAGCCGGTCACCTGTCAGCAGTTCCGCGACGACGTGCTCGCTCTCGCCCGCGGGTTCGTCGCCGCCGGCGTCGGCCACGGCGACCGGGTGGCCCTGATGAGCCGCACCCGCTACGAGTGGACGCTCGTCGACTATGCCCTGTGGTCGATCGGCGCGGTCACCGTGCCGATCTACGACACCTCCAGCGCCGACCAGTTGCGGTGGATCCTCACCGATTCCGGCGCCGTCGGCTGCGTGCTGGAGACCGGTGAGCACGCCGGGATGCTCGCCGGCTTCCGGGACGACCTGCCGGCGCTGCGCCGGGTGTGGCGGATCGACGGCGGCGACCTGATCGCCCTGGCCGGGGAGGGCCGCGCCGTCGACGACGCGCGGGTGGAGGCCCGGCGGCACGCGGTGACCGGCGGGGACGTCGCGACCATCGTGTACACCAGCGGCACCACCGGACGGCCGAAGGGCTGCGTACTGACCCACCGCAACATCCACTGCGACGTCATCGGCGCGACAGAGGTGCTGCGGGACCTGCTGCATCCGGGCGCCTCGACGGTGTTGTTCCTGCCGCTGGCGCACGCGTTCGCCCGGCTGATCCAGGTCGGCATGGTGCACAGCCGGGCGACCATGGTGCACAGCGCCGACATGAGCGGAGTCCTCGACCAGCTGCGGAAGTACCGGCCGACGTTCATCCTGGCGGTGCCGCGGATGTTCGAGAAGATGTACAACCGGGCGCGGCAGAAGGCCGACGAGGCGAACCGGACGCGACTGTTCGACCTTGCCGACCGGCTGGCGGTGCGCTACAGCCGGGCGCTGGACACCCCGCGCGGCCCGGGGCCGCTGCTGCGCCTGGCGCACGTGGTCTTCGAGGTGCTGGCGTACCGGAAGCTGCGCGCGACCCTCGGCGGGCGATGCCGGCTGGCGATCGTCGGCGGGGCGCCGCTGGCGGACCGGCTCGGGCACTTCTTCCGGGGCGCCGGGATGGCCCTGCTGGAGGGGTACGGGTTGACCGAGACGTCACCGGCGTTGACGGTCAACCCGCCGTCGGCCATGCGCATCGGCACCGCCGGCCGCCCGATCCCCGGCGCGCGGGTCCGCGTCGCCCCGGACGGTGAGATCCTCGTGCACGGCCCGATGATCTTTCCCGGCTACTGGAACAACCCCGAGGCCACCCGGGAGGCGTTCACCAGCGACGGCTGGTTGCGCACCGGCGACCTCGGCAGCCTCGACCAGGACGGCTACCTGCGGATCACCGGCCGGAAGAAGGAGATCATGGTGACGGCGGCCGGGAAGAACCTGGCACCCGCGCCGATCGAGGACGCGATCCGCGAGCATCCGCTGGTCAGCCAGGTGATGCTGGTCGGCGACGGCCGCCCGTACGTGGCCGCGCTGGTCACCGTCGACGAGCACGCCTGGACGCGGTGGCACGCCGCACGCGGCCTGCCCGACGTGCCCGTGGCCGAGCTGCGCGACAACCCGGAGCTGCGCGGCGAGATCCAGTCCGCCGTCGACCGGGCGAACGCGACAGTGTCCCGGGCGGAGCAGGTCAAGACGTTCCGGATCCTGCACCGCGACCTCACCGAGGCCGAGGGCGAACTCACCCCCACCTTGAAGATCAAACGGGAGGCGGTGGCGACGCGCTACGCCGACGACGTCGAGGCGCTGTACCGGGGCCACTGACCCACCGCCCGGCGCTGCGACGTCAGCCGGGAGCACGCCGCGACCGGTCCGGTGCCGGGCCGGCCCGGTGTCGGCGAGATCGGCGAGCCACAGGTCGACCTCGGCGAGGTGGCGGACCGGAAGCGGACCGCCGCCCCCGTCGAGCACCGGACGGGATCCCAGGTCGGAGCCCGGTCAGGCGGGCTGGTCCAGGATGGCACTGAACCGCTCCTCGGCCAGGTCGAGCTGGTCGAGGATGTGCTGCTTGACCGGGGCGGACAGCGGGGTATCCGGGCGGGTGACGAGGTCGCGGAAGACCGGCACCAGCGGCCGGTACTTCGCCGCCGCCGACGCCACCTTCGGGCCGACGGTGTGGATCACGCCCACCCCGTTGTCGGTGAAGTCGGAGACCTTGATGACCCGGGCCCACGGCTCGCGTTCCAGGCTCGCCGCCACGTGCTCGCGGTACTGCTCGTGCCGGTCGCGCCCCGGGTCGTACGCCGGGTTGGTGACCGCCGCGACCAGGCGGGCCACCCGGGGGCCGAACCGGTCGGCGAGGGTGGCCAGCGCCGCCGTCGTCGGGTCGTCGACCTCCGCGTCGCCGGCCAGCTCGTCCGGGTGGTCCTCGACCGCGTCGTGCAGCAGACCGGCGACGATCACGTCCACGTCGCGCACCTGGTAATGGTGCATCATCCGGATCGCCACCCGCAGCAGGTGGTTGAGGTACGGCTCGCGTACCCGCCGGTCGTGACGGTGCAGGTCGGCGGCGAGGTCGAGGGCGGCGGTGAGCCGCTGCCGGGCGGGTTCGTCGAACGCCCGGATCTCCAGCCGGAACCGTTCCAACAGGCCGGGTTCGCCGTGGATCTCGGTGATCGCGTGCATCGGCATGGTGGCCAGGTACGCGGGGAAGTCCATGCGTCACTTATAGCGGATCTTCACCACGGGCCCGGTCCCGCCCGTCGGCCATCCGACGGGCGGGGCCGGCGACCGCCGACCCGGCCCGCGGTGCTGCGTCGACCGGTGACCCGGCAGGTCAGCCCAGCGGTTCGAGCGCGAATCTCCCCCAGGCGACGAAACCGAGCAGACCGATGAACATCAGGTCACCGAGCAGGTAGCCCCACTCGCTGCGGCGGAATCGGGTCGTCCCCGCACCTGCCATCACCAGCATCAGGCCGGAGGCGGCCAACGGCACGAGCACGACAGCCACGTCGAGGACAGCGGGCAGGATCAGGCCGAGGGAGCCAATGATCTTGATCGTGCCGATCGCCTTGATGTGCCCGCGGCCGAAGTCGTCCACCCAGTGCTGGCTGGCTCCGAACGAGCGGAACCGCTCCTTCGTCAGCACGACCTGACTGATCCCGCCGATGGCGAACCCGGTCGCGACAATGGCAGTCACTATCCATAGCGCGGTGTGCACGACAGCTCCTCACATCCGTTACCTCGCCTCCCCGAGGCGCGTCGTAGGTGTGACGGAGCCCAGCCACGAGAGGTAACAACGATGACGTCGGACACGCATCTGGCAGCCGTGTTCGAGGACGAGCGAGCACGCCTGGTGGCCCTGGCCCATCGGATGCTCGGCTCGCGAGCAGACGCCGAGGATGTCGTCCAGGAGGTGTGGCTGCGTCTGGTCCGCCACGATCCGGCGTCGATCGGCAATCTCCCTGGCTGGCTGACGACCGTGGCGGCGCGGGTCTGTCTCGACATGCTGCGCGCCCGCAAGCACCGCCCGCTGCCGGCGGATGAGCCCGACCTGCCCGAGTTCACGGTCAGCGAGGACGTTGAATCCCCCGATGACGCGGCGGCGGCCAACGAGGCGGTGGGCCTCGCTCTGCTCGTGGTGCTCGGGGCTCTGGGGCCCGACGAACGGCTGGCGTTCGTGCTCCACGACATCTTCGCGGTGCCGTTCAAGGACATCGCCGAGATCCTCGGCACCTCCGCGACCGCAGCCAAGATGATGGCGAGCCGCGCCCGCCGCAAGGTGCGCGGCGCCGACCGTCCCAACGAGGGCCGCCAACGCCAACGCCAGGTGGTCGACGCCTTCCTGGCCGCTGCCCGGAACGGGGACTTCGAGGCCCTACTGCGGGTACTCGACCCCCAGATCACGTGGCGGTCGTACACCCCGGGCGGAGTGGTGGTGAAGATCGGCGCCACCGAGGTGATCGCCGCCGCCGAACGTGGGGCCCACGCCTCGGTCGTGGCACGCCGGGTCCTGGTCAACGGGGAGCCGGGCATCATGACCTGGAGCCGCACCGGAGCGCCGCTCAGCGTGATGGCGTGCAGCGTGCGCGGTGGACGCATCGTCGAGGTCGTGGCGCTGGTCGACCCGCGCCGGCTGGCGTCCATGCCCACGCCGCCCTGGCGGCCTGCCGGGACCGACGACTAGACCACAGCGGCGCAGCGCCCGACGTCCGGGTCGTCGCGCCTGGTCACATCCGCTCGCCCGGCAACCGGCTGGCCTGCTCGATCCAGGAGCGCAGTTGGTTCTCGTCCAGTTCCTCATCCTGGCGGATGTCGAGATAGCGCACCTCGTCGTGCTTGGATGGCTTCGGCGGCACGGGATCGAGCGATGTCCCTTTCAGGAACTGCACCTGCACGTAGTTCGTGTAGCAGCGGAACGACAGGAACCAGCCCTCGCCCGTGAGCCCGTAGAACGGCTGGTTCCACTTCACGGCCTTGTGCACCCCGGGAACGGTGCGCACGATGAGCTCGTCCAGGCGCTCCCCGACGCCTCGTTTCCAGCCGGGCATGGCAGCGATGTAGTCCCGCACCGGCCCGTTTCCCTCACCCTTGGGGATCTGGGGATTGCCGCCCGAGAGCAACGTCGGTCCCGTGTCGTGCTTCTTGTCATCGGTCATGAGTGACACTTCCCTGTGCGGTCCGCGACATCCGGAAAGGGACGTCGACGTAGCGCGATGCAACCTGGCGACAGCGTGAAACCGCGGAAACCGTGGTCGGCGCCGGCGAGCCAAGGGTTGCCATCACCGCACGCTAACAACGGGTCAGGACCTCGGCAAAAGCGAGAGCACACCGATTGGCCCTGCCCTGCCTTCCGGGTTGCTCAAACCGTCCAGTCCGACGGTTCGGTGCGGTACGGCGGCACCGCCGGCGAATTCCTGGCCGCCGGGGTGCGGGTGGTCGCGGTCGGGTCCGCGCTGGCCGACCCCGACCAGCTGGACCGGCTGGCGGAACTGGCCCGCGCCGGCGAGGCCCCGGGAACGGCGGCCCGCTGAGGACCTCGACCACCCACCGACCTTTCCGGCCGGCGGGTCAGGAGCGGTCGGCGAGGGCGCCGGTGACCCGGACCGCCTTGACGATGGCCGGGATCGAACCGACCAGCAGCACCACGCCCCAGACCAGGGCGACCACCGAGAAGACCAGCGCGCCGATGTCGTCCAGGATGCTGACCAGGATCACCGGCACCAGCCGGTGCAGGAACTCCAGCACCACCGTGCAGAGCAGCGTGGTCAGCACCAGCGCGACCAGGCCCTTGTTCTGCGCGAAGCGCGGTTGCGCGGCCAGCAGCAGCCCGCCCCAGGCGAGCTTGAGCAGCAGCACCAGCCCGAGCAGCAGCGCCGCCTCACCGACCGGGAAGAACCCCCACAGCGCCAGGTACGCCAGGGTGCCGAACGGCGCGGCCAGGAAGAGCGACACCATCACGGACAGCTCGACGAACGCGACCAGCAGCGCGACCAGCGACACGAGGATCAGCACGATCGCGAAGACCAGGGTGGCCACGCCCTGCACCCGGCCCTGGACGCGCTCGGACAGCAGCAGGCTCAGGCAGAACAGCCCGGTGGTCCAGACCGCCACCGCGTCGACCAGCGCCAGGTAGCTGGTGCCGCGGCCGGACGGTTCGGTGACCCCGGAGACCTCGCCGAGTTCCACGTCCAGCGCCCCGGCGCTGTCCCGCAGCGCCGCACCGGCGTCCCCGCCGCCGGTGAGCAGCCCGGCGCCCAGCTCCACGGCGATGGCCAGCACCACCGCCAGCATCGCCAGCAGCAGGAACGGCTTGCGCAACTCGCCCATCGGGAGCCTCCTCCTCGCGGCGGTCAGGACGGGGCGACGGTGACCGTGCAGGTGCCCAGGCCCGGGCAGCCCAGCAGGACGGTGGTCGGCCGGTCCACCGCCACCCGGACCACCGCGCCGTCGGCGGCCGGCTCGACGTCGTCCCGCACCGTGACGTCGATGTCGCCGGGGGCCGGCGCCTCGACGGTGAACCGGGCCGGGCTGCGCAGGACCAGCGTGCGCAGCCCACCCGGGGCGGCGACCCGCAGCGCGCAGCCGCCGGTGAAGACCAGCCGGCCGGGCTCGACAGCGCACTCCGCGGCGACCGCCGCCGGGTCCACCGCGGCCTGCTCGCCGCCGAGCCGGCCGAGCCGGTCGACCAGGCCCGACCGGTCCGCCGGGTCGCCCCGGTCGGCCCGGCCGCCGGCCACCGCCACGGCGAAGAGCGCCACCAGCAGTACGCCGAGCAGCACCAGCAGCGCCTTCTGCCGCCCGCTCACGACGGCACTCCGCTGCGCTGCTTGCCGGCATGCGGCCCCGTCGCGCCGAGCCTGATGACTCGCTCGCTCATCGGGTGTCCGCCGGGGCGACCTCGGTGAACCGGATCGCGTCGATCCCGGCGAAGTACCGGTCGGTGTCCTGCGTCTTGCCGACCACCACCAGCGTGATCCGGTGCGGGCCCGGGCCGAGCCGGATGGTGCCCACGTCGAGCCAGTCCGTGCGGACCACGGTCGGACTGAAGCCGAGGAAGACGCCGCCGACCTGGACGCCGTCGATGGTGAACACCGTGTTGGCGTAGTCGAACGAGGTGGTCCGGACGGTGGCGAACCGCCAGGTGGCGTCCGCGGGCAGGGTCACCGTGACGGTCACCTGGTCGCCGATCGCCCGGCCCTGGAAGAACAACTGGGTGTCCTGCGACCAGACCACCCCGCAGCAGTTCGGCTGCCGCACCACGGTGGCCGCCGCACCCCGCGGCGACAGCACCATCGCCCCGTCGACCAGGTCCTCCGCCTCCACGGTGACCACCCGCGGCTCACCCGGGGGCGCCGGGTCGCCGTCCCGGGTGACCAGGAAGACCACCACCGCCGAGGCGAGCAGCACCAGCGCCGCCGCGGCGGCGACCCACGGCCACGGGCTGCGCCGGGTCGGGGTGACCGCCCGGACCTCGTAGGTGACCCGCCCGCTGGAGCGGGAACTCTCCTCCGGCGCGGTGTTCGCCGAGTACGCGAACCCGGTCATGTCGTAGCGACGCGGCGCGGTGCCGGCCGGCACCACCAGCCGGACCAGGAACGACACCGAGCCCTGCCCGGGCACCACCCGCTGCGGCTCGGTGACGGTGAACCAGGAGCGCTGGCTGCCCTCGCCGGGTGCCACGTCGAAGACGACGGTGTCCGGCGCGACGCCCGGGTTGGAGACGGTGAAGGTCAGCTCCCCGGTGTTGCGGGCGTCCAGGGTGAACTGCTCGGCGGCCGCGACGACCGCCCACTCGGTGGTCATAAGGGCTCCTCTGCGACGACGATCTCGACGGTGGTCGACGCGGGCTTCTCCGCCTCGACGATGCGGGTCGCCACGGCCAACTGCTGCTCGGTGGCGGCCGCGGGCACCCGCACCACCACGTGGAACGGCCGGTCGGCCGGCTCGGCCAGCACGAAGCCACGCAGCCCGGTCGCCACCTCCAGCGCGAGGCGCAGCCCGTACGGGGTGCCGCGCCAGCGGGCCAGCAGCGCGCCGTGCGCCACCAGGTCCCGCAGCCGACCCGGCGGCAGCGGCAGCGGGGTGTCCGGCCGGGGCGAGGCCACCACGTGGTCCATCGCCACCCAGCGGGCCAGCGCGACGACCATCGCGTCCGGCGCCCGGTACGGGGCGAAGAGCGCGTCGACGTCGGCCAGCACCGCCTCGTCCGGGGCGTGCAGCGCCTCCATCACGTCCAGCAGCGCCCACAGCACGCTGCCCGGCACGCACGCCCGCTGGTACGCCGCGGGCAGCAGCCGCTCAATCGCCGCGCGTCGCATCCTGCCGCACCACCTCGATGTCGTGCTCGCCGGAGCAGAGCAGCCAGGTGTCGGGAACGGTCACCACGTCCGCGGTGGCCTGGTTGGCGCTCGCCGCCCAGTCGACGGCGTTGCCGCTGCGGTACACCCCGCGTTCGCCGCCGGCCAGGATCAGCCGGTCCGGGCCGGCGGTGGCGGCGATCGCGTCCACCGGCAGGAACCGGGTGCGGTCCCGAAGCGGCAGCCCGCAGTTGACCATCACCGGCGCCCACTGCGGCTGCGCGGCCAGGGTGTCCAGCCGGACCACCCCGCCGCTCTGCGTGGCGGCGACCGCGAGCGGGCCGGCGAAGGCCAGGTCCCGGCAGGTGCCGCCGATCCAGCCGGTCTGCACCGGCTGCCACTGCACGTCCGACTCGAACAGCCGGGTGCGGTAACAGCCCTGGCCCGGTTTCTTCGGGTCCGGCTCGCCGGTGCCGCTCCACAGCAGCGTGGCCGGACCGTCGTACTGCACGGCGAGGACCCGGTTGTCCACGTTGGCCAGACCGACGTGGCCGAAGGTGCCGGGCCGGCCGGCCGCGGTGGACAGGTAGACGCCGAAACCGGCCTGGGCGGCCACCGCCACGCCGGGCGCGCCGCGTTCGGAGACGAACGCGCGGACCGCGTAGAAGCCGCGGTCGGCGTCGGCCGGGTCGACCAGGATCTGCAGCGGCACCGCGCCGGGCAGCAGAGACACCTCGTAGAGCCCGGTGTCGGTGGCGACCAGCAGCGCGCCGGCGCCGTCCCGGTCGATCCAGGCCAGATCCGTGATCCGGGAGGCCAGGTCGGTCAGCAGCGACCAGGTCTCGCCCAGGTCGGTGCTCAGGTGCACCCGCGAGCCGCCGCCGGCGCGCAGCGTGACCGCCGCGACCGCGCCGGGGCGGGGCACGATGCCCGGGCGGGTCGGGGCCGGGGCCGGCGCCACCCGCAGCACCGTCTCGCCGTCGAACCGGCCGGCCGGCTCCCAGCCCGCCCCGGCGTTGGTGGAGCGGAACAGCACCGGCCCGCGCCCGGCGTACCAGGTGCGCGGCTGGTACTGGTCCACCGCCACCGCGTTGACCTGCGCGTCGGGCGCCTCGTCGACCACGAAGCGGACCGACTCGACGTAGCGCACCCCGGGTTCGGCGTGTTCCAGCAGCCGGTACACGTTGGAGGCGCGCAGCGGCTCCCCGAACGCCCAGCCGGTCGGGTTGAGCGGGGTGGGCAGCGGGCTGAGCGTGGAGTGCAGCCGGTCGTGGATGCGGCGGCGGACCGCGTCGGCGTCCTCCTCACGGCGTACCACCACCCGGGCCCGGATCGACACCGCCTTGTAGCGGGCCCAGCCGGCCCGGCAACTGGTGCCCAACGCCCGGCGCCGGTCCAGGTCGGCCTCGACCCGGGCCCGGGCCTCCTCGACCTCGTGCTCGCGCAGCACCGCCACCGGCAGCCGGCCGCCGGGCCGGGCCGCCTCCGGCACGTACGGCACCAGCACCACCTCGACCTCGCCGGGGCGGGCGTAGCTGTAGACGGCGGCGCGGGTGAACGCCCGGGCCCGGGCCACCGCGCCGGAGCCGGCGGCCAGCACCTCGTAGTCCCGGGCGGTCACCGCCCGTTGCTGGGCGAAGAACTCGTACGGGCCGCGGAGCAGAACCGACTCCAGCGACTCCAGGTCCCGCCCGCCGGCGGCCGACGCCGGGTTCTCCACCCGCACCCCGGGCAGCGGGTCGCGCAGGCTGGTCAGGGTGCCGGCCGCCACGTTGCCGGCCGGTCCGCCGCCGGCCCGGTACCAGAGCCGGACCTGCCGCCCGGCCGGCGGCACCGCCGCCACGGTCACCGGCCCACCCGCACCACCCGGATCCCGGGGCTCGGCGGCACCGGTCCCGCCGTCCGGGCCGACCGGGTCGCCGGCAGCGGAGCCATCGGGCGTGGGGCCGCCGGCAGGCTCGGCCGGCGGCGGGTCGCGCAGGTCCAGGGCGGGGGCGAAGGTGACCGTGCCGGAGCAGCGGTCGACCAGGTAGACCTTCGCCTGCGGGCCGACGCCGGCGAAGCTGTCCACCGGCCGCCAGATCTCGAACGTGCGCCCCTCGTGCTCGCGCGCCGCCGCGCCGAGCTCCACCGAACCGGCCGGCACCTCCACGCCGAGCAGCAGGTCCAGCGGCTCGGCGGTCCGCGCCAGCGGCGCCCGCGCGGCGCGCAGCACCTGGCCGGGCTGCCCGGTGCCGACGCCCAGCAGTTCCGCCTCGACCGGCGCGCAGTGGTGCATCCGGACGGTCACCTCGGCCTGCCCGGCGGGCAGCAGGGCCGGCTCGGTGGTGACGAAGACGACCGGCCGGGGATCGGCGCCCCGGGCCGCCGCGACCCGGGTGCCGGCCGGGATCCGGATCGCGCCCCGGTCCCCGCCGGTCCGGGTGAACCGGACGTCCGCCCAGGCCACCGACGGCGGGTGCCGGGTCACCCCGAGCAGGTTGAGGAACGACACGTACGCCTTCTCCGGCAGCTGGTTCAGCCGGTAGATCATCACCTCGGTGAGGTACGCGAACGCCTCCACCAGGGCGATCCCCGGGTCGTGCGCGGACAGGTCGGTCCAGCCCGGGCAGGACTGGCGGATCCGCTCCCGGGCCTCGGTGACCAGGTCGAGGAAGGTCCGGTCGTCCAGGTGCGGCACGGGCAGGGTCATGACGGCGCTCCCTCCGCGCTCGGGGCCCCGGGCCGGTCGGCCGGTCGGGCGGTCCCGGGTGGTGCGACGTCGGCCGGCTCGTCGGCGGGCAGCAGGTCGACCGAGAAGACCAGCTGGCCGGGGGCCAGGCTGGCCCGGATCCGGTAGTCCAGCCGGATCACCAGCCGCCACGGGTCGTCCGGGTCGGGGCCGGCGTCCACGTCGACCACCTCCACCCGGGGCTCCCAGCGGGCGATGGCCTGCCGGACGTAGTGGATGGCCAGCCCGGCGGTGGTGTCGTCGTTCGGTGCGAAGACCAGCCGGTGCAACCGGGACCCGTAGCCGGGGCGCATCAGCCGCTCGCCGGGAGTGGTGGACAGCAGCAGGAACAACGCCTGGCGTACCGTCTCGTCGCCCTCGGTCATGGCCAGCCCGCCGGCCGCGGTCAGCGCGAGCCCGCCGGTGCGACCCGCGTCGAAGCCGGCGCCGACGAACCGGAACGCCCTCACCGGTCGGCCCCCAGGAACCGCTGGCGCGGGTCGCGCACCCGGTGGTGGACCAGGCCCGGCGGGGTGCCGTCGGTGAAACCGTCCAGGTGGGACAGGACCACGCGGTGACCGTCCACCCGCAGCCAGTCGCTGTAGCCGACCCGCACCCGCAGCGTCTTCGCGCAGGGCTTGATCGTCGGCCCGTAGTTCGGGCAGGCGGTGATCGGGCGCCCCTCCGGGTCGGCGTCCACCAGCACCGGTACGCCGGTGACGGTGACCCAGCGTTGCGAGGCCCGGTTCTCCACCCGGCCGTCGTGGTCGCACCTGATCACCGAGTCGCGGTGGATCCAGCGCATCAGCCACCTCCCTCGTGCTGGGCGCGGGCCAGGGTCCGGGCCCGCTCGGCGGCCGTCTCTGCGTCCTCGGCCGCCTCGGCGTGCAGGAAGTCCACGCTGCGGGCCCGGACCACCATCGCCCGGCCCGGCGCGGAGAGCACCAGGTCGCTCGCCGCGTGCAGGGTGGCCAGCTCCGGGGTCAGCTCCAGCCAGCTGCCGCCGTCGGTGGCCAGCCGCAGCCGCCGGCCGGCGTCGTCCACCACGATCGACTGCCCGCCGGCGGTCCGCAGCGACCAGCGGCCCGCTCGCCCCTGGTGGATCCCCGCGTCGTACGGCTCGACCGCGCCGAACAGCGAGCCGAGCACGATCCCGGCCGCCGGCTCGCCCCCGGGCAGCGCCACCAGCACGGTGTCCTCCGGGTCGGGCAGCGCCACGATCCCCTTGCCCCGGCCGGCGCCCGGGCAGAGCACCCCCAGCCACCCGGCGTCCAGCTCCCCGTACGCGGGCAGCGCCACCCGGACCCGGCCCAGCCCGTCCGGGTCGGCGACGTCGGTGACCGTGCCGAGGGTGAGCACCGCCGGGGCGGGCGGCCCGGCCGGCGGCGGCGGTGGCGGGGCGGTGCCGAACCGGGTCAGGTGACCGTTGGCGTCGACGGTGTGCACCACCTCGGTGAGCACGTACGTGCCCTCGGCCGGCGCGGCCACCCCGGCCAGCGCGATCCGCCGGCCCGGGCGCAGCGCCGGATCGCCCTCGGCCACCCCGTCGGCGGTGACCAGGGCGGCGACCCGGGCGTCCAGGCCGGCCTGGGCCAGCGCGGCCAGTTCGTCGTCGCTGCGCCCGGGCTGGTCGACCGCGGTACGCACGCCGTCCGCGCCCACGTCCGCCGGGTCCGGGTCGGCGGCGGTGCGCCGCCCGCAGCGCGCCGCGCCGGCCCGCTGGCTGATCGGCTCGGCCCGCTGCGGGTGCCAGCCCAGCGCCGCGCTGTCCCCGGCGGCGGCGTCGAGGTTGGTGGACAGCCGCAGCGCGTGCACCGAGCGGCCCAGCTCCAGCGGGACCGGCTCGCCGTACCCCTCCAGGGTCACCAGGCGCAGCCGGTCACCGTCGACGGTCAGGTGCAGCCCGGCCCGGCCGGCCACCTCCAGCAGCAGGTCGAGGTCGGTGTGCCGGTGCTGTGCCAGCCGCTCCAGCCGTGGCCCGTCGGTCTCCGCCGCCACGGCCAGCCCGACGTCGGCGCAGAGCTCCCGGGCCAGGTCGGCGGCGGTCACCGACTCGAACACCCGCAGCCGCTGCCGCTTGCGCAGCCGGTGCAGCGCGTCGTACGCCCGCACCAGCAGCAGCGCGGAGCCGTCGGCGGCGTACTCGACCTCGACGCAGGTGACCTCGCCGGCGAACAGCGCCTCCGGCTGGTCGGTCAGCCGGACGTCCAGTGTGCCGCCGGTGCGCACCGGCGGGGTCAGCGCGGCGGCGCCGGGGGCGGTGGCGAGCGCCACCTCGCACTGGGTGGGCTGGTCGAGCCGGGCGGCCACCCGTACCGACACCACCCGGCGGGTCGCGCCGTCGGGCAGCGCCGCGCCGTCGAGCAGCACGGTGAGCGCGGGCGGCGCGGCGACGGTCACGGCGCACCTCCCGGCGACGCGGGCGGGGCCGGGTTGGCGGCCGGCGGTGCGACGGCGGGCGCGGTCAGCGCGCGGGGCGCGGCGACGGTCACGGCGCACCTCCGCCGGGCGGGGGTGAGCCGGCGACCGCGCCGGGCGGTGGGACGGCGAGCGCGGTGCCGGCCGGCACGGTGAGCGGGTCGGTGATCCGGTTGTGCTCGGCCAGCAGCCGCCAGCGCAGCGGGGAGCCGAGCGCGTCGTGGGCGAGCAGGTCGAACCGTACGCCCGAGTAGTCGGGCTCGGCCGCGCCGTCGCCGGCGGCCACCACGGCGCTGCCGGGCGCGGCGGCCGGGGTGTCGGCGGCGGCCAGTTCCTCGGCGAACCCCTCCCGCGCCCGGTCGGCCGACTCGGCCACCCGGACCAGCTTGAGCCGCAGCCAGGAGCGGCGGGGTGAGCCGGTCACGGTGAACGCGTCGAAGCGTTCCGCCACAGCGACGATCACGCCGGGCACGTTCCAGGTCTTGCCCCAGACCAGCCGCACCAGCGGCGGCCGTAGCCAGCCGTGCTCGGTGGCCGAGTTCTCCGCGAGCAGCCACAGTGGGCGGGTGAGCACCCGCACGTCGGTGGGGCGGACCTGACCCTCGGCGAAGTCCACGTCGAAGAGCAGGTCCAGCACGAGTTCGGTACGCCCGCCGCCGGTGAACACCAGTGGGTCGTCGGCGAGCCCGGCGCCGGTCAGTTGCCCGCCCGGCGCGCCCCGGGGCCGGATCCCGGCCAGCCGGGTCACCTGTACGGTTTCCGGGTTGAGCAGACAGTCCACCCGGTCACCGGTGGCGTCGACGAGGAAGGCGACCCGTTCCATCAGGCGCCCGCCTGTTCCCGGTCCAGCCGGCGCAGGTGCGCGGGGTCCAGCGCGTCCCCCGCGGGCCTCCACAGCGCCCGGTCATCCGGCAGCTCCGGCCAGGGACCGCCCCCCGCCCGCGGCACACTCCCGGCCGCCCCGCTCTCCGGCAACCCCGGCCACCACCACCCCACCTCCGCGCCAGCCCCCCGTGCGGCCGCAGGCCTTGGTCCGGATCGGCCCCGGTAGGCGCCGGCATCTTCCAAGATCTCGGGCGTGCCGTGGGCGAGAGGCGGGGGAGGGGGGTGGGGGCCGGGGTTCGGGTGACCGGGGTTCGGCCGGCGGGAGGCTGCGCTGTCCCGATACTCGCCGGCCGGGCCCGTCCGACCCGAGACGGATCCGGATCGGACGGAGGCGCCCGACGGGCCACCGGTGCCGCCATCAGCAAGCCGGCTGAAGCCGGGGGACGCGAATGGAGCACCGAGGGCGGCGTCCAGGCGCGGATCGCCGGTGCCGATCCCGCCGTGGCCCCGGGCACCGGTGCTGCCCTCGCCAGCGTGGCTAAGGCCGGACGGGCCGGAGTCGCCGTCCGCGCCTCGGCTCCGGCGTTTGCCGGGAGTGCCGGTGCTGCCGTCCGCACCTCGGCTTCGGCCGGCGGTGTCGGGCGTGTCCGTACCGGTGAGCCGGGTCCGGATGTCGCCGACGGTCCATCCGCTGGTGCCGCCCGGATCCGGGGTGACGGTCGCCGCCCCGCCGGCAGCCGGGTGTGCCGCCGAGCGGGCGATGCCGGGTGTTCCCGGTGGGGTCCGGCGTGCGCCCGGGCGGGTGCCGGGGGGTGTTCCCGGGTCAGTCGGGTGTGCCCCCGGGCGGATGCTGACGGATGTGCCCATGCCAGCGGGGTCGGCTGCCGGCCCCCCGAGGCCACTCGACCCGTGGCCGGGCACCCACCCCCCGGGCCGAAACGCCTCACCGCCGACGCCCGCCCCGCCAACCCCCACGCCGCCGCCCGCCCCTGCAGCGCCCGCCCCGCCAACGGCCGCGCTGCCAGCGCCCGTGCCGGGAGCGCCCGCGCTGCCAACAGCCGTGCCGCCAACGCCCCCGCCGCCGACGCCCGTGCCGGCAGCACCCGCGCCGGGAGCGGGTGTCCCGCCAACGCCCCTGCCGGCAGCGCCCGCTCCGGCAGCGCCAGCGTCCCCCACTGCCGGCGGCACCGCCGGCCGTAGCACGACCCCCCAACCCCCCGCGATCCCCGGCTCCCCAGGGCCGGTGATCAAGGGGTTTGCGTCAATGACGCGGCCGTCGCTGACGTAACGCCCTTGATCGACACCGTGGTGCGGTGGGGGCGGCGGAGGCGGGGGAGTGAGGGGGAGGTCGTGGAGGAGGCCGGGGGCGTGCGCGGCGACCAGGCGGAGCCAGTGCTCGGGCGGCTCGCCGGGGCGGCGCAGCGGATCACCGGCGGGTTCCACCGCACCGCCGGCGGGCTCGATGCGACCGGCCAGCCGCGTCGCGCCGCCGGCGAGGGCGCGGAGCCGGTCGGCCAGCCAGCTACGCGGGCGTCGGGGCGGCACCGCCGGTCTCCAGTTCCAGGCCCTCGTAGCGCAGCGTCAGCGCGGCGATGGCGATCTCCTGACCGAGGGTGTTCAGCTGTGCGCCGAGCCAGCGGGTCGGCCAGGCGTTGATCATGTTCCAGCGGAGCACCTCGGTGGTGCCGGCGGCGTCCAGCAGCACGATCGACACGTTGCGCCGGCTCACCATGCCCCGGGCGACGGCGTGCACCCAGTCCCACAGCTCCCGGGAGGCGGTCAGCCCGAAGTGCAACGTCACCGGCTCGTACTCGGCCTGGCCGGGGATCATCCGGATCCGGTCGTTGCCCTGCTCCCGGTAGGGCAGCGCGGGGATGTTCATCTCCAGCCCGCTGACCTCGGTGAAGTGCCCGTTGGTCACGCCGTTGACCAGCAGCTTGAAGTTGTAGGCCCGGTACGGGTCGACCGGGGCGCCCGGCTGCGGGTTGGCCGTGGTGGGCATGTCAGCCTCCAATCGTCTCGGTCTCGGCGCCGCCGGCCCACTGGCTCAGCTTGAACACCACGAACTCCGCCGGCTTCACCACGGCGATGCCGATGTGCGCGACCACCATCCCGGCGTCGCGGACGTCCGGCGGGTTGGTCTCCTCGTCGCACTTGACGAAGAACGCCTCCTCGGGCGTGCGCCCCAGCAGGGCCCCGTCGCGCCAGACCCGGGTCAGGAAGGCGCCGATGTCGCGGCGGATGGAGCGCCACAGCGAGAAGTCGTTCGGCTCGAAGACCATCCACCGGGTGCCGTTGGCGATCGCCTGCTCGATGGCGATGGAGAGCCGCCGGACGTTCAGGTAGCGCCACTCGCTGGCCTCGGCGGCGAGCGTACGGGCGCCCCACACCCGGATGCCCTCGCCGGCGAAGTAGCGGATCACGTTCACGCCCTTCGGGTTGAGTACGTCGTGCTCCGGCCGGGTGACCAGGTACGCCAGGTCGACGGCGCCGCGTACCGGCTCGTTGGCCGGCGCCTTGTGCACCCCGCGCAGCGCGTCGGTGCGGGCCCAGATGCCGGCCATGTGCCCGCTCGGCGGGGTGAGCACCAGCTCCCCGCTGAGCGGGTCGCGGACCCGCAGCCACGGGAAGTAGCAGGTGCCGAAGTCCGACTGCCGGGGCCGGCACGCCGCCGCCTCCCCGCCCGAGCCGCCGGAAGCCCCGCCCGAGCCGCCGGATCCGCCGGAAGCCTCGGCCGGCTTCGGGGGCTTGCCGCTGCTCGGGGTGGCGACCCGGGTCAGCGCCGAGATGTCCTCGACGTCCGGCGGCGGGTCGCAGATCGCCACCATGGTGCGGGTCCGCTCGGCCATGCTGAGCAGCGCCTCGTGCGACACCGGGTCGTGGAAACCCGGCGCGGCCAGGATGGAGATCTCGTCGACCGCCTCCAGCAGTTGCAGGCCGGCGCGCCGCTGGCCGGTGCCGGTGATCGCGCCGTCCTCGCCGACGTTGACCACCCAGCACCGGGTGCCGCCGTTGTCCAGGAAGCCGAACACCGCCCGGGCCAGCGGGGTGCTCTCCAGCCGCTCCCCGTCGGCGTAGAGCCGCAGGAAGTCCGACCAGTTGTTGACCGCCTGGGCCCGGCCGAGGTGGGCGCCGCGGTCCGGGGCGACACCGACGAAGGCGGCCGTGCTGGTACCGACCGGTCCGATCGGGCGGGCGCCACTGGGCACCTCCTCGACGTAGATGCCGGGCGAGAAGTAGGTGGGCATCGGTCCTCCCGGATCGGGTCAGCGGGACGGTGGTGGGCAGACGATGACGATGTCGGGCTCGGCCGGGTCGACTTCGGCGGTGAGCACCTGGCCGCGGCTGGTCAGCCGCAGCCGCACCGGGCCGGGGCGCTCGGGGTCGTGCGGCACGCCGACCACGCGGAACCGGCCGGCGGGATCGGTGCTGGTGGCGTACGGCTGGCCGACCACCTCGACCCGGACGGCCGCCAGCGGCTGCTCGGCCGGGCCGACCACCCGTCCGTCGAAGGTCAGCAGCTCCAACTGGCGCAGCCGCAGCGGGGCCAGCACCGGCGGCGCGACCGTGTCGGCGTGGGTGACCTGGGCGGGCACGTCGATGAGCAGGGCCGGTCGGGGGCCGGTGCCGAACGCCTGCCACAGCCGTGGATCGCCGGCCTCCAGCACCACGGTGTGCCCGCCGCCGCCAGCGGTGGCGGCGGCGAGCACCCGGTCCAGCCCGGGCAGCGCCGCCGGCCCGCCGGCGCAGAGCAGGTAGCGCACGGTGAACCGGTACGGCTCGCGACCGCCGCCGCTACCCCGGGTCTGCCGGGCCGGGCGCAGCTCCAGCGGCCAGAGGGTCAGTCGGGCGGCGTCGTCGTCGGGCCGCGGCGGGCCGACCGGGACGGGTTCTCCCGCCGCCCCGGCCAGCCACGCCGCCAGCTCGGCGGTGGCCGACTCGATCGGACCGCGCGCACCGGTGGTCATCGCGGCGGGGTCCCCTGCACCCGGTAGGCGATGGCCTCGTTCCACACGTGCGGGTAGACGCCGATCTCGAAGTAGCGGGTGAACCGGTTGATCGGCGCGTTGCTGTGGTCGTGGTAGAGCAACCAGACCGGGGCGATGGTGAACAGCACGTAGTTGGCGAGCACCAGCGGGATGTAGAGCGGTCCGAGGATGCGCGCCTGGAGGATGTGCACGTCCTCGTGGCGCTGGATGCCCGGGCCGGATCCGGCGCAGACCGTGCCGATCGTGGTGGCGTAGCGCGGCGAGACGCCCTCGACCACGTTGACCCGGCAGGTGTGCTGCGAGGTGGCCCGGTCCAGGGAGTGCCCGAAGACGACGTGGACGGCGAGGTAGATGGCGCCGACGACGGTGTTGAGCAGGCTCCAGGTGTGGTCGACGACGAAGAGCAGGACCCCCTTCGGGTCGGGGCCGTAGACCCGGGCCGAGGCGACCGCCCAGCCGAACACCCCGCCGACCAGCAGGCCGAGCACCGCCCCGACCAGCAGGCCGACGGTGCCGCCCGCGAGCTGGCCGAGGATGGCGCCGGTGGCCACGTGCACGACGGTGCTGACGATTCCGTAGATCATGGCGGCACCTCTCAGACCCACGAGCGGATGATGCGGGGCTCGCGACCCTGCGCGAGCTGGGTGGGCGACGCCTGGGTCGCCTGCCGGTTGCCCGGCGGCAGCTGGTTGATGCCCAGCGCGGCGGAGAAGATGACCAGGCCGTTGAAGAAGGCGATGATCCACTTCTCGGCGCCGGCGTCCGTGGCGAACGCCGCGGTGAGGTAGGACAGCGCGAGCGCGATGCCCAGCGCGATCCACTTGCGAGCCTTGTCGCCGCTCGGGCCGATCAGCCCGCCGATGACGTTGGTGGCCAGCAGCGTCGCGGCGCTCGCGCCGGTCAGGCTGCCCAGGGCGGCCCAGGTGAAGAGATCGTTCATCGCCGATCCCCCCTTCGATGTGCGGTGGTGCGACCGGGGTGGTGGTGGTGCGGGCCGGCGGCTCCGGGGAGTCTCCGACGACCCGTCCGCGGCGGCGGACGGGAGCGGATGGGGTGTCTCAGGCGGACTCCGGTGGGCCGGCGGGCGTCGAGCCGGCCGCCGGCTGACCGCCGGGCACCTGGCCCGGCAGGGTCGGTCCGCCCGGCTGGCCGGGCAGGGTGGAACCGCCGGGTGTCGGGCCGGGCGCGGTCGCGCCGGCGTTCGCGGGCGCCGCCGGGCGCCGCCGCAGCAGCAGTACGACGACGACGGCGACGACCAGCAGGCCGACCACCCCGCCGACGACCAGCAGCCAGGGGAAGCCTCCGGCGTCGTCGTCATCGGTGGCGGCGGCGGACGGTCGGGGTGGCGCCTCGGCGACGGCGCGCAACTCGGCCGGCTTGTTCTGGTTGCTGCCGACCTGCCAGCTGACCGATCGTCCGTTGACCGTGCCGTTGGTCTCGCGTACCGGGCCGGGAAAGGTCACCGAAATCTCGAACGACATCAGCCGGAGGAAATCCTGCTGACTCTGTGGATGTTGTTCGGCGATTTTGCCGCCGTATTTCTTCGGGTCGAGCGGCAGGGTGAACCGGTAGAGATCGCCGTCGCGGACCAGTTTCACGCTCTCGCTGTTGAAATCGCTCAGCGGGGTGTCCCGATAGGTGATCTGGAAACCGAACACCCGGCCGTCCTCGTAGCGGGTCTCCTCGCCGGGCGGCAGTGCCGGGATGTTCTGCCGCAGCTCGGCGAAGCCGGCCTCGACCGTCCGGTTCCCGCTGGTCAGCACGGTCTTCCGGGCGGTCAGCAGGAGTTGGCCGCTCACCGTGTCGTCGGCGTTGACGGCCAGCCCCATGTTCAGTTCCATGCAGCCGCTCAATACGGCCACGAGAGCGAGACACCCCGCGAGCCGGAGCGCTCTGCCGCGGACGAGTCCCGTCATCATGCGGACAGTGTGTGTGATCGGGATCACGGTCAGCAGTCAGCGATCAGTCACAACGAAGTCGCCGATCTTACCGGCCCGTTGTCACGTTCGGCTGAGGCCCGTGACGGGCCGAATCGATAATCTGAAAGGTTGGCCGTCGTGCGGCAATTTCCTCGGCCGACCGAGGCGGTCGACGCGGCCTGACGGGCCCGGCCGGTGGCGGCCCGGTGCTGGCCCGGACGGCACCGGCGAGGAACCGGCCGGCGGTGGGGGAGCGGGCTTGCGGGAACCAATCCTGGATATGTAGTGTCCAGGATATGCGAATGTCCGAGGGCGTCGAGTGGGCCCTGCACAGCTGTCTCAACCTGACCTGGCTGGAGCCGGGGCAGGCGGTGTCGGCCGCCCGCCTGGCCGCCTTCTACCGGCTGCCCACGGCGTACCTGAACAAGCAGTTGCAGGCGTTGGTGCGGGCCGGGATCCTCACCTCCACCCCGGGCCCGCGCGGCGGGTTCCGGCTGGCCCGGCCGCCGGAGGCGGTCAGCGTGCTGGACGTGGTGGTGGCCATCGAGGGCGCGGAGGAGGCGTTCCGCTGCGAACAGATCCTCCGGGCCGGCCCGGGCGGCCGGGCCGACGTCGACTACCGCCAGGTCTGCCTCGTCTCGCAGGCCATGCGCCGGGCCGACCTCGCCTGGCGGCGCGAGCTGGCCGGGCAGACGCTCGCCGACCTGCGCACCGCCGTGGAGCAGCGTTACCCGGACACCCCCGCCAACACCCGGGAGCGGTTCGCCGCCCCGCTGTCCTGATCCACCATCCCTTCCCAGAGAGGCGATCCACCATGACCGCACCCGTGCACGTCCAGGCCACCGACGCCACCGTCCTCGCCGACGGTCCGACCAGCCTGATCACCCTGCTCGCCGACGCCGGCGCCACCGCGGGCGCACTCACCGCCAACCGGGCCACGCTGCACCGCGGTTCGCCCGGCGCACCACCGCATCTGCACACCCGCGCGGCCGAGGCGTTCTTCGTCCTTGACGGGGTGCTCGACGTGCTGGTCGGCGAGGAGATCCGTACCCTGCGCAAGGGCGATTTCCTGCTCGTCCCCGCGCACACCCCGCACGCCTTCGCGCCGGCCCGCGACGAGGCGGCCGACGTACTGGTGGTCTTCACCCCGGGCATCGACCGGTTCGACTACTACCGGCTGCTGGAACGGGTCTACCGGGGCGAGGCCGACCCGGCGGAGATCGGCGCCAGCGGCGAGCGGTTCGACAACCACTACGTGGACAGTCCACTCTGGCGGGCCCGCGCCTGACCGGCGGGCCGGCGGCGTCCCGCGCCGCCGGTCCGTCGAGCCGCCGGTCCCCGGGCTACCCTGCGGCATGATCTCGATCTCTGCTGTGCTGCTGGTGGACCGGGACGGGCGCCTGCTGCTGCAGTTGCGCGACGAGCACGCCCCGAACCATCCGAACGTCTGGGGTCTGCCCGGTGGGCACGGCGAACCGGGCGAGACCGCCGAACAGGCCGCCGCACGCGAGCTGAGGGAGGAGACCGGGCTGCGCGCCGAGCACGGGTTGCGCCTCTTCGCCCGGCAGGAGTTGCCCGAGCTGGGCCGGGTGAAGCACTACTTCTGCGGTGCGACCGGCGCCGGGCAGGACGACGTGGTGCTCGGCGAGGGGGCGGCGATCCTGTTCCTGCCGGCCGAGGAGGTCCTCGACGGTCGGCCGTTCACCCCGGGCACCGCCGAGGTGCTGGCCCGGTTCCTCGGCTCACCGGAGCACGCCCGGCTGGCCGCGCTCGCCGCGGCCGGCCGGGCCGGTCCGGCACCTGCTGACGGTCGGCGCGGTCAGTCATCCGCCGGCGGCTGACAGGTCAGCGGCCCGGCGCCGGGCCGGTCGGGGAGCTGACGGTCGGCGGCTGCCAGTCGGCGTACCGGGCCATGCCGCGCAGCGCGGTGCCGGCCGGGGTCAGCCGGATCAGGGTGTTGCGCAGCGCGACCGCCGCCGGGTGGCGCAGCTGCTGACCGAACCGGCCGGTCCGGGCCGCCGCCCGGGCGACGGCCTGGCTGCGTGGCCGCCGCTGCCGGTCGTACGCGGCCAACGCCGCCGGCACGTCGACGGCGCCGGCGCAGAACGCGCCGAGCGTCACCGCGTCCTCGATCGCCTGGCACGCGCCCTGCCCCAGGTTCGGCGTCATCGCGTGCGCCGCGTCGCCGAGCAGCGCGACCCGCCCCCGCACGTACGACGGCAGCGGCGTGCCGAGGTGCAGGATGTCGTTGCGCAGCACCGCCTCCGGCGGGGTGGCGGCGAGCAGGGCCGGGATCGGGTCGTGCCAGGAGCCGAACCGCTCAAGGACGGCGGCCAACTCGTCCGGGGCGCGCCCGCCGGGCGGGGCGGTGACCGCGCCGTACCAGTAGACCCGCCTCTCGCCGAGGGGCACCATGCCGAACTCGGCGGCCGGTCCCCAACTGATCGCCGCCGGCACCGGAGCCGGGAACGGGATCGCCGCCCGCCAGGCGGTCGAGCCCGCGTAGACCGGCGCCGGGGTCGCGGGCCAGAGCCGGGCGCGCAGCACGCTGTGCAGGCCGTCGGCGCCGACCACCAGGTCGGCCCGGAGCGTGCTCGACTCGCCGCGCCGCCGGTAGCGCACCTCGCCGCTGTCCGGGTCCACCTCGTCCACCTCGGCGCCGGTCCGCAGCGCCGCGGCCGGCAGCGCGTCGGCCAGGATCCGGTGCAGGTCGGCGCGGTGGATGCCGAGCGCGGTGGTGCCCAGCACCCGGGCCATCTCGTCGGCGTCCAACCGGGACAGCCAGCGCCCGCCCGCGGTGCGGATCCCGCCGGGGGCCTGCTGCCCCCGGGCGCGGACCACCGGCCCGAGCCCGAGCGCGTCGAGCCCGCGCAGCGCGTTCGCCATCAGGGTGAGCCCGGCGCCGACCTCGCGCAGCTCGGGGGCGCGCTCCAGCACGGTGACCTGCCAGCCGACCCGGTGCAGGGCCAGCGCCGCGGCCAGGCCCCCGATCCCGCCGCCGACCACGACCGCGCGCGCCGCTTCCATCCCACCCGCCTCCTTCTACGCCTGTAGAAATGCATACTACATCCGTAGAAGCGAGCCGAGGAGGGCCATGGCGCGGGCGGAACGGGTGGCATCGCTGGCCGACGCGGCGATCGAACTGCTCGCCGAGGGCGGCATGCGGGCGCTGACCCACCGGGCGGTCGACGCCCGGGCCGGGGTGCCGCTCGGCACCACCTCCGCCTACCTGCGGACCCGCCGGGCGCTGATCGAGGCGGTGGTGCAGCGGCTGGCCGACCTCGACCGGGCCGACCTGGTCGCCCAGCGGCTGCCGACCGACCAGCCGCCGCAGCGGCCGGGGCCGCCGCTGACCCCGGACGACCTCGACCGGCTCGCCGCCGGCGTGGCCGAGGTGCTGGACCGCTGGCTCACCGTCGGTCGCAGCCGCACCCTGGCCCGGTACGCCTGCCTGCTGGAGGCGGTGCACCGGCCGGAGCTGCGGCAGATCCTCGAGCACGGCACCGGCCTGCGGGTCCAGGCGCGCGACCTGCTCGCCCGGGCCGGTGCGCCCGACCCGCGCCGGCAAGGTGACCAGCTGGTCGCGTTCGTCGACGGGCTGCTCTTCGATCGGCTGGTCGGTGCCGGCGCGCTGAGCGCCCCACCGCCGGGCAGCCCGGCCAGCCGGGCCGACCTCGCGTCGGCCGTACGCACCCTGCTGCGCGCCGCCACCAACCCGGCCTGACGCCGGCGCGCTGGGGAAGCCGGATCCGGTACCAACTCGGCCGGACGTCGGCGCGCTGGCGGAGCCGGATCCGGGACCAACCCGGCCTGACGCCGGCCTCGCCGGGTCCGGGTGGGCCGGATCAGTCGCCGGTCGCGGCGCCGATCCGGTGTTCGCTCGGGCTCACCCCGTGCACCCGCCGGAAGGCGGCGCTGAGCGCGAACGGGCTGCCGTAGCCGACCCGGCGGGCGACCGCGCCGACCGTGGCGTCCGGCTCGCGCAGCAGGTCGGCGGCGAGCGTCAGCCGCCACCCGGTGAGGAAGGTCATCGGCGGCTCACCGACCAGCTCGGTGAAGCGCCGGGCCAGCGCCGCCCGGGAGACGCCCACCTCGGCGGCGAGCGCGGCGACCGTCCACGGCCGGGCGGGGTCCTCCTGCAACAGCCGCAGGGCCGGGCCGACCACCGGGTCACCGGCGGCGGCGTACCAGGCCGGCGCGGTGCCGGGCCGGGCGAACCAGGTGCGCAGCGCGGCGATCAGCAGCAGGTCGAGCAGCCGGTCGAGGACCGCCTCCTGGCCGGGCGCGTCCCGGGACATCTCCTCGGCCAGCAGCGGCACCAGCGGGCTGCGCCAGTCGTCGCCGGTGACCACCAGCAGCGCCGGCAGGGCGGTGAGCAGCCGCCGGCTCAGCTCGCCGGGCAGCTGGTAGGTGCCGGTCAACATCACCGTCGAGCCGTCCGGGCCGGTGCCCCAGGTGCGTACCCCCAGCCCGGGCGTCGAGGTCAGCGGCTCGCCGCGCAGCGTGGTGCAGCGCTGGCCGGGGTGGATCACCACCTGTGGCGGGGTCGCCGGGTCGTCGGCGACGGTGTACGCGTCCGGCCCGCGCAGCACCGCCACGTCGCCGAGGTCCAGCCGGGCCGGCTCGCCGTCGTCCGGCACCACCCAGGCGGCGCCGCGCACCAGCGCCACCACGGTCAGCGGCGCCCGGTCCTCGATCCGCAGCGCGAACGGCGGGTCCAGCACCGAGCGGAGCAGGAACGCGCCCCGCGCCCGGGCCCCGTCCAGCAACCCGGTCAGCCCGTCCACGCCCGGATCATAGCCAGCCCGGGGGACCGCCTCAGCGTCGGCCGTCGAGCCAGGCGACGGCCTCCTGGCGGGTGTCGGCGGGCACCTCGTGGGCGCCGGCGAACTCGCGGTAGCTGACGTCGTAGCCGAGGCCGTGCAACCGGGGAACCAGACGGCGGCTGCACATGTCGACCGGCAGGACCGGGTCGTCGGTGCCGTGCGAGACGAACACCCGGGGCCGGCCGTGGGTGACCTGCGGCGCCGCGAAACCGGGGGAGAAGGCCACCACCGCGTCGACCAGGTCGCCGTTGGTCAGGCCCAGCGAGAGGGCGTACGAGGCGCCGTCGGAGAACCCGCCGACCGCCACGCCGTCGATCGGGTACCCGGCGAAGGCGGTGGCCAGCAACCCGTCGATCCGCCGTACGTCCGGCCCGAACCCCTCGACGATCAGGTCCCAGGTGCTCGACTCGGCCTGCGGGGCGACCAGCAGCAGGCGGTGCTCGTCGGCGAGCGGAAGCAGCAGGTCCAGCCCCTGCCGGGCCGAGCCGCCGGCCCCGTGCAGGAGCAGCACCAGCCGGTACGGCGGCCCGTCGACCGGCTCCGGGGCGTACACCATGGCCAGCTGCCCGCCGTGCGGGTCGGTCAGCGACGCCAGCCCGGCGGCGGCCAGCGCGGTGGGTGGGGCCGGCCGCGCGGTCAGCCGGCCGTGCCGGGGGTTCTCCTCCGGCTGCCGGTGCGGCGGCGCGGGTTCGGCCACGGGATCATCTCTCCAGTCCTGGCGGGCGTGCGCGCCCGCTTACCCCACTGGCCGGCGGCTAATCCCGCAGCGCCGCCGCGCCGGCCGCTCTCCGCGATGCCGCGGGCGGTAGCGGCTCAGCCGCTGGCCCGGCGAACCAGCCGGGACGGAAACACGGTCACCGGCGGTGCCGGCCGGCCGGCCAGCGCGGCGGTCGCGGCGGCCGTGGCGATCTGTGCCACCGGGTGGGTCGCCGTGGTCAGCGCGGGAGTGGTCATCGCGGCGAGCGGGATGTCGTCGAAGCCGGTCACGGCCACGTCCCCGGGCACCCCGACGCCGGCGCCGCGCAGTCGGTCGATCACCCCGAGCGCGGTGGCGTCGCTGATCCCGACGATTGCGTCCGTGTCCGGCCAGCGCGCCAGTACCTCGCCGGCCGCCGCCCGCCCCCGGCGCGCGGTGAAGTCGCCGGGCACCAGCCGCACCGGCAGCCCCGCGTCGCTCATCACCTGCCGGTACGCCCCGACCGACCGGCCGGCGCAGGACAGCCAGTGCGGACCGGTCACCATCGCGATGCGGCGCCGTCCGGTGGCGTACAGGTGCCGGACCGTGGCCGCCGTGCCGCCGCCGTTGTCCACGTCGAACGAGGGCACCAGGGCGGAGCCGATGCCGATCGAGGCCACCCGGCCGCGCAGCGCCCGGGGGATCGCGGCGAGCATCGCCTCGGTGGTGTTGACCAGGACCAGCCCGCCCACGCTGCGGTCCTCGGCCAGCCGGCGCAGCCCGGCCGGTTCGCGGGTCGGCAGCCAGTGCAGCGCCACCCCCAGCCCGTACGGCGCGCAGACCCGGGCCGCCGCGCCGACCACCCGGTCGACGTACGGGTCGTCGAGGACTGTCGCGTCGGCGCCCGCCACCACGACCACCAGCCGCACCCCGCTGCCCCGGACCAGCGCCCGGGCCGCCGGGTTCGGCACGTACCCGAGCCGGTCGGCGGCCGCGGTGACCCGGTCCCGGGTGACCGGTGCGGCGTACCCGGTGCCGGCGAGCACCCGCGAGGCGGTGGCCCGGGACACCCCGGCCGCGGCGGCGACGTCCTCGAGCGTCGGTGGTCGGCGTGCCGTCGTCATCGCTGTCCTCCCCGTTGTCGGCCGCCCCCCGGCGTGCCCGTCCGCATCATCCCGCGCCGCGGGCGCGATCGGTAAGGGGTGGAACCGGGTTGCGGTGAGAACGCTCTCAGGTGTGCGATCAAGGGGAAGTGCATCCGCCGGAAGGAAACCCGTCGTGAGTTCCGCCGCCGCCCCACCCGCCGCGCCGGCCCCGGCCGTACCCCGGTCGGTGCTCGCCGCCCGCACCGGCGTGGCCGTGGTCTTCGCCCTCAACGGCCTGGCCGTGGCCACCTGGTTCGGTCGGGTGCCGGCGGTCCGCGAGGCGCTCGGGCTCACCGCCGGCCGGCTCGGGCTGCTGCTGCTCGCGCTCTCCGCCGGGGCGCTGCTCGCCATGCCCACCGCCGGCCTGGTGGCCCAGCGCCTCGGCACGGCCCGCACGGTGGCCGCCTCCACCCTGCTCGTCGCGGCCGGTCTGACCCTGGCCGGGGCGGCGGCCGGGCTCGCCGGGTCGCTGGTCGGGGTCGCGGTCGGCCTCTTCGCGCTCGGCTACGGCTCCGGCACCTGCGACGTGGCGATGAACGTCGAGGGCGCGGCCGTGGAACGGCGGCTCGGGCGTACCGTCATGCCGCGTTTCCACGCGGCGTGGAGCCTCGGCTCGGTGGCCGGCGCGGCGCTCGGCGCCGGGGCCGCCCGCCTCGGTGTGCCGGTCGCCGCCCACCTGGCCGCGCTGGCGGCGGTGGTGCTGGTCGGCACGGTGCTGGCCGCCCGGTCGTTCCTGCCGGTGACGGAGACCGCGGCCGCCCCCGCTCCGGCCAGCCGCCGACGGGACCTGCTGGCCGCCTGGCGGGAGCCGCGCACCCTGCTGGTCGGCCTGCTGGTGCTGGTGATGGCGTTCGCCGAGGGCAGCGCCAACGACTGGTTGGCGGTCGCCTTCGTGGACGGTCACGGCCTCAGCGAGGCGGCCGGCGCGGCGGTCTTCGGCGTCTTCGTGGTCGGCATGACGCTGGGCCGTACGGTCGGCACCCTGGCGCTGGACCGGTGGGGGCGGGTGCGGGTGCTGGTCGCCACCATCCTGCTCGCCACCCTCGGCGCCGCTACGGCGGTGCTGGCCGGATCGGGCCCGGTGGCGATCGCCGGCGTCGCGCTCTGGGGCGTCGGCGCCTCGCTGGGTTTCCCGGTCGGGATGAGCGCGGCCGCCGACGACGAGGAGCGGGCCCCGGCCCGGGTCAGCGTGGTCGCGGTGATCGGCTACACCGCGTTCCTCGCCGGGCCGCCGCTGCTCGGCATGCTCGGCGACCGGGTCGGCACGCTGCACGCGCTGCTGGTGGTGCCAGTGCTGCTGCTGCCCACCCTGGCCTTGGTCCCCACCCTGCGCCCCCCGACCCGCTGACCTCACCCCGCCGCGCCGGTCGCCACGATCGCCTGCTGGACGGCGGTCGGCGCCCTCCGTCCCGCCGGACGATCACCGTTCGCTGTGCAGGGGGCTCTCAGGGAGTGTGCAGGGGGTTGCCAGGGACGGGTGGTGCACTGGGAGGGCGAGGAGAGGAGCGGGGCATGGGCTGGTTCAGCCGGCGGCCGCGGGCCGCCGAGGGCGCGGTGACGAAACTCGACCGGGAGGCTACCCGGGAGGACCTGGCGGCGCTGGAGGCGTTCGTGACCAGCCGCCGTGGCGTGGAGTTCTACCTGGAACCGGAGACCACGGCGACGGACACCACGGTGGTCGCGATCGCCCACGACGGCGAGTGGATCCGCCGCCGGACCGGCACCCCGCGGGCGGCCGGGGCGATCGCCCGCAAGCACGCGGTGCCGCTGTACGAGGCGGCCCGCACCGGCTACCCGGAGCGGATGCGGGCCTGGAACCGGGCCCACCCGGAGCGGCGGGCCCGCTGATCGCGGATCACCCCGCGGCGGCGACCGCCGCCCGCGCCTCGGCCAGCGTCATCGGCGGCTCGTGACTGGCCACGTACCAGTGGACGTCGTCGGTGAGCAGCCGGCGCACCAGGGCGAGGTCGGGGCCGTCCGCCGGGGTGCGCAGGTGCGCCGGCGGCGGGTAGTAGGCGTCGCCGAGCAGCAGCACACCCGAGTCCGGCACGGTGACCACGGTGGAGTCCGGCGCGTGGTTGCCCCCGACGTGCCGCACCCGCACGCCCACCGGCAGCTCCAACTCGTCGGTGAAGGTCCGGGTGGGCGGCAGCACCGCGAAGTCGTCCCACGAGTCGACCGCCAGCGCCCGGGCCCGGAAGCTCGGGCCGAGCCGGGGGTTGGCCCGCACCTGCTCGCGCAGGTACCGGTGGCTCCACGGCCGGTCGGCCTCCGCGCGCAGCAGCCGCTCGCCGGTGACGTGCCCGACGATCTCCACGCCGGGCCAGGCGCAGGCGCCCCAGACGTGGTCCCAGTGGTGGTGGGTGTAGACCAGCCAGCGTGGTGGCGGCAACCCGGCGGCGCGCAGCGCGGCCTGGATCTCCCGGGCGTGCGCGGGGCTCTGCCCGGCGTCGATCAGCACGCTGCCCCGGTCGTCGGCCACCAGCGCGACGCCGGCCTGCACGGCCGCCGGATCCGGGTCGCCGGGGCAGCGCCAGACCCGGCCGGCAAGGTGCTCGAACCTGATGTCGGTGATGTCGGTGATGTCGGTGATGGCGGCACCTCCTCGAACGCGACGCGGCTGGTCGTGGCCCGATCCTAGGCGGCGGCGTTCGCGGGCGCGCCGCCGGGCAGGTGGGATCACAGTGGAGCTTGAGGGTCGGCTCGGGTGCGCGTCGACGTCGGGCGAGGTATCCCGAGGGCGCGTTGACCGGCGCAACGCCGGTGTGGCAGCATTCCCGGCCTGACGGCAGTGAAGGAAGCCGGTGCGATTCCGGCGCGGTCCCGCCACTGTCACCGGGGAGCGATCCCCCCTCGTGAGCCACGGCCGTGCGTGCGCGGTTGGAAGGCCGGGGGTGAGCGTCGATCCGGGAGCCAGGATACTTCGGCCGTCGGGAGTTGACCCCAGGGCGTGGACACCCGAGGAGGACCCGATGACGCACCGCGTCTCCATTGTCGACGGCCATCGCCGCACCCGGCCCGGCCGCGACCGCGCACCCGCGCCCACCCGCCCCGCTGCGGGCCGCCGCGCCGCCGCGCCCGCCCCGGGCCGCCGCCCCGCCGTTCACCGCTGAGTTCCGCACGCTGCCGCCCGGTACCGGCCTGCCGCCGGTGAACCGGTCGCCGGCGGCGCCTGCCCGCTGAACCAGCACCCGCCCCGCCGTGCCCGGCCGCCGCCGTCGACCGGGTGGGCGTCACTGTCCGGAGTCACCCGTGCGCATCCTGCTGCTCTCCACCGCCGACACCGACCTGCTCGCCGCCCGGGCCAGCGGCGCCGACTACCGGCTGGCCAACCCGGCCCGGGTCGCCGTCGACGCCGTACCCGCGCTGCTCGACGGCGTCCACCTCGCGGTCGTACGCCTGCTCGGCGGCCGGCAGGCGTGGCCGGACGGCCTGGCCGCGGTGCTCGCCTCCGGCGTGCCGACGGTGGTGCTCGGCGGCGAGCCGGTGCCGGACGCCGAGCTGATGGCCGCCTCCACCGTGCCGTCCGGAGTGGCCACCGAGGCACTGGCCTACCTGGTCGAGGGCGGGCCGGCCAACCTCGCCCAGCTGGCCCGGTTCCTCTCCGACACCGTGCTGCTCACCGGCGAGGGCTTCGCCCCACCCGCACCCACCCCGGCCCACGGGCTGTACGGCGAGCACCCCGCCGACCCGGACCGGCCGACCGTCGGCATCGTCTTCTACCGGGCGCACGCCCTCGCCGGGAACACCGCCTTCGTGGACACCCTCGCCGCCGCGGTCGACGCCGCCGGCGGCAACCCGCTGCCGGTCTTCTGCGGCTCGCTGCGCGGGCTCACCGCCGACGCCGGTCCGCTGCGCCTCCTGGCCGGCTGTGACGCGCTGCTGGTCACCGTGCTCGCGGCCGGCGGCACGGTCGCCGCGGACGCCTCCGGTGGCGGCGACGAGGACGCCTGGGACGTGGGCGCGCTCGCCGCCCTCGACGTGCCGGTGATCCAGGCGCTCTGCCTCACCAGCACCCGGCAGCAGTGGGCGGGCAGCGACGCCGGACTGTCCCCGTTGGACGCCGCCATGCAGGTCGCGGTGCCGGAGTTCGACGGCCGGATCATCACCGTGCCGTTCTCGTTCAAGCGGATCGACGCCGACGGGCTCTCCGGCTACGTCGCCGACCCGGAACGCGCCGCCCGGGTGGCCGGCATCGCGGTGCGGCAGGCCCGGCTGCGCCGGCTGCCGAACGCGCGCAAGCGGGTGGCGGTGGTGCTCAGCTCGTACCCGACGAAGCACTCCCGGGTCGGCAACGCGGTCGGCCTGGACACCCCCGCCTCGGCGGTCCGGCTGCTCGCCGCGCTCGCCGACGCCGGCTACCACCTCGGCGACGCGCCACCGCCGGACGACGGGGACGCGCTCATCCACGCCCTGATCGCCGCCGGCGGGCACGACGTCGAGTGGCTCACCCCGGAGCAGCTCGCCGCCGCGCCGGCCCGGGTGCCGGGCGAGCGCTACCGCCGCTGGTTCGACCAGGTGCCCGCCGAGCTGCGCGAACGAATGCGCGAGCACTGGGGCGAACCACCCGGCGAGCTGTACACCGACGGCGGCGACATCGTGCTGGCCGGGCTGCGGTTCGGCAACGTGGTGCTGCTGATCCAGCCGCCGCGCGGCTTCGGGGAGAACCCGATCGCCATCTACCACGACCCGGACCTGCCGCCCAGCCACCACTACCTGGCCGCGTACCGCTGGCTGGCGGCGCCGGTCGCCGACGGCGGCTTCGGCGCGGACGCGGTGGTGCACCTGGGCAAGCACGGCACCCTGGAGTGGCTGCCCGGGAAGGGACTCGGCCTGGCCGCCGGGTGCGCCCCCGACGCCGTCCTCGGCGACCTGCCGCTGGTCTACCCGTTCATCGTCAACGATCCCGGCGAGGGCACCCAGGCCAAGCGCCGCGCGCACGCCGTGGTCGTGGACCACCTGGTGCCGCCGATGGCCCGCGCCGAGACGTACGGCGACCTGGCCCGGCTCGAGCAACTGCTCGACGAGTACGCCACCGTGCAGGCCCTCGACCCGGCCAAGGTGCCCACCGTGCGGGCGCAGATCTGGGCACTCGTGCGCGCCGCCGAGCTGCACCACGACCTGCACACCGAGCAGATGCCCGGCGAGGACGACTTCGACGACTTCGTGCTGCACCTCGACGGCTACCTGTGCGAGGTCAAGGACGTGCAGATCCGCGACGGGCTGCACGTGCTCGCCGCCGCGCCGACCGGCGAACCCCGGGCCAACCTCGTCCTCGCCGTGCTGCGCGCCCCGCAGGTCTGGGGTGGCCGGTACGCGCTACCCGGCCTGCGGCAGGCGCTCGCCGCCGCGTACGGGCTGGACGAGCAGGCGCTGCTCGCCGCGCCGGGGGAGCGGCTGACCCCGCCGGCGGCGCTGACCGACATCGTCGACGGGCCGGCCGGCACCGCCGCCGACGCGGTGGACCTGATCGAGGCGCTCGCCCGCCGGCTGGTGGTCGGCCTGGAGACCCTCGGCTGGGCGCCGGACAAGGTCGACGCGGTGGTCGAGGAGGTCACCGGCCGGGCCGTCCCGGACGCCGCCGCGGTGCTCCGCTTCGCCGCCACCGAACTGGTGCCCCGGCTGGACCGGACCACCGACGAACTGGCGCACACCCTGGCCGCGCTCGACGGCCGGTTCGTGCCACCCGGCCCGTCCGGCTCGCCCACCCGCGGCCTGGTCAACGTGCTGCCCACCGGGCGGAACTTCTACTCGGTCGACCCGAAGGCGATCCCCAGCCGCAACGCCTGGGACGTCGGCGTCGCGCTCGCCGACTCGCTGCTCGCCCGGCACCTCGCCGACACCGGCGAGTACCCGCGCTCGGTCGGGCTCACCGTCTGGGGCACCAGCGCCATGCGGACCCAGGGCGACGACGTCGCCGAGGTCCTCGCGCTGCTCGGCTGCCGGCCCACCTGGGACGACCGGTCCCGCCGGGTCACCGGCGTCGAGGTGGTGCCGGTGGCCGAGCTGGGCCGGCCCCGTATCGACGTCACCGTGCGCATCTCCGGCTTCTTCCGGGACGCCTTCCCGCACGTCGTCGCGCTCCTCGACGACGCGGTGCGGCTGGTCGCCGCCCTCGACGAACCGGCCGGTGACAACCACGTCCGCGCGCACGTCACCGCCGATCTGGCCGAGCACGGCGACGAACGCCGGGCCACCGCCCGCATCTTCGGCTCCAAGCCGGGGGCGTACGGGGCCGGACTGCTGCCGCTGATCGACGCCCGGAACTGGCGCAGCGACGCCGACCTGGCCGAGGTGTACGCCGTGTGGGGCGGCTACGCCTACGGCCGCGGGCTGGACGGGCGGGAGGCGCGGGCGGACATGGAACGCTCCTTCGCCCGGATCGCGGTGGCGGTGAAGAACCAGGACACCCGCGAGCACGACATCGTCGACTCCGACGACTACTTCCAGTACCACGGCGGGATGGTGGCGATGGTCCGCCACCTCACCGGCGCCTCCCCGACCGCGTACGTGGGCGACTCGGCGCTGCCGCAGGACGTACGTACCCGCACGCTGGGCGAGGAGACCCGGCGGGTGTTCCGGGCCCGGGTGGTCAACCCGAAGTGGATCGCGGCGATGCGCCGGCACGGCTACAAGGGCGCCTTCGAGCTGGCCGCCACCGTGGACTACCTGTTCGGCTACGACGCCACCGCCGGCGTGGTCGACGACTGGATGTACGAGCACCTGGCGGCCGCGTACGTGTTCGACGAGACCACCCGGGAGTTCCTGGAGCGGTCCAACCCGTGGGCGTTGCGCGGCATCACCGAGCGGCTGTTGGAGGCCGCCGACCGGGGCCTGTGGGCCGAACCCGACCCGGCCACCCTGGACCGGCTCCGGGAGACGTACCTGGCCAGCGAGGGTGACCTGGAGGAGCGGGCATGACCGGCTACCCGTTCAGCGCGGTGCTCGGGATGGACGACATGCGGCTCGCCCTGCTGCTCAACGCGGTCAGCCCGGCCATCGGCGGGGTGCTGGTCCGCGGCGAGAAGGGCACCGCCAAGTCCACCGCCGTCCGCGCCCTCGCCACGCTGCTGCCGCCGGTCGACCGGGTGGCCGGCTGCCGCTTCGCCTGCGACCCGGCCGCCCCCGACCCGGCCTGCCCGGACGGGCCGCACCCGGACCGGCCGGCCGCCGAGCGCCGCCCCGCCCGGCTGGTGGAGCTGCCGGTCGGCGCCGCCGAGGACCGGGTGGTCGGCTCGCTCGACCTGGAACGCGCCCTGGCCGACGGGGTACGCGCCTTCGAGCCCGGCCTGCTCGCCGCCGCGCACCGCGGCGTGCTCTACGTCGACGAGGTCAACCTGCTCCACGACCACCTGGTCGACCTGCTGCTCGACGCGGCCGCGATGGGCCGCTGCCACGTCGAGCGGGAGGGCGTCTCGGTCAGCCACGCGTCCCGGTTCCTGCTGGTCGGCACGATGAACCCGGAGGAGGGGGAGCTGCGCCCGCAGCTGCTCGACCGGTTCGGGCTCACCGTCGAGGTGGGCGCCAGCCGGGACCCGGCCGTCCGGGTCGAGGTGGTCCGCCGCCGGCTCGCGGCGGACGCCGATCCGGTCGGCTTCGCCGCCCGCTGGGCCGCCGCGGACGCCGAGATCGCCCGCCGGGTGGCCGCCGCCCGGCGGCGGCTGGACGGCGTGCGGCTGCCCGACGCCGCGCTGCGCCAGATCGCCGAGGTCTGCGCCGCCTTCGACGTGGACGGGATGCGCGCCGACATCGTCACCGCCCGCACCGCGCTCGCGCACGCCGCCTGGCACGGCCGGGACGCGGTCACCGTCGCCGACGTCCGGGTGGCCGCCCGGCTGGCGCTGCCGCACCGCCGCCGCCGCGACCCGTTCGACTCTCCCGGGCTGGACGAGCAGCGCCTCGACGAGGCGCTGGACCGGGCCGGCGACGACGACCCGGACGACGACCAGGGCGGTTCCGGCGGCCCCGACGGCGGTCCGGACTCCGGCCCCGGGGGAGGAGGACCCGGCGGCGGCGAGGACAGCGGGCCGGACCGGCCCGGCGGCGGGCACCACGCGAGCGGGCGGGACACCTCGGCCGGCCCAGCCGAGGCCCACGGCGGGAACCCGGGCGAGGGCGCCCCCGGCCGGCCCGGCGCCGGACCGGCCGTGGCCGTACCCCGCCAGGGGCTGGAGGCCCGGCTGCTCACCGCGCCCGGCGTCGGGGACGGGGTGCCCGGGCGCCGCTCCCGGGCCCGCACCGGGCGGGGCCGGACCACCGGCGCCCGGGTGCCGGCCGGCCGTGCCGGCGCGCTGCACCTGCCGGCGACGCTGCGGGCCGCCGCGCCGCACCAGGTCGGCCGCGGCCGGACCGCCGGTCCGCTGCGGCTGCGCCCGGTCGACCTGCGCGAGGCGGTCCGCGAGGGCCGCGAGGGCAACCTGGTGCTCTTCGTGGTCGACGCCAGCGGGTCGATGGGCGCCCGGCAGCGGATGGCCGCGGTCAAGGGTGCCGTGCTCGCCCTGCTCACCGACGCCTACCAGCGGCGGGACAAGGTCGCCGTGGTGGCCTTCCGGGGCGCCGGCGCGCAGACCCTGCTGCCGGCGACCTCCTCGGTGCTCGCCGCCTCGACCCGGCTCGCCGAGCTGCCCACCGGCGGGCGCACCCCGCTCGCCGAAGGACTGCTGGCCGCCGCCGAACTGCTCCGGGTGGAGCGGCTGCGCGACCCCCGCCGGCGCCCGCTGGTGCTCGTGCTCACCGACGGCCGGGCCACCGCCGGCGACCGCCCGCTCGACCGGGCCGCGTACGCCGCCGCCCGGCTCGCCGCCACCGGGGCGCCCTGCGTCGTCGTCGACTGCGAGTCCGGCCCGGTGCGGCTCGGCCTGGCCCGCCGCCTCGCCGCCCACCTCGCCGCCGATCACCACCGGCTCGACCAGATCGCCGCGGCCTCGCTCACCCACCTGACCACCCGCCCCCGCGACCGCGCGGGTCGGGTTCCGGCATGACGCGCGAGCGCGCCGACGTCGCGGACCCAAACCGTACGACCGCCGGGGCGGACGCCCCGACGAGAAGGAGCATCGCCTGATGCCGCAGGGAAAACCGACCCACGTGCCCGCCGACGGGCTGACCACCAGGCAGCGGCGCAACCGCCCGCTGCTGCTCGTGCACACCGGCCAGATGAAGGGGAAGTCGACGGCGGCGTTCGGACTGGCGCTGCGGGCGTGGACGGCCGGCCTGTCGATCGGCGTGTTCCAGTTCGTCAAGAGCGCCAAGTGGCGGGTCGGTGAGGAGAACGCCTTCCGCGCGCTCGGCGAGGTGCACCGGCACACCGGCCAGGGCGCCCCGGTGGCCTGGCACAAGATGGGCGAGGGCTGGTCGTGGATCCAGCGCGGCGGCGCGGCGGACCACGCCGCCGACGCCCTGGAGGGCTGGCGGCAGATCCAGCGCGACCTGGCCGCGCAGCGCCACGGCCTCTACGTGCTCGACGAGTTCACCTACCCGATGAAGTGGGGCTGGGTGGACGTCGACGAGGTGGTCGACACCCTGGCGAACCGCCCCGGGTTCCAGCACGTGGTGATCACCGGACGGGACGCCGACCCGCGGTTGGTCGCCGCCGCCGACCTGGTCGCCGAGCTGGTCAAGGTCAAGCACCCGATGGACGCCGGCCAGAAGGGCCAGAAGGGCATCGAGTGGTGAACCGGTGCCGGGCGGTGAGCGTCGCCCGGCACCGGACGCGCGAGCGTCAGCCGGTCACGGGGCGGCGAGCGCCCCTGTGGAGCTGATGTCGTGAACGACTCGGCCGGAATTCCTCGCCCGGGCCGCCCGGGCCGGGGCGCCCTCCGACCGGCTGGGCCCCGGACCGGTCAGCCGGTGAGCGCCCGGGCGAGCGCGTAGCCGGCGGTGGCGGCGGCGAGCCCGGCGGCGAGGCTGGCCGTGACGTTGAGCAGCGCGGCCAGCCGCCGGCCGCCGCGGGCCAGCCGGAGCGTCTCGTAACTCAGCGTGGACCAGGTGGTCAGCGCGCCGCAGAAACCGGTGCCGACCAGCGCGCCCACCGCCGGGTCGGTCGGCAGTCCGGTGACCAGCCCGAGCAGCAGCGATCCGGCCACGTTGACGGTGAGCGTGCCCCACGGGAAGGCCGAGCCCAGGCGGGCCTGCACGGCCCGGTCGGTGAGGTAGCGCAGCGGGGCGCCGACGGCCGCGCCGAGCGCGACGAGCAGGGCGGTCACCGGCGGCTCCACAGCAACCGGTCGGTGGTGGCGTCCCCGGCCCAGACCGCGAGCAGCGCCCCGACCAGGGTGGCGGCGAGGTACGCCAGCGCGGTGGCCGGGGCACCCGCCAGCAGCGCCCGGTGGACGTCCACCGCGTAGGTGGAGAAGGTGGTGTAGCCGCCGAGCACCCCCACGCCCAGGAACGGCCGGGCCAGCGGCCGCCCGCCGCCGGCGCGGCCGAGCACGGCCATCAGCACGCCGATCAGCAGGCAGCCGCTGAGGTTGACCCCGAAGGTCGCCCACGGGAAGCCGTCCGGTGGGTGCGGGAACGCCGCCTGCAGGCCGGCCCGGGCCAGCGCGCCGAGCAGGCCCCCGGCGGAGACGGCGCCGAGGACCGCCGCCGGGTGCGCGGTGAGTTCGCCCCGGTCACCGGGTACGCGCAGGTCGACGTCGGGATCGATCCGCGGCGGCTCGGCCGGACCGGTCACGTCTCCTCCACAGCCGCGGGTGCCGCCGGCGGCCGTCCGGCGGCGGGCGCCAGCATAACGCCCCATGCGCGAGCCCCGGGGTGATCTCCGGTCGGCCCCCGCGATGCCGCGGGCATGGCAGGGCGTGCCGGCGGTCAGCGCACCGCCGCCACGGCGGCGTCGGTGCCGCCGCGCCAGAGTGTGCCCACCTCGGTGAAGCCGGCGTCGGTCAGCGCGGCCAGGTGCCAGGAGACCGGCGGGTTCCACTCCGGGCTGTGCCCGGTCGGGTAGATCTCGTGGCGCCGGGCGACCAACGGGGCGAGCGTCGGGTCGGCCGCCGCCCGCTCCCACCAGTCCGACCAGGACAGCACGGCGCCGGCGGCGTACCGGGCGTCGCGGCGGTCCCGGGCGCGGTCCAGCAGGCGCTTGCTGAGCTGCGGGAGGCCGTCGTCGGGCATGTGGTCGGCGTTGAGCAGGAGGCCGCCCGGGCGCAGCAGGTCGCGCACCTCGGCGTAGAGCCGGGCGAGCCGGTCGCCCGGCAGCCAGTGCAGGGCGGTGGCGGTGAGCACGGCGTCGTACTCGTGGTGCGGCAGCGCGGCGGACCAGTCGGGCCGGTTGAGGTCGGCGGTCACCACGGTGACCCGGTCGCCGAGGGTGGCCCGGGCGATGGCGAGCAGCGCCGGATCCAGGTCGAGCAGGGTCACCTCGGCGTCGGGGAAGCGGCGCAGCGCCCGTAGGGAGATGGTGCCGGTGCCACCGGCCAGGTCGAGCAGGCGGGGCCGTTCGCCGTCGAGGATCGCCTCGACCCCGTCGAGCATCGCGGTGAACCGGTGCTCCCGGTCCGGCAGGTACGCCTCCTGCTGGCGGTCCCAGCTCTCCTGCCAGGCCGCCGCGTTCGTCAGGTAAGGAGTCATAGCCAGCAGGCTAGTTACATCCAGGACCCCGGTCCAGACCTTGTTGCAAAGATTTTGCAATAGCGGGAGATGGTGGGCTGATGATCGGAGGCGCGGTCGGGTCGGAGGTCGGCCCGCCCCGCCCGCTTCCGCCGCCGACGCCGTGGGCCGCGTCACCCGGGCCGCCCGTTGACCTCAACCGCGCTTCACCTTCGAGGCTGGTCGTACCGACGCAGCGAAGTGGAGGGTGACATGCGCGTGGTCGAGGTGACGGCGTTCGGGGGACCGGAGGTGCTGGCATTGACCGAGGCGCCGGAGCCGGTGCCCGGTCCCGGCGAGGTGGTCGTGGAGGTGGCCGTCGCGGACGTCCTCTGGGTGGAGACGATGATCCGGCGCGGCCAGGGTGGGACGTACTTCCCGGTGCGGCCCCCGTACCGCCCGGGGGTGGGGGTGGCCGGCACGGTCGGCGCGGTCGGGGCGGGGGTCGACCCGGGCTGGGCCGGCCGGCGGGTGGTGACCCGCACCGACGAGCGCGGCGGCTACCTGGAACGGGCCGTGGTGCCGGCCGACGGCCTGCTGCCGGTGCCGGACGCGGTCCCGCTCACCGACGCGGCCGCGCTGCTGCACGACGGGGTGACCGCGTTCGGGCTGCTCGACCTGGTGCCGGTCCGGGCCGGCGACCGGGTGCTGGTCACCGCCGCCGCCGGTGGCCTCGGCGCGGTCCTGGTGCAGCAGGTACGGGCCACCGGCGGGTTCGTCGTCGCCGCGGCCCGCGGCCCGGCGAAGCTGGCCGCGCTGCGCCGGCTCGGCGCGGACCTGGTGGTCGACTACCACGAGCCGGGCTGGACCGACCGGGTGCGCGCCGCAGCCGGCGAGATGGACGTGGTCTTCGACGGCGCCGGTGGCGATTACGGTCGGGCCGCCTTCGACCTGGTGCGCGCCGGCGGGCGGTTCTCCGCGCACGGCACCCCGGCCGGGGCGTTCGCGATCCCCGATCCGGAGGTCGCCCGGGCCCGGCGGATCACCGTCACCGGCATCGCCGACGTGCAGTTCACGCCGGAGCAGGCCCGCGGGCACCTGCGCGCCGCGCTCGACGCGGCGGCGGCCGGGCGGATCACGCCGCTGATCGGGCAGACCTTCCCGTTGCACCGGGCCGCCGACGCGCACCGGGCCGTCGAGGGCCGGACGGTGATCGGCAAGGCGCTGCTCACCGTCTGACCACCACCGCTGCGGGCGCCACCCGGCGGTGGTGCCCGCCCGGCGGCGGGCGTACGGTACCCGGATCGGCGGGCGCGTGACCTCCCGGCGCCGGGGCCCGGTGACCGCGCGGGCGTGGACGACCCGGGTCGGTACCCGGCCCGCCGGCCGCGCCAGGAGCCAGGAGGTAGCGATGCAGGACCGGACCCCTCGCCCGGAGGAGCTGGAACCGATCGAGCGGGCCGGCGTCGACGAGCTGCGCGCCCTGCAACTGCAGCGGCTGCGCTGGTCGCTGCGGCACGCGTACGACAACGTGCCGCACTACCGGCGGGCCTTCGAGGCCGCCGGCATGCACCCCGACGACTGCCGGGAGCTGGCCGACCTGGCCCGCTTCCCGCTGACCGGCAAGGCCGAGCTGCGGGAGAACTACCCGTTCGGCATGTTCGCCGTGCCCCGCGAGCGGATCGCCCGCCTGCACGCCTCCTCCGGCACCACCGGCCGACCGACCGTGGTCGGCTACACCGCGGCCGACCTGAAGACCTGGGCCCGGCTGATGGCCCGCTCGATCCGCGCCTCCGGCGGCCGCCCGGGCGACCGGGTGCACGTCGCGTACGGCTACGGGCTGTTCACCGGCGGGCTCGGCGCGCACTACGGCGCCGAGGAGCTGGGCTGCACGGTCATCCCGGTCTCCGGCGGGATGACCGAACGGCAGGTGCTGCTGATCCGCGACTTCCAGCCCGAGGTCATCATGGTCACCCCCAGCTACATGCTGGCCATCGTGGACGAGATGGAGCGGCAGGGCGTCGACCCGCGCGGCACGTCGCTGCGGGTGGGCATCTTCGGCGCCGAGCCGTGGACCGAGGACATGCGCCGCGAGATGGAGCGGCGGCTCGACATGCACGCGGTGGACATCTACGGCCTCTCCGAGGTGATGGGTCCCGGGGTGGCCAACGAGTGCGTGGAGACCAAGGACGGCCTGCACCTGTGGGAGGACCACTTCTACCCGGAGATCATCGACCCGGTGACCGGCGAGGTGCTGCCCGACGGGGAGCGGGGCGAGCTGGTGCTCACCTCGCTGACCAAGGAGGCCATGCCGGTGGTCCGCTACCGCACCCGGGACCTCACCCGGCTGCTGCCCGGCACCGCCCGGCCGATGCGCCGGATCGAGAAGATCACCGGCCGGACCGACGACATGATGATCGTGCGCGGGGTGAACGTCTTCCCGACCCAGATCGAGGAGCTGATCCTGCGTACCCCGCAGCTGTCGCCGCACTTCCAGTGCGTCCTGGACCGGCAGGGGCGGATGGACACGCTGACCGTACGGGTGGAGCGGCGCGCCGGGGTGGCCGTCGACGCCGCCGAGCGGGCCGGCGCGGAACTGGTCGCCCTGGTCAAGAACACCATCGGGGTGAGCGTCGCGGTCGACGTGATCGCCCCGGACGGCGTGGAGCGGTCGATGGGCAAGATGCGCCGGATCGTCGACCAGCGGCGGGGCGGCTGACGTGGGCGAGGCACGCAACGCCGCGTACGACATGTTCGACGCCGACGCGGCCTCCCGCAATCTCGGGATCGAGCTGGTCTCCGCCGCCGAGGGCGCGGCGGAGGCCCGGATGCGGGTGACCGGCGCGATGGTCAACGGGCACGCGATCGCCCACGGCGGCTACGTCTTCCTGCTCGCCGACACCGCCTTCGCGCTGGCCTGCAACAGCCACGGCCCGGTCACCGTCGCCGCCGGCGGCGAAATCACCTTCATCCGGCCGGCCCGCGAGGGGGACCTGCTCATCGCCCGGGCCACCGAACGGACCCGGTACGGCCGCAGCGGCATCTACGACGTCACGGTCACCCGTGCGGACGGCGAGGTGGTGGCCGAGTTCCGCGGCCGCAGCCGCACCGTCAACGGGCAGCCGGGCTGAGCGACGTCCCCACCGGCTGGTGGTGATCGCCTAGCATCGGCGCCATGCGCGTCCTGGTGGTCTCCGCGCCGTTGATCGGTCACGTCTTCCCGCTCGTCCCGCTGGCCGCCGCGCTGCGCGACGCGGGGCACGAGGTGCTGGTGGCCACGGCCGCCGACGGGCTGGACGTGGCCCGCTCCGGCCTGCCGGTGCGCGACGTCGCGCCGGCGTTCGACTTCGGCCGGATCGCCCGGGGAATGCTGCTGCGCCATCCGCTGGTGGCCCGCGCCGAGCTGGCCGGCCGGGCCGGCACCCGGGGCGCCGGGCTGCTCTTCGGCGCGGTCAACGACCAGCTCGCCGACGGGGTGGTCGCGCTGGCCGAGCAGTGGAAGCCGGACCTGGTGGTGCACGAGCCGTTCGCGGTGGCCGGCGCGGTCGCCGCGGCCCGGCTCGGCGTGCCGGCGGTACGCCACGAGAACTCCCTCTTCGACGGCCGAGCGCTGGCCCGGGCCACGGTGGCCCGGCTCGCCCCGGCGCTGCGCCGGCACGGCCTGACCGAGCTGCCGCCGCCGGCCGCCGCCGTCGCGGTCGCCCCGCCCAGCGTGCTGCGCCAGGACGGCTGGCCGATGCGCTACGGCGCGTACGTCGGCGGCGGCGAGCTGCCGGACTGGCTGCGCGAGCCGGGCGAGCGACCCCGGGTGCTGGTCAGCCGCAGCACCGTGGCCGGGCCGGGCGGCGGTGGCCCGATGCGTGCGGTGGTCGCCGCGGCCGGTCGGGTGGACGCGGAGTTCGTCCTGGTCCGACCGGACGAGCGGCTGGCCCGGGGAACACTGCCCGACAACGTCCGTACCGTCGGCTGGATCCCGCTGCCGGCCGCGCTGGCGGCCGGCGCGGCGCTGGTGCACCACGGCGGCGCCGGCAGCGTCCTCGGCGCCCTGGCCGCCGGGGTGCCGCAGCTGGCCACCGTCGGCCCGGGCGACCGGCGGCAGAACGCGGAGCTGATGGCGGCCCGCGGCGCGGGCATCGCCGCCGCCACCCGCGAGATCACCCCGGCAACGCTCACCCGGCTGGTCGCCGACACCGCGCTGCGCGACGCTGCGGCGCAGGTCAGCCGGGAGATCGCCGCCATGCCGGAGCCGGCCGACCTGGTGCCCCGGCTGGCGGCGCTGGCCTGACCGGAGGCGGCCGGCGGCCACGCGTGGCGCGGCGGTCCTGTCGGTGGTCTCGGGCACGATGGGCCGATGCGACACATCGTCCTCTTCCACTCGGTGTACGGGCTGCGCCCGGCCGTGCTGCGCGCCGCCGACGAGCTGCGCGCCGCCGGGCACGAGGTCGCCACCCCCGACCTGTACGGCGTGCCGGCCGCCGACACGGTGGCCGACGGCTTCGCCCTGCTCGACGAGATCGGCCAGGAGGTCGTGCTCGACCGCGCCCGGGCGGCACTGCGCGACGCGCCGACCGACGCCGTGCTGGCCGGCTTCTCGATGGGCGCCGGGGTGGCCGGCGCGATGCTCGCCGAGCGTCCCGACACCGCCGGGCTGCTGTTGTTGCACGGCACCGGCGGTGCGCCGGAGGCGGTCCGCCCCGGCCTGCGGGTTCAGCTGCACCTGGCCGACCCGGACGAGTACGAACCGCAGGACGAGGTGGACGAGTGGCGGCGGGCGATGACCGCGGCCGGCGCCGCCGTGGACGTGTACCGGTACCCGGGCGCCGGGCACCTGTTCACCGACCCGGACGTGCCCGACCACGACGCGCACGCCGCCGTGCGGGCCTGGGATCGGAGCCTGGCCTTCCTCGCCGGTTAGCCAGCCGGTCGCCCGGTGATCCTTCGCCGGCCACCGAACGGTCCCCGCCCTACCGTCGCTGCCCATGAACACAGCGTCGGACAGTTCCCCGACCGCCGGCGTGGCCACCGACCACGTGGCGATCACCCCGAGCATCCTGTACTTCGGCACCCCGGTCGTGCTGCTGTCGACGGAGAACGCGGACGGCTCGGTCAACCTCGCGCCGATGTCGTCGGCCTGGGCGCTCGGTCAGGTCGTCGTCCTGGGGCTGGGCCGGGCCGGGCAGACCGGCCGCAACCTGCGGCGCCGCCCCGACCTGGTGGTGAACCTCCCGGGCCCGGCCCAGTGGGCCGCGGTGGAGCGGCTGGCCCCGCTGACCGGACGGCGCGACGTGCCCGAGCACAAGCGGGGCGCCTTCCGCTTCGAGCCGGACAAGTTCGCCGCTGCCGGCCTGCGTCCCGTCCCGTCCGAGCTGGTCCGGCCGCCCCGGGTCGCCGAATGCCCGCTGCACCTGGAGGCCCGCGCGACCCGGGTACGGCCCGACGCCGCCGGAGACTTCCTCATCGTCGAGGCCCAGGTGCTCAAGGTCCACGCCGATCCGCGGGTCGTGCTGCCCGGCACGCAGCACGTCGACCCGTCGGCGTGGAGCCCGCTCATCTACAACTTCCGCCACTACTTCGGTCTGGGCGACGAGCTCGGCCACAGCTTCCGCTCCCAGACCCCACGCCCCCACGGGACGCTCTCCGGCTGAGCCGGCCGGCAGGCCCGGCGCGGCGCCGGCCGGGTGATGCGGTCAGCCGAGGCGGGCCAGATCGTCGGGGGAGAGCCGCAACGCGCCGGCGGCGACGTTCTGCGCCAGGTGCTCCGGGTCGCCGGTGCCGGGAATGGCCAGCACGTGCGGTCCCTGGTGCAGGGTCCAGGCCAGCCGCACCTGGTGCGGGGTCGCGCCGTGGGCGCGGGCGACCTCGCGGACGGCCGCGTCGTGCTCGGCGGTCGCACCGGCCTCGCGGCGCTCCCCGGCCAGGGCGAAGAAGGGCACGAACGCCACACCCCGCTCGCCGCAGACCCGCAGCAGGTCGTCCGAGATCCGGTGCGCGTCGACGGCGTACGCGTTCTGCACGCACACCACCGGCGCGATGGCCTGCGCCTCGTGGAGGTGGTCGACCCGGACGTTGGACAGCCCGAGGTGGCGGATCAGTCCGGCGTCCCGCAGCTCGGCGAGGGCGGCGAAGCGCTCCGCCACCGAGTCGTCGCCGGGCCGGCGCGCGATCCGCAGGTTCACCACGTCGAGGTGGTCGCGGCCCAGCCGGCGCAGGTTCTCCTCGACCTGCCGGCGCAGGTCGGCCGGGCTGGTCAGCTCGCCGCTCCAGGCCCCGGTGCGGTAGTCGGGCCCGACCTTGGTGGCGATGACCAGGTCGTCGGGGTAGGGGTGGAGGGCCTCGCGGATCAGTTCGGTGGCGTACCGGACTCCTCCGGTGCCCACCCGCAGCGGCCCGCCCGGAGAGAAGTAGAAGGCGGCGGTGTCGATGTGGTTGACACCCAGCGCGACCGCTCGCCGCAGGACGCGGACGGCCAGGTCCCGGTCCGGGTTCGCGGTGATCCGCATCGAGCCGAACCCCATCCGGTGCACGGTGCGGTCGCCCAGGGTCCAGCTGCCCGCGGCGGCCGCGGTGATCTCGTCGGTAGGCATCGGGCGAACCTAACCAACGGCACTGACCTGCGCACTCGGCCGCGCACCCGATACCGCCCGGGGGTGTCGACTGATAGCTTGGATCGTGGGGGAGAGCCGGCCACCCCGGGCCGCCGTCAGGCGGCCGCCCGGGCGGGCGCCCGTACCGACGGGGTACGCCCTCGTCCGGCCCCCGCCGTGCCGCCATCCGCTGCGCCATCGCGGAACCGGGCGGCACGCCACCGGACCTCCCCGCCGGCGTCGCCGGCCGCCTTCGCGAGGCCGCGGCACCGGTTCCCGGGATCGCCGACGCGGGGTCGCTGGGTCGACGGCCCTGGTGATCGCAGCGGAACCACCCGGGGGCGGGACGGCCGGGCCGGGGGCGACGGGCGGTCCCGCTCGCCGGCGGGCCGGGCGGTGGCGGGGTTCGGCGTGGGTGCGGTGCGTAGGCCGGTGGGCAGGTGCGCAGTCGGCGTGGCGGCGGTGGGCGCCGGGGAGCTGGTGGATCGGCGGGACGTGGCCGGCGTGGAAGCGGTAGGTGCCGGCCGGCCGGCGGGTCGACGGCCGGTCAGCGGGGTCAGCGTGGACGGGCGCCGCGCCGGTGCGCCGACGGGTGGACGGGCCGGCGCCGGGTGCGGCGGGGGTACGGCGTGCGCCGCTGCCGCCTGGGTGGTGTGCACCGGCGCCGGCTGGAGGGCGCGGACCGGTGCCGCCAGGGCGGCCTGCAGAGGTGCCGGCCGGGTGGTGTGGAGCGCTGCCGTCTGGGCGGCGTCGACCGGTGCCGGGCGGGCGGCGGGGACGGGTGCCGGCCCGGGGCGCGGCGCCTCAGCGGCGCGTCGGGCGAACTCGGCCCGTACCGCCCGGGGCAGCCGGGCGTAGGCGACCTGCCGCACCACCGCCTCGGCGACCGCGTACCCGCCGCTCGGGCGGGTGGCGAGCAGTCCGAGGGCGACCAGCGACCGCAGCACCGGCCGGGCCCGCCCGGGCGCCCAGTCGAGCAGCCGGTCCACGGTCGGCGCGGGGCAGGCCGCCGCCCGGCTGGCCACGGCCATCAGCGCCGCCCGCTGGTCGCCGTCGAGGCGGTCCAGCCGCGCGTCGACGGCCCGGCGGACCGGTTCGGGCACCGGCAGGTCCGCCGCGTTGTCCGCTCCCTCGACCAGCGACCGGACGTACGCCGCCGCGTGGCCCGGACTGCCGTCGACCAGGGGCAGCAGGCGGTCCGCCAGCGCGACCGGCCGGCCGGCCCGGCGGAGCAGGTGGCGCAGCAGCCGGCCGCTGTCCACCGGGCCGAGCGGCCGCAGGTCGACCGGGGCGGAGGGCTCCGGCAACGGCTCCGCCCACTGGGGACGGTGCGCGGTGACCACCGCCAGCGGCAGGCGGCGGCCGGTGGCCGCGGCGAGCAGCGCGCGCAGGAAGCCGGTCACCTCGGGCGCGGCCCGGTCCACGTCGTCCACCGCCACCACCACCGGCTGCCGGGCGGCCAGCGTCAGCAGCAGCTCCCGCCAGAGCGCCGCAGCGCCGGCCAGACCGGCGTCCGCCGGATCAGCCCCGTCCGGCCCGGCCACCAGCCGGGCCAGCGTGGACACGGCCGCCGGCAGCCGCTCGGGCGGCACCAGTGCGGCGAGGGCGGTGCCGAGCCGCCGGCGTACCCAGGCGGGCGGGTCGGTGGCGCGGAGGCCGGCGAAGCCGCGGACCAGCTCCGCGACCGGCGCCAGCGGGTGGTCCGGGTACGGCAGGCAACGCGCCACGCACCAGCGGACCGCCACCGCGTCCACCGTCGCCACCGACCGGCTCAGCTCGTGCAGCAGCCGGCTTCGTCCGCTGCCGGCCGAGCCGACCAGCGACACCCAGCGCGGGCGGCGGTCCCGTACCGCCCGGACGATCTGGTCCCGGGCGGCGGCCAGCTCCCGGCGGCGGCCGAGGAACGGGCCGTCGTGCCGCACCGGGGCCGGCCGCACCAGCGCGGTGGCGTGCCAGACGTCGACCGGCGACGCCGTGCCGGCCAGCGCCACCGGTGGCACCCGGCGCTGCTCGACCAGGCCGGCGGTGGCCCGGTGGGTGGCCGCGCAGAGCGCCACGCCGCCGGGCGGGGCGTACTCCTGGAGCCGGGCCGCGGTGGTGATCACCGCGCCGCTGGCCGCGCCGTGCCCGCCGTCGCGGGCGCCGGCCAGGTCCACCACCGCCTCGCCGGTCGCCACCCCGATCCGCACCCGCAGCCGTGGCCCCCCGGCCAGGGCCCGCCGGTCCAGGGCCCGCTGGATCTCCAGCCCGGCCCGCACCGCCCGGTACGCGTCGAAGCCGTCCGAGTCGCGGGCGCCGAAGAGCGCCATGACGGCGTCCCCGATGTACTTCTCGACCACGCCGTGCCACCGCCGCAGCACCCCGCCGACGGTGTCGAAGTAGGCCCGTTGCAAGGTGCGGACGTCCTCCGGGTCCAGCCGGGTCACCAGCGCGGTGGACCCGACGATGTCGACGAACAGTACGGTGACCATCCGGCGTTCCTCGGGCACCGGCCAACGTCCGGACGTGGCCGGCGTCGCGTCGGCGATGGTGGTGGTGGGCATGGACACCGCCTCTCTCCCCGCTTCTGGCTGATGACGTTCGGAGACTGTCACCACCGGGCCGACGGGGGATCGGCAGAACGACGTATGTCGGCCGCGCGCAACCTTTGGTCGCAATGTCGACGCGAGGAGTACCACACCGCCGTCCGGGCCGTAGAACGGTGCGGGGACCTGTGACTAGGCTGCGTGCCATGGCCAGCGATGTGGACACCGCACCGCTCGTCGGCCGGGCCGACCTGTTGACGGCGGTGCGGTCGGCGCTGCTCGACGACGTGGCGCCGGGGCACACCGCGGCGGTCTTTCTCACCGGTGAGAGCGGGGTGGGCAAGACCCGGCTGCTGCGCGAGGTGGGCGCCCGGCTGCGCGAGGCCGGCGCCCTGGTGCTCACCGGGTCCTGTCTGGACATCGGCGACGCCTCTCCACTGCACCCGCTGCTGCAGGCGTTGCGGCGCTTCGACGCGGAGCTGACCGCCTCGCACGCCCGCACCTCGTCGGCGGTACGCGGGCTGCTGCAGACCTTCGCCGACGAGACCGCCGGCCCGGACGGCGCCGGCGCGCTGCTGGAGCGGGTCTCCCGGGGGCTGCACCTGATCGCCGAGGGGCGGCCGCTGGTGCTCGTCCTGGACGACCTGCAGTGGGTCGACCGGAGCACCCGCCAGTTGTTGCTCTACCTGCTGGCCGGCCTCGGCGACCTGCAACTGTCGGTGCTGGCCGCGGTGCGGGCCGAGTCGTTGCAGGGCGCCCATCCGCTGCGCCGGGTGCTCACCGAGCTGCGCCGGCTGCGGTCGGTGCGGGTGCTCGACCTGGCCCCGCTGGACCGGCCCGACACCGAGCGGCTCGCCGCCGCCGTGGTCGGCGGCCCGCTGGGCCCGGAGGCGGCCGAGCAGGTCTGGCGGCGCAGCGGCGGCAACCCGTTCGTGGTCGAGGAACTGGCCCGCGACCTGCGCGACGGGCGGGACGGGCTCTCCGACACGTTGCGCGAGATCTTCCTGGCCCGGGTGGACGCGCTGCCGCAGCCCGCGCACGCCGTGGTGCACGCGGTCGCCGCCGGGGTGGAGCCGGTCGAGCACTGGCTGCTGGCCCGGGTGGTCCGGCTGCCCGAGGACGAGCTGATCGAGGCGGTCCGCGCGGCGGTCGCCCACCGGCTGCTGGTCGGCGCGGACGACGGCTACCGGCTGCGGCACCGGCTGGTCGCCGAGGTGCTGGAGCACGAGCTGCTGCCGGCCGAACGGGCCGCGTTGCACCGCCGCTACGCCGAAGCGCTCACCGCGGCGCCGGCCGAGCTGCACCAGGCCCGGCTGGCGCACCACTGGCGGCTGGCCGGTGAGCCGGCGCGGGCGCTGCCGGCGGCGATGGCCGCCGCCCGGGAGGCCGAACGGCTGCACGGCTACGCCGAGGCGCACCGGCACTGGTCGGTGGCGTTGCAGCTGGCCGACACCCCGGCCGGCGGGCCGGCGGCGGTGGACCGGGCCACCCTGCTCGAACACGCCGCCGAGGCGGCCCACCACTGTGGCGAGCACGCCCGGGCGCTGGCGCTGCTGGAGGAGCTGGTCGCCGCCGACGCCGGCGGATCCGCCTGCGCGCTGCACATCCGGCGGGCCCGCTACCTGGCCGCCGCCGGCCGGTCCGCCCCGGCCGAGGCCGAGTACCAGCAGGTGCTGGAGGCCGCCGACTGCACGCCCCAGGAGCGGGCCACCGCCGCCGCCCATTTGGCCGAGCTGCTGCTGCACCTGGGCCGGTACGTCGACGCCGGCCGCCGCGCCCGGGAGGCGTTGCGGTTGGCGGCCCGGGTGGAGGGCTCCACCTCCGAGGCGGTGCTGGCCAGCGCGGCGCTCGGCTTCTCCGAGGCGTACCTGGAGGATCCGGACGCCGGGCTGGCGGTGATGCGCGAGGCGCTGGAGACCGCCGAGCGGGCCGGCCGGCCGGAGGACGTGGCCTGCGCGTACCTGCACCTGGCCGAGCTGCTCACCGGGCCGCTGAACGTCCTGGAGGAGGGCGTGGTGGTGGCCCGCCGGGGCGCCGAGCGGGTCGCCGAGCTGGGCCTCGGCCGCACCTACGAGACGCGGCTGCTGGCCATCGCCACCAACGGGCTGTTCCGGGTCGGCCAGTGGTCCGAGGCGGAGAAGGTGGTCGCGGCGGCGCTGCGGCACCGCCCGTCCGGCGCCGACGCCGTGGAGCTGCTGCTGGCCCGGTGCCGCCTCTCGGTCGGCTACGGCGACATCGAGGCCGCCGACCGGGACCTCGACTCGGTGGCCACGATGCTCGCCGGCGGCGGTGCCCGGCACGTGATCCCGCTGCTCACCCTGCGGGCCGGCCTGGCGATGTGGCAGGGCCGGCACGACCTGGCCCGGCAGGCGGTGCAGCGTGGCCTGACCGAGAGCCGCTCCGATGACGTGGGCATCCTCGCCACGCTGGTCTGGCATGGCCTGCGGGCCGAGGCGGAGGCGCACGCCAGCCGCGCCGTGGCGGTCGACCAGACAGCGGTGCGCCGGCTGCGGGAGGTCGCCGAGCGGGTGGCCCGCAAGAGCGAGCACGCCGCCCGCCCGGTCCGCGACGTGGTCGACGGGTTCCTGGCGCTCTGCGCCGCAGAGGTGAGCCGGCTCGACGGCAGCGACCCGGAGCTGTGGGCGCACGCGGCGGCCGAGTGGGACCGGCGCAACCACCCCTATCCGGCCGCCTACTCGCGGCTGCGGCAGGCCGAGGCGCTGCTGGCCCGGCGCAGCCGCAGCGCCACCGCGGGGAAGCTGCTGCGGCAGGCGTACCAGGTGGCCCAGGGGCTCGGCGCGGTGCCGTTGACCTCGGAGATCCGTACCCTCGCCGGCCGGGCCCGGGTGCGGCTTGAGGAGCGCGGCCCGGTCGGGAACGCCGGCGCGGCCGCCGGTCCGGACGGCGACGAGTTGGCGGTGCTGACCGCCCGGGAGCGCGAGGTGCTCGCCGCCGTGGCCGAGGGGCTGACCAACAAGGAGATCGGGCAGCGGCTGTTCATCAGCGAACGGACCATCGGGGTGCACGTGTCGCACATCTTCGACAAGCTCCAGGTCCGCACCCGGGTCCAGGCCAGCGCCATCTACCTGCGTAGCCGGTCGGCCTGACTCGCGCGGTACGGATACGTCGTTCTACTGATCCGGCGGACAGTCGCCGGCTGGAAGGCTGTGCCGTATCACCGACGGGGTGTCGCGCGGCAGTGTGGAGGAGAAGATGACGGAACCGGTCTGGGGGCCCGTGCACCGGGACATCGTCGACCTGCTCGCCGACCACCCCGCCGACGTGCCGGCGGTGGTCGACCACCTCACCAAGCTCCAGGACCTGCTGGTGCGGTTGCCTCCGCTGGAGGAGAGCTGCCCGCTCGCCGACTTCAACAAGCTCTACCTGACCATCACCACCAGCGTGCTGGACGGTCTCTACGACGACCGGTTCGCCGACCCGGTGTTTCTGTCCCGGCTCGACGTGGAGTTCGCGGCCCGCTACTTCGACGCGATGCGGCTCTGGACGGACTCCAGCCCGGGCTGCCCCAAGGCCTGGTCGTGCCTGTTCGAGCGGATGCGCGGCCCGGACGCCCGGCCGCTGCCGTCGGCCGCCGCGGGGGTGAACGCGCACATCAACTTCGACCTGCCGTTCGCCCTGGTCACCACGTTCGACAGCCTGGAGTCGGAGCCGGTCGACGGCACCGACCAGCACCGGGACTACCTTGAGATCAACAACATCTTCGCCGACAAGATCCCGGGGCTGCGGCGCGGCTACCTGGACCGTTGGCAACTGCTCATCGACATGCTCAACGGCGACATCGACGACTGGTACCAGGGTGAACTGATCGAGTACACCCGCGACGTCGCCTGGCGCAACGCGCAGAAGATCTGGCGCTGCCGGCACGATCCGGCCGCCCACGAGTGCGAGCGCGCGCGGTTGGACGACAACGCCGCGCTGCTCGGTCGGTTGCTGCTCTCGCCCCTCGGGGCGTTCCTGCAGTAGCCGGGACGGGGGGTCCCCGCGCTCCGCCCACGTGGGGCGCGGGGACATGTCCGCCGGCGGGTCGCCGGCCGGCACGGGGGGTGGGGGACCCGGCCGGACGACCCGCGACGGCCGGCGGACGCCGGAGGCATCGCGGCCGGGCCCGGGGGGCGCCCGCCGCGACCGTGGGGGAGGGCCGGCCGGCCCGGGGGGTGTCGGCCGGCCCGCACGGGGTACGCGCGGGCCATGGACGTCCAGGCCTGGCGCCGGCCCGCGGCGCGACCCCGCCCCCGACCCGACGCACCGCCGCGCCCCGCCCGGCCGGGCGACGGGCGTCGCCGGGGTGGGGCCCGGTGACCCATCGGTTCGCCTTCCGGTTCGGCCGGGTGTTCCGGCCGGGTCTCGCGCTGGTCGGCGTCCGGCCCGCCACGGCGTGGGTACGGGTCGACGACGCGGAACTGATCGTCCGGTTCGGTCCGTGGCGGCTGCGCACCGGCCGGGGCAACGTCACCGGGGTGGAGGTGGCCGGGCCGTATCGCTGGTGGCGGGCGATCGGCCCGCACCTGTCGCTCGCCGACGCCGGCGTCACGTTCGGCAGCAGTACCCGGGCCGGCGTCTGCGTCCGGTTCGCCGAACCGGTTCCCGCCCTGCTGCCCGGCGGCTGGCTGCGGCACCCGGCGGTGACCGTGACGGTCGCCGACCCGGACGGCCTGGCCCGCGTGCTGTCCGGCCCGGTGACCCGCTGAGCGGCCTCGGTGCACCCCGCTCCGGCGTCGGCCCGGACCCGCCCGGGCGGGTCCGGGCCGGCTTCGTCCGTTCCGCGAACGCGGTGGGACCGGCCGGCTTCGTCCGTTCCGCCCGGCCGGCCGCCGGCCACCGCCTACCTTTTGGGCAGGACGGCCGAGGGTGGGACGGGGGATGGCTGACGAGCAGCGGGGGAAGACGCGACGCCCGCGTGGGCGCCCGCAGCCGGCGTCCGGGGGTCCGGGGCCGGAGCTGCGTGCCGCCCGCGACCCGACCCGACCCGGCGACCGTGCCGGCCGCCGGGTCAGCGTCCCGGAGCGGGTGGAGAACCTGGTGCGCCGGCAGGAGCCGGAGGGCCGGCTGCGCCGGTGGCTGTTCGAGCACCAGGTGCAGCCGCTCGGTCCGGAGACCACCGAGCGGCAGGCCCGGTCGCACGCCTGGTGGCAGGTGATGTGCCTGACCGGGGTGGACTACTTCTCCACGCTGTCCTACCTGCCCGGCATCGCGGCGGTGGCCGCCGGGGCGTTGTCGCCGCTGGCGACCCTGCTGATCGTGGCGCTCACCCTGTTCGGGATGCTGCCGATGTACCGCCGGGTGGCCCGGGAGAGCCCGCACGGGCAGGGGTCGGTGGCGATGCTGGAGCGGCTGCTGCCGTTCTGGCGGGGCAAGATCTTCGTCCTCGTCCTGCTCGGCTTCGTGGCCACCTCGTGGATCATCACGATCACTCTCTCCTCGGCCGACGCCACCGTGCACCTGCTGGAGAACCCGTACCTGCCGGCGGGGTTCGGCGGCCCGCTGGTGGCGGTGGCGGTGACCGTGCTCCTGCTGCTGGTCCTCGGTGGGGTGTTCCTGCTCGGGTTCCGCGAGGCCGTGGTGGTGGCGATCCCGCTGGTCGTCGTCTTCCTCGCCCTCAACGCGGTGGTCGTGGTGGTCGCGGTGGCCGAGATCGTGGCGGACCCGGGCCTGCTGTCCGACTGGACCGCCGCGCTGACCGCCACCGGCGGGCCCGCCGACGTGGCGCTGACCGCCGTGCTCGCCTTCCCGCTGCTGGTGCTGGGGCTGTCCGGCTTCGAGACCGGGGTCAGCATGATGCCGCTGGTGGCCGGGCGGGGCCCGGACCCGCAGGCCCGGCTGGCCGCCCGGATCCGCAACACCCGCCGGTTGCTCACCACCGCCGCGCTGATCATGTCGGTGTACCTGGTCACCACCACGTTCGTCACCACGGCGCTGATTCCCGCCGAGGAGTTCGAGCCGGGCGGCGCGGCCAACGGGCGGGCGCTGGCGTTCCTCGCCCACGAGCACGTCGGCGAGGGCTTCGGCACGGTGTACGACGTCAGCAGCATGCTGATCCTGTGGTTCGCCGGCGCCTCGGCGATGGCCGGCCTGATCAACATCGTGCCCCGCTACCTGCCCTCGTACGGGATGGCGCCCGAGTGGGCCCGCGCGGTGCGGCCGGTGGTCATCGTCTACACGCTGGTCTGCGTGGCCATCACCATCATCTTCCGGGCCGACGTGAACGCCCAGGCCGGGGCGTACGCCACCGGGATCCTCGCGATGATGGTCTCCGCCGCGGTGGCGGTGGCCATCGCGACGGCCCGCCAGCACCGGCGGGGCGTCGCCACCGGCTTCACCGTGCTCGTCCTCGTGCTGCTGTACGCGCTGGTCGAGAACGTCATCGAGCAACCGGACGGGATCACCATCTCGGCCCTGTTCATCCTCGGCATCATCGCCGTCTCGCTGGTCTCCCGGGTCACCCGCACCACCGAGCTGCGCGCCGAGCGGATCGAGTTCGACGAGCCGGCCCGGCGCTACATCCGGGAGTCGCTGGCGCACGACGGCCGGCTGCACCTGATCGCCAACCGGCGCGACAGCGGCGCGGTCAAGGAGTACACCGTCAAGGAGCGGGCGCAGCGCGGGATGAACCCGGTGCCGGGCGCGGCCGACGTGCTCTTCCTGGAGATCGACGTGGTCGACCCGTCCGAGTTCAGCCAGGTGCTGCGGGTGCACGGCGTGGAGGTCGGCGGGTTCCGGGTGCTGCGGGCCAGCAGCCCGGCCGCCCCGAACGCCATCGCGGCGATCCTGCTCGCGCTCCGCGACGCCACTGGGGTGCGGCCGCACGCGCACTTCGAGTGGTCGGAGGGCAGCCCGGTCGCCCACCTGCTCCGGTACCTGATCCTCGGTCGCGGCGACACCCCGCCGGTGGTCCGGGAGATCCTGCGCCGTTCCGAGCCCGACCCGACCCGCCGCCCGGGAATCCACGTCGGCGGATGACTCGCGGCCGCCGGAGCAAACCGTTCGGTGCCGTGCTGGGGTAGATGAAGGCGAACGACACGTTTATTCATGTTCGACGGACTTGTCCGGTTACCCACCGTATCGTGACTTTCAGTGGCTGCGGCGAGCCAGCCACGCCGCGCCCGTCTCGGCGCGGCCGTGTCATCCGCACGAGAGGCAGGGAAGCGTGATGTCCACCTACCAGGGGAGCCGGCGCCCAGCACGACCCAGGCGACGATCCCGGTGGTTCTTAGCCGGCGGCGTCGTGGCGGGCAGCCTGGTGGTCGCGGCGGTGGGGCTGGGCGGGGGCGCGGCGAGCGCCGCCGACCACGGGCTCTCCGCACCCGATCAGGGCCGGCCTGTGCTGGTGCCCACCGGCGACCCGACCGACCCGGAGCACCCGCGACGGGCGGGCGAGCGGCCCGACGGCGGTGAGCGCCGGTACGAGGCGGGCCCGCAGGGCACGGACGGGCGACCGGACGACCCGCGCAGCGGCTGGGAGCGGGCCGCCGGAGGAGACCCGCAGGAGTCGCGTGGCACCGGGGACGACCCGCACCAGCGTCGCGACGGCGGCGGCAACCGGTGGCACCGGGACGCGATCGCGGTGCCGTGCGACTCCGCCCAACTCATCGCGGCGCTGGTGCGGGTCAACGCCGAGGGCGGCGGCACCCTCCGGCTCGCGCCGAAGTGCACGTACCCGCTCACCCACGCGTTCGGGCAGCCCGACCAGTACGACGGCGGGATCCGCGACGCCCGGGAGGCCGCCGACACGGCGGAGAACCCCGGTGACGCCGAGGCGCCGCCGCGCAACCCGGCCGACGACAAGTCCGGCCTGCCGGTGATCTACCACCCGGTCACCATCGAGGGCGCGGGCGCGACCATCGTCCGCAAGACCGACGCCGAGGCGTTCCGGTTCTTCACCGTCCGCGACGGCGGCGAGCTGACCCTGCGTGACGTCGTCCTGCGCAACGGCCGGTCGGCCGCCGAGGGCGGCGCCATCCACGTCGTGCACGGCGCCTCGGCCGTCGTCGAGCGCACCACGATCACCCACAGCGTCTCGCTCTCGGCGGAGGGCGGCGGTGGCGCCATCTTCAACGACGGCAACATGCTGGTCGACGAGAGCACCTTCGTGTCGAACAACGCGGCCGGCAAGGCGGGCAAGGGCGGCGGGTTCCTCAACGGCGGCGTGCTCACCATGCACCGCTCCGAGTTCCGCGACAACAGCGCCGTCGCGTACGGCGGCGGGCTGGCCAACTATCGCGGCGCGGCCGAGGTGCAGGGCAGCACCTTCGCGCACAACACCGCCACCCACGGCGGTGGCGTGGCCAGCTTCTCCGCCCGGACCCGGGTCTCCGACACCAAGGTGCTCGGCAACACCGCCCAGATCGGCGGCGGCCTGGCCAACTCGGACGCGGTGCTCTTCCTGCGCCGGCTCACCGTGCGGGACAACACCGCCACCGGCAACGGCGGCGGCATCTCCACCTTCCAGGGGCTGGTCCCGCTCGACGACAGCGTGGTGGCCGGCAACACCGCGCGCGGCAACGGCGGCGGCCTCTACGCCGAGAAGTCCAACCTGCTGGTGCGGCAGAGCGAGGTGAGCCGCAACACCGCCGTCGGGGCCCGGTCGACGGGCGGCGGCATCTTCGCCTCTCTCGGGCAGCTCACGCTCCACCGCAGCGAGGTGATCCGCAACGGGGGGACCACCGGCCCGGGTGGCATCCACGCCGACAAGGCCCGGGTGACGGTCGACGACGAGACCGACGTCATCGAGAACCGGCCCACCAACTGCGCGGGCTCCCGGGTGCCGGTCACCCACTGCTTCCGCTGACCGCGACCATCGGCTCTGCCCATCCGCGGCCCGCCGGGGACGATCCTGCGATCGCCCCGGCGGGCCGCCCGCCGTCCGGATCAGCCGAGCGCGCGCAGCCGGGAGGCCAGCTCGGCGGCGAAGAAGTCGAGGAAGCCGTCCGGGTCCGGGCCGGCGTTCTGCAGCACGATGTGGTCGAAGCCGGCGTCGAGGTACGGCCGCACCGCCTGGACGTGCACCTCCGGGTCGGGGCCGACGGCGAACAGCTCGCGGACGTGCCGCTCCTCCACGTACGAGCTGGCCGCGTCGAAGTTCACCGGGTTGGGCAGCTCGCTCATCACCTTCCAGCCGGTGACCATCCAGCGGCTGGTCTGCAGCACCGCCTGCACCGCCTGCCCCTCGTCGGTGGCCCAGGCCAGCGGCACCTCGGCGTACCGCGGGCCCTGCCCGCCGGCGGAGCGGTAGTGCTCGACGATCGACCCCTTCGGCTCGGTGGCGAACAGCCCGTCACCCAGCTCGGCGGCCAGCGCGGCGGAGTCCGGCCCGCTGGCCGCCACCGCGATCACCGGCGAAGTGTCGGGCAGGTCGAAGACCCGGGCGTCCTCCAGCTGCAGGTGCCTGCCGTCGTACGACTGGTAGCCGCCCTGCCAGAGCAGCCGGATGATCTCCAGCGCCTCGCGGAGCCGTTCGTGCCGCCCGCGTACGCTCGGGAAGCCCTGCCCGACCACGTGCTCGTTGAGCCGTTCCCCGGCGCCCACGCCGAGGGTGAACCGCCCGTCGGAGATCAGGGCCAGGGTGGCGGCGGCCTGGGCGATGATCGCCGGGTGGTAGCGGACGGTGGGGCAGGTGACGCCGGTGGCCAGCCGCAGGGTGGTGGTCCGGGCCGCGACGGCGCCCAGCACGCTCCAGGCGAACGACGAGTGGCCCTGGGCTTCCAGCCACGGGTGGAAGTGGTCGCTCATCTCGACGAAGTCGAAGCCGACCTGCTCGGCCCGGACCGCCTGCCGGATCATCTCCTGCGGTCCGTAGCCCTCCGCGGCGAGCTTGTAGCCGATCTGCATGTGCCCTGCTCCCGTCCGTGCGGCGGTGGAGCCAGGGCCGTTCCCGCCGCGACCCGCGGCAAACGTCACCGCTGAGCGGGCCGCTGAGCGGCCCCTGAGCGGTGCTCTGAGCGGCCCCTGGGCGGCCTCGGCGCGGTCGCCGGCCGCTCAGGCGCGTCGCACCAGCAGGTAGCAGCGCTCGCTGGCGTGCTCCCGCGCCGGGTCCGGCCGGCGGTCCAACCGCGCGGTGAGGGCGAGCCCGGCCCGGGCGAGGGCGGCCACCTCGGCCGCCGGGTCGAGGAACCGGAAGGTCAGCGCCACCGGGTGCCCCCACCAGTCGGTGAGCGTCCGGGCCTGCCCGGGCGGGGTCTGCTCGTCGCCGGTGTGGAAGGCGATCAGGGCGCTGCCGCCGGGGCGCAGCACCCGGGCGAACTCGGCGTAGGCGGCGGCCCGCCGGGGCGGGTCGAGGTGGATCACCGCGTACAGGCAGACGATCGCGGTCACCGCGGCGGAGCGGACCGGCAGCGCGGTCATGTCCGCCGCGCAGCAGGGCAGCGCGGTGGCGCGGTGGGCGAGCGCGCACATCGCCGGCGACAGGTCGACGCCCACCGGGCGCGCGCCCCGCCCGGCCAGCTCGGCCGCGGCCTGGCCGGGCCCGCAGCCCACGTCCAGCACCGGCCCGCCGGCGCCGAACTCGGCCAGCGCGGCGAGCAGCGCCCGGTCCAGCGGCTTGCCGGTCAGCTCGTCGCCGATCTCCGCCGCGTACCGGCCGGCCACCTGGTCGTAGCTGCGTCGGGTGTCGGTCGTCTCGGTCACGGTGACCAGTCTGGACCGTCCGCCCCGGTCCGGCTGCCCCGCCGGCCCTCTTCCTGACCTTCCGGGCAGGCGCCGGCCGGACCGGCACGCGACGGCCCGCGCCGCGGGGGCGCGGGCCGGACTGGAGCGTCCTACTTGGACGGCTCGGGCAGCTCGCAGTCGACCTTCGGGTTGGCGCCGATGTAGTTCAGCGGTCCGGCCACGATGGTCACCAGGATCGTGCCGGCCTCCGCGCAGTTGGTGTCGTCGTTGCCGTAGTAACCGCGCTGGCCGGCGGCGATCGCGCCGATGATCAGCCAGATGACGACCAGGACTCCGAGTATCGAGGTGCCGCGCATGGTTGCCTCCAGGGGTGGTGGGTTCGAGGTGCAGGCGTTGTACCCAATCGCGCCGATCGGCTAACGGAGGCACCGATCGGTCGGCCGGACCGCCCCGTCCGTCGGGCGCGGCCGGCCGGTGGTACGGCGGCGGATCGCCCGCCCGCGCCGGCTGCGGCGGGTCGACTATCGGATCGACGACCCACCACCGTGCCGGGCACCGCGACGGACGTACAACTGCGTCACGGCCCGCCGAGGAGGACCCATGGGCGTCTGGAGACCGCACCTGTTCGTCGACCGTCCCGAGGACGTGGCCGTGGCGGCCCGCGCGCTGGCCGGCGGCGCGGTCGTCGCGGTCGCGTTCGGGAACTTCTACGCCGTGGTCACCCGGCCGGACGCCGGCACCGTGCGCCGGGTCAACCTCGCCAAGGGGCGGCCGGCCGGCCAGGTCGGGAGCATCACCGCCACGCCCGGCCGGATCGCCGACCTGTTCGACTGGTCGCTGGTGCCGCACCGGCTGCCGCAGCGGCGGGTCCGCCAGCTGATGGACGCGCTCTACGGCGCGGGCCCGTTCGGCTTCCGGGGGCCGGCCGCTGCCGGGTTGCCCGCCCACCTGACCCAGCACGACCAGGGGGTACGCACCACCCAGGTGATCGCGCCCGGGCTCGCCTGCCCGTCGAACGCCTTCTTCGCCCGGGCGGTCGCCGAGGCCGGGGTGGAGCACCTCTACATCACCTCGGCGAACCGGTCCCGGCACCTGACCGGAGCGGACGAGGAGCCGGCGCACTGGCGGGCCGACGGCATCGTGGCGGACTTCGCCCACCTCGACGACCTGGTCGTCCTCGCACACCGGGACGAGGCGGCGGCCCGGGCCGCGTACCCCGACCACCTGCCGGCGTCGGTGACCCTGCTGTCGTTCCACGCGCCCACGGGCGACCCGGAGGAGCCGCCGGTGCTCACCGTCGACCGGCACGGGTCGCTCCACCTCGACCAGGTGCGCCGGGCGGCGGCGCCGTTGGGGCTCCAGGTACGCCTCGGCCCCGCCGCGGGGCAGCGGCTGCGGGTCCGGGCCTACGCCGAGGCGCTGGTGTGACCGGTCGCCGGCTGCCGGAGTTGTGGCTGGGTCAGTGCGGCGGGGAGGGCGCCTCCGGCGGCTTGCCCCGGCTGCGCCGGCGATCGGCCAGCGCCACCCCGAACAGCACCAGCATCGCCGCGAGCGCGGCGAAGACCGGCGGCAGGAACAGCGCCGCCGGCGCGGCGGTGAGCAGGACGAGCAGCCCTCCGGGACGGGACAGCGAGACCCGGCTGAACACCTCGTACTCGAACGCGGCGCGGCCGAGCAGGAACAGCCCGGGGCCGCCGAGGATGACCGCCACCCAGGCCGGCGGCGTGCTGCCCTCCGGCTTGTGCAGCACCAGATCGAACCCGGCGGCGGTGGTGACCACCCCGGCCACCATCAGCAGGTGCGTGTACGGGGCGGTGTTGAGGAACTTGCTCGGGTCCCGGGCGGACGCGATGGCCAGCGGCAGCAGTTCCCCGGACTTGTGCACATAGACCCGCCAGAGCAGCAGCGTGGTGGTGAACGCGATCGCGAACGCGGCGATGTTCTCCGCCTCGGAGTGCTTCAGGCTGAACATGGTGCCGATGGTCAGGATGGCGTCGCCGAGGGCGATGATGAAGAACTGCTGGTACCGCTCGGAGAGGTGCTCGGCGGTGACGTTGCGCTGGCTGTCGGGCACCACGCCCAGGCCGGGCACCGGGTAGGCCAGCCGGAAGCCGGTGTAGTCGATGGCCAGCGCCAGCGCCCAGAGGGCCATCCGGCCGTCCCCGGAGACGAACGCGCCGGCGATCCACGGCACCGCCGAGACGGCGAACCAGAGGAAGATGCGGGCGGCCCGGCGCTGGGTCTGTCGGTGCCCGCGGACGGTCGGCATGAGGAACAGTCCGCGACCGAGGTGGATCGCCACGTACGTGCCGGCGAAGACCAGCCCCCGGGCGCCGAACGCCTCCGGGATGGCCGTGGTCATCAGCAGCGCGCCGAACATCACCGCGGCCACCAGCAGCTTGATCTCTCGGCGTTCCGGATCGTAGAGGTCGGTGACCAGGGTGGTGATCGCCCACGTCCACCACATCGCGGCCAGCATGATCAGGGCCTGCCCGGCCCGGTGCCAGTCCAGTTCCTCGATCAGGCCCCGGGAGATGAGGGCGAGGGCGACCACGTAGACGAGGTCGAAGAAGAGCTCCAGCAGGGTCACCCGCCGGGGCGCCTCCGGGTCGCGCATCGGGGGGCGGTCCCGGCTCGGGGCAGGCTCCGGCGTCGGGTCCTGCACGGGCTGCTCCTGGCGGGGATCGGCTCGGCGGGCCGTCCGGCCCTGTTCCGACGGTAGCGATCTCCAGCCGACCACGCGTCCGGTATGCGGCTTTTTCGGCGCGGATCGCCGCGGCTGGATCCCCGCGGCCGACGCGCCGGCCGGTGGTTCCCGCGGTCGCGGCCCGGCGGTCGGTTCGTCGACCGCCGGGCCGCGACCGGTCAGGCGTCGTCCCCGCCGGCGGGCAGGACGGCGGCCGCCTCCGGCGTGCCGGCCAGCACCTTGGCCTGCTGCGGCCAGGTGGCGAGGCCGGGCGCGGCACGCAGCCCGGCGGCCCGGATGAGGTCCCGCAGGCCCGCCTCGTCAAGCTCGGCCAGCTGCCGGTAGGTCCGGACGCCGGCGGCCTGCAACGCGGCCGCCATCTTCGGCCCGACCCCCTGGATCCGGCGGAAGTCGTCGGCCGGCTCGGCGTCCCCGGCGGCCTCCGCGGCCGGCGCCGGCGCGGGTACCGGCCGCACCGGCGGAGTGGCGACGGCCGGCCGCGCCGGCGGCTCGTCGGCCACCGGCCCACCCGACCTGGCGGCGGCGTCGGCGTCGACGGGCTCGGCGGCGGTCTCGGCCTCGACCGGCTTGGCGGTGTTGGCGTCGACGGGCTCGGCCGTGGTCGGCTCGGCCGCCGCGACGTCCGAGGTCCGCTCGGCGGCCGGCGCCGGCCGCTGCCCGACCACGGCCGGCTCGTCGTCGTCGGTGCGGTCGGTGTCGGGCACGCTGACCGGCACCTCGGCCCCGGGCCCGTCCTCGCCGTCGCGGGCGGCCAGCTCCGCCACCAGGGCGGCGTCGGCCTCGGCCGGCTCGTCGACGCCCCGGCCCCGGTCGGTCGCCGGGTCGGGCGTGGACGCCGGGCCGTCGGTGAGCGCCATGTCGGCCGGGTCCACGGTGTCGGCCGCGGGGCTGGCCGGCCCCGGCTGGGCCGGCACGGTGTCGACCGGCGCGGGCTGCTCGGCGACCGCGGCCGGGGCCGGGTCGACGGTCGCCTCGGGCCGTACGGTGTCGGTGGTGGCGACGGGCGCCGGCTCGGCCACCACGGCCGTCATGCCGCCGGCGGCGCCACCGTCCATGCCGGGCGAGCCGGCGGTCGCTGCGTCGCGCCGGCCGCGCAGCACCCAGCCGGCGGCCAGGCCCACCAACAGAGCCACGATCAGTATCAGCCAGTGCCCGAAAGACCACGCCACGGCAAACCTCCCTCTCGTTCACGTCGGAATCTCGCGAGAAAAACTCGCCGCAGCTTCGCACACGCGCGATCCGGCGGACAGGGAGGCTCGGCATCCATCCGTGCCGGCGGGACGGGCCGTACCGGCGGTGCCCGACGGGCGACGGACGGTGTCGGGGGCGGCCGGCCGCCGCCCGCAGCGGGCGGACAGCGGGACGACCCCGGCGCCGCCGGGCGCCGGGGTCGTGACGGGACGGTCGTCAGTCCTCCTCGCCCCGGTAGGTGTAGAAGTCGTCGACGAACTTGCGGCGCAGCCGGGGCACCCGGCTGGTGACGGTGAAGTAGCCACGGGCGCCGAGCAGCGCGAGCCGGCCGAACAGCGGGTGGTACATCCGGTCGTCGCCGTTGGTGCCGCTGCGGTTCAGCGAGTCGGCGACCCGGGCGAACCCGTACGGCACCATCACCGTCTCGTAGTCGGCGACCGCCTGCACCAGCGGCTTGTCGCCGGCGGCGGCCAGCCGCAGCTGCCGGCAGAGCAGGGCGGCGTCGCGCAGCGCGGTGTTCGCACCCACCCCGCGGCCCGGGGTCATGGTGTGGATGGCGTCGCCGAGCAGCGTCACGGTGCTGCTCTTCCACGGCGGCACCGGTTCCGAGGTGCTCACCCTGATCGGCAGGGCGCTGTCCGGGTCGCCGCAGGCCAGCAGCTCGCGCAGGTTCGGGTGCCAGCCGCGGGTGAGTTCCAGGGCGAGCCGGATCAGCTCCTCGCCGCGGCGGCGCATCACGTCGGCGGGGAACCGGCGGGCGGTGCTCCAGATGACCAGGTTGATGTTGTCCCGGGTGTTGTCGTGCGCCAGCCCCGGCCAGCGGGCCAGCACGGCCGCGTCGGCCGCGCTGACCTCCGGCTTCACCGCGCCGTCGCGGTCCCACTTGAACTCCATCACGTGCAGCACGCCCATCATCCCGCCGGCGCCGAAGATCAGCGAGATGCCCCGGCGGATCCGTTCCGGCAGCAGGCCGCGGGTGTGTGGGGTGAGCGGGATCCGGGTGGCGATGTTGATCGTGCCGGCGTCCCGGGTGACCGCGTGCGGCAGGTACTGGTGGCGGACCGCCGAGTGGGTGCCGTCCGCGGCGACCAGCAGGTCTCCGGTGGCGGTGCTGCCGTCGGCGAAGTGGGCGGTGACGGTGCCGTCGTCGCGCTGCTCGTAGCGGATAAAGGTCTTGTCGAAGTGCACCACGTCCTCCATGCCGGTCAGCAGGACCTGGCGCAGCGTCATCCGGGCCACCGAGCGTTCGGTGTCGACCGGGTCGGTGTCCGGCCGCAGTTCGAACGACGCGGTCTGGCGCATCCGCTGGCTGATCACGTTGAAGTACCGCGGCGACCGGGCGCAGGTGGCGAGGTAGGTGTCGAACAGCTCCGGCGGCAGGCACTCGCGCAGCGCCCGGCTGCCGGTCGGGCCGATGCCGACCCGGTAGCCGAGCAGCCCCTCGCCGCGGGTGCGGTACCGCTCGTAGACGGCGACGCTGATCCCGGCGCGGCGCAGCCCGTGCGCCAGGCAGAGCCCGCCGGTGCCGGCGCCGATGACCAGGACGTGCGGTGTGCTGGCGGCCATCGTGATCGGCCCGCTCACCCGGCCGGTCGCGGCGCGGGCGCCGACGCCGCGTCCCACCGGTAGAAGCAGCCGGCGATGGCGTCCCGCGGCGAGCGCCAGGTCGGCAGGTACGGCGAGGTGTGCGCCGAGAGCCGCTCGTTGACCTGGCGGTAGAGCGGATGGTTGCGCGCCTCGGCCAGCGCGTCCGGGTCGACCTCCGCGGTTTCCATCAGGTGTACGCACAGGTCGTGCAGGCAGTACAGGGACCGGTGCCGGACACCGGTCAGGGTGGGCAGTTCGGTCGCGTCGGACTCGGCGAAGATCTGCGCCACCCGTCCCTCCGCGCCCGGGATGATCCTGCTGACGATCAGTAGACGGCTCATGGGACCCCTCTCCCCGGTGGCGCTCCCGGCGGGGAAGCGGCCACGGACACCTGTGCCGCCCACCCTGCCCGCCGCCCTGTCACCCGGCCGTCACCCGCGTCGCGGCGGCGATGACGGGTGGGTTCAGCGGGTCGCGCCGCGGGTGGCCGGGTCGCGGCGGGGGCGGGGCCGGGCGTCGCCGCTGGCCTGCCGGATCGGCGCGAGGGTGTCGGCGAGCAGGGCGCTCATCGCCGCCGACGGTTCCAGGTGCAGCTCCCGGCGCAGCAGGTCCCGGTAGACGTAGTAGGCGTGCACCGCCTCGAAGGCGTTGCCCTCGGCGAGGTGGATGCGGACCACCAGCCGGTGCGGGGTCTCCCGTAGTGGCTCGGCGGCCATCGCCTCCAGAGCGGCCTCCAGCGCCTCGCCGTGCCGGCCGGCCGCCAGGTGCTGGCACGCCACCTGTTCCAGCATGTGCAGCCGCAGCTGGCGCAGCCGCTCCCGCTCCAACAGCACCCAGTCGTCGTACCAGCCGGGGAGCAGGTCGTGCCGGCCGGCGCAGAGCGCCCCGGCGGCGGTGCCGGGGTCGTCGCCGTCGCGGACCCGGGCGGCCGTGCCGACCAGGTCGTCCACGTCGACCCGCACCAGCGGGTCGAGCCGCAGCGTGTCGCCGCTGGTGTCCAGCGGGCAGCAGGGGTCCTGGCGCAGCCGCCACAGCGCCGTCCGCAGCGAGGACAGCGCCCGCTCCTCCGGCGCGTCCGGCCAGAGCAGCCCGGCCAGGTTGCTGCGGGTGACTCCGGGGCGCAGCCCGATCAGCGCGATGACCCGTTGCAGGCCGCGCGGCACCACCACCGGCGCGTCGGCGTGCAGCAGCTGGAAACCGCCGAGCAGGTGCAGCGAGATGCCGGCGCCGGGACGTCCCCCGGCGGTCGGCACGGATGGATAAGCGGCCACGCGGCACCCCCTGCGGAACGCTCGTCCCGACTGTCTGCTGTGTCCCCGGCGCGGCCGCCCGTGACGCCACTGTCGAGCTCGCTCCGCCGCGGCACCGGCGGCGCGTGCGGCGCCCGCCGGGGTGACCGCGACGAAGATTATCAATAGCGATTACGCTGCGTCAACACGTTGGTCGGCGATTCGACGCTCCGCCGGCGACCGTGAGAACCGCTCCGAACTGCGAATATGCCACTGCGGGATGGCGCGTCGGTCAGCGGACGGACAGCGGATACACAGCTTGCGTCAACGCACCGTCACCAAGCCGGGTCGCCCGTCGGCGATGCCCGGTGACGGCCGGGTGACGCCTCCGGGCGCATCGTGTCGGCAGTCGTCCGGCGCGTCCGCCCGGGGTCGCCGGCACCGGACGCCGTGGGGGGAGGCTCATCAATGGACCGTTCGCTCATCGTCGCGAAGGTGGTACCGACCGCCGAGGCGCGGGTCGCCGAGATCTTCGCCGAGTCCGACGCGACCGAGCTGCCACGCCTGGTCGGGGTCCGGCACCGGTCGCTGTACCGGCTGCACGACCTCTACGTGCACCTGCTGGAGACCGAACTGCCGGGCGACGCGGCGGTGGAGACGGCCCGCGGCCACCCCGAGTTCGAGCGGGTCAGCGCGCGGCTGCGGCCATACGTCTCGCCGTACCTGCCGGACTGGCGCTCACCGCGGGACGCCATGGCCCGCTGCTTCTACCGCTTCGACGCCGCGCCCGCCGGACGGCCGTCGTGACCGCCACCGCGCCCCGGGAGGCGCAGCTCTGGTCCCGCTGCGCCGGCTGCGCCACGCTGCTGTACCGCAAGCGGCTGCACCGCAACCTCGACGTGTGCCCCGAATGCGGCACGCACGCCCGGCTCGGCGCGCCCGACCGGCTGCGCCAGCTGGTCGACCCCGGCTCGTTCACCATGCTGCCCGACCGTCCGGCCGAGGTGGATCCGATCGGCTTCGTCGACGTGCTGCCGTACCCGCACCGGCTCACCGCAGCCCGCGCCGGCACCGGGCTGGCCGAGGCGGTGCTCTGCGGCACCGCCACCATCGGCCGGCACCCCTGCGCGCTCGCGGTGATGGACTTCCGCTTCCTCGGCGGCAGCCTCGGCAGCGCGGTCGGTGAGCTGATCACCCGCGCCGCCGAGCGGGCCCTGGCCGACCGGATCCCGCTGGTCCTGGTCACCGCCTCCGGCGGGGCGCGGATGCAGGAGGGTGCCCTGTCGCTGATGCAGATGGCCACGGTCAGCCAGGCCGTCGCCGCGTTGCGCGAGGCGGGCCTGCTCACGGTCAGCGTGCTCACCGACCCGACGTACGGGGGAGTGGCGGCGTCCTTCGCGACCAACACCGACGTGGTGATCGCCGAAAGCGGCGCCCGGATGGGCTTCGCCGGCCCCCGGGTGATCCGCCAGGTCACCGGCCGGGCACTGCCCGACGGCTTCCAGACCGCCGACTTCCTGCTGCGGCACGGGCAGGTGGACATGGTGGTGCCCCGGCGGGCCCTGCGGAGCCGGCTGACCGCGCTGCTCGCCGCGGCCCGGGCCGCCCGCCGGCCCGACCCGGCTCCGGACGTACGCCCGTCGCAGCCGGCCGCCGTGGACCCGGCGACCGCCAGCTCGGCGTCGGCGGCCGGCGGCCCGGCCGGCGACGCCTGGGCAACCGTCCGCGCCGCCCGGCACCCGGACCGGCCGACCACCCTGGACTACCTGGAGTCGGCGTTCGACGACTTCGTCGAGCTGCACGGCGACCGGCTCGGCGGGGACTGCCCGGCGGTGGTCGGCGGCCTGGCCCGGCTGGCCGGCCACCCGGTGATGGTGATCGGCCACCAGAAGGGGCACACCACCGCCGAGCTGGTTGCCCGAAACTTCGGCATGGCCAGCCCGGCCGGGCACCGTAAGGCGCTGCGGCTGATGCGGCTCGCCGCGCGGCTCGGCCTGCCCGTGGTGACCCTGGTGGACACCCCCGGCGCGGATCCCGGCGTGGCCGCCGAGCAGCAGGGCCAGGCGGCCGCCATCGCGGAGAACATCCTGGCGCTGACCATGCTGCCCACCCCGGTCGTCGCGGTGATCACCGGGGAGGGCGGCAGCGGCGGGGCGCTGGCCCTGGCCGTCGCCGACCGGGTGTTGATGCTCCGGCACGCGGTCTACTCGGTGATCAGCCCCGAGGGCTGCGCGGCGATCCTCTGGCCGGACCGCGGGGCGGCCCCGCAGGCGGCCCGCGCGTTGCGGCTCACCGCGCCCGACCTGTGCCGGCTCGGGGTGGTGGACGAGGTGGTGCCGGAGCCGGACCCCGCGGCGCAGGACGATCCGGAGGCAGCCGGCCGACTGCTGCGGGTGGCCCTGCTGGCCAACCTCACCCCGCTGCTGGAGGTGGCCCCGGCGACGCTGGTGCGCCGGCGGCGGCAGCGGTTCCGGCGCTTCGGCGCGGCCGGCGTCCGGGCGGGTGCCCGGTGACCGCCGCGCGCACCGGGAGTTCGCCGGACACGGCCACCCCGCCGCCCCGCTCCGGCCCGCCGGCAGCCGACGCGAGTCCGGACCGGGTGGACGCCGTGCTGGCCGGGCTGCGCCGGCAGGCCCGGCAGCTCGTCGCCGAGCTGGCCGGACCGGTGCGGCGGGTCCGGCTGCGCAGCGGGCAGACCGTGCTGGAGGTGGAGTGGCACGGCCCCTCCGCCCCGGCCGCAGGACCCGCGCCGGCACCCCGGCCGGCGCCCGAACCCACCGCCGGGCCGGTGGCGCCGGCCGCGGGCGGGGACGGGCCGGCCCGGAGCACCGTGCGCTCGCCGATCGTGGGCACCTTCTACCGCGCGCCGGAACCCGGCGCCGCGCCGTTCGTCGCCGTCGGCGACCTGGTCCGGCCGGGCCAGGTGGTCGGCATCGTCGAGGCGATGAAGCTGATGAACGAGGTGACCGCGGACCGGGCCGGGCGGGTGGTCGAGATGCTGGCCGAGGACGGCCAGCCGGTGGAGTACGACCAGCCGCTGGTCGCCCTGGAACCGGCCTGAGGTGGTGGCGATGTTCGAGAAGGTGCTGATCGCCAACCGGGGCGAGATCGCCCTGCGGGTGCTGCGGGCCTGCCGCGAACTGGGGGTGCGCACCGCGGTGGTCTACTCCAGCGCGGACGCCGACTCGACGCCGGTCCGGCTCGCCGACGAGGCGGTCCGGATCGGGCCGGCGCAGAGCCGGCGCAGCTACCTCAACGCCGCGGCGATCGTCGAGGCGGCCCGGCAGGTCGGCGCGCAGGCCGTGCACCCGGGCTACGGGTTCCTCTCCGAGGACGCCGACTTCGCCGAGATCTGCGAGCAGAACGGACTGACCTTCATCGGCCCGCCGCCGCGGGTGATGGCCGAACTGGCCGACAAGTCCTCCGCCCGGGCGCTGATGCGCCGGGCCGGGCTGCCACTGCCGCCGGGCAGCGTCCGACCGGTGCCGACGGCCGCGGCGGCGGTGGCGGTGGCCGCCGAGGTCGGCTACCCGGTGATCGTCAAGGCGGCGGCCGGCGGCGGCGGGCGGGGCATGACGGTGGTCCACACCCCGGCGGAGCTGCCCCGGGCGTACGCGCGCACCCGGGCGGCCGCGCAGGCGGTCTTCGGCGACGACCGGGTGTACGTCGAGCGGTACCTCACCGACGCCCGGCACGTCGAGGTCCAGGTGCTCTGCGACCAGCACGGCAACGGCGTGCACCTGGGCACCCGGGACTGCTCGGTGCAGCGCCGGCACCAGAAGCTGGTCGAGGAGGCACCGGCGCCGGCACTCTCCACGGCCACCCTGGAGGCGATCGCGGCGGCCGCCCTGCACGGCGCCCTCGACGTCGGCTTCACCGGCGCCGGCACTGTCGAGTTCCTGGTCGACGCGGACGAGCGGTTCCACTTCCTGGAGATCAACTGCCGGATCCAGGTGGAGCACCCGGTCACCGAGATGATCACCGGGATCGACCTGGTGCACGAGCAGTTGCACATCGCCGCCGGCGTGCCGCTGCGGCTGCGGCAGCAGGACGTCCGCCCGCACGGGGTGGCGGTCGAGTGCCGGGTCAACGTGGAGGATCCGGACCGCGACTTCGCCCCGACCCCCGGCCGGCTGGAGCGGTTCGTCCCGCCCGGCGGCCCGTTCACCCGGGTCGACACCCACGGACACCCCGGCTACGTCGTCGGCCCGTACTACGACTCGCTGCTGGCCAAGGTGGCGGTCTGGGCGCCCGACCGGGACCTCGCCCTGAACCGGCTGGAGCGGGCGCTCGACGAGTTCGACGTCGCCGGGCCGGGGGTGTGCACCACCATCCCGTTCGTCCGCCGGGTGCTCGACGATCCCGGGTTCCGCAAGGGGCGCTACTCGACCGGCCTGGTCGACCGGCTGCTCGCCGCCCGGGACCCGGCCCGACCGGCCGCGCCGACCGGGCCGCCGTCCGGGTCGCCGGCCACCCGCCCGCCCGACGCCCGGCCACCCGGCGGGCCGCCCGCCGCCCGCCCGCCGACCGGGCCCGGCGAGCCACCGGCCACCCGCCCGCCCGGCGTACCCGCCGACCCGCCGGCCACCCGGCCATCCGACGCCGCCCGCCCCGGCGGGCCCGCCGGCCCGCCCGACCGACCGCACAGGAGGACCCGATGACCGTCACCCATGGCCGTCCGCTGACCGGGGAAATCACCGAGATCCTGGTGGCCCACTGTGGACTGGACCCGGACGCGGCCGCCCGCGCGCCGGCCGCGTCCCTGGAGGAGCTGGGCATGGACTCGCTGGCCCTGCTGGAGCTCTCCGCCGTGGTCGCCGACCGCTGGCAGGTGCAGATCCCGGAACAGGCCGCCCAGCTGAGCATCCCCGCCGTGGCGGAGCTGGTGGCCCGCCGGGCCGACCCGCTTGGACACACCGAGAACAGCGTGCTGATCGCGGCGCCCCTGCCGCTGGTCTGGGAGGTCACCAACGATGTCGCCCGCTGGACCGAGCTGTTCACCGAGTACGCCCGGGTGGAGATCCTGCACCGCGACGGCGACACCGTGCGGTTCCGGCTCACCATGCACCCGGACGAGAACGGGATCGCCTGGAGCTGGGTCAGCGAGCGCACCGCCGACCCGGCGACCCGGCAGGTCCGGGCGCAGCGGGTGGAGACCGGGCCGTTCGAGTACATGCGGATCCACTGGCGCTACACCGAGGAGCCCGGCGGTACCCGGATGACCTGGGTGCAGGACTTCGCCATGAAGCCGGCCGCGCCGGTGGACAACGCCGGCATGACCGACCGGATCAACGCCAACAGCGCGGTGCAGCTGGCCGTCATCAAGGAGCGGGTGGAACGGCTGGCCCGCGACGGCGCGCCGACCGGCGAGTTGAGCGGAGGCGACGATGAGTGAGCGGACACTGCGGCTGGTCGCCGCCCGGGACGTACCGCCGGACCGGCGCCGTGGCGGTGAGCTGCGGGTGCTGCTCGGCCCGCGGACGGTCGGCAGCACCTCCGGCTTCATGGGGGTGGCGGCGCTCGCGCCGGGGGAGCGGATCGCCGAGCACTATCACCCCTACAGCGAGGAGTTCCTCTACGTGTGCCGCGGCGCGATCACCGTGGACCTCGACGACCGGCCGGTGCCGCTGGCCGCCGGGGAGGCGTTGCTCGTTCCGGTCGACGTCCGGCACCGGCTGCGCAACACCGGCGACGAGCCGGCCGAGGTGGTCTTCCACCTCGGGCCGCTGGCGCCCCGGCCCGAGCTCGGCCACGTCGACACCGAGCTGGCCGAGCACCGGGGTGGGTCGTGAGCGCGAGGAGTGAGCCGGGGTTGCGAGCCCCGCAGTCGCGAACAGAGGTGTTGTCGTGAGCCGGCGCCGCACGGTGGTGACCGGCATCGGGGTGGTCGCACCGGGCGGCGTGACCCGGGACCGGTTCTGGAAGGCGATCACCGAGGGGCGTACCGCGACCCGCCGGATCACCTTCTTCGACCCGTCGCCGTTCCGGTCCCGGATCGCCGCCGAGTGCGACTTCGACCCGGTCGCCGCCGGGCTCACCGAGGCCGAGCGGCGCCGCGCCGACCGGTACGTGCAGTTCGCGCTGGCCTGCGCCGCGGAGGCGGTCGCCGACGCCGGACTGGACCTGACCGAGGCCGAGCGGGACCACGCCGGGGTGGTGCTCGGCACCGCCGTGGGCGGCACCATGGCGTTGGAGCAGGAGTACGTGCGGGTCAGCGACACCGGCCGCCGGTGGCTGGTCGACCACGCCCGCGGCGGCCCGTACCTGTACCAGGCGCTGGTGCCCAGCAGCCTCGCCGCGGACGTGGCCTGCCGGCACGGCCTGCACGGCCCGGCCCAGGTGGTCTCCACCGGGTGCACCTCCGGCATCGACGCCATCGGGTACGCCCACCAGCTGATCGTCGACGGCGAGGCGGACGTGGTGCTGGCCGGTGCCGCCGACTCGCCGATCTCCCCGGTCACCGTGGCCTCCTTCGACGCGATCAAGGCGACCAGCCCGGACAACGACGACCCGGCGCACGCCTCCCGGCCGTTCGACGCCGACCGGCAGGGCTTCGTGCTCGCCGAGGGCGCCGCGGTGCTGGTGCTGGAGGAGGCCGGGCACGCCCGGCGACGCGGCGCGCACGTCTACTGCGAGGTGGCCGGCTACGCCAGCCGCAGCAACGGCTTCCACATGACCGGGTTGCGGCCGGACGGGGTGGAGATGGCGCTGGCGGTCAGCGCCGCGCTGGGCCAGGCCCGGATCGCCCCGGAGCAGGTTTCCTACGTCAGCGCGCACGGCTCCGGCACCCGACAGAACGACCGGCACGAGACGGCGGCGTTCAAGCGGGCGCTCGGCGAGGCCGCGTACCGGGTGCCGGTCAGCTCGATCAAGTCGATGGTGGGGCACTCGCTCGGCGCGATCGGCTCGATCGAGATGGCCGCCTGCGCGCTGGCCATCGAGTATGGCGTGGTGCCGCCGACGGCCAACTGGGCCACCCGCGACCCGGAGTGCGACCTGGACTACGTGCCGAACGAGGCCCGCGAGCTGCCGGTGGACGTGGCCCTCTCGGTCGGCAGCGGCTTCGGCGGCTTCCAGTCGGCCATGGTGTTCCGCCGGCTGCCCCGGACGGTGCCGGCGTGACCGCCCGGGCCGTGGTCACCGGGATCGGCGTGGTGGCGCCCAGCGGCGTCGGCGCGGACGCGCACTGGCGGACCGTGCTGGCCGGCACCCGCCGGACGGGGACGATCACCCACTTCGACCCGGCCGGCTATCCCACCCGGTACGGCGGCGAGGTCCCCGGCTTCGACGCCGCCGGGTACGCGGACAACCGCCGGCTGGTGCAGACCGACCGGTGGACGCACCTGGCGTTCGCCGCCACCCGGCTGGCGCTGGCCGACGCCGGGCTGCCCGAACGCGCCCCCGACCCGTACGGCTGGGCGGTCACCCTGGCCAGCTCGTCCGGCGGGAACCTGTTCGGCCAGCGGGAACTGCAACGGCTCTGGGGTTCGCCGGCGCGGACCGTCGGGGCGTACCAGTCGATCGCCTGGTTCTACGCGGCCAGCGTCGGCCAGCTCTCCATCCACCACCAGTTCAAGGGGCCGTGCGGCGTGCTGGCCGCCGAGTCCGCCGGTGGCCTGGACAGCCTGGCGCACGCGGTGCGCACCATCCGCCGGGGCACCCCGGTGGTGATCGCCGGCGCGACCGAGTGCCCGCTGAGCCCGTACGCGCTGGCCTGCCAGCTGCGGTCCGGGCTGCTCAGCGACGTCGCCGACCCGGAGCGGGCGTACCGGCCGTTCGACGTCGCCGCCAGCGGCTACCTGCCGGCCGAGGGCGGCGCGGTGTTCGTGGTGGAAGAGCTGGGGCGGGCGCTGGCCCGGGGCGCCCGGATCTACGGCGAGGTGACCGGCTGGGGCGCCACCCACGACGGCGTGCACACCGGACCGGACGGCGCCGGCGACCCCCGGCAGTACGCCCGGGCGATCCGGCTGGCGCTGGACCGGGCCGGCGTCGAGCCGGCGGAGGTGGACGTGGTGCTGCCCGACGCGCTGGGCGTGCCCCGCTACGACCGCGCCGAGGCCGCCGCGCTGCGCGCCGTCTTCGGCACCCGCCCGCCGCCGGTGACCACGCAGAAACCGCTCACCGGCCGGGCCCACCAGGGCGGTTCGGCGGTGGACGTGGCGACCGCGCTGCTCGCCTTCCGGCACGACACGCTGCCCGCGTCGGCCGGGCCGGACGAGGTGGCCGAGGGCTGCGAGCTGGACTTCCTGCGTGCCCACCGGCGGCCGGCGAGCCGGACCGCCGTGGTCTGCGCGCGCGGCTTCGACGGTTTCAACAGTGCCCTGGTGCTGCGCGGCGCGGCGCCGGCGGAAGGAGTGGCGTGATGACCGATCAACGGGCCCGGGTGGTGTTCCTGGTGCGGGTGCCGGCGGCCCGCACCGAGGCGTTCCTCGCCGCGTACGAGCAGATCCGCCACCAGGTCGCCGGCGGGGTGCCCGGGCACCTGGTGGACCAGGTCTGCCGCTCGGCCACCGACCCGGAGCAGTGGCTGATCACCAGCGAGTGGGCGGCGCTGGCCGACTTCGAGCGGTGGGAGCGCAGTCCGGAGCACCGCGACCTGGTGCGGCCGATGCGGGAGTGCTTCACCGACGCCCGGTCGCTGCGCTTCCACATACACGCCCAGACCCACTCCCATGCTCCCGCCCAGACCCCGGTCGAGACGCCGGCCTGAAGCCTCAGCGCGGCGTCGTCAGCGGCGCCGGGGCGGCCGGCCGCCGGATCCGGTGGGAGGCTGCGGGGATGAGCGAACGTGACCTGCCCGCGTTGACCCGGGCCGAGCAGGAGCTCGTCGAGCGGTACCTGCGCATCGTCGACCTGGTCGCCCGGCTGAACCCGGCCCGGGACAGCGGCCACTTCGACCCGCTCGGCTGCGCGGTCGCCGCGCAGGCCCTGGCGGCCGAGGCGAAGGCGGTCGCCGCCGTCGCCGAACTGATGCGCGAGCGCGGCGAGACGGAACTGCACGCCGGCACGCTGGCCCGCGCGATGCGCGCGATGGACGGCGAGCGGCGCACCGCCCGGGTGGTACTGCCACCGGCGCCCTGACCCCCGCGCGCGGGGTCGGTCGGGCCGCCGCGTGCCCGGTCCGTCGGGCTGCCGCCCGGTCCGTCCGACCGCCACCCGGTCGGCCGCCACCGGGCCCATCCGCGCCACTGTGGAGCTGATGTCCTGGACGACTCACGGCGGAGGGTCCGTCCGGACGGATTGGTGCGGCGCACGGCAGACCCTGTCGGCACCATAGTTCGGGGGCGGGCCGGGCGGTGAAAGTGGTTGAGTCGTTTGCGACATCAGCTCCGTAGCGGTGCGGGTTGGGGTCCGGCCGGGTGTCGGGTCCGTGGCCGGGTTGGGCGGCGGGAGTGGTCGAGTCGTTTGCGACATCAGCTTCCTAGTGGTGCGGGTTGGGGTCCGGCTGGGTGTCGGGTCCGTGGCCGGGCCGGGCGGTGGGAGCGGTTGAGTCGTTTGCGACATCAGCTCCACAGCGCCTGCCGGCGGAGGTCCGATCCGGTGCCGCACCGCGGGTGCCTGCCTGCCCGGGGTCGAGCGGTCCGCCCGACGCCGCCGGCGCGCAGCCGGGTTGGTGTCCGGACCCATCGCCGCTGTCGGCTCCCGGGCCCGGCCGGTCAAAAGAACACCATCGGCCGTACGGTCGGCAGTGCCCGCCGTCCGCACGATGGGTCATCGTTTGGTAGCGTTCGGTGGGCATACGCGTCCGATCCTGCCCCGTCGAACGGGCCGTCGACAATCCGGCCAGCCGCTCGTTTTGATCTAGCCATTTGCATGTGGCAATGGATCCGAGCGCCGTCGTAGGGTTCCCCCGCAGCACCCCGACAAGCACTTTTCCTGGGCGGATCCCGCCCTGTTCGATGCTGGGCGGTGACGGCGGTGGCAATGGAGCAACCGACAGGAAACCCGTTGGAGACGGACCCGGGATGGGTCGACGAGGTGTTGCTGTCCGGCCCGTCCGACGGCGTCTGCCTGCGGCTGCCGGCGCCGGTCGACCGGGCCACCCTGCGCCGGCTGGTCGCCGACGCGCAGGCCGGGCTGGACGCCGCCGGGCTGCGTCCCGGCGGGGCCGCCGCGCTGCGGCTGCCGCCCTCGCTGGCGTACGTGGTGCACCTGCTGGCCACCTGGCGGGTCGGCGCGCAGGCGATCCTGCTCGACCACCGGCTCACCGACCACGAGGTGGACCGGGCGCTGCGCCGGCTCACCCCGCAGGTGGTGGTGGCGCCGGTGCGCACCGGCGGCGGGGCGCTGCGCGTCTTCGTCGACGTCACCGCCGGCGTCACCGGCTACGCCGACCGGCCCGCGGTCAGCGGGCACGCGGTGATCCAGCTCAGCTCCGGCTCCACCGGACCATCCAAGGTGATCGGCCGCACCGCCGCCGACCTGGTCGCCGAGGTGCGCCGCTACACCCGCATCGACGGGGTGGCGCTGCCCGGCGAGCGGATCGTCCTGCTCCCCTCGATGGTGCACGTGCTCGGCCTGGTCGGCGGACTGCTGTACGGCCTGCACGCCGGGGTCGAACTGGTCCCGCCGGAGCGGCTCAGCGGCGACGCCGTGCTCGCCGCCGTCGCCGCCGCCGACACCCCGGCCACCGTGCTCGGCGTGCCGTTCCACATCGGACTGCTCGCCTCCACCCGGCCGGGTGGGCCGCTGCCGCAGTTCAAACGGATGACCACCGGTGGGGAACTGGTCCCGGCCGCGGTGGCCCGGGCGTTCACCGACCGCTTCGGCGTGCCGCTGGGCAACATGTACGGGATGACCGAGGTCGGGGTGATCGGCACCGACCTGTACGGGCGGCACCGGCCAGCGATCGCTCCGGCGCCCGGCATCGAGGTCCGGGCGGTCGACGGCGAACTCTGGGTCAGCTGCCCCGCCTCGCCGTACGTGGGGCTCAGCGACCCGACCCGGTGGGCCGACGGTTGGCTGCGCACCCGCGACGCCGGCACCGTCGACCCGGACACCGGCCTGGTCACCGTCCGCGGCCGGCTGGACTCGCAGGTCTCGGTGGGCGGGATGAAGGTCGACCTCACCGAGGTGGAGACCTGCGTCGCCGAACTGCCCGGGGTGGCCGCCGCGGTGGTGCTCTGGGACGACGGCATCACCGCGTACGTGCAACCGGACGGGCCGCTGTCGGAGGAGGTGCTGGACAAGCTGCTCGCCGAGCGGCTGGCCGGCTACAAACGCCCCCGCGTGCTGCGGCTGCTCGATCAGCTGCCCCGCACCACCACCGGCAAGCTGGTCCGCTCCCCGGACGCGCTGCGCTCGGCGGCGACGCCATGACCGGTCCGCTGTACCAGCCCGACGTCAGCGTCCACCACGAGCACCTCGACGTCACGGCCCGCGCCGGACGGGCCGGCGACCGCGACCGCCACCACCAGGTCCCGATCGACCGCCGGGTGCCCGACCCGCAGGTCGGCCCGGCCGGGCAGCGGCCGCAGCAGGTCATCGCCATCGGGCACCGGCACCGGCCGGCGCAGCCCACCGCCGCGCAGCCCCACGCCGAGCGCCTTGCCGACCGCCTCCTTGGCGGTCCACAGCCGCAGGAAATCGACGGCCCGCTCCGGCGCCGGCCGGGCAGCCAGCCAGGCCAGCTCGCCCGGGGCGTACCAGCGGCGGGCCAGCGCCAACGCGGGCAGCTCCCGGCGGCGCTCGACGTCGATCCCGACCGGTCCCGCCCGGCGGGCGGCGACCAGCACCACACCGTCGGCGCGGCTGACGCTGACCGGCAGCGCCACCGTCCGGCCGCCCGGCCCGCCCGCGCTGACCAGCGGCCGCCCGTCGGGGGCGCGCCCCACCACGATCTCCGCCTCCGCGCGGCCGAGCAGCGTGGCTCCCGCCCGCCGCAGCAGCCGCCCGGCCCGCCCCGGCCGACCGCCGGCGCCCCGGCCGACCCACACGTGCACGGTGTCCCGATCGGGCACCGGTAGCTGGCTCACGGAAAGAGGTTAACCATGTCAACCGAGGTCCGCGCCTTCGTCATCGAGCAGCTCGCCGACATGAACTACGACGTCGAGGGGATCGACGACGACACCACCCTCGGCCCGTCCGGTGTGGACCTGGAGTCGCTGGCCCTCGCCGACCTGGCGGTCCGGGTGGAGGACCGCTACGGCCTGAAGTTCGCCGACGACGAGTCGGAGCAGCTCGCGCTGATGACCGTCGGCGAGTTCACCGCGATGGTCGCCGACCGGGTCGCCACGGCGACGAGCGACAAGTCCTGATGACCGGGCGGCCCGACCTGGGGCGAGCCGACCTGGTGGCGATGCTCGCCGAACTCACCGCGAAACCGGCCGCCGAGGTGCCCGAGCGGATCGGCTCGATGGAGCTGGCCTGGCTGATGCACCTGGTGGAGCAGCGCTACGAGCAGCCGCTCGACCTCACCGACGACCAGCTCGCGGGCATCCGTACCGTCGATGACGCCCTGGCGGTCTTCCGGACCTCCCTGACCGCCGCCGCAGATGGCTGAGGCGGCCACCGTCCAGCTCACCGGCGTGCACGCGACCAGCGCCCTCGGCCGGGGCGCGGCGGCGCAACTGGCCGGCGCGCTGGCCGGTGCGCCGGCGTTCCGGCCGGTCCGCCGCTTCGACACCGGCAGCCGCCGGGTGGACGCGGCGGCCACCCTGCCCGAGGTGGGCGACCTGCCCGACGAACTGGCCGAGTCGGTGACCGAGGCATGCCGGGCGGCCGGGCTGGACGCCGCCCGGCGGGCCGGCTGCGCGCTGCTGCTGGCCGTGCACGGCGGCCCGGGAGTCCCGGCGCTCGCCGGCACCCTCGCCGGCTGGACCGGCCTCGGCGGCCCGACCCGGGTCTACACCACCGCCTGCGTCTCGGCGACCAGCGCGGTGGCCGACGCGGCGGCGCTGATCCGGCGCGGCGACACCGACCGGGTGGTGGTCGCCGCCGGCTACCTGGTCGAAGCGGACCAGTACGCCCTCTTCGACGCCGGCCGCGCGCTGGCCACCGACGGCGCGGTACGCCCGTTCAGCGCCGGCCGCACCGGGCTGCTGCTCGGCGACGGGGTCGCCGCGGTGGTGCTGGAGTCCGCCCGGGCCGCCCGCCGGCCGCTGGCCGACCTGCTCGGCTGGGCCCGCGCCGGCGACGCGTACCACCCGTGCCAGCCGCACCCGGCCGGCCGTGGGATGGCCCGCGCGGTCGGCGCCGCGCTGGGCCGGGCCGGGTTGCCGGCCGAGGCGCTCGGCTACGTCAACGCCAACGCCACCGGCACCGGACACAGCGACGCCGCCGAGGCGGCGGCCCTGCGCTCGGCGCTCGGCCGGGCGGCGGCGGGCGTCCCGGTCAGCTCCACCAAGGCGCTGCACGGGCACGCGCTGGAGGCGTCCGGGCTGCTCGAACTGGTGGTCACCGTGCTGGCGCTGCGGCACGGGAAGCTGCCGGTGAACGCCGGCTGGCTCGGTCCCGACCCGGACTGCCCGCTGGACGTGATCCGGGACGCGCCCCGGCCCGCCGCGACCCGGTACGCGCTGACCCTGAACGCCGCCTTCGGCGGCGCGAACACCGCCCTGCTGGTCGGTGCGGCGTGACCGGGCCGGGCCGGGCTACCGGGCTCGCCGTGCTGGCCGAGGCGGCCTGGCCGGAACCCGGCGACGGCCCGCCGCCGCCGCTGCCCGGGTACCTGCACTCGGCGTTCAACCCGCTGGTCGCGGCGGTGGCCGAGCGCTGCCTCACCCGCGCCTACCGGGCGGCGCCCGCGCCGGACGGCGCGCGGTGCGCGATCGTGCTGGTCAGCGCCGAGGGCGACCGGGCCAGCGCGGCGCACGTACGGGCCACCGTGGCCGCCGGCCGCCGCCCCGGGCCGCTGTTCTTCTTCCAGTCGGTGCCCAACAGCGTGGCCGGGCACGTGGCCGCCCGCTGGGGGCTGGCCGGGCCGGTGCTCTGCCTCTCGCCGACCGGCGACCCACGGGCCGACGGGATCGCCGCGGCCGACCTGCTGGTGCACGACGGCGACGCCGACGCGGCGTTGCTGGTCCTGATCGACGACGCATCCGACGACGGCGGTGCGGACTCAGCCGTCGCGGTGCTGCTGGGGGGAGGAGACATCCGATGAGGAGCAGGGGACTGCGCGGCCGGCTGGCCGCCGACGAGCGGATCGGCGCCGGCAACGTGCTGGCCCGGGTGCTGGCGCACGACGCCGACCCGGACGGGCCGGGACTCACCTTCGACACCGCGGTCGACGGCTACCCGGCCGAACACCCGCTCACCCTCGGCCAGCTCGACCAGCGGGTGGCCGCCCGGGCCGCCTGGCTGCACGCCCGGGGGATCGGGCCGCGGGACCCGGTCGCGGTCTGGGCCACCGCCGCCGCCGACATGGTGCTCAGCTACCTCGCGCTGACCCGGCTCGGCGCCATCCCGGCGCTGATGAACGGCAAGCTCCGCCCGGAGATCGCCGCCGAGTACATCCGCCGGCTACGCGGCGTCGGCGTGCTCGCCGACGACGCGCACACCGCGCTGCTGGCCGGGCACGAGCTCGGCGTACCGGTGATCGGCAGCCCCGCCGAGGCGGGCGCCGGCGACCCGGCCGCCGCCCCGGCGCACTACCCGCACCACGGCGACGACCCGGTCGTCATCACCCACACTTCGGGCACCACCGGGGTGCCGAAGGCGGTGCTGCACTCGCACGCCAGCCTCTTCGCCGCCACCCGGCACCTGCTCACCATGCCGCAGGCGCAGGGCACCAGCCGGATCCTCAACGCGCTGCCCGCCCCGCACACCGCCACCGTGCTCATGGTCAACCAGGCGCTCGGCAACCGGGCGGAGATGTTCCTCCTCTCCGACCAGGGCGGCGAGCGGGTGCTCGACGCGATCCAGCGGTGGCGCCCGGACGGTGTGTTCGGCTTCTCGGTGACCTGGGCGGAACTGGCCCGCTTCGACCTGTCCGGATACGACCTGGACTCGGTGCGGCTGTGGTTCAACACGGGCGACTGCTCGCACGAGCCGCACATCCGCCGGCTGGTCGCGGTCGGCTCCCGGGACGTCGTCACCCGCGACGGGGTGGTCCGGGTGCCCGGCTCGGTCTTCATCGACGGCCTCGGCTCCAGCGAGATGGGGCACTCGATGTTCCACGTCACCCACCGCACCGACACCGACCGCTACGGCCGCTGTATCGGCCGGCCGTACCGCTTCACCAAGGTCGCCGTGCTCGACGAGCACGGCGACCCGGTGCCGCCCGGCCAGCCGGGCTGGCTCGGCATCGACTCGCCGTCGCTGTTCCGCGGCTACTGGAACGACTCGGTCACCACCTACCGGTTCCGCCAGCGCGGCTGGTACCTCACCGGCGACCTGGTCTACGCCGACGCCGACGGCCGGTACTACCACCTGGACCGGGCGGTCGACTCGGTCGACGCGGGCGACGGGCGGCGGTTCTACACCGCGATGTCCGAGGAGCGGATCCTCGCCGCCTGTCCCGACGTCACCGACTGCACGGTGGTGATCGTCGCCGACGGCGGCACCGTGGTCACCGACGTGCTGCTGGAACTCGCCGCCGGCGTCGACCCGGCGCAGGACCGCACCGAGCGGGTCCGCGCCGCGCTCGGCCCGGACGTCGGCGCCACCCTGCGCCGGGTGGTACCGGTCCGCTCCACCGACATCCCGGTCACCGTCACCGGCAAGGTGCGCAAGGTCGCCCTGCGCGAGCGATACCTCACCGGGACCCCCGCATGACCGCCGTGATCACCGGGATGGGCCTGTTCACCCCGGTCGGGCGCGGCGTCGAGGCGACCTTCGACGCGCTCTGCACCGGCCGGTCCGGGTTGGCCCGCCCGCCGGCCGGGCACCCCGCCGCCGACTGCCTGGAGGTCGCCGGCCTGCTGCCGCCGGTCGACCCGCGTTCCGTCGCGTCCGGCCCGGAGACCCGGGTACTGGACCGGATCGTGGTGCTCGCGCTGCACGCCGCGGCCGACGCGCTCGCCGACGCCGGCATCGAGGTGGGCAGGGACGTCGACCCGGACCGGGTCGCGGTGATCGTCGGCGGGGTGGGCGGCATGTCGACGCTGGAGGAGCAGGTGCTGGCCCGGGCCGCCCGGGGGCGGGCGGCGGTCAGCCCGTACCTGCTCACCGGGATCCTGCCGAACATGCCGTCGGCGCGGATCGCGATCCGGTACGGCATCCGCGGCTACACCTCCTCGGTCGGCACCGCCTGCGCCTCCGGCGCCCAGTCGGTCGCCGACGCGGTCCGGCTGATCCGGGCCGGTGAGGCGGACGTGGTGCTCTGCGGGGCCAGCGAGGCGCCGCTCTTCCCCACCTTCGCCGACACGTTCGGCAACGCCCGGGCGCTCGCCCGGGGCTGGGCCGATCCCGCCGCCGCGAGCCGGCCCTTCGACACCCGCCGCAACGGCTTCGTGCTCGCCGAGGGGGCGGCGCTGCTGGTGCTGGAACGCGCCGACCACGCCGCCGCCCGGGGCGCCACCGGCTACGCCGAGGTGGCCGGATACGGGGCCACCACCGACGCGTACCACCCGACCGCGCCGCGACCGGACGGCGCGGGCGCGGCCGAGTGCATGCGGCGGGCGCTGGCCAGCGGTGGCGTGCCGGCCGCCCGGGTCGGCTACGTCAACGCGCACGGCACCGGCACGAAGCTCGGCGACATCGCCGAGACCACCGCGCTCGCGGAGGTCTTCGGGGCGCACGGGGTGCCGGTCAGCTCCACCAAGGCGCTCACCGGGCACCTGCTCGGCGCGTCCGGCGTGCTGGAGGCGGCGGCCACCGCGCTGGCGCTAGGCCGCGGGCTGCTGCCGCCGACGCACAACCTGGACGACCCGGATCCGGCCTGCCCGGCCGACCACATCCGCAAGGAGCCCCGGGCGACGGAGACGGAGTACGCGCTGACCAACTCCTTCGGCTTCGGCGGCCAGAACGTGAGCCTGCTGCTCGCGCGGGCCGCCCGGCCGGGGAGGTGACCGGCGCAGCACCTACCCGCGGGCGGGGCGCGCCCGACGGCAGAGCACGGGGGGAAGGGCAGATGAGATGGACATCCGTGGAATCGACCACATCGAACTCTACGTGGGGGACGCGCGGCAGGCCGCCTTCTACTTCGGCCGCGCGGTCGGCTTCCGGCTGAGCGGCCAGGGCGGCCCGGAGACCGGGCTGGCCGGCCGGCGCTCGCTGCTGCTGAGCCAGGCGGACATCCGGATGGTGCTCACCACCGGGCTGACCGCCGAGCACCCGGCCGCCCGCTACGTGCAGCGGCACGGCGACGGCGTCGCGGTGGTCGCCGTCGAGGTCGACGACGCCGCCGGGGCGTACGCCGAACTGGTGGCCCGGGGAGCGACCGGGGTGACCCCGCCGGTCACCTTCACCGGCGCGGACGCCGAGGTGGTCACCGCCGAGGTGGGCGGCTTCGGCGACGTGCTGCACCGGCTGGTGGAGCGGCGCGGCGACCGGCGCGACTTCCTGCCCGGCGCGGTGGAGCCGACCCCACCGCCGCCCGGTGACGACGCCCCGCTGCTCGCCGAGATCGACCACCTGGCGGTCTGCGTGCCGCCGGGGCAGCTCGCCGCGACCGTCCGGCACTACCGGGAGGTGTTCGGCTTCGCGGAGATCTTCACCGAGCACATCGAGGTCGACGGGCAGGCGATGAACTCCACGGTGGTGCAGAGCCCGTCCGGCCGGGTCACCCTGGTGCTGCTGGAGCCGGACCGCGGCCACCGGCCGGGGCAGATCGACGCCTTCCTCGACCAGCACTCCGGCGCCGGGGTGCAGCACCTGGGGCTGCGCACCGACGACATCGTCGGCGCGGTCGGCGCGCTCGCCGCCCGGGGGGTGCGCTTCGCGGCCACCCCGGGCAGCTACTACGACGAGCTGGAGGCCCGGGTCGGCCGGGTCGACGCGCCGCTGGACCGGCTGCGCGAGCTGGGCGTGCTGGTCGACCGGGACCACGCCGGGCAGCTGTTGCAGATCTTCACCGAGTCGATGCACGTGCGCCGCACCTTCTTCCTCGAACTGATCGAGCGGCGCGGGGCGCTGACCTTCGGCAGCGGCAACATCAAGGCGCTCTACGAGGCCAAGGAACGGGAGCTGGCCGCGACCGCGGCCGTACCGCAGGGGGTGGGTGCGTGACCACGACCGAGTTCGACCCGACGCTGACCGCCGAGGAGGAGGCGCTGCTGCCCTCGGACGAAGACGTGCGGTTCTACGCCGAGCACGGCTGGTACCTGTCGAAGAAGCTGCTCACCGACGAGGAGGTGGACGCCCTCGCGGCGGCCGCCGAGCGTTACTACGCCGGCGAGCGGGACCGCCGGCTGCCGGTACGCCCGCCGAAGCTGGCCTACTGGGAGCCGGCGAAGGGCGCGGTGCAGCGGCACAACGACTACGTCCACCACGAGCACGACGGGCTCGCCGCGATCCTGCGCAAGCCGCTGATCGGCGCGGTCGCCGCGCGGCTCGCCCAGGCCGAGGAGATCCGCGTGTTCCAGTCCACGCTGATCTACAAGCCGCCGATCTCCGGCGAGCCGAGCAACATCGTGCCCTGGCACTTCGACAAGCACTACTGGGCGTCCTCGTCGTCCGAGCGGATGCTGACCGCGTTCATCCCGTTCCACGACTGCGGCGAGGAGATGGGCACCATCACCATGGTCGACGGCTCGCACCGCTGGCGGGAGGTCGGCGCCGACGACACGGTGGTGCGGCACTTCGCCGAGCGCGACCGCGACCAGTTGGAGGAGATGCTGGCCGCGAACGCGGCGCACAACGGCGTCGAGATCCGCAAGGTCCCGATGGTGATCCCCAAGGGACACCTGAGCTTCCACCACTGCCGCACCTACCACGGCAGCGGCGCCAACGTCAGCGGCCGCCCCCGGCAGGCGATCTCGCTGCACCTGCAGGACGGCGACAACGCCTGGCGGGCGTACCCGCTCTCCGACGGCTCGCTCGCCGCCTACAACCACGACGTGCTGGTCCGCCGCACCGCCGACGGGCGGCCGGACTACGCGGACCCCGAATACTGCCCGGTCATCTGGCGCCACCGCGCCCAGCAGGGAGGCTGACATGTCACGGTACGACTGGGGTAAGACGCACCCGGGGATCGAGCGGCTGGAGAAGGCGGTGACCGACCGCCGCGACGCGGTGGTCAAGCACCCGCTCTACGCCAACCTGGACACCCACGAGGCGCTGGTCACCTTCATGGAGCACCACGTCTTCGCGGTGTGGGACTTCATGTCGCTGCTGAAGTCGTTGCAGCGGCAGCTCACCTGCGTCACCGTGCCGTGGATCCCGACCGGGCCGACCGGCAGCCGCCGGCTGATCAACGACATCGTGATGGTGGAGGAGAGCGACGAGCTCGGCGACGGCTACACCAGCCACTTCGAGCTGTACGTGCAGGGCATGCGGGAGGCCGGCGCCGACACCACCGCGGTGGACCGGCTGGTCGAGCTGCTGCGCGCCGGCCGGCCGGTCGGCGCGGCGCTGGGCGAGGCCGGGGTGCTCGCCGCGTCGGCCGCGTTCGCCGCCACCACCTGGCGGATCATCGAGGGTACCCCGGTGCACTGCCAGGCGGCCGCCTTCGCGTTCGGCCGGGAGGACCTGATCCCGGACATGTTCGCCCAGGTCGTCGCGATCAACGAACGCAGCCGGCGACTGCACACGTTCGTCGACTACCTGGAGCGGCACATCGAGGTCGACGGCGAGCAGCACACCCCGATGGCCATGCAGATGCTCGCCGACCTGTGCGGCGACGACGACGCGAAGTGGCAGGAGTGCGCGGACACGGTGAACACCGCGCTGGCCGCCCGGGCCCGGCTCTGGGACGACATCCTCGCCGCGATCAAGGCCGGTCGCGGGCGGTGACCGACGCCGACCCGGTCCGGCTCTACCGCACGGTCCGGCTGGTCCGCCGGTTCGAGGAGCGGGCCATCGAGCTGGTCCGCGCCGGGCACATCGTCGGCGGCATCCACCCGTACCTCGGCCAGGAGGGGATCGCCGCCGGCGTGTGCGCCGCGCTGGGCGCCGACGACGTGGTCGTCGGCACCCACCGGGGGCACGGGCACGTGCTGGCCAAGGGCGCCGACCCGGCCCGGATGCTCGCCGAGCTGTGCGGCCGGGCCACCGGCCTGAACGCCGGCCGGGGCGGCTCGATGCACGCCGCGGACTTCGGCGTCGGTGTGCTCGGCGCCAACGCCATCGTCGGCGCGTCCGGCGCGATCGTCACCGGGGCGGTCTGGGCCCGCCGGCGGCGCGGCGCGGACACCGTCGGGGTGAGTTTCTTCGGCGACGGTGCGGTCAACGAGGGGATGCTGCTGGAGGCGTTCAACCTGGCCGCGCTCTGGCGGGTGCCGGTGCTGTTCGTCTGCGAGAACAACGGCTACGCCACCACCATGCCGGTCGCCGGCGCGGTGGCCGGCAGCATCACCGGCCGGGCCGCCGCGTTCGGCATGCCGGCCGCCGTCGTGGACGGCCAGGACCCCGAGGCGGTACGCGACGCCGCGGCGGCCGCCGTCGCCCGGCTGCGGGCCGGCGGCGGCCCCGAGCTGATCGAGGCGAGCACCTACCGGTTCGACGCCCACCACACCTTCGAGCATGTGGTACGCCTCGACTACCGCCCGCCCGAGGAGGTGGCCCGGGGCCGGGCCCGCGACCCGGTGGTGATCCAGGGCGCCCGGCTGTCCGCCGCCGACCGGGCCGCGGTGGACGCCGAGGTCGAGCGGGAGCTGGCCGCGGCGGTGGAGTTCGCCCTGGCCAGCCCCGAGCCGGACCCGGCCGGCGCGCTGGCGCACCTGTACGCCAGCGGCCTCACCGCCCGCACCGGAGGTGGTTGACCATGCCCAGGCTCTCCTACCGGCGGGCGCTCACCCGGGCGCTCGCCGACGAGCTGGCCCGCGACGAGACGGTGTTCCTGCTCGGCGAGGACATCCGGGTCGGCGCCGCGAACGTCACCGCCGGCCTGCTCAAGCGCTTCGGCCCGGACCGGGTGCGGGACACTCCGCTGTCCGAGCAGGCGTTCACCAGCTTCGCCACCGGCGCCGCGCTGGCCGGGATGCGGCCGGTGGTCGAGTTCCAGATCCCGTCGCTGCTGTTCCTGGTCTTCGAGCAGATCGTCAACCACGCGCACAAGTTCCCACTGATGACCGGCGGGCAGTGCGCGGTGCCGGTGACCTACCTGGTGCCCGGCTCCGGCTCCCGTACCGGCTGGGCGGGGCAGCACTCCGACCACCCGTACAGCCTCTTCGCCCACGTCGGGGTGACCACGGTGGTGCCGGCCACCCCGGCGGACGCGTACGGGCTGCTGGTCTCGGCGGTGCGCTGCGACGACCCGGTGGTGGTCTTCGCGCCGGCCGGCGCGCTGGACGTCCGCGCCGACGTCGACTTCGCCGCCCTGGCTCCGGTGCCGCTCGGCCGGGGCCGGGTGCACCGGTCCGGCGACGACGTCACCGTGGTCGCGGTCGGGCACCTGGTGCACGACGCGCTAGCGGTCGCCGAGGAACTGGCCGGCGAGGCGTCGGTGGAGGTGTACGACCCGCGCACGCTGTACCCGTTCGACTGGGACTCGCTCGCCGAGTCGGTGGCCCGCACCCGGCGGCTGGTGGTGGTCGACGACTCGAACCGGACCTGCGGGATCGCCGGCGAGGTGATCGCCACGATGGTCGAGCGGGTGCCGCTGGTCGCGCCGCCGCGCCGGGTCACCCGCCCGGACGGCGCGGTGCTGCCGTTCGCCCCCGCGCTGGACCGGGCCGTGCAACCGGGCCGGGACCAGTTGCGCACCGCCATCCAACACGTGCTGAAGGACGGGTGACCATGATCGACGTTGACCACCGCTGGCCGTCCGCCGCGCAGGCGTGGCTGGACCTGCCCGCCGACGTACGGGCCGAGATGGTGGCCGCCGGGGCGAAGTCCTGGCGGGAGATCTTCGACGGCCGGGCGACGTACAACCGGCAGTGGCGGCTGGCCCGGCCGCCGGTGATGGACCGCACCTCGCTGGACGTGCTCAACGCGGTCTGCGACCGGCTCGCCCAGTTGATCTTCGAGGCGTGCCGGCGGCGTGCCCGCACGGCGGGGGAGCTGCGCCGGTTGCTCGGCGTCCCGGCCGGGGCGACCCGGTTGCTGGACGACGACGAGCCGCTCTCCGAGGCGCTGCTGGCCGCCTTCCGGCCGGACGTGCTGCTCTCCGGCGGGGTGCCGCGGGTGGTGGAGTACAACATCGACAGCAGCCTCGGTGGCGCGTTCGACGCCGACACCGTGGTCCGCCGGTTCGTCGACGTCTACCGGGCCCGCGGGATCACCGACCGGGTCCGCCTCGAGGCGGCGCCGTCCGCGGTGGACCGCCGGTTCGCGGCGATCCGCGCCGGGCTGGGCCTGCCGGACGGGGCGCGGGTGGCCATGCTGCTCGACTTCGACGCCGAGTACCCGGGGCTGGACGACCCGCAGCGGTTCCTGCGGGTGCTCGCCCCGGTGGCGGAGCGGGCCGCCGCGTTCGGCCTGGACCTGGTGATCGCCCCGGTCTCCGCGGTGCGCCTGGACGACGACGACCGGCTGGTCGTCGACGGCGCCCCGGTCGACGGGGTGTTCCGGCTCTTCGTGCCCAACCGGGTCACCCCGAGCGCCGGGGTGGACGCGCTGGAGGCGGCACTGGCGGCCGGATCGGTGCCGATCTGGGTGTCGGCGGCGGCCTGGCTGCTGGCCAACAAGCTCGGCTTCGCCTGGCTCTGGGCGGACGCCGACGAACTGCCGGCCGCCGACCGCGATCTGATCCACCGGTACGTGCCGCGTACCTGGGCGCTCACCCCGGCCCTGCTGGACCGGGCGGTGGCCGACCGGGCCGGCCTGGTGGCGAAGCCGGCCGACGGCTCGGCCGGGGTGGACGTGCTGATCGGCCGGGAGTGCGACCCGGACCGCTGGCGCGACGGGGTACGGCGGTTCGCCGAGCGGGGCGGCTTCATCCTCCAGGAGTACGTCCCGGCGGACAGCGTCCCGCTGGACTTCGTGCACATCGAGACCGGCGAGACGGTCAGCGCCGAGGTGCCCTACAGCATCGCCCCGTACCTGTTCGGCCGCCAGCCGGCCGGCGCCTGCATCCGCACCGGCTTCCCCGGCTGCGACGGAGTCCTCAACCTCGCCCGCGGCGTCCTCCTCTCCGGCCTCCTGGTAACCGACTGACCGCCCCCCGGCTCCCCGGCCCCACTCCGCCCGCTTGATCATGAAGTTGTTGTGGCTCGCTCCGGCGTGTCGGGTCAACAACTTCATGATCGACGAGGTGGGTCGGGGGTGGTGGGGGTGGGAGGGGTGGCGGTGAGGAGGCGGTGGGCGAAGGTGCGGCAGGCGGCGGTGAGGTGGGGCGGGGCGTCGATGGTGAAGTCCGCGTCCAGGAAGGCGAGGTTGAGTAGCAGCCACTGCCAGGAGTCGACCGAGACGACGATCCGGGTCCGCCGGTCGCCGACGGCGTCCACCTCGACGTCGTGGTACCTCAGGGCGTCGAGCACGCGGTGCGCCGGCGCCTCGACCACGAGATTGACCCGCTGCCCAGCTCTGCCGAGACCACGCCGCAGGTATTCCAGGGCCGACTCGGCCGGCAGCGGCCGGGGTGCGTAGCGGGTGCCGGTCCGCACCGGGCCGTCGACCCGGTCGAGCCGGAACACCCGCCAGTCGGCCCGGTCGACGTCCCACGCCAGGAGGTACCACCGCAGCAGGTGGTGGACCTGCCGGTACGGCTCGACCCGTCGCCGGCTGCGCGCGCCGTGCGCGTCGGTGTAGGTGAACGTGACGACCTCGGCGTCGGCGATGGCGTCGGCGAGCAGGCCGAGTTGCTCGGCGGTCACCGGCGGCGTCTCGTGCCGGCCCGTCTCCAGGCTCGCCCGGACGGCCGCCACGCGGGGCCGCAGCCGGGCGGGCAGGAACTGCTCCAGCTTGCCGTAGGTGCGGGTGGCCGCCTCGTCCAACGCGCCGTACGTGGCCGTTCCGGTAGCGGCGAGCGCGGCGAGACCGAGCAGGGTGGCGATCGCCTCGTCGTCATCGAGGACGAGCGGGGGCATGGTCCGGCCGGCCGCGAGCCGGTAGTAGCCACCCGGCCCGGGCTGGGTGTCGACCGGGTAGCCGTAGCCGCGCAGCCGCTCGACGTCCCGGCGCAGGGTCCGCGGGCTGACCCCCAGCCGGCGGGCCAGTTCGTCGCCGGCGAACGACCGGCCGCTCTGCAGGGTCGACAGCAGGGAGAGCATCCGCCCGGTCACATCGGCCACGGGCCCATTCTCCCCTCGATCGCGGTCAGGATCCGGCCACATCTGCTCGTAGCGTCGGCGGCATGGAACATCGCCACATCACCGTCCGGGGCGCCCGCACCAACAACCTGGCCACACTCGACGTCGACGTCCCGCGCAACCGGCTGGTCGTCTTCGCCGGCGTGTCCGGGTCGGGCAAGTCGTCGCTGGTGTTCGACACCATCGCCGCCGAGGCGGGTCACCAGCTCAACGAGACCTTCCCGCCGTTCGCCCGCAACCGGCTGCCGAAATGGACCCGCCCGGACGTCGAGCACATCGGCGGGCTGTCCCCGGTGATCGTGATCGACCAGCGCCGGCTCGGCGGCAACGCCCGCTCGACGGTCGGCACCGTCACCGACGCCTGGACCTACCTGCGGCTGCTCTTCTCCCGCGTGGGCACACCGCAGGTGGGCGAGTCGAATCGGTTCTCCTTCAACGATCCGGCCGGCATGTGCCCGACCTGCTCGGGCCTCGGCGAGGTGGTGGCCGCCGCCGTCGACCGCTTCCTCGACCTGGACCGGTCGCTGGCGCAGGGGGCGATCCGGCTGCCCGGGTTCGGCGACGGCGGCTACTGGTACGCCCAGTACGCCGACATCGGCACCTTCGACCCGCACACCCCGCTGCGGGAGTGGAGCCCGCAGGAACGGGCGGCGCTGCTGTACGGCGGCGAGGCCGCCGCGAAGCTGGGCCGCAAGCCACCCAAGGCGTACGAGGGGGTGGTCGAGCGGTTCGAGCGGATCTACCTGCACACCTCCGACCACCTGTCCGACCGCAAGCAGGAGGTGATCCGCCGGTTCACCCGCTCGGAGGTCTGCCCGGAGTGCCACGGGGACCGGCTCAACGAGGCCGCCCGGACGGCCACCCTGCTCGGCCACACGATCGGCGAGCTGTCCCGGCTGGAGGTCAGCGAACTGGCCGGTCTCGTCCGCGCCGTCACCGCGGCCCAGGTGGCGCCGGTGGTCGACGCACTGACCGCCCGGCTGGACGCGATCACCACCATCGGGCTGGGCTACCTCACCCTGTCCCGGCCGACCACGACCCTGTCCGGCGGCGAGTCGCAACGGATCAAGATGGTCAAGCACCTGGGTTCCAGCCTGATCGAGATGACCTACCTGGTCGACGAGCCCACGGTCGGGCTGCACCCGGCCGACGTCGAGGCCACCGTCCGGCTGCTGGAGCGGCTGCGCGACCGGGGGAACAGCATCCTGGTCGTGGAGCACGACCCCGCCGTGATGGCCCGGGCGGACCAGATCGTCGAGATCGGACCGGGCGCCGGCGCCGACGGGGGTCGCCTGGTGTTCCAGGGCGGCTTCGCCGAACTGCGCCGCGCCGACACCCCCACCGGGCGGGCGCTGCGCCGGCGTCGTCCGGTGCGGCGGAGGCCACGGGCCGGCGCCGGCCGCCTCACCATCGCCGACGCGACCCGCAACAACCTGCGCGGGGTGACCGTGGCCGTACCGACCGGCGTGCTGACCGTGCTGACCGGGGTGGCCGGCTCCGGCAAGTCCAGCCTGGCCGCCGAACTGGTGGCCCAGCACGCCGCGACGGTCATCGACCAGAGCCCGGTCAGCACCAACCGGCGTTCCACCCCGATCACCTACACCGGCATCGCGCCGGCGATCCGCCGGCTGTTCGCCGCGCGCAACGGCGTACCGGCCGCGCTGTTCAGCGCCAACTCCGCCGGTGCCTGCCCGGACTGCCGGGGCCTCGGCGTCATCCACACCGATCTGGCCTTCCTGGACGGGCAGGAGGTGGTCTGCGGGACCTGCCAGGGCCGGCGGTTCACCCCGGAGGTGCTCCGGCACACCGTCGACGGGCTGTCGATCGCCGACGTGGACGCGCTCACCGTGGACCAGGCCGTCGCGCGGCTGTCCGACCGGCAGATCGCCCGCGCGCTGCGGCACCTCGCCGACGTGGGCCTCGGCTACCTGCGACTCGGCCAGTCGTTGAGCACGCTCTCCGGCGGCGAGTGCCAGCGGCTGAAGATCGCCAGAGAGCTGCGCGAGACGGCACAGCCCACCGCGTACGTGCTCGACGAGCCGACCACCGGCCTGCACCTGAGCGACGTCGACACCCTGCTGGCCCTCCTCGACGGCCTCGTCGACCGGGGCCACACGGTCGTCGTCATCGAGCACAACCTCGACGTCATCCGCCGGGCCGACTGGCTCATCGACCTCGGGCCCGGCCCCGGCCGGCACGGCGGCACGGTGCTCTACCAGGGGCCGGTCGCCGACTACACCGACCGGGACACCCCGACCTGCGCGGCCCTCACCGGTCACGTCCGGTCGGAGGACCGCCGCCACGCCCGGGTTGGTGCGGCGCACTGACGCCGATGCCGCCCCGAGCGGCCCTCCGCCGGCTACTGGCCGAAGGTGCGGCGTAGGTTCCCGTTGACCAGTTGGTTCATCCGCTTGCGCAGGTGCCCCAGCAGGGACTGGTCGGGCAGTGGCTCGGACACCAGCAGGGTCCAGCGCAACTCGGTGCCGTACGTGCCGTCGAACTCCAGCTCGAAACGCACCTGGGCGTCGGGCCGCCGGGGCCACAGCGACGACCAGACGACCAGGCGCGGGTGCTCGGCGCGGAGGATCCGCGGTGGTTGCTCGTCGTCGAGCAACCGTAGCCAGGGGCGCGCCGGATCGCGGTCGGGCTCGGTGAGCGCCTCGAACACGACGGCCGGTGGTGGCGGTTGGTTGCGCCGGCGGCTGCCGGCCTCGAGCAGGCCGGTGGCCGTCGCGCCGTCCGCCCGGGGCGGCGCGGCGGGCTCCCGGGACGGATTCCGGCGGCTCACGCGTTGCCCAGGTGGGCGCCGAGGCGGCGGACCGTCTCGGCGGCGGCGATGGCGTCGCTGCGGGCGCTGCCGTGCCGGCCGTCGCTGCTGTAGATCGACGGGTCCGCGGTGAGCGGGTGGTCGGTGAGCCGTACGTGCAGGGTGCCTAGCCGCTGCGCGAGCGCGCCGGTGTGCGCGGAGAGCCGGCGCATCCGCTCGGCCAGGCCGGCCCGGTGCCGGTGCGGGACCGCCGGGCTGTGCGACACGTCGAACATCCCGACGGTGATCACGTCCGCCCCGGCGGCCCGCAACGCCTCGATCATCGCGGTCAGCTCCGCGTCCACCGCGTCGGCGTCGTAGCCGGGGGAGAAGGCGTCGTTGCCGCCGCAGACCACCAGCGCCAGGTCGGGCCGGAAGTCGAGCGCCGGGGCGAGCTGGGTGGCGCGTACCTCGTGCGCCCGTAGCCCCCGCAGCCCCAGGTTCAGGTACGCCAGCTCGGGCGCCACGGCCCGCAGCTCGGCGGCGATCCGGTCGGCCCACTGCACGTCCGGGTAGCCGTCCACCGGCTCGCAGAGCCCCTCGGCCACGCTGTCACCCAGCACCGCGAAGCGCCGCCACGGATGCCCGCGCAGCAGCGCCGCGCTCTCCCCGGGGCGCAGGCACCACGGATCGGTCGCTTCGGTCAACGTCGATGGCATGGGCGTACGCTAATCGACCGTGGTGCCCGCGGGCAGCGGCCCGTCGGGCAGGGTTACCTCCGCCGGGTGGACCCTCGACCGCTCCCTCCGGAAGGACCACCCGCCGCCGGCATGATGGGCGGCGGAAGGGGGCGGACCATGGTGCAGGTGGCGGTCTGCGGCCCGGCGTCGGCGACCGGGACCGAGCTGGCGTACGCCCGCCGGGTGGGTGAGCTGCTCGCCGGGCGCGGCGTGACGGTGCTCTGCGGCGCCGGCGGCGGGGTGATGGCCGCGGCCGCCGCCGGCGCCCGCTCCCGGGCCGGCCTGGTGATCGGCGTCCGCCCGGACGACGGCACCGACCCCGGTCCGGCCGACTGTTCAGCGGTGCTGGTCACCAACATGGGTCAGGCCCGCAACGCGATCCTGGTGTGGAGCGCCGACGCGGTGATCGCCGTCGGCGGGTCCTGGGGGACGCTCAGCGAGGTGGCGTTGGGCCTGCGCCGCGGCGGCATCCCGGTGGTGGTGCTCGGCGGCTGGTGGATCCTCGACGCCGACGGGCTGCCCGTGCCCGGCCCGGTGCACGTGACCACCGCCGAGGAGGCCGTCGCGGCGGCCCTGTCGGATTGACGTCGCCGGGCCCCGACCGCGCCCGGCCCGGTGCACGTCGCCACCGCCGAGGAGGCCGTCGCGGCGGCCCTGTCGGATTGACGTCGCCGGGCCCCGACCGCGCCCGGCCCGGTGCACGTGACCACCGCCGAGGAGGCGGTCGCGGCGGCCCTGTCGGATTGACGTCGCCGGGTCCTGACCGCGCGGCGCGGCTGCCGTCCCGACCCGACGATGGGCCGGTCGGATGTCGGGGGAGGGGACGGGCGTGCTCGACGGGCTGCTGCCGGCGCTCGCCGCCCGGCCACGGGCATGGTGAGGGGATCGCCGGGTAGGTCGCTGCCGCCGACGGGTCGCGACGGAGGGAGCGGGCGGGATGAGCGCTGACTGGCCGGACCGGGCGGACGACCGGCTGACGTCCGTGCACGCTTCGAACCGGATCTGGAACGGCGTCACCACGGCCGCCGGGCGGACGTTCGTCTGCTATCCCAACGCTGACGGGCCGGGGATCGCGGTGGCCGAGCTGCGGGCCGACGGGACGGCGGTGCCGTATCCGGACCCGGCCTGGAACGCGGTCCGCGACGACCACGACCCGGACGGCGCCTTCGTCACCGTGAACAGCCTGCGGACCGGGCCGGACGGGCTGCTCTGGCTCGTCGACAGCGGCGCCCCCGGGTTCGGCGCGCCGCCGGTGCCGGGCGGCCCCCGCCTGCTCGCCGTCGACCTCGCCACCGACCGGATCACCCGCTGTTACGACCTGACCGCGGTGACCCGGCCAACCAGTTTCCTCGACGACGTCCGGTTCAACGGCCCGACCGCCTACCTCACCGACGCCGGCGCGCCCGCCCTGGTCGTCCTCGACCTGGCCAGCGGCCGGGCCCGCCGGGTGCTGGACGGGCACTGGAGCACCACGGCCGGCCGACCGATGAGCGCGGACGGCACCCCGCTGCGGGACCTGGACGGCGCCGAGGTCCGGCTGCACGCTGACCAGTTGGAGGTCTCGCCGGACGGCGCCCACCTCTACTTCCAGCCGGCCTGCGGCCCGCTCGCCCGGGTCGCCACCCACTGGCTGGACGACCCGGACGTCCCGCCCGACACCCTGGCCGGCGCCGTCGAGCGCTGGCTGGACACCCCGAGCACGGGTGGCACCGCGATCGACGCCGACGGCGCGATCTACCTCAGCGACGTGGACCGGCGCCGGATCCTGCGGATCGCTCCCGACCGGCAGGTGGCGACGCTGGTCGCCGACCCGCGCCTGGCGTTCGCCGACGCGCTCTGGATCGACCGCGGCGGCGACCTGCTGATCCCGGTGACCCAGCTGCACCGCACCGCCGGGCTGGCCGGCGGCCGGGACAGCGTCGAGCGGCCGCTGCGGATCTACCGGTGGCCCGTCGGCGCCCGGCCGGCCCCGAACGACCACCCCTGAGCGGGCCCGGCGTACCGGGTCAGGACGGGGTGGTCGGCTGGCCGGCCTGGTACGCGGCCGCGAGCCGTTTTGGCGCGCAGGCGTACCACGCCTCGACCACCAGTTCGGTCAGCTCCTCGACGTCGAGCTGGTCGAGCCGCGCCAGGATCACCGGGTAGCCGTCGAAGTGCGGGGTGGTGAAGTAGACGGCCGGGTCGTCGGCGAGCAGCGCCTCCTTGGCCCCCACGTCGGGCACGTACGCGCCGAGCACCGGGCCGTCCGGCGCGGCCGGGCCGAGCGCCTCGCGGTCGGCCTTGCGTAGCGGGCGGTCGAAGACGAAGGACTTCTTCCGCACCCGCCACGCCGGCGCCCCGTTGTACGACGGGTGCTCGCTGGTCTCCGGCAGGCCCAGCGCGATGCGGCGTACGTCGTCCCAGGTGGCCACGTCCCGACGATACGCGCCGCGCGCGGCCGGTGGGTGGCCGTACGGTCACCCCTCCCGCCACTCGGCGAGCACCTGGTCGAGCGTGTGCCGGGCCTCGGCGGCGCGTGCCGGGTCGGCGTCGTCCAGCGTGATCAGCGCCTTCCACAGTGCCCAGCCGCGTCCCCGGGCCCAGGTGGCGTCGTCGACGCCGAGCACCTCCCGGAACGCCGTCCGGCTCGGCCCGTCCAGCAGCGTCCAGGCGATCACCGTGTCGCAGGCCGGGTCGCCGACGCCGCAGCAGCCGAAGTCGATGACGGCGGCCAGCCGGCCCTCGCGGACCAGCAGGTTGCCGAAGGCGACGTCGCCGTGGAACCAGACCGGCGGGGCGTCCCAGGTGGTGGCCAGGGCGGCCGTCCAGATCGCGGTGACCGGGTCGCGGGGGATCCGGTCGCCGAGCGCGTCGACCGCCCGCCGGGTCTCCGCGTCGTACGTGCGCAGCGGCGCCCCGCGCCAGGCGCTGTGCCGGCCGGCCGCCGGCCCGCCGGCCGGGTCCACCCGGCGCAGCGCGGCGAGGAAGCCGGCGAGCGTGGTGGCGAATTCGGTCAGGTCGGCGATCCGCTCCGGGCGGGCGGTGTCGCCGTCGATCCAGCGGTGGACCGACCACGGGTGCGGGTAGCCGGCGCCGGGTTCCCCGGCGGCGAGCGGGGTCGGGACGGTGAGCGGCAGCCGGGGCGCGAGCACCGGCAGCCAGCGTTGCTCCTTCGCGACCTGCAGGGCGTAGCCCTCGCCGCAGGGCAGCCGGACCGTCATCCGGTCGCCCAGGTGGAACGTACGGTTGTCCCACCCGCCGACCGCGACCGGCCGGACCGGCAGGTCGCCCCAGTGGGGGAACTGCGCGGCGACCAGCCGGCGCACCAACCCCGCGTCGATCCGCCCGCGCAGCACGTCGTCCGGCACCGGCTCCACGACTCGCCCATCCCGCCCCACCCGCCGACTCTCCCCACCCGACCCCACCCCGGGCAACCCGATTCCCGCCCGGCTCCGGTGATCAAGGGGTTCGTGTCACGCCGGGGGCGGATCCTGACGCGAACCCCTTGAGCAACAGGGGAGGGGGTCAGGTGGTGCTGGGAGTGGGGGCGGGGGTGGGGCGGAGGGCGGTGGAGAGGGGGAGCAGGGTCACCAGCAGGCAGGCGGCGGCCATCGCCAGCAGGGCCGGGGCGAGGCCGAACGCGGCCACCGACCAACCGCCGAGCAACGCGCCCACCGGCAGCCCGACGAAGCCCAGCGACCCGGCCAGCCCGATCACCCGGGTCTGCAGATCCACCGGCACCCGCTCGTAGAGCGCCACACCCAGCAACGGGTTCACCGCGGCGATGCCGATGCCGGACAGGAAGGTCACCACCAGCACCACCGGCAGTTCCTCGCTGAGCGCCAGCGCCACCAGCCGGGGGGTGCCGCTGACCAGCGCCCCGGCCACGAAGGTCAGGTAGCGGGGCAACCGGGGCCCCAGCACGGTGAACAGCAGGTTGCCCAGCAGCGCGCCGGCCGAGAACACGCCGAGCACCAGGCCCAGCCCGGCCGGGTTGCCCAGCACGTCGGCCACCCAGAGCGGGATGTAGACGGCGATACTGGCGTTGGCCACCATGTTCAGCGCGGCGATGACCAGCAGCATGCTCAGCAGCATCCGGTCCCGGCCCAGGTAGCGGAACCCGCCGGCGAGCGCGCGCAGGTAGCCCTCCGGTTGCGCCAGCGTCGCGCTGGCCGCCGGCGGGCGGACCAGGGCGCCGATCAGCAGCGCGCAGACGCCGAACGTCGCCGCGTCGATCAGGATCGCCCCGGTCACCCCGAACCACCAGACGAGCAGGCCGCCGGCGGCCGCCCCGAAGAGGGTGACCAGCCGGCCCAACCCGTCATAGACCGAGGTCAGCCGGATCAGCCGCACCCCGGCGGCCTCCGCGGCCGGCCGGAACAGCACGTGCTTGACCCGGTCGCCGATGCCGCGCAGCCCGCCGACGACGGCGACCAGCGCCACCAGAGCGCCGAAGCCGAGCCACGGGGTGAGCGCCACCGCCACCATCAGCGCCGCGCTGGCGAGGTCGGCCAGGATCGAGGTGCGGCGCAACCCGATCCGGTCCGCCCACGGCGTGGCCAGCGCGCTGGAGAGCAGGTACGGCAGCGTCTCGGCGAACGCCACCAGGCCCATCTTGGCCGGGCTGCCGGTGGTCTCCAGCACCAGCCAGGGGATGGCCACCACCGAGATCCGGCTGCCCAGGTTGGAGATCAGATCGGCGGTGACCAGGGTGACCAGTTCCCGCCGGGGAGTCACGCCGGGCTGCCGATCGCGGCGTGCGGGTTCGCCGCGGCGTACCTCGCGCGTAGCGCCCGCTTGTCCACCTTGGCCGAACGGTTCAGCGGCAGCCGGTCGACGAACTCGACCGCCTCGGGTGCCCAGGTGTCGCTCAGCGCGGTGGTCACCAGGTCGATCAGCTCGGCGCCGGTCACCGTCGCGCCGGGCGCCGGCACCACGAAGGCGTACGGCACCTCGCCGGCCACCTCGTCCGGCACGCCGATCACCGCGGCCGCCCGCACCTGCGGGTGCCCGGCCAGCACGTCCTCGATCGGGCGGGAGTAGATCGGCCAGCTGCGCTGCCGGGTGAGGATCCGGTCCTGCAGCCGGTCGACCAGGTAGAGGTAGCCGTCGGCGTCCAGGTGCCCGATGTCGCGGGTGCGCACCCAGCCGTCGACCAGCGTGTCGGCGGTCAGCTCCGGCTCACCGTGGTAGCCGGCGAAGCGCAGCTCGGTGTGCACCCACACCTCACCGTCGACGCCCGGCGGCAGCACCGTGCCGTCCTCGGCGCGGATCTCCACCCGCACGTCGCCGTACGGCCGGCCGCAGGAGCGCAGCCGCTCCGGGTGCTCCGGGTCGTCGGTCAGCCCGGGCAGCGCGGTGATCACCACCGCCTCGCTGAGCCCGTACACGATGCGCAGCACCGGGCCGAAGCGGGCGATCGCCTGCCGCAGCCGGGCCGGCGCGGCGGGGCCGGCGCCCACGTTGAACATGAACATCGCGGAGAAGTCCGCGCCGTCCAGCGCCGGGTGGTCGAGCACCTCGTAGAGCATCGGCGGGGTGACGAAGGTGGAGTTGATCCGCTCCCGCTGCACCGTGTCGACGAACCGCGCCGGGTCCCAGCCGTCGCGGAGGAACAGCACGCCGCCGGTGAACAGGTTGAACAGCGTGGTGATCTGGCCGCTGGCCAGCCACATCGGCGAGTGCGACAGGTGCCGCAGCAGCGGGAAGCCGGCGGCGCGGAAGTCCGCGGCCAGGGTGAGGATCTGCGCGTAGAAGCTCTCCCGGTGGTGCACCAGCTTCGGGGTGCCGGTGGTGCCGCTGGTCTGCAGGAACGACTCCGGCGCGGGCACCTCGCCGGGCAGCTCGTCGGGCCCGTCGGGTCGGTCACCGGATGCGGTGGCCGCGGTGAGGTCGGGGCCGGCGCCGCCCGGTCCGAGACAGAAGACCGGCACGCCGGGCAGGGCGGCGGCCAGCTCCGGACCGAGGCCCGCCGGGTCCCGCGCGTCGTAGAGGAACGCGTCGGGACGGGCCAGCCGGGCGAAGTCGGCGACCTCCCGCCGGGAGGTGACCGGCGCGACCCACATCGTGCGGCAGCCCAGCAGGTGCAGGGCGAGCTGCACCAGCGGCCCCTCGACCGGGTTGCCGAGCGCGACCAGAACCGCCGCGCCCGGCCGTACGCCGTGCCGGCGCAGCGTGCCGGCCAGCGCGCACACCTCCGCGCGCACGTCGGCGTAGCTGAGCCGGCGGCCACCGCCGACCAGCGCCTCCCGCTCGCCCCAGCCGGCGAAGAGCGCCAGCGCCCGGTGCACGTAGCTGGCCCGTTGCCCGTCAGTCATCGGCAGTCCCCATCCGGTCCGGCGGTGCCCGGGCAGTTCCCGGGCAGGGCGCGGCGGTGGCGCGCGGGTCGGCGACCACCTCGCCGCCGCCTGTGAGCGTAGGGTGTTCCCGCTGTCGGCGGAGAGTGGCCGAACGGCGCTCCGCGCGGACTGGCGGACATTTGATCGCGTCGATCAGGTTGATTGACGCCCATCTTCGGCGGCGGTTAGTTTCCGGTCCATCCCAGCCGGTGACCGTCCGCGGACGGCCCTGAGCTGCCACCACGATGGAGGTTCAATGGCGACTCCGAAGAGATGGCACGTGATAGCTTCCGCCGCCGCGCTGCTGGTCGCGGGCACCCCGGCCGTGGTCGCCAGCGCCGGCCCCGATTCGACGTCCGGGGCGCGCGGCGACCGGGCCGTCTGGGCGGGCAGCTGGGCCGCCGCGGTGACCCGCGGCAACGCCACCGGCCTGACCAACACCGGGCTGAACAACCAGAGCGTGCGGATGGTGGTGCACACCTCGGTCGGCGGTCCCCGGCTGCGGGTGCGACTGAGCAACATCTACGGCGAGCAGGCGGTCCAGGTCGGCCGGGCCACCATCGCCCGCCCCAACACCGCCACCGCGGACGACCACTCCGACATCGACCCGGCCAGCCTGCGCGAGCTGCGCTTCAACGGCGCCGCCTCGGCCACCATGAACCGCGGCGCCGAACTGCTCAGCGACCCGATCGACTTCCCGGTCGGCGACCAGCAGGACCTGGTGCTCACCGTGCACTTCCCGACCCCGACCGGCCCGGTCACCTTCCACGGCCAGTCCCGGCAGACCAACTTCATCGGCGCCACCGACCTGACCTCCGCCGCCGACGGCGCGGGCTTCACCATCCGGCCGAACTGCTGCTGGTTCTTCCTCTCCGGCATCGACGTGCAGCGCCGGCACTCGCCGGGCTCCGTGGTGGTGCTCGGCGACTCCATCGGCGACGGCAACGGCAGCACGGTCAACGCCAACAAGCGCTGGCCCGACCTGCTCGCCGACCGGCTGATCGACGCCCGGCCGGACGTCCGCACCCCGGGCGTGCTCAACCTGAGCCTGGCCGGCAACCGGCTCAACCACGAGGGGCCGGAGCCCGGCGCGGGCGGCTTCCCCGGCTACCACGAGCTGGGGCCGAATGCGGTGAGCCGGCTCGACGAGGACGTCTTCGCCCAGACCGACGCCCGCACCGTGGTCACCCACCTGGGCATCAACGACATCTGGATGTCCGGCGACTCCGCCGAGCAGATCATCGCCGCCCTGCGGCAGATCAACCAGCAGGTCAAGGCGCGCGGCCTGCGCAGCCTGGTGGCCACCCTGACGCCGTACGAGGGGCACGGCAACCCGGGGGTGTGGACGCCGGAGAAGGAGGCCACCCGGCAGGCGGTGAACGCCTACCTGCGCGGCAGCGGCGAGTTCGACGGGCTGCTCGACTTCGACCGGGTGCTGCGCGACCCGGCCCAGCCCAGCCGACTGCTGCCCGCGTACGACTCCGGTGACCACATCCACCCCAACGACGCCGGCAACCAGGCGATGGCCGACGCCGTGCCGCTGCGCCTGCTCGGCCTCTGACATCCGGCGCGGGCGGCGGCCCACCCCGCCGCCCGCGCCACCGCTTCCCGGGGGGAGACCGACGTGGACGTCCCGCAGGTGCTGACCCGGCTCTACAGCGACGAGGGCCGGCAGGACCCGTACCCCTGCTACGCCGCCCTGCACGAGCTGGGGCCGGTCAGCCCGGTGCCGGCGCGGGCCGAACACCGCACGGTGGCCGCCGTCGCCGTCGGCTACGACCTGGTCAGCCAGGTGCTACGCGACCCGGAGTGGTACAAGCAGGCCCCGCCCGGCTGGACTGAGCAGGAGGTGCTGCGCACCCTGCAGACCTCGATGATGTTCGTGAACCCGCCCGACCACACCCGGATGCGGGCGGTCTTCGCCAAGACCTTCACCCCGCGCCGGCTGGGCGCCCTCGAACCGGCCGTGGTCCGGGTGGTCGACGAGCTGCTGGACCGGATGGCCGACGCCGGGGACACCGGGTTCGACTTCGTCGCCGAGTTCGCCTACCCGCTGCCGGCCCGGGTGATGGCGGAGTTCATCGGCATCCCTGCCGAGGAACTGGACTTCTACCGCCAGCGGGTGGAGCGGATCGACGACTTCCTGGACGTGGCGGGCAAGACCCCGCAGCGACTCGCCGCCGCCAACACCGCAGCCACCCAGCTGCGCGCCTTCTACACCGAGCTGATCGCCCACCGGCGCCGCCGCCCCGGCGAGGACCTGATCAGCGGCCTGGTCGAGGCGGTCGACGCGGGCGACGTTCCGCTCACCGAGGACGAGCTGGTCAGCAACCTGATCGTGCTGTTCAACGCGGCGTTCGTCACCACCGTCTACATGTTCAGCAACGGCCTGCCGCTGCTGCTGGCCCACCCGGAGGTGGCCGCCGCGCTGCCCGGCGACGACGCCCTGACCCGGGGCGCCGTCGACGAGATCCTGCGGCTGGAGGCCCCGGTGCACTTCCTGGCCCGCGCCGCGCCCCGGGACACCGTGCTCGCCGGGGTGCCGGTCGAGCGGGACCAGAACGTGCTGCTGGTGCTCGCGGCCGCCAACCGCGACCCGGCCCGGTTCCCCGACCCGGACCGGTTCGACCCGCACCGGCCCGGCCCGCCCTCGCTCGCCTTCGGCGTCGGCCTGCACTTCTGCCTCGGCGCCGCGGTGTCCCGGCTGGAGGGTCGGCTCGCGCTGCCCCGGCTGCTGGCCCGCTTCCCCCGGCTCGCGGTCGCCGAGCAGCCGATCTACAGCGGTAGCCTCTTCCTGCGCGGCATCGACAAGCTGCTGCTGCACACCGGCCGGCGGGAGGGCGCGTGAGCCTCCACCCGCAGGTGGCGGCGTACCGGGCGGCGCGCGCCGCGGCCGGCACCCCACCGCTGTACAGCCAGACCCTGGCCGAGGCCCGCGCCGCCGACCTGGCCGCGATCCGGGCCGGCGGCGGCGCGGTCGAGCCGGTCGCCGAGGTCCGCGACACGCACGTCCCCGGCCCGGCCTGCGACCTGCCGGTACGGGTCTACCGGCCGGCCGGCCCCGGCGCGCTGCCCACCCTGGTCTACTTCTTCGGCGGCGGCTGGACGCTGGGCAGCATCGACACCGCCGACGGCATCTGCCGGCGGCTGGCCAACGCGGTGCCCTGCCAGGTGGTCACCGTCGGCTACCGGCTCGCCCCGGAGCACCCCTTTCCAGCTGCCGTGCACGACTGCCACGCGGCCACCCGGTGGCTCGCCGCGCACCCGCGCGAGTTCGGCCTGGATCCGGCGCGGCTGGCGGTAGGCGGCGACAGCGCCGGCGGCAACCTCGCCGCCGCGGTCACCCTGCTGGCCCGGGCCCGGAGTGGGCCCCGGCTCGCCGCGCAACTGCTGGTCTACCCGAACACCGACCAGACCGCGGTGGCCGCCGGCGACGACGACCCGCTGCTGTTCAACCGCCACTCGGTCGACTGGTACCGCCGGCACTACCTGCCCGACCCGGACGCCGCCCACGACCCGCTGGCCTCGCCGCTGCTCGCGCCGGACCTGACCGGCCTGCCGCCCGCCCTGGTCGTCACCGCCGAGCACGATCCGCTGCGCGACGAGGGCGAGCGGTACGCGCACCAGCTGCGCGCCGCCGGGGTGCCGACCACCCTCACCCGCTACCCCGGGATGATCCACGGCTTCTTCGCCATGCCCGGCGTCTTCGACGACGGCCGGCACGCCCAGGACGAGGCCGCCGCGTTCCTGCGCGGGCGGTTCGGGTTGACTGGCACCGACCCGGATGCGGTGCCGGCGGGAAGGGGGACCAACGATGGCTGAGGATGTGCTGCCGAAGCCGGCCGGGCCGGTGGCGGAGCCGCCCGCACCGGCCTGCCTGGCCGACTACGCCGAGCGGGCCCGGGCGGTGCTCCCGCCCGAGGTGTGGGACTACATCGACGGTGGCAGCGGCGCTGAGATCACCCTCGCCGCCAACCGGCGGGCGCTGGACCGGGTGGCTGTGCTGCCCCGGGTGCTGCGCGGCGTTCCCACCCCCCGTACCGAGACCCGGCTGCTCGGCGCGCCGTCCGCGCTGCCGGTGGCGGTGGCGCCGATCGCGTACCAGCGGCTGGTGCACCCGGACGGGGAGCTGGCGCTGGCCGCCGCCGCTGCCGCGGCCGGCGTGCCGTACCTGGCCAGCACGTTGGGCAGCGTGCCGATCGAGCAGGTCGCCAAGGCCGGCGGGTCGGTCTGGTTCCAGCTCTACTGGCTGCGCGACCGGGGTCTGGTCACCGACCTGCTGGACCGGGCGCACGCGGCCGGCTGCACGGCGCTCACGGTCACCGTGGACGTGCCGGTCCTCGGCCGGCGGCTGCGCGACGTGCGCAACGCGTTCGCCGTCCCGCCGCACGTGGTGGCGGCGAACCTGCCGGCCGGGCGGGACGACCTGGCGCACACCGCCATGCCGGGCGTCTCCGCCATCGCCACGCACACCCACGCGGTCTTCGCGCCCGCGCTGACCTGGGACGACCTGGACTGGCTGCGCGGGTGCACCGCGCTGCCGCTGGTGGTCAAGGGCATCCTCGATCCGCGCGACGCCGTCCTCGCGGTCGCCGCCGGCGCCGACGCGGTGGTGGTCTCCAACCACGGCGGCCGCCAGTTGGACGGCGCGCCGGCCACCGCCGCCGTGCTGCCCGAGGTGGTCGCGGCCGTCGCGGACCGCTGCGAGGTGCTGATGGACAGCGGCATCCGCGGCGGGATGGACGTGCTGCGCGCCCTGGCGCTCGGCGCGAACGGGGTGCTGGTCGGCCGGCCGATGCTCTGGGCGCTGGCCGTCGGTGGCCAGGCCGGCGCCGAGGCGGCGCTGACCCTGCTCGCCGACGAGTTCCGCGACGCGCTGGCGCTGACCGGGTGCGCGGACCCGGCGGCCGCCCGCGAGCTGAGCACCCGGACGGTGGACTGAGCGTGGCGGCGCCGGCGGACCTGACCGTGGTCGACCTGAGCACGGCCGACCTGCATCCGGCCGTCGACGACCCGGCACTGAACTCGATGAACTTCCTCAACGAGGTGGCCCAGCACTACCCGGACGCGGTGTCGCTGGCCGCCGGCCGGCCGTACGAGGAGTTCTTCGACGTCGCCGCGCTGCACCGCTATCTGGACACGTTCCGCCGCCACCTCGCCGACGACCTCGGTCTCACCCCGGCCCAGGTGCACCGCACCCTGTTCCAGTACGGCCGGACCAAGGGCGTCGTGCACCACCTGGTGGCCCGCAACCTCGCGGTGGACGAGGGGATCGGCGTCGACCCGGAGGCGATCGTGGTGACGGTCGGCTGCCAGGAGGCGATGTTCCTGGTCCTGCGGGCGCTGCGCACCGGCCCGGGCGACGTGCTGCTCGCCGTCGCGCCCACGTACGTCGGGTTGACCGGCGCGGCCCGGCTGCTCGACCTGCCGGTGCGCCCGGTCGCCGGTGGGCCGGCCGGGGTCGACCTGGCCGACCTGCGCGCCCAGGTGCGCCGGGCCCGGGCCGACGGGCTGCGCCCGCGGGCCTGCTACCTGATGCCGGACTTCGCCAACCCGTCCGGCACGAGCGTGGGCCTGGCCGACCGGCGCCGGCTGCTGGCCCTGGCCGAGGCGGAGGACCTGCTGCTGCTGGAGGACAACCCGTACGGCCTCTTCCCGGCCGGGGACGCCGAGCGGGTGCCCACGCTCAAGGCGCTGGACACCGGCCGGCGGGTGGTCTACCTGGGGTCGTTCGCCAAGACCGTGCTGCCCGGGGCGCGGGTCGGCTACGTCGTCGCCGACCAGCGGGTTGCCGGCGCGGACGGTACGGTCGGGCTGCTCGCCGACCAGCTCGCGAAGATCAAGAGCATGGTCACCGTGAACACCTCCGCGATCGCCCAGGCGGTCATCGGCGGGGCGCTGCTGGAGCACGGGTGCAGCCTGGTCGCCGCCACCGTCCGCGAGCGGGCCGCGTACACCCGGAACCTGCGGCACCTGGTGGCCGGCCTGGCCCGGCGGTTCCCGGCGGACGCCTCGCCGGTGCGCTGGAACGTGCCGGCCGGCGGCTTCTTCGTGGTGGTGACCGTGCCGTTCCCGGTCGACGACGCGCTGCTGCACCGCTCCGCCCGCGAGTACGGGCTGCTCTGGACCCCGATGGCGCACTTCTACGACGCCGGCGCCCCGGTCGACGCGTTGCGGCTGTCGGTGAGCGCGGTGACTCCGGCCGAGATCGACCTGGGCCTGGACCGGCTGGCCGCCCTGGTCGCCGACGAGTTGGCCCGCCGCTGCGCGTCGGGACCGGTGGCCTGACACACCGCGTTCACCGCATGGCCATCCGCGACTGCCCACGTTCACGTGTCCTGCATGGACGGTCATAATGGACGCCATGGTCGCCTGGGAGTACGCCCTGCTGGTCCGCCGCTATCAGGGGCAGGGCCGCAATTTCCACGTCAGCTTCATCTGGTACGGCCCGGACGGGTCGCGCCGGGACATCACCGCGTACGGCGACACGGCGATCGCGCACCTGAACCGGGCCGGCCGGGAGGGCTGGGAACTGGTCTCCGCCGCCGAGGACGTGAACAACGTCCAGGGCAGCACCGAGGTGCACCGCTACCACCTCAAGCGGCCGATCGGCTGACCGCCCGCGCCCCCTCCGCCGCCCGCGTCCGCCTCGGCCGGCCCGTCGATCTCACCCGGGCCCGGCAGTCAGCGGCGGCATGCCGTTCACCCGGCGTTGTTGCTACCGGGATGCGGGCCAGTGCTCCGCCCTTCAGGGCGGGGGTGAAGGTCCGCGCTGGGAGGGCGGTCAAGGCCCGAGCAGTGCCTTAACGGGAACGGTTCTGCTGCTCGATGTACTGCTTCACGACGCTTAGAGGTGCGCCGCCGACGGAGCCTGCGAAGTACGAGCCCGACCACAGCTTGTTGGCCCGGTAGTAGTGGCGTGCGAGGTCGGGGAATTCCTGCCGCAGGCGGCGGGATGACACCCCCTTGAGGGAGTTGACCAGGCGGGCAACAGCGATCTTGGGCGGGTAGTTGACCAGCAGGTGTACGTGGTTGTTCTCGCCGTTGAACTCGACCAGCTCGGACTCGAAGTCCGTGCACACGTCCCGCATGATCTGTTCCATCCGGGACAGGTGCCGGTCGCCGAACACCTTGTGCCGGAACTTCGTAACGAAAACCAAGTGAACATGCATCGCGAAGACACAGTGTCTGCCAGTGCGAATGCCTTCGAGTTCAGCCATAAACCAATGGTACGATGGTGTCGTGCAGCTCCGGTATAACTACCGCGCCTACCCAACGCCCGGCCAGCAGATCGAGCTGGCCCGGGCGTTCGGGTGTGCGCGGGTGGTGTTCAACGACGGCCTACGTCTGCGTCGGCAGGCCCGCGAGGCGGGCGAGAAGTACGTCTCGGACGGGGAGCTGTCGCGCCGTTTGATCACCGAGGCGAAGGCGACGCCGGAACGGGCGTGGCTGGGCGAAGTGTCGGCGGTGGTGTTGCAGCAGGCCCTGGCGGACCTGAACACCGCTTACCGCAACTTCTTCGCCTCGGTCACCGGCAAGCGCAAGGGACGTAAGGTCGCGCTGCCGCGGTTCCGGTCGCGCAAGGACAACCGGCAGGCCATCCGGTTCACGAAGAACGCCCGGTTCAAGGTGCTGGACAACAGCCGGCTCCGGCTGCCGAAGATCGGCGACCTCGCGGTCCGCTGGTCCCGCACCCTGCCGTCGGACCCATCATCCGTGACGATCATCAAGGATGCGGCCGGGCGGTACTTCGCCTCGTTCGTCGTGCAGACTAAGGACGAGCCGCTGCCCGAGACGGACTCGGAAGTCGGCATCGACCTGGGCCTGACCCACTTCGCGGTTCTCTCCGACGGCACGAAGGTGACCGCACCGAAGTTCCTGCGCCGCGCCGCCCGCAAGCTCAAGCGGTTGCAGCAAGATCTCTCCCGCAAGCAGAAAGGCTCGGCCAACCGCAAGAAGGCCGTCGTCAAGGTCGCCCGCGCTCACGCGCGGGTGGTCGACACCCGGCGAGACTGGCAGCACAAGCTGTCCACGACGATCATCCGCGAGAACCAAGCGGTGTACGTCGAGGACCTGTGTGTGACTGGTCTCAGCCGGACCCGGCTCGCCAAGTCCGTGCACGACGCGGGCTGGGCCAGTTTCACCGCGATGTTGGAGTGCAAGGCAGCCCGGTACGGGCGCACGTTCGCCCGGGTGGACCGGTTCTTCCCCTCCACCCGCATGTGCTCCGACTGCGGACGCATCAACAACAAGATGGCGCTCAACGTCCGATCGTGGGACTGCCCCTGCGGCAGCCACCACGACCGGGACGTCAATGCCGCCATCAACGTCAGGGCCGCTGGACAGGCGGACCTCAACGCCCGTGGAGCGCACGTAAGACCGGCATCCGTGCCGGCGGCGCACAGGGAAGCGGGAACCCACCCGGACGCTGCGCGGTCCACGCGCAGCGTGGAGGGAATCTCCGTCCTTTAGGGCGGAGAGGATGTCAACGTTGCCTCCCGCCGCCGACCGGCCGCCCCCGCGCGCCGCCCGGCCGCGGCGGGGAGGAGGAGCAGCAGTGGCGCAACCCGCGGCCGGGCGGCCCCGGTACGTGGTCGGGGTCGACTTCGGCACCCTCTCCGGCCGCGCCCTGGTGGTGGACGTCGCCGACGGCACCGCGCTCGGCGAGGCCGTGCACCCGTACCGGCACGGGGTGATCACCGAGCGCCTCCCCGGCGGCCCGCCGCTGCCGCCGGACTGGGCGTTGCAACACCCCGACGACTACCGCGAGGTGCTGCGCGTAGCGGTGCCCGCCGCGCTGCGCGCCGCCGGCGTACGCCCCACCGACGTGCTCGGCATCGGCGTCGACGCGACCGCCAGCACCGTGCTGCCGGCCCGCGCCGACGGCACCCCGCTCTGCGAGCTGCCGGGGCTGGCCGACCGGCCGCACGCGTACCCGAAGCTGTGGAAGCACCACGCGGCGCAGCGGCAGGCCGACCGGATCAACGCCCTGGCCGCCGAGCGCGGCGAGCGCTGGCTGGCCCGCTACGGCGGCCGGGTCTCGGCGGAGTGGCAGCTGGCCAAGGCGCTGCAGCTGCTGGAGGAGGACCCGGAGGTCTTCGACCTGGCGGAACGCTGGGTCGAGGCGGCCGACTGGATCGTCTGGCAGCTCTGCGGCCGGGAGACCCGCAACGCCTCGGCCGCCGGTTACAAGGGGCTGCGCCAGGACGGCCGGTACCCGTCGGCGGAGTTCCTGCGTGCCCTGCACCCGCGGCTGGACGGGCTGCTGCCCCGCGTCGACGGTCCGCTCGCGCCGCTGGGCGCCCGGGCCGGCGGGCTCACCCCGGAGGCGGCCGCCTGGACCGGCCTGGCGGCGGGCGTCGCGGTGGCCGTCGGCACCATCGACGCGCACGTCACCGCCGCGGCGGCCCGCTCGGTCGAGCCGGGCCGGATGCTCGCGGTGCTCGGCACCTCCACCTGCCTGATCATGAACGCGGACGCCTGCCACGAGGTGCCCGGGGTGTGCGGCGTGGTCGACGGTGGCGTCACCACCGGCGCGTGGGGCTACGAGGCCGGGCAGAGCGGCGTCGGCGACATCTTCGCCTGGTACGTGGCCAACGCGCTGCCCGCGTCGTACGCCGAGCGGGCCCGCGAACTGGGGGTGACCCCGTACCAGCTGCTCGACTCGCTCGCCGCCGGGCAGCCGGTCGGCGGGCACGGCCTGCTCGCGCTGGACTGGCACAGCGGCAACCGTTCGGTGCTGATGGACCACGAGCTGAGCGGGGTGCTGGTCGGGCTGACCCTGGCCACCCGGCCGGAGGAGATCTGGCGGGCGCTGCTGGAGTCGACCGCGTTCGGGGCGCGGACCGTGGTCGCCGCGTTCGAGGACGCCGGGGTGCGGGTGGACGAGCTGACCGTCGCCGGCGGGCTGACTGACAACCGGCTGCTGCTGCGGATCTACGCCGACGTGCTGCGCCGGCCGCTGCACGTGGTCGACTCGGCGCACCCGGCGGCGCTGGGCGCGGCGATCCACGCGGCGGTGGCCGTCGGGGCGTACCCCGACGTGCCGGCCGCGTCGGCGGCGATGGGCGCCCCCCACCGGGAGACCTGGCACCCGGATCCCGCCCGCGCGGCGGTCTACGACGAGCTGTACGCCCACTACCGCGCCCTGCACGACCACTTCGGCCGCGGCGGCACCGACACCCTCCACCGCCTCCGCACCCTCCGCACCCGCCCCCACTGACCCCCACCCGCGCCGCCCACCCACCCCGTTGATCATGAGGTTGGCGGTGTGAAATGTCCGGACCCACGCCGTCAACCTCATGATCAACGGGAGGGGACGGCGACGCCCCGCGCGGCGGGGCCGGGCGGGGCGTCGGGGGTGGTGCGGGTCAGGTCAGGTCGACGGTGGGGTAGAGGGGGAAGCCGGTGAGCAGTTCCGCGGCCTGCCGGCTGACCTTGTCGGCGACGGCCGGGTCGAGCAGGTACTTGGCCTTCGACGGGGTGCCGTCGGCGTTGCTGCCCGGCGTGGTCTGGCTGAGCACTGTGTGGATCAGCTCGGCGGTCTGGTCCATCTCGGCGGTGCCCAGCCCCCGGGTGGTGAGTGCCGGGGTGCCGATCCGGATGCCGGAGGTGTACCAGGCGCCGTTCGGGTCCTGCGGCACCGAGTTGCGGTTGGTGACGATGCCCGAGTCGAGCAGCGCCTGCTCGGCCTGCCGGCCGGTCAGCCCGTAGCCGGTGACGTCGATCAGCACCAGGTGGTTGTCGGTGCCGCCGGTGACCAGCTTGCCGCCCCGGCGCAGCAGCCCCTCGGCCAGCGCCTGCGCGTTGGCCACGATGCGCTGGGCGTAGTCGGCGAAGTCGGGCCGACGCGCCTCGGCCAGGGCGACCGCCTTGGCGGCCATCACGTGCGGCAGCGGGCCGCCGAGCACCATCGGGCAGCCCCGGTCGACCTGGTCGGCCAGCTCCGGCTGGCAGAGCACCAGGCCGCCGCGCGGGCCGCGCAGCGACTTGTGCGTGGTGGTGGTGACGATGTGCGCGTGCGGCACCGGGTCGTAGTCGCCGGTGAACACCTTGCCGGCGACCAGGCCGGCGAAGTGGGCCATGTCGACCATGAAGGTGGCGCCGACCGAGTCGGCGATCTCCCGCATGATCCGGAAGTTCACCTTGCGGGGGTACGCCGAGTAGCCGGCCACCAGGATCAGCGGCTTGAACTCCCGGGCCGCCGCGGCGACCTGGTCGTAGTCGACCAGGCCGGTGGCCGGGTCGGTGCCGTAGCTGCGCTGGTCGAACATCTTGCCGGAGATGTTCGGCCGGAAGCCGTGGGTGAGGTGCCCACCGGCGTCCAGGGACATGCCCAGCATCCGCTGGTTGCCCAGCTCGCGGCGGAGCGCGAACCAGTCCGCCTCGGTGAGCTCGTTGACCTGCCGGACCTGCGCCTTCTTCAGCGCCGGGGACTCGATCCGGTCGGCCAGGATCGCCCAGAACGCGACCAGGTTGGCGTCGATGCCGGAGTGCGGCTGCACGTACGCGTGCGCGGAGCCGAACAGCTCCCGGGCGTGCTCGGCGGCGAGCGCCTCCACGGTGTCGACGTTCTGGCAGCCGGCGTAGAACCGGCGGCCGACGGTGCCCTCGGCGTACTTGTCGCTGAACCAGTTGCCCATCGCCAGCAGCGTGGCCGGGGAGGCGTAGTTCTCGCTGGCGATCAGCTTCAGCGACTCGCGCTGGTCGGCCAGTTCCGCCCCGATGGCGTCGGCGACCCGCGGTTCGACCGCGCGGATCACCTCGAGGGCGCTGCGGAAAGCGGTGGATTCGGCGTTCAGCGACGACATGCGACCTCCAGGTGACGTGCGGAAGGCCCAGGCGCTCGGCATGCGTCCTCATGACGGGACCGCTTCCCGATGGTGCTCCATCCCCACGCGCCAGTCACGGCCCGGGCTGATCCTACCGGGTCGGCGACCCGCCGCCCCGGTCCGCCTCTGGCAACCCGGCTGACGGCGCGCCGCCCGTCCTCCTCCCGCCGTCGCCGCCGGACCCGCCCGTCAAGATCGGCACGACGTACGGGATCTGGCGGCTTCCCGCGCGTCGGAGACCGCCACATCCCGCATATTGCGCCGGACGCCGGACGCCGGACGCCGGACGCCGGACGCCGGGTGCGGGGCGCGGGGTCGCGGCGGGGATGGGCGGTCCATAGGATCGGGGAATGGTGGCCGACGGGAGCGCGGGCGGCAGCCTGCTCGCCATCAGCGACCTGCACGTCAACCACCGGGAGAACCGGGCCGTCGTCGAGGGCCTGCACCCCGAGACGCCGCACGACTGGCTGCTCGTCGCCGGCGACGTGGCCGACACGGTGGCGGACGTCGAGTGGGTGCTCGGGCTGCTGGCGCACCGCTTCGCGCGGGTGGTCTGGGCGCCCGGCAACCACGAGCTGTGGTCCCCGCCGAACGACCCGGTGACGCTGCGCGGGCTGGAGCGCTACCAGCACCTGGTGGCCGTCTGCCGGCGGCTGGGCGTGCTCACCCCGGAGGACCCGTACCCGGTGTGGCGGGGCGCGGGCGGGCCGGTGCTGGTGGCGCCGCTGTTCCTGCTCTACGACCACAGCTGGTTGCCGGACGGGATCGACACCCGGGAGGCGGCGCTGGCCGAGGCGTACCGGACCGGGGTGGTCTGCACCGACGAGTTCCTGCTGCACCCCGACCCGTACCCGAGCCGGGTGGACTGGTGCGCGGCCCGGGTCGAGCAGACCCGGCAGCGGCTGGCCGAGCGGGAGCCGGCGCTGCCCACCGTGCTGGTCAACCACTACCCGCTGGTCCGCGAGCCGACCCGGATCCTGCGCTACCCGATCTTCGCCCAGTGGTGCGGCACCGAGGCCACCACCGACTGGCACCTGCGCTTCGACGCCGCCGCGGTGGTCTACGGGCACCTGCACATTCCCCGGACCACCTGGCACGACGGCGTCCGGTTCGAGGAGGTCTCGGTGGGCTACCCGCGGGAGTGGCGGCAGCGCACCGTACCGCCGGGGCGGCTGCGGCGGATCCTGCCGGCGCCCCCGGCGTGACGACGGGCCCCGACGCGCCGGGGCCCGCCGTGTCCGTCGCCGCTCAGGCGGTCACCGCGTGCAGCGACTTCTTGAGCGCCTTCGGGTCGGTGGGCTTGCGGGGGGCGCCGTCGCGCAGCTCGATCATCCGCTCGCCGATCTCCTGCAACTGCTTACGGCCGAGCGCCTCGCGCACCTTCGGGAACCACTCCTGCTCCTCCTCCTCGACGTGGTGCAGCACGTTCTCGATCAGCACCGTCGTCTTGGCGTTGAAGTGCTCGTCCTCGGCGTCCATGGTGAACAGTTCGGCGCAGAGCAGGTCGGCGACGTGGTGCTCCTCGTACGACTCGAGGATGTCGTCCTCCAGGTCCGGCAGGAGCTTGCGGACCTCCGGGTACATCACCTCGTTCTCCAGGTACGTGTGCACGGTGAGCGCCTCGATGATCTGCCCCACCAGCTGCTTGCGCTTGCTCGCCGGCCCCTCCTCGGCATCCTGGAAGGCCTTGAACAGGCGGCGCATCTCCTTGTGGTCCTCCTTGAGCAGGACGATGGCATCGGTGGACACCGGGTGACCTCCTAGGTTCGACGGATGTTCGTCCGGTACCCCGGGGGTGAGCTGCGGAAACTGGTGTCCCCCAAGCGGGTGGGGCCCGGCGGATCACCGCCGGGCCCCACCACTGGTCGTGCTGTCGCCTCAGCGCACCACGTTGTACGCGCTGACCATGCCCGCGCCGTAGAACGAGTTACGCGCCCCGCCGGAGCAGGTGGCGTCGTACGCGTTCGGGCCGGCCGCGATCAGCGGCACCGGGTTGTAGACCCCCTCCGGGCAGGCCTGCGCCTCGGCCGTGCGCTGCAGGAACGAGCTGAGCTGGCCCGGCGTCATGCCCGGGTGGGCGGACAGGGCCAGCGCGGCCACGCCGGCGGCGTGCGGGCTGGACATCGAGGTGCCCTGCTTGTAGCCCCACCCGTTGGTGCGGGTGGCGGTGTTGAAGGTGGTCGACAGGATGCCGTCGGCGAGGGTGGAGCTGACACCCCGGGTGCGGAACCGGGTGTCGCCGCCCGGCGCCGTCACCTCGACCACGCCCTGGCCGTACGAGGAGTAGTAGCTCTTCTCCCCGGTCGGGCCGACCGCCGAGACGGTCACCACGCCCGGCGCCTCGCCCGGCAGGACGAGGCAGGCGCTGGTGAGGTCCTCGCGGACCTCCGGCGTCCCGTTGTTCGGGCTGCCGGTGTCGGTGATCTTGTGCGCGAGGTCCCAGTTCGAGTTACCCGCGGACGCCACGTGCAGCACGCCCTTGCTCTGCGAGTAACGGATGGCTCGCTGCACGGCCTGCCACACCGGACGCTGACGCTCGTCGTTGCGGCAGTTCAGCTGCCACGGGTCGATGTAGTAGCTGTTGTTCGTGACCCGCATGCCGTGCTCGGCCGCCCAGAGGAACCCGCAGACCGCGGCCTCGGGGAAGATGTAGCCGTCGTTGTTGACGACCTTGACGGCGGCCACCTTCACCCCCGGAGCGACCCCGGTCACCCCGACGCCGTTGACCCCGGCGGCGATGGTGCCGGCCACGTGGGTGCCGTGGTCGGAGGTGGTCGGATTCCAGGCCGACTCGGTGGTGTCGACGACACCGCCGAGGCAGGAGGCGCTCTTGTCCTTGGCGATCTGGCTGGCCAGATCCGGGTGGCTGCTGGAGATGCCGCTGTCCAGCACGCCCACCACCACGTCGGCGCTGCCGGCGTTGATCGCGTGGGCCTGCGGGACGCCGATCATCGGCATGTCCCACTGCTGACCGAAGAGCGGCTCCTTGGTCGGATCCGCGCTGGCGGCCACGGCGTCGGCCGCGGCCACCTCGACGGTCTCGCCCTCGTCGAGGGCGGTGCCCAGGCCGGCGGTGGACGCCACCGACTCGACGCCCGCGCCCGCCACGTCGGTGGTGAAGTCGGGGTTGGTCGAGCGGACGACGAGCACGCCGATCTGGTCGTAGCTGGCCACCACGGTGCCCTTGGCGGCAGCCACCCGGGCCGCCGCCTTGTCGGTCTTCGCGCCCTGCGGCGCGAGGACCAGGAACGTGGTGTCCGGGCCGGCGGCCGCCACGGCGGGCGCGAGCCCACCGGTGACGGCCAGTCCGACGCCGAGCGTCATTGCGGACGCGGCGGCCAGTGTCTTGCGACGGAGGTTCTTCACACAGACTCCCAGGGGCCGTTACCCGCCGGTTGACGCACTCCGGGTGGAGTGCGGACCGGCGAGAGGCAGGCAGGATGCTTGCCTCTGTGCAACCAGCGCCGAAAGCCGTTGTGGCGTTACACACACGCGCTCAGGGCGGACAAAAGGTGTCAGACGGTGGCGAGGGTGTGCGGGATCTCGTCGAGCAGCTCACGGGCGAGGAACCCGATCCGGCCGAACCGGGGGACCAGCCGCTGCCCGCTCACCGCGTGGGCGAACGCCGCCCAGCACGCGGCCTGCGCCGGCTCGGCGCCCCGGGACAACAGCCCGGCCAGCAGCCCGGCCCGGACGTCGCCGCTGCCCGAGGTGCCGAGACCCGCGTCGCCGCTCTCCTCCCGCCAACCAAGCCCGTCCGGAGTGGCGATGTGGCCGTAGAGGGAGACCACCGCGTCGTAGCGGCGGGCCAGCTCGGCCGCCTCGGCGTCCAGGTCGTCGCCGGGCGCCCGGCCGAGCAGGTGGCGCGCCTCGGTCAGGTTGGGGGTCAGCACCACCGGCCGGCCGGAGCCGACCAGCAGGTCCGGGCAGTGGCTGAGCGCGCCCAGGGCGTACGCGTCGAGCACCAGCGCCGTCTCCGGGCCGGCCGCGTCGAGCACCAGGCCGAGCAGCGCCCGGGTCTCGTCGATCTCTTTGAGGCCGGGGCCGAGCGCCACCACGTCCGCCTCGGCCACCAGCTCGGTCAACCGGTCGCCGGGCTGGCCGGCGACCGCGCCGTCCGCGGTCTCCGGCAGCCCCACCACCAGCGCCTCCGGCACCTGGATGCTCAGCGCGGCGGCGGTGGACTCGGCGGCGGCCAGTTGCAGCACGCCGGCCCCGGCCCGCAGCGCGGCCACCCCGGCGAGCAGCACCGCGCCCGGGGTGAACCGGGAGCCGCCCACCACCAGCACCGTGCCGCGGGCCTGCTTGCCGCCGGTCGGCACGGGCAGCGCCCAGTCCCGCAGCAGCTGCGGCGTGATCACGGCCGTGTCAGACCGGTTCGGCATGGACCTCGTCCTCCCGGGTCGGCGGCGCGCCCTGCTGGCGCAGGTGGGCGACGTCGTTGAACACGTTGAGGGTGAGCCGGCCGTGCTCGTCGGCGGACCAGCCGGTGATCGAGCAGTTCGCGATGATTTGCCCGTGGGTCAGCGCCATCAGCTCCGTCTCGGTGAGCTGCTCGACCAGGTAGCGGGTGAGGAAGACCAGCGCGTCGTGGCCGAAGAGCAGCACCCGCCGGCCCGGGTGGTCGCGGCGCAGGTCGCCGAGGAGGGTACGCAGCCGCAGCGCCACGTCCGTCCAGGACTCACCGCCGGGTGGCCGGTAGTAGAACTTGCCGAGCCGGGCCCGGCGCGCCGCCTCCTCCGGCAGCCGTTGCCGCACCCCGTGGCCGGTGAGCCCGTCGAGGATGCCCAGCTCCCGGTCGCGCAGCCGCTCGTCGACGCTGACCGGGATGTCGGTGCCGGCCAGCGCCAGCTCGGCGGTGCGCACCGCGCGCAGGTACGGCGACACCACCGCCAGGTCGGGCCGGCGCGACGGGGGCAGCTCGGCCAGCCACCGGCCGGTGGCCCGGGCCTGCTCCTCGCCGGTGGCCGAGAGCGGCACGTCGGCGTCCCGGTGGGTGAGGTCGATCAGCTCGGCGCCGGACCGCTCGGCCGCGCTCGCCGCCACGTTCGCCGTGCTCTCGCCGTGCCGGACGATCCAGAGCGCTGCCAGTTCCATGGGGCAACCCGTACCCGGGCGTCCCGGCGGGTAATCGCCGGCCCCAGCGGCCCCGCCCGGTGGCCCCGCCCGGTGGTCGCCGGTGGCTGGTCGGCGTGGCGGTCGGGGCGGCCGGTCGGCGCGGCGGTCGGACGTCGCCGCCTCGTCCGGTGCGATCTCCGGGACGGGTCATCGTCGCCCGGCGGCGGGCGTGAACCCGGCCCGGCCGGGTAAGCGCTGGCTCCACGATGACCGACAGGGGAGGTTGCGCCGTGGCGACCATGACCAAGGAACAGATGAGCCCGGTGAGGGACAAGAACTACGACCTCATCCACGCCTTGCAGATGTCGCTGGAGCACGTGTACCGGATGGAGACGTACATCGCGGACGCGGATGCCCGGGGCGACACGGAACTCGCCACCTGGTTCCGCAAGATCCAGGAGAACAACCGCAAGGCGGGTGACCAGGGCAAGCAGATGCTGATGAGCCGTCTGCAGCAGGAAGGCCGCTGACAACGGACGGAGGCCGGGCCGGCGACCCCGGCCCGGCCTCCGCGTGCCCGGCCCGCCGCCGAGACCCCGGCCGCTTTCGCGCGCCCGACCGCCGCACCGACGGGCGCCCGGTCCTCAGCCCGCGCCGCCGCTGACCACGCTCCGTGTCCGGGGCAGCGGCAACGCGTTCCCACCGTGCACAATGGCCGTCCCGGGCGGTGCCGCCGCCGGGAGACGGAGGTGGGATCGGCGATGACGGTCGTGCGTGGTCTGCGCGAGGCGCTGGTGCTGTTCGTGATCGCCCTGGTGGTGGTCGCGGTCGCGGCGGGCATCTGGGTCGCGGTCGCCGGCGGCGACTTCGTCACCCGCTTCGGCATCGCGCTGGTGGTCGTCGGCGCCCTGCTCGGGGTGACCGGCGACCTGACGCTGAGCCGGATCGGCATGCTCGACGCCCGGACCACCTTCGGGCTCGGGCCGGAGCAGGAGACCGGCGGCGGCGGGCGGGTGCTCACCGGCGTCGGGATCTTCCTCTTCGTCGGCCTGCCGCTGATCGTCGTCGGCGTCATGCTGGTCGCCTGAGCCGACTGCGCTCGGCGCGCTGCCCCCGGCGCCGGCCGCTCGCCTATACGGTGTGAGGCGTGGCGACGGCGGCCGAGGAGATCAAGGTGGGGGAGCGGGTCGTCCGCGTCTCCAGCCCGGACAAGCCCTACTTCCCCGAGCTCGGGCTGACCAAGCTCGACGTGGTGCGGTACTTCCTGGCCGTCGGCGACGGCATCCTGCGCGCGCTGCGCGACCGCCCGACCATGCTGGAGCGGTGGCCACGCGGCGTCTTCCCGGGCGCGAAGATCGGCACCCGGCAGGACAACCGCGGTGACGCCTTCTACCAGAAGCGGCTGCCGGCGGGCGCGCCCGACTGGGTCCGCACCGCGCACATCACCTTCCCCAGTGGCCGGACGGCCGACGAGGTGGCGCCGAGCGAGCTGGCGGTGGTGATCTGGGCGGCCAACCTCGGCACCCTCCGGTTCCACCCGTGGCCGGTCTCCGCCGCCGACGTGGAGCGCCCCGACCAGCTCCGGATCGACCTCGACCCGATGCCCGGGGTGGGCTTCGACCAGGTGGTGCCGGTGGCCCGCGAGGTGCGGGCGTTCCTCGACGAGCTGGGCCTGACCGGCTACCCGAAGACCACCGGCGGGCGGGGCCTGCACATCTACCTCTCCATCGAGCCCCGGTGGAGCTTCGGCGACTGCCGGCGGGCGGTGCTCGCGCTGGGCCGCGAGATGCAACGCCGGTTGCCGGACCTGGTCACCACCACCTGGTGGCGTGAGCAACGGGACCGCCCGGTCTTCGTCGACTACAACCAGATGTCCCGCGACCACACCATGGCCTCGGCGTACTCCATCCGGCCCACCGCGCGGGCGCTGGTGTCGGCGCCGCTGGACTGGTCGGAGCTGGACGACGCGCGGCCGGAGGACTTCGACGTGCCGTCGATGCCGGCCCGGTTCGCCGAGCGCGGCGACCCGCACGCCGGCCTGGACGACCGGCGGTTCTCGCTGGAGCCGCTGCTGGAACTGGCCGACCGGGAGGGCCTGGAGGCGCCGCCCGAGCGCTGAGGCCGGCTCACGCCCACGGGCTGCGTTCGCCGTCGAACTCCTCGAAGACCAGCCAGGTGCGGGTGGAGAGCACGCCGGCGATGCTCTGCACCCGGTTGAGCACCACGTCCCGCAGGGCGGCGTTGTCCGGCGCGCGGACCAGCGCCAGCACGTCGTGGTCGCCGCCGAGCAGCGCCGCGTGCTCGATGTAGCGCACCCGGGCCAGCTCCGCCGACACCTCCCGCCAGGTGTTCTGCTCGATCTTCAGCGCGATGTACGCCGAGGTGCCCAGCCCGGCCGCCTCCGGCGCCACCCGCGCCCGGAAGGCGGTGATCACCCCGTCGCGCAGCAGCCGCTCCACCCGGGCGTACGCGTTGGTTCGCGAGACGTGCACCCGCTCGGCCAGCGTGCGCACCGAGGTGCGCCCGTCCCGGACCAGCTCGTCCAGGATCCGCCGGTCCACCTCGTCGAGCGGGCGGGCCGATCGTCCCGTTCCGGCCGTCGAGTCCACCCCCGGCCCGGATCCTTGGCTCACCGTGACGCCTCCCACCTGCCATCTGTCCCGCAATTGGCGCGGATCTTGAGTCAATCATCCGACAGCAGGAGCATAGGCCCACCACACGTCCAGGAGGTCCCCGCCGTGACGACCACACCCCAGGCGGTCCGCAGGGCATCCACCCGCCGGTCGACCACCCCGCCCGACCCGGCCCGTGGGCTGCTGCCGGCCGCCGAGCCGGTACGCCTGCTCGACCCGGCCGGCACGCCGCTGCCCGCCCGTGCCGACTACCCCGAACCGCCCACCGAGGCGCTGGCCGAGCTGTACCGGCGGATGGTGATCGGCCGCCGGTTCGACGTCCAGGCCACCGCCCTGACCAAGCAGGGCCGGCTGGCCGTCTACCCGTCCTCCCGGGGCCAGGAGGCCTGCCAGGTCGGCGCGATGCTGGCGCTGCGCGACACCGACTGGGTCTTCCCGACCTACCGCGAGTCGATGGCGCTGGTCTCCCGCGGGCTCGACCCGGTCGAGGTGCTCACCCTGCTGCGCGGCGACTGGCACTGCGGGTACGACCCGGCCGCCCGGCGCACCGCGCCGCAGTGCACCCCGCTGGCCACCCAGTGCGTGCACGCCGCCGGGCTCGCCTACGGCGAGGCGTACCAGGGGCGGGACACCGTGGCGCTGGCCTTCATCGGCGACGGCGCCACCAGCGAGGGCGACTTCCACGAGGGGATCAACTTCGCCGCCGTGTTCAAGGCGCCGGTGGTCTACTTCGTGCAGAACAACCGGTACGCGATCAGCGTCCCGCTGTCCCGGCAGACCGCCGCCCCGTCGCTGGCGTACAAGGGCGTCGGCTACGGCGTGGCCAGCGAGCAGGTCGACGGCAACGACCCGGTGGCGGTGCTCGCCGTGCTCACCCGCGCGGTGGCGCACGCCCGGGCCGGCAACGGGCCGTTCCTGGTCGAGGCGCACACCTACCGGATGGAACCGCACACCAACGCCGACGACGCCACCCGCTACCGGGACGGCGCCGAGGTCGACGCCTGGCGGGACCGGGACCCGATCGCGCGGCTGGAGACCTACCTGCGCGAGCGCGGCGTGCTGGACGGGACGGCCGTCGCGGCGGTCGCCGCCGAGGCCGAGGAGTACGCGGCCGACCTGCGGGCCCGGATGAACGCCCAGCCGACGGTCGACCCGCTGAGCCTGTTCGACCACGTCTACGCCGAGCCGACCCCGCAGCTGGTCGAGCAGCGGGAGCAGGTCCGCGCCGAACTGGCCGCGGCCGAGCAGGAGGGGGACGCCTGATGGCCACCACCATGGCGAAGGCGCTCAACGACGCCCTCGCCGACGCGCTGGCTGAGGACGAGCGGGTGGTCGTCTTCGGCGAGGACGTCGGGCAGCTCGGCGGCGTCTTCCGGATCACCGACGGGCTGCTGGCCCGGTTCGGCGACAAGCGCTGCTTCGACACCCCGCTCGCCGAGGCCGGCATCGTCGGCTTCGCGGTCGGCCTGGCCATGTCCGGGCTGCGCCCGGTGGTCGAGATGCAGTTCGACGCGTTCGCCTACCCGGCGTTCGAGCAGATCGCCTCGCACGTGGCGAAGCTGCGCAACCGCACCCGGGGCGCGCTCAGCGTGCCGATCGTCATCCGGGTGCCGTACGCCGGCGGCATCGGCGGGGTGGAGCACCACTGCGACTCCAGCGAGGCCTACTACGCGCACACCCCCGGCCTGAAGGTGGTCACCCCGGCCACCGTCGAGGACGCGTACTCGCTGCTGCGCGAGGCGATCGCCGACCCCGACCCGGTGGTCTTCATGGAGCCGAAGAAGCTCTACTTCTCCAGCGCCGAGGCGCAGCTGCCGGCGCGTACCGAGCCGTTCGGCCGGGCGGTCGTGCGCCGGCCCGGCCGCGACGCCACCCTGGTGGCGTACGGGCCGGCGGTGCCGGTCGCGCTGGAGGCCGCCGAGGCCGCCCGCGAGGAGGGCTGGGACCTGGAGGTGGTGGACGTGCGCAGCATCGTGCCGTTCGACGACGCCACGGTCACCGCCTCGGTGCGGCGCACCGGACGCTGCGTGGTGATCCAGGAGGCGCAGGGTTTCGCCGGGGTGGGCGCCGAGATCGCCGCCCGGGTGCAGGAGCGCTGTTTCCACGCCCTGCACGCCCCGGTGCTGCGGGTCAGCGGGCTGGACATCCCGTACCCGGCGCCGATGCTGGAGCACACCCACCTGCCCGGGGTGGACCGCGTGCTGGACGCGGTGGCCCGCCTGCAGTGGGACGACCAGCCCGACCCGCGCTGGCTCGCGGAAGGCAGCGCGGCATGACCACCGTCGACGGGGCCCAGGTGTTCCTCCTGCCCGACCTGGGCGAGGGGCTGACCGAGGCGGAGATCGTCGAGTGGCGGGTCGCCGTCGGCGACATGGTCACCGTGGACCAGACGGTGGTCGAGGTGGAGACCGCCAAGGCCGTCGTCGACGTGCCCTGCCCGTACGCCGGCCGGGTGGTGGCCCTGCACGGCGCGGCGGGTGAGGTCCGGCCGGTCGGCCAGCCGCTGATCACCATCGCCCCGGCGGACGCCGCCGGCGGCGAACCGGCAGGGCACGCCACCTACCGGGAGGAGGAGCGGGCCGGCTCCGGCAACGTCCTGATCGGCTACGGCACCGGCCACGGCGGGTCGGGCCGGCGGCGGCGTCGGCCCCGGCTCGCGGTCGCCCCGGAGCCCGTGGCCGCGCCGGCCGCCCTGGCGCCAGAGACCGCGTCGGTCGCGCCGGTCGTCCCGGCGCCAGAGACCGCGTCGGTCGCGCCGGGCCCCTTGGTCATCTCGCCGATCGTGCGCCGGCTGGCCCGCGAGCACGGCCTGGACCTGGCCGCGCTGCGCGGCACCGGCCCCGGCGGTGTGGTCCGCCGGGCCGACGTCGAGGCTGCCGTGGCGGCGACGCCCGCCCGGCTGGCCGCGGTGCCGGACCACCCGGAGCCGGCCGGCCCGCCGGCGGCGCACGTCGGCCTCGCCCCGGCCGGCGCCGGCGACGTGGTCATCCCGCTGACCGGCATCCGCAAGGCGATCGCCGACAAGCTGTCCCGCAGCCGGCGGGAGATCCCCGAGGTCACCATCTGGGTGGACGTGGACGCCACCGCGCTGCTGGAGACCCGGGCGGCGATCAACGCGGCGACCCCGGACGCGCCGGTGAGCATCCTGGCCCTGCTGGCCCGGATCTGTCTGTCCGGGCTGCGCCGTTACCCGCAGCTCAACGCCCGGGTGGACACCGAGGCGCAGCGGATCGTCCAGTCCGCCGCGGTGCACCTGGGCATCGCCGCGCAGACCGACCGCGGCCTGGTCGTGCCGGTGGTCCGGGACGCGCAGCGGTTGACCACCGGCGAGCTGGCCGCCGAACTGGCGGCCACCACCACCGCGGCGCGGGCCGGCACGCTGCCGCCGGCCCGGCTCACTGGCGGCACGTTCACCCTGAACAACTACGGGGTGTTCGGTGTCGACGGCTCCACCCCGATCATCAACCACCCGGAGGCGGCGCTGCTCGGGGTGGGGCGGATCGTGGACAAGCCGTGGGTGGTCGACGGGCAGCTCGCGGTCCGCAAGGTGACCCAGCTCAGCCTCACCTTCGACCACCGGGTCTGCGACGGTGGGGTGGCCGGCGGGTTCCTGCGGCACGTCGCCGACTGTGTCGAGCGGCCGGCGCTGCTGATCGCCACCGTCTGACCGGCGCCGGCGGTCCCGGCTCGGGCCGGGACCGCCGGACAGGGCGCCCCTCGCCCCGCGGCTGGTCGCCGCCGGCGTTTCCCGGCAGACGGACCGGGAAAGCGGGTGGCCCAGTCGCCGAGGGGAGACGACGTGGCGCACCCGGGCATGACCGTGGCTTCCGACATCCGGCCGCATCCGGTTGCCGGGGCGCCGCTGCTCTGCGACGCCCGCCAGCACGGCCTGACCGGCGACGGGGTGACCAACGACCAGCCCGCCCTCGCGGCCCTGGTCGACCTGCTCGGCGACGCGTACGAGGCGGACGGGCGGGCCCGGGTCATCCACTGCCCGCCGGGGGTCTACTCGATCCGCGACGCGGGCACGGTGTGGCGCAGCGGGGTGTCGCTGGTCGGCGCCGGGCCGGGGGCGACCCGGTTCGTGCTCAGCAACGCCGGCAACCGGGCCGAGCCGGTGCCGCTGGCCTTCCACACCGCGCAGCTGCACGACGCCGGCCGGGACCGGCACCTGGCCGACTGCACCTTCGCCGACTTCGAGATCGACGGCTCCCAGGTGGCGTCGGCGGAGTACAGCCCGCTCGCCAAGGGGCTCGGGCTGCAGTACGTGGTCCGTGGCATCTTCCGCAACCTCTACATCCACCACACCGCGGCCACCGGGTTGGGCTGCGACTTCCTGCAGGACTGCGCGATCGACCGGGTGCTGGTGGTGGGGTGCGGACGGCTGGACAACGGCACCGAGATGGGCGGCGCCGGGATCGGGATCGGGATCGGCGGGTGGGGCAGCATCGAACGGCTCGCCATCGTCAACTGCAGCGCGGTGGCCAACGCCACCAACGGCATCTTCCTGGAGCTGCAGGAGGCCGGCGGGCTGCGTCCGCGCGGGATCAAGGTGATGGGCTGCCACGCCCAGGGCAACCGGTTCGGCATCTCCGACTGGGGCGCCAACGGCCTGATCGTCACCGCCTGCACGATGACCGGCAACCTGGAGGCCGGCTTCCACGTCTCGGCGAAGGGCACCACGCACACCGCCGGGCGGGGCGGCATCCTGACCGACTGCGTGATCGACGGCAACCTGCGCGACGGGGTCAGCATCGGCAACACTCCCGGGCCGTACACCATCCGGGGCAACCGGGTCAGCGGCAATGGCCGGCACGGCTACCACCAGCGCAGCCTCGGCGCGGCGGGACAGGACGTGGCCGAGGAGATCGTCATCGAGAGCAACGACTTCTACGGCAACGGCGGCGACGCGATCCGCTTCGACCGGCCGGTCCGGGACGCGATCGTGATGGACAACCGGATCCGCAACAACGGCCGGCAGGTGGCGCCGGCGATGACCGGGCACGGCGACTCGGTGCGGTACAGCGAGAAGTCCGTGGTGGACCGGACGGCGACCTGGCCGAACGACGGGCACCGGGGAAAGGTGGTGCGGGTCGGCCGGGCGATCGCGGTGGTGGCGGCGAACGACGCCGACACGCTGACCCTGGCGCCGATCCGGCCCGGCGCGTTCACCGCCTGGAGCGGGGACACCCCGAAACCGGGGACGCCGTACGAGCTGCCGTCCGCGCCGCCGGTGCGGGCCGGGATCACGGTCAACGCGGACCTCACCTCGGCGACCGTGCGGGGCAACCGGATCTGGGACAACCGTGGCCCGGCCACCCAGACCCACGGAATCTGGATCACCGACCAGGGCTGCTGCGTGGACTGCCGGGTGGTGGACAACGACCTGGCCGGCAACGTCGACGCCGCCGTCCGCGCGGACACCCCGCCGGTCGGTGGCCGGTGGGAACGCAACTACGGCCACGACGACGAGGGGTGATGCCGCCGGGCGCCCACCGGCGGCCGGCGGCGGACCCGGTCGCCCGGGCCCGCCGCCGGCTCGGCCGTCAGGACGCCGACGGGTACAGCACCACCGTGGCGGTGCCGGTCTGCGGCGGTACGTCCGGCTCGGTCGGCGCGTCGGTGTACTCGGCGACGAAGACCGCCGACAGGTTGGGCGCTCCGCCGTGTCCACCGTCGACGAAGGTGGCGATGCTGCCGGTGCACCCGGCGGCGCTGGACAGCGGATGCCCGTGCTCGTCGTGCCCGAGGATGTAGGTGACCCGCACCCGTGAGCAGTCCACCGGGCGGTCGTCGGTGACCTTCACCTGGAACGCGACGGTCTGCCCGAACTCGAACGGCTGACCGGCGACCGGGCTGACGAACTCGACGATCGGCGCCCGCGGCCCGATCAGCAGCGGCAGGGTGGCCGCCGCGGACCGGCCGGTGCGGTCGGTGACCTTCAGCGTCGGCTGGTACGAGCCGTTGCTCTGGTACGTCCAGCTCGGGTTCGGCTCGGTGGAGTCGACCGAGCCGTCGGCGTCGAAGTCCCAGGCGTAGCGCAGCGGGTCACCGTCCGGGTCGACCGTACCGGCGCTGGAGAAGGTGACCGTGAGCGGCGCCTGCCCGGCGGTCGGGTCCGCGCTGATCTTCGGGATCGGAGTCCGGTTGCCCCGGACGAAGTCGATCCGGGACAGCTGGGCGTCCGGGTTCTCCGCGAAGTATCCGTCGCCGTACTCCAGCACGTAGAGCGCGCCGTCGGGGCCGAACTCCAGGTCCATCGGGTTGTCCACCACCAGCGAGGGCACCACCGGCCGGATGTCGGCGACCTCGCCGGCGCGGTCGAGCCGGAACTCCTTGACGTAGTCGCGGGTCCACTCGTAGAACAGCGGGACGCCGTCATAGTAGGCGGGCCACCTCACCCGCGAGGTGCTGCGCCCGTCGTAGTCGTACGCCGGGCCGGCCATCGGGCCGATCCCGCCGGTGCCGAGCTGCGGGAACTCGCCGGAGGGCGCGGACGGGTACCAGACCTGCGGCGCCTCGACCGGCGGCAGCCGGCGCTGCCCGGTGTTGTGCGGCGAGTCGTTCACCGGCCGCCGGCAGTCGAAGTACCCGCCGGGCGTGCCGGTGGCGAAGTCGTGGTCGCGGTACGGCATGGTCGGCGTGACGCAGTACGGCCAGCCGTAGTTGGCCGGCTTGTCCACCAGCATCCAGCGGCCGTGCCCGGCCGGCCCCCGATCCGGGTTCGCCGAACCGGCGTCCGGGGAGTAGTCGGCGAGGTAGACGTCGTCGGTACGCCGGTCGACGGCGAACCGGAACGGGTTGCGCAGCCCCATCGCGTAGATCTCGGGCCGGGTCTTCGGGGTGCCCGGCCGGAACAGGTTGCCCGGCGGGACGCGGTAGCCGCCGCCCGGCTTGACCCGGATCCGCAGCAGCTTGCCGCGCAGGTCGTTGGTGTTCGCCGAGGTGCGCTGGGCGTCGAAGGCCGGGTTCCGGTCGGCGCGCTCGTCGATCGGGGTGTAGCCGTCGGAGAAGAACGGGTTGGTGTCGTCGCCGGTGGACAGGTACAGGTTGCCCGCGCTGTCGAAGTCGATCTGTCCGCCGACGTGGCAGCAGATGCCCCGGTCGGTGGGCACGTCGATGATCTTCTGCTCGGTACGCAGGTCGAGCCGCATCCCGTCCAGCTTGAACCGGGACAGCCGCAGCACCCCGCGGAACCGCTGCCAGTCCGCCTCGGTGCCGACCAACGGCGCGTCGCCCTCGTTGACGTCCGGGGTCGCCGGATCGTCGACCGGGGTGTCCATCGGCGGGGAGTAGTACAGGTAGACCCACTTGTTGCGGGCGAAGTCAGGGTCGATGGCGATGCCCTGCAGGCCCTCCTCGTCGTGCTCGTACACCGGCACGTCGGCGGCGAGCGTGTTCAGCCCGGTACGCGGATCGTGGATGCGCACCTCGCCGGTCCGGGAGGTGTGCAGCACCCGCAGGTCGGGCAGCACGGCGAGGCTCATCGGCTCGCCCGGGTAGTCGTTGAGTGTGACCTTCTGGAAGCTGCTGTCCGGTGGTGCGGCGGCGGGCGCGGCGGTGACCGGCGCGGCCGGCGCGGTGAGGCCGGCGGCCACCAGCACCAGGGCGGGCAGGAGTGCGGCTCTTCTCATCTGGGCGTCCCCCGAGGTCGTGGCTCAGTAGCGGAGCGAGGCGAGGTAGGCGTAGCCGACCCGGGCGGTGTCGAGGGCGTCGGCCGGGGCGCGCGGCGGGGTGCCCGCGTCGTCGCGCTCCACGATGTACTCCTCGATCCCGGCCTCCCGGGCGTACCCGAAGATCCGGCCGAAGTCGATCAGGCCGTCGCCGAGGTCGGCGAAGCTGGCGTTGTGGTCCATGTCCTTGACGTGCACCTGGCGGATCCGGCCGCGGTGCGCGCGGATCACGTCGACCGGGTCCCGCGCGCCGCGCCAGGTCCAGAACAGGTCGAGTTCGAAGTGGACCAGCCGGGGGTCGGTCTCGGCGGCCAGGATCTCGAACCCGGTCCGCCCGTCGGTCAACGGCACGAACTCCAGCTGGTGGTTGTGGTAGCCGAACCGTAGCCCGGCCCGCTCGGCCAGCCGCCCGGCGCGGTTCAGGTCCCGGGCCAGCGCCCGGTACCGCTCCGGGTCGCGGATCGGCCGGCCCTCGGCGTCCAGCCCGAACCAGGGGTGGACCAGGTACCGGCAGCCCACCGTGTTGGTGTCGGCGAGCACCTGCTCCCACGCGTCGGGGTCGAACGGCTGCGGGATGCCGACGTGCCCGGAGGTGGCCCGCAGTCCGGCGTCGTCGAGGGCGGCCCGGAACTCGGCGGCCGTCCGTCCGACGTAGCCGGCGTGCTCGATTCGGCGGTAGCCGATCCGCCGTAGCGCGGCGAGCGTGCCGGGCAGGTCGGCGGCGAGCTGGTCGCGCAGCGTGTACAGCTGGATGCTGATCCGGTCGGCCGGGACCCGGCGTCGGCCGTGCGCCGGGCCGGAGTGGGCCGCGGCGGGCGCGCCGAGCAAGCCGGCGGCGCCGACCGCGGCGGCCGAGACGGTGGCGGCGCGCAGCACGCCGCGGCGGCTGACCGACTCCGGGCCGGACGCCGGTGGTCGGGAGGCGAGTTCGTCCATGGTGCTGGTCCTTCCTGCCGGGCGTTGCGGACCCGGCCGTTCGGGCCGACCGGCCGTCCGCGGGCACGCCGGACCGGCCGGGCGTGGGCCCGGCGCGATGGTCGCGGTCAGCACGCGGCGGCGCCGCCCGTCCGTCGGGGCGGGGTGGGCCGCCGCCCGGAAGGCGGGGCAACTGATCGACCTATGGACAACTTTGTATCTGATTGGCCACCGTACCCTTATCGATGAGCGAAGGCAAAGCTCTGCCGGGACTGACGAAACTTCTGTTCGCACCGACAAAAGCCGGCCCTGGCCCGTGTGGCGGCGGCAGCCGGCCCGGGCGGGTCGTGGTCGGGCGGTGCAGATCGGGCAGACCCGACGGTGGTGGCGAAGTGGGCGGCGGGGTCCCGGTCGAGGATGCAGGGGACGGCCCGGCCACGGGTGGCCGAACGGTGTATCCGGCGCGCGAACCGGCTCCCAGCCCAATTACCGCTATCTGGCACACGGCGGGAAATGGAGCTGCACATTGCTTTTCCGAATCCGTCGAAATTGCGCGGCCGGCGGCTACCGACGGCGAGAATGTGACGAAGGGAAGCCGTAAACGGGGGGACGCATCATGGAGTTGAGGCGGCGATTGACGCTGCTGGCGGTGAGCATCGCGGCCACACCGTTGGTCCTGGGTGGCTGCACCGCGGATCGCAAGGGCGCCGAGTCGGCCAAGGGCCGGTCGGCCCCGCCGGAGGTGAGCCTGACACCCGCCGACCGGGCCCGGGACGTCCCGATCAGTGCCGAGGTGGGCACCACCATCAAGGGCGGTCGGGTCACCGCGGTGCGGATCACCGACGACAAGGGGAAGGAGGTCAAGGCGGAGCCGCGGGAGGACGGCTCGGGCTGGGTGCCGAGCGAGCCGTTGCAGCCGAAGCGGACCTACACCGCCGAGGTGACCGCCACCGGCGACTCGGGCGCCACCACCACCCGGAAGACCACCTTCACCACCATGCCGAAATCGTCGAAACCGGCGATCACCAGCACGTTGTATTTCGCCGGTAATCGGACGTACGGCACCGCAATGCCGGTAACCGTCGCGTTCGACCCGCCCATTCCGAAAGAGGCCAGAGCGGATGTGCAGCGGCGCCTGTTCGTGAAGACGAACCCGCCGCAGCCGGGCGCCTGGTCCTGGGTGTCCGACGGTAGCCAGGTCTATTACCGGGCGCCCGATTTCTGGCGACCGGGCACCACGATCAGTGTCCGGGCGGGGTTGGAGGGTCTGCCGATCGGCAAGGAGCACGTCGGTGACGAGGACCGGCGGGCCACCTCGAAGATCGGCCGCCAGGTGGCGCTGGAGATCGACAACGCCACCAAGCAGATGTCGGTGGTGCGCGACGGCAAGGTCGTTCGCAAGATCCCGGTCAGCATGGGCAAACCGAGCACGCCGACGTCCAGCGGCAAGATGGTGATCATGGAGAAGCACGAGTTCACGACGTTCGACACCCGGGGTTCGGCCGACCCCTACGTGGTCGACGTCGAGGACGCGCAGCGGCTCACCTGGGGCGGCGAGTTCATCCACGCGGCGCCGTGGTCGGTGGGGGACCAGGGCAACACCAACGTCTCGCACGGCTGCACCAACGTCTCGAACGAGGCCGCGGACTGGTTGATGCGCCTCACCCAGGTCGGTGACCTGGTCACCATCAAGGGCACCGAGGTCGAGTTGACCGAGGGCAACGGCTGGACCGCGTGGAACGTCGGCTGGGACGAGTTCGTCAAGGGCAGCGCACTGCCCGTACCGGCCGGGCTGCGGCCGGCGCCCGCCCAGGTGCCACACCCGGGTGCGGTGGCCGGCGGTTCACCGGCGCCGGTGCCGTCGGTGACCGGCGGCTGATCCAGGGGTACGCCGACCGGCCCGCCACCGTGGCGGGCCGGTCGCGCCGTTCCCGCCGCACCGATCGGCGCGCCGGGGAGCGGCTCAGGCCAGCGGAACCCGGGCCACCCCGGTCGCGGTGAGGCTGCCCAGCCAGAGCTGGTCGCCGTGCTGCCGGACGCCGGTGATCATGTGGTACCCACCGCGCGGGCCGTGCAGCGTACGCAACACCCGCCCGGCGCCGTCGACCAGCGCGACCAGGCCGTAGCGCAGCGGCTTCGGCTGCACCGCCGCCGGCAGCAGCGCGACCAGCTGACGCAGCCGCGGGTGGGGCAGCAGCCGCTCCATCGCCGCCAGCCGAGGGCTGGGCAGTGCGATCCAGTACGTCCCGTCGCCGACCCCGGTCAGGTTGTCCGGGTACGCCGGCAGGTCGGCCAGCACGGTGACCTCGGCGTCCGGCAGGGTGAGCCGGACCAGCCGGTGGGTGGCGGTCTCCACCAGCATCAGCGCCGACTCGTCCGGGGTCAGCGCGATCCCGTTGGGGAAGTACAGCCCGTCCCGGACCACCTCGGTGCGCCCGGTGCCCGGGTGGTAGGCCAGCACCCGCCCGTTCGGCCGGTGCTCCAGCAGGTCCCGCTTCCAGTGCGAGACCGGGAAGCGGTACGACGAGTCGGTGAAGTAGACGGTGCTGTCACGGGCGACGGCGGCGTTGTCGGCCAGGTGCGGACGCGCCCCGACGCCGGTCAGCTCCCGTACCGCCCCGTCCGGGGTGACCCGCAGCAGCCCCCGGTACGCGTCGCAGACCACCAGACTGCCGTCGCGCGGGTCCAGCTCGATGCCGAGCGGCCGGCCGCCGGTCTCGGCGAGCAGCCGGGGGCCGGTGCCCGGCGGCGCGTCGACCGGCCACCACCAGAGCCGGCCGTCCTCGGCGCCGCTGACCAGCCGCCCGGCCGGGTCGACCAGCACGTCCTCCGGGCCGGTGGCCCCGGCGGGCAGGGGCAGCAGCTCGGCGGCGTCGAGCCGGGTGTCAGTCGGGGCCCACGGCCCGTCGAGCGGCGGCGGCACGGTGGCCGGCTCGCGGACCGGACGGATCAGCCAGGGCGCGCGCGGGCGGGGGACGACCATCCGGCCATTCTCGTCCGCCGATGCCCTCCGCGCCGCCCCCGAGCGGTCGGGAACCTCATCCCTGAGGGGGATCCCGGCAGCCTCGGGGTCGAACCCTGGGCGTACCCGGATTCGGCCCGCGGCAGGTCGGAACTGTCAGGGGTGCCGGCTAGATTCGACGGCATGGGACAACGCGACGACCGCCTCCACGTGCAGATCAGCGCGGCTGATCACGCGGTGGAGGTGCGGGTGACCGGCGAGGTCGACATCGCCACCGTCGGCGCGTTGCGGTCCGCCCTCTGGGCCGCCCCGGCCCGGTCGGTGCTGCGGGTCGATCTCTCCGGCGTACGGGTGCTCTCGGCCGCCGGGGTGCGCGCGCTGGTCGCCGCGCACCTGCGGATCCGGGCCCGGGGCGGCGAGCTGGTGCTGGTCGGTCCCGACCCGACGGTCCACCGGGTGCTGCGCGCCACCGGGCTGCACCGGGTCATCCCGATCGTCGACCCGTGCCCCGACCGCGAGCTGGTGGCCTGCTGAGCGGGTCGCGGCCGGGGTCGGCGACGGGTGTCACCGCCCCGGCCGCGCGGGTTCAGCCGGTCAGCGGACGCCGAGCAGGTCGACGACGAAGACGAGGGTCTCGCCCGGCTTGATGACGCCGCCGGCCCCCCGGTCGCCGTAGCCCAGGTGCGGCGGGATGGTCAGCCGACGCCGGCCGCCGACCCGCATCCCGACCACGCCCTGGTCCCAGCCGGCGATGACCCGTCCGCCGCCGAGCGGGAACTCGAACGCCTCACCGCGGTTCCACGACGCGTCGAACTCACGGCCGGTGGAGTGCGCCACCCCCACGTAGTGCACGTTGGCCTGCTGGCCCGGCCGGGCCTCCGGGCCCTCGCCGACGGTGATGTCCTCGATCACGAGGTCGGCCGGCGGCGCGCCCTCGATCGGACCCACCTCGGGCTTGCCCGGGCGGGCGCCTGCTGCCTGGTTCATTCGCGAGTCTCCTGCCGTACTGGTCGTGATGTCCGGTCACCGCCGATCCTGCCGGATAGCGGCCCGCCGATGCCCGGCGGACCCGCGTGCCGCCGCACCACACCCGCTCCGACCCGCCGCCCAGCCGCTCAGCCCGTCACTCGGGCGCACGGATCGGCGGGCGTCACCGGTGGTGACGCCCGCCGAGGGGAGAGGGTTACCGGGTCGGCTACCGCAGCCAGCCGTACCGCTGGACGATCGGGAGCCGGGCCCACATCCGGCCGAGGCCCCAGGTGTCGCCGGCGTTGACCAGGGCGAGCACCGCGAGCACGGCGGCGTAGATGAGGTGGTCGTCCATGAACGGGTTGTTCTCGGGGGGCAGCACGGCCGTCCACATCATGACCAGGAGCAGCCCGCCCGCGGCGGCGGCGACGCGCACCCCGATGCCGAGGATGAGCGCGGTGCCGATGGCGGCCAGACCGATCATGAAAAGCCAGTCGGCCCAGGCCGCGCCGGCGATGCCCTGGTAGAAGTCCTGGAACGGGCCGGTGGCGCCGAAGCTGAGGAAGCCCTTGGTCGGGCTGCCCCCGTCGAGCCAGGCGTTCTTCGCCTCGGTGGCCAGGCCCAGGCCGAACAGCTTGTCCAGGAAGGCCCAGAGGAAGACCCAGCCCAGCGCCAGCCGGAGGCCGGCGAGCAGGTAGCGGGTGGCCCGCTCCCGGCGGGTCTCGGTCACCGGAGCGGTGGTCTCTGCGGTGGTCCGCTTGATCGTCGCGGTCATTGTCTCCACGTCCCTTCCGTGCTTCGCACCGCGCTTCCCGGTGGCATCTCCATTGGACGCCCCGGTCCGGGCGCCGGGTCAGGGCCGACCGGGCCCGAACCGACCGGGACTTTGGACCCCGGTCGCACCGGTCCACTCGGCCGGGTGGGTACCGGTCCCGCGACCCTGACCCGGCGCCGGAGGCGGCCGTAGCGTCGCCGGTGACAGCGGCGAGGAGGTCGTGATGAGGACATGGCAGGTGGGCGACGTGATGACCCGGGACGTCGCGACGGTGGACGAGGAAACCCCGTACCGGGCGATCGTCGACGTGCTGGTCCGGCGCGGCATCAGCGCCGTGCCGGTGGTGGACCGCTTCCGTCGGGTGCTCGGTGTGGTGTCCGAGGCGGATCTGCTGCACAAGATCGAACGCGCCGGGCACCCGGACGAGCGGCGGGTCTTCGCCGGCCGGCGCCGGCGCAGCGCGCGGGAGAAGGCCGACGCGCTGCTGGCCCGGGACCTGATGACCGCTCCGCCGGTGACCACCTACCCGGGCGTGAGCCTGTCCGCCGCCGCCCGATTGCTGGACCGCGAGCAGGTCAAGCGGCTGCCGGTGCTCGACGACCTGGGCCGGTTGGTCGGCATCGTCACCCGGGGCGACCTGCTGCGGGTGCACCTGCGCACGGACGCCGAGATCCGCGAGGACGTCGTCCAGGAGGTGCTGCGCCGGGTGCTCGCGATCCGGGACGGCCTGGTCACCGTGCGGGTCCGCGACGGCGAGGTGACCCTGGACGGCCGGCTCGACCGGCGTACTGCCGTCGAGCTGGCCGGGCGGCTGGCCGGGCAGGTCAGCGGCGTGGTGCGGGTGACGAACATGATCGCGTACGACGTGGACGACCACGCCCTGGTGGAGGTGGACGGCCAGGTCACCCCGGTGGCCTGACCGGTTCCCGGGCCCCGCCCCGCCCGGGCGGGGCCCGCGGACTTCGCCGGACCACCGTCGGGCACCGCGCCGCTCGCCTACGCTCGGTACGACGCGTCTCCGGTGCCGCCGCCGCGCGTCACGCGTGCACAGAGCCGCCGGCACGGATGCGGAGGGCGCCGGGTGGACGAGGCGACGTTCACGGCACCGCTGTGGGCCTGGCTGGCGGTCGCCGGAGTGCTCGCCGCCATGCTCGCGGTGGACATGTTCTCCCACCGCGGCGACCACGTCATCGAACTGCGCGAGGCGCTGGCGTGGAGCGCGGTCTGGATCACCGCCGGGCTCGCCTTCGGCCTGCTGATCTGGCTCTGGCGCGGCGGTGAGCCGGCGCTGGCCTACTACTCGGGCTACCTGCTGGAGAAGGCGCTGTCGGTGGACAACGTCTTCGTCTTCGCGCTGCTCTTCCGCTACTTCCAGGTGCCCGCCGGCTACCAGCACAAGGCGCTGTTCTGGGGCGTGATCGGGGCGCTCGGCTTCCGGCTGGTCTTCATCTTCGCCGGCGCGGAGCTGCTGCACCGGCTGGCCTGGGTCGGGTTCGTCCTGGGCGCCTTCCTGATCTGGACCGGCTGGCGGCTCGCGGTGCGCGGCGAGCCGGACGTCGACCCGGACCACAACGTCGCGGTGCGGGTGTTCCGCCGGCTGGTGCCGACCGAGCCCCGCTTCCACGGCAACCGCTTCCTCGTACGGGTAGGCAGCCGACGCCACGCCACCCTGCTGCTGGTGGCGCTGGTCGCCATCGAGGCCACCGACGTGATCTTCGCGATCGACTCGGTGGCCGCGATCCTGGCCATCACCACCAACACCTTCATCGTCTGGACCGCCACCGCCTTCGCTGTGCTGGGCCTGCGCAGCCTCTACTTCTGCCTGGCCGGCCTGCTGCGCCACTTCGGCTACCTGCGGTACGGGTTGGCCGTGCTGCTGGCCTTCGCCGGGCTGAAGCTGATCCTGTCCGAGACCCCGGTCGGGAAGCTGCCGGTCTGGATCACCCTGGCCGTGGTGGTGGTGACCCTGTCGATCTCGATCGGCTGGAGCGTCGTCACCGCCCGCCGCGAGCGCCGCCCCCCGGGAGGTTAGGCGGCCGCCGCTCAGCCGGGCGGGCAGGTCACCGGGCGGGCCAGCTGACCGGCCAGCACCGCCGGAGCTTCGGCCAGCGACGGGCCGTACCAGGTCAGGTGCCGCCCGGAGAGCAGGGCGCAGGGGACGCCGGGGAACGCCTCCGGCCCGTCCCGCTCGGTGAACCGGTACGGCTCGTCTGGCAGCACCACCAGGTCGAGCGGGTGCGCACGCAGCTCGTCCAGGGCGGGGCGGGGATAGCGCTCGGCGTGGCCGGCGTAGACGTTGTGTACGCCGAGCCGGCGCAGCACGTCGCCGGCGAAGGTGCCCGCGCCGAGCACCACCCACGGTTTGCGCCAGACCGGCACCACGGCCCGGCGGGCGGGGAGCGCGGGCAGCTCCGCCCAGGCCCGGCGGGCGGCGAGCAGCCAGTCGGGTTCGGTCGAGGCGCCCAGCTCGGCCAGCAGTTCGGCCAGTTCGGCCAGCGCCGCGTCCACCGTGCGCGGGTAGGTGATCCGCACCGGCACCCCGGCCGCGGTCAGCGCGTCCGCGTCGGCGCGGCGGTTCTCCTCGACGTTGAGCAGCACCACGTCCGGCCGCAGGGCGAGCACCCGGTCCAGGTCCGGGTACTTGCTACCGCCGACCCGGGCCACGTCCAGCCCCGCCGGGTGGGTGCACCAGTCGGTGGCGCCGACCAGCAGCCCGGGCAGGGTGGCGGCCACCGCCTCGGTCAGCGACGGCACCAGCGACACCACCCGCATCCCGTACCCCCTCGTGTGCCCGCCGTGGCCGATCATGCCGGACCCGCCGGTCGGGGTCCGCGCCGGCGCCGGCCGGGGACCCCTGAGCACCTACCGGCCCGGCCCACTTGTCAGTGCTCTACAACGTTGGAATACTCGCGTCGACCCACCAGGAGGATCCCGATGAGGCCCCACTCCGGTCCACCCGCACCGCGCGCCGGGCAGTCCGACACCCGCGTCGGCACCGACCGGTTCCCCGACGATGACGTGCCCGTCGAGGCGCTCGGCGACCTCTACCGCGACGGCATCACGGCGTGCCCGGGCGCGTTCTCGGTGGACTGGGTGGACCGGGTCGGCGAGGACATCGACGTGGCCTTCCGCGAGGCGCGCTCCCGGCCGGACGGCGCGGTCGGGCGGGGCCCGGAGCGCTGGTACGTCGAGATCCACCCGGAACAGCTGCGCGGCTTCGTCGACCTGGTCACCCACCCCTGGGTGGTGGCGGTCTGCCGGGCGGCCCTCGGCCCCGACTACGAGATCGTCGAGCTGGGTTTCGACATCCCGTTCCCCGGTGCGGCCATGCAGCCGTGGCACCGCGACTTCCCGATGCCGGAGGACACCCGCCGACAGCGCCGGCTGACCTCGCTCGCGTTCAACCTGACCACCGTGGACACGGCGGAGGAGATGGGCCCGTTCGAGATCGCTCCGGGCACCCAGTGGGACGACGGCCGGGACTTCGACCACGAGATGTTTCCGCCGAAGGAGCGCCACCCGCGCTACGAGCGGCGTGCGGTGCGCAAGTACCCGCGGCGCGGCGACATCTCCGCGCGGTCGGCGCTCACCATCCACCGCGGCACCCCGAACGTGTCGTCGCTGGCCCGTCCGGTGCTGGTGCTCGGCGTGGACGCGCCCGGCGCCGGCAATGCGGGCCACCACGACCTGGCGGTCACCAGGGGCTACTGGGCCAGCCTGCCCGAGCTGGTCCGCGCCCACCTGCCGTGTCCGGTGGTGGACACCCTGGTGCCCATCCGGCAGAAGCACACCATCGAGGGTCTGGTGATGGGCGCCGAGTGATCCCGACCGGGCGCCCCGATCCGACCGGCGGGCCGGGTCGCTGCGGACGCTCAGGTGGTCCGGCCGGCCGCCGGGCCGACGCGGTCGCGGTCGGCGCGCCACTGGTCGCGGGTCAGGGCGTACTCGACCTCGCCGTGCTCGGAGCCGGGAATCGCCTCTGGCCAGTCCCCGTGGTAGGTGCGCACGTGCCGCAGACCCACCTTCTCCATCACCCGGCGCGAGGCCGAGTTGACCGCCATGGTGTTCGCCGTGACCCGCTGCACGCCCAACTCGGTGAAGCCCTTGTCGACCAGGGCCCGGCAGCCCTCGGTGGCCCGGCCGGCGCCCCACGCCGGGCGGCGCAGCCGGTAGCCGAGTTCCACCTCGCGGACGTCGCCGTCCCGGGTCGGGCGGAACTCGAACCAACCGAGGAAGCCGCCGTCGGCCCGGTCCACGGCCGCCCAGAAGCCGAGGCCCGGCGGCCGCCGGTAGAGCGCGAGGATCGCCGGCAGGGTCCGGTCCCGGACCACCTCCGGCGGGGTGGGGCGGCCGCCGGTCAGATAGCGCATCACCTCGGCGTCGCCGTCCAGCTCGACCAGCAGGTCCGCGTCGGCCTCGGTGAACTCGCGCAGCACCAGCCGCCCGGTGGTGAGGAATACGGTCACCGGCCCATCCCAGCCCGGCCACGCGCGGGGCTCAACCGGTTTTGCCCGACGGGCCCACGGTGCCGCACGGGCCGCCGGCCGGCCGGTGCGCGGTGGCCCGTCGTGCTCGTCCTGGCCGACGCGTGCGCCGCGTCCGGCTCGGGTGGCCTCGGCCGCACCGACGAGGCGACGACCATGATCGACGGCCTAGACTCGGGCCGGCCCACGGACGACGGATGGATCAGGCGATGACGAGCACCGGTAGTGACCACACCTCCTGGCTGCGCGCGATCCCGACCGACGACGGCCGCGCACCGGTGCTGACCCGGGGTGGGCAGGTCGTGCATGCCGACCGCCGGATGGGCGACCTGGTGCAGCGCCGTCCGCCGGGCATCACCGGCCACCAGTGGAGCACCGCCATCCGGGCGGGGGTCGACTTCGTGGTCTGCGCCGGCGACAGCGGCCGGCCGCTGTTCGCCGTCGAGATCGGCCCACCCGCGCCGGCCGGCTCCGCGGCCCAGCGCACCGAGCGGATGAGGAACGCGGTCGGCGCGGCCGTCGGCCTGGAGGTGCTGCGGATCGAGTCGCCGACGCTGCGGGCAGCCGACCACGGCCGGCGGATCGTGGCGTACGTGATCGACGCGCGCGGGTACGCCGAGGGCGGCCTGCCGGGGGAGACGGCGGTCGGCTTCCGAGACATCCTCGGCCGGCTGCCGGACGGCCGGACCGGGCCTGTCAACGACCTCGGCGCGCTGGCCCGGGCCGCGGCCGTGGAGGCGTACGTGGCCCGTCGGCTGGCCGACCCGATCGTGCGCGGGCTGCACGTGACCTGGAAGGACGGGCCGGCCGAGGGCTGGAGCTGGGTCGAGGTGCGCCCCGGCGCCTGCCTGGTGGAGCGGGTGTCGGTCTGGGAGCACCGCTTCTCCTGCGGCGTGGACGCCGCCCGGCTCGCCGAGGACCTGGCGGCGGTCGCCGTCGGCGAGCGGCTGGCCGGGCTGGACGACGACGCGCCGGCGCTGGTCTCCCGCGACGAGTTGCGCGCCGAGATCCGCGGCCTGCGGGCGCGGCGCGACGAACTGGTGAACGGCTTCGCCTTCGACCACCTCTGCGTGGACTGATTCCTCCGTCCACCGGGGCGCCCGGTGCGTTCCGGCACCGACCGAATCTCCGGTGCGGCCGTCGTGACCGGCCGCGAATTTTTGTCCGATCCGCATTGAACCGTGACGGCTGCCGCTTCGTACTCCTGCGGGAATGGACAGGATCTCCCCATCCGCGTCACCGGACGCGGGAGACGGTGCGGAAAGGGCATCGTCGGTCGTCGACATGCCACCGGTCCGCCCGGACGGTTTCCGCCGGGGCGTGCCACCTCAATTCCGTCGGTCCGCCGAGGTCACGAATCAAGTACCGGATCGAGAAGGAGTGCAATTCGATGCGCAGGTCCACACGGGCGCGCCGGTCATCCGGTAACGCGCGGAGCAAGCGGTTGCTGGCCGTCGTCGGCACGCTCGCGGTCTTCGGCGGCGTCGTCGCCGTGACCCAGATCTCGTCGGCCGAGGACCGGCGGTCGAATCGGACCCGGCCGGCGGCCGCGGCCTGCGTGGCGCCCAGCCCCGGGGCAACCGCGCCGAGCGGGCGGGACGGCACCACGCGCACCTGGCAGAACGGCCGGTGGGTGCGCAACCACTGGGGCGACGGTCAGCAGACGGTCGAGGAGTGCCAGGACGTCCGCGAGGGCGAGGCACCCAACGGCGGTTCCGCGGTCGCCTGTCCCGATGTGGCCGGCCAGCTCCCGGAGGTGCCCCGTCGGGCGCGCGCCGAGGTGGAGCGCAACCTGAACCTGCTGCAGACCCAGATCGCCGAGGCCGACCGCCGGCTCGCCGCCGAGGGCGACCGGGGCGAGGCCTTCATCCGCAACGCGATCCTGCAGCCGCTGGCCGGCAAGCGGCGGGCGACGCTGGACCGGATCACCACGGCTATCGACCGGTTCGGGCCGCGTCCGCAGGGGCTGCGCCAGCTCGCCGAGTGCCAGGTGCAGCCGACCGGCAACGGCGGCGGCAACAACGGTGGCGGTGACAACGGCGGTGGCGGCGACAACGGTGGCGGCGACAACGGTGGCGGCGGCGACAACGGCGGCGGTAACAACGGCGGCCCGGGTGCCGGGCTCGGCGTGCTGGCGAACGACTGCGACGAGAGCCAGCTGCAGCCGCACGACGGCTTCCAGAACGGTAACCGCTGCGTGAGCACCGCGTTCGGCGAGGTCGGCGCCGCGGCGAACAACCCGTCTCTGCTGATCACCGACTTCCCGGAGCAGGTGGGCGCCAACCAGCCGTTCACCCTCCGGGTCTCCACCCGGAACCTGGTCCGGGACCGCTTCCTCGCCGCCGGCCAGGGCGGCTACTACGTGGAGAGTTCGCTGCTCAACGAGCAGGGGCTGGTCCGGGGCCACTTCCACACCGCCTGCCGGATGCTGGACAGCCTCGACCAGCCGCCGGCGCCTCAGGAGGTGCCCGCGTTCTTCGTCGCCACCGAGGACAGCCGCGGCGGCGCCGAGCCGGACGAGGTGACCATCCAGATCCCGGGGCTGCCCGAGTCCGGCATCGCCCAGTGCGCGGTGTGGGCCGGTGACGGGTCGCACCGGATCCCGATGATGGAGCGGGCCAACCAGACCCCGGCCTTCGACGCGGTACGCATCGAGGTCAGCTGACGGAACCGGCGATCGGGGCGGTGCGGAGCGGACGCCTCCGCACCGTCCCGATGCGGCGGTCCCGGCGCGCACCCGGGCGACCCGGACCCCACAGCGAGCGGCGGGGCCGGGCTGTCCGTCAGCCCGACCCCGCCGCCGCGGGACCTGCGTCCCGCCCCGCTCAGCGGTTCTTGTACGCCTCGACGACCTCGACCGGGATCCGGCCCCGCTCGGAAATCTGGAAACCGTTCTTGACGGCCCATTCCCGGATGGCGCGATTCTGCTCGCGATCCATTCCCGCGCCGGTTCCGCTCGCGCGGCGGGGTGCCCGGCCGGTGTCGGCGGCGCCCCGGCCGATCCGCCGGCCGGCGGCGAGGTACGGGTCCAGTGCCTTACGGAGGACTCCCGCGTTCTCGTCGGAGAGGTCGATGGTGTACGCCACGCCGTCGAGACCGAACTCGACCGTCCGGTCGGCCTTTCCGCCGTCGAGATCGTCGGTCAGCACCGTGATTACTTTTCTTGCCATTGCCGATTACTCCCTGTGTGCGGCGGGGTGTGGTCAAAGTTTGACGCATCCCGCGGCGCACCCGCAACAATTCCGCTGTTTTCATTTCGGCGGGTCGTTTCCCGGTGCAAATCGCGGCGACCGGGAAAGCGGTTCGTTCACCCGCCGAGCAGACCGGCGTGGCCGGCCAGCGCGGCGGCCTCCGCCCGGCTGGAAACCCGGAGTTTGCGCAGCAGCGCCGCCGTCATCCGCTTGACCGTCCGTTCCGAGACGTGCAGCTCGTCGGCGATCTCCAGCGTGCTCCGGCCGGCGGCGATCGCCCGCAGCAGCCATCGCTCCTCCTGGTCGAGATCGACCGGCGCGGCACGGACCGGCCGTAGCAGCGCCCGCAGCAGTTCGCCCGGCAGCACCGCCCACCCGTCGAGGATGGCCAGCAGCGGCGGCAGCAGCTCCTCCGGCTCGGCGCTCTTGGGCAGGAAACCCTCGGCGCCGGCGCGCAGCGCGTCCAGCGCGGGCTCCGGGTCGTCGCCGCCGGACATCGCCACCACCCGGACCCGGGGGCTGGTCCGGCGGATCGCGGCCACCGCGCGGATGCCACCGGGCGGTGGCATGTGCAGGTCGACCAGGACCAGGTCGGGCAGGCACCGGCTGACCAGCGAGGCGGCCGAGGCGGCGTCGCCGGTGGAGCCCACCACCTCGGCCCGCTTGCCGGTCGCCGCCGGCAGCAGCAGCTCCAGCCCCCGGACGAACAGCGGGTGGTCGTCGACCACGGCCAGCCGGAGGGTGGGGCGGTTCGGCATGTCTGGTCCCTTCCCCAGCGGGTACCGATCATGCGGCGCGGCCGGACGAGGGGAGGCGGACCGATGCGCGGACGGCACGGTTTCCAGGGGTTGCTACGCGGGTTCCGGCGGGGTGGCGTGGGTCCGGCCACCCCACCCGTCCCGGGCGACCCGGAGCTGCTGCTGCGGGTGCTCTGCCACGAGTTCCGTACCCCGGTCAGCACCCTCACCTCGCTGACCCGGGCGCTCGCCGACCGCCCCGGGCTGACCGGCGACGACCGGCGGGTGATCAGCGAACTCGCCCGGGACCAGGCCGCGCATCTGCAGGACCTGCTCAGGGACGCGGCGGCCAGCACCGGCGCGCTGGCCCTCGCCGGGCAACCCGAGCCGACCACCGTGCCGCTGGTGGAGATCCTCCGCGGGGTCGCCGTCCTGGTGCCCCGGCACCGGCGACGGGTGCGGGTCACCCGCCGGGCCGGCGCCTGCCCGGTGCCGGCCGGCCGCACCCGGCAGGTGCTGGCGAACCTGGTGCAGAACGCGCTGCGGCACGGGCCGGCCGACGGGCGGATCGGCATCTACGCCTCGGTGCGCCGGGCCGGGTTGAGCATCCTGGTCACCGACGAGGGGCGGGTGGACGACGCGTTGCTGGCGGCCCTGCGCCGACCCGCGCCGGCCGTCGGGATGTCCGGCCTGGGGCTGTGGATCGTCCGGCGGCTGCTGGCCGTCGACGGCGGCACGGTACGGGCGCACCGGCTGCGCCCGCGCGGCGTGGCGCTGGAGGTGCTGCTGCCCAGCCCCACGGCCTGACCCGGCGGGGCCGCCGGTTGGCCCGGGCGGGTCAGCCCGGCGGGAACTGTCCTCCGTACCGAACCAGTGGCACGAGGAGGACCCGTGTTCAGCCACATGAAGGACCTGCAGTTCGAGGCCAAGCCGGATGGCCCGGACGCCGCGTTCGCCCGCCGGCTCCAGGAGATCCTGGGCGGCAAGTGGGGCGAGATGACCGTCGCCAACCAGTACCTCTACCAGGGCTGGAACTGCCGCCTGCCCGGCAAGTACAAGGATCTCTTCCTCGACGTCGGCACCGAGGAGATGGGCCACGTCGAGATGATCGCCACCATGATCACGCGGCTGCTGGAGAACGCGCCGCTGTCGTTGCAGGAGGCCGCCGACGACAACCCGATGGTGGGGGCGATCTACGGCGGCTCCAACCCGGCGCACTTCATCCACGGCGGCGGCGGCGCGCTGCCGGTGGACAGCGCCGGGGTGCCGTGGAACGGCAACTTCATCACCGCCAGCGGCAACCTGATGGCCGACTTCCAGCTCAATGTGACCGCCGAGGCGCAGGGGCGGCTCCAGGTCTCCCGGCTGTTCAACATGACCGACGACCCGGGCGTCAAGCAGATGCTCCGCTTCCTGCTGGCCCGCGACACCATGCACCAGAACATGTGGATGGCCGCCATCGAGCAGCTCAAGGAGGACGGCCTGGAGGAGATGCCGGTGCCGGACGCGTTCCCCGACTCGAAGGAGTTCACCGAGCAGTTCAGCTACACGTACCTGGACTTCTCGCCGGGTCCGGACGCGGCCGAGGGCCGCTGGGCGTCCGGACCGGCGCCGGACGGCAAGGGCGAGTTCCGCTACGACCACAGCCCGCGCGCGCACGCGCCCGAGCCGGTGCTCCCGCCCGGCGACCCGCGGCTGTACGGCACCAACCCGAGTATCGCCGGCGGCATGGTCAACAAGGTCAAGAGCAAGGTCACCTGACAGCCCGCCGCCGGACCGTCCGCGTGTGGCGGGCGGTCCGGCGGTGCCCGTTCCCGGAGGAGGTGTGCTGTGACCGAACTCGTACTCCGCCCGCTGGCGGACGCGTTCATGCAGGTGGGTGTGTACGTCGCCGTGATGGTCGCGCTCTTCGGCTGGCTGCGCTGGCGTTACGGCGACCGGGTCACCGACGGGCTGACCCGCCGTCGCCGGCTCGGCCCGCTGGTCGGCGCGCTGCTCGGGGTCAGCCCGGGCTGTGGCGGGGCGATCATCCTGATGCCGCTCTACGCCCGGGGGAAGGTGTCCTTCGGCACCGTGATCGCCGCGCTGGCGGCCACCATGGGTGACTCGTCCTGGGTGGTGATCGCCTGGAACCCGCTGTTCGCGCTCCAGATCCACCTGCTGCTCTTCGCGGTCGGCCTGGTCACCGGCTACGTCGTCGACGCGCTCGGCATCGACCCGGCCCGCGCCGTGCGGCGCCGGCGCGCGCCCGCCGGTGTGCCGGCCGCCGCGCCCGTCGGCCTGGCCGCCGCGCCCGCCGGCGTACCGGCCGGCCTGGCCGCGGCGGGCGGACCCGACCTGGCCGGTGCGCGCCGGCTGCTCGGCGGGCTGCTGCCCCGGGTGCCGGCGTCCACCGCGTTCTGGGGGCTGACCACGCCGGCGTTCCTGGTGTCGGTTCCGGTGGTGTTCCAGCTGGTCGATCCGGGGGCGCTGACCGACCGGCTGGGCGGCGTCGACCCGTACCTGGCGCTGGGGGTGCTCGGCACGCTGACCGCCATGCTGATCTTCGCGGCCGGGCGGGGGCGGCTGGCCGACGACACCCTGGAGACGGCACAGGCCCGGTCGTTCCGGGAGACGCTGCGGCACAGCGCGCACGAGGCGTCCTTCGTCACCGTCTGGGTGGCGGTGGCGTACCTCGCCTGGCAGGTGATCACCACCAGCACCGGCTTCGACGGATCCGAACTGGCGCTCACCGGGCTGCTCGGCGTCCTGGTCGGCGCGGCGATCGGACTCATCCCGGGCTGCGCCGTGCAGATCGTCTTCACCGGTCTCTACGTCAGCGGCGGCCTGCCGCTGCCCACCCTGGTGGCCAACGCGATCAGCCAGGACGGCGACGCCCTGATCCCGCTCGCCGCGATGCGCCGGCACTCCGCCGCGCTGGCCACCGTGATCACCACCATTCCCGCGGCCGCCGTCGGCGCCGCCCTGCTGCTCCTGCTCTGAGCGACGAACCCGCGCGACGAGCCCGCGCGACGAGCCTCCGCGACGAACCCGCGCGACGAGCCTCCGCGACGAACCCGGGCGACGAGCCTGCGCGACGAACGCGCGCGACGAGCCTGCGCGACGAGCCTGCGCGACGGATTCGCGCGACGAACCGGAAAGGGGAGTACCGATGCCCGCCACCGCGCCCACCCCGCAGACCGCCCTGGTGCCGGTCGCCCGGACCCGGGTCAAGCTGCTGGTCTTCATCGCGCTGACCGGGCTGGCCTGGTTCGCCGGGCTGCCCGGCCCGACCGTCGCCGCACTGGCCCTGACCAGCCTGGCGATCCCGCTCGCGGTCGCCGTCGCCGGTGGCGGTGGACTGCTGCGGGACCTGCTGCGGGCACCGGCCCGGCCGGCGGCCGGACGTGGTCTGGGTCACACAGCGGAACAAGGGGAACGCTTTGTTACTTGAGCGAGACAGGCTCAAGACAACGCGATAGCAGGTGTTCGATGGCAACTCTTCCGGTACTTCCCCTGACCGACGCCGTGCTGCTGCCCGGCATGGTCATCCCGGTGACCCTCGACCCGACCACCCAGGCCGCGGTCGACGCGGCCCGCGCCACCGGCGACCGCAAACTGCTGGCCGTGCCCCGCCTCGACGGCGAGTACGGCCCGGTCGGCGCGGTGGCCACCATCGAGAAGGTAGGCCGGCTGCCCAGCGGCGAGCCCGCCGCCGTCATCCGCGGCCTGTCCCGGGCGCGGATCGGCTCGGGCGTGCCCGGGCCCGGCGCCGCCCTCTGGGTCGAGGCGACCGAACTGCACGAACCCGCTCCCGCCGGCCGGGCCCGGGAACTCGCCCGCGAGTACCGCGCCCTGATGACCTCGGTGCTGCAACAGCGGGGCGCCTGGCAGGTCATCGACGCGATGGAGCGGATGACCGACCTCTCCGAGCTGGCCGACTCCGCCGGGTACGCGCCCTGGCTGAGCCTGGACCAGAAGAGCGAGCTGCTCGCCGCGCCGGACGTCACCGCCCGGCTGGAGCTGCTGGTCGGCTGGGTGAAGGAGCACCTGGCCGAGCAGGAGGTCACCGAGCAGATCAACAACGACGTCCGCGAGGGGCTGGAGAAGTCGCAGCGGGAGTTCCTGCTGCGCCAGCAGCTCGCCGCGATCCGTAAGGAGCTCGGCGAGGACGAGCCGGACGGCTCGGCCGACTACCGGGCCCGGGTCGAGGCCGCCGACCTGCCGGAGAAGGTCCGCGAGGCGGCGCTGCGCGAGGTCGGCAAGCTGGAGCGGGCCAGCGACGCCTCCCCGGAGGCGGGCTGGATCCGGACCTGGCTGGACACCGTCCTGGAGATGCCGTGGAACACGCGTACCCAGGACAACACCGACCTGGCCGCGGCCCGCGCGGTGCTCGACGCCGACCACGCCGGCCTGGCCGACGTGAAGGACCGCATCCTGGAGTACCTCGCGGTGCGCAACCGCCGGGCCGAGCGCAACCTCGGCGTGGTCGGCGGGCGCGGCTCCGGCGCGGTGCTCGCCCTCGCCGGCCCGCCCGGCGTCGGCAAGACCAGCCTCGGCGAGTCCGTCGCCCGGGCGCTGGGCCGCAACTTCGTCCGGGTCAGCCTGGGCGGCGTGCGGGACGAGGCGGAGATCCGCGGTCACCGGCGCACCTACGTCGGCGCGCTGCCCGGCCGGATCGTCCGCGCGCTGCGCGAGGCCGGCTCGATGAACCCGGTGGTGCTCCTCGACGAGGTGGACAAGCTGGCCGCCGGCTACTCCGGCGACCCGGCCGCCGCGCTGCTGGAGGTGCTCGACCCGGCGCAGAACCACACCTTCCGGGACCACTATCTGGAGGTCGACCTCGACCTGTCCGACGTGCTCTTCCTGGCCACCGCGAACGTGGTGGAGGCCATCCCCGGCCCGCTGCTGGACCGGATGGAGCTGGTCACCCTGGACGGGTACACCGAGGACGAGAAGGTCGCCATCGCCCGCGACCACCTGCTGCCCCGGCAGCGGGAGCGGGCCGGGCTGACCGCCGACGAGGTGACCGTGGCCGACGAGGCGCTGGCCCGGATCGCGGGGGAGTACACCCGGGAGGCCGGCGTCCGGCAGCTGGAGCGGGCCCTGGCGAAGATCCTGCGCAAGGTGACGGTCGCGCTGGCCGACGACCCGTCCCCGGTCGAGGTGGACACCGACAACCTGGCCCGCTACCTGGGTCGGCCCAAGTTCACGCCGGAGTCGGCGGAGCGGACGGCCGTGCCCGGCGTGGCGACCGGCCTGGCGGTGACCGGCGCCGGTGGGGACGTGCTCTTCATCGAGGCGACCAGCATGGAGGGCGAGCCGGGGCTGACCCTGACCGGCCAGCTCGGCGACGTGATGAAGGAGTCCGCGCACATCGCGCTGTCGTACCTGCGGTCGAACGGGCGACGCTTCGGCATCGACCCGAACGCCCTGGCCGGACGTCGGATCCACGTCCACTTCCCGGCGGGCGCGGTACCCAAGGACGGTCCCAGCGCCGGCATCACCATGGTGACCGCGCTGGCCTCCCTGGTGACCGGGCGACCGGTGCGGCCCGAGTTCGGGATGACCGGCGAGGTGACCCTCTCCGGCCGGGTGCTGCCCATCGGCGGGGTGAAGCAGAAGCTGCTCGCCGCGCACCGGGCCGGCCTGACCGAGGTGATCATCCCGAAGCGCAACGAGCCGGACCTGGACGACCTGCCGGCCGAGGTGCGCGAGGCGCTGACCGTCCACACCCTGGCCGACGTGGCCGACGTGCTCGCCCTGGCGCTGCGCCCGGCCGAGATCGACTCGGAGTCGCTGGACGGACCGGCGCTCGCCGCCGCCTGACCGGCACCGACACCCCCGGCCCCCGGCCGTCGCACCGCGCGACGGCCGGGGGCCGCGTGGCGTACGGCCTCAGTAGCGGTCCCGGCGCGGCCGCCGGTCGCCGTCGCCGTCGCGGTACGGCCGCCGGTCGGCGCCGCCGGCGGGCCGGCGGTCCCCGTCCCCGTCGCCGTCGCGGTCGCGGCGTACGGTCGCCTTCCGCCCCTTGATGGTGCTGCCGCGCAACCCGGCGATCACCTCGTCGGCCACCGCGTACGGGACCTCGACGAGGGAGAACCGGTCGGCGATCTCGATCGAGCCGATGTCCCGGCCGCTGACCCGGGTCTCCCCGGTGATCGCCCCGACCAGGTCCTGCGGGCGCACCCCGGCGCGCCGGCCCAGGCCGATGAAGACCTGCGTCATGCCGCCCGCGCGGGGCCGCCCGCCGCGCCGCTCGGCCCGGCCACCGTCGGGCCGCCCCTCCCGCGGGCCACGCACCGGGATCTGCGGGATCTCCTCCTCGTCGGCCGCGCCCGGCGAGGTCGCCTCGTGCGCCAGCCGCACCGCGGCGAGCGCCACCTCGACCAGGTCGAACTCGTCGGTCAGCGACTCCACGATGGCCCGGAACGGGTCGAGGTCGTCCTCCAGCAGGCTCTCCCGCAGCGCGGCCTGGGTCAGCTCCAGCCGACGGGTGCGCAGGTCGGCCACCGTCGGGATCTTGTCGATGGCGATCCGCTGGCCGGTCACCCGCTCGATGGTCTTGAGCATCCGGTGCTCGCGCGGCTCGGCGAGGGTGATCGCCACGCCCTCCCGGCCGGCCCGGCCCACCCGGCCGATCCGGTGCACGTACGACTCCGGGGCCGACGGCACGTCGTAGTTGACCACGTGGGTGAGCTGCTCGACGTCCAGGCCCCGGGCCGCCACGTCGGTGGCCACCAGCAGGTCCGCGGTGCCCGAGCGCAGCCGGCCCATCACCCGGTCGCGCTGCTCCTGGCTCATCCCGCCGTGCAGCGCCTCGGCCCGGTAGCCGCGCCCGTTCATCGTCTCGGTGAGCCGGTCCACCTCCTCCCGGCTGCGGCAGAACACGATCGCCGCGGTGGGCGACTCGACGTCCAGCACCCGGCCCAGCGCCGCCGGCTTGTGCGCCCGGGCGACGATGTACGCGCTCTGCCGCACCCGGGGCGCCTCGCCGGCCACCGGCTGCTCCCGGGCGATCAGGATGCGCACCGGGTCGGTGAGGTGCTGCCGGGCCATCCCGTCGATGCGGGCCGGCATGGTCGCCGAGAAGAGCACCGTCTGCCGCTGCTCCGGCGCGTGTTCCAGGATCGCCTCGATGTCCTCCGCGAAGCCCATGTCGAGCATCTCGTCGGCCTCGTCCAGCACCACGGTGGCCAGCCCGCCCAGCCGCAGGGTGCCCCGGGCGATGTGGTCCAGCGCCCGGCCGGGGGTGGCCACCACCACGTCCACCCCGGCGTCCAACGCGCGCAGCTGCCGGCCGATCGGCTGCCCGCCGTAGATCGGCAGCACCCGGGTGCCCAGGTCCTTGCCGTAGCGGTGGAACGCCTCGGACACCTGCACGGCGAGTTCCCGGGTGGGCACCAGCACCAGCGCCGTCGGATCGCCGCCGACGCGCTGCGGCGGCATCCGTTGCAGCAGCGGCAACGCGAACGCGGCCGTCTTGCCGGTGCCGGTCGCCGCCTGGCCCAGCAGGTCGCGCCCGGTCAGCAGCGGCGGGATCGCCTCCCGCTGGATCGGGGTCGGCTCCTCGTAGCCGAGCGCGGTCAGCGCGTTCAGCAGCTCGGCGCGCAGGCCGAGGTCCGCGAAGGCACCCGCCCCGGTGTCCGGGTCGGCGGCGGGACGGGTGGGTGGTTCGGGCGGGACGGGTGCGGAACTCATGTGACAAGCCTTTCATCACCGCCGGGCGGGCGGTGCGGCGACCGGCACAACACCGGGTCGGGCCGGCCGCCCCCGTACCGCCGGCCGGCCCGACCCGGCGGCTCAGCCGGTCAGGATCGCCAGCACGACGGTGACGCCGACCACCGCGTCGAACACGCCGCACCCCTCGGCGTAAGCCCGGGGCACCACCTCGTCGCGGCGGTGGTGCAGCAGGTCCCAGCCGGCGTGGGCGAGCCACCCGGCGGCCACCAGCCAGGCCGCCGTGCGGCCGTCGACCACCACCGCCACCAGCGCCAGCGCCGACCAGGCGGCCAGCCCGACCAGCTGCCGGCCGAGCCCGCCGGGACCGCGCAGCCGGCGCCGGGCCGCGCCGATCACCAGGTACAGGCCGGGCAGCACCAGCATCAGCCACGGGCTCGGCACGTCCGGTTCGGCCCACAGCTTGACCGTTATCAGCAGGGCGAGCAGGGTGGGCCACCGGCGGGCCAGCGCGACGACGGCCGGGTGCCGCCGTACCGGGACCGGCGCGGCGTGCCGGTGCCGCACCGCCACCAGCACCATCGCGGGAATCATCAGCAGGTGGCCGCCGAGCAGCAGGGCGTCGGCCCCGAGCAGCCCTGCCCAGTACGGCCCGAGCAGCAGCAGGAACGGCAGGTACATCGCGGCCGCCATCTCGCCGCTGGCGGCCCAGGAGTGCCGGCGGTACCGCATCCAGACGGTCATGCCGACGGTCATGTCGGTCGCCATCGTCAGCGCGGCGACGTCCGGCCGGGCCAGCGTGGCGGTGAGCCCGAGCGGGGCGCCGGCCACCGTCCACAGCGGGCCGAGCAGCACCATCCCGGCGACCATCGCCAGCGCCATCTCGCCGAGGTGCCGCAGCAGGTGTCGTACGCCGCCGGCCGGGCGGGCGGCGGCCGGCGGCGCGGAGACCACCGGGTCGTCTGTCAGCGTCTGTCTCATGCCCTCGACCCTGCCGGCGGCGGTGCTCCGCAGGACAGCCGCGTGCGGCACCGGATTTCCGGGCGGGTCGCACGGCCGGACCGTGCGATCCGCACGGGTGAACCGGACGGCGAGCCGCCCTAGGATCTGCGGCGTGGCGCAGCAGGCGGCGGTACCCCGGGCGGACCGGCGGCTGCGCCGCGCCCGCTACGCGACCCTGGTGTCGCTGGCCACCAGCGGCTGGGCCAGCCTGCTGCTGCCGGCGGTCGGCGTGCTGCGGGAACCCGACCCGGTGCGCGCGGCGCTCGGCGCGGTCGGCGTGCTGGCCTTCGCCGCCGCCCAGTCCGCCGTGCTGTACGCGGCGGCCACGCCGTGGCTGGCGCAGCGGCGGCGCCGGCGGTTCCAGGCGTGCCTGGCCGTGGTGGCGGTGCTGAGCGTTCCCGTCGTCGGTCCGGTCGCCGCCGGCGACTGGCCCACCTGGGCGTGGCTCGGTGCCTCGCTGGTCGGCATGGCGCCGCTGCTGGTCCGCCCCCCGGCCGCGCTGGCGGTCGCGGCGCTGGCCGTCGCGGTCGCCGCCGGCGTGGCCGGCTGGACCGGCGGCTCGCTGGGCCGCCACCTCGCGGTGACCGGCGGGGTGGGGACCGGCATCGCGGTGGTGAACTGGTTCCAGGTCTGGTTCTGGGACCTGCTCGTCGAGGCCCGGCAGGGCCAGGCCGCGCAGGCCCGGCTGGCCGCGACCGAGGAGCGGCTGCGGCTCGCCCGGGAGGTGCACGACGTGCTCGGGCACAACCTCACGGTGATCGCGTTGAAGGCCGAACTGGCTGCCCGGCTCGCCCCGAGCGATCCGGCGCGGGCCGGCCGGGAAGCCGCCGAGGTGCAGCGGCTGGCCGCCGCCGCGCTGGCCGAGGTACGCGAGACCGTGCACGGCTACCGCACCGTCGACCTGGGTGAGCAGCTCGCCGCCGTGGCCGGCGTGCTGCGCTCGTGCGGCGTACGGTGCGCCGTGCCGTCCCTACCGGCCGGCCTGCCGGCGGCGACGGCGGGCGAGCTGGCGGCGGTGCTGCGCGAAGCGAGCACTAACGTGCTGCGGCACAGCCGGGCCGGCTGGTGCCGGATCGAGATCGTCCAGGAGGGCGGCGTGGCCAGGATGACGGTGACCAACGACGGCGCCACCGACCGGGGCCCGGACGGGCGCAGCGACGGCCTGCGCGGGCTGACCGACCGGCTCGGCGCGGCCGGCGGCCGGCTGCGGGTGCACCGGGAGGGTGCGGTGTTCACCCTGGAGGCCACCGTGCCGGTCGCCTCATGATCCGCGTCCTGCTCGCCGACGACGAGGAGCTGGTCCGGGTGGCGGTCGCCGCCCTGCTCGGGCTGGAGCCTGACCTCGAGGTGGTGGCGCAGGCCGCCGACGGGCCGGCCGCGGTCACCGCCGCGCTGGCCCACCGGCCGGACGTGGCCGTGGTGGACCTGGAGATGCCCGGGCTCACCGGCATCCAGGTCGCCGCCGAGCTGACCCGGGTGCGGCCCGACTGCGCGGTGGTGCTGCTGACCGGCCACGGTCGGCCGGCGCACCTGCGCCAGGCGCTCACCGCCGGGGCGCGGGGCTTCCTGCCCAAGGGTTCACCGGGCGGCGCGCTCGCCGACGTGATCCGCCGGGTGCACGCCGGCGGCCGGTACGTCGACCCGTCGCTGGCCGCCGACGCGCTCACCCTGCCCGAGTGCCCGTTGACCGCGCGCGAGCTGGAGACGCTGCGGCTGGCCGAACTCGGCGCCCCGGTCGCGGTGATCGCCCGGCGGGTGCACCTGTCCGCCGGCACCGTCCGCAACCACCTCGCCGCCGCGGTGCAGAAGCTGGGCGCCGCCGACCGGGCGGCGGCGGTGCGCACGGCCCGCGACAACGGCTGGCTCTGACCCGACCGGTCAGCCCGCCGACTAGCCTGACGCTGGTGCGTACGGTCGAACTGGTCTGCTCGCCGGGGTTGGACGCCGCGGTCCGGGCCGCCTGGGCCCGGCTGGCCGCGGCGGGGCTGCCCAGCCTGGCGCGTAACACCCACCCGACCAACCGGCCGCACCTGACCCTGGCCGCGGCCGACGAGTTCCCGCCGGGCGCGGTGGCCCGGCTGACCGCGCTGGTCGACGCGGCGCTGCCGGTGCCGGCGCGGCTCGGCGAGGTCACCGTCCTGGACGGCAGCGCGCCGCTGGTCTGGCTGGTCGACCCCGGCGCCGAGCTGACCGCGCTGCACGCGGCGGTGTGGCGCGTCCTGGCCGACGCAGACGGGCGCAACCCGTGGCACGCGCCCCGGCGGTGGCGCCCGCACCTGAGCCTGGCGCTGCGGTTCCGCGACGCCGACGCGGGCCTGGCCCGGGCGGTGCTCGGCGACGCCCCGCCGGCCGGGGAGTTCGTCGCCGCGCGCAGCTACAACGGCGCGACCCGCACCGTCCACCCGCTCGGCACGCCGACCGGCTGATTCGTCGCGCCGGGTGGCCAGGGCGGCGCACCGCGCCGGCGCGACCGGACGGCGCCGTCGCCCGGGCGATCGGGCCGACCGTCGGCGGCCAAGCCGGCGGATCCAACCGTTCCGATCTTTTGCGGGGACGTTCCGCACGGTTTAATGCTCGGTAACTTGTGGCACACGCCACACTCGAGCCCCAGGAGCGCCGGCCATGCTGCAGGTGCGCAACCTCGAGGTCGTCTACGACGACGTGATGCTGGTGCTCCGCGGCCTGAGCATCACCGTCCCGCCCGGCGGGATCGTCGCGCTGCTCGGCGCCAACGGCGCCGGCAAGACCACCCTGCTGCGGGCCATCACCGGGCTGCTCGACATCCACCACGGCGAGGTGGTCCGCGGCGAGGTCACCCTGGACGGCCAGCCGCTGCACCGGCTGCGCCCGGCCGCGATCGTGCGCCGCGGCGTCGCGCAGGTGATGGAGGGGCGGCGGATCTTCGGCGAGCTGACCGTGGAGGAGAACCTGCGCCTCGGCGGGCACACCGACCCACGCCGGATCCCGGCCCGGCTCGACGAGGTGTACGCGCTCTTCCCGGTGCTGGCCGAGCGGCGCCGGCGCACCGCCGGCTACCTCTCCGGCGGCGAGCAGCAGATGCTGGCGATGGGCCGCGCACTGATGGCCGGCCCCCGCTACCTGCTGCTGGACGAGCCCAGCCTCGGCCTCGCCCCGCGCCTGGTCGAGCAGGTCCGCGAGCTGATCGTGCGGATCAACGCCGCCGGCACCGGCGTGCTGCTGGTCGAGCAGAACGCCGCCATGGCGCTCTCGGTCGCCGCGCACGGCTACGTGCTGGAGACCGGCCGGGTGGTGCTCGACAAGCCGGCCGCGCAGCTGCTCGCCGACGACGACGTGCGGGAGTTCTACCTGGGCCTGCACGCCGGCGCCGACACCGGCCGGCGTTCGTTCCGGGAGGTCAAGCACTACCGGCGACGGAAGCGGTGGTTGTCGTGAGCGACGAGATCCTGCGCTTCACCGACGTGCGGCTGAGCTTCGCCGGCGTCCGGGCGATCGACGGGGTGAGCTTCACTGTCGGCCGGCAGGAGCTGTTCGCTGTGATCGGGCCGAACGGCGCCGGCAAGACGTCGATCTTCAACGTGCTCTCCGGGGTCTACCGGCCGCAGGCCGGTCAGGTGGTCTTCGACGGCGTCGACCTGGTCGGCCGGCGCCCGCACCAGATCGCCGCGCTCGGGCTCGCCCGAACCTTTCAGAACGTCGAGCTCTTCGCCAACCTCACCGTGCTGGAGAACCTGCTGCTCGGCCGGCACCACCACATCCGGTACGGGCCGCTGGCGGCGGTGCTCTGGCGCGGCCGGGCCCGGCGCGCCGAACTGGCCGCCCGGGCCGCGGTGGAGGACATCGTCGACTTCCTGGAGCTGGAGCAGTGGCGGCGGATGCCGGTCGGGCTGCTGCCGTACGGGGTGCAGAAGCGGGTGGAGCTGGGCCGCGCGCTGGCCATGGAGCCGAAGCTGCTGCTGCTCGACGAGCCGGTCGGCGGGATGAACCTCGAGGAGACCGAGGACATGGCCCGCTACATCCTCGACGTCCGGGAGGAGCTGGGCATCCCGGTGGTGCTGGTCGAGCACGACATGGGCCTGGTGATGGACCTCGCCGACCGGGTGCTGGTGGTCGACTTCGGACAACCGGTGGCCACCGGCACCCCGGCCGAGATCCAGCACCACCCCGACGTGATCCGCGCCTACCTGGGGGAGGTGACCACCACGTGAGCGAGCGTCAGCGAGCGAATCATCGACACCGCCCGGCGGTGCCTCATGACGCCGCGGAGCGAAGCGGAGCGGCGGCATGAGCACCACCAGCGCGCCCACCAGCGCGCCCACCGGGGCGCCCGCCACCGGCGCCGCCGACGCCGCCGCCCCGACCATCGCCGCCCGGGTACGCGAGTGCGCCCGGGCCACCCCGCAGCGGGTGGCGCTGCGGGAGAAGATCCGCGGGATCTGGCAGGAGGTGACCTGGGCGGCGTACTGGGACACCGCGCAGACCGTGGCGCACGGCCTGCTGGCCCTCGGGGTGAGCCCGGGGGAGCGGGTAGCGGTGCTGGCCGAGAACCGGCGCGAGTGGCTCTGGACGGACGTGGCCGCCGTCGCCGTCCGGGGCGTCACCGTCGGGCTCTACCCGACCAACCCGGCCGCCGAGATCGGCTACCTGCTGGCCCACTCGGGCGCCCGGGTGCTCGTCGCCGAGGACCAGGAACAGGTCGACAAGGCCCTCGCGGTGCTCGACGACTGCCCCGACCTGGACCGCGTGGTCTATCTCGAACCGCGCGGCGTCCGGGGCCGCTACCGGCATCCGGCGCTGCTGTACTGGGACGACTTCCTGGCCCTCGGCGCCGCCCACCGGGTCGCCCACCCCGGCGCGGTGGCCGAGCTGATGGCCGCCGCCACCGACGCCGACCTGGCCACCCTGATCTACACCTCGGGCACCACCGGCCGGCCGAAGGGCGCGATGCTCACCGTCGCCAACGTCGACTTCGCGGTGCGGACGGTCACCGAGGGCGGCGGCCTGGCCGACCCCCCGCCCGGCCCGGACGACCTGCTCCTGTCCTACCTGCCGCTCTGCCACGTCGCCGAGCGGGTCTTCACCACCTGGAGCAGCGCCGGCGCCGGGGTGCAGGTGAACTTCGCCGAGTCGGTCGCCACCGTGCCGGCCAACCTGCGCGAGGTTCAGCCGACCATCCTGTTCGGGGTGCCCCGGATCTGGGAGAAGATCCTCGCCACGGTCACCATCCGGGTGGCGTCGGCGTCCCCGCTCAAGCGGGCGGTGGCCCGGTTCTGGCTGCGGGTCGCCGACCGGATCGGCGCCACCCTGGTGGCCACCGGCGGCCGGCACACCCCGGCCAGCCGGCTGGCGTACGCGGTGGGCTGGCTGTTCTGCTACCGGGCGCTGCGCGAGCGGATCGGGGTACGCCGGGTGCGCTACGCCGCCTCCGGCGCCGCCCCGATCGCCCCCGAGGTGCTGCGCTTCTTCATGGGCGTCGGGGTGCCGATGCACGAGGTGTACGGGATGACGGAGAACTCCGCCATCGCCACCGGCAACCGGCCCGGCCGGGTGAAGCTCGGCACGGTCGGCGAGCCGCAGCACGGCGTCGAGCTGCGCATCGACGAGACCACCGGGGAGATCCTCACCCGGCACCCCGGGGTCTTCGCCGGCTACCTGGACGACCCGGCCGCCACCGCGGCGGTGCTGGAGCCGGACGGCTGGCTGCACACCGGCGACATCGGCGAGTGGGTGGACGGCACGCACGTGCGGATCACCGGCCGGGCCAAGGACATCATGATCACCGCGGGTGGGAAGAACATCGGCCCGGCCGGCATCGAGAACGAGCTGAAGACGTCGCCGTACGTCAAGGAGGCCGTGCTGATCGGCGACCGCCGGCCCTACCTGGTCGCGCTGATCGGCATCGAGGCCGACACGGTCGGACAGTGGGCGCAGCGGCGCCGGCTGGCGTACACCACCTACCGCGACCTGAGCGCCAAGCCGGAGGTGGTCGACCTGATCCGCACCGTGGTGGACGAGGTCAACGCCCGGCACCCGCGGATCGAGCAGATCAAGCGGTTCCGGCTGCTGCCCAAGGAACTCGACCAGGACGACGGCGAGCTGACCGCGACCCAGAAGGTCCGCCGGGAGGCGGTCACCCGGGCCTTCGCCGCCCTGGTCGACGAGCTGTACGCGCCGGGCGGTGACCGGTGACCGAGCTGACCGAGAGCGTGCTGCGCGGGCTGGGCACCGGCAGCATCTACGCCCTGCTCGCGCTCGGCTTCGTGATCATCTACAAGGCCACCCGCGTGATCAGCTTCGCCCAGCCCGCGTTCATGCTGGCCGGCGTCGTCGCGGTCACCTACCTCGCCCCGGCCGTCGGCTTCTGGGCGGCGGTGCCGCTCGCGGCGGTCGGCACCGGCCTGCTCGCGCTCGGCGTCGAGCGCGCCGCCGTCCGGCCGATGGTGGGCCGGCCCGCGTTCGTGGTCGCCATCATCACCCTCGGCGTGGACGTCGCCGTCCGGGTGGTGGTCAACGCCTTCATCGGCCTGGACGTGCGGCACGTCGGCGACCCGTGGGGACTGCGCACCCTGTCACTGGGCCCGGTCGAGCTGCAACAGCGGCACCTGGCCGCGGTGACGGCCACCGGGCTGCTCGTCGCCGGCCTGTTCGCGTTCTTCCGGTTCACCCGCACCGGGCTGGCGATGCGGGCCGCCGCGCTCGACCAGGAGGCGGCGCTGGCGCACGGCGTGTCGGTCGGGGCGGTCTTCGCGGTCAGCTGGGCGCTGGCCGGCGGGCTGGCCGCGGTGGCCGGCACCTTCGCCGCCGCCGGTGCCAGCGTGGACGCCGCGCTCTGGCTGATCGCGCTGACCGCGCTCCCGGTGATCATCCTGGGTGGACTCGACTCGCTGCCCGGGGCGGTGGTCGGCGGGCTCGCCGTCGGCGTGCTCCAGGAACTCACCGCCACCTACGCCAACGACCTCGCCTGGCTCGGCGGCAACGTCTCGGTGATCACCCCGTACGTGCTGATGCTGGTCGTGCTGCTGGTCCGCCCGTACGGGCTGTTCGGCACCCGGGAGGTGGAGCGGGTTTAACGACTTCTCCGAATGTATTGGGAGATTCTTGGCTCAGACTGCACCCGACCGGCCGCCCCGTAGGGAGTTGATCGTATGTCTCACATCGTCAGCACCAACACGGTCGCGTTCTACCGTGGCGAGGATCACCCTCGCGGCGTTCAGGTCGCGTCCCGCGGTGTAGCCACAGTCGTTGCACCTGAAAGTCCTCATACCCAAACCGAGGCGGCTCTTGGCTCTCGAGCCGCATTCGGCGCAGGTCATTGTGGTGTAGGCGGGCGGCACCAACACCACCTTCCGGCCCGCCCGCATGCCACGTTCGATCAATTCTCGTTTCGCTGCGCCGATCGCGGCATCGGCGGCCTTGCGGGCCATTGTGGATTTGAAAAGCAAATTCGGCTTGAAGTCCTCCACAGCAATCAGCTGATGGCTGTCGATTACTCTCCTCGCCCATTGGCGCGCGTCGTGTGTGCTTTGCCGCGCAGCCTTCTTGTGCAGTCTGGCAGCGCGTCGCTTGGCGTCCAGGTAACCGCTGGATACGGGTTGGCCCTTAGGCCTGCGACGCCGGCTCATCCTTCGCTGCATCCTGGCCAATTCTGCGGCGCACCTCTTCCGGTGGCCGAGATACGGCAGGTCAAAGGCGGGGTTGGTGGTTGTGGCGGTGACGCTGACTCCCCAATCAACGCCGATGGATGCGGTAGCAGTTGGCACCACTTGTGCTTCCCGGCGCACCACGAAGGACGCGTACCAGTGTCCAAGGGTGTCCTGATAGACGCGAACGCTGGTCGGCTCGGAAGGGAGGTCCCGCGACCAGACCACGGGGATGCGGAGACCGCACGCAAGACGCAAGCGTCCGTCCCGGATGCTGAAGCCCCGGACCGTGTACTCAAGGCTCGGAAGACTTCGTTTGCGCTGCTTCACCTTTGGCGGGCGGCGACCCTTGATCAAAGAGGAATGGGCAAGCGCGAGAGCATAGTTTCGCAGGGTCTGCTGCTGGGCTACCTGCGAACCTTCACGCAGCCATCCGCATCGGGAGCGGGCTGCGGTAAGCATTTTGGAGAGTCTGCACAGGGTCGGCTTGTTACCGATCTTCTGCTGGTGGACGGCTTCGTTCCACAGGAACCGGCAGCGACCCCACTCGGCGTGCAATGCGGCGACCGCTGTTGCTCCAGGGCGCAACCGGTACGTGTACCGCACTATTTCTTGCACGAGGTGCTTCCTAGAAGGCGAGTATCCATGGGCTCTGCCTGGCCTGGTGTCCGGGCGAACGCCCAGGTCTGCTCACCGGAGCGTTTAACGACGAGCCCGAGGAGATGGCTCGAGAAGTGTACTGGGAGTACAGTCCTGCCGGGGCCCTCCATACGAGGCCCAACCATACCTCGCAGCATGTCCCTCCTAAGACCAGACGCGCCAAGCAGATCACGAGGGATTACCGCGGCAGCTACGACGGGGAGATCCCTTAGCTCAAGGCCGTTTAGCGATCCTGTGGACCGACTGCTACTTCACCGCACTCTCGGCCGTGCCAGGTTGGAGGCGCTAACGCTATGCCGACCACCATCCCGACGTCTGACCGCCCGGGCAGCGGCCGAAGCCGATGGATCCCCAGACGCCAACCGATGCGGGGTCGGCCGCTGCTGCGCACGTCGTACGCCCAGGATCTGGCGCTGCTGGACACCCCGGCCAAGCGGTGGTGGACCGGCGCACTGCTGCTGCTCGCGGTCGCGCTGCCCTTCCTGCTCACCGACGACCTGCTGCAACTGCTCGCGGTCTGCTGCGTGGCCGCGATCGGCGCGATCGGACTCGGCCTGGTCACCGGGTACGCCGGCCAGGTCTCCCTCGGCCACGCGTTCTTCCTCGGCATCGGCGCGTACACCGCGGCGGCGATCAGCGGCGACCCGGACGGCCGGGTGATCGGTCTCGGGGTCACCGACATCGCGGTCTGGCTGCCCGCCGCCGGCCTGGTGGCCGCGCTGGCCGGGGTGCTGGTCGCCCCGCTGGCCACCCGGCTGCGCGGGCTCTACCTCGCCATCGTCACCCTCGGCCTGGTCTTCATCGGCCAGCACGTGTTCAACGAGTGGTCGGCGCTGACCGGCGGCGCCGGGGTCGGCCGGCCGGCCGCCACCCTGGAGTTCCTCGGCCACCCGCTCGCGGTGACCGACGCCGCCGCCACCCGCGACCAGAAGCTGTACTGGCTGATGCTCGGCCTGCTCGTGGTCTTCGGGGTGGCCGCCCGGAACCTGGCCCGCTCGCGGATCGGGCGGGCGTTCACCGCCATCCGTGACCGGGACATCGCCGCCGGGGTGATCGGGGTGAACCTGCCCCGGTACAAGACCCTGGCGTTCGCCGTGTCGTCGGCGTACGCCGGCTGCGCCGGGGCGCTGCTCTACACCATCACCGGCTTCTTCGACCCGAGTTCGTTCAGCCTGCTGCTGTCCGTGCAGTACATCGCCATGGTGCTGATCGGCGGCGCGGGCACCATCTCCGGCGCGATCGCCGGGGCGTTCTTCATCACCCTGCTGCCCCGGCTCACCCGGGAGCTGCAGGCGTGGGTGCCGTTCATCAGCACCCAGCCGAACGAGGTGCCGAACGTCTTCCAGGTGGAGACGATCCTCTACGGCGTACTCATCATCGTCTTCCTGATCTTCGAACCGCGCGGGCTGTTCGGGCTCTGGGTCCGGGCCCGCGCCTACTGGAAGGCGTGGCCGTTCTCCTACTGACCCGAGCGAGGAAGCCATGGCACTACGGACGTCGCGGACCGCCCTCGGGGTGGCCCTGATCCTGCTGGCCGGCACGCTCACCGCGTGCCGTGGCGGGGACAGCACAACGGACGAATCCGGGTTGCGCACCGACGTCGGCGTCACCGCCGAGCCGTGCCCGGACGCGGTCGACCGCAACAAGGGCTGCATCTACCTCGGCATCATCTCCGACCTCACCGAGGGCCCGTTCCGGGCCCTCGCGGTGCCGATCACCGACGCGCAGAAGGCGTTCTGGAAGCGGGTCAACACCGCCGGCGGGATCGGCGACTACGAGGTGGACGTGACCCGGTACGTGCGGGACAACAAGTACAACCCGCAGACCCACAACCAGGTCTACCAGCAGATCAAGCCGAACGTGCTGGCGCTGGCGCAGAGCCTCGGCTCGCCCACCACCGGCGCCATCCTGGGCGACATGAAGGCGAGCAGCGTGATCGCCGCCCCGGCCGCCTGGACCTCCGGCTACGCCTTCGAGGACGTCATCATCGAGTCCGGCGCGAACTACTGCGTCGAGTCGATGAACGCGCTGGACTACGCCCGTGAGGCGTACGCGCCGAAGTCGGTGATGGCGGTGCACCTGGCCGGCGACTACGGCGACGACGCCGCGGCCGGGGTGAAGCTGGCCGCGCAGACGCTCGGGATGACCTTCACTGACGTCAAGACCGACTCCGGCGCCGACAAGCAGGCCGGCGCCATCCAGGCCATCCTCGCCGGCAAGCCGGACCTGGTGGTGCTCACCATGGGCCCGGCGGACGCGGCGACCATCGTCGGGCAGGCGGTGGCCCGCGGCTTCGCCGGCCGGTTCATCGGCACCAGCCCGACCTGGAACCCGGCGCTGCTGCAGAGCCCGGCCGCACCCGCGCTGCTGGCCCGCTACGAGCAGACCGCTCCGTGGAACACCTGGAGCACCGACACCCCCGGGCACCGGGCGCTGCGCGAGGCGTTGCCCGGGGTCACCCCGAACGACGGCTACACCTCCGGCTGGGTGTGGTCGTACCCGATGAAGGCGGCGCTGGCCAAGGCGGTGGCCGACGGCGACCTGACCCGGGCCGGCCTGCTCAAGGCGGTCAAGTCGCTGACCTCGGTGGACTACGAGGGGATGCTGCCGGCGACCGCCGGCAACTACGCCGCCGGGGCGAACGAGGGAGCGGTCCGGGTCACCGCTGTCTACAAGCCGGACAAGGCCAGCCCGACCGGGGTGAGCCAGGTCCGCGAGCTGTTCACCGGGCCGACCGCCGGGGGGTACAACCTGGACCGGCCCTGCTACGAGAAGCTCTGAGCCGACCGGGTCGGGCCCCCGCGCCGGCGGGGGCCCGACCGTCGGGTCAGCGGTGGAAGCGCAGGTAGTCGAAGGCGGCGGTGACCGGCGGCTGCGCGCCGCCGTGGGCGACCAGGCCGATCCGGGGCGTGGTGTCGGCGGGGAAGGTCCACACCCCGCCCCACGTCCAGTGCTCGCCGTCCCGGCTGGAGCCGGCCCGGAACTCGTGCTCGCCGGTGACCGGGTCGACCCGGTGTGCCAGCCGCAGCCAGGTGGTGGTGGCCGGGGTGCCGACGATGTTGCCGCCGTACACCGGCTGGCCGGCGAAGGGCAGTTCGTAGCCGTACTCCACCTGCCGGGTGTTCCAGATCGCCACCTGAGCCAGCCGGGCGAACCGGTCGTCGTCGACGTAGGCGACCAGGCCGGCCTGCTGGTAGTTGCGCACGGTCTCCTCGCCCAGGTCGAGGGTCACCTTCGTCTCCACCAGGTAGTCGCCGGCCGGCGCGTCGCGCAGCAGCACGCTCGCGGTGTTGCCGGTGCCGACCAGGTCGGCGGCCTGCGTCGGCCAGCGCAGCGCCCCGCCGGACACGGTGGCCGACGGGTCCGGCCGCACCCAGCTCCAGGCCGGGTCGAGGCCGTCGGTGAACTCGTCGGACCACCCGGTCAGCAGGGCGCCGGCCCGCGGCTCCGGTACGGCGTGGCGGGCCGGTCGGTGCAGCCGGGCCAGGCTGACGTTGTCGAACTCGGCGGCGCCGCCGGTCGCGGTCAGCCCGAGCCGCCCGGGCACCGGGCGGTCCAGCCGCAGCGCGACCGTGGCCAGCTGGTCGCCGAGCCGGGCCGGGCTCAGCTCGGCCACCAGCTGCCGGCCGCGTACCTCCACCGCCAGGTTGTGCCGGTCGGTCAGGCGATGGCCGGGCGGCAGCGCCGCGCTGGCGGTGCGGCCGCCGTCGCGGGCCACCAGCCGGCCGGCCGCCGCGTCGACGCGCACCTCGACCCGGCCGCCCAGGGTCAGCCCGGCCGCCTCGGCGCCGGTCAGCCGCAGGTCGGTCTCCGCCCGCACGTCGCCGCCGACGGTGGTACGGCTGGTCAGCGCGCCGCTGCCGGTGAGCCGGCCGTCGGCGACCCGCCAGTCGCCGGTGCCCCGCCAGCCGGCCAGCCCGGCGTCGAACCGCTCGTCCACCCGGCCGGTGGTCACCGGCGCGGGCCGCTCGCCGTCGGACGGGCCGGCGCCGGCGTTGACCGTCGGCCAGCCGCCGATCCAGTCGAGGCGGTCCAGCAGCATCGGCCGCTCGTTGATGCCGAACGGCTCGTCCAGGTACGGGTCGGCCCGGTCGAGCGCGTGGTAGACGATCCAGTCCTGGCCGGACAGGTCGGTGAGGAAGCCGTTGTGGCCGGTGCCGATCCACCGGTTGCCGTTCTGGGTGAGCACCGGCGTGCCGCCGGCCCGGGACGCGGTCAGCGGGATGCCGTCGCGGTCCACGAACGGGCCGCGCGGGCTCCGCGACCGGCCGACGTGGACGGAGTAGCCGGTGGCCGGGCCTGCGCAGCAGTTCGCCGTCGAGGCGAACAGGTAGTACCAGCCGTCGTGGCGCAGCACGTAGCCGCCCTCGAACTTGTTGTCGATCGCCACCAGGGTCGGCTGGCCGACCGCGCGCAGCCCGTCGGGGGAGAGCTCGGTGACCGAGATGCCCCCGTAGTAGCTGCCGTAGTAGAGGTAGCTGGTCCCGTCGACGTCGGTGAACTGGGACGGGTCGATGGTCCACAACCAGCCTCCGCCGCCGCCCGGGCGAGGCGCCACCACCGGCTCGTCGACGAAGGTCCACGGGCCGGTCGGGGTGGGCGCGGTCGCCGCGCCGATCGCGAAGTCGCTGCCCTCCGGGGAGACGGTGGTGTCGGTGACCGTCACGTACATGACGTAGCGGTCGCCGATCCGGCGCACGTCGGGGGCCCAGAAGCCGGCACCGGGCGCCGCGTACGGGGGCCGCTGGTCGGCGCCGAAGGCGTCCCCGACGTACTGCCAGTCGACCAGGTCGGCGGAGCGGGCGGTGGGCACCCGGTGGAACTGGCGCTCGCCCTCGCGCAGCGGGTCGGTGGTGCCGTAGGCGTACCAGTAGCCGTCGTCACCGCGCAGGACGACCGGGTCGGCGAAGGTGTCGGCGAACCCGGCCGAGACCGGGTTGCGGTAGTCGGCGTCGGTTCCGGCGACGGCCGGCGCGGACGCCGTCGCCGCCAGCAGCAGACCGAGCACGGCGGCGAGCGCGCCGCCACGACGGAGTTGTCCCATCAGACCTGCCTCGGGTGGGGGAATGTCGACGAGGGTCGCTCCGTCCGTTTCTACAACGATGGATACAACGTTGTAAAGAGTCGGTGACCGGTCGGTGGCCGCCGAACCGTGCCCGTGTCAGCATGGGCCGATGAGCGCCACCAGCACCGACGGCACGGCGCTGGCTCGCCTCGCCGGCCTGCTCGCCGACCGGACCCGGGCCAGCTTCTGCCTCGCCCTGCTCGACGGCCGGGCCTGGACGGCGGGCGAGCTGGCCCGCGCCGCCGCAGTCGCCCCGTCGACCGCGAGCGAGCACCTGGACCGGCTGGTCGCCGGCGGGCTGCTGGTCGAGGAGCGCCAGGGGCGGCACCGCTACCTGCGGCTGGCCGGGCCGTCGGTGGCCCAGCTGGTCGAGGACCTGGCCGGCCACACCCCCGCCGCCGCGCGGCCGGCCCGCTCGCTGCGCGCCGTGCGCGCCGACGCGGCCCTGGCGTACGCCCGCACCTGTTACGACCACCTGGCCGGCCGGCTCGGCGTGCTGCTGCGCGACACCATGCTGGCCCGGGGGCTGCTCGACGAGCGGGCCGGGCTCACCCTGACCCCGGCCGGGCGGGACTGGCTCGGTGGGCTCGACGTGCCGGTGGCCGCCCCCGGCCGGCGTCCGCTGTTGCGGGACTGCCTGGACTGGACCGAGCGACGCCCGCACCTGGCCGGCACGCTCGGCGCGGCGCTCTGCGGCCGGCTGTTCGACCTCGGTTGGCTCACCCGGGGCACCGGCCGCGCCGTCCGGCTGACCCCGGCCGGCGGGCCCGCCCTGGCCGGCGCGCTCGGCCTGACCGTCGCCGACCTCGCCCCGGTCGCCGCCCCGGACACCGGCGGCGGCCGCGCCTGACCCGGCACCGGTCGGGCACGGATCGGCCGCCGCGTGATCCACTCCGGTTGCGGAACATCGAGTCCTCCGGACGTCGTCGATACCGCGACATCGCGGAAGTCGGGTGGATCAGCCCGCTGGGTCGCGCGTACTTCGGCGGGGGCCGAACCGATCCGGCCCTACCGTCGGCCGGGTGACCGTCGTGACGAATCTCCTCGCCCCCGCCGCCGGCACGCCGCCGTGCGGCCCGCCCGTCCTCGACCCGGCCACCGGCTGGACGGTGACCCGGCACGCCGACGTCCGCGCCGCGCTGCTCGATCCGGCCTGCCAGGTGCCGGTCGCCCCACCCGGCCCGCCCGGGACCCTCGCCTGGCTACGCGGCACGGTGAGCCGGTTCAGCGCGCCCGAGACCCACCCGGGCCGCCGGGCGGCCGGCACGGCCATGCTGGCCGGACTCGACCCCGACGAGCTGCGCGAGGTGGCCGCCCGGCGCACCGGGGAAACGCTCGACCGGGCCGCCGACCGGCTGGACGTGATGGCCGCGCTCGCCCGCCGCGTACCGCTGCGGGTGCTGGCCGAGCGGCTCGGCCTGGCCGACCCGGACGCCGCCGTGCCGGCGGTGACCGCGGTCGCGGCCGCCTACCACCCCGGCGCCGACCCGGCCACGGTGCGGCGCGCGGACCGGGCGGTGGCCGCGCTGCTGGCGCTGACCCCAGCCGACGCGCCGGAGGTCCGGGCGAACCGGATCGGCCTGCTGGTCCAGGCCGCCGACGCCACCGCCGGCCTGATCGGCGCCGCCACCCGGCACGTGCTGGCCCGGCCGGCCGACGTGCCCACCGGCGACCTCGCCGAGGTGCTCCGGCTCGACCCGCCGGTACGCGGCACCCGCCGGGTCACCATCGCCCCGGTCCGGCTCGGCGGGCGGAAGCTGGCATCGGGCAGCCCGGTGCTGCTGCGTTTCGACGCCGCCAACCGGGACCCGGCGGTCTTCGCCGACCCGGACCACCTGCTGCCCGGCCGCCCGCACGCGGCGCTGACCTTCGGCGCCGGGCCGCGCGGCTGCCCGGGGGAGCGGCACGCGCTGGCGCTGGCCACCGGCGTGGTGGACGTGCTGCGCCGCCGCTGCCGGCCGGTGCCCGCGCCGGTTCCCCACGAACCGCACGTGCTGCTGCGCGTGCCGATCCGACTGGAGGTACACCCCCGATGACCGACCGCTTCGCCGCCTTCCACGCCCTGCACCACGCGGACCGGCCGCTGCTGCTGCCCAACGCCTGGGACCACGCCAGCGCCGCCGCGCTCGCCGCCCGCGGGCACCGGGCGATCGGGACCACCAGCCTCGGCGTCGCCGCGGCCGCCGGCCTGCCCGACGGCGCGGCCGCCACCCGGGCGGAGACGCTGCGGCTGGCCCGGCTGCTGGGCCGGCTCCCGGTGCTGCTCACCGTCGACGTGGAGGCCGGGTTCAGCGACGACCCGGCCGAGGTCGCCGAGCTGGCCGCCGAGCTGGCCGGGCTCGGGGTGGTCGGGATCAACGTCGAGGACGCCCGGGCCGACGGCGGCCTCGCCCCACCCGAGCTGACCGCCGCCAAGGTGGCCGCGGTCAAGGCGGCCGTGCCGGGCCTGTTCGTCAACGCCCGCACCGACACCTGGTGGCTGGGCACGCCCGACCCGCTGCCGGAGACGCTGCGCCGGGCCCGTGCCTACCAGGACGCCGGCGCTGACGGCGTCTTCGTGCCGGGCGTCGCCGACCCCGGCCTGATCGCCCGGCTGGCCGCCGCGATCGACGCCCCGCTCAACGTGCTGCTGTCACCCGGCGGCCCGGCTCCGGCGGAGCTGGGCGCGCTCGGGGTGGCCCGGGTGAGCACCGGCTCCCTGCTGTTCCGGGCCGCGCTGGCCGGCGCCCTCGCCGTGCTCGACGGCGCGGGCGTCCCGCCGGGGCTGCCCTCGTACGCCGAGACGCAGCGGCTGGTCGCGCCGTCCACCGGGTAGCGGTTCGTCCCCCGGCGGTCGCCTGGCAGCCGTCCTGACCGGCTCGTATCCCTTCGGAGGAAGATAGGAGGATTGTTCAGGCTTGACCTGGTCCGGCCGATTACGGTGTGCCGCAGAGGTTGCCGACCGTTGTCGTGACGGGAGAGAGGACCGACCCATGCGAGTGCCGAGCCGAAGCCCGGGACACCAGCCCGGTCCGCCCGCCGCGTCGACCGCACCGGCCCGCCGCCGGCCACCGGCCGGCCCGTCACGGCGGAGCCCGTCGCCCGGCCCCGACCTGACCGCCTACCGCGCCGCCGTGGCCGAGCTGCTGGTCGAGGTCGGCGCGCTGGCCACGGCGCCCTCCACCGCGGCCCGGCAGGTGCTGATCGACGCCCGGCTGCGCGAACCGGCGATCGCGGCGGTGCTCGACGCCACCCCGCAGGGCTTCGTCGGCGCCCGCGAGACGCTGCTGCTGGAGATGGCCCGCTACCAGCCGAACGAGCGCAGCTCCGCCGCCGACCTGACCGCCCTGGTCCGGATCTACCTGCTCTCCCGCATCGACGTGATGTGGTGGCGGGACGCGCCCACCTACCTCACCGACGCGCAGGTCAACGCCAGCCCGGAACTGGTGGACCTGGAGTGGCTGCGCCGGCGGGACCTGCTCCGCTTCCGCTACCAGGAGCAGCCGGCCACCCTCCTCGGGCGGGGGGTGCGGGCGCTGCGCCGCAGACTGCGGCCGGACGCCACCCCGCGTACCGCTGGGCTGCTGTTCCGGCGGGCCCGGCGGGAGATGGTCGCCTTCCTCAACGACGTCGCCCGCGAGTTCGCCGCCAGCACCCCGGCGGGCACTCCGCCGCTCTGGGTGACCAGCCTGGTCCGCAGCGCCGAGCACCAGTACCGGCTGCGCCGCCTCGGCTACGCCGCCATGGTGCCCAGCGGGCACTGTCTCGGCTGGGCGGTCGACGTGGAACTGGCCTGGTACGAGCGGTTCGGCGTCCGGGAGACCCTCGGTGGGCTGCTGCTGGCCCGGCAACAGGCCGGCGAGGTCAACGTGGTCGACGAGGGCCAGGCGTGGCACCTCTGCCTCGCTCCCGGCGCCCGTCGGCGGCTGCGCCGGGCGTACGAGGCCGAGATGGGGATCTGACCGATGTGCGCCATCGTGCTGAGCCTCGGCCCGGAGGCCGACCCGGCGATCTTCCGGCGGATGCTGACGGTCCTCGCCCCGCGCGGCGAGGTCACCGAGACCCGGTACGAGAACGGCCTGCTCGCCGGCGTCCGGCGGCTGCGGGTGGTGGACCGGGAGCGGGCGGTGCAGCCGTGGACCTCGGCCGACGAGCGGTGGGTGCTCTGCTACAACGGCGAGGTCTTCAACCACCACGAGCTGCGCGGGGAGCTGACGCGGCTCGGGTACCGGTTCCGCAGCCTCAGCGACACCGAGGTGGTGCTGGCCGCGTTCCTGCACTGGGGCGAGCGGATGGTGACCCGGCTGCGTGGGGAGTACGCCTTCGCGGTGGTCGAGCGGGCCACCGGCCGCGCGTACCTGGTCCGCGACCCGCTCGGCGTGAAGCCGCTCTACTGGACCCGCACCCCCGGCTGCCTGCACCTGGCGAGCGAGGTCAAGGCGCTGGTCGGGCACGGCACCCAGATCGCCGAGGTGCCGCCCGGGCACCACGGCTGGGTCGACGCCGACGGGCAGCTGCGGCTGCGCCCGTACCTCGACCTGCTCCGGCTGGGTGAGGGGCTGCCGGTGGTGGACGACCCGGATGAGGCCGCCCTGCTCGTCCGTGCCGCCCTCACCGACAGCATCCGGGTCCGGGTGGACACCGACCTCACCGTGGGGGTGGTGCTCTCCGGCGGGTTGGACAGCTCGCTGGCCCTGCTGCACGTCCGCGAGCTGCACCCGGACTGCGTCGCGGTCACCGTGGGCGTGCCGGAGAGCCCCGACGTGGCGTACGCCCGGCGGCTCGCGGTCGACCTGGGCGTGCCGCACGAGGTGGTCGAGCTGCGCCCGCGCGACATCCGGCTGGCCGACATCCGGGAGGCGATCCGGATCTCCGAGCTGACCGAGTACGGCGACATCATCAACGCGGTCGTCTCGGTGCCGATCTTCCGCCGGCTGCGGGAGCTGGGCGTCAAGGTGGTGCTCACCGGCGACGGGTCGGACGAACTGTTCGGCGGCTACCCGATGTACCACGAGGTGGGCCCGGAGGCGTCCCGCCGGCTCTTCCTGCACAAGATCCGCAACCTGTGCCGGACCGAGTTGCAGCGGGTCGACCGGGCCAGCATGGGACACGGGGTGGAGGCCCGGGTGCCGTTCCTCGACCTGAACCTGGTGGAGCTGGCGATGCGGCTGCCGGTCGCGCTGAAGCTGCGCGAGGGCCAGGAGAAGTGGATCGTCCGGCGGGCCTTCGCCGACCTGCTGCCCGACTACGTGCGGCGGCGGCCGAAGAACCCGATGTCGTACTCGTCGGGGCTGCACGAGCGGGCCCGGCTCTACAAGCCGCTCTTCGCCCGGCTGCACCGCCAGTACGGCTACCACCTGCTGGAGCCGGTCCGCCGGGACTTCGACACCGTGCTCACCCGCTGCGGCAACGACCTGGACCGGGCCATCGCGGCGGGCCGGGCGCGACCGGACTACACAGTGCTGGAGCACGCCCGCGACCTGGTCGGCGCGGCGAGGTGGAACGCCGCCCCGATGGTGCGTCGGCTGGTCGGCCCGCGCCGCACCCGTGGCGACGAGGAGGCGCCGCTGCCGGGCTGAGCTGACGCGTCCGGGGTTGACTCTGACACGGTGTCAGCGCCGACCGTAGGGAGCGCCATGTTCAGCATCGGAGACTTCGCCAGGTTGGGCCGGGTGTCGGTGCGGATGCTGCGCCACTACGACAGCATCGGCCTGCTCCGCCCGGCCGCCGTCGACCCGCACAGCGGATACCGCTACTACACCGCCGAGCAGCTGCGCCGGCTCAACCGGGTGATCGCCCTGAAGGAGCTGGGTCTCACCCTGGCCCAGGTGCAGGCGATCCTCGACGACGCCGTGGACGTCGCCGAGCTGCGCGGCATGCTGCGGCTGCGCCGCTCGCAACTGGAGGCGCAGCTGGCCGCGGACACCGCCCGGCTGGCCGGGATCGAGGCGAGACTCCGGATGATCGAGACGGAGGGTCGGATGACCACCCAGGACGTCGTACTCAAGCCGATCGCGCCGGTGCGCCTCGCGGAGCTGAGCGCCACCGCGCCCAGCTACCAGACCGAGGACATCGGCCCGGTGATCCAGCCGCTCTACCCGGAGCTGTTCCGCCGGCTGGAAGCCGCCGGCATCCGGCCGAGCGGACCGGGCATCGCCTGGTACGCCCCGGCCGGCGAGCCCGGCGGCGAGGCCGTCGTGGTGCACGCCGGGGTGACCGTCGACGTCGACCCCGATCCGGCGGCCGGTGTCGCGGTGGTCGACCTGCCCGCGGTGCCCGCCGCGGCGACCGTCATCCACCACGGCCCGATGGACGAGGCGGAGCAGAGCATGCAGGTGCTCGCCCGCTGGATCGAGGAGAACGGCTACCGGGCCGACGGGTTCGCCCGGGAGGTCTACCTGGACTACTGCCCGGACGCGCCGGAGAAGGGCGTCACGGAGCTCCAGCTCCCCGTCCGGCACGGCTGACCGACCCCACCGCCGGCCGCCCGCCGTGACGGTGGGCGGCCGCCGCCCGGCGCTCAGCCGTCGGCGGCCGGTCGGCTGGTCGCGCCGCGGATCCGGGCCACCAGCTGCTCCAGCACGGCGACCTCCGCGCGCAGCGCGGCCCGGCCCTGCCGGGTCAACCGCACCCAGGTGCACGGCCGGCGGCCCTCGTAGCCCTTGGTCACCTGGAGCAGCCCGGCCTCCTCCAGGATGCGCAGGTGCCGGTTGAGGTTGCCGTCGGTCAGCCCGAGCTCGTCGCGCAGGACCGCGAACCGGCACTCGTGCGCCTCGCTCAGCACGGTGAGGATGCCCAGCCGTACCCGCTGGTGGACGACGTCGTCCAGGGCCGTGGCGGGGTGCGGTGGCTGCTGCCGCGTCACGCGCGGCCCGGGCGGCGGCCGGACATCAGCCGGACGGCGGCGACCGCGAGCAGGGGGAGTGCCATCAGGACAAGATAGTGGCCGGGCCGCAGCCCGAGCTGGCCGCCGAGGCCGTCGCCGCCGACCAGTCGGCCCGCCCAGCCGGGCAGCGTGCCCAGCGGGAACGAGGTGCACAGCCAGGCCGTGAGCAGGGCCATCCACACGCCCGCCGCGGTGAGGCCGGCGCTGCGCTCGGCCCGGCCGAGCACCACGACCGCGGCCGCGAGCGGCAGCAGCGGGGTGAGCAGCCCGGACCAGTACGGCCCGTCGGCAACGGTGAGCCCGTCCGGCACCGGCCCGGTCGGCACCGCGGCGAGCACGGCCAGCAGGGCCAGCACCCCGAGCCCGGTGCCGGCGACGAGCGGCCACGCGACCCGTACGCCGAGCCGACGGGCGCGCCAGCGGTACCACAGGCCGATGCCGGCGAACAGCAGCGGCGTGCCGACGAACCAGAACGTGTAGGAGGCCACCGGGCTGCGCTGCTCGTCGGGCAGCCCCGCCCACCAGGGATGCTCGGCCACGATGGCGGTGGGGGCGGCCAGCGGGTGCCGGTAGAGCGCCACGCTGGCCAGCAGCAGCGCGGCGATGCCGAGGGCGGGCAGCCAGGCGCCGCCGTGGACGCGCCGGTGGGTGCGTCGGCGCAGCCGCTCCAGGGCGGCGAGGGTGTCTTCGGCCTGATCGGTGCCGGGCTCCATGGCGTACTCCTGTCTGGCTTTGCGACAGCGATAACCTTTGCGACAGCGATAACTCTGCAAAGCAAAGTCTATGGCCGGCGCACCGCGCTGGCAACACCGCCCACTCGGGACCGGCCGCGCTGCCGGGACCTCGGACGGGCGGGTCGGGCGGCCGCCGGCACGGCAGCGAAGCGGCACCAGCGTGCGCCGGCTCGCTCGCCAACGGGCGCGGCGTGCGCCGGCCGGCTCGCCAGCCGGTGGGGCGTGGCCGGCGCCGGCCGGGGTAGTAGCCGGACATGGCGGGACTGGACGTGCTGGTGGTCGGGCAGGTGGCCCGGGATCTCGTGCTGCTGGTGGACGAGGTGCCGCCGGCCGGCAGCACCGCGCCGGTGCGCCGGCGTCGGGAACTGCTCGGCGGCAAGGGCGCCAACCAGGCTGTCGCGCTGGCCCAGCTCGGCGCCCGGGTCGGGCTGCTCGGGGTGGTCGGCGACGACGAGGTGGGGGAGCGGCTGCTCGCCCGGGCCCGCGCCGACGGCGTGGACGTCGGTCCGGTGGTACGCCGGTCCGGCACTCCCACCGGGCTGATCGTCGACCTGGTCGACCGGGCGGCCCGTTGGCGCTACCTGGAGGACCTGCCCGAGCCGACCCTGCTCGCCCCCGAGGACGTCGCCGGAGCCGCCGACGCGCTGCGCGGCGCCCGGGCCGTGCTGGTGCAGTTGCAGCAGCCACCGGCGGCGGCGCTCGCCGCCGCCCGGACCGCCCGGTCGGCCGGGCGGCTGGTGGTGCTCGACGGGGCGCCCGAGGATCGGGCCGCCGCCGACGAGCTGCTGGCGCTCGCCGACGTGCTGCGCGCGGACGCCCGCGAGGTCGGGCTGCTCACCGGCGACGAGCCGACGGACGCCGACGGCGGCCTCGCGGCCGGGCGGAAGCTGCTGCGGCGCGGCCCGTCGCTGCTGGCCGTCGAGGTGGCCGGGGCCGGCAACGCGTTCGTCTGGCCGGACGGGGAGGTGTTCGTGCCGCTGAGCGAGACGCCCACGGTGGACGACACCGGTGCCGGGGACGCGTTCGTCGCCGCGCTCACCCTCGGGCTGCTCCGCGACGAGCCCCGCGACCGGGTGGCCCGGTACGCCGTCGCGGCCGCCGGCGCCACCGTCGGCCACCCGGGCGGCCGTCCGGCGCTGACCCCCGAGGCGATCCAGGAGCAGCTCGACCGGATCCCCGACCGCTGATCCGGCGGCGAGAGCGCGACGCCACGCCGCCGCGGCCGAGCACCGCAGTCGAGCGGCGCGGTCGACCGCCGTGCCGATCCCGCGCCCCGGCCGCCCCGAACAGCTCGCCGTGGCGGGCGGCCGCCGGGAACGGGGGTCAGCTCACCGGCAGCTGGTAGCGCCGCTCGGCGCCGCCGCTGGCGGTGGTCAACCGGACCTCGCCGCTGCGCAGGCCGTACGTCACCGACCAGCGGGTGTGCCCCTGGCGGACGTCGGTGAGGATCCCGTGGGCGGCGGACGCGTCGGCCACCCCGCCGGTGCGGCTGAGCGCCTCGGCGATCACCCGGTACCGGTGGTCCTCCCGGCGGCGCTGCTCCGGCACCCCGGCGACCGGCACGTTGGTCAGCGCCTGCCAGCCGCCCGATCCCCGCTCCACCCGCAGCCGGCCGTCGGTGAACTCGACCACCACGGAGGCGCCGGTGGCGTCGGCGATGAGGTAGTGCAGCGGCGGCCCGCCGTCGAAGTCCACGTTGTAGCGGTGGAACACGGCGACCGCCTCGTCCACCGTGGCCGCCTGGTCGAGCACCAGCCGCAGGATGCGCACCGACCCGACGGTCGGCTTGGCCGGGTCCCGGTCGGCCCGGGCGCCGTCGTCGGCGGCCAGCCCCACCGCCAGGCCGCGTTCGTTCATGCCGTCGAAGGGCAGCAGCGGGGCGTTGAGCAGCCGCCGGTCGCCGCTCGGGTCGGCCGCGACGCCGAGGTAGGACATGTCCACCACGGAGATGCTCGCGTAGCCGTCCGGCGGGTCGGTGCGCAGCACCATCGCCGGGTTGGCGTCCCAGTCGAAGTTGCGAGCGAACAGCGGCCGGCCCGGGTTGCCCGCGGCGACGAAGAGCGAGCAGCCGAACGGCTTCGTGGTCGGGCTGGCGTCCGTACCCACCGTCGGGTCGTACGCCCCGACGTAGGTCATCTCGTACAGCGGCAGGTCGTCGACCTTGCGCAGGCTGGTCAGGGTCTGCTCGACCTGGCCCGGATCCTGCCGGGAGGCGACGGGCGTCCCGGTCACGGCCGGCGCGGCCGGTGCGCGGCCGGCCGGGTCGGGTGTGGAACAGGCGGTCATGGCCAGCATCAGGGCGACGCCGGCGCCCCACAGAGTCCTCCGCATATCTGTTGAACGCTAGGGCAGCGATAGATGGTTGTCCACCGGCCCGGTTTTCGGCCCGCGGCGGCCGGGTACCTGAACCGCCACGAACGAGAGGCAGGTGGCATGAAGCGCAACGAATACCACGTCGTACCGAACGGTGGCGGCTGGAAGGTCGAGCGGGGCAACCAGGTGGTCGGCACCTTCGACACCAAGCAGCGCGCCGTCGAGGCGGGCCGCGAGGCGGCGCACGGCAACGAGCCGAGCCAGCTCGTCGTGCACACCGCCGACGGGAAGATCGAGACGGAGTACACCTACCAGGGCGACCCGTACCCGCCGGCGGGCTGAGGCGACCGCCGCCCCGCGTACGTGACCGGGCCCGGCCCCCCCCGAGCGGGGACCGGGCCCGGTCTGTCGCGTGGGTTACCAGCCCAGGTAGCGCGGCTGGGTCTGCACGTTCAGCTCCCGGTACCGGACCAGTTCCGCCGTCCAGGTCCGCCAGTCGGTCAGCTTCAGCACGTCGAAGCCCTTGGCGATGTCGTTGGAGTAGATGTAGCCGTTGTAGTAGTACGCGGACCACGAACCGCCGCCTACCGGCGCCTCCGTCGAGATCGGACCGCGCTCCCAGAAGGCGATCTCCTTCGGGTTGGCCGAGTCGGTGAAGTCCCACACCGACACGCCGCCCTGGTACCACGCCTGGACCATGATGTCCCGCCCGAGCACCGGGATCAGCGATCCGTTGTGCGCCACGCAGTTCTCGGTGTCGGCGTTGGTGCGGGGGATCTTGAAGTAGCTGCGGAAGACCATCGTCCGGTTGTCGCCGCGGCCGGTGATGTCGTAGATGGCGTCCGCGCCCCGGTTCGGCCCGACCGTCTCGTTGCAGGTGGCGGCGCCGCCGCCGCCCAGCTCGTCGGTGAAGACCACCTTGGTGCCGGCGTTGTTGAAGGTGGCCGAGTGCCAGAACGCGAAGTTGGTCGTGTCCCGCACCCGGTTGATCACCCGGGGCGCCTCGCGGTCGCGGATGTCCATCAGGATGCCGTCGCCCATGCACGCGCCCGCGGCCAGGTCCTTCTGCGGGTACGCCGTGATGTCGTGGCAGCCGCTGGTCGCCGACTTCTCGCCCGGCACGCCCTCGTAGCCGCCGTCCGGGAAGAGGTTCGGCGTGGCCACCACCGCCGCCTCGGTGGGCTTCTTCAGCGGCACCTTGACGATGGAGATGGAGTCGTGCGGCGGCTGGCAGTCCGGGAACTCCGCCCGCGGGCTGTACGAGGAGACGTACAGGTAGACGGAGCGGTTGTCCTTGGCCGGCACCAGCGTGTGGGTGTGCGAGCCGCAGGCCGTCTCCACCGACTTGATGTAGCGCGGGTTGGCCTTGTCCCGGATGTCGAAGATCTTGATGCCCTCCCACGACTCCTTCTCCGTCGCCGGCAGGCCGGTGCTGTTGCACGAGTCGTCGCTGCGGGGCGAGTCGGTGGAGAGGAAGAGCAGGTCGTCGTGGACGGAGATGTCGTTCTGCGAACCGGGGCAGAACACCGACGCCACGACCGTCGGCGCGCTGGGCCGGGAGATGTCCCAGACGACGAAGCCGTTGTAGTTGCCGGCGAACGCGTACCTGCCCTGGAACGCCAGGTCGCTGTTGGTGGCGTCCAGCGGGGCCTGCTTGGGCAGGTTGGTGATCAGTCGCAGGTTGGGACTGCTGACGATCTCGTCGACGCCGGGGATGGTGTTGGTGGTGTCCACTGTGCCGGCCGATGCCGGCTGCGGCGCCACACTGGCGCTGCTCGGTGGTGCGGTCACGACGCTGGCCAGGAGCAACCCGGCCGCGGCCAGGCTGACGACCCTGAACCGCCGGGTCCGCGGCGAGGGGAATCTGATCATCGGCGAGCCCTTCGCAAGGGGGGTGACGATTGTCCACACCTTACCGTCCGACGACAGACGTCGATGTGACCTGCGTCACATGCCGTCCGGTCCGTCGATGGATACCATCGCGGTGACCTCGACCTCAGGGAGTGGCCCATGACCAACCGGCGCGCGCGGACCCTGGCGATCGTCACACTGGCCCTCGCGCTGCCGCTGGTGGTCCTGGTCGTGGTCCGCGCCGGCGCCGACCCGGCGCCCGGCGAGGCCCGGCCGGCCGCCGCGACCGCCACGCCCACCCCCACCGGTCCGCCGGTGATCGTGCCGGGCCGGCCCGGCGAGTCGGCGGCCGTCCGGCCCGCCGAGCAGGTCCGCGCCCCCGAGCGCCCGCACAACGCGATGGACGTCGAGTTCGTCCGGATGATGATCCCGCACCACGGGCAGGCCCTGGCGATGGCCGAACTCGCCCCGGACCGGGCCGCCGACCCCGACGTGCGGGCCATCGCCGACCGGATCCGGGCCAGCCAGGGCCCGGAGATCGGCATGCTGCGCGGCTGGCTGCAGGTCCGGGGTCTCGCCGAGCGGGTCGAGGGGCACGACCACGGCACCATGCGCGGCATGCAGTCGGCCGAGGCGATGCGCCGGCTCGCCGACGCCCGGGGCGCCGAGTTCGACCGGCTCTTCGTGCGGATGATGACCGAGCACCACCGGGGCGCCGTCGAGATGGCCACCGAGTTGCTCAAGGTCGGTTCCGAGCTGACCCTGTCCGAGTTCGCCAACTCGGTCGCCACCGAGCAGTCCGTCGAGATCGACCGGCTGCGCGAACTCCTGGACTCCTGACCCGGCGCCGCCCCCGGATGATCATGGCGGACCGGCCGCCGCGCCGATCGGGCACGTACGCTGGGTGACCGTGAACCGCACCGTCTTCGGCCGCCCGCTGCGCAGCGTCGCCTTCGACGTCTTCGTCTCCGCGGTGGTGGCGCTCCTCGCCGTCGCCGGCGTGGTGGCCCAGCCCGGCGGCTGGCAGGCCACCCTGACCGGGGCCGCGATGGCGGTGGCGCTGCTGTTCCGGCGAAGCCACCCTTCGGCGGTCACCGCCGTGGTGGCGGTGCTCGCGCTGCTCCAGGTGGTCGCCGGCTGGGGTCCGCTGCCCTACGACATCGCGGTGCTGATCGCCCTCTACAGCGTCGTGAAGTACGCCGACCGGCTCCGCGACGGCATCCTCGCCGGGATCGTCGCCGTCGTGGGGGTGCTGCTGGCCGCTCTGCAGAACGATCAGCAGACCGACGGTGGCGTCGCCTGGTGGGCCACCGCGATCTACTTCGGGCTGGTCACCGGGGCGGTCTGGCTGGTCGGGCTCAACGTGCGGACCCGCCGGCTCTACGTGCTCAGCCTGGAGGAGCGGGCCGCCACCCTGGAGCGGGAACGCGAGGCCGAGGCCCGCGCCGCGGTCGCCGGGGAGCGCGCCCGGATCGCCCGCGAACTGCACGACGTGGTGGCGCACAGCATGGCCGTCATGATCGTGCAGGCCGACGGGGCGCGGTACATGCTCGACCGCGACCCGGAGACCGCCCGCGCCGCGGTCAAGGTGGTCGCCGACACCGGCCGGCAGGCGCTGGAGGAGATGCGCCGGCTGGTCGGCGTACTGCGGGAGGAGGGCCGGCCGGAGGCGGCGGCCGAAGCCGGCGCGGCGGCCGAACCCGAGGGCGCCGGGGTGGCCGCCGACCCGGAGCACCGCCGGCTGGCGCTGACCGAACTGCCGGCGCTGCTGGACCGGTTCCGGGCCGCCGGCCTGCGGGTGCGGTACGCGGTGACCGGCGAGCCGGCGCCGCTGCCGCCCGGGCTGGAGCTGACCGTCTACCGGGTGGTGCAGGAGGGGCTGACCAACGCGCTCAAGCACGCCGGGGTCGGCGCGGGCGTCGAGGTCACCCTCGCCCACGAACCCGGCGCGGTGCTGGTCGCGGTGGTCGACGACGGGCGCGGCCGGACCGTGGTCGGCCCCGCGCCGTCCGGCGGCCACGGCCTGGTCGGCATGCGCGAGCGGGTGGCGGTGTACGACGGCAGCCTGACCGCCGGGCCCCGGCTGGCCGGGGGCTGGCAGGTGCGGGCGCGGCTGCCGCTACCGTCGAGCGCCGGAACGGAGGTGGTGGCGGCATGACGGTCCGCGTGGTGATCGTGGACGACCAGGCGCTGGTGCGCGCCGGGTTCCGGATGGTGCTGGACTCCCAGCCCGACCTCGAGGTGGTCGGCGAGGCGATCGACGGCGCCGACGCGCTGCGGGTGCTCGACCGGGTCGCCGCCGACGTGGTGGTGATGGACATCCGGATGCCGACCATGGACGGGGTGGAGGCGACCCGCCGGCTCTGCGCCGGGCGGCCCACCGGCCCGCCCCGGGTGCTGGTCCTCACCACCTTCGACACCGAGGCCGACGCGTTCGCCGCTCTCCAGGCCGGGGCCAGCGGGTTCCTGCTCAAGAACGTCCCGCCGGAGGAGCTGCTGGCCGCGATCCGGGTGGTCGCCCAGGGGGACTCGGTGGTCGCCCCGTCGATCACCCGGCGGCTGCTCGACCGGTTCGCCGGCCGGCTCGGCCCCGGCCCGACCGAGGACCCCCGGCTGGCCCAGCTCACCGAGCGGGAACGGGAGATCCTGCTGCTGGTGGCGCAGGGGCTGTCCAACGCCGAGATCGCCGCCCGGGTGCACGTCGCCGAGGCCACCGTGAAGACCCACGTCGGGCGGATCCTGGCCAAGCTCCAGCTCCGCGACCGGGTGCAGGCCGTGGTGCTGGCGTACGAGAGCGGACTGGTCACCCCCGGCGGCTGAGCCGCCGTACGACCCAGGTCGTACGGGTCCGCCCGGTCAGGGGCACCCGTGGTCGCAGCACGGTCGAGCGCGCGGGTGGACGCCGCCCCGCCGGCCCGCCCATAGCGTCGGAGACGTCCCACCAACGATCTCCACGGGGAGCGCCACGTGTCCGTCGCACCTCCCGCGCACGCCGCCGCCGGCGTCGCGGTCACCGCCCGCGGCCTGTCCAAGCGGTACGGCAGCGGCCAGGCCGCCGTCGTCGCCCTGGACGGCGTCGACGTCGACTTCGCCGCCGGCCGGTTCACCGCCATCATGGGCCCGTCCGGCTCCGGCAAGTCCACCCTGATGCACTGCCTGGCCGGCCTGGACCGGCCCACCGCCGGCGCGGTGCGCATCGGCGAGGCCGATCTCAGCCGGCTCGACGACCGCCGGCTCACCCTGCTGCGCCGCGACCGGGTCGGCTTCGTGTTCCAGAAGTTCAACCTGCTGCCGGCGCTGAGCGCCGAGGAGAACATCGTGCTGCCGCTGGCCATCGCCGGCCGCCGCCCCGACCCCGGCTGGCTGCGCCAAGTGGTGGCCGCGGTGGGGCTGACCGACCGGCTGCGGCACCGGCCCGCGGAGCTCTCCGGCGGCCAGCAGCAGCGGGTGGCGGTGGCCCGCGCCCTGATCACCAAGCCCTGGGTGATCTTCGCCGACGAGCCCACCGGCAACCTGGACTCCCGGTCCGGCGCCGAGGTGCTGCGGCTGCTCCGCGAGGCGGTCGACACCCTCGGGCAGACAGTCGTCATGGTGACCCACGACCCGGGGGCCGCCGGGTACGCCGACCGGGTGGTCTTCCTCGCCGACGGCCGGCTGGTGCGCGACCTCACCGCGCCCACCGCCGAGCGGGTCCTGGACGCGCTCGCCGGGCTCGACCCGGCCCGCGAGGCGGTGGCCCGGTGATCCGGCTGACCCTGCGCTCGCTGCGCGCCGAGGCGCTGCGCCTGCTGCTCTCCGCGCTGGCCATCGTGCTCGGCGTGGCGTTCGTCGCCGGCACGCTGATCTTCGTCGACGGCATGCGGGCCGGGGCGTACGAGCGGGCCGGCACCTTCGACCGGCACACCGACCTCGGCGTCTACGCCGAGTCCGAGGCGCTGCCGCCGGCCCTGGTCGACCGGGTGCGCGCGGTCGACGGGGTGGCCGCCGCGGCCGGCGAGCTGACCGGCTCCGGCGGGGTGCTCGGCGCCGACGGCCGGCCGGTGCTCGGCTACGCCGTGCTCGCCGCCATCCCGGTCGAGCCGGCCCTGCGCTCGTACGACGTGGTCGCCGGCCGGCTGCCGGACCGCCCCGGCGAGGTGGTGCTGGACGCGCCGACGGTCGCCGCCGAGGGCTTCACCCTCGGCGCCCCGGTCCGGGTCGGCGGGGCCGGGGGAGCGGCCCGGCCGTACACCCTGGTCGGCACGGTCGACGTGGCCGACACCGCGCGCGACGTCGGCGGCCCGTTCATCGGCCTGGTCGGCTCCGACGCCCTCGCGGTCACCGGGGAGCGCGGGTACGGCCGGATCATGGTGGCCGCCCAGCCGGGCGTGGCCGAGGCGGAGCTGGTCGACCGGGTCGCCGCGGCGGCCGGCGCCGGGCCGAGCGTGAAGACCCGCCAGCAGATCCTCGACGACGCCGTCGACGAGGCGGTCCGCAGCCTGGAGCAGTTCAACATGGTGCTGCTCACCTTCGCCGGGGTCGCGGTGGTGGTGGCCGGCTTCGTCATCGCCAACACGTTCGCCATCGTGCTGGCCCAGCGGACCCGGCGGACCGCGCTGCTGCGGCTGGTCGGGGCGACCCGCGGACAGCTGTTTCGCGCCGCCCTGCTGGAGGCGGCGGCGGTCGGCCTGGCCGCCTCCGCGGCCGGCGTGCTGCTCGGCGTCGGCCTGGCCGCCGGCCTGGGCGAGCTGATGTCCCGGCTGGACGCGCCGGCCTCCGGCGGGCTCACCGTCACCGCGTCGACGGTGCTGCTCAGCCTGGTGCTGGGCACCGCGATCACGGTCGGTGCGGCGCTGCTGCCGGCCTGGCGGGGCACCCGGATCGCCCCGGTCGCCGCACTCACCGACGCGGCGGTGCAGCCCAGCCGGGGCGCCGGCCGGTTCCGGCTGGCCGCCGGCGCGGTGGTCTTCGCGACCGGGATCGCCGCGCTGGTCGGTGCCGCGTTCGCCGTGCAGGTGCTGCTGGTCGCGGCCGGCGGGGTGCTGACCTTCTTCGGCATCGTGCTGTTCGGGCCGGTGCTGGTCCCGGCGCTGGTGCGGGTGTTCGGCTGGCCGGCCCGCCGGGTGTTCGGGGCGACCGCCGGCCTGGCCGTGGCGAACGCCGTCCGCAACCCACGGCGGATCGCCGCCACCGCCACCGCGCTGGTGATCGGGATCGGGCTGGTCTCCGCCTTCGTGGTCGGCGCGCGCAGCACCAAGGACGGCATCGAGCGCAGCGTGGACGCCGAGATCGGGGTGGACCTCGTGGTCACCGGGATCGGCGGCGACCTGCCGGCGACCCTCGCCGGCGAGCTGCGCGCCCGCCCCGAACTCGGGGTGGTGCACGAGCAGCGCAGCGCGGTCTCCGCCGGGATGGAGATCCGGGCCGCCCACCCGGCCCTGGTCGCCCGGACGTTGACCGGGGTGGTCGCCGGCGACCTCGACGGGTTCGGCCCCGGCACGGCGCTGGTGCACCGGGAACTGGCGCAGGCGCACGGCTGGACCGCCGGCTCGACGGTCACCGTGCGGGGCCGGGCGCTGCGGGTCGCTGCTGTGGTCACCGATGACGGGCCGGGACCGGCCGGCAGCTCGATGCCGGCCGGTCACGTGATCGAGGTGGCCGACGACGATTTCACCGCACTCTTCCCGGACCGGCGGGGCTTCCTGGCCGAGATCGACCCGGCCGACGGGGTCTCCGCCGGCTCGGCCCGCGCCGCCGTGGAGACGGTCCTTGGCCGCTACCCGACGGTCAACCTGATGGACCAGAGCGCGTACAAGGAGATGCTGACCAGCACGGTGGACATGCTGCTGGCGTTCGTCACCGCGCTGCTCGGGCTGGCCGTGGTGATCGCGCTGGTCGGGGTGGCCAACACGCTGAGCCTGTCGGTGGTGGAGCGCACCCGGGAGAACGCCGTGCTGCGCGCGGTCGGGCTGACCCGGGGCCGGATGCGCGCCATGCTGGCCGTCGAGGCGGTGCTGATGGCGCTGGTCGGCGCGGTGCTCGGCGTGGGTCTCGGCACCGGCGTCAGCGCCGCCGCGATGGCCCTGCTCGGCCGGATCGGCGGTGACTTCCACGTGGTGCTGCCGCTGGGCCAGCTCGGGCTCATCCTCGGCGCCGCGGTGCTGGCGGCGCTGGGCGCCTCGGTGCTGCCGGCCCGCCGGGCGCTGTCCCGGCCGGTCGTGGAGGCCCTCGGCGACCAGTGACCCCTCGGGGTGACATCCGCCGGCCGGTCCCGCCCGCCCTCAGGGCGGCGGGACCGGCCAGCGGTGCCGGGTCAACCGGAGCCGCGGCGCCGAGCGCGGGCGTGGGCTGCGGCCTGCCGCCCGCCGGTACGCGCCGAAGCCCTACCTGCCCTCGACCCTAGCGCCGACTTTGCCATCATGAGTCCGTTTTGGAAACAACGGTGCCAGTGGGGCGGCCGTGGTCCTTCGTGGTCACTGCGCCGACCCGCCGCCACCCGGCTCGTTCGTCGGCGGGGTGGCGGGCGGTTCCGACGCGGGCGGACTGGCCGGCGTCGACGGCGGCGGGTCGTCCGGCGACGGGCTGGTCTCGCTGGGCCCGGGCTCCGGGCTGGTGGTCTCGCTGGGCTGCGCGCTGGGGGTCGGGCTGACCGAGGCCGACGGGCTGCCGGTCGACCCGGCCGGGCGGAACGGCCGGTTCCCCGGTGCGACCGAACTCGCGTCGTCCTGGACCGGCAGCTCGGCCTGGCTCGGCGCGGTCGCCGGCACGGTGGTCGGCATCTCCACGGCCGGCGCGTTGGCCTCCCGGGCCGCGCCCAGCGCCGCGCCGAGCGCGGCGAGCGCGACCAGCACCGCCGCGCCGGCCCCGACCAGGGTGCCGCGCCGCCGGCGCCCGCCCTGCGTGCCGACCGTGGCCGGCACGTCGGTGCGGGTGTCCGGGCCGGCGCTGCGCAGCCCGCCCGCAGCCGGCACCATCGCGGTGGGCGCGGACGGGTCGGAAACCGCGGCCCGGGCCGCCGCGGCCATCGCCGCGCCGCTGCTGAACCGGTCGGCCGGGTCCTTGGCCAGGGCGCGCCCGACCAGGGCGCGGACCGCCTCCGGGATGTCGTGCGGCAGCTCCGGCGGCTCGTCGTCGAGGTGCCGGACGGCCACCTGGAGCGGATTGTCGCCGGTGAACGGCGGGCTGCCGGTCAGGCAGCAGTACGCCACCGCGCCCAGGGCGTAGATGTCGGTGGCGCCGGAAACCGGGCGGCCGGCGGCCTGCTCGGGAGCCATGTAGAGCGCGGTGCCGGGCACCGCGTTGGTGCTGGTGATGCTGGTGACGTTGGTCGACCGGGCGACGCCGAAGTCGACCAGCACGACCGAGCCGTCCTCCTGCACCAGCAGGTTGCTCGGCTTCACGTCCCGGTGCACGATGCCGCCGGAGTGCGCGGCGTGCAGCGCCTGGGCGACCTGGGCCACGATCGACATCGTCTCGGCCACGCCCAGCCGGCCGAGCGCCTCGATCCGCTTCGACAGCGGCTCGCCGGTGACGAACTCCATGACCAGGTAGTCGGCCCGGGAGCCGTCGGGCAGCGCGTCCTCGCCGCAGTCGAAGACCTGCACGATGCCCTTGTGCCGCACCGCGGCCATGATCCGTGCCTCGGCGCGGAACCGGGCGATGAAATCGGGGTCGGAAACCAGCGCCGGGAGCAGCACCTTCACCGCTACCGAACGACCGAGGACCAGGTCCGAGGCACGCCAGACGTCGCCCATGCCGCCGGTGGCGACACGTTCGTCCAAGCGGTAGCGGCCGCTGAGCACGACCTCCGATGACAGCACAGCCATACCGTACCCAGCACTGCCGGAAAGCACGCGTCGCGACCAGCGTGCCCCGACCGCCGGGACCGGCTGGCGGTCGGGGCGGCGAGATCTCGATCTCCTCCGATATCCTGTGACCGGATCGGAACGATCCGTGATCAGGTCCGTCCGCGTCCGTGCTGGACTGGGCGAACGGCCGGCCCGGCCGCGCCGGCCAGGTCGTACGTGGTGCCGCAGCGTCCCGGCCGGCGATTGTGTTACAGCGACTCGCGGGCCGTTCGGCCAGACAAATCTCACTCTTTTCCCCACGGTCACCGGCTTGTCGGATCGGCGCCCGGCTCCTAGCGTTAGCCGAACTCGGGCCCGCCCCACGGCCCCGCCGCGGCCCCGCCGCCGGCCGCGCCGTGGCGAGTGTCCAGACATACCGCCCGGGCCACTGCGGTCGGGGGTGCGAACAGGTCAGCGGGGGGCTGAGGGTGCGGGATCAGGTCCGGCTGCCGGACCGGGCTGGCGTCGCGCACGCCAGGTCCGGCGTGCGCCGCTGGGGCATGCCCGGGCCCCGGAGCCGGCGGACCCATGTCCAGTGAGTTGACGGAGGCCGTCGTCGCCGCCCAGGCCGGCGACGAGGACGCCTTCCGCTTCCTCTACCGCAGCCTCCAGCCGGGCCTGCTGCGCTATCTCACCGCGCTGGTCGGCGCGGACGCCGAGGACGTGGCCTCGGAGACCTGGCTGCAGATCTCCCGCGACCTGCCCAGCTTCACCGGCGGCGAGTTCCGCGCCTGGACCGTGACCATCGCCCGCAACCGGGCCATGGACCACCTGCGCCGGCAGCGCCGCCGCCCGTCCCTGCCGGTGCCCGTGCAGGCGCTCAGCGAACTGGCCGGTGACGCCGACACCGCCGAGCGGGCCGGCGAGACGATCGGCACCGAGGCGGCGTTGGCGCTGATCTCGACCCTGCCGCCCCGGGAGGCCGAGGCCGTGTTGCTGCGCGCGGTCATCGGGCTGGACGCGGAGACCGCCGGGCGGGTGCTCGGGCGGCGGCCCGGCGCGGTGCGCACCGCCGCGCACCGCGGGCTGCGGCGGCTGGCCGCGCTGATGGAACGCCACGACCCGGCCGACCGGCCGGCCGAGTCGGAGAGCCCCGCCGCCCCCCGTCCGCGTACCGGGCGCCGGCAGGCGCCGCACGCCGAGCCGGCGGACGGTTGACGTGAGGGGATTCAGGATGAGTCTGCGCCGGTCCGGTCGGCCCGCCGACCGCACCGAGTCCGATCGGCTGCTCGACGCCGCCGGCCCCGGCGCTCCCGCCGGCACGGACCCGCTCGCCCGGCTGCTGTCGGCGGCGGCGGCCCCGGCCCGTCCCGGCGAGCTGGCCGGTGAGGAAGCGGCGCTGGCCGCCTTCCGCGCGGCCCGCGCCGCCGGGCCGGCCGCCGCGCCAGCCTGCGCCCCACGCCGTCCCGGGTTCACCGCCGGCGCCGTGGCCTGGATCGCCGGCGTCGCGGCCACCGCGACCGCCGGCGCCGCGTTCGCCGCGGCCACGCTCGACCGCCCGGACGATCCGGCACCCCCGCCGACCACCGCCGCACCGGCCCCGACCACCGACGGGGCGGGCGGACCGGCCACGGCCGGTGGCACCGAACGGCCCGGCCCGGCGACGCCCACCGGCGGGCCGGCCGGCGGGGACCGGCCGCCGGCCGGGGAGCAGCAGCTCGCCGGGTTGTGCCGGGCATACCTGGCGAAGTCGCCGGCGCAGCGGGCGAAGGCGCTGGACACGCCGGCGTTCGGCAGGCTGGTGACCGCCGCCGGTGGTCGGGACCGGGTCGAGGACCACTGCCACGCCCTGGTGCCCGACGCCGGGCCGGAAGGATCCCCGGCGGCCAGCCCGGCGAAGTCCGAGAACGCCAGGCCCGCGAAGTCCGAGAACGCCAAGCCGGCCAAGTCTCCGAAGGGCAAGCCGGCGGACCCGCCCGCCGCCGATCCGGGGGCTCGGGGCGCGGCCCCCGCCGCCGGTGGGGACGTTCCGTCGGCGGACCCGGCCGTCCCGCCGGCCGCCGGCCGGAACGCCCGGCCCGCTGCCCGCCCCGCCAACTGAACCGCCGCTCGCCGGCCCGGGGGACATCGTCGCTGGTCCTGCCGCTGCCGTAGGTCCGAGTCGCACGCCCGGCGGGTCTGCCCCCCGCCCCCGACACCCGAGGGATCGCCGCGGACGGCCGGATCGTTGTCGGTGGGCCGGGTTACGGTGGCCCAAGGTCGGGTGATCGGGCATGGAGAGGGGGCATCCCGTGGTGACGTCACCGGAGCTGGACCAGTCCACCGTGCTGCGCGAGTCCGGCGCGGCCGCCCGGCACCTCGCCCGGATCTGCTTCAAGACCGGTCCACCGACCCGCACCGGCGTCGAACTGGAATGGACCGTGCATGACGCCGCCGATCCCGCCCGCCCGGTCAACGGCGAGCGGCTCCGGGCGGCACTGGGGCGGCACAGCCCCGTCACCCTCGATCCCGCCAGTCCCGCCGAGCGGCTCCGGCACGGCAGCACCGTGACCGTGGAGCCGGGCGGGCAACTGGAGGTCTCCACCGCGCCGCGACCCTCGATCGCCGCGTTGATCCAGGCCACCGAGGCCGACATCGCCCAGCTCACCAACCTGCTGGCCGGTGCCGGGCTGACCCTCGGGCAGACCGGCATCGATCCCCACCGGCCCCCGCGTCCGGTGGTCGAGACGCCCCGCTACCGGGCGATGCGGCAGGTCTTCGACCGGCGCGGGCCGGCCGGCCGGACGATGATGTACAGCACCGCCGGTCTGCAGCTCTGCCTCGACGCGGGCGAGCCGGAGCGGTTCGCCGCCCGCTGGGCGCTGGTGCACGCGGTCGGCCCGCCGCTGGTGGCCGCGTTCGCCACCGCCGACCGGCACGCCGGCCAGCGCACCGGCTGGGCGTCGGCTCGGATGGCGGCCTGGCTGGCCATCGACCCGGCCCGCACCCGACCGGTCTGGACGCCGCAGCAGGCCGACCAGGACCCGGTGCCGGCCTGGACGGCGTACGTGCTGGCGGCGCCGCTGCTCTGCCTGCGCGGTGACGGCGCCGACTGGACGCCGCCGCCCGGGGTCACCTTCGCCGACTGGATCGACGGGGCGCTGCCCCGGCCGCCCACCACGGACGACCTGGAATACCACGTCAGCACGCTGTTCCCACCGGTGCGCCCGCGCGGCTACCTGGAACTGCGTTACCTGGACGCGCAGCCCGGCCGGGGCTGGACGCTGCCGCTGGCGGTGCTCGCCGCCCTGCTCACCGGCCCCGACACCGTGGACGCGGCCCGGGCGGTCGCCGCGCCGGTGGCGCACCGCTGGCACGCCGCCGCCCGGCACGGCCTGCGCGATCCGGCACTGGCCGCCACGGCGGCGGCCCTGTTCGACCTGGCTCTGGCGGCGCTGCCCCGGCTCGACCTGCCGGCGCCGCTGCACGACGAGATCCACCGAGGCGTACGGCGGCGGCGCGCCGTCGCGGAGAGGGGACAACGGTGACCGGAGAAGTGACCGGGCGGGACGGCGCGGAGCGGCTGCGCGGCCGGATCGCCGACGAGTTGGAGCGCACCCGCGCCCGCACCGCCCTGCTGACCGAGGCGGTCGACGACGCCGACCTGATGCGACAGCACTCGCCGCTGATGTCCCCGCTGGTCTGGGACCTGGCCCACGTCGGCAACCAGGAGGAACTCTGGCTGGTCCGCGACGTGGGCGGGCGGGAGCCGGTCCGGCGCGACATCGACGACCTCTACGACGCGTTCAAGCAGCCCCGCAGGGACCGGCCGGCCCTGCCGCTGCTGCCCCCGGCCGAGGCCCGCGCCTACGTCAGCACCGTCCGTGACAAGGTCTTCGACCTGCTGGACGGGGTCCGGTTCACCGACCGGCCGCTGGTCGCCGACGGGTTCGCCTTCGGGATGATCGTCCAGCACGAGCAGCAGCACGACGAGACGATGCTCGCCACCCACCAGCTGCGCGCCGGCCCGGCGGTGCTGCACGCGCCCCCGCCGCCCGAGCCGCGGGTGCGGGTGGGCGACGAGGTGCTGGTGCCGGCCGGGCCGTTCACCATGGGCACCGACACCGACCCCTGGGCGCTGGACAACGAGCGCCCGGCCCACCGGGTCGAGCTGCCCGCGTACGTCATCGACGCCGCGCCGGTCACCAACGGGGCCTATCGCGCGTTCATCGCCGACGGCGGCTACGACGACCCGCGCTGGTGGACACCGGAGGGCTGGCGGCACCGCACCGAGGCCGGGTTGACCGCGCCGATGCACTGGCAGCGCGACGGCGACGGCTGGGCCTGCCGCCGCTTCGGCCGGTGGACGCCGGTCCGCGACGACGAGCCGGTGGTGCACGTCTGCTTCCACGAGGCGCAGGCGTACGCGAACTGGGCGGGAAGGCGGCTGCCCACCGAGGCGGAGTGGGAGAAGGCGGCCCGCTGGGACCCGGCCACCGGCCGCTCCCGGCGCTACCCGTGGGGCGACGACGATCCCACCGCCGCGCACGCGAACCTGGGCCAGCGGCACCTCTGGCCCGCCCCGGTCGGGGCCTACCCGGAGGGCGCCTCACCGCTGGGCGTGCACCAGCTGATCGGCGACGTGTGGGAGTGGACCTCGACCACCTTCCGCGGCCACCCGGGCTTCACCGCCTTCCCCTACCGGGAGTACTCCGAGGTCTTCTTCGGCGACGACTACCGGGTGCTGCGCGGCGGGTCGTTCGGCACCGACCGGGCCGCCTGCCGGGGCACCTTCCGCAACTGGGACTACCCGATCCGCCGGCAGATCTTCAGCGGCTTCCGCTGCGCCCGCGACGCCACCGCCGAGGAGGCGCACGGGTGACGGCGGCACCCGCGACGCGTACCACCGAAGGGGCGCGAGCCGCCCGGCGGGCCGGCGGCGGTGCCCGCTGATGTGTCGCCACCTGGCCTACCTGGGGCCGCCGGTCAACCTGCGGGAACTGCTGTTCGACCCGCCGTACTCGCTGCTGCGGCAGTCCTGGTCGCCGCGCGACATGCGCGGCGGCGGGACGATCAACGCCGACGGCTTCGGCATTGGCTGGTATCCCGGCGACGGCGACCCGGTGCGGTACCGGCGGGCGCAGCCGATCTGGAGCGACCCGACGATCGCCCAGCTCGCCGCCGTCACCTCGGCGGGCGCGGTGCTGGCGGCGGTGCGCTCGGCCACCGTCGGCATGGCGGTGCTGGACAACGCCGCCGCGCCGTTCGCCGAGGGGCGCTGGCTGTTCAGCCACAACGGGGTGGTACGCGGCTGGCCCGACTCGATGGTGCCGCTGGCCAGCGGGCTGCCGGTGCGTGACCTGCTCACTCTGGACGCGGCCACCGACTCGGCGCTGCTCTGGGCGCTGGTGCGGCACCGGCTGCGCGCCGGGGTGGATCCGGCCCGGGCGGTCGCCGAGACGGTCGCCGCGGTCGCCGCGGCCGCCCCCGGTTCCCGGCTGAACCTGCTGCTCACCGACGGGCGGACGGTGGCCGCCAGCGTGGCCGGGCACGCGCTGTCCATCCGCACCACACCGCGGTCGGTGCTGCTGGCGTCCGAACCGCACGACGACGAACCCGGCTGGCGGGAGGTGCCCGACGGGCACCTGGTGACCGGCACCGCGACCGAGGTGCGGGTGCGTGCCATCGGTGAGGTGTGACCGCCGTCCGGCCGGGGAGAGGGACCTGTCGCCCGTACGAAGGGAGCCCAGATGAGCACCGAGCCGTTGGAGATCCACCTCGAACCCGGGGACCTCGACCGTGGCCTGCGCGACGACGTACGCGCCGGCCTGAGCGCCGATCCGAAGTGGCTGCCGCCCAAGTGGTTCTACGACGCCCGGGGCAGCGAGCTGTTCGAGGAGATCACCCGGCTGCCGGAGTACTACCCGACCCGCGCCGAACGGGCCGTGCTGGCCGGCCGGGCCGACCGGGTCGCGGAGCTGACCGGCGCGAAGACGATGATCGAGCTCGGTTCCGGCTCGTCGGAGAAGACCCGGCTGCTGCTGGATGCCTTCACCCGGCACGGCGGGCTGGGCACCTTCGTACCGCTGGACGTCTCGGTCAGCGCGCTGCGCCGGTCCACCGCCGAGATCGCCGCCGACTACCCGGGCCTGCGGGTACGCGGCATCGTCGGTGACTTCACCCGGCACCTCGACCGGCTGCCCACCGGTGGGCGCCGGCTGGTGGTGTTCCTCGGCGGCACCATCGGCAACCTGCTGCCGGCCGAGCGGGCCCGGTTCCTGGCCGACATGCGGGCCGCGCTGGAGGTGGGTGACTGGCTGCTGCTCGGCACCGACCTGGTCAAGGACCCGTCGGTGGTGGTGCCGGCGTACGACGACGCGGCCGGGGTGACCGCCGAGTTCAACCGCAACGTGCTGCGGGTGATCAACCGCGAGTTGGGCGCGGACTTCGACCCGGCGGCGTTCGACCACGTGGCCCGCTGGGATCCGGACCGGGAGTGGATCGAGATGCGGCTGCGGGCCCGGCGGCCGATGCGGGTGCGGGTGCTCGACCTGGACGTCCGGTTCGCCGAGGGCGAGGAGTTGCGCACCGAGGTCTCCGCGAAGTTCCGTCCGGCGGGCGTCGCCGGGGAGCTGGCCGCGGCCGGGTTCGCCGCCGCGGAGTTCTGGACCGATCCGGACGGCCTGTTCGGCGTTACCCTGGCCCGGGCCGACTGAGCCGGGTGAGCCCGTTCACCCGGACGGCGACCGGCGGAGGTGATCGGCTAGGCTGACGGCGCGAAGGGGAGTAGCCCCCAATGTCGTGGTCGACACACTGGTGCGTTCCGCATCCGGCCACGCGGCCCCGCCAGCGGCGGGGCGGGCGAGACCTTCGACCCAGGCTGTACAGCCGGGTCGAGGTCGCCCCGTACCTCCTCCCGGCATGGACCGGAAGGATGTCATGGAGGGTTTCCTCGTCGCGCTGGTGGTCAGCTTCGGCGTCATCTTCGTCGCCGAACTGGGCGACAAGTCCCAGTTGATGGCGCTGACCTTCGCCACCCGCTTCAAGCCGCTGCCGGTGCTGATCGGGATCACCGTGGCCACCGCCGTGGTGCACCTGGCCTCGGTGGCGATCGGCTACGGCCTCGGCGCCGCCCTGCCGACCGGCTGGATCTCGCTGATCGCCGGTCTGGCGTTCCTCGGCTTCGGGGCGTGGACCCTGCGCGGGGACAAACTCACCGAGGAGGAGCGGCGCAAGGCGGAGAAGACCAGCAAGTCCGCCATCGTCGCGGTGTCGGTCGCGTTCTTCCTGGCCGAGCTGGGCGACAAGACAATGCTGGCGACGATCACGCTGGCCACCAAGTACGGCTGGTTCGGCACCTGGCTCGGCTCCACCGTGGGCATGGTGGCGGCGGACGCGCTGGCCATCCTGGTCGGCCGGCTGCTCGGCCGGAAGCTGCCGGAGCGGACCATCCGTTACGGCGCCGCTGTGCTCTTCGCCATCTGCGGGCTCTGGCTGATCCTGGAGGCGGTGGAGCAGCTGCGCTGAGCGTCGACCACCCGTCGCCACGGTGACTATCCCCGGCGCCCTGCGGGCACAGGGATCACCACCTACCGTGAGCGGTAGGAGGCGAAAGCGGGGAAACCGGGAGGATAACCACATGAGCAAGCACGACGAGCCGAACGAGTACGGGTTCGCCGGTGGCGCCACCGCTCCCGAGCCGCCGCCGGGCGGCCGGCCCGACGAGCAGGACCTGGCCGAGGAGGTGGCGGTGCCGGCGGACGACTTCACCGAACCGGTGACCGACGCCCTCGCCGACGAGGCCGAGGAGCGGGCGCCGGCCGACCGGCGCCGCTGAGGCGTACGCGAACGGGGGGCGCCGGCGTGGCCGGCGCCCCCCGTTTCCTCTCCGGCGTCGAGCCGGCGCGGCTGAGCCGGGGCCAGCCGGTAGGCCGAGCGGAACTCCGGACCTCCTAGCCCCTGGGAAGCCGACCGCGTTGCCGAGCACGGCGGGGAGCGACCCGCCGCCCCGACCCCGTCCGCCCGACCCCCCACCGGGCGCCCATGCCCGACCCCCGACCGGGCGACCACGCCCGCGTCCCGGCCCGGGCGACGAAGCCTGGCCACTCCCGGCGACCGGTGCCACGCCACCCGCCGGTCGGTCCTTTCCCGTGTCCGGGACGGCTTTTCTGCTTCCGGGGCGATGCCGAACGACCACTTCTCGGGTTGGTAATTCCGGGCGCGTGTTCTCGCCTAGGCGAAAACAGATAACTCCGGACATAAAGGCGCATCAGCCGCTTTAATGGTTCACGAGATTAAGTCGACCTTGGGGGTTTTCGTGAAGTTCTTTGGCGTTACCGGCCTGGTACGGAGGCGCGCCTGATGGACCTGTACCGCCAGCTTCGCCTGGTGCGCCAGCACTGGTGGATCGTCCTGCTCACGATCATGGTGGCGCTCGGGGTGACCGCGTTCGTCACCGTCCGGGCCGAGCCCCGGTACGTCGCCTCGGTGACCTTCTTCGTCACCACGCCGAGCCAGGGCGTCACGGACGCCTACCAGGGCGGCCTGCTCATGCAGCAGCGCGTGAAGTCGTACGCCGAGCTGCTGACCAGCGACCGGCTCGCGCAGGCCGTGGTGGCCGAGAACTCGGTGGGGCTGACCGCCGAGGAGATCCAGCGCCGGGTCAGCACCTCCACCGAGACCGGCACGGTCCTGCTGCGGGCGTCGGTGACCGACACCGACCAGACCCGCGCGCTGCGGGTGACCGAGACGCTGTCGGCGAAGTTCGTCGAGCTCGTGCAGAAGGTCGAGACACCGGCGAACGGCCAGACCGGCCCCATCAAGATCGAGGTGGTCAGCGGCCCGCGGGTCAGCTCCAGCCCGGTCTCGCCCCAGCCGGTGCGTAACTTCGCCATCGGCGGCCTGCTCGGCCTGCTCTGCGGGATGGGCCTGGCGATCCTGCGCGGGCTGGCCGACGTCCGGCTGCGCGACGCGGCGACCCTGCAGCGGACCACCGGCAGCCCGCTGCTCGGCGAGATCCCGTTCGAGGGCAGCGCCAAGTCGGAGCCGCTGATCGTCGGCGAGGCGGTGAACTCGGCGCGGGCCGAGGCGGTCCGCAAGCTCCGGACCAACCTGCGCTTCGTCGACGTGCACGAGCCCGCCCGGGTGATCGCGGTGACCAGCGCGCTGCAGGGCGAGGGCAAGACCACGCTCTCCTGCAACCTGGCCATCGCGCTGGCCGAGGCCGGGTGGCGGGTGCTGCTGGTCGACGCCGACCTGCGCCGGCCCAAGGTCGACGACTACCTGGGCCTGGACGCCGGCGTCGGCCTCACCGACGTGCTGGTCGGCGACGTGCAGGTCGGCGACGTGGTGCAGCGCTGGGGCGACAAGTCCCTGCTGGTGCTGCCCAGCGGCTCGGCGCCGCCGAACCCGAGCGAGCTGCTCGGCTCCAAGGCGATGGCGGACCTGCTGCTGGCCCTGCGGGAGTCGGCGGACATCGTCATCATCGACACCGCGCCGCTGCTGGCCGTCACCGACGGCGTCGTGGTGGCCGTGCAGGCCGACGGCGCGCTGCTCGTCTCCCAACAGGGCCGGACCTCGCGCACCCAGGTGGCCGCGGCCTCCCGCGCGCTGCACTCGGTCTCGGTGCGCCTGCTCGGCTGCGTGCTGAACATGGCCAGGGTCCCGAAGACCGAGGCGTACCAGTACGAGGCCTACCGGGTGGTCGCCTCGACCGCCACCACGTCGGTGCCGGCGGACCGGGCCACCAGCGGCCGGCACGCCGAGCGCGCCGGCGCCGGTGTCCCGGACCGTACGCAGGAACTCACCCGGCTGCCCCGATGAGCGCGGCGAGGGGTCGTAGCGACCGTTCGATCTCCTCCGCGCAGCTTCGGAAGTCGGTGGCGGTGCCGCCGATCGGGTCCAGCAGGTCGTCCGTACCGGGGGCGGCGGGTTGCAGCCGCCCCCGGGCCCGGGCGGCCGCCACGACGGCGGCCCGTACCGAGTCGTCGGCCAGGTCCTCCGGCGGCTCGGCCGCCGCGGCCAGCCGGCCGAACTGGCGCAGGGTGAAGGTCCGGTGCAGCACCGCCGGCACCATCGCGGTGCACACCGACCGCTGCCGCCGGGTCGAGGTGAGCACCAGCGTGGCGCCCTCGAGGTACTCCGGGCGCAGCAGCCGGCTGCGGAACTCCGCCGGGTCCGCACCGGTCTCCGCCGCCACCTCGGCCGCGTACGGGTGCATGGCCAGGCCCTCGACGGCGTCGGTGCCGGCGCTGGAGACGGTGACCGGCCGGTCGCCCAGCAGCCGCCGGGCGAGGTACTCGGCCATCGGCGACCGGCACAGGTTGGCGTGGCAGACGAACAGCACCCGGTCGGTCATCTGGACCCCTCTCGTCGGCGGAGTCGCGGCGCGGGCCGCCGCGACGGCGGCCGGCCTGCGACGGCCGACCGCGGAGGGGTTGTCGGCATCGTACGTGGACTCGACCCCCGTGACCGGTGCTGCCGCGCCGAACCGGCTGCCCCGGACGGAGGTGACCCGGTGAGGATCGGCGTGCTGTCGTACCACTTCCCGCCGGAGCCGGCGTTCATCCCGGGCAGCCTCGCCGAGGAACTCGCCGCCCGGGGGCACGAGGTGCGGGTGCTCACCGGCTTCCCGGACTATCCGGGCGGGCACGTCTATCCGGGGTGGCGCCAGCGCTGGCAGCACGAGACGCGCAGCGAGCGGCTCACCGTCCGCCGGGTGCCCCGGTACGCGGGTGGGGACGCCTCGGTGCGCGCGCGGATGGCCAGCTACCTCTCCTTCGCCGGCAGCGCGGTGCTGGCCGGCCGCCGGTTCCTCGCCGACGTGGACGCGCTCTACGTCCACCAGCCGCCGGCCACCGCGTTCGCCGCGGCCGGGCTGCTGCGGCTGCTCGGCCGGGTGCCGACCGTCCTGCACGTGCCGGACGTCTGCGCCCGGGACGAACCCGGCGGGGCCGACGCCGGCGGCTGGACGGCGCGGATCAGTGCGGCGATGGCCCGGACGTACCGGGCCGCCGACGCGATCGCGGTGGCCGCGCCGTCGCTGCGTGCCCCGGTGGTGGCCGCCGGCGCGGACCCGGCCCGGGTCCGGGTGGTGCTCAACTGGACCGACGAACGGATCTTCCATCCCGCCCGGCCGAGCCCCGCCGCCCAGCGGCTGGTCCGCCGGGACGGCCGCTGCGTGGTGATGCACGCCGGGACCATCGGAAACCGGCAGGGCCTGGAGACAGCGGTCCGGGCGGCGGCCGCGCTGGACGGCACGATGGACCTGATCCTGGTGGGGTCGGGCGCACAGGAGCGGCGGGTGCGGGGGCTCGCCGCCGAGCTGCGGGCCGACAACGTGCGCTTCGTCGAACGCCGGTCCCCGTTGGACATGCCGGACCTGTACGCGGCCGCCGACTACCAGCTGGTCATGCTCCGTGACCTGCCCGAGTTGCGCGGCACCGTGCCGGGCAAGCTCCAGGCCGCCTTCTCCTGCGCGGCGCCCGTCGTCGCGTCCGCCGGCGGCGACACCGCCGAGCTGGTCGAGCGGGCCCGGGCCGGCCTCTCCTGCCCGCCCGAGGACTGGGCCGCGCTGGCGGACCGGTTCTGGCTGGCCGCCACCATCCCGCCGCCCGCCCGGGTCGACATGGGCCGGCGGGGCCGCGAGGCGTACCTGCGGGAGATGTCGCTGACCGCCGGGGTGGACCGGATCGAGGGGCTGCTCCACGAGGTCGTGGCGGCCCGCTCCGGCGCTCGCTGACCGACGAGCGATATTCGCATACCGGTCAGACCGTCATTTCCGACCCAGAAGGCTCGTTACGTGCTAAGAACGTCAGAGAAAACGTGCCCTTCTGTCCGGTTTCGGAAATGGAGAGTGGTGTGACGGAGAGCGAAAGGCCGCGCCGCCGGCGCAGTCGGTCCCGGCGGCGCCGGCGGGCCCGGCTGCGTCGCGCCCTGCTCAGTGCGCTGGTGGTCGGCTCGCTGCTGCTGGTCTCCGCCGGCTGGGTGGGATTCCGGGGCTGGCAGGCCCGCGCCCACCTGGTCAACGCCGCCGGGCTGGCCCGGGAGCTCAGCGCCCAGGTCGTCGGTGGGGACACCGCCCGGGCCCAGCGCACCCTCGCCGCACTGCAGGAACAGTCCGGGGCCGCGCGGGCGGCGACCGCCGACCCCGGCTGGTGGGTCGGCCGGCGCGCGCCGTTCGCGGGCGACGACCTGGCCGCCGTACGCCAGATCTCGATCGCGATCGACGACCTGGCCCGACAGGCGTTCCCGAGCCTGCTCCGCACCGACCTCGCCGGGCTCGTGCCCAGCGAGGGCCGGTTGGACGTGGCCCGGTTGCGCACCCTCTCCACCGAACTCGCCGCGGTGCACCGGACGGTCGGCGACACCCGGACCAGCCTCGCCAGGGTGCCCGTTGACGACCTGGTCAGCCAGATCCGCCAGGCGCTCACCGCGTTGCGCGGCGAGATCGACCGGCTGGCCGACCTGACCGCCGCGGCGGACCAGGCCGCCCGGCTGCTGCCGCCGCTGCTCGGTGTCGACGGGCCGCGCCGCTACCTGCTGGTCTCGCAGAACAACGCGGAGCTGCGGGCCACCGGCGGGATGTTCGGCGCGTACGCCGTGCTGCACGCCGACGACGGTCGGGTGCGGATGGGGCGGCAGGGAACCAGCGCCGCGTTGGGTCGTTTCACCCCGCCGCTCAAGACCCCCGCCGAGGTACGCCGCCTCTGGGGCGACCTGCCCGGCATCTACCCGGCCGACGTCAACCTGACCCCGCACTTCCCGACCGCCGCCAACCTCTACCGGCAGATGGTCCGCCGGCAGACCGGCATCACGGTCGACGGCGTGCTGGCGGTCGACCCGGTGATGCTGTCGTACCTGCTGAATGCGACCGGGCCGGTGCTGGTGCCCGGGCATGCCCCGCTGGACAGCGAGACCGTGGTGCGGACCCTGCTCAGCGACAGTTACCAGCGTCTCGACACCCGACAGCAGGACGAGTACTTCACCGCGGCGGCCGCCGCGGTCTTCGACACCTTCCTTAAGAAGAATGTCAACCCAAAGGTGTTATTGTCCGTATTCGACCGTGCTGTCCGAGAACGCCGGATATTGTTCTGGAGTGCCCGCCCGGAGGAGCAGCGGACGTTCGGCGACAGCCGGATGGCCGGGACGCTTCCCGAGCAGGACACCGTGCCGACCGTCGGCGTGTTCCTCAACGACGGCAGCGGCGCGAAGCTCGGCTACTACCTGCGCCCGTCGGCGGACCTGACGGTCGGCGAATGCCGGCCCGACGGCCGCCGCCAACTCCGGCTGCGCGTCACCCTGCGCTCGACGGCGCCGAAGACCGGCCTCGCCAAGTCGGTCCTCGGCCTCGGCCTGGCGGGCGACCCGTACACCGTCCGGACCTTCGTCTCGGTGTACAGCCCGGCCGGCGGGTCGGTGCTGGACGCCCGTCTCGACGGAGCCGAGGTGGCGCTCGGCTCCGGTACCGAACGGCGACGGCAGGTGGCGACGGCCAACGTGGACGTCGGACCGGGAGCCTCCCGCACCTTGGAGGTCTCCGTGCTGACGGCGAAGACCGGCGCAGGAACGGCCGAGCTGTGGCTCACGCCCACCGCCACCCCCTGGACCACCCAAATTATTACCGCACCAAGCTGTGACCAGTAGGAGGGAACCATCATGCGGCTTTCCCGCATCATCATGGCGCTCACGGTCGGTCTGGCCGTGGTGGCCGTGCCGACCGCAGCGGGGGCGGCGCAGCCGCAGCCGGCGCCCACGCTGACGGAGACGCCCCAACCACCGCCCTACCCACCGGGCCAGGGCGCGGCGACACTCACCGTCAACCGCACCACCATCACCCTCGGTGAGACCGTCGTCCTCACCGGCCGGAACTTCGGCCCCAACGAGCGGGTGACCATCGTGGTCAGCGTCGCCCCGCTCGCCGCCCCGGCCCCCGGCCAGGCTCGGCGCAGCGACGGCAGCACGGTCGCGATGGCCCCGGTGGCCTTCCAGGCCGCCGCCCCGCTGACCTTCTACGCGAACACCAACTCGCGGGGTCGGTTCACCGAGCCGTACAAGCCGTCGATCACGGGTCTGTTGACCTTCACGGCGACCGGCGACGAGTCCGGCCGCTCGGCCTCCACCGAGGTCCGGGTGCTGCCCCGGCGGGGTGACCAGCAGCCGCTGCCGGTCACCGGTGACAGCCTGGGCACGCCGATGAAGCTCGGCGGCGGCCTGGTGGGCGCCGGCGCGGTGCTGCTGCTCATGACCCTGGCCTGGCGTCGCCGCCACCGCCTCGGCACGGGTGCGAGCTGATTGGTTCGGCGCCGGGCAGGGCCCGGAGGCACCTCGGGCTGGCGTCCGTCGGAACTCTCCGACGGGCGCCAGCCCTGTTGTGCGTCCGGTCTGAGCGGTTGGGGTGGGCCGTCCGCTCGCGGTGGGTGGGTGGTTGCGGTGGGGTGTGGCCCGCCGTGACCGGCTCCGGACGGTCAGGCTCGATCCCTGCGCCGGTCACGGCGGGCCACACCCTCGCCGTGGTCCAGGTCCGCTCGTGACGACGGACTCGTTCCTGGGCGACCCCGCCACCCGCTTACGCCGTAGGGGGCCCGCGCCGTTTCGTTGGAATGGCGGTATCGACCCGGCCGGGACAGCCCCATATCGGCGACCCGGTGTCGATCATCCGCGGTCAGCGTCGGCTGCGACTGATGTCGGTGACGGCGGCGACCAGGGCCAGCGCGATGATCCCGGTGGCCAGCAGCAGCGAGTGCCGGAAGGCCACCGACCAGTCTCCGTCGCTCGCCGTCAGCGACGCGAAGAAGACCGAGCCGACGGCGGCGATGCCGGCGGCCGTCCCGATGCGCTGGCCGGTCTGCAGCATGCCCGCACCGCTGCCCGCCTGCGGTACCGGCACCTCGGAGAGGGTCAGGGTCTGGTTGGGCGCGATCACCAGCCCGCTGCCGAGGCCGGCGACCAGCAGCGGTCCGGCGGTCAGCCATGGTACGGCGGTGTGCCCGGGATCCAGATCGAGGATCGCGACCACGCCGACCAGGCCGACGACCACGGTGACCAGGCCGGTGGCGACCAGCGGGCGCCCGTACCGGTTGACGATCCGACCGCCGAGCGCGGACGCGGCGGCCGAGCCCAGCGCGAACGGGGTGATGGCCAGGCCGGCGACGAGGGCGCTGTAGCCGAGCCCGTTCTGCAGGTAGAGGGTGAAGATGAAGAAGATCGCGGTGAACCCGCCGAAGTAGACCAACGCGATCAGCGAACCCAGGGTGTACGACCGGACGGCGAACAGCCGTAGGTCGAACAGCGGTTGCCGCTGGCGCGCGTACCGGCGCTCCCAGAGTCCGAAGGCGACCAGCGCGACCAGCCCGGCGGGGACGAGCAGCCACTTCTCAGCTCCGCGCCACTGCTGTTGCTGCACCAGCGGCAGCAGCAGCAGGACCACGCCGAGCCCGAGCAGCAGGACGCCGACCGGGTCGAGGCGTCGGTTGTCGACCGGGCCCTGGGGGCGGCTGGGCAGCAGCCGCCAGCCGAGGACCACCGCGACGATCCCGACCGGCACGTTGACGAAGAAGACCCACCGCCAGCCGTGTTCCTCGCCGCCGAGGGCGATCAGCAGGCCGCCGAGCAGCGGGCCGATCGCGGTGGAGATGCCGATGGTGGCGCCGAGCAGCCCGAACGGGCGGGCCCGTTCCGGGCCCTGGAAGAGTTCCTGGATCAGGCCGGTGACCTGGGGGTTGACCACTCCGGCGGCGGCTCCCTGGAGCAGTCGCGCGGCGACCAGCCAGCCCGGGGAGGCGGCCAGCCCGGCCAGCGCGCTGGTCAGCGTGAACAGGGTGATGCCGGCGACGAAGGCGTTGCGCCGGCCGCGGGCGTCGCCGAACCGCCCGGCGGGCACCAGGGCCAGCCCGAAGGTCAGCGCGTAGCCGGAGAGAACCCACTGCAGGTCGCTGGGGGAGGCCCGCAGCGCGCGGTCCATCGACGGCACGGCGACGTTGACGATGCTCACGTCGAGCAGCGTCATGAAGGCGGCGACCAGCCCGACCCCGAGGGCCTGCCAGCGCCGCCGGTCGTCCGGCGCCGGCCGCCGTCGCGTCACGCCATCTGGCGGGCGCAGAATCGGGGCCCGAAGTCCAGGCCGGCCATCGGTGAATCCTCCCGGTGCAGCAGGTTCTTCTCGGTGAGCATGTGCAGGGGGGCGTGCAACTGCTCCTCGGTCAGGCCGCACTCCTCGGCGATCATGTCCGGGTAGGGCACCTGCCCGCGCGCCTCGAGCGCGGTCACCGCCTCGTACACCCGTTCCTCGACCTCCGACAGTTGTACCTGCCGCATGGCTCCTCCTTCGGTTCTCCCGCCCTCCGCGCGGACGGTCTGCGCTGCGCGGTTACCCCCTGCCTGACCGAAGATGCCCACCCGATCGGGCGGTGCCGGTGCCTCCGTCGGGGTGCCCGCCGCGGGCGCGAAGGCGGGGCGGGCCGGGTCGCGTCGCCAGCGTGACCGGTGACCGGGTGCCCTAGGCTGCACCCGTGATCGTCTGGGATCTGGCTGTGGTGGGCGGTGGGCCGGCCGGGCTCTCCGCCGCGTACGTCGCCGCCCGTGCCGGCGTCCGCACCGTCGTCGTGGAACGGGCCGTGCACCCGCGGTACAAGACCTGCGGGGGCGGGCTGATCGGCACCTCACTCGCGGCCGTGACGGGCCGGATCGAGGTGCCCGCCCACGACCGGGTCGACCGGGTCACCTTCACCCGGGACGGGCGGCGCGGGTTCACCCGACGCCACGGCGGGCCCTTGGTGACCATGGTCCGCCGGGAGGAGTTCGACGACCGGTTGCGCGCCGCCGCGGTCGACGCCGGCGCCGAGATCCGCCAGCGGGTCGCGGTCCGCGCCGTGGAGCAGGACCCCGACGGCGTACGCCTGCGGCTGGCCGACGGCGACACCGTGCACGCCCGTACGGTGATCGGCGCCGACGGCTCGTCCGGGGTGACGGCCCGGCACGTCGGGGTCGACTACCGGCAGGTCGACCTGGGGCTGGAGGTGGAGCTGCCGGTGCCGCCGGAGGAGCAGGCCCGCTGGCGGGGCCGGGTGCTGCTGGACTGGGGTCCGCTCGCCGGGTCGTACGCCTGGGTGTTCCCGAAGGGCGACCGGCTCACCGTCGGGGTGATCGCCGGGCGCGGCGAGGGGGAGCGGACCCGGGAGTACCTGCGCCGGTTCGTGGGCCGGTTGGGGTTGACGGACGTGCCGCCGGAGCACGACTCCGGGCACCTGACCCGCTGCCGGACCGAGAACTCGCCGTTGCGGCGGGGCCGGGTGCTGGTCGTCGGCGACGCCGCCGGGCTGCTGGAGCCGTGGAGCCGGGAGGGGATCAGCTACGCGCTGCGCTCCGGCGAGATGGCCGGCGCGGCGGTCGCGGCCGGCGACCCGGCCGGCTACGAGCGCGCGGTCGCCGCGCGGCTGGTGCCGTCGATGCGGGCGGGGCACCGGCTGCTGGACGTCTTCTCCCGCCGGCCGGACGTCTTCCACGCGCTGCTGGCCACCCCGCCGGGCTGGCGGATGTTCGTGCGGTTCTGCCAGGGGCGGGCGAGCTTCGACGAGACGCTGTCCCGGCCACCGGTCCGGGCGGCCCTGGCGTTGCTGGACCGGCTGCCCGCGCCCCGGCGAGCGGCGGCCGAGCTGCCCGGATAGTCAGCGGCGACGAGCGAGACCAGGGGTGGCCGCCGCCCGCCGCCCCGTTTCGTCCACCCAGGATCCTAGGATGCCTTACGGGACGTGACCGGCACGACGGACCGCAGCACCGGAGGCTGGCCAGGGGAGACGCCACCGGCGGAGAATGGCGGCGAAAAGGGGGAGGGCGCATGACCGACGACCGCACCGATCCGTCGTTCACCGACGAGGAGTACGCGTTCCTGCGGCACGTCCGGTTCGGCGAGCTGCCCCGCGCGGCGCGCCCCGAGGAGCGGGTCGAGCTGACCGAGACCGAGCCCCGCCGGGACCGCCCGGAGCCGCACGACGACCCGGAGCGCTGGGACCTGCGGCACGGCTGAGACGCGCCGACGGGCCGCGGGCGTCGCCGCCCACGGCCCGTCGGGTGGTACGGGTCAGAAGACCGGGACGCCCTCGCGGACCAGCCGCCAGTTCGGCTGGAAGAAGTCCGCCGGGTCGATCGTGCCCCGGGCCTGCGCCCAGTCGATGAGCAGCTGGCGGATCTCCTGCTGCGCGTTGTAGACCTGGGTCTTGACGATGCCGGGGAAGTTGCCGCCACCGCTGCGCCGGTAGTTGTTCACCGCCACCACGAACTGCGCGTTGTCGGCCACCGGCGTGTCGGTGCCGGGCAGCACCAGCCGGGTGATCCGCTGACCGACCGGCCGGGGGATGTCGATGTCGTAGTCCAGGCCGGAGATGACGTCGTAGTTGTAGTCCGGCACCGCCGGGTCGCTGATCGTCTCCGGGCCCACCGGCGCACCCGGGGCGAGCGTGCGGAAGTACTTCGCCGAGTACTCCAGGTAGGCCCGCACCTCGGCGCCGCTGAGCACCACCGCCTCGAGGGTGTTGTCGTAGACGTAGAGCCCGGCGACGTCGCGGATCTTGACGTCCCCGGCCGGGAAGACCGCGGTGCGGCTGAACGGCGCCGCGATCGACAGCACCGGCAGGCTCGCGTACGAGGTGCCGGCCAGGGCCGCGGTGACCACCTCGGTCTGCGTGTGGTTGATGAAGTCCAGGATCGGGGTGTCCCTGTACCGGGACTCCGCGGCCGACAGCTCCACGGTGGAGCGGGCCACCACCTGGTTGACGTACGCCACGGTCTTCTGGTGCTGGGCCCGCACGGCGGCGAGGACCTTCGGGTCCTCGACCACGGTGTTGGTGTTGAGCAGCGCCGCGGCCTTCTTGGTGATCTTCCACCGGCCGCGCTCGCGGGTCAGCTCGAAGTCCATCCGGGTGAGCCGCTGGCCCCACTTCGACGGCTCGGAGAGCAGCACCTGCTCGCCGGTCTGCGCGTTGGTCACGAACCGCTCGGCGACCTCGGCGTGGGCGTGGCCGAAGAGGATCGCGTCGATGCCGGGCACCTGCTCGGCGATCAGCGCGGTCGGGTTCTCGATCGGCAGCTCCGGACCGTAGCTGGAGGTGCCGCTGTCGCCGCCGTGCGCGGAGATCAGGACGATGTCGGCGCCGTGGGCCCGCATGACCGGCACCCACTTCGCGGCGGTGGCGATCATGTCGTCGAAGCGCAGCCGCCCCTCGACGTTGCCCTTGTCCCAGATGGCCACGCCGGGGTTGGTCAGGCCGAGGATGCCGACCCGCAGGGTCGGTGCGGCGAAGCCGAGGGAGACCTTCTTGATGACGTACGGCAGGAAGGCCGGCTTGCCGGTGGCGACGTTGATGGCGTTGGCGGCCAGCGCCGGGAAGCCGAGCTGGCGGATCCACAGGTCGAGCAGCGGCAGGCCGTAGTTGAACTCGTGGTTGCCGAGCGTGACGGCGTCGTAGTCGATGATGTTCATCGCCCGCGCCATCGGGTGCTTCTCACCGGTGCTGGTGATCGGCTCCTGCTTGGCGTAGAAGGTGGCCAGGGGAGTGCCCTGGATGGTGTCGCCGGCGTCCAGCACGAGCGTGGCCTTGCCGCGCCGCTCGGCCCGGATCTGGTTGATCAGGGTCGCCAGCTTCGCGACGCCGATGTCGTTGTGCCGGCTGTCGTCGTACTCCGCGTCGGAGTAGTAGTCCCAGTTGTAGACGTTCCCGTGGGTGTCCGACGTGCCGAGCAGGGTGAGGTCCCAGCTCCGCGGCCGGGCCGCTCCGGCCGCCTGGGCGGGGCCGGCGGCGATCAGCGGGGCGGAGGCCGCCGCGGCCGCGGCGGCGAGCACCGTGCGGCGTGACGGGCCGGAGGGAGAGGTCATGCGATGCCCTTCCATGGGGATGGAGTCGCCTCGTGGGCGCCGAGCGCACCATAACGGCCGGCTGCCCCACCTGCCACAGCACCCCGCGCCGCCCCACCGTCACCACCGCGGCCGCGGCCGCCGTTTCCGCCCGCCGCGCCGGGGTAGGGCTGTCGGGGACCGATCGACAGGTGCGCGAGGAGACGTCGGTGAGTGAGGACCAGTACACCCAGCAGGACCCGACCACCCAGTACGGCCAGCAGTCCGGCCAGCCGGGGCAGCAGCAGGCGCCACCGGGCTCGACGGCACGGATGACGCCGGAGCCGGACCACGGCGAGGAGTCGTACCGGGGCACCGGCAAGCTCGCCGGCAAGCGGGCACTGATCACCGGCGGTGACTCCGGGATCGGCCGGGCGGTGGCGATCGCGTTCGCCCGGGAGGGCGCCGACGTGCTCATCTCCTACCTGTCCGAGGACGCCGACGCCCGGGAGACCATCCGGTGGGTGGAGGAGGCCGGCCGCACGGGCGTCGCGGTGCGCGGCGACATCACTGACGAGCGGCACTGCCAGGAACTCGTCGACCGGGCAGTACGCGACCTGGGTGGCCTGGACATCCTGGTGAACAACGCGGCCTACCAGATGGCCCAGGAGAAGGGGATCGCCGGGATCAGCAGCGAGCAGTTCGACCGGGTGCTCAAGACCAACCTGTACGCGATGTTCTGGCTCTGCAAGGCGGCGCTGCCGCACCTCTCCGAGGGGTCGGCGATCATCAACACGTCGTCGATCCAGGCGTTCGACCCGTCGCCGCAACTGCTGGACTACGCCACCACCAAGGCCGGCATCGTGAACTTCACCAAGGCGCTCGCCCAGGAGTTGGCCGAGCGGGGGGTCCGGGCCAACGCGGTGGCTCCCGGTCCGATCTGGACCCCGCTCATCCCGGCCACCATGCCGGAGCAGAAGGTCGAGCAGTTCGGCCAGGACACCCCCGAGGGGCGTCCGGGTCAGCCGGCCGAGCTGGCGCCGGCGTACGTCTTCTTCGCCAGCCAGGAATCCAGCTACGTCACCGGCGAGGTGCTCGGCGTGACCGGCGGCCGGCCGACGAAGTGACGCGCCGCCCGCCGTGCGGCGCGCAAGCGTCCCGCGGCGGGCGTCCCGCGGCGGGCGTCCCGCGGCGGGCGGTCAGCGCGGCCAGTCGGCGAGTCGGTCACGGACCCGGGCCACCTCGGCCGGGTCGAGGCCGTAGCGGGCGAACCTGCGGTCCGGCAGCCGGTCGAGGTACCGGCCGGCCGCGCGGACGTCCTCTGGGTCCAGCGCCGGGTCGAACTGGTGGGCCAGGGCCAGCAGCTCGGTCACCGGGTAGTGCGCCCGGGCCGCGGCGACGTCGATGTAGTCGCGTACCTCCCGGCGGTTGACCAGGGCCGCGGTCTTGCTGGCCACCAGGTCGCGCAGGTCCATCACCGGGCCCAGGTCCATCACCACCGGGCTGCGGTGCCGGTCGAGCCGGGCCAGGCTGAGCCGGAGCTGCCGGTCGCCCCGGCTCACCACGAAGTCCCGCAGGTCCCGGTCGAAGCCGTCGAACAGCTCGGCCAGGTCGCTGTCCGGGTCGGCGTCGTCGACCTGGAAACCGGCCTGGCGCAGCGCGTCGCGCACCGCGGCCGCGGCGGCCGCGGCCGCGCCCTCCACGTCGGCGAAGAGGTCGACGTCCTCGGTGGGGCGGGTGACCAGCCCGTGCGCGGCCCAGGCCACCCCGCCGCCGAGCACGAACCGGTACCGCCCGGCGGCCGACAGGGCCACCCGGGCCACCTCGCGGTAGAACTCGTGGGGGTGGGCGCCGCTCACGCCGCCCGCAGGCCCCGGTGCCGGTCCTCCCAGGCGGCGCGGACGCCGCGCGGCAGGTTGAGCAGCCGCCACACCCGGCGCAGCGTCCGGCCGTTGATCAGCCGGCGGAGATCCTCCGTGCGGGTGGTCTCGCGCAGCACGTTCTCGTACATCCAGAGCAGCTGGTCGGGGTCGCCGAGGTCGAACCGCCGGTCCGGGCACCACATCAGCCGCACCGGCAGCTCCACCACGCCCCGGGTGGGGCCGGTGAGCTCGGCCAGGGTGCGCGCCACCACCGCGGGACGCCCCGGGCGGGCCAGGTGGACCGCGCGGGAGGTGGTGGTGGCAGTGGCCGGCATGCTGTCAGGGTAACGCCCCCGGCCGCCGGGACGCGCGTACGCGTGCGCCCCCTGCGCAATCGCGTCGTGCAGGCCCTCACCGTTGGTCCGGATGGTCCGGTGGTGACCCTCCTGCCCGATCGGCGGGACCGTGCCTGGTCGTGCGGGCCGGTCATGCTCGGTCCGGGTCGTGGCCCTCCGCCGCGCGCAGGTTACGCCGGAGGTGCGCCCGCTCCGGCTCGGTGCCGGCCAGGTCGAGCGCCGCCCGGTAGGCCGCCGCCGCCTCGGCGTACCGGCCGAGCTGGCGCAGCAGGTCGCCGCGGGCGGCCGGGTAGGGGTGGTACCCGCGCAGCCGCGGCTCGTCGGCCAGCCCGTCGAGCAGCGCCAGGCCGGTCGCCGGCCCGTCCCGCATGGCCACCGCCACCGCCCGGTTCAGCGCGACGACCGGGGACGGCGCGACGGCGAGCAGCACGTCGTAGAGCGCCACGATCTGCGGCCAGTCGGTGCTCGCCACGTCGGCGGCCTCGTCGTGCAGCGCGGCGATCGCGGCCTGCACCCCGTACGGGCCGGGCGGGCCTCCGGTCAGCGCCACCGGCACCAGGGCCTGCCCCTCGTCGATCATCTCCTGGTCCCACCGGCCGCGGTCCTGGTCGGCGAGGAGGACCAGCTCGCCGTCCGGGCCGGTGCGGGCGTCGCGCCGGGCGTGCACGAGCAGCATCAACGCGAGCAGCCCGGCCACCTCCCGCTCGGCGGGCAGCAGCCGGCGCAGGATCCGGGCCAGCCGGATCGCCTCCTCGGCGAGGTCGAGCCGCTGCAACCGAGTCCCCGAGCTGGCCGCGTAGCCCTCGGTGAAGATCGAGTAGATCACCTGGAGCACGCCGGGCAACCGGTCGGGCAGCTCGTCCGGGCCGGGCACCCGGAACGGGATCCGGGCCTCCCGGATCTTCCGTTTCGCCCGGACGATCCGCTGCGCCATCGTCGCCGGCGGCACCAGGAAGGCCCGCGCGACCTCGGGCGTGGTCAGGCCGGCGAGGCACCGCAGGGTCAGCGCGGTGCGGTCCTCGGCGGGCAGCGCCGGGTGGGCGCAGGTGAAGAAGAGTTGCAGCCGCTCGTCGGGCAGGTCCGCGTCCGCGTCCGCCGGCGGGGCCGGGTCGGCCCGTTCCGCCTCCACCTGCAGGATCGCCAGCCGCGCCGCGTACGCCCGATCGCGGCGCAGCCGGTCCACCGCCCGGCGGCGGGCGGTGGTCAGCAACCAGGCCCCGGGCCTGGCCGGTACGCCGTCGACCGGCCAGTGCACCAGAGCCGCCTCGATGGCCTCGGAGGTGACCTCCTCGGCCAGGTCGAGGTCGCCGAACCGGCGGACGAGGGAGGCGAGCAGGCGGCCGCGTTCCTCGCGGAACATCAACTCGACGGACGCCCCGACGCCGACGTTCCGCTCGTCCGCCGCGGTCACAGGTCGAACTCGGCGACCGGCCGCACCACGACCGACCCGCCGCCACGCGCCCCGGGGCAGCGTGCGGCCCAATCCAGGGCGACGTCGAGGTTCGGCACGTCGATCACGTAGTAGCCGCCGAGCACCTCGCGGGTCTCCGCGTACGGCCCGTCGGTGACGGTCCGTTCGCCGTTCGGGCCGACCCGCACGGTGGTGGCGGTGGTCAGGTCCTTCAGCGAGTGCCCGGAGACGACGACGCCCGCCTCCTGGATCGTCTTGTCGTACATCACCCAGTCCTCGAACGTGCACTGGTCGGCGCCGTCGGTGGCTCCGGCCTGGATAAGCAGCATGTACTTCATGTCCGACTCCTCGGTGTCTCGTCGTGCGGCCCCGTGCCGTACAGGATGACGACGATCGGGTCCCCGGGAAATCGACCGGGTCCGGACAAGTTTTTCTCCGATCTTCCTGGGCGGGGTGTTCGGCTGGGCCGGTCGCGGCCGTTGCCGGGGTGCGGGGCGTCTGTCGCGGTCGATGCCGGCGGTTTCCCTGGGCCGGTCGCCTCAGGTGGCTGCGTCGTGTGGTTTGTCGGCGCGTGGTGGGCCCGGTGGTAGGTGGGTTGCGGTTCGTCCGGCCGGTTGCTGGTGGGTGGGTGGTTGCGGTTGGGGTGTGGCCCGCCCTGACCGGCTCCGGGCGGTCAGGCTTGATCCCTGCGCCGGTCACGGCGGGCCACACCCTCGCCGTGGTCCAGCTCCGTCCGCCGCTGACAGCGACCGGATGCGCGTCCGGGCCGGCGGTGCGGTCCGGTGGGCCGACGTTGTCGTGGTCCAGCTCCGCGCGTGCGGTCACGGTGGGCGGCCCATCGTCGTCGTGGTCCGGGTCCGCTCGGCTGGTCGCGGCGGGCCTTGTCGTGGTTCAGTCCGCCCGGCTGGTCGCGGCGGGCGAACCCTCGTCGGGGGCAGGTCCGCTCAGTGCGCTCTTTCGTGGTCCGGGTCCGTTCGTGCCGCCGGTGCCGGGGCCGGTTCGCTCGTCCCGTCCGGCGTGGTTCGGCGGCTGGCTGGTCGGTTCGGGCGTGTCGGCGGGGGCTACGTTGTCCGAGAGGTTGATACCTCTGAGTCATCAATATGCCGCTGAGGTATCACGCTCGTTCCTCCGTGAACCCACCGGCACGAGGGCGCCCGATGGGATCCCGACCGGTTGGGATGGAACTTCAGCGGACGATCCGGACATTCCGCGCGTCAGGCTTCGTGGGCGTGTGGGCCCTGTCGTCGTTTCGCCGATGTGGCGGTATCGACCCGTCCGGGATGGCCCCATATCAGCGACACGGAGTCGATCACCCCGTCCGGCCCGTCGGCCGGGCTGGTGGTTCGACCCGTTGGGTGGGGTGTTTGTCGGTTTGTGGGTGTGACCGGCGGCATCCGGGTGGCGGAATCGGGGCCGGGTCGGGGGCGTTACATCATGCGGACGATCGAGCAAGGGCACGCCGCCGGCCCGGCCGGCCCGTGGGCCTGGCGGAATGGTGGCGGGCGGCCGGTCGTTACATCTCCCGGCGATCGCAGCAACGGTCCCGCCGGCATCCGCCGGATGAGGGTCGTGGCCCCGGAATGATGGGGTGCTGGCGGTCGTTGCATCCCCCGGCGATCGCAGTACCGGTCCCCACCGGCCGAGCCAGTGTGGGTCCGGGTCCCCGGAATGATGGTGGGCTGGCGGTCGTTACACACAGTCCGGCACCGCGCAGGGCACCCCCGCCCCGCAGGTTCGGCCGGGCATCTGGCACCAGGGCATCCCCCGCCCCGTGAATGTGCCCCGAGTCTTTTGAGCGCCTGATGGTGCTTGCGCTGCTGTGCCCGTCCCCCTTGGGCTGGTGGCGTCATCCCCGAAGGAGCTTTGTGATGAACACGATCATGCGTAAGAGCGTTCTGGGTATTGCTGGTCTGGCTTTCGCCGGTGGCATCTTCGCCGGCCCCGCCACGAACGCCGAGGCCGCGTCGGTCGAGGCCGTGAAGCCGGTTGCCGTGGTGCAGGCTGACAAGCCGGGTGTCGACAAGGCGAAGCTGATCCCGCATGGTGTGCAGGGTGAGCAGTCGCGCATCGAGCTCGACGGTGAGCAGGTGGAGAACGTGAAGGCGATCATCGCGGCGACGAAGAAGTCCGACATGGACGAGCGCGCGGCGGTGGTGGCGATCGCGACCGCGCTGCAGGAGTCGAAGCTGGAGAACCTGGGTCACCTGGGTGAGCGCAACGACCATGACTCGCAGGGCCTGTTCCAGCAGCGCCCGTCCAGCGGTTGGGGCACGGTCGAGCAGATCACCGACCCCGAGTACTCGACCAAGGCGTTCCTGAAGGGCCTCAAGCAGGTCGACGGTTGGCAGGACATGCCGCTGACCAAGGCCGCCCAGACGGTGCAGGTGTCGGCTTACCCGTTCCACTACGCCCAGTGGGAGCAGCAGGCCGCCGACCTCGTCGCCGAGCACTGGAACAACTGACAACCCAACACACGCAGGACTGACTTTCCGCATAGGGGGACTGCTGGCCGACACCCATTGGGTGTCGGCCAGCAGCACATCCACCGACCGCAGGGCCAGCACCCACCACGGGTGCCGGCCCTGCGGCATACCCGGACTCGGGCCGGCCCCCGATCGCGGGCGCTGGCCAGCGGCGTCTTCGCAGCAGGCCGACCGGCACCTGCCACCGGGTGCCGGCACTCCGCGGAACCGAACCGATCCCCGCCGACCCCGGAACGGCGGCGGCAGCGGCGCGCGCTGACACCGGCGGCCTGGCAGAGATCTTGGACAGTTACCGTCAGCCGCGAACCGGAACTGCCCAAGATCTCTGCCAGCAGCCCCGCACCCACGCGGACAGCTCGAGGCGCGACCCACGACCGTGACCGGCGGTCAAGGCTCGACCGGGACAGGGGTGTGGCCCGCTGTGCCCGGCGCAGGGATCAAGCCTGACCGCCCGGAGCCGGGCACGGCGGGCCACACCCCCAACCTTGTCCCCAACGCACCAGGCCACACCCCCAACCGCGCCCCCGACGCACCAGGCCACAGCCCCGACCACCGCAACATCGGCGCCCGAAGGCCCGGCCGACGGACGATGCCGTGCAGCCAAGGGGCGCGGGCGGCCGACCGCCACCCGGCACGAAACCAGTCCAGCAAGCGGGAACAACCCGACCCACTACCCGGTTGAGACCAGTGTCGGTGTGACTCAGTGTCCCCGGGCCTCACCTCTATAGCCTTCGCGGAATACCGTCCGGCTGGAGCCGCGTCGCGCCACTCGCCGAGAGGCGACCTGCACACCGACACCCCAGCGCCGCCCCCGCAGCCCACAAGGCCGCGGGGGCGGCGCTGTCTCCGGGACGTGAAGATCGGTCAGAGCGGTCGCGAACGGGCGTCGGCTGGCCTATGTTCGAGGGGTCGGCGTCGGGGGCGAAGGGGGGTGGCGTGGTGGGCATCCGTACCTTCATCCAGGGTTGGCCGGTCTACCGGCAGCTCACCGGCACCGACCCGCTGGGCCGGGGCGCCGCGGCGCAGTCGACGCGTTCGGCGGAGTTGACCGCGCGTACCGAGACCGCCGACAGCGTGGCCCGCTCGGTCTGCCCCTACTGTGCGGTGGGCTGCGGGCAGCGGGTGTACGTCAAGGACAACCGGGTCAGCCAGATCGAGGGCGACCCGGACAGCCCCATCTCCCGTGGCCGGCTCTGCCCGAAGGGTGCGGCCAGCAAGAGCCTGGTGACCAGCCCGCTGCGGCAGACGAAGGTCCGCTACCGCCGGCCGTACGCCACGGAGTGGGAGGACCTGGACCTCGACGTCGCGCTCGACATGATCGCCGACCGGGTGCTCGCCGCGCGTGAGCAGACCTGGGAGGACGTGGACAGCGAGGGCCGGCCGCTGAACCGCACCCTGGGCATCTCCAGCCTGGGCGGGGCGACGCTGGACAACGAGGAGAACTACCTCATCAAGAAGCTGTTCACCGCGATGGGGGCGCTCCAGATCGAGAACCAGGCCCGGATTTGACACTCCGCCACCGTCCCCGGTCTGGGGACCAGCTTCGGTCGCGGCGGCGCGACGGACTTCCAGCAGGACGTGGCGAACGCTGACGTCATCGTCATCCAGGGCTCGAACATGGCCGAGGCCCACCCGGTGGGCTTCCAGTGGGTGATGGAGGCCAAGCGGCGCGGCGCCAAGGTCTTCCACGTCGATCCGCGGTTCACCCGGACCAGCGCGCTCGCCGACACGTACCTGCCGATCCGGGCCGGCTCGGACATCGCCCTGCTCGGCGGGGTGGTGAACTACATCCTGAGCAACGAGCTGGACTTCCGGGAGTACGTACTGGCGTACACCAACGCCGCGACGATCGTCAGCGAGGACTTCGTCGACGCCGAGGACGGGGACGGGTTCTTCTCCGGCTACGACCCGGACACCGGCACGTACCAGCGGACCAGCTGGCAGTACGCGGGCCAGGAGACCCGGGCCGGGACGGCGGCGGAGGAGACCGACAGGGAGCGGGACAGCGCGGCCGGGTTGCGGCACGAGTCGCACGGCGCGCCGATCTCGGGCCGCAACCAGCGGGACGAGACGTTGCAGCACCCGCGCTGCGTCTACCAGATCCTCAAGCGGCACTTCGCCCGCTACACCCCGGAGATGGTGGAGCGGGTTTGCGGCGTACCGCGGGAGAAGTTCCTCGAGCTGGCGCGGGCCTGGACGGAGAACTCCGGCCGGGAGCGCACCGGCGTGCTGATCTACTCGGTCGGTTGGACCCAGCACAGCGTCGGCGTGCAGTACATCCGCACCGGCGCGATCATCCAGCTGCTGCTGGGCAACGTGGGCCGGCCCGGTGGTGGGGTGCTGGCGCTGCGCGGGCACGCCAGCATCCAGGGCTCCACCGACATCCCGACGCTGTTCAACCTCCTGCCCGGCTACCTGCCGATGCCGCACCACGCCGACCACCCGACCTTCGACCAGTGGGTGGACAGCATCCGGCACCCCGGCCAGAAGGGGTTCTGGGGCAACGCGCGGGCCTACGGCGCCAGCCTGCTCAAGGCGTACTGGGGGGACGCGGCGACGCCGGAGAACGACTTCTGCTACGGCTACCTGCCCCGGATGACCGGCGACCACGGCACCTACCAGCAGGTACTGAACATGATCGACGGCAAGGTGAAGGGCTACTTCCTGCTCGGCCAGAACCCGGCGGTCGGCTCGGCGCACGGCCGGGCGCAGCGGCTCGGCATGGCGAACCTGGACTGGCTGGTGGTCCGCGACCTGTTCATGATCGAAAGTGCCACGTTCTGGCGGAACAGCCCCGAGGTGGCCACCGGCGAGATCGTCCCGCAGGAGTGCCGCACCGAGGTGTTCTTCCTGCCCGCCGCGTCGCACGTGGAGAAGGAGGGCACCTTCACCCAGACCCAGCGGCTGCTGCAGTGGCGGGAGAAGGCGCTCGACCCGCCGGGCGACTGCCGTTCCGAGCTGTGGTTCTTCTACCACCTGGGGCGCAAGCTGCGGGAGAAGCTGGCCGGCTCCCCGCACCCCCGCGACCGGGCCCTGCTCGATCTGGCCTGGGACTATCCCACGGACGGTCCGTTGGCCGAGCCGAGCGCCGAGGCGGTGCTGCGCGAGATCAACGGGTACGAGGTGGCGACCCGCCGCCCGTTGTCGTCGTTCACCGAGGCGCGCGACGACGGTTCCACCGCCGTGGGCTGCTGGATCTACACCGGCGTGTACGCCGACGGCGTCAACCAGGCGGCCCGCCGCAAGCCCGGGCACGAGCAGAACTGGGTGGCCGGCGAGTGGGGCTGGGCGTGGCCGGCCAACCGGCGCACCCTCTACAACCGCGCCTCCGCCGACCCACAGGGGCGGCCGTGGAGCGAGCGGAAGAAGTACGTCTGGTGGGACGCCGACGCCGGCGAGTGGACCGGCTACGACGTGCCGGACTTCGAGAAGACCAAACCGCCGACGTACCGGCCGCCGGAGGGCACGTCCGGCCCGGCCGGGATCGCCGGTGACGACGCGTTCGTCATGCAGAGCGACGGCAAGGGCTGGCTGTACGTGCCGCGCGGGCTGATCGACGGCCCGCTGCCGACGCACTACGAGCCGGCCGAGTCGCCGGTGCGCAACCCGCTCTACCGGCAGCAGGCCAACCCGACCCGCAAGGTGTACGCGCACCCGGTGAACTCGGTGAACCCCAGCCCGCCGGCCGAGCACAGTCAGGTGTTCCCGTACGTGTTCACGGTCAGCCGGCTCACCGAGCACCACACCGCGGGCGGGATGAGCCGCACTGTCCGGCCGCTGGCCGAGTTGCAGCCGGAGATGTTCGTCGAGGTGTCCCCGGAGTTGGCCGGCGAGGTGGGGCTGGCCCACCTGGGCTGGGCGCACCTGGTCAGCGGGCGGGCGGTGATCGAGGCGAAGGTGCTGGTCACCGACCGGCTCAGCCCGCTGCGGGTGGACGGCCGGACCATCCACCAGGTGTGGCTGCCGTACCACTTCGGCGGTGAGGGGCTGGTCACCGGCGACTCGGCCAACGATTTGTTCGGGATCACCCTCGACCCGAACGTGCTGATCCAGGAGAGCAAGATCGGTACCTGCGACGTACGACCGGGCCGGCGGCCCGCCGGGCCGGCGCTGCTGGACCTGGTGGCCGACTACCGGCGCCGGGCCGGCCTGGAACCGGGCGCCGACCCCGGTCCGCACCCGCCGGTCGTCACCCCCGGCGCGCGCCCCGCCGCCCAGCCCCGCCCGGACGGGGGCGGGCCGCGATGAGCCCCGGCCCGAACAGTTTCTACGGCCCGCTGGACCCGGCGCCGGACGCGGGCTGGTCCGGCGCGCCGCCGCGGATGGGCTTCTTCACCGACACCAGCGTCTGCATCGGCTGCAAGGCGTGCGAGGTGGCCTGCAAGGAGTGGAACGACGTGCCCGGCTCCGGGCTGGACCTGCTGGGCATGTCGTACGACAACACCGGCGCGCTGACCGCCAACTCGTGGCGGCACGTCGCCTTCGTCGAGCAGGCCCGCCCGGCCGGTCACCGGACGCCCCCGTTCGCCGGCAACCCGACCGGCGGTTCGGTGAGCGCCTCGTCGGCGGCGGTGGCCGCGGGCACCGGCAACCCCACCGGCACCGACCCGGGGGTGCCGCCCGGCTCGCCGGAGGCCGCGGCCCGGATGGCCGGCGGTCCGGCGGCGGGGGTCGCGGCGACGGCGTCCGGGACGCAGTTCCTCGGCATGCCCGGGGACGGGCCGCCGGGGCGGACCGGCAGCGCCGAGGGGCGCACCGACTTCCGCTGGCTGATGATGTCCGACGTCTGCAAGCACTGCACCCACGCGGCCTGCCTGGACGTCTGCCCGACCGGGTCGCTGTTCCGCACCGAGTTCGGCACGGTGGTGGTGCAGGAGGACATCTGCAACGGCTGCGGCTACTGCATCTCGGCCTGCCCGTACGGGGTCATCGACCAGCGCAAGGGTGACGGCCGGGCGTGGAAGTGCACGCTCTGCTACGACCGGATCGGCGCCGGGATGACCCCGGCCTGCGCGCAGGCCTGCCCGACCGAGTCCATCCAGTACGGCGAGCTGGAGGAACTGCGCGAGCGGGCCGCCGCCCGGGTGGCCACCCTGCACGCGCGGGGCGTGCCGGAGGCGCGGCTGTACGGGCACGACCCGACCGACGGGGTCGGCGGCGACGGTGCCTTCTTCCTGCTGCTGGACGAGCCCGAGGTGTACGGGCTGCCGCCGGACCCGGTGGTGACCACCCGGGACCTGCCGAAGATGTGGAAGCGGGCCGGCCTGGCCGCGTTGGCCATGGCGGCGGCCGCCGTCGCCGCGTTCGTCGGAGGTTCGTCGTGAGTGACCGCCCGGTCGGTGACCGGTTCCGCCGTTTCCGTGACCGCCTGGCCGCTGACGCCGGGCCGGCGGCAACCGGTCCCGGCGGGTCGGGTGATCCGGCGGGGGCGGGTGGGCGGTCCACCGGCACCGGGGCCGGTGCGGCGCGCAGCGACGCGGAGGCTGCCGCGGCGGGCCTGGCGCCGTCCCCGGCGACCCCGGCCGCCCCGACCGAGCGGCGCCGGGGCGGGCGGCGCCGGCGCGGCGGCGAGGACCTCACCGTCCCGGAGGCCGAGTTCACCTCCTACTACGGCCGGCCGGTGCTGAAGCCCCCGGTGTGGAAGTGGGACATCGCGGCGTACCTGTTCACCGGCGGTCTGGCGGCCGGTTCGTCGCTGCTGGCCGCGGGCGGTCAGCTGACCGGCCGGCCGGCGCTGCGTCGGGCCGGGCGGGTCGCCGCGCTGGCTGCGGTCGGCGCCAGCACCGGCTTCCTGATCCATGACCTGGGCCGGCCGGCCCGGTTCCACCACATGCTGCGGGTGGCCAAGCCGACCTCGCCGATGTCGGTGGGCACCTGGATCCTCGCCGCGTTCGGGCCGGCCGCCGGCGTGGCGGCGGTCGCCGAGGCCGCGCCCTGGCTGCCCGGGAACGGTCTGCCCGGGCTGGTCCGGCGGGTGCTGCCACCGGTGGGGCACGCCGCCGGCCTGGCCGCCGCGGCGACCGCACCGGCGCTGGCCACGTACACCGGGGTGCTGCTGGCCGACACGGCCGTGCCGTCCTGGCACGAGGCGTACCCGGAGCTGCCGGTGGTCTTCGCGGGCAGCGCCCTGGCCAGCGGCGCCGGGGTGGGTCTGCTCGCCGCGCCGCCCGAGCAGGCCGGGCCGGCGCGGCGGATGGCGGTCGCCGGGGCGGCGCTGGAACTGTACGGCTCGCACCGGGTGGAGACCCGGCTCGGGCTGCTCAGCGAGCCGTACCGGATCGGCCGGGCGGGCCGGCTGCTGCGGGCCGGGCGGGCGCTGACCGCGGCCGGGGTGGCCGGCGCGGTCCTCGGCGGGCGCAGCCGGACGGTCGCCGCGCTCTCCGGCGCGGCGCTGCTGGCCGCGTCGGTGGCGACCCGGTTCGGCATCTTCTACGGCGGCGTCGCCTCGGCGAGGGATCCGAAGTACACGGTGGTGCCGCAACGCGAACGGTTGGCCCGGGCCGCGGGGGAGGGCTGACCCTTCTCCGCGCGGCCCCGCCGCCGCTGTGGTCAAATGCTCCGTGGAGGCGTTCAGGCGGCTGGTGCCCCTCCCGGTCTTCAAAACCGGTGTGGTCCGGGACCCGGGCCAGGCGGGTTCGATTCCCGTCCGTCTCCGCCAAGCAGCGGGGAGATGACGTGACAGGGGACGGCGGCGCCGATCCGCGGCGGCGGGTGCCGCGCACCGACGCGCTGCTCGCCGACCCCGCGCTGGCCGCCGCCACCGGCACGTTCGGCCGGGACCGGGTCATGGCCGCCGTCCGCCGCGCCCAGGAGCGGGCCCGGCGCGGCGAGCTCAGCCCCGACGAGGTACGCGACGCCGCGCTCGCCGCGCTGCCCGCGGCGGCACCCCGGGCGGTGCTGAACGCCACCGGGGTGGTGCTGCACACCAACCTGGGCCGGGCCGCGCTGTCGCCGGCCGCGCTCGCCGCGGTGATCGCCGCCGCCGGACACACCGATGTGGAACTCGACCTGCGCACCGGCCGGCGGGCGCGGCGCGGCCGGGACGCTCTGGACGCCCTCGCGGCCGCGGTGCCGGACGCCGGTGCGGTGCACGTGGTGAACAACGGCGCGGCGGCGCTGGTGCTGGCCGCCACCGCGCTGGCCGCCGGCGGCGAGATCGTGGTCAGCCGGGGCGAGCTGGTGGAGATCGGCGACGGGTTCCGGCTGCCGGACCTGCTGGAGAGCACCGGCGCCCGGCTGCGCGAGGTGGGCACCACCAACCGCACCACGCTGGCCGACTACGCCGCCGCGATCGGCCCGCGGACCGGTTTCGTGCTGAAGGTGCATCCGTCGAACTTCCAGGTCACCGGCTTCACCTCGGCGGTGCCGGTGCGCGCCCTGGCCACCCTGGGCGTGCCGGTGGTGGCCGACATCGGCTCCGGGCTGCTCGCCCCGGATCCGCTGCTGCCCGACGAGCCGGACGCGGCGAGCACCCTGCGCGCCGGCGCGGCGCTGGTCACCGCCAGCGGCGACAAGCTGCTCGGCGGCCCGCAGGCCGGGCTGCTGCTCGGCGCCGCCGACCTGGTCGAGCGGCTGCGCCGGCACCCGCTCGCCCGGGCGCTGCGGGTGGACAAGCTGACCCTGGCCGCGCTGGCCGCCACCGTGGGTGACCCGGACACCCCGACCCGGGCGGCGCTGCACGCGGACGCCGGTGCCCTGCGGGAGCGGACCGAACGGTTGCGCGACCGGCTCGCCGCCGACGGCTGCAAGGCCGAGGTGGTGCCGGCCGCCGCGGTGGTCGGTGGCGGCGGCGCCCCCGGCGTGGAGCTGGACTCGTGGGCGTTGAGCCTGCCCGAGCGGTACGCCGAGCCGCTGCGCACCGGCGACCCGCCGGTGCTCGGCCGGGTGGTGCGCGGCCGGCTGCTGCTGGACCTGCGCTGCGTGCCCGCCGACGCCGACGACGCGGTGCGGGCCGCCGTGCTGCGGGTGCCGGGGGACGGCTGAGCCATGTGGGTGGTGGCCACCGCCGGGCACGTGGACCACGGCAAGTCGACGCTGGTGCGGGCGCTGACCGGGATGGAACCAGACCGGTGGGCCGAGGAGCGCCGCCGGGGCATGACCATCGACCTCGGGTTCGCCTGGACCACGCTGCCGTCCGGCGGAACGGTCGCGTTCGTCGACGTGCCCGGGCACGAACGGTTCGTGCCGAACATGCTCGCCGGGGTCGGTCCGGTGCCCGCCGCGCTGGTCGTGGTGGCCGCCGACGAGGGCTGGATGCCGCAGTCCGCCGAGCACCTGGCGGCGCTGGACGCGCTCGGGGTGTCGTACGGCCTGCTGGTGGTGACCCGCGTGGACCTGGCCGATCCGGGGCCGGCGCTGGCCCGGGCCCGGGCGGAGCTCGCCGTGACCTCGCTCGGCGCGGTGGAGGCGGTGGGGGTCAGCGCGGTCACCGGCGCGGGCCTGCCCGAGCTGCGGGCGGCGCTGGACCGGCTGGCGGCCAGGCTGCCGGCGCCGGCGGCGGACGCGCCGGTGCGGCTCTGGGTGGACCGCTGCTTCACCGTGCGGGGCAGCGGCACCGTGGTCACCGGCACCCTCGGCGCCGGCCGGCTGCGGGTCGACGACGAACTGGAACTCGCCGCCACCGGGGAGCCGGTGCGGGTGCGCGGCCTGCACCGCCTCGGCGTCGCCGCGGCGCGGGTCGACGCGGTTGCCCGGGTGGCGGTGAACCTGCGCGGCGTTCCGCGCGACCGGCTGGCCCGCGGCGACGCGCTGCTCACCCCCGGCCGGTTCCGGCTGACCGACCTGCTGGACGTGCGGCTCGCCGGTGACCCGGCCGCCGACCTGCCGGCCGCCCTCACCCTGCACGTCGGCTCCGCCGCGGTGCCGGCCCGGGTGCGCCCGCTCGGTCCGGACACCGTCCGGCTGCGGCTGGCCCGCCCGCTGCCGCTGCTGATCGGCGACCGGGCACTGCTGCGCGACCCGGGTCGCCACCACGTCGCGGGCGGGGTGACCGTGCTGGACGTGGCGCCCCCGCCGCTGGCCCGTCGCGGCGCGGCGGCCGCCCGCGCCGCGGTGCTGGCCGGGCTGGACGGCCGACCCGACCTGGCCGGTGAACTGCGCCGCCGCCGGCTGGCCCGGGTCACCGACCTGGTCCGCACCGGGGTCGAGGTCACCGCCCGGCCGGTCGCCGGGGACTGGCTGGCCGACCCGGAGCACTGGCGGCAGCTCGCGGTCCGCCTCGGCGAGGAGGTCACCCGGTACGGCCGGGAACATCCGCTGGAGCCGGGCGCGCCGGTGGAGCTGCTCCGGCGGCGCCTGGAACTGCCTGACCGGGCGCTGGTCGAGGCCCTGGTCCGGCCGCCGCTGCGGCTGCGCGCCGGGCGGGTCACCGCGTCCGCCGCCGACGCGCTGCCCGAGCCGGTGGCCCGCGCCGTGGCCCGGATCCGCGCCGAGTACGCCGACCGCCCGTTCCGCGCCCCGGAGGCCGCCGACCTGGCCGACCTCGGTCTCGGCCCGCGCGAGATCGGCGCCGCGGTGCGCGCCGGGGCGCTGCTGCGGCTGGCCGAGAACGTGGTGCTGCTGCCCGGCGCCGCCGACGAGGCGGTGCGGGTGCTGGCCGGGCTGCCGCAGCCGTTCACGCTCAGCGCCGCCCGGCGCGCGCTGGACACCACCCGGCGGGTCGCCGTGCCACTGCTGGAGCTGCTGGACCGGCGCGGCGCCACCCGCCGGCTGCCCGACGACGCCCGGATCGTGGTCGCCGCCAGCGGCTGAGGCCGCCTGGCGCGGGTGCCGGGGCCGACCGTCCGGTCGGGGCGCAAGGTGGCCCATCGGGGCGGGCCGGTCACTTAGCGTGTCGGCATGGACCCTTCCGCGGTCTGGCGGGACCGGCAACACAAGTGGCGGATCGAGGCGTACCGGGCGCCCGACCTGCGGTTCGCCGTCTTCGCCACCAACGGCACCACCGAGTCGGCGCCGCTGTGGCTGTTCGGGATGTCGGCGCTGGCCCGCTGGCTGATGTCGCACAAGATCTCGCTGGACGACCTGGAGGTCGACTGAGCGCCCGATCGGGGGAATGGACCGGAAAAGCCCGATACGGTCCCGTTCCCGCCGGTACCGTGCGGTACGTGAAGGACCGAGGAATGCGTACCTTTCTCACGGTGCTCGCCGGGCTCGCGGTGATCTACTTCGGCACCACCGGCCGCAGCCCGGAGGAGGGCGGCGGGGTCACCGGCGGCCTCGTGGTGCTGGCCCTGCTGGCGGCCCTGCTGGTCTGGCACCTCACCAAGCCGGGGAACACGCCGACGAAGTGAGCGCGGTCAGCGGGCGCCGGCGGCGGTGCGGCTGACCTCGCCGGCGGATTCCTCACCGAGCGCGACCCGGACCAGCGCCGAGGCGAGCCGGCCGAACTCGGCCGCGCCGACCAGCCCGGCCAGCCGGTCCGGAGAGGCGGGCAGGCCGAGCCGCTTCGCCCCGGCCAGCGCCCGCCGGTCGGCGTACGGGCGCACGTCGGGCCAAACCGTCTGCGCCTCGCGCAGGAAGATGTCCGCCCCGGTGGGGCCGATGCCGGGGAACTCGGTGAGCCGCCGGCGCAGCCCGGCCGGGTCGCCGTCGGCCTCCCGGTGCAGCCGGCGCAGGTCGCCGCGCCAGCGGTCCAGGCAGAGCCGGGCCCCGGTGCCGAGCATCGTCGAGGTCCGCTCGTCGTAGCGGCGGTAGTGGCCGCGGCCCAGCGCGTCCACCCGGTCCTGCCAGCTGGCCGCCTCCATCGCCTGCGGCGTGCGGTAGCCGGCGGCGAACAGCTCCCGGGCCGCGGCCACCGCGACCTGGGCCCGGATCCGGGTGCTCAGCAGCGTGGCGAGCACCAGCAGCTGGTAGAGCGGGGCCGGCCGGTCGGCCAGCCGGATACCGGCCTCCTCGGCGTACGTGCGTCCCCGCCGGTCCAGCAGGACCCGCGCCACGGTCCGGTCGTCGCCCATCTGCCGGGGGTACCCGGTCTGCGGCCGGTCACCCCCGGCCGAGCGTTGCGGCTGCGGCATGGCACCTGCGGCGGCGGGTAAGCCGCGGGGGAGGCGGCGCCGGCCGGGTGCCGTCCGGCGGAAGGAGACAGTTGTGGTCAACCCGCAGCAGGAGGAGCTCCGGCGCAACGACAAGGGCGCCACGAGCCAGTACAGCAAGGGCCCACAACCGACCGGTCATCCCCGCAACCGGGGCACGTCGAAGGGGGACGCCGGGCGTCCGGTGCCGAAGGGACAGGTCTCGCCGTACGGCCCGGCCGGGGAGCCGGTGGCCGACGACGAGAGCGGCGGGCGGGGCTGACTCAGCCCCGCCCGTCGGGCGGCCGCAGCCGGTTCCAGGTGGCTGCGGCCGTCAAGCCGTACGCCAGGTGCGGCACCAGGTCGGCGATCCAGTCCGAGCGGCGCCAGGTGCGCGGGTCGGTCACGCCGAGCATGGTCATCCCGCCGTCGGAGAGGGTCATCACGCCCCCGCCGAGCACGCCGGTGGCCAGCGGCAGGGGTTGCCGGCGGCCGCGGGTGAGCAGCGCGAAGCCGACCGCGGCGGCGATCCCCGCGCCGTAGCCGAGCAGTGGCCCGAGGCCCGAGCGGCGGTTGGCCGCCCGGTCCCCGGACCCGAGGTCGACGTGCGCCACCCCGGCCAGCCGGCCGGCGCTCGCCTCCGGCGTGCTGCTCGCCGGGCGCCCGCGGACCACCATGTCCAGGTAGCTCACGATGTTCAGCGCGGTGCTGCCGACCGCCCCGACGATCACTCCGTCGGCCAGGCTGGTCCGGCTCACTTCGGGTCTCCGGGCTCGCGCTCACCCTTGGGTCCGTACGTCCGCTCGCCGCGTACGACGCCCCGCTGTCCCCGATCCTCCTGCAGGATCCGGTTGGCCACCTGGTTGGCCTTGCGGTCCGGCACCCGGCGTCCGGAATCGTCGATCGCGTCGCGAATCCGCGCGCGCTGCTTGTCGTACGCGTTGCTGCCCGGCCGTGGTCCTGGCATCGCTGCCTCCTCCGGTCGCTGTCGCCCGTCGGCGTACCGGGTGCGTCTACCCGTCTGCGGGCGGGCCAACCCCGGCTCAGCGGGGCGCGCGGACCACCGCGACCGGGCAGTCGGCGTGGTGCAGCACCGCCTGGCTCACCGAGCCCAGCAGCAACCCGGTGAACTCGCCGCGTCCCTGCCGGCCGACGACCACCAGCTGGGCCTGCCGGGAGGCGTCGGTGAGCACCGGCGCCGGGCGGCCGCGGACGGTGCGCCGGGTGATCGGCACGTCGGGCCAGCGGTCGGCGAGCCCGGCCGTCACCTCGGCGACCAGCCGTTCCTCCTCGGTGCGCAGCTCGCTGTCGTCGTAGACCAGCGGCTGCATGTCGCCGGGGCCGGTGGAGACCGGGTGCCGGTAGGCGTGCAGGGCGAGCACCTCGGCGCCGCGTACCGACGCCTCCTCGACGGCGAACTCCGCGGCGAGCCGGGACATCTCGGAGCCGTCCACCCCGACCACGATCGGCCCGTCGGCGCGGTCGGTGCCGCGGGCGACCAGCACCGGGCAGTCGGCGTAGGAGGCGACCTGGACCGCCACCGAGCCGACCAGCAGCGCGGAGAAGCCGCCGAGGCCCCGGTCGCCGAGCACGATCATCGCGGCGGCCGGCGACTCGCCGAGCAGCACCGCCGCCGCCTCCCCGTCGATGATCTCGCCGGAGATCCGCAGCCCGGGCACCGCCGCCTCGGCCTCGGCCACCGCCTCGGCGACCAGCCGTTCGGCCTGCTCCCGCAGTCCGCTGCCCGGTGGTCCGCCCGCCGGGGGCTGCAGGGGGACGTGCAGCAGCGGCCAGATGAAGCCGTGCACGATTCGCAACGGCCGGTTGCGCCGGTCGGCCTCGGCCGCCGCCAGGCGTACGGCCCGCAGCGCCGACTGCGAGCCGTCCACGCCGACCACCACGGCAGCGCCGTTCGCCGAGTTCACCGTCCACCTCCCACCGGTTCCGGGTCAGTATCGCGGCCGGTGGCGGGCCGGCGGGGCGATACCGCCCAGGACGTCCGGTCGGTACGCTGGCGACGACCGCCGGGGAGGGAGCGTCGTCGATGGTTGAACCCGACCAGCCGAGCACCGCACGGATGATCGATTTCTGGCTCGGCGGGGAGCACCACTTCCCGGTGGACGTGGCCGCGGCGCGCGCCTTCGAGCAGGCGTACGGGCCGTGCGCGCCGGTCTTCCGCGAGTTGCGTGCCTTCCTCGGTCGGGCGGTGCGGGCGATCGTCGCCGACGGCGTGGACAGCTTCCTGGTCTTCGGCGCCGGGGTGCCCACCATGGGCAACGTGCACGAGGTCGCTCCGGAGGCGACCGTGCTCTACACCGATGTGGACCCGGTCACCATCCGGTTGGGCCAGCGGATCCTGGCCGGCAGCGACCGGGCCGGCTACGGCTACGGCGACGCCACCGACATCGGCACCATCGACCCGGCGCAGCTGCACCGGTTCGTCCCGGGGTGGGGGAGGCGGCCGGTCGGCGTGGTCTTCCTGGGGTTGGCCGCGTTCCTCGACGACGAGACGCTCGCCCGTACCCTCGACGAGCTGCACGGCGCGGTCGCCCCGGGCAGCCAGCTCGCGATCGACTTCGACACCGAGGAGCTGGCCGGTCATCCGGCGGCCCTGGCGATGATGGGCCCGGCGTTCCGGATGCGCCGGCCGGAGGCGTTCGCGCCGCTGCTGGGCCGGTGGCGGCCCACGGCCGACGGCATCGCGCCGATCGCCCGATGGCGCCCCGACGGCTCGCCGGCCGACGTGCCGGACGCCTTCCACGGCGCGGTGGCGGTCCGCGCGGCGGACTGACCGCGCGGCGGGCGACGGTCCGCCGGGGACAGGTTGATCACGATGGGCCGCCCGCGCGGCGCGGTCCCGGCGACCTCCGTATGATGCTTGCCTTACAGCAAGTGTTGCCGGAGGAGAACCATGTTGGACGCGCCCGGCGGGTTGTCGCGTGCGCTGCGCGAGTCCCCGCCCGACCAGGTGGCCGAGGCCGCCGACCGGGCCATCCGGTCCACGTTGGGCGCGACGCGGACGGACGTGTTCCTCGCCGACTACCGGATCAGCGGGCTCTGGCCGGTGCTGGACCCGGAGTTGCCCGAGGCCGGTTTCCTGTCCTGCCAGGGTATGGCGCAGCGGTGCTTCAGCAGTCAGCAGCCGGTGCTCGACGGCGCCGGGGACGGCCGGTGCCGGCTCTACCTGCCGCTGTCGGTGTGGGGGGAGCGGCTCGGGGTGCTGCTGGTCGAGTTTCCCACCGCGCCCGGCCCGGCCACTGTGGAGCAGGCCGGTGACGTCGCCGGTGAGCTGGCGGTGGTGCTGCGCGCGGCGGACCGGGAGACCGACCGCTACCGCCGGGCCCGCCGCCGGGAGCGGCTCAGCATGGCGGCGGAGATGCAGTGGGAGCTGTTGCCGGGGCGCGGCGTCAGCCACGACGCGTTCCAGCTCGCCGGCCAGCTGGAGCCGGCGTACACGGTGGGCGGCGACCACTTCGACTGGTCGCTCGACGGCGACCGGCTGACCCTCACCGTGCTCAACGGATCCGGCATCGGGCTGTCCGCCTCGCTGCTCACGGCGGTGACCGTGAACGCGCTGCGCAACGCCCGCCGCTCCGGCGGCAGCCTGACCGAGCAGGCCGAACTCGCCTCCGACACGGTCTTCTACCAGCATCGGGGCCGGCGGTACGTGGCGACGGTGCTGCTGGAGCTGGACACCATCACCGGCCGGGTGCGGGCGGTGGACGCCGGTTCGCCGCGCCTGCTGCGGCTGCGCGGCGGCGCAGTCGACACCATCGCCCTGGAGCAGCAGCTGCCGCTGGGGATGTTCGCCGAGGCCCGGTACGACCTGCAGGAGTTCGACCTGGCGCCGGGGGACCGGCTCTTCGTGGTCAGTGACGGCGTGTGGGCCGCCGCGCCGGCCGACCGGGAGGCGTACGGGGAGAAGGCGATGGCGCGGGCGATGCGGTCCACGCGGCTGCAGCCGCCGGCCGAGGCAGTTGGTACGGTGATGCGCGAACTGCACGCCTGGCATGCGGACACCGACCTGCGCGACGACGCGGTCGTGGTCTGTCTGGACTGGCGCGGTTCCGGCGGCCGCGCCGGCGACTGAGTACCGTCGCCACGCCGCGGCCGAGCACGAGCGGGACGATCGCAGGGGACACCGGGTGGAGCGACCTCCGAATCTCGCCGCCGCGATCGACGCGGCCGCGGAGGCGCTGGTCGGTGTGCTCGACTCGGCGGTCTCCCGGCACCGGATGGTGGTCTCGCCGACGCAGCTGCGGGTGCTCTCGTTGATCGCCAGCCGGCCACGGACCAACGTCAACCGGCTGGCCGAGCTGCTGGACGTCGTGCCGTCGTCGGCGAGTCGGCTCTGCGACCGGCTGGAGGCGATCGGCCTGCTGCGGCGGGTGGCCGACCCCCGGGACCGGCGGGAGGTGCGGCTGGTGCCGACCGCGGCGGCCGACGACCTGCTGCGCGAGCTCGCGGAACGCCGCCACCAGGCCGTGCAGACGGTGCTGGACCGGATGCCCGGCCGGGTGCAGCACGAGCTGCTGCTCGGCCTGCTCGCCTTCGGCCAGGCCGCCGCGACGGCCGCCGAGCCGGCGGCGGACCCGTCGGCCCGCACCGCCTGATCACCCGCTCGCGCCCGGCACCATCGTCCTAGGACGCCCTACGCGACGTGAGCCCGGTCACACCGGGCGACGAGGTCGCCGAGCCGGGCTCGGCGGCACCCGGGCAGACGGCGAGCGCCCGATATAGTGGCAGCGCAACTCAGCCGGCCCGTGATCACGACGATCGCGGGCCGAATCAGGGGAGGTCCCGTCCCGGGACCGCAGCGGGTGCCGGCGGATGCCGGCCCGACAGCACGCGTCCCGCAGCGCCCGGCCTCGGTCGGGCGGCCGCGACGCGTCGCGGAGGAGGTTCGGTGTCGCGTCGGCCGGCTGGGGCAGCGCATCCGGGGGCCTCGGGCGGCACCGATCCGGCTCCCGGCGACCGGGTCCTCACCCTGCCCAACCTGATCAGCTTCGTGCGGCTGCTCGGCGTGCCGCTCTTCCTCTACCTGCTGCTGGTCGCCCGCGCCGACGTGGCGGCGATCGTGGTGCTGGCCGTGGGCGGCACCACCGACTGGGTGGACGGCTGGATCGCCCGCCGGCTGGGCCAGGTGAGCCGGCTCGGTGAGCTGCTCGATCCGTTCGCCGACCGGCTCTACATCCTCGCCACGCTGCTCGGGTTCACCGCGCGTGAGGTGGTGCCCTGGCAGTTCACCGCCGCGCTGCTGGCCCGGGAGCTGCTGCTGGTCGGCTCGCTGGCGGTGCTGCGCCGCTACGGGTACGGGCCGCCTCCGGTGCACTACGTCGGCAAGACCGCTACGTTCCTGCTGCTGGCCGCGTTCCCGGTGCTGCTGCTGGCGTCGGCGGTGCCGGGGGCGGCTGCGGTCGCCGGCCCGGTCGGCTGGGGTCTGGCGTGGTGGGGGCTGGTGCTCTACTGGGTGGCCGGCGCGCTCTACGTGGTGCAGGCGCGCCAGTTGGTCACCGCGGTGCGGGCCGGGGGAGCGGGCGCGTGACCGGCACGCCGCGGGAGGGCCAGGGCCGCGCCGACCGGGTGTACGCCCCGGACTTCCTCACCGAGCTGTTCCGCAACCCGCTCGATCCCGGCTACCTGGACGCGGCGGCGCATCGCCGCGAGAGCGGGCCGCCGTCGGGGTGGCGCGGCTGGTCGGCCCGGTCGGTGAGCCTGGTCGTCCTGGTGCTGCTCGGGTTCCTGTTCGCGGTGGCGTACAAGCAGACGCTGGCCGACGAGCCGGGGCGCAGCCAGGCCCGCTCCGGGCTGGTGGCCCAGATCAAGGAGCGGCAGGCCGAGGCGGACCGGCTGGCGGTCCGGGCGGACCAGCTGCGCGAGGAGGTCGCCCGGCAGCGCGAGCTGGCGCTGAGCGGGTCGCAGGCGGCCCGGCTGCGGGACCTGGAGGCGGGCACCGGGATGGGGCGGGTGCGCGGCGACGGCGTGGTGGTGCGGCTGGCGGATGCGCCGGGGAAGCAGGACGCGGTGACCGGGGCCGGCGCCGGGCCGCCGCGGGTGCTCTACAGCGACCTGCAGGCGGTGGCGAACGACCTGTGGAGCGCAGGTGCGGAGGCGATCGCGATCAACGGTCAGCGGTTGACGGCGACGTCGACGATCCGCTCGGCCGGTGAGGCGATCCTGGTGGACTTCCGGCCGGTTACCGGGCCGTACGAGGTGTCGGCGATCGGCCCGGGGTCGATGAAGCGCCGGTTCGACGAGAGCCGGTCGGCGTTGCTGATGCGTGAGGTTGCCAAGACGACCGGGTTGTCGTTCGGGGTGCGCAAGGTCGACGACCTCACCCTGCCGGCGGCGCCGGAGCCGCAGCTACGCTACGCGGAGCCTTCGGTGAGTCCGACGCCGTCCGGGTCGGCCACCGGTGTCCAGCCGTCCGGTTCCCGGACGCCCCTCAGCCCCTCCGGAGGTGGTCGATGATCGCGGTGCTGGCGTTGCTCGCCGGGGTGGTGCTCGGGGTGTGGCTCGACCCCACGGTGCCCGCGGCGTTGCAGCCGTACCTGCCGATCGCGGTGGTAGCGGCGCTCGACGCGGTGTTCGGCGGCGTGCGGGCGAAGCTCGACCGGATCTTCGACGACAAGCAGTTCGTGGTGTCGTTCATTTCGAACGTGCTGGTGGCGGGTCTGATCGTGTACCTGGGTGACCAGTTGGGCGTGGGTGGTCAGTTGTCCACCGGTGTGGTGGTCGTGCTGGGGGTGCGGATCTTCGGAAACGTCGCGGCGATCCGCCGGCACCTGTTCCGGGCGTAGGTTTACAGGCGATGAGCGACGAGCACACCGAGACGGGGACCGGCTGGCCGCAGCCGGCGGGTCCGCCGCGTCCGTCGGGGCCGGCGGGGGAGCCGGATCCGCGGCCGGAGGCGCCGGATCCGGACGAGCTGAGTCCGTTGGCGCCGCGGCCGGCGGAGCGGGAGGACGGGCCGCCGGCGGAGGATGCCGCCGGTGAGGCGGCGACGGTGGATCTGAGCCGGGCGAGCGCCGCGGCCGTCGACGGGTCGGCGGCCAGCGCCGGTGAGCCGGGCGGGGACGTCGGTGCGCCGGTGGCGGGCGCCGGGTCGGTGCGGTCGGTGCGGGCGCGGCTGAGCTCGGCCGGGGTGATGATCGCGGTGCTGTTGGCGTTGCTGGGCTTCACCCTGGTGGTGCAGTTGAAGACGACGTCGACGGATCCGACGTTGGCGGCGACCCGGCAGGAGGACCTGGTCCGGATCCTGTACGACCTGGATTCGCGGACGAACCGGTTGCGGCAGGACATCGAGTCGCTGGAGGAGAGCCAGCGGCAGTTGCAGTCGGGTGAGCAGGGGCGCCAGGCGGCGTTGGAGGAGGCGACCCGGCGGGCGGACGAGCTGGGGATCCTGGCGGGGACGTTGCCGGCGACGGGGCCGGGGTTGTCGGTGCGGTTCGTCCCGGGTGGCAAGCCGATCTCGGCGTCGCGGGTGCTGGACGCGGTGCAGGAGTTGCGGGGTGCCGGCGCGGAGGCGATGCAGATCTCCGGTGGGGATCGGGCGACGGTGCGGATCATCGCGTCGACGTTCTTCCTGGATGGGGAGAACGGGTCGTTGATCGTGGACGGGCGGCGGTTGACGGGTCCGTACACGATCACGGTGATCGGTGATCCGGCGACGATGCGTACGGCGTTGAACATTCCCGGTGGGGTGGTGGCGTCGGTGGCGAGCGACGGCGGTAACGTGATCGTTGAGGATCGTGAGGCTGCCGAGGTTTCGGCGCTGCACGCGCCGATCAAGCTGGAACACGCCCGTCCGGTCTCCTGACCGGCGCGGCCGGCACCGGGTTCGCCCGGTGCACCGATGGATGAGGGACGCGTCTGGTGATTCCTGAGGATCTGCGTTACACCGCTGAGCACGAGTGGGTGTCCGGTGGCGACGGCGGCCCTGTCCGGGTCGGCATCACCCATTTCGCGCAGGACGCGCTGGGTGACATCGTGTACGTCCAGCTGCCCGAGGCGGGTACGGCGGTGGCTGCTGGTGAGTCGATGGGTGAGATCGAGTCGACCAAGAGTGTGTCGGAGATCTACGCCCCGGTCAGCGGTACGGTGGCGGCGCGCAACGAGGCGCTCGGCGACACCCCTGAGGTGATCAACACTGACCCGTACGGTGCGGGTTGGTTGGTGGAGATCACCCCGGACGATCCGGCGGCGGTCGACGCGCTGCTGTCCGCGGGCGCGTATCGCGAGCTCACCGAGAGCTGAGTGTGCCCGAGCCGGCGCGCCTGTCGAGTCCGCGCGTCCGGTTGCCCTGCATTTCGGCGCTGGCTAGGCTCGCCCAGTCGACCGAGAACCCAATAGTTGAGCGTCGCGGAAGCGCCTTTCCGGGCACGGGGAGCCAGCCGCCGGGTGTTCATTGGCCCGGCGGCCAGACCCGCCATCACCCGACGCCGACCGAACAGATCCGTGAGGTGGTCCCATGACGCGCCCAGGCGACGAGTTCCCCCCACTCGACGTCACTTCGACGCTCAATCTCGGCTCGCTCGACGAAGTGCTGGAGGGGCCGGACACCGATGTGGTGCCGAGCCGGATGTCCGGTTCGTTGCCGCCGGGGATGGCGCTGCTGGTGGTCCGGCGGGGTCCGAACGCTGGTGCCCGGTTCCTGTTGGATCACGATGTGACGACCAGTGGCCGGCATCCGGACAGTGACATCTTCCTGGACGACGTGACGGTGTCGCGGCGGCACGCGGAGTTCCACCGGGACGGTGGCACGTTCACGGTGCGGGACGTGGGCAGCCTGAACGGCACGTACGTGAACCGGGAGCGGGTCGAGGCGGCCACGTTGAGCAATGGTGACGAGGTGCAGATCGGCAAGTTCCGGGTGGTGTTCATCGCCGGTCCGCGCCCGGAGGGGGAGGCCGGCCGGGGGTGAACGAGCCTGCGGCCTCGACGTCGCCGGGGGCGGCGCGCGCGCAACCGTTGATGAGCATCGGTGAGGTGCTGGCGCAGTTGCGGGTGGATTTTCCGGACGTCACGATTTCGAAGTTGCGGTTTCTCGAGGCCGAGGGTCTGGTGGAGCCGCAGCGTACGGCGTCGGGTTACCGGAAGTTCAGCTGGGACGATGTGGCGCGGTTGCGGTTCGTGCTGACCGCGCAGCGGGACCAGTACCTGCCGTTGCGGGTCATCCGTGAGCAGTTGGCGCAGTGGGACGCGACCGGGGAGGCGCCGGGTCGGCAGCGGCCGACGTTGGTGGCGGTGGGTCCTGGTGGCGAGGTGCCGGGGCGGGAGTCGCCGGCGCCGGCCGAGTCGTCGGAGGTGCGGCTCGGTCGGGCCGATCTGGTGGCGCGCAGCGGGATCGACGAGTCGACGTTGGCGGAGTTGGAGCGGCTCGGGTTGGTGGTGTCGGATCCGCCGGGCTGGTACGACGGTGATGCGTTGATCATCGCGCGGGCGGTGGCGGGGCTGGCGGCGTACGGGTTCCAGCCGCGGCATCTGCGGGGTTACCGGACGGCGGCGGATCGGGAGGTCGGTCTGTTCGCGCAGTTGGTGGCGCCGTTGGCGCGGCAGAGTGATCCGGCGGCGCGGGCGCGGGCGGCGGAGACGGCGCGGGAGTTGGTGGCGTTGTCTCAGCAGTTGCACGCGGCGTTGGTGCGGGTGGGGTTGCGGTCGACGTTGGGCCGGTGACCGGCGGGTGTGCGGAAAGATCTGTCCCGGGAAGCGTGTCGTAGGCTTGCCGGGGTAACCCCTTTCTGGCGCGGGCGTGGTGCGGATTGCGCGTGGGACGGCCGTGTCGCGGTCCGTGTACCGTGCAGGGAAGGGCGCGGTGCGGCGTAGGTGACAACGACACGGAGGCGGCGGTGCGCGAGCTGAGCGTGGTCGGGGTTCGGGTGGAGCTGCCCAGCAACCAGCCGATCGTCCTGCTCAGGGAGGTCGAGGGGGACCGCTACTTGCCGATCTGGATCGGCGCGGTCGAGGCGACGGCGATCGCCTACGAGCAGCAGGGGGTCAAGCCGGCCCGGCCGTTGACTCATGACCTTCTGCGGGACGTGTTGGCGGCGTTGAAGGCGCCGTTGCGGGCGGTGGAGATCACCGAGTTGAAGGAGAACGTCTTCTACGCCGATCTGTTGATCGGTGACGGGGTGCGGGTGTCGGCGCGGCCGAGCGATTCCATCGCGTTGGCGTTGCGGGTGGGTGCGCCCATTCGTTGTGCCGAGCAGGTCCTCAGTGAGGCGGGGATCGTGATCCCGGACGAGCAGGAGGACGAGGTGGAGAAGTTCCGCGAGTTCCTGGAGCAGGTGCGTCCGGAGGATTTCGCGGGTTGACCGGCTGCCGGTGGGCGGCTGTGTGTGGGCGGCCGGGGTCACTGTGGGTGATGTCCCGGCGGTGTGGGTGATCTTTCCCGTGGCTGCGCGGCGTGTCGCGACGGTTCCTGCGCGGTAACCCCCGAGGGCGGCTATAGGGTTGCCGTGTCGAGGGGTGCACGTCCCGGAAACGACGTGTCACCGCACTGGCGGGGAGGTTGTCCGGATGCACGAGCCGCGAGATCCCGATCCGGGTAGGGAACTGGACGAGCCGGGTGCGGCGCCGCCGGGGGTGGCGACGGACGGTGACGGTTCGGTGGGCTACCGGGGGGTGACGGCCTGCCACGCGGTGGGGATCAGCTACCGCCAGTTGGACTACTGGGCGCGTACCGGGCTGGTGGTGCCGAGTGTGCGGGACGCCTCGGGTTCGGGCACGCAGCGGTTGTACTCGTTCCGGGACCTGGTGGTCCTGAAGGTCGTGAAGCGGCTGTTGGACGCCGGGGTGTCGTTGCAGAACATCCGGAAGGCGATCGAGGCGTTGCGCTCGCGTGGGGTGGGGGATCTGGCGGGCATCACGTTGATCTCCGATGGGACGACGGTGTACGAGTGCCGGTCGCCGGAGGAGGTGGTCGACCTGTTGCAGGGCGGCCAGGGCGTGTTCGGCATCGCGATCGGTGGGGCGTTCAAGGAGATCCAGGGTTCGCTGTCGCATCTGCCGGCGGAGCCGGCGGCGGTAACACCGGGTCCGGAGTCGGCGGTGGCGGCGTCGGACGCGGTGGGGGACGAGTTGGCGGCGCGGCGGGCGCGGCGGCGGGCCGGCTGAGCGGGTCCCTCGCGGTGGGGTGGCGCTGACACGCCGCCCTGGTGGCCGTCCGAGGCGCGGGGTCGTCTGGGCTGGTCGGGTGTTTCTGGTGGCCGTGCGGTGGGTGCTTCCCGACGGTCGAGCTGCGCTGGTCGGGCGCGGTTGTGACGTGCGGCACGAGCGACGCGCCGAAAGTGTTGCATATTTCGTGGTGACGCTGCGTGTCCCTGGCGGCGGGGTCGGTGGGCGGCTGGCCGTTCGGTGTGCGGGGGCGTCGCTGCGGTTGAGGTCGGGTTGCCGGGTCGGATGAGGCAGCTCGGACGATCGGCCGTCCGGGTGTCTGTGGTGGTCAGCGGCGGGTGTGGGCGCGTTGGGGCCGGTCCGCGGTGGAATGCGGTGGGTGCCGCGGACACGTCGACGATGACTCTGTGTATATTGTCGATTGCCCAGTGTGGAGGTGGCGACCTGATCTGATTGTCACGGTGGGTAGTGGAGAGTGTCGGGAATCCGATAGGGGGGCGATGACCGCGACGGCGTGACGCGCTATCGTCCGTCACGCGGTCGCCCCGGTGCGGTGTCGCCTGCGGCGGCGCTGATGCGCGCCGGCCGACCGCTGCCCCAGCGCGCCAGCCCCGCGCGAACCCCTCCAGATCGGAAGGAACGACCGTGACGGTTACGGAAGAAACCGCGCCCGCCTCCCACTACGAGCGCATCGGTGGCGCCACCTCGGTCAAGGCCGCCGTCGACCTGTTCTACGACCGGGTGCTGGCCGACCCGGAACTGGCCGGCTACTTCACCGATGTGGACATGCCGGGGCAGCGCCGGCATCTGGCGTTGATGCTGACCGTGGTGCTGGGTGGCCCGAACGAGTACGCCGGGCGGAGCCTGGCCGAGGCGCACCAGCCGCTGCGGATCCCGGTGGAGCACTACGTCAAGGTGGGGGAGCACCTGACCGTGACGCTGACCGAGCTCGGTGTGCCCGGCGACATCATCGCCGACGTGCAGGTGGTGCTGGGGCAGGTGCAGGACCAGGTGGTGGCCAGCGGGAACCCGGCGAGCGCCTGAGCGTGGACGCCGCCCGGCTCAAGCAGAGCTGGTCCCTGGTCGCCGCGCACGGCGATCAGGTTCCGCTCTACTTCTATTCCACACTGTTCCTGGCTCACCCCGAGACCCGGCAGATGTTTCCGACGAACATGGCGGGGCAGCGTGACCGGCTGGTCACCGCGCTGGGGCACATCGTGTCCAACGTGGACCAGGTGGACCGGCTGGTCGGGTTCCTCCAGGATCTCGGCGCCGATCACCGCAAGTTCGCGGTGCGCGCGGAGCACTACCCGGCGGTCGGGGAGGCGCTGCTGGCGACGCTGCAGCACTTCCTCGGCGAGCAGTGGACCGACGAGCTGGCCCAGGACTGGGCCGGCGCGTACGGGCTGGTGTCGCAGGTGATGATCGAGGCCGCGCAGGCCGCCGAGGCGGTCAACCCACCGTGGTGGGTGGCGGAGGTCATCGGGCACGAGCGGCGAGCGTTCGACGTGGCGGTGCTGACGCTGCGTCCGCAGTACCTGCTGCCGTTCACGCCGGGCCAGTCGATCGGGGTGTCCCACCCGTCGGTGCGGTCCTGGCGGTACTACTCGCCGGCGAACGCGCCGCGCGCGGACGGCACCCTGGAGTTGCACGTCCGCGCCGCGCCCGGCGGGGCGGTGTCGTCGCGGCTGGTGTACGGGTGCGCGGTGGGTGACCAGCTCCACCTGGCCGCGCCGGTGGGTGACCGGTTGTCGTTGTGGTCGGCCGGGTCGGCGGATCTGCTGCTGTTGGCCAGCGGCACCGGCTGGGCGCCGGTGAAGGCGCTGGTGGAGCAGGTGGCGGCCGAGGGTTCCCGGCGCAAGGTCGACCTGTACGTGGGGGCCCGCTCGCGCACCGAGTTCTACGACAACGACGCGATCGACAAGCTGGCGTCGTCGTACCCGTGGCTGACGGTGACCTACGTGGTGGGCACGGACCTGCAGCGGCCGGGGGAGTTCGTGCACGCGGTGGACCGGGCGCTGGCCGACGGTGACTGGCGGTCCCGGCACGTGTACGTGTGCGGCTCCGACGAGATGGTGTCGTACTCGGCGGGGGCGCTGGCCCGGGCCGGCTACCACGCCGGTCAGCTGCACCACGAAGGGCTGGGCAAGCACTGGTACGGCCCGGCGTGGCGCACCGCGGTGGACCAGGCGTCCGCCCCTGACAACTCCGGAGGTTCCCGTTGACGACTCCGATCAGCCGGTATGACGGTGTGCAGATCTCCGGCGGTGTGCCGGTGCGGATGACGGCCGACCGGGTGCGTCGGTGGGAGTTCGGTTCCGCGTCGTTCACCCGCCGCGGCTACGACCACGCCGACGTGGACCGGTTCCGGATGCAGGTGGCCGACGAGCTGGATCTGCTGTCCGCGCAGCTCGCCACCCTGCGGGCGGAGAACGAGCGGCTCAACGACCGGGTGGAGCTGCACCGGCACGGGGTGATCCCGAGCGCCGGGGCGGAGGCGAAGCTGCCGGCGGCGAAGGAGGTGAACCTGCTCTCGGCGGCCCAGCGGGAGGCCGAGCAGATCATCGCGCAGGCGCACGACTACGCGCGCCGGGTGGCCGAGTACGCCCGGGTGCAGTACGAGAGCTACGTGCAGGCGGCGGCGGAGGAGGCGAAGCAGGAGGCCGAGCGGGCGGTGCAGGACTATCGCTCGGCGGCCGGGTCGAGCTTCGACGACGGGGTCGCCACCCGGGAGGCGCTGCGGATCTACGGCGAGATGATGATCTCCCACATGCAGGCCGCGGCGCGGCACCTCGACGACGGCAGCGAGCACCTGGCCCGCACCATGGACCGGCTGGTCGGGCAGGCCGGCACGGCGGTGCGCGCCGGCGCCGGGCAGGGCGCGCTGCCCCGCCACCAGCAGCGCTGAGCCGACGGCCGGCCCGCGACCGGCGGGCCGGCCGCGGCGGCTCACCAGGGCAGCGGTTCGCCGTCGCGGAAGAAGCCGCCGGTGGGGCCGTCGTCGGGGATCCGCACCGCCCACAACACGCTGGCCGCGCCCTCGGCGGCGGTGCGGGGTGCGGCGGGCCCGCCCATGTCGGTGGCCACCCAGCCGGGGCAGACCGAGTTGACCAGGATCCCGTCGGCGGCGAGTTGCGCGGCCAGCAGCCGGGTCAGCGCGTTCAGCGCGGCCTTGGACATGGCGTAGCCGGGGGCGGCGGCGCCCATGCCGGTCAGGGAGCCGCTCTCGCTGGAGACGTTGACGATCCGCCGGCCGGGGCTGCGGTGGCGCATCAGCGGGACGAGGGCCTGGCTGACCCGCCAGGCGCCGAGGGCGTTGACCTCCAGGGTGTCCCGGACGACGGTCAGGTCGGCGCCGAGCGGGTCCTGCCAGGTGTCGTAGTTGATCGCCGCGTTGTTGACCAGCACGTCGAGGCGGCCGTGCCGGTCGCGCAGCCGCCGGGCGAAGTCGGTGACGCTGTCGGCGTCGGCGACGTCGAGCCGCTCCACGGTGACGCTGCCGGGCAGGTCCCGGGCCGCGTGCCGGCCCCGGTCGGGGTCGCGGACGGCGAGGACGGTGTGGTAGCCGTCGCGGGCGAGCCGGGCGGCGACCGCCCGGCCGATGCCCCGGTTGGCGCCGGTGACCACCGCCACCGGCGCCGTCTTCGGTGACTCCTGCATGATCACGAGTCTGGCAGCTCGGGTGTCGGCTCTGTCGAGGACCGTGCTCAGGCCGGTGACACCGGCGGGTCCGCCGGCGGTGGCGGCGTCAGCGTGCGGTGACGGCGGCGACCGCCTCGCCGATCGGGGTGTCCCCGCCGACGAGTTCCAGGATCATGTCGGCGCTGGCCGGGGTGTGGAGCAGGGCGACCAGCACCCGGGCGACGTCGGTGCGGGTGACCGCGCCGCGGGGCACCCGCCGGGCCAGGGTGATCCGCCCGGTGGGCGGGTCGTCGGTGAGCCGGCCGGGCCGCAGCACCGTCCAGTCGAGGTCCCGGCCGGTCACGTCGTCCTCGGCGGCCTTCTTCGCCCGCAGGTACGCGGCGAACACCTCGTCGGTGCCGGGGCGCGGTTCGCCCTCCACGCCCATCGAGGAGACCAGCAGGTAGCGGCGTACGCCGGCGCGCTGCGCGGCGTCGGCGAGCAGCACGGCGGCGGCCCGGTCGACGGTGTCCTTGCGGGCCGCGCCGCTGCCCGGGCCGGCGCCGGCGGCGAAGACCACCGCGTCCGCGCCGCCGAGGTGACCGGCGAGGTCGTCGACGCCGAGGTGTTCCAGGTCGGCGAGGACCGGGTGGGCGCCGGCGGCTCTCAGCGCGGCGGCATGATCGGGGTTGCGGATCAGGCCGACGGCGGTGTCGCCGCGGCCGGTGAGGTCCCGCAGCAGCAGCCGGGCGATCTTGCCGTGTCCTCCGGCGATGACGACGCGCATACCTGCAACCTAGTGCGACCCCCCACTGCCGTTCACCGGGGAGTCCGGTGGGTGTGGTGGATCCACGCCGTCGAGTGGTGGTGGGGGCGGGCCTCCGCGGACCGCCTGACCCTCGCGCCGCCCGTGGGCGGCGGGCGTCACGTCGGGATCGGCCGGCGCCGGGCGCCGGCGGAGGCGGTCGCGGACCCGACGGGCAGGGCCAGTGGAGGCGGTAGCGGGCCGGCGGGCACGCCGGCGGAGGCGGTTCGCGGGCCCGGCGGGCAGGTCGGTGGCCTGCGGCGTGGTCGCCGGGGTGCGGGCGCGTGAGGCAGCATGGACGGGTGACCGAGACGATCGACGCGCTGACCGACCTGGTGGCCGCCGGTGGTGTCGTGGTGCTCAGCGGGGCGGGGCTGTCCACCGAGTCGGGCATCCCGGACTACCGGGGGCCCAGCGGCGCGGCCCGCCGGCACACCCCGATGACCTACCAGACGTTCACCGGCGACGCCCAGGCGCGGCGGCGCTACTGGGCGCGCAGCCACCTGGGGTGGCGGACCATCGCCCGGGCGGCCCCGAACGACGGGCACCGGGCGGTGGCCCGGTTGCAGCGCGCCGGCCTGGTCGACGCGGTCATCACCCAGAACGTCGACGGGCTGCACACCGCGGCCGGCAGCGCGCCGGTGGTGGAGCTGCACGGCCGCCTGGACGAGGTGGTCTGCCTGGACTGCGGCAACCAGACCTCGCGGGAGGAGCTGGACCGGCGGCTGCGGGAGGCGAACCCGGGCTTCGACGCCCGGGTCGACGCGGTCAACCCGGACGGTGACGTGGAGCTCCCCGACGCCGAGGTGGCCCGGTTCCGGGTGGTGGACTGCACGTTCTGCGGCACCGGCACGCTCAAACCCGACGTGGTGTTCTTCGGCGAGACGGTGCCGGCGCCACGGGTGGCGCACTGCTTCGACCTGGTGCACCGGGCGCGGCTGCTGCTGGTGCTGGGCTCGTCGTTGACGGTGATGTCGGGGCGGCGGTTCGTGCTGCGCGCCGCGAAGCTGGGCATCCCGGTGGCGATCGTCAACCAGGGGCCGACCCGCGGGGACGGGTATGCGGCGCTCACGGTGGACGCGCCGCTGGGCCGGCTGCTGCCCGCGCTGGTCGACCGGACCGGCGGTGGCGGCGCCGACAGTCCCGCGCTGGCCGACTGGACCGTCGGCGCTCCCGACAGTCCCGGGACGGTCGCCGCGGCGGCCGCCGGGTAGGCGCCCGGCACCGGGCCGGCCGGTTAGCGCCCGGAGGGGCGAGGCCGGCCGGGGGTCTCCCCGGCCGCCCGGGCCGCGTCGCGGCAGGCCGGATGAGCGGGGCAGCGGATCGACCGGACAACGCCATGTCGCCTCGGGGGCGCGCCAGGGCCGGCGGGCGCTCAGCTGGCCGGCGGGGCGACGAAGCGGGGCTGGTCGAGCACCCAGCGCCAGGTGCCGTCGGGCTGGCGGCGGGCCACCTCCGCGGTGACCGAGCCGTCGTCGAGGCGGGTGGAGGTCAACGCCAGCTCCCCGGCGTACAGGGTGGGCTGCGGCTGGCCGGGGGTGAAGGTGGGCCCGTCGGCGAGCATCTGCTCGAACGCGGCCCGCAGCTGGTCGGCGCCGGCGGCGGGTCCGGCCGGGGTGGCGAACACCCCGTCGGGCTCGTAGAGGGCGACGAGACCCTCGACGTCGCGGGCGTTGGCGCGGGCGACGAAGAACCGCCCCAGGTCGTCCGGGCTGGTCGCCGGCTCGGTCATGGGCACCTCCTGCGGTGTGCGCGACTACCCCCATGATCGGGGACGGGGGTACGACATCGGCCCGAAACACCGACGCTGGTAGCGTTGACCTTCGCCGGTACCACCCACGCGGGAGAGACCGCCCACAGCAGCACGGGCGGCGCCGAAGGGGCATATCCTCCCCGGAACCTCTCAGGCAAAAGGACCGCGGGGGCAGGCACTGTGGAGCGCTGCGCGGGCGCGACTCAGGGGGAGGCCGACCCGTCGACCTCGTCCCCCGGGAGCGCAGCCCATGACAGAGCAGTTCGCCGCCCGCCACATCGGCCCCGATCCGGACGACGAGCGCCGGATGCTGGAAACGGTCGGATACGGCTCGATCGACGAGCTGATGGACGCCGCGATCCCCGAGGTGATCCGCTGGCACGGCACCCTCGACCTGCCGGCGCCGGCCACCGAGCAGCAGGCGATCGCCGAGCTGCGGGCCCTGGCGGCCCGCAACACCGTCGCCGTGTCCATGATCGGCCTGGGCTACCACGGTACGCACACCCCGGCGGTGATCCGCCGCAACGTGCTGGAGGACCCGGCCTGGTACACGGCGTACACGCCGTACCAGCCGGAGATCAGCCAGGGCCGGCTGGAGGCGCTGCTGAACTTCCAGACCATGGTGACCGACCTGACCGGGCTGGCCACCGCCAACGCCTCGATGCTCGACGAGGGCACCGCGGCGGCCGAGGCGATGACCCTGGCCCGCCGGGCGTCGAAGAGCAAGAGCCCGGTGTACGTGGTCGACGCCGACACCCTGCCGCAGACCATCGCGGTGATCGCCAGCCGGGCCGAGCCGCTCGGCATCGAGGTGCGGGTGCTCGACCTGGACGCCGACGAGCTGCCCGGCGAGTTCTTCGGCCTGCACCTGCAGTACCCGGGCGCGTCCGGGGCGGTCCGGGACCAGGTCGGCCTGGTCGAGGCGGCGCACGCGGTCGGGGCGCTGGTGACCGTCGCGGCGGACCTGCTGGCGTTGACCCTGCTGCGCCCGCCGGGGGAGATCGGCGTCGACATCGCCGCCGGCACCACCCAGCGCTTCGGCGTGCCGATGGGCTTCGGCGGCCCGCACGCCGGCTACCTGGCGGTGCGCTCGGGGCTGGAGCGGATGCTGCCCGGCCGGCTGGTCGGGGTGTCCCGGGACGCCGACGGCAACCCGGCCTACCGGCTGGCGTTGCAGACCCGCGAGCAGCACATCCGGCGGGAGAGGGCGACCAGCAACATCTGCACCGCGCAGGTGCTGCTCGCCGTGATGGCCGGCATGTACGCCGTCTACCACGGCCCGGACGGGCTGCGGGCGATCGCCCGGCGTACCCACGAGATGGCGGCGCGGCTCGCGGCCGGGCTGCGCGCCGGTGGGGTGGACGTCGCGGACGTCGCGTTCTTCGACACCGTCACCGCGACGGTGCCCGGCCGGGCGGCGGACGTGGTCGCCGCCGCGGCGCGGCGCGGGGTGAACCTGCGGCTGGTCGACGCCGACCGGGTGGGCATCGCCTGCGACGAGACCACCACCGACGCGCACCTGGCGTCGGTGTGGGCGGCGTTCGGCGTGCCCGCGTTCGACGGCGCCGGCGACCCGGCGCTGCCGGCGGCGCTGGCCCGCACCTCGGACTTCCTCACCCACCCGGTGTTCCGCAGCCACCACTCCGAGACGGCGATGCTGCGCTACCTGCGGCGGCTGTCGGACTTCGACTACGCCCTGGACCGGGGCATGATCCCGCTCGGGTCGTGCACGATGAAGCTCAACGCGACCACCGAGATGGAGCCGGTGAGCTGGGCGGAGTTCGCCCACATCCACCCGTTCGCGCCGGAGGCGCAGACCGCCGGCTACCGGGAGATGATCGCCCAGCTGGAGGCGTGGCTGGCCGAGGTGACCGGCTACGACGCGGTCAGCGTGCAACCCAACGCCGGCTCCCAGGGTGAGCTGGCGGGGCTGCTGGCCATCCGGTCCTACCACGCCTCCCGCGGTGAGGGGCACCGGGACGTGTGCCTGATCCCGTCGTCGGCGCACGGCACCAACGCCGCCAGCGCCGTGATGGCCGGGATGCGGGTGGTGGTGGTCGGCTGCGACGCCGACGGCAACGTCGACCTGGTCGACCTCGACGCGAAGATCGACAAGCACCGGGACGCGCTCGCCGCGATCATGGTGACGTACCCGTCCACGCACGGCGTGTACGAGACCGGCATCGCGCAGTTGTGCGCGAAGGTGCACGAGGCCGGCGGTCAGGTGTACGTCGACGGGGCGAACCTCAACGCGCTGGTCGGGTTCGCCAAGCCGGGCAAGTTCGGGGCGGACGTGTCGCACCTGAACCTGCACAAGACGTTCTGCATCCCGCACGGCGGCGGCGGGCCGGGGGTCGGTCCGGTGGCGGTGCGGGCGCACCTGGCGCCGTTCCTGCCGGGCGACCCGCTGGGCCGGCACGTCGACGGCCGGCCGGCCATCTCGGCGGCGCGGTACGGCTCGGCGGGGATCCTGCCGATCCCGTGGGCGTACCTGCGGATGATGGGCGCGGCCGGGCTGACCCGGGCCACCGGGGTGGCGGTGCTCGCGGCGAACTACGTGGCGGCGCGGCTGCGCGCCCACTACCCGGTGCTGTACGCCGGCAACAAGGGCCTGGTGGCGCACGAGTGCATCCTCGACCTGCGGCCGTTGACGAAGGCGACCGGGGTGAGCGTGGACGACGTGGCGAAGCGGCTGATCGACTACGGCTTCCACGCCCCGACGATGTCGTTCCCGGTGGCGGGGACGCTGATGGTGGAGCCGACCGAGAGCGAGGACCTGGCCGAGTTGGACCGGTTCTGCGACGCGATGATCGCCATCCGGGCGGAGATCGACAAGGTGGGTGCCGGGGAGTGGCCGGCGGGCGACAACCCGCTGGCGAACGCGCCGCACACCGCGGCGATGGTCAGCGGCGACGCCTGGGAGCACCCGTACCCGCGGTCGGTGGGCGCGTACCCGGCCGGGGTGGACCGGGCCGGGAAGTACTGGCCGCCGGTGCGGCGGATCGACGGCGCGTACGGTGACCGGAACCTGGTCTGCTCGTGCCCGTCGCCGGAGGCGTTCGAGAGCTGATGTCGCGGGACGCCGGGGCGGTCATGGGTGCCGCCCCGGCGGGTACGCCGACCTGCGGTGGAGGTCCCGACCGGGGGACCCGCCCGGGTCGACGCGACGAATTGGCGTGACGGAGAGTGACAGGTCAGGCGACGAGAGCGTGGCGGGCGGGCCCGCGGTGCGGGGCGATGGTGCGGCCGTCGGGGAGCAGCTCGCCGGTGTCCTCGAAGACGATGACACCGTTGCAGAGCAGGCTCCAGCCCTGCTCAGGGAAGCAGGCGATGACTCGGGCGGCCTCCCGGTCGGTCGCCTCGGCGGAGGGGCAGGTGGGTTGGTGCTGGCACATCGGGTTCTCCGGACTGTGGGGGCACTGTGTCATGGTTCACATGACCAGTGACGCACAGTACCAAGCGAAAGTGGCCAGCATCGAGCACAAGTGCGCGTGGTCGACAGGAAATCCACTGAACGGATGAGGAAGATTGGGCCGGACGGCGTGGAAACGCTCCCAAGCGCGAGGCTGATCGATGTGCCGGCGGCACCCGCGGGCTGCCGCCGTACGCTGGTCGAACGCGCCCGGTGGGAGTGGCGGCCCGCCGACGGCGGCGACCCGGCCGCCCTCGCCGAGGACTTCCTGGCCGCCCACGGCGTGGCGCTGCACGACCTGGCCCGCCCGGGCGCCCGGCACGACCCCGACGGGTTGTGCGGGGCCGCGCTCTACGTCTCCGCCGCCGCCGGCGCGCTGCTGGCCGGCGCGGCGGCCGGCGCCGCCAACCCGGCCGACCTGCCGGAGGTCGCCGTGGTCGTCTACGGCCACACCCCGACGCCCCCGCCCGCCGCGCCGCCGGCGGCCGGCTGGTGGCTCGGCGACTGGGCGGAGAGCTGGACGCCCCGGCAGCACGCCGACGCGGTGCGGGCGGTGCGGGCGGCCATCGGCCGCGGCGACGTCTACCAGGTCAACATGGTCGGCCACGCGGCCGCCCGGTACGCCGGCGACCCGCTGCCAGCGCTGGCCCGCCTCGGCGCGCTGCCCGGCGCCCGCTACGGCGGCACCCTCACCGGCGCCGGCTGGGCGATCGGCTGCGCCTCCCCGGAGACCCTGGTGGAGCTGGCCGGCGGTCGGCTGATCACCCGCCCGATCAAGGGCACCCGCCCGGCCACCGCCGCCGGCCGTGCCGAACTGCTCGCCTCGGCCAAGGAACGCGCCGAGCACGTCATGATCGTCGACCTGGAACGCAACGACCTGGCCCGGGTCGCCCGCACCGGCACGGTCCGGGTGGATGAGCTGTTCGCCGTGCGCCGCTGGTGCGACCTGTGGCAGGCCGAGTCCACCGTCTCCGCGACCGTGGCCGACGGGCTCGGCCTGGCCGACCTGCTGCGCGCGGTCTGCCCCGGCGGGTCGGTCACCGGCGCGCCGAAGCTCGCCGCCCTGGACCGGATCACCGCCCTGGAGCCGGTCGGCCGGGGCGCCAGCATGGGCGCGCTCGGCTGGGTCGCGCCGGGCCGGATCGACCTGGGGCTGACCATCCGCACCGCCGCCGCCGACGGCGACCGGATGCACGTCTGGGCCGGCGGCGGCATCACCTGGGACAGCGACCCGGACGCCGAGGTCGCCGAGGCGGCCGCGAAGACCGCACCGGTGCGCGCCGCCCTCGCCAACCGCTGACCCCGCTCGACCCGCCCGCGACTTGTCGGTGGATCCCGCTACGGTGACCCCCGGTCGCCCGGCGAGCGTTGATCATGAGGTTGGCGGGGCGGGATGTCCGTTTCCACACCGCCAACCTCATGATCAACCGGCGGGGTCCGGGGGTGTGGTTGTGGGTGGGGAGGTCGGGGTGGGGGCAGTGGGTGGAGCGGGTGCGGTGGTGGAGTTGGTGGTCGCCGACGCGGACGCGTGGCGGGAGTGGCTCGGCGCGCACCATGACAGCGCGACCGGGGTGTGGCTGGTGCTCGCCCGGCAGGGCACCACGCACCCGACCAGCCTCACCTACGACCAGGCGCTCGACGAGGCGCTCTGCCACGGCTGGATCGACGGCCAGGCCGGCCGCCGCGACGAGAGCACCTACCGGCGGCGGTTCACCCCGCGGCGCCCCCGCAGCCCGTGGTCGGCGCGCAACGTCGACCTCGTCACCCGGCTGATCAGCGAAGGGCGGATGCGACCGGCCGGAATGGCCGAGGTCGAGCGCGCCCGGGCGGACGGCCGGTGGGACGCGGCCTACCCGGGGCAGGCCACCGCCGAGGTGCCCGACGACCTGGCCGCCGCGCTGGCGGCGCAGCCCCGGGCGCGGGCGATGTTCGACATCCTCACCGCGCAGAACCGGTACGCCGTCCTGTACCGGGTCGCCGGCGCCAAGCGCGCCGACACCCGGGCCCGGCGGATCGCCCAGTTCGTCGACATGCTCGCCCGCGGCGAGACGGTCTATCCGCAGCGGCGCGCCCTCGGCGACTGATGCCCCCGTCCTCGACGCCACGGCGCCACCGCCCGCCCAGGCCGGCGACCCGGGCGGGCGGGCCGTGGGTGCATCGACCTGTCCCGCACCTCGGCGGTGGGCACCCGCGTGTCCTGGCGGCCGACGGCGCAGGCCGGCGACCCGGGCGGGCGATGGGTGGCGCGTCCCGGTGGCCGATGGAGGCGGGCGGGCGGCGTCGGTGTGTCAGCGGCGGCCGGCGAACTCGTCCAGCGCGGCCAGCACCCGCTCGCCGATGCCGTGGCCGGATCCGTGCCCGGCGGCGTCCAGCAGTTCCAGGCGGGCGGCCGGCCAGGCCTGCGCCAGCCGCCACGGGATCTCCGGTGGGCTGCTGATGTCGAGCCGGCCGTGCAGCAGCACCCCCGGGATGCCGGCGAGCCGGCCCGCCTCGCGCAGCAGCTGGCCGTCGGGCAGGAAGGCGGCGTGCCGCCAGTAGTGGGTGACCAGCCGCGCGAAGGCCATCCGGAACTCCGGGTCGGTGTAGCGGGGGTCGGGACGGTGGCCGGGGACGGTGCCGACGTGGGTGTCCTCCCAGGCACACCAGTCCCGGGCGGCCCGCTCGCGCACCGCCGGGTCCGGGTCGGCCAGCAGCCGGGCGTACGCGTCGGCGAGGTCACCGTCGCGGTCGGCGGCAGGCACGCCGTCGCGGAAGCGGGCCCACTCGGCGGGGAAGATCCGCCCCATGTCCCGGGTGATCCACTCGACCTCGCGGCGGCTGGTGGTGACCACGCTGAACAGCACCAGCTCGCTGACCCGCGCCGGGTGCCGCTGGGCGTAGGCCAGGCCGAGGGTGGACCCCCAGGACGCGCCGAGCACCAGCCAGCGGTCCACGCCCAGGTGCTCGCGCAGCCGCTCGATGTCGGCGACCAGGTGGTCGGTGGTGTTGACGGACAGGTCGACGGCCGGGTCGGCGGCGTGCGGGCGGCTGCGGCCGCAGCCGCGCTGGTCGAACAGGACCACCCGGTAGCGGGCCGGGTCGAAGTAGCGCCGCCAGCTCGGCGCGGCGCCGGAGCCGGGGCCGCCGTGCAGCACCACCGCCGGCTTGCCGGCCGGGTTGCCGCAGGTCTCCCAGTACACGAGCTGGCCGTCGCCGACGTCGAGCATGCCGTGCGCGTACGGCTGCACCGCTTCGTACATCCCGTCCTCCCTCAGATACAACAGCGCTGTTACATTAGCGGGGTGACCGAGGTGCCGGACCGGGAGGCGGTGGGGACGCTGCTGCGGCACGTCCTGGAGGTGCTCGACGGCGACGTGGCCACCGTCTACGCCGAGCGGGGCCTGGCCGACTACCGGCCCCGGTTCTCGCCGCCGCTGCGGGTGCTGGTCGCCGACGGGCCGCTGCCCATCCGGGACCTGGCCCGCCGGGTCGGGGTGACCCATTCCGCGGCCAGCCAGACCGTGGCGCAGATGGCCCGGGCCGGGCTGGTCGAGCTGACCCGTGGCGCGGACGCCCGGCAGCGCATCGTGCACCTGACCGACCGGGCCCGCGAGCTGCTGCCGGTCATCGAGGCGGAGTGGACGGCCACCACCGCGGCGATGCGGGAACTGGACGCGGAACTGCCGGTGCCACTGGCCGACCTGCTGCACGCGGTGCTCGCCGCGGTGGGTCGCCGGCCGCTGCGCCAGCGCATCGCCGACGCCGGCCTGCCCCCACCGCCCACCTGACCCGTCGACCGGGCCGCCGGCATCGGCCGCTCGCCGCCCGACCGGGCTGGCGGCGACCGCCGGCCGAAGGTCACGGCCGAGGGGCGCCACCGGCGTCGGCGGCGCCCCTCGGCGTGCTGGTGCCCGTCAGCGGCTCAGCCGCCGGTAGCGGCGCACCGACAGCGGCAGGAACACCGCGATCAGCAGCACCGGCCAGGCCACGGCGAGCACCACGGCGTGCTGCGCGGCGAACGAGTCGCCGCCCCAGCCGGGATTGCCGAACAGTTCCCGGCAGGCGGCCACCGTCGCCGACAGCGGGTTCCACTCGGCCAGCGCGGCCAGCCAGCCCGGCATGGTCTCCGGCGGCACGTACGCGTTGGAGGTGAACCCGACCGGCCAGACCAGGATCTGCAGCGCCACCACCGACTCCGGCCGGCGCAGCAGCAGCGCCAGGTAGATGCCGGCCCAGATCAGCGCGACCCGCAGCAGCAGGAGCAGCCCGATCGCGGCCAGCGCGGGGAGGAGGCCGTTGCGCCACTGCCAGCCGACCAGCCAGCCGCAGCCGAGCATCACCGCCAGGCCGGCGGCGGAGTGCAGCACGTCGGCGGCGGCGCGGCCGGTCACCACCGCCGACGGGGCCATCGGCAGCGACCGGAACCGGTCGGTGACCCCGCGGGCGGTGTCGGTGGCCACCGCGGCGTACGTCGCCTCGATGCCGAAGGCCATGGTCATGGCGAACAGGCCGGGCAGCAGGAACTCGCGGTAGTCGCCGCCGCCGGGCACCGACATCGCCCCGCCGAACAGGTAGCCGAACATCAGCACCAGCAGCACCGGGAAGAGCAGCCCGACGATCAGCTGCCCGGGCTGGCGGGCCCAGTGCCGCAACGCCCGGCCGGTGAGCACGGCGCTGTCGGTGACGGCCCAGCGCAACCGGGCCGGGGCCAGGGTGAGGTTGCTCATGCGGTCACCGTCCGCTCGGTCGGGGTGTCGGTGAGACGCAGGAACACCTCGTCGAGGGTGGGGCGGCGCACCGCCACGTCGGCGACGGCGACGCCGGTGCCGTCCAGCGCGCGCAGCACGGCTGCCAGGGCGGTGACCCGGTCGGCGACCGGGACGCTGATCCGCAGCGCGGCCGGGTCGACGGCCGGGGTGGCGGCGGTTGCGGCGGCGACCAGGGCGGCGGCCCGGTCGAGGTCGTCGACGCGGTCGCACACCACGTCGAGCCGGTCGCCACCGAGGTCGTTCTTGAGCTGGTCGGGGGTGCCGGCGGCGACCACCCGGCCGGCGTCGATCACCCGGACGGTGTCGGCGAGCTGGTCGGCCTCCTCCAGGTACTGGGTGGTCAGCAGCACGGTGGTGCCGTCGGCGACGAGGCCGCGTACGGCGTCCCACACCTCGCTGCGCCCGCGCGGGTCGAGCCCGGTGGTGGGCTCGTCGAGGAAGAGCACGCCCGGAGCGCGGACCAGGCTGGCGGCCAGGTCGAGCCGGCGACGCATGCCGCCGGAGTAGCCGGAGACCGGCCGGGTGCCGGTGTCGGCCAGGCCGAACCGGTCGAGCAGTTCGTCGGCGCGGGCCCGCGCGGCAGGCGTCGACAGGTGGTGCAGCCGGCCGAAGAGGACCAGGTTCTGCCGGCCGCTGAGCACCTCGTCGACGGCGGCGTGCTGCCCGACCAGGCCGATCGCGGCCCGTACCCGGTCGGGGTGGCGCAGCACGTCGTGCCCGGCCACCCGGGCCCGGCCGGCGTCGGGTCGCAGCAGGGTGGTGAGGATCCGCACCGCGGTGGTCTTGCCCGCCCCGTTCGGGCCGAGCAGGGCGCAGACCCGCCCGGCCGGCACCGCGAGGTCGAGCCCGGCCAGGGCCTCGGCGTCGCCGTACCGCTTGCGCAGCCCTTCGGCCTCGATGGCCGGTGTGTCGTCGTGCATCCGTGCTCCCGTCTCCCGCAGTGGCGGCGTACACCGTACCGTACAAAGTACGGTACAGGCGACGGTACAGTGCGGGGCGTGACGACGGAGTACAGCGGCACCGGCGACCCCGCCCGCAGCCTCGCCCTGCTGTGGCGCACCCGGGAACGCGTCAGCCGCAAGGGGCGCCCCGACCTGAGCGTCGACCGGATCGTCCGGGCCGCGATCGAGGTCGCCGACACCGAAGGACTCGCCGCGCTGTCCATGCGCCGGGTCGCCGAGCGGCTCGGGGTGGGCACCATGAGCCTCTACACGTACGTGCCGGGCAAGGGCGAACTGCTCGACGTCATGCTCGACACCGTCTACGGCGAGGCCGCCCGCCCCACCGACGTGCCCGGCGGGTGGCGGGGCCGGCTCACGCAGATCGCCCGCGAGACCCGGGCGCTCTACCTGCGCCACCCGTGGCTGCTGCAGGTCGCCACCACCCGCCCGCCGCTGGGCCCCAACGTGATCGCCCGCTACGAGTACGAACTCGGCGCCGTCGACGGCATCGGCCTGACCGACCTGGAGATGGACGCCGTGGTCACACTGATCTCCGGGTTCGTGCACGGCGCGGTACGCGGCGCGGTGGAGGCCGCCCAGGCCGCCGAGCGCACCGGGATGACCGAGGAGCAGTGGTGGCAGGCGCACGCCCCGTACCTGGAGAAGGCGATGGACCCGCGCCGCTTCCCGCTCGCCGCGCGGGTCGGCGCCGCCGCCGGCGAGGAGTACCAAGCCGCCGGCGACCCGGCGCGCGCCTTCGAGTTCGGGCTGGACCGCATCCTCGACGGCATCGAGGTGCTGATCCGCGACCGCCCGGCCGGTGGCGCCCCGCCAGCCGCCGGATAATCTTGCCGACATGACGATGCGGCCCATCCGGATCATCGGCGACCCGGTGCTGCGCACCCCGTGCGAGCCGGTGACCAGCTTCGACGCCGAACTGCGCGCCCTGGTCACCGACCTGATGGACACCCTGCTCGGCGCGCCCGGGCGGGCCGGCGTGGCCGCCAACCAGATCGGGGTCAGCGCCCAGGTGTTCGTCTACGACGCCGACGGCCACCGCGGACACCTGGTCAACCCGACCCTGGAACTGTCCGAGGAGACCCAGGACGACGACGAGGGCTGCCTGTCCATCCCCGGGCTCTACTTCCCGACCCGGCGGGCCATGCACGCCACCGCGCACGGCTTCGACCAGCACGGCGAGCCGCTGACCATTTCCGGCAGCGGGTTCCTGGCCCGCGCGCTGCAGCACGAGACCGACCACCTGGCCGGCCGGCTCTACGTCGACACCCTGCGCGGCGACGTCCGCCGCCGGGCGCTGCGGGAGATCCGCGCCGGCCAGTTCGACTCGTCCCGCCAGCGCGGCTGACGGCCACCCACCGACCACCGGAGCGGGGCGCGGGCGTCAGGCGCGGCGGGCGGTCAGCGTGTACTCGCCGTACTCGGCGACGCGGGTGAAGCCGAGCCGGTCGTACAGCCGCAGCGCCGCCGTGTTGTCGGCCTTGACGTTCAACGTCACGTGCTCGACCCGGTCGCGCAGCCGCCCGCACAGCGCGGCCACCGCCGCCCCGGCCAGCCCCCGGCCGCGTACCCGGGGATGGGTGGTGACGTTGCCCAGCGCCGCGACCCGGTAGGCGGGGGAGTACACGTGCACCCCGGCCACCGCCACCAGCTCGTCGCCGTCGCGCACCCCCACGTACTGGCCGGTGTCCAGCATCCGCGGGTCGAACCAGTTGCCCGCGTAGGCGGCCGCGTAGAGCCGGCGCAGCGCCGGCAGGTCACCGGCGTGCAGCACCACCCCCGCCGGGATCGCCGCGGCCAGCCGCGCCGGGTCGGTCAGCGCCATCTTGTGGTGAGCGCCGGCCGCGTCGAGGGTGAACCCGTCGGCCAGCGCCGGCTCCAGGCCGGGGGACAGGTGCGCGTACAGCCGGGCCGGCAGCACCGGCGCCAGCTCGCGCAGCAGCCCCGCCAGCGCCGGCACCCGCGCCGGGGCGGCGAACGCCAGCAGGGTGGGCGGGTCGGCGCCGTGGTACAGCAACGCCACCTCGTCGCCGCGGCGGAACCACGAGGTGTACGGCCAGAAGAAGTCGTCCAGGTCGCCCAACTGGTAGGCGTGCAGCACCGGATCCCGGCCCAGCAGTCGCGCCAGGACGGCCCGGTCGTGTTCCGCGCGTACCGGCACCCGCCGATGATCACACATCGGCCGCGCCGCCCCGCGGCCGGTCAGCCGGCCAGCCACTGGTCGTAGCCGAGCTTGCCGACCAGCGCCACCACCACCACCAGCAGCACCAGCCGCACGAACCCGGCGCCGCGGCGCAACGCCATCCGCGCCCCCAGCACCGCCCCGGCGATGTTGCACACCGCCATGCCCGCGCCCAGCAGCCACCACACGTGCCCGGTCGCGGCGAACACCACCAGCGCGCCCAGGTTGGTGCCGGCGTTGACCACCTTCGCCATCGCCGAGCCGTGCACGAAGTCCGCGCCGATCAGCGCGGTGAACGCCAGCACCAGGAACGTGCCGGTGCCCGGGCCGATCAGCCCGTCGTACAGGGCGATGCCCACGCCGGCCACCGCCACCGCCGCCACCACCCGCTTCGGGGTGCGCCGCTGCGGCGCCGCCACCACGCCGAGCCGGGGCCGCAGCAACACGAACACCGCCACCGACACCAGCACCACCAGCACCACCGGCCGGTACGCCGACCCCGGGACGCTGCCGGCCAGCGCCGCGCCCAGCCCGGCGCAGAGCACCGCCAGCCCGGCCGCCGGCCCGGCCACCGCCCAGTCGAGCTTGGTGCGCCGCGCGTACGTCACCGCCGCCGTGCTGGTCCCGGCGATCGCCGCCAGCTTGTTCGTGCCCAATGCGGTGGCCACCGGCATCCCGGGCGCCCCCACCAGCAGCGCCGGCAACAGCAGCAGACCGCCGCCGCCCACCACCGCGTCGACCCAGCCGGCCATGGCGGCCGCGGCGAGCAGGGTGGTCAGCGATACGGGGTCCACGGGCCGCCATTCTTCCCACCGCCGCCCCGGCGACGAGACCGTCTGTGGCCAGCCTCACCAGCACCGACACCCGGCCGGTGCCAAATCCGGGCAGGTCAGCCGCCCTGCCCCGGCGGCCCGGCGGTCCGGGCCTGACCCGGCACCACCCCGGCCGGTACGGCCCACGCGCTCACCGCCCACGGGCCGCCCGGACGCCGCGCTGACCCGACCGAACTGCACCACGCAGCGCCGCACATCGCGCGGCACGCACAGCTCGACGAGCACCCGGAACCCGACCGGGCTGACAAGCCGTGGGCGGGGGGAGTGGATCAGCGGCCGCGGCGGCGCCGCAACCAGACACCCACCGCGCCGACCGCCACGAACACCAGCGCCGAACACAGCAACACCCTGAGCACCGGGCAACTGTGCCACGGCGTCGTAGGGTGCAAACGTGCGCCTGGCCACGTTCAACCTGCTGCACGGCCGTTCCCTCACCGACGGCCTGGTCGACCCCGACCGCCTCACCGCCGCCGTCACCGCCCTCGACGCCGACATCCTCGCCCTGCAGGAGGTCGACCGCGACCAGAGCCGCAGCGGCAAACTCGACCTCACCGCCATCGCCGCCCGCGCGCTCGGCGCCCCCGAACACCGCTTCGCCGCCGCCGTCGTCGGCACCCCCGGCGAACGGTTCCGCCCCCTCACCCACGACGACGACGGGCACGGCGAACCCTGCTACGGCGTCGGCCTGGTCAGCCGCCACCCGGTCCGCAGCTGGCGGGTCACCCGGCTGCGCCCCGCGCCGGTCCGCTCACCGGTCTACGTCCCCGGCCCCGGCGGCGGGCTCGTCCTGCTGCACGACGAACCCCGCGTGCTGCTCGCCGCCATCCTCGACACCCCGCACGGCCCGCTCACCGTCGCCGCCACCCACCTGTCCTTCGTCCCCGGCTGGAACGCCCACCAACTGCGCCGGGTCGTCCGCGCCCTGCGCACCCTGCCCGCCCCCCGCATCCTGCTCGGCGACCTGAACCTGCCCGCCTGGGCCGCCCGCCTCGTCTCCGGCTGGCGACCCCTGGGCCGCCGCCCCACCTACCCCGCCGGGCAACCCCGGGTGCAACTCGACCACGTCCTCGCCGACCGGCAGGGCATCGACCAACTGCCACCCGTCACCGGCGTGCACACCCCGCTGTCCACCATCTCCGACCACCGGCCCCTGCTGGTCGACCTCGGCTGAACGGTCAGCGGCGACGGGGGAGAGGACCCCTTACCGCAAGAATTGCTCAAGGTCGTTGCGTCACTCATCCATGCCGATCATGCTGGTCCAAACCGCGTCACGGTCAACCAGTCCTCGCCATGGAGGCCACGTGAGACGCCGAAACATCCTCATCGCACTGTCCACACTCCTGGCCGTCAGCCTCGTCGCCACCCCGGCCAGCGCCCGACAGCAGCAGACCGCCGCCCCCAACCAGGTCACCGACCTCACCGCCCAGCAGGCCGACGGACACACCACCCTCGCCTGGCAACCGGTACCCGACGCCACCGACTACCAGATCGAACGCACCGCCGTCGACCACACCGACACCCCCACCGGCGCGCCCACCATCGTCGGCATCTGGCGCCCCAACCGGCAGATCAACCAGGAATCACCCACCTTCGCCGACGCCGGCTACCACCCCGGCGACCGGTTCCGCTGGCGCGTGCGCGCCCGCGTCGGCACCACCGAACAGCCCTGGTCCGACCCGGTCGCCGGCACCACCACCGCACCCTGGGGCAACCCCGACACCCCCGGCGAACAGCTACGCACCCAGTGGGAGACCACCCGCGCCGCCCAGTACACCAGCGACACCGACGAGTACGCCTACACCGCCGCCATCGACGACCTCAGCGACCGGGTCCGCGTCGTCGAGATCGGCCGCACCGTCCGCGACCGGCCGATCAACATGTTCGTCATCGGCCACCCGACCCCACCGGCCACCCCGGCCGCCGTCGCCGCCACCGCACCGCTCGCCATCAACTGCAACGTGCACGGCAACGAACCCGGCGACCGCGAAGCCTGCCTCATCCTGGCCCGGCAACTCGCCTTCAGCACCGACCAACGCGTCATCGACCTGCTCAGCCACACCACCGTCCTGATCGTCCCCACCATCAACGGCGACGGCCGCGCCGCCAACACCCGCGGCAACTCCACCGGCCAGGACCTCAACCGCGACTACTCACTCATCCGCCAACCCGAAACCGCCGCGTACGTCACGATGATCCGCGACTACCGGCCCGTCGCCGGCTACGACGGCCACGAGTACGGCAACTCCCGCGCCGGCGACCTGCCCATGCTGCCGCCCCGCCACCAGAACGTCGCCCAGGCCATCTTCGACGAGTCCCAGGACATGATCGAAGGCCACATGTACCGCCAGGGCGCCCAGGCCGGCTGGTGGGCCTGCCCCTACGGCTGCGAAGGCGGCGGCAACGTCGGCCTCAGCGAGGAAACCATCCTGCGCAACACCCTCGGCCTGAAGAACGTCGTCAACAGCCTGCTCGAACTGCGCAGCTCCGGCGGCCAGACCCGACCCGACGAGGGCAACACCACCAACAACCGCCGCCGCAAGACCTACTCGGCGCTGTGGACGTTCCACCAGTTCCTCGACTACCACCGCGCCCAACTGGCCGACATCACCACCGCCCGCGCCGAGGCCATCACCGGCCAGGCCGCCAACACCGGCCGGCTGGTCTTCCGCGGCTCCCGACCCATCCCCGCCCACCCCGCCCCGCACCCCGGCGACAACCCACCGCCGCTGGACGCCCCCCGGCCCGACCTCATCCTCGACAACCCGCCCTGCGCCTACCGGCTCACCGAGCAGCAGTACCACGGCGAGCGCACCGACGGACCCGGCGGCGCCGGCACCACCGTCGCCCAACGCCTCGCCGCGCACGGCTGGAAGGTCGTCAAGACCGGCGACAGCTACTACGTACCCCTCAACCAACCCGAACGCGGCCTCATCCCGCTGCTGCTCGACGCCCAGGGCGTGGAGAACCTCACCGACGGCGAACGCGTCTACCCGACCCTCACCGGCCGGCGCGACGGCCCACTGACCGTCACCGGCTTCACCTGCCTCGCCGGCGCCACCGTCACCGGCCCGGTCACCGTCCGCGCCGGCGCCACCCTCGTCGCCACCGGCAGCACCATCACCGGCCCGGTCACCGCCACCGGCGCCGCCGGCGTCCTGCTCGCCGACAGCACCGTCACCGGCCCCGTCCGGATCACCGGCACCACCGACGCGATCTCCCTGATCGACGTCACCGTCACCGGCCCGGTCGACCTGGCCCGCAACACCACCGGCACCGACACGCCGCTGCTGGCCGGCACCACCGTCCGCGGCCCGCTCGCCTGCGCCGGCAACACCCCCGCGCCGACCAACCTCGGCCTCACCAACACCGTCCACGGACCCCGCACCGACCAGTGCGCGGCCCTGTGACACCCACCCGGTAACCCGGTGCCGGCAGGGCGCACACCGCCCTGCCGGCACCACCGCACCCCGTGGAGGCCGCCGTGTCCCACCCCCGCACCGCACCCGCCCTCGCCGCCGCGGTCCTGCTGCTCACCGCCACCGCCTGCACCACCCACGGCACCGCCACCCGCGACGCACCGACCCCGGCCGCCGCCGTCGCCGTCACCGGCCCACTCTGCGCCGCCCTGCCCACCGGCAGCGAACCCGGCAACCCCACCTTCCTCGCCGGCCAACCCGCCGAGGCGGCCCTCACCTGGATGCCGACCCTCACCACCTTCGAGGCGGCGCTACGTACCAGCGGCGCCCTCACCGACCTCGACACCACCGGCGGGATCACCATCCTCGCGCCCACCGACGACGCCTTCGCCGCCATGTTCTCCGACGACACCTGGGACACCCTGATGACCCGCGACCACCAGAAACTGCGCACCCTGGTCGACGCCCACCTCATCGCCGGCGCCCACACCGCCGACGACCTCGCCACCGCCGGCACCACCCGCACCCTCGACGGCACCACCCTCACCGTCGCCCGCACCGGCCCGAGCATCCGCCTCGGCGACAACGCCGACACCGTCTGCGCCGACTACCAGGCCACCGGCGCCCGCATCCACATCATCGACGCCGTCCTCGGCCCACTGCCCGCCACCGCCGACGGCACCGGCCACCGCGCCCACTGAGTCACCGCCGCGCCAGCACCAGCTCCGCCGTCTCCCACAACCCCGGCAGGTACGCCAACACCGCGTCCGCCCGCCGCCGCCGGTCCGCCGCCGACGCCACCCCCAGATCCGCCACCGCCGCCTCGAACAACGGCAGCAGCTCCGCACCCCGCTCCGCAGCGTCCGCCGCCAGGATCAGGTGACACCGGGCGTACGTCGCCACGATCCAGAACATCGCCTCCCGGTGGAACCCCGCCGCCACCAACGCCGCGCTGCCGTCCACCGCCACCACCCGCGCCGCCGGCGTGATGTCGGCGCTGAAGAAGAACGGCGTCCGCGCCACCTCGGCCGCCACGTCGAAGGTGCGCGCCAACCCGGCCAGGTGCTCCCGCACCCCAGCCGCACCCACCCCACCACCATCCAACAAATCGAGCAGACCCGGATAGCGCTCCGCCAGACCACACCCGGCCAGCACCTCACCCGCCCGCACGTACCGCCGCCGCACCGTCGGCTCCACCAACCCCGCCACCAACGGCACCACCGCCGTCAACGACGTCGGAAACAGCCACGCCATCACCTGCTCGGGCAACGACGCCGACGCGTCCAGCTCCCGCAACCCCCGCTCGATGCGCTCCCGCACCCCGGCACACCGCCGCCGCACCCACCGCGGCTCGGCGAACTCCGCCGCCACCCGCCGGTGCGTCGCCGCCAACCGCCCCGTCGGATCCGCCAGCACCGCACCCGCCCGCAGACAACCCGCGAACACGAACGACCCCAGCACCTCCTCCGGCTCACCCAGCTCCGCCCAGGTCAGGAACGTCACCTCCAGCAACACCCCACCCCAGCGGACCTTGCCCACCTTCCCGGCCGGCGCATCCCGCACCACCAGCACGTCCACGTCCGACCACGGCGGCAGCACCGCATCGTCCGGCATGCTGAGCGTCGAACCACTGACCAACGCGCCCCGCACACCCGGCTCCCGCGCCGCGTACTGCCGCACCCACCGCTCCGCCACCGCGCGCGCCTCACCCACCCTCACCGCGCCGCCACCCCGCGCACCAACCCCGCCAACACCCGGTTGGTCCGGTTCGCCCGCACCGCGTCCCGCTGCTGACCGGCCGTCACCTCGATGTACGCCTGCGACGACGCCAACGACGCGTGCCCCAGCAACCGCATGATCTCCGCCGCGCTCGCCCCGTCCTCGGCCAACCGGGTGGCGAACGTGTGCCGCAACGCGTGCAGCCGCGCGCCCGGCGGCACCCGGTCGCCGATGCCCGCCCGCCGGTAACATGACTCCACCAGGTACTGCAGCCCACCCCGGCGCAGCGGCTCACCCCGCCGGTCCACCAGCAGCGGCGCGTCGGGCCGCACCGTCCGCGCCCCGAACCGCCTGGCCCGGCTGTCCAGATAGTCCACCAGCACCCCGTCCAGCTCCGGTTCGATCGGCACCACCCGCGGCCGCCCACCCTTGCCCGCCACGTCGACGCGCCGCTCACCGGGCCGGCCCGCCAGCGAACCCACCCGCAGCGCCAACAGCTCCGACAGCCGCAGCCCCGCGCAGAGCGCCAACGCCAGCACCGCCACGTCCCGCTCCGGCCACGGATCGCGCTGCCGGGCATCCGCACGGGCCACCGCCGTCAGCAACTGCTCCGGGGTGTCCGGGCCACGCAGCGGCTTGGGCCGGGGGAGCGGCGCCCGGGGCCGGTCGACCGCCGGCATCGGGTTGCCACCGACCACCCCGTCGGCGACCAGGAAGGAGAAGAAACTGTTCCAGGTGGACCAGGCCCGATGCACCGACGCCGCGGCGCGCGGGGCGGCGTACCGGGCGAACGCCGCGCGCATCAGCCGGGGAGTGAGGGCGGCGACAGGCAGGGCGTCCAGGGGGAGGGGAGGGGTGACCAGCTCGCCGGCCAGGGCGGCGACGGTACGCAGGTCCCGCCGGTACGCCTCGAGCGTGTGCGGGGACGGCTTGCGGGTGGCCCGGGCGGTCAGGAACTCCTCGATCAGGTGCTGTACCGATTCGTCCTGTTTGTCATGCATAAGGGATATTATGCATGTTTTTCGCGTTGGTGGACAGGTCAGGGGAGGGCGCCGATGCGGCGGTACGTGCTGACCGGCGCGCCGGGAGCGGGCAAGACCAGCATCGCCGACGAACTGCGCCGGCGGGGATACCAGGTCTTCGCCGAGGCGGCCACCGACGTGATCACGGCGGGGCAGGCCCGGGGCGTGGCCGAGCCCTGGAGCGAGCCCGATTTCGTCGAGGCCGTCGTCCGGCTCCAACGCGCCCGTCAGGCCGGGGCGTGCGGGCCGGTGCAGGTGTACGACCGGTCGCCACTGTGCACGCTCGCGCTGGCACGGTTCCTGGGCCGGCCGGTCGGCGCCGTGCTGGCCGCCGAGGTCGAGCGGGTGACGGCAGCGGGGATCTACCAGCGGCAGGTGTTCCTGGTCCGGCCGTTGGGGTTCGTGACGCCGACGGCGGCCCGCCGGATCAGCTACGCCGACGCGCTGGAGTTTGCCCGCGTGCACGAGCGGGTGTACGCGGAGCACGGCTACGAACTGGTCGACGTCCCGCCCGGCCCGGTCGGGCGACGCGCCACCGCGGTGGCGGCGTACCTGGGGGTCACCTCCGGTGAGGGAGGCCCCGATCCGGTCTACTTGACATAATGTGCATTATCGAATCGGCGTCGTGGCACGTGGGCGCGCGTCATGTGCCGGCCGCTGGCCGCCGAATCCTCGGCCGCTGTCCCTGGTGGACGCCGCCACGGAGACCCCCGTCGCGCGGTCTCGGCGCGCACCTCGAACCAGATCGCGCCAGAGTCGTCCGGGCGGCCACGAACGCCTCCTCGCCGCGGGTGGTCGGGCCGGGCGCCGCTCTGGGTGCCTGCCCGTCGGGCTGGCAGGTCTCCCCTGGCCCAGCCGCGGATCACGACCCCAGGAACGATGACCGTCGATGTGCGGGCGGCCACGTTCCGCGGGTGCCCGGGTACGACCGTGGTGGTGGGCCGGGCCGCGCGCGTACGCCCAGGATGGTAGGCGTGCACAACACTGGCACGACGACTCGGGACCAGGCTGGTCCATACGCTGCCGGCTGTACCGGTCATGCCAGCGAAGGGGATCCGCGATGTCCGTCCGTCACCTGCTCACCGCCGCCGCTGCCGCCCTGTTCGGCGCGTTGTGGTTCGCCGCGCCAGCGGCGGCGCACGTCTCGTCCCAGCCGGCCGCGGCCGATGCCTACACCATGAGCGCCGGTCGTCTCGGTGCGAGCGTGGCCGCCGTGCTGGGGCTGGCCGGCGCGATCGTCGGTGGGCTGGCGTTGGCCCGCCCGACCAGCCGGATCGGCAGCGGACGGCTCGGGGCCGTCGTGAGCCTGACGGCGGGTGTGGTCGGCATCGGCCTCGGTGGGCTGGTGGTGGTGACGTCGGACAGTGGCATCGGCACGGGCAACGGGCGGGGTGGGGCGTACGTGGCCCTGCTGGTGGGGCTGGTCGCTGTCGTCCTGGGTGGGCTGGCGCTGGCCCGCTCCCGCCGCGCCGGCTGATTCGCCGACGACCGTTGACCCGGCCGGCGCGGCGGGTCAGCGGTCGTCTTTCCGGCGGGTGTCGGGCCGGGCCGTGGTGGGAGGCGGGCGCGGACCTGGAGGCGCCGAAGCCTGGACCGTCGCGCCGGGCCGGGAAGGCCCGGTGTGAACGGTGGATTCTCTCCCGGGGTTCGGGTCAGCGGTAGTAGCCCTCGAGCGGCTTGCGCGCCTCGTCGAACAGCGCGGGCCCGTCCTGCGGTACGGGCCGTGGGCCGGCGGTGAAGCTGGCCGACTTGAGGCTGTCGAGCTGCGCGGTGGCCAGCGCGAACACGACGCGGCCGAGGCCGGAGCGTTCGAGCGCGCCGGTGCACATTCCGCAGGGCTGGCAGCTGGTGTACATGGTGGTGGCCGCTGCCGCGTCCGGGGCCAGGTTCGCGGCCGCCCACCGGGCCAGCTTCAGTTCGGGGTGGGCGGTGATGTCGTTGTCGGTGATCGTGGTGTTCCGTTCTTCGGCGATCACCGTGCCGTCCGGGCCCACCAGCAGGGATCCGAACGGCGGATTGCCGGCCTGCCGGGCGGCGTCGGCGAGCGCGATGGCCTTGCGGAGGTGGCGTTCGTCGTCGAGGTGCACCTGTGCTCCGTTCATCGGTGGTGGTCGTTGAGGTTCCAGTGGGCGGCGACGGTGGCGAGCGCGTGCCATGCGGCCTGTGGCCGGTGGGTCTCGTGCGGGTCGCCGTTGAAGGGGTCGAGCACGACCGTCTCGGAGCCGAGGAGGCGCAACTGGTCAAGGTCGTCGACGATCTGCTCGATGGTGCCCTCGCCGGCGAGGCGGGCGGGGCCGGTGACGGGTGTCGTGGTCAGCCGTAGTGCGATGCGGGGCGCCAGGGCGGGGACGGGTCGGCGCTGCTCGTCGGCGGCGGCTTTCAGGCGGTGCAGGGCCGCGCGCAGCCAGGGCAGGGTGAACCGCAGCGGGTGCCAGGCGGCGTCGAGGCGTACGGCCCGGGTCAGGCCGGCGTCGCTGTTGCCGCCGATCCAGATCGGTATCTGCCCGGCGCGGTAGTCGGTGTCGTTCGCCCAGGCGTCGCGGATCGCCGCGAGGTGTTCGTCGGTGAGGCGGCCGCGGTGTTGGAACGGGACGCCGAGCGCGGCGAACTCCTGTCGGGCCCAGCCGACGCCGACGCCGAGGACGAGCCGGCCGCCGCTGAGCTGGTGGAGGTTGGCGGCCATCCGCGCGGTGAGCAGCGGGTGCCGGTAGGGGGCGACGAGGATGGTGGTGCCGAGCCGGACCCGGTCGGTGATGCCGGCCAGCCAGGCGAGGGTGGTGAAGGGTTCGTAGAACGGTGCCGGGTACTGCTCGGCGACGTCGGCTGTCACGGCGATGTGGTCGGACACCATCAGCAGGTCGAAGCCCAGGCCTTCCACGGTCTGTGCCCAGCGGCGCAGCACGTCGGGGTTGGTGCCGGGGCCGAAGTTGGGGACGTTGACGCCGATCTTCACGCCGTCCAGGCTATTCGGCGGTGCTGCCGGGTTGAAGGGAGTTCGGCCGGGGGGTGGGCGTTTCCGCAGTGGATCTGCCGGTAGTTTGCCGGGATGGCCGAGAGTCTCGACGCGACCGACTGGGCGATCCTGGGCGAGCTCCAGCGGGACGGGCGGGTTCCGCTGACCGAGTTGGGGCGTCGGGTGAACCTGAGCGCTTCCGCGACGACGGAACGGGTGAAGCGGTTGGAGGCGGCGGGGGTGATCGCGGGTTACCGCGCCGATGTCGACCTGGTGAAGGTCGGCTATCCGGTGCTCGCCGTCGTGCGGCTGAAGTACCCCGGCAGCCGGCACGAGCCACTGCACCGGCTGCTCGGGGAGCGCGTCGAGATCCTGGAGTGCCTGCGTACCACCGGCGAGGACTGTTATTCGCTGAAGGTGGCCGCCACCTCGATGGTCCACCTCGAGGAACTGGTCAACGAACTGGCCCGGTTCGGCAGCACCACCACCAACATCGTCTACAGCCAGACGTTGCCCTACCGTGGTCCGGTGGGCCGGCCGGCCACGTGTTCGTGACCGCGGGTCCGGGCGGGGCCCGGACCCGCGGGTCGGCCGGTCAGGTCCACCTCACCTGCGGGGACGGGTAGAAGTCGACCTGCTGCAGGCGCCACCGTGGCGCCTGCGCGCCGAGTCGGGTGCGGAACGATTCCCAGTCGTGGCTGGTCGTCGTCGACCAGCCGAGTTCGGCGATCGCGGGCAGCCGTGGGAAGGCCATGTACTCGATGTCGTCGAGGGTGCGCAGGGTTTCGGACCAGAGTGGGGCCTCGACGCCGAGGATGGCCTGCTCCCCCACGCCGGTGACCCGCTGCGCCGGGTTCCAGTCGTAGGCGTCGCGCACCTCGATGTAGGCGGCCCAGGACAGTCCGAGGCGGGTGGTGGGGTCGTACTTCATGTCGAGGTAGGCCTTGTTGGCTGGGGACATGACGACCTTGTTGCCGCGGGCGGCGGCTTCGGCGAGGTCGGCGTTGGTGGTGCCGGTCCCCCAGTACTGCGCCACGACGTCGGTCGGCGGGTCGACCTGCATGATCTCGTTCCAGCCGGAGGCGCGCTTGCCGTACTTGGCGACCAGGGGCAGGACCCGTTGCATGAAGGTGCGGTAGTCCTCGTCGGTGGTGGCGTGGGCTTCGTCGCCGCCGATGTGCAGGAACGGGCCGGGGGTGATGGCGGCGATCTCGCGGATGACGTCCTCGACGAACCGGTAGGTCAGTTCGTCGTCGATGCACAGGGAGCTGTAGCCGACGGCCATGTCGGTGCGGGGCGGGGGCGCGACGCCGTCGCAGTTGAGTTGGCGTAGGTGGACTGGGCGGCGTTGGTGTGTCCGGGCATGTCGATCTCGGGGATGACGGTGATGTGCCGGGCGGCGGCGTGGGCGACGACGGCCCGGTAGTCGGCCTTGGTGAGGTAGCCGGGTCCGGCGCCGTCGACGCCGGTGCCGGGGCCGCCGCCGACGGTGGTGAGCTTCGGCCAGGAGTCGATCTGGATGCGCCAGCCCTGGTCGTCGGTGAGGTGCAGGTGCAGGTAGTTGATTTTGTACTGGCTGAGCAGGTCGATGTAGGCGGTGATCTCGTCGACGGTGTGGAAGTGTCGGGCCAGGTCGAGCATGGCGCCGCGGTAGGCGAACCGCGGGTGGTCGATGATCCGGCCGCCGGGGACGGTCCAGGTGGTGCGCTGCCGGTGTGCCGCTTCGATGGTGGCGGGCAGCAGTTGGCGCAGGGTCTGGGTGCCGGCGAACAGGCCGGCGGCGGTGTTCGCGCGGATGGTGACGCCGCGGTGGGTGACGTCGAGCTGGTATCCCTGCTGGCCGACGCGGGCGTCGGCGCCGCCGAGGAGCAGGGCGATCTCGGGTAGTGGGGTGGCGTGGACGGGGAGCACGGGCAGCGGGTAGCCGGTGGCGGGGCGCAGGGTGTCGGCGAGCTGGTGGCCCACCCGCCAGGCGTCGGTGGAGCCGGGTGCGGTGCGGATGACGGTGCGCGGGCCGAGGGTGAAGGTGCCGCGGGCGTCGGGGCGGGTCTCGACGGGTGCGGGGATGACGTCGCTGAGCTGCCGGGTAGGGGCGGGTGGTGCGGCGACGGCCGGGGTGGCGGGCAGGGCGATCGGTAGGGCGAGGGCGGCGGTGGCCAGCAGGCGGGTGAGGGTGGGGCGGCGACGCACGGAGACCTCCAGGCGCTCGTCGTGATCGGTGTTTGTCGATCGATCTGGACGCTACCCGGGCGGCACCCGAACTGTAAACCTTCCTTATCGTGGCGGGTCGCCGCGTAGGCGGGCGTGCAGGTGCATGTCGTGCCAGCCGTCGGCGTGCCGGCCCTCGCCGCGTTTGGTGCCCTCGGCGGGGAAGCCGGCGCGTAGCGCCACCCGGCAGGACGCCGGGTTGGCGGTGGAGTGGGACAGCTCCGCCCGGTGCAGCCCGAGCCCGGTGAACGCCCAGCCGGTCAGCGCGGCCAGCGCGCGCGGTGCGACGCCCCGGCCCCGGGCGGCCGGCAGCACCCAGTACGACACCTCGGCCAGCCCTTCGGCGAGGTCGAGCCGGCGCAGGCTGATCTGGCCGAGCACCCCGGTGTCGTCGGCGACTGCCCAGCCGGCGCCGGTCTCCTGCCGCCACCGTTGCGGCCAGCCGTCGATCCAGGCGCGGGCCTCGTCGTCGGTCATCGACCGGCAGTGCCAGCGTCGGATCGCCGGGTCGGCGTAGCCGGCGACCACGGCGGCCCGGTCGGCGGGGCACCAGGGTCGCAGTCGGACGCCGTCGGCGTCGATCTCGGGTTGCGGCAGTCGTGCCATCGTGCCGGGCATCAGCAGCGGCGGGACGAGCAGGGGCATGCCGCGATTGTCACCGATCGGCGCCGGGTCGGCGGGCACGGGCGGTCTGCCGCCGCCGGTCGCCGGCTCGCCGGCGGTGGGCGGGCGGGTCGGCGGGCTCAGTGCGGGCGGCGGGCGAGGACCAGCGTGGTGCGCAGGCGCAGGGTGACGGTGCCGCCGAAGCCGTCCACCACGGACCGCAGCGCGGTCAGCGCGCGGGTCTGCTGGTCGGGCGGGTGTTGCCGGTACGGACCGAAGGTCTGCAGCAGGCGCAGGTAGCCGTCGGTGTCCAGCGGAACGTCGCGGTGCGCGGTGTCGGCCCGCACGTCGGTGAACACGCCGCTGGCGGTGATGTCGTGTTCGAACCAGCCGGCGGGTCGTTCCTGGACGGTGGGGTCGATGGCGCGCAGCTCGGCGTCGACGGCGGCGCCCTGGTCCGGGTCGGCGTAGCCGTACTTGTGGCCGAAGACGGCGAGGGTGCCGCCGGGGGTGAGGGCGGCGTGGGCGCGCTGGTTGCGAGTGGCCGGGTCGAGCCAGTGCCAGGCCAGGGCGCAGGCGATCACCGGTACGCCGCCGGCGGGTGGCTGCCACTGTTCGAAGGTCTGGCCGACCACGGTGACCCGCGGGTGTCGGGCGGCCAGCACGGCGGCCATCCGCGGGTCGGGTTCGAGGCAGGTGAGCGGGGCGTCGAGGCGCAGCAGCACGTCGGTGGCCTTGCCGGTGCCGGCGCCGATCTCGACCACGTGGATCGGGGTGCCGCCGTGGTAGGCGCGGATGGTGTCGGCGATGGTGGTGGGATATCCGGGGCGGGCGTCGTCGTACAGGTCGGCGACGTCTCCGAAGACTCCGGTCATGGCCCCGATGATGTCAGAGGCCACCGGCGACGCGCAGGACCGCGCCGGTGGTGTAGGAGGCGTCCGGGCTGAGCAGCCAGGCGACCGCGGCGGCGACCTCGTCGGGTTCGCCGGCGCGGCCGAGGGGGATCCGCCCGGCGGCCCGGTCGGGGCGGTCGGGCATGCCGGAGAGGGCGTGGATGTCGGTGCGGATGATGCCGGGTGCGACGCCGTTGACCCGGATGCCGCGGGGGGCGAGTTCCTTGGCCAGGCCGGTGGTGAGGGTGTCGGTGGCGGCCTTCACGGCGGCGTAGTGGACGTACTCGCCGGGGCTGCCGAGGGTGGCCGCCGCGGAGGAGATATTGACGATGGCGGCGCCACCGCCCATCCGGCGGGCGGCCTGCTGAGCGCAGAGGACGTAGCCGATGAGGTTGACGTCGACGACCTCGCGCAGGTCGGCCGGGTCGAGGTCGGTGAACGGCCCGATCGGGCTGGTGACGCCGGCGTTGTTGACCAGGCCGGTCAGGTCGCCGAGTTCGGCGGCGGCGTCGAAGAGGGCGGCGACCTGGTCGGGGTCGCGGGTGTCGGCGGGCACCGCGACGGCCCGTACGCCGGTGGCGTGCAGGTCGGCCAGGACGGCGGCCGCGGCGTCGCGGTCGCGGCGGTAGGACAGCGCGATGTGCTGCCCGGCGCGGGCGAGCCGGCGGGCGGTCGCGGCGCCGATGCCGCGGCTGCCGCCGGTGATGACGGTGACCGGATTCAACGCACCTCTCCCCTGCCGTTGCCGCTGCGCCGACGCTACCGTGACCGGCACGGGCCGGCGGGGAGGGGAACGTCACATGACGCGGGCGTTGGTGCTGGGCGGCGGCGGAGTGACCGGGGTGGCCTGGGAGCTGGGGATCGTCGCCGGGCTGGCCGAGCGGGATGTCGCGCTGGCCGAGGCGGACCTGGTGGTGGGCACGTCGGCGGGTTCGGTGGTGGGTGCGCAGGTGTGCTCGGGCCGCCCGGTCGAGCAGTTGTACGAGGCGCAGTTGGCGCCGCCGGGCGGTGAGGTGGCGGCGCGGTTCGGGTTCGCGGCGGTGGCGCGGCTGGTGTGGGCCGGTGGGCGGACCCGGGACGCGGTGCGGTCGCGGGCCCGGATCGGGGCGATGGCGGTGGCCGCGCGTACGCCGTCGGAGGCGTCGCGGCGGGCGGTGATCGAGGCGCGGCTGCCGCGGCGGGACTGGCCGGCCCGGCGGTTGCTGGTGACCGCGGTGGACGCGGCGTCGGGTGAGTTCGTGGTGTTCGACGCCGACAGCGGGGTGTCGCTGGTGGACGCGGTGGGGGCCAGCTGCGCCGTGCCCGGGGTGTGGCCGCCGGTGACCATCGGTGACCGGCGGTTCATCGACGGCGGGATGCGCTCGGCGGTGAACGCGGACCTGGCCCGGGGCGCGGAGCGGGTGGTGGTGCTGGCGCCGACGGCGGCGGCGTTCGGGCCGATGCCCCGGTTGTCGGCGCAGGTGGCGGCGTTGCGGGCGGCGGGGGCTCAGGTGGCGGTGGTGGCGCCGGACGCGGCGGCGCGGGCGGCCATCGGGCGCAACGTGCTGGACCCGGCGCGGCGGGCGGCGGCGGCCCGCGCCGGTCGGGCGCAGGCGGCGGCGGTGCGCGACGAGGTGGCCGCGGTGTGGGGTTGACCTCTACGCTCGCCGCGTCGGTGTCGAGGGTGGAGGTGCGCGGTGCTGGGTGTCGGGGACGTGGTGGAGGACTTCGCGCTGCCCGACCAGACGGGCACGCAGCGGCGGTTGTCGGAGCTGCTGGTGGCGGGTCCGGTGGTGTTGTTCTTCTACCCGGCGGCGATGACCCGCGGCTGCACCGCCGAGAGTTGCCACTTCCGGGACCTGGCGGCGGAGTTCGCGGCGCTCGGCGCGCAGCGGGTGGGGATCAGCCGCGACCCGGTGGCGAAGCAGGCGGAGTTCGCCCGGCTGCACGGGTTCGACTATCCGCTGCTGTCGGATCCCGACGGTGCGGTGGCCGAGCGGTTCGGGGTGCGGCGGCGGCTGCCGCTGGGCCCGTTGAGCACCCGGCGGGTGACGTTCGTGATCGGCACCGACCGCCGGCTGATCGAGGTGGTCCACAGTGAGCTGAGCATGACCGGGCACGCGGACCGGGCGTTGCGGGCGCTGGGTGGGTGATCCCCCGCCGTGGCGCTGTCGCAGCCGGCTGGTATCAAGGCAGGCATCAAACAGGTGTACGGAAGAGGTTGCTGATGGGTGCCGCTGGCCAGGGGTTGTCCGACGACGATGTGCGCAGCTTCCGGGAGGCGCTGGCGGCCGGCCGTAAGCCGAAGGTGGTGTTCACCGCCGCGGCGGGGCAGATCGCCGGGCAGGTCGGTCAGGTGGTGGAGCTGACCGACCCGGCGGCCTCGGAGGAGTTCGTGGTGGTGCGGTTCGGCCGCGACGAGTTGCCGTTCTCCCCGGCGGACGTGGCGGTGGCGCCGCGCGGCGCCGGGCGCAAGGCGGCGGCGGAGCCGCAGCCCGAGCCGGAGCCGCCGGCCGCGCGGGCGGAGCCGGAGTTCGTGTTGGACCGGGTGCCGGCGCCGAGACCGGCGCGGCGGGAGGAGTCGAGCGTGCAGACGGTGGAGGCGGCCAAGCCGGCGCGCCGGGCGGGTAAGGCGGCGAAGCCGAAGGGCCCGGCCGGGTTGACGGTGACCCTGGCGTACGCCGACGGCGAGTGGACGGTGGCGGCGCAGCAGGGCAGCAAGGCCCTCGCGAAGCCGTATGTGGTGAAGCCGGCGGAGGCGCTGCGGATGGTGGCGCTGGTGGACGTGCCGGGGGTGCACGAGGCGGTGGAGCAGATCCTGGCCGCCGAGCGGGCCGAGGCCGAGCAGCAGGCCGAGAAGCTGCGCGCCGAGCTGGCCGAGATCGAGGCCCGGCTGGCGGAGCTGCGCGAGGCGCACTGAGGCGACAACGGCGGCGGGGCGGGTGGCCGTGGCGCCGCCCACCTGCCGCCGGGTCGCGGGTCAGGGGCGCTGCCGGTGGTGGCTGAGCAGCTTGCCGAGCAGCCGGGTGAGCTGGCCGCGTTCGGTGGCGGTGAGCGGGGCCAGCAGGGTGTCCTGGACGGCGGCGAGGGTCTCCCCCATCCGGTGCAGCTCCCGCTGCCCGGCCGGGGTGATGGTGATGACGTTGCGGCGCCGGTCGGCGGGGTCGGGCGCGCGCACGACGAGGTCGGAGGCGGCGAGTTCGTTGATGGTGGCGACGACGTCGCTGCGGTCGATGCCGCCGCGCCGGCCCAGGTCGGCCTGGCTGGCCGGGCCGAACTCGTCGAGGGCGGCGAGGATCCGGTAGTGGTAGCCGCGTGCGCCGATGCCGCCGAAGCCCTCGCTGACCAGCCGGCCGGCGTGTGCGGCGGTCTGGGTCAGCAGCCAGCTCGGGGTGGTACGCAGCCGGGTGGGCGTCTCCGACTCGCCGATGGGGTCCATGGGCAGAGCCTAACCCGGTTGTTGGCGTGGCCCACGAATTCGGCTATCGTTGGCGAAACCAACGTTGGTTGAGCCAACATCAGGAGGATCGTCATGACCGCGCTGAACGGCCAGATCATCGGCCAGGCCCACTACGCGACCCGTGCCGTGCTCGAACGCGAGCTGGTCGGGTTCGGCATCACCTTCCACCAGTCCCTCGCCCTGAACGCCGCCGCCACCGAGGGCGGGGCCGTCGTCCGGGCGGACCTCGTCGAGCGGTTGACCGACGCGTTGAAGGTCGACCGCTCGGTGGTGCTGGCCGCGGTGGACGAACTCGTCGCCGGCGGGCTGCTGCGCGCACTGCCCGACGGCGGGTCCGGGCTGGCGCTCACCGACGCCGGCCGGCAGGTGCAGCGCCGCGTCGCGGACGTGGTCGTCGGCATCGCCGCCCGGCTGTACGCGGACATCCCAGCCGCGGACCTGGCCGTGGCCGGACGCGTGCTCATCCTGCTCAAGCAGCGGGCCGACGCCGAGCTGGCGGCCACCGGCAACGGCGCGCCGGCGGCGGCGTGACCCCGGCCGGTCACCGCTGCGACGCCGGGACGCCGCCGGCAGCGGCGCGCTGGCCCGCAGGACGGCCGGGGTCGGCCCACCCCGGGGCCCGGCGTGGTCAGAGGGTCGCGGTCAGCCGTTCGACCACGGCGGCGGCCGGGCCGGTGGTGGCGTTCCGGTAGCCGGTGCCGGCCCACAGGTGCACCCGCTCCGGGTGCCCGGCGCCGGCGGCCGCCGCCCGCATGCCCCGGGTCAGGTGGTGCAGCTCCGGGTAGCCGAGCGGCGCGTGCGGCTCGTACCGGTCGATGAAGGCGTTGCGCAGCCCGCGCGCCGGCCGCCCGGTGAACGCCCGGGTGAGGACGGTGCCGGTTCGGGCCGGGTCGGCCAGCGCGTCGCGGTGGGTGCGGCTGGCGCCGCTCTCGTCGGTGCGCAGCAGCAGGGTGCCGACCGCCACCGCGGCCGCGCCGGCGGCGAGCAGGTCGCGTACGTCGTCGGGGCCGGCCACGCCGCCGGTGGCCAGCACGGGCAGGTCGGTCGCCGCGGCCGCGGCGCGTACCAGCGGGCCGGTGGAGACCGGCGGGGCGGGCCGGCGCGGTGTGTGGGTGCCGCTGTGCCCGCCGGCCTCGGTGCCCTGGGCGACGAGACCGTCGACGCCCAGGTCGGCGGCGGCGCGCGCCTCGTCGGCCGAGGTCACCGTGACCAGCACCCGGGTGCCGGCGCGGCGCAGCGCGGCCACCGCCGCCGGGTCGGGCAGCCCGAAGGTGAAGCTGACCACCGGCACCGGGTCGGCGAGCAGCAGGTCGATCTTGTCGGCCCAGTGGTCGTCGTCGTGCACCGGCGTCGCGGCGGCCAGGTCGAGGCCGTACGGCTCGCCCTCGGCGGCGATCCGGTGGGCGTAGGCGTGGAAGGCGGCCTCGTCGATCTCGCGGGGGCCGGGCACGAACAGGTTCACCCCGCACGGCGTGCCGGTGGCGCGCAGGTCGGCCAGGTCGGCGGCGACCGCCTCGGCGGTGCGGTAGCCGGCGGCGAGGAACCCGAAACCGCCGGCCGCGGTGACCGCCCGCACCAGCGCGACAGTGGTGGCGCCACCGGCCATCGGGGCGCCGACCAGCGGCGTCGTGCTGCCGAACAGGTCGCGCCAGGGTTCACCGGTCACCGATTCACCCTAGGCGCGCGTCGGCCGGCCCGCCCCGGGGAGTGGGCGGACCGGCCGGCCGGGAGGGTGTCAGTGCTGCGGGATGTGGGCGACGCCGATCCGCTTGCGGAACACCCAGTACGTCCAGCCCTGGTAGGCCAGCACGATCGGGGTGAACACCACCGCCACCCAGGTCATGATCTTCAGGGTGTAGGGGGTGGAGGCGGCGTTGCTGGCGGTCAGCGTCCCGGCCGCGTCCAGGGTGGACGGCAGCACGTTCGGGAACAGCGCCGCGAACAGGGTCGCCACCGCCAGGCCGATGGCCACCGCGGTGCCGGTGAACGCCCAGCCCTCCCGGCGTACCCGGGCGGCGGCGAGACCACCGAGCAGGGCGAGTGCCGCGGCGACGGCGAGCACGACGGCGGCCGCGCTGGAGCGGATGCTCAGCGTCCAGGTCAGGAACGCCACCGCCAGCAGCGCGGCGCCGACGCCCAGGCGCACCGCGAGGGCGCCGGCCCGCTCGCGCACCTCGCCGACGGTCTTCAGCGCGATGAACACCGCGCCGTGGGTGAGGAACAGCGCCGCGGTGGTCGCGCCGCCGAGCAGGGCGTACGGGTTGAGCAGGTCGAGCAGGCCGCCGACGTACTCGTGGTCGGCGTCCAGCGGCACGCCGCGCAGGATGTTGGCGAAGGCCACCCCCCACAGCACCGCCGGCACCAGCGAGCCGAAGAAGATCGCCGCGTCCCAGCGCCGCTTCCAGGACGGCTCGGGGCGCTTGTGCCGGTACTCGAAGGCGACGCCGCGGGCGATCAGCGCCAGCAGGATCAGCAGCAGCGGCAGGTAGAAGCCGGAGAAGAGGGTGGCGTACCACTCGGGGAAGGCGGCGAACATGGCGCCGCCGGCGGTGATCAGCCACACCTCGTTGCCGTCCCACACCGGCCCGATGGTGTTGATCAGCACGCGGCGTTCCCGGTCGTCGCGGCCGAGCACAGGCAGCAGCATGCCGACGCCGAAGTCAAAGCCCTCCAGGATGAAGTAGCCGGTGAACAGGACGGCGACGAGCAGGAACCAGATGGTCGTGAGTTCCACGGTGGTCTCCGGTGGTCAGTAGGCGAAGGCGAGCGGACGCTCGGCGTCGTCGTGGCTGTCGTCGATCTCGGGTGCCGGGGTGAGGTCCGGTACGCCGGCCTTGGCGTAGCGCAGCAGCAGCTTGACCTCGATCACCGCGAGGGTGGCGTAGATCAGGGTGAACGCGGTGAACGAGGTGAGCACCTCGGTCAGCGAGACGCTGCGGGAGACGCCGTCGCGGGTGAGCATCTCGCCGAAGACGATCCACGGCTGGCGGCCCATCTCCGTGAAGATCCAGCCGAACGAGTTGGCGACCAGGGGCAGCAGCGGCATGGCCAGGCCGGCGCGCAGCAGCCACTTGCTGTTCGGGGTGCGGCCCTTGCGCTGGCTCCAGAGCACCAGCAGCGCGATCGCGGCGGCGGCCAGGCCGAAGGCGATCATGAAGCGGAAGCTCCAGTAGGTGACGGGGATGATCGGGGTGTAGCTGCCGGCGCCGTACTGGGCGGCGTACTGGGCCTGCAGGTCGTTGATGCCGTGCACGGTGCCGTTCGGGTCGCCGGTGCCGAGCCAGGACAGCAGGTACGGGATCTTGATGGCGAACAGTTCCCGGCTGCCGTCGAGGCTGCCCACGGTGAGCACGGAGAAGGAGGCGGGGCTCTCGGTGGTGTAGAGGCCCTCGGCGGCGGCCATCTTCATCGGCTGCACCTCGGTCATGATCTTGCCCTGGATGTCGCCGGTGATGACCACGCCGGCGGTGGCGACCAGGGTGACCCAGGAGCCGAACGTGGCGGCGAACCGGTAGGCCGGGGTGTCGGCCGAGTCGCGGTTGCGGATCAGGTGCCACAGCGCGACGGCGACCAGCAGCGAACCGGCGACCAGGAACGCCCCGGCGATGGTGTGCGGGAAGGTGACCAGGGCGACCTTGTTGGTCAGCACCGCGAGGAAGTCGGTGAGTTCGGCGCGGCCGGTCTCCGGGTTGATCCGGTAGCCGACCGGGTTCTGCATGAACGAGTTCGCGGCCAGGATGAAGTACGCCGAGAGGTTGGTGCCGATCGCGGCGGCCCAGATGGCCGCCAGGTGCAGCCGCTTGGGCAGCCGGTCCCAGCCGAAGATCCACAGGCCGATGAAGGTGGACTCCAGGAAGAAGGCGACCAGCGCCTCGATGGCCAGCGGGGCGCCGAAGATGTCGCCGACGAAGCGCGAGTAGTCGCTCCAGTTCATGCCGAACTGGAACTCCTGCACGATGCCGGTGACCACGCCCATCGCGAAGTTGATCAGGAAGAGCTTGCCGTAGAACTTGGTCAGCTTCAGGTACTTCTCGTTGCCCGTGCGGTGCCACAGCGTCTGCAGGATGGCGACCAGCACGGACAGGCCGATGGTCAGCGGTACGAAGAGAAAGTGGTAGACGGTGGTGACACCGAACTGCCAGCGGGCGACGTCCAACGCGTCCACCTGCAACCCCCAGCCATTCATACTACGAGACGTAGTAAATACTACTGCCGGTCGTAGACGAATTGGCAGGGTCGGGGGTCCCGAACCGGACCGGGACCAATGACCTTGATCACCCTGGCCGGCCGGCCCCCGTCGGCGTCCCCCGCCCGGCCCGCCCTGCCCCCCGGCGACCGGGCCGACCGTGCGACCATTGCGCGCTGATGGACACCGCCCGCTCCCCCTGGCAGCCGCCGTTGATCTGGCGCGCCGCCCAGCTGCTCGCCCGCGTCGTCGTCGCCCTGCTGGCCCGACTGGAGGTCACCGGGAGCGTGCCGGCGCAGCTGCGGCGCGGGCCGCTGATCCTGGCCGCCAACCACATCAGCCCGTTCGACCCGGTGGTGATGGCCGCCGCCTGCCGGGCGGCCGGCGTCGCCCCCCGGATCATGGCCACCGGCGGGCTGTTCCGCGCGCCGGTCGTCGGGGCCGCGATGCGCCGCGCCGGGCACATCCGCGTCGAGCGGGGCACCAACGCCGTGCACCAGGCCCTGGACGACGCGGCGGCGGCGGTGGCCGGCGGCTCGGTGATCCTGGTCTACCCGGAGGGGCGGATCGGCCTGGACCCCGGCATGTGGCCCGAACGCGGCAAGACCGGCACCGCCCGGCTCGCGCTGGCCTGCGGCGCCCCGGTGATCCCGGTGGCCCAGTGGGGTGCGCACGAGGTGCTGCCCTACCGCGCCCCGAAGGGGCTGCTGCGTGGAATCGCCCGGTCCGTGCTGCGCCGCCCGGTGATCCGGGTGCACTTCGGCCGGCCGGTCGAGCTGACCGACCTCGCCCACGGCGTTCCCGGCGCGGCCCGGCGGGCCACCGACCGGATCATCGACGCGCTCACCGACGAGCTGGTCCCGCTGCGCCCCGACGAACCCGACCGACCCCGGTACGTCGATCCCGGCCGCCCGGCCGACACCAGCCGCTCCCACCGCCGCCGCCCCCCGGCCTGACCTGGCCGCGCCCGCTGTCCGGTGGCGGGTCGCGGCGCGGCGACGAGGACCTGCCGCCGCCCGGTCACCCGCGGGCCACCCGGTGCCGGCATACTGCGCTGCGTGCTGACCGCCCACCCCTACCTGGACGCGCCCGCGCCGCTGGCGTTCGCCCACCGCGGCGGGGCCGCCGAGGGCGACGAGAACACCACCGGGGCGTTCGCCCGCGCGATCGGCCTCGGCTACCGGTACGTGGAGACCGACGTGCACGCCACCGCCGACGGCGTGGCGGTGATCTTTCACGACCCGACGCTGGAACGGGTCACCGGCGAGCACGGGCGCATCGCCGCGCTGCGCTGGGCCGATCTCGCCTCGGTACGGGTCGGCGGCGCCGCCGTGGTGCCCCGCCTCGACGAGGTGCTCGACGCCTGGCCGCAGGTCCGGTTCAACATCGACGTCAAGGCCGACGGCGGCGTCGACCCGACCGTGGCCACCGTGGCGCGGGCCGGCGCCGGCGACCGGGTGCTGCTCGCCTCGTTCAGCGACGCCCGGCTGGCCCGGCTGCGCGCGCTCACCGAGGGCCGGGTCGCCACCGGCCTCGGCATGCGCGGGGTGGCCCGGCTGCGGATGGCCTCGCTGACCGGCCGGCCGCTGCGGCTGCCGCCGTCCGTGGTCGCCGCGCAGGTGCCGGTGCGCTACGGCCGGGTGCCGGTGGTGGACCGGCGGTTCCTGCGCTTCGCCCACCGCCTCGGCCTGCAGGTGCACGTCTGGACGATCGACGAACCCACCGAGATGCACGAGTTACTTGATCTTGGAGTGGATGGCATCATGACCGATCACGTCGGCGTGCTGCGCGACGTCTACCGCAGCCGCGGCCACTGGGCCGCCTAACCCCCCGACGAGGAACCGATGGCCGAGACCGCCACCCCCACCGTGGGCGACGCCCCCGCCCCGGCGAGCACCCGTCGTGAACGCACCGGCTGGTACGTCTACGACTGGGCCAACTCCGCCTTCCAGACCACCGTCATCACGGTGTTCCTCGGCCCGTTCCTGACCACCGTCACCGAACTGGCCGCCGGCTGCGAACTCGGGGCGGACAGCTGCGACGGGTTCGTCTACCCGCTGGGCATCAAGGTCGCCGCCGGCTCGTACTACCCGTACCTGATCTCGCTGTCGGTGTTCCTCACCGTCTTCGTGCTGCCGGTGATGGGGGCGATCGCCGACCGGTCCCTGCACAAGAAGCGGCTGCTCGGCGGGGCCGCGTTCACCGGCGCCGGGGCGACCGTGGCGATGGCCTTCGTCACCGGCGACCGCTACCTGCTCGGCGGGGCGCTGTTCCTGATCGCCAACATCAGCTTCGGCGCCGCCATCGTGGTCTACAACTCGTTCCTGCCGCAGCTCGGCGGCCCGGACGAACGCGACGGGATCTCCAGCCGCGGCTGGGCGCTGGGCTACCTCGGCGGCGGGCTGCTGCTGGCCGGCAACCTGGTCGCGGTCACCCTGCTCAGCGAGGACGGCAACCCGCAGCGCACGCTGGACGTGGCCCGCTGGTCCATCGTGTCGGCCGGCGTGTGGTGGGCGCTGTTCACCCTGGTGCCGCTGCGCTGGCTGCGCGAGCGGCCCACCGCCGCGGCGCTGGCCGGCGCCGGCGGCAACGTGTTCACCGACGGCTTCCGCCAGCTCGGCCGCACCCTGCGCGAGATCAAGGCGTACCCGCTGACGCTGTTCTTCCTGCTCGCCTTCCTGGTCTACAACGACGGCATCCAGACGGTCATCACCCTGGCCAGCCAGTACGGCACCGAGGAGCTGCGGCTGGGGCAGAGCACCCTGATCACCACCATCCTGCTGGTGCAGTTCCTCGCCTTCGGCGGCGCGCTCAGCCTGGGCGCCCTGGCCCGCCGCATCGGCGCCTGGAAGACCGTGCTGCTGAGCCTGGTGCTGTGGACCGGTGTGATCGTCGCCGCGTTCCGGCTGCCGGCCGAGGCGCCGCTGCCGTTCATGGTCCTCGGCGCCGCCATCGGCCTGGTGCTCGGCGGCAGCCAGGCGCTGAGCCGGTCGCTGTTCAGCCAGCTCATCCCCGCCGGCAAGGAAGGCGAGTACTACGGCTTCTACGAGATCAGCGACAAGGGCACCAGCTGGCTCGGTCCGCTCGCGTTCGGCCTGGTCTTCCAGCTCACCTCCTCCTACCGGGTCGGCCTGGTCTCCCTGCTGATCTTCTTCGTCGTCGGGTTCCTGCTGCTGCTGGCCGTGCCGATCCGCCGGGCCATCGTGGCCGCCGGGAACACCCCGCCCCGGGTGCTCTGACCGGCACCCGGCGGATCCGGTCGGGTCGATCGGTTAGGCTGCCCGACCGTGACCGACGACGCCGCCGCCCTGACCTGCCTGGCCCGCCCGCTGCCCGGCCCGCACGACACGCCCGCGGGCTGCGCGGCGGCGCGCGGGGTGGACGGACGACCGCTGCACGCGGCGGCGTTGAAGTTCTTCTGGGGGCCGATGGACTGCGGAAAGTCCACGATGGCCCTGCAGATGAACTACAACCACTCCCGGCAGGGCCGCCGCGGCCTGGTCACCACCCGCATCGACCGCTCGCTGGGCCCGCGGGTCACCACCCGCATCGGCCTGACCCACGACGCGATCGAGGTCACCGACGACCTCGACCTGCGCGCATTGGTGCGCGACACCTGGGCCGAGGGGGTCCGCGTCGACTACCTCATCTGTGACGAGGCCAGCTTCTACAGCGTCGAGCACGTCGAGCAGATGGCCGAACTCGTCGACAGCTACGACGTCGACGTGTACGCCTTCGGCCTCGCCACCGACTTCCGCTCCTGCCTGTTCCCCGCCGCGCAGCGGCTGTTCGAACTGGCCGACGAGGTGGCCCGCATCCAGGTCGAGGTGCTCTGCTGGTGCGGCCGGGAAGGGCTGCTCAACGCCCGGGTGGTCGGCGGTCGGGTCGTGCGCGAGGGCGCGCAGGTCGTCATCGGTGACACCGTGGACACCGCCGAGGTGCGCTACCAGGTGCTCTGCCGGCGGCACTACCGCGCCGGCGACCTGGGCCCGGGCCGCTGACGGTTGTCGGGCGGCCGACCGCGCGGCTGAGTGCTGTGGGGAGCGGGCGCGGTGCGGCTCAGTACGGGTCGCCGCAGACCCGCCAGCCACCGTCCTCGTTCACCACCGACAGCGTCCGCTCCTCGGTGGCGCCGCTGTCGCGGGTCAGCCGCACCGACACCGTGCCGTGCGGGCGACCCCGCCGGGTGGCCACCGACACGTCGACGATCTCGTAGTCGCTGACCACCGGCGGCGTACGCACCCAGCTGGTGAAGCCGATCTCGCTCCACCGGGTACGCGCATCGGCGCACAACCGCTCGTACGCCCCGTCGGTGTCGCCCGCGGTCACCTGCCGCAGGAACCCGTCGGCGGTCTCCCGTACCGGCCCGCTGGCCCGGGTCACCACCTGCACGTTCCAGGCGCCCAGCCCGGCCACCCCGACGCAGCACAGGGCCACACCCATCCCGGCGAAGACCAGCCCGGCGCGCAGCGGGCGGCGCCGCCGCGCCGGCCGGCTCCACCGCTGCTCAGCGCCCACATCTGTCGACGGTAGAGAATCATCGCCGGCCGCGGGCGGGAAAGTCGCCCGTCGGCGCCGCCGCGCCTCACGGTTCGACCGGGCCGGCGCCTCACGGTTCGATCAGGCCGGCCCGGATGGCGTAGCGGGTCAGCTCCAGCCGGTCGCGCAGGCCGAGCTTCTGCAACAGGTTCGCCCGGTGCCGTTCCACGGTCTTGACGCTGATGAACAGCAGCCGGGCGATCTCCTTCGAGGAGTGGCCCTCGGCGACCAGTTTGAGGATCTCCTCCTCGCGCTCGGTGATGGCCCGGGCCGGCGGGTCGGCGCCCTGCGCGCTGCGCTCCAGGAAGTTGCGGATCAGCGCGTTGACCGCGCCCGGGTAGAGGAACGGCTCATCGCGCATGGCGGCCCGGCACGCCTCCACCAGGTCCCGGTCGGCGACGGACTTGAGCACGTAGCCGTTCGCGCCGGCCTTCAGCGCCTCGAAGAAGTACTGCTCGTTGTCGTACATGGTCAGGATGAGGATGCGCAGGTCGGGCTGCTGGCGGGCCAGTTCCCGGGCGGCCTGCAGGCCGGTCATCCGGGGCATGGCGATGTCCAGGATGACCAGGTCGGGGCGCTCGGTGGCGGCCAGGCTCAACGCCTCCGCCCCGTCACCGGCCTCCGCCACCACGGTCAGGTCCGGCTCGCTGTCGAGTATCAGCCGCACGCCCCGGCGGACCAGCGCGTGGTCGTCGGCGAGCAGGATCCGGGTGGTCACGAGCCACCGTCCCGCTCGGCCACCGGGACGGTCAACCGTACCTCGGTGCCGCCGCCCGCCGCCGGGCCCACGCTCAGCTGGGCGCCGATCAGCAGGGCCCGCTCGCGCATGCCCCGGATGCCGGTGCCCTCCGGGGCGGCGCCGATGCCCCGCCCGTCGTCGCGGACCCGCAACCGCACGGCCCCAGTACGGCGCCGCAGCGACAGCTCCACCGTGGTGGCCTTGCCATGCCGGACGGTGTTGGTCAGCGCCTCCTGGGCGACCCGGTAGAGCACCAGCTCCGCCTCGCTGCCGAGGGCCGGCAGGTCCACGGCGAGGTGCTGCTCCACGGTCAGGTCGGTGTGCCCGGTGATCTCGGTGACCAGCGCCTTCAGCGCGCTGACCAGCCCCAGCTCCTCCAGCACGCCCGGGCGCAGCCGGCGGGCGATGCGGCGGATCTCGTCGAGGCTGTCGCGGGTGGTCTCCTGCACCTGGGTCAACTGCCCGCGCAGCGGATCGGGGGCGCGCCGGGCCACCTGCTTGAGTTCGAGCAGCACAGCGGTCAGCGTCTGGCCGACCTCGTCGTGCAGTTCCTGGGCGACCCGGCGCCGTTCGGCCTCCTGGGCGGAGAGCGCGGCGGCGGCGCTGGCCGCCCGCTCCGCCTCCAGCCGGTCGATCATGGCGTTGAAGGCGTGGATCAGCTCGGCGGTGCCACCGGGGCCGCCGGGCGCCAGGCGCGGCTCGGGCTGCAGCAGGTCGATGGTGGCCATCGCCCGGGCCAGCCGCCGCAGCGGCGCCAGGCCCACCCGCAGCAGCGCGGCGTTGGCGACCAGCATCGCGATGAGCCCCACGCTCAGCACCACGGCCTCGGTGAGCAGCACCGGGGTGGAGACGGTGACCGGGCCGAGCAGCAGCAGCGTGGCGGTGACCAGCACGGCGGCGTTGAGCAGGAAGATCCGCCAGAACAACGACACGCGTACGCCCCCTTTCCCCGACCCGCCGCCGTCGCCGCCCGGACCGCGTCCGCGATCCGGGGGCCGTCTTGCCAGCCTGTCCGGCGTCGGCGGCCGGTGTAAATGCGTGGCCACACCCATATGCCCGCGTTGGATCACCCACACCCGCCGAGGCGCCCCACGGATCGCCCCCGGGCGCGTCGCCCGGCGGTCCCGCCCGCCCCGTCGCCTGCGCGGCGTCCAAGCAGGCCAGGGCCAGCATGCCACGCCCCGCCCGCGCGGGTGACCGCCGCCGGACGGCGGCGGCCCGCGCACTGCCCGACAGCCCCGGCCGGGACGTCGGATTACAGGCCGGTACCGGTGCCAAATGGGTGTCAGACCCGATGGTCGATCGGCACCCCGGCCGGCTGAACTTGCAGCACGAGGCCGGCAGACGCCCGGCCCGCGACCCCGCCACCCTCCCCGGCGGCCCCTTCCGGCGGCCTCCCGTCGCCGGGAGGGGCCGTGGTCGCCGACCCCACCGGAGGTACTCGTGACCGCAGTGCTGGTGCCGCCCGCACCGACGACCCCGCCCGCCGCGCCACCCGAAGGCACGCACCGCGGCCGGCACGGCCCGCCGGGCCGGCGCCCGTGAGCGCCTGGCCCGCGATCGCCGCCACCGTGATCTTCGCGGTGGCGTTCATGTTCATCGCGACCGAGAAGATCAACCGGGTGGCGGTGGTGCTGGGGGCCGCCGGCCTGATGGCCCTGCTCGGCCTGGTGCCAGGCTCGGACGTGTTCTACTCGCACCACGCGGGGATCGACTGGGACGTCATCTTCCTGCTCTTCGGCATGATGATCATCGTTGGGGTGGTCAAGCAGACCGGCGTCTTCGAGTTCCTGGCGATCTGGGCGGCGCAACGCTCCCAGGGGCGGCCGTACCGGCTGATGGCGCTGCTGGTCGGGATCACCGGCCTCGCCTCCCCGTTCCTGGACAACGTCACCACCGTCATGCTGGTCGCCCCGATCACCATCTCGGTCTGCCGCCGGCTGGGCATCTCCGCCGTCCCATACCTGATCGCCGAGGTGCTGGCGTCCAACATCGCCGGCGCCGCGACGCTCATCGGCGACCCACCGAACATCATCATCGGCAGCCGCGCCGGGCTGAGCTTCAACGACTTCCTGGTGCACATGGCCCCGATCACCCTGGTGATGTTCCTGGCCTTCCTGGTGCTGGCGCGGTTCATGTTCCGCAAATCGTTCGAGTACCACCCGGAGCGGTTCGCGGCGGTCCGCGACATGGACGCCCGCGCCGCGATCACCGACGCGGCCATGCTGACTCGCTGCCTGGTCGTGCTGGTGCTGGTCATGGTCGGCTTCGGGCTGCACACCGTGACCGGGGTGGACGTCGCGGTCGTCGCCCTGCTCGGCGCCGGGGTGATGGTGCTGGTCACCCGGGCCGACAGTGCGCGGTACCTGGCCGAGGTCGAGTGGCCGACGCTGACGTTCTTCCTGGGCCTGTTCGTGATGGTCGCCGGGCTGACCGAGACCGGGGTCATCGAGCAGGTCGGGCAGTGGGCGACCGGCGCCATCGGGGACAGCTGGTTCGCCGGCGCGACCAGCCTCGTCTTCGGCTCGGCGGTGCTCGGGGCGTTCTTCGACAACATCCCGTACACGGCGACGATGGCGCCCATCGTGGCGGACATCGCCAGCCAGGCCGACCCGCAGACCGGGCAGGCGCTGTGGTGGTCGTTCGCCCTCGGCGCCGATCTCGGCGGCAACGGCACCGCCGTCGCGGCCAGCGCCAACATCGTCGTGCTGGGCATCGCGGCCCGCGCCGGCGAACCGATCAGCTTCTGGCAGTTCACCCGGTACGGCATCGCCACCACGGTGCTCACCACGCTGATCGCCTGGGGGTACGTGTGGCTGCGCTACTTCGCTTGACCGAACGGGAGGCGGAGAGGGGGCCACGGTGACGCTGACACAGCTGTACGTGACGCTGGCCATCGGCACCGGCGTTCTCCTGGTCAGCGTCGCCGCGGCCCGGCTCGCCGCCCGGCTGGGCATGCCCGTGCTGCTGGCGTACCTCGGGGTGGGTCTGCTGCTCGGCCAGGACGGGCTCGGCCTGCCGTTCGACGACGCCGCCCTGGCCCAGGCGCTGGGCATGGCCGCGCTCGCGGTGATCCTGGTGGAGGGCGGCCTGACCACCGACGTGAAGGACGTCCGGCCGGTGCTGGCGCCGGCGACCGTGCTCGCCACGCTCGGGGTGCTGATCAGCGTCGGGGTCACCGCGGCGGCGACGTACCTGCTGCTGGACGTCGGCTGGCAGATGGCGCTGCTGCTCGGCGCTATCGTCTCCTCCACCGACGCCGCGGCGGTCTTCGCCGTGCTGCGGGCGGTGCCGCTGCCGAAGCGGCTCACCAGCCTGGTGGAGGCCGAGTCCGGCCTCAACGACGCGCCCACGTTCATCCTGGTGCTCACCTTCAGCGCCGCCACCCTGGAGGCGGTGCAGCCGCTGCCGCTGCTGGTCGCGATGCTCTTCCAGCTCGCCGCCGGTGGCGTGATCGGCCTGCTCATCGGCACGGTCGGGGTCTGGCTGCTGCGCCGGCTCACGCTGCCCACCTCCGGGCTGTACCCGATCGCGATCGTGGGCTGCGGTGTGCTCGCCTACGCCGTGGCCGGGCTGACCCAGACCAGCGGCTTCCTCGCCGCGTACCTGGCCGGCCTGGTGCTCGGCAACGCCGGGCTGCCGCACCGGCGGGCCACCCGCTCGGTCGCCGAAGGGCTGGGCTGGATCGCTCAGATCGGCCTGTTCGTCATGCTCGGCCTGCTGGTCACGCCGAGCGAACTGCCCGGGAGCGTGGTGCCCGCGCTGGTGGTCGGCGCCGCCCTGCTGCTGGTCGCCCGGCCCGCGTCGGTGCTGGTGGCGCTGGCCGCCTTCCGGGTCCCGCTGCGCGAACAGGTCTTCCTGTCCTGGGCCGGGCTGCGCGGGGCGGTGCCGATCGTGCTGGCCACCATCCCGGTGGTCACCGGCGCACCCGGCAGCGACCAGGTGTTCAACGTCGTGTTCCTGCTGGTCGTCGTCTTCACCGTGATCCAGGCGCCGGCCCTGCCCTGGCTGGCCCGGCGGCTGCGGCTCGCGCCGCACCGCCTCGGGCCCGACCTGCAGGTCGAACTGGCGCCGCTGGACGCCATGGACGCCGACCTGATCCACGTCACCGTCGAGCCCGGCTCCCGGTTGCAGGGGGTCTACCTGCCCGAACTGCGGCTGCCGCCGCCGGCCGCGACCACCCTGGTGGTACGCGGGCCGGACACCTTCGTGCCCGATCAGCACACCCGGCTGCGCGTCGGGGACCAACTCGTCGTGCTCACCACCCCACGGGTGCGGGAGGCCACCGAGCGGCGGCTGCGGGCCGTCGCCCGGGCCGGTCGGCTGGCCGGCTGGTTCGGCGAGACCGGGCACCCGGATCCCGCCCCGACAGCGAACAGGAGATGACCATGCAGATCGAACGCACCGCGTTGCCCGGCATCGGGATCGGCTACACCCTGCACACCGTCGAGGGACGCTCGCTCGGCGTGCTGCACCACCACGGCGGACGGCGCGATCTGCTCCTCTACGCGCCCGGCGACCCGGACACCGTCGAGCGGTCGGTGCGCCTCACCCCCGCCGAGGCGCGGGAGCTCGCCGAGCTGCTGCACCCGGTCGCCACCATCGACCACGTCCCCGACCTGGAACAGCGGGCCGGGAAGCTGACCGTGGCGGCCGTGCCGGTCACCGCCGTCTCCCCGCACGGCGGCCGGGTGCTGCGCGACGTGGTCGCGGACGTTCCCGGTGTCACCGTGGTCGCCCTGCTCCGGGACGGGCGGACGATCACCGCGCCCGGACCGGACCACCGACTCGCGCACGGTGACGCGCTGCTGGTGGCCGGCACCCCGGAGGGCGTCGGCGCGCTGAGCCGCCGGCTCACCCCCGCCGAGCCATGACTCGGCCGCGGGTACCTGCCAGAGGATGTCAGGTACCTGCGGCAGGCTGGCGGGCATGACAGCGACAGCCGATCTCGCCATGGTCAACCTCGACAGCTCCGACCCCGCCGCGCACGCGGCGTTCTACCACCGGGTACTCGGCTGGGAGGTGACCCACAGCCAGCCCGAGTACGCCATGATCAGCAGCGGTGGTGTGGCCATCGGCTTCGGGCTGGTCGAGGGCTACCGCCCGCCGTCCTGGCCGGACCCCTCCGGTGGCAAGCGCTACCACCTCGACCTGTACGTCGACGACCTGGCGGTGGCCGAGAAGGAGTTCCTGGCCGCGGGGGCGTCGAAGCCGGAGTTCCAGCCCGGCGACGGGCGGTGGGTGGTGCTGGTGGACCCGATCGGGCAGCCGTTCTGCATCTGCCCCCGCCCGCAGGGCTGACCCGGCGCACCGGCGGGACCGGGCCGCCAGCCGCGCCGGCGGGACCGGTCCGCCAGCCCCGCCGGCGGGACCGGTCCGTCAGCCGCGGCGGCGGGACCGGGCCGCCCAGATCACGTAGGCCGGGTCGCGGTCGAGGTTGTGCCGGTCCCGGTCGTAGCGGCGGGTGGTACGCGGGTCGGCGTGCCCCATCGCGTCCTGGACGTCCTCCAGCGGGACGCCCTCGGCGCGGGCGGTGGTGGCGAAGGCGTGCCGCAGCGAGTGCGGCGACAGCTGCGCCCAGGCCGGGATGCCGGCGGCCCGGGCCAGCCGGCGCACCAGCCGGAACACCGAGTGCCGGTCGAGCCGGGCGCCGCTGGCGGTGACCAGCAGCGGCCCGGCCAGCTGGGTCACCGGCACGCCCTGGGCGGCGGCCCGCTGGGCCAGGTAGGCGTCCACGGCGTACGCGGTGCCGGGGGTGAGCGCCCGGCGGCGGGCCTTGCCGCCCTTGCCGACGAACCGGACGCTGCGGTGTCCCCGCTCGGCGCCCAGGTCGGCCAGGTCCAGCGAGACCAGTTCGCCGACCCGCAGCCCGAGGTCGGCCAGGAGCGCGATCGCGGCGCGGTTGCGCGGCGCGGTGGGCCCGGCGTCGGCCTCGGCGGCGGCGAGCAGCGCGTCGACCTCCTCCGGGGTGAGCCCGACCGTGGCCGAGTGGTCCCGGTCGATGCGCGGCCGGTCCGCGCCGGCCACCGGGTTGGCCGCCACCGCCCCGAGCTTGACCAGGAAGTCGTACCAGCTGGACAGCGCGGAGAGCTTGCGGGCCACGGTGGCCGGGGTCAGCGGGCGGCCGGTGCGCACCGCCAGCGTCGACTCCAGCGTCCGGCCGTACTCGTTGACGTGCAGGAAGTTCGCCCGCAGCGGGTCCAGCTCGCAGGCGGCGCACCAGGCCAGCCAGCCGGCGATGTCCCGCCGGTACGCCTGCCGGGTGTGCTCGCTGAGCCGCCGGTTGCGCAGCCACGCCTCGGTGAAGTCGGTGGAACCCCCCGGTAGGGCGGGCGGGGCCGACGGGCGGGGCAGCGCCGGGGCGCCCGGGGAGATCATGTGAAAAAGGTTCTCAGCTCTGGGTGGGATTCGCGACGAGGCGCGCCCGACCGGTTCCCGACACACCCCGTCGCCCGGCACCGCCACCGCCACCGGGCCGGGGGTACGGTCGGGCGGTGCGCGCGAGTCGGCTGGTGTCTCTACTGCTGCTCCTGCAGACCCGGGGCCGGATGACCGCGCAGGAGCTGGCCGACGCCCTGGAGGTGTCGGTGCGCACCGTCTACCGGGACGTCGAGTCGCTCGGCGCCGCCGGCGTCCCGGTCTACGCCGACCGTGGGCCGGCCGGCGGATACCGCCTGCTGGACGGCTACCGGACCCGGCTGACCGGGCTCACCGCCGACGAGGCGCAGGCGCTGTTCCTGACCGGCATGCCGGGCCCAGCGGCCGAGCTGGGGCTCGGCTCGGTGCTGGCCACCGCCGAGCTGAAGCTGCGCGCCGCGTTGCCGGCCGAGCTGGCCGATCGGGGCGAGCGGATCCGGCAGCGGTTCCACCTCGATGCGCCGACCTGGTTCCGGGAGCCGGAGCCGACCCCGCACCTGGCCGCGCTGGCCCGGGCGGTGTGGGAGGACCGCCGGGTCGAGGTGCGCTACCGGCGGTGGAAGGCGCCCCGGGAGGTGACCCGGCTGCTCGCGCCGCTCGGCGTGGTGCTCAAGGCCGGCCGCTGGTACCTGGTCGCCGACGCCGGCGGCGACGTGCGCACCTACCGGGTCGGCGCGATCCTCGAGCTGGCCGTCCTCGACGAGCACTTCGACCGGCCGGAGGACTTCGACCTGGGCCGTTGCTGGCAGGAGCACGCCGACCGCTACGAGCGCGGGGTCTACCGGGCCGAGGCGACGGTACGGATGACCGCGGCGGCGCTGGAGCTGACCGGGTACGTCTTCCCGCCGGCGATGGCCCGGGCGGCGCGGGCGGCGGCTGGCCCGCCCGACGAGCACGGCTGGCTGCGCACCACGGTGCCGATCGAGTCGGTCCGGCACGGCCACATCGAGCTGCTGAAGCTCGGCGCGGAGGCGGAGGTGCTGGCTCCGGCGGAGCTGCGGGAGCGGTTCGTCGGCACCGCCCGCGCGCTGGCCGCGCTCTACCCGCCGGAGCCCGGAGCCGCCGGCGCCCGGGCCGGCCGCGGGGGCGGGTCCGGCGGTCCGGAACCCGCCCCCGGGGAAGCGGTCAGGCGTTGATCTGCCTGCGGCCGTTGCCGTTGGCGGTGATGCTGATCCGCCGCGGCTTGGCCCGCTCGGCGATCGGGATGCGCAGCGTCAGCACCCCGTTGTCGTAGCCGGCCTCGAGCTTGTCGGTGTCGAGGGTGTCGCCGAGGAACAGCTGCCGGCTGAAGGTGCCCATCGGGCGCTCGGCGGCGACGAGTTCGACCTTGTCGCCGGTGGGCCGGCGGCGCTCGGCGCGGACGGTCAGCACGTTGCGCTCCACAGTGCAGTCGATGCTGTCCGGGTCGACGCCGGGCAGGTCGAACGCGGCGTAGAAGTAGTCGCCGTCGCGGTAGGCGTCCACGTGCATCACGGCCGGACGGGCGGTGGTGCCGAAGAATTGCTCGGCGAGCCGGTCGATCTCACGGAACGGGTCGGTGCGCATCAGCATGGTCGTGCCTCCTCGGTTCTCCTGGCCGAAGGTGTCAGGTTGAGTCTGGACGACTCAACTTCCTCCTCTGTGATAGCGCGGGAAGCGACCGTCGTCAACTCGGGCAGGAGCTTTTCGAACCAGTGCTCGGCGTACTGGCCGGCTGAGTACGGGGGGATCTCGACGTAGCCGTGCCGGGCGTACAGGGCGCGGGCCTCGACCAGGTCGTTGCGGGTGTCCAGCCGGATCCGGTCGGCCCCGGCGGCGCGGGCCCGCTGCTCGACGTCGGCGAGCAGCGCCGCCCCACCACCCCGCCCCCGGTACGCCGAGCGGACGTAGAGCCGGGTCAGCTCCGCCCAGCCGGGCAGCAGCCGCAGCCCGGCGCACCCGGCCGGACGGTCGTGGTACGTCGCGACCAGAAAGACCCCGGCCGGTGGCACCAGGTCACCGCTCGGCGATTCGGCCATCGCGGCGGCGACCTCGCCCGGGCGGACGGGTCGGCGATGGTAGCGGCGGACCATCTCCTCGAAGTACTCCTCGAGCAGGACCGCGGCGTCGGACCGGTCGGGCCGGGCCGGGCCGATCGTCCAGGCCACCCGGGTAGGCGTCGTCACGCGTCGATCCTCACCCGGCGGTCAACGGATTTCGGCCGCGGCATCGTTTCGCCGACGAACGATCAGGCGCCGGTGCGCCAGTAGACGCCCTGTTCCCGGGCGAGCAGGCACTCGTCGACCAGGTACCGCCGCAGGGTCACGTGGTCGGAGCCGCCGCCGGCGCACCAGGCGCGCAGCGCGTCGTCCACCGCCCGCTCCGGGTAGCGCACGCCCGGCTCGAAGCTGTCGGCGATGTGCGCCAGCAGCACCCGCCGCCGGCCGCGCTGCGCCGGCAGGGCGACCAGCGCCCCGTCGCGCAGGAACGTGCGCAGGATCCGCTGCTCCGGCTCCTGCGCCGGCCGGGCCGGCTGGTCGGTGCGGGCCGCCTCGCGCAGCCGGTCGGCGTCCACCCGCAGGTCGCTGTCGTCGCCGGTGACCAGGCCGGCTTCGCGCAGCCGGCGGATCGCCGTGACGACCGGCCGCGCCGCCAGCCCGGTCCGGTCGGCCACCGCCGGGGCGTCCACGGCGCCGAGCACGATCGCCGCGAAGACCTGCCGCCGTACGTCGTCGGCGAGCGCCCCCGCCAGAGCCTGCGTCGTCATGCCGGCCACCCTGCCAGCGAGGGGTACGGCGGCGCGAGGCGATTTCCCGGTCGTCAGTCGGCCGGCCGCTCGGCGACCAGCACCACCCGACGCAGCAGGTCGGCCAGCAGCCGCCGCTGCTCGGGGTCGAGGGCGGCCAACAGCCGGCGCTCCTCCGCGCCCCGCACGTCCATGGCGCCCCGCCAGGCGGCCCGGCCGGCGTCGGTGAGCTCGACGTCGACCCGGCGCCGGTCGACGGCCGACGGGATGCGCCGGACGAACCCCCGCCGCGCCAGCGTGTCCACCCGGGCGGTGACCGAGGCGGGCGCCATGGCCAGGTCGCGGGCCAGGTCGGACGGGGCGGCCCGGCCGCCGCGCCCGGCCAGGGCGTGCAGCGTGTCGTACTCGTGGCCCTGCAGGTCGAGCGTCGCGAGCACCCGCTGCTTGACGGTGCGCAGGTGCCGGGTGAGGAACTGCATCCGGGTGACCGCGCCCTCGATGTCGGGGTCGAGGTCGGGCAGGACCGGCAGCCACCGTTCCACGTGCCGGTCGACCTGATCGCGGGCGCTCATGGCCGACAGCGTACGTCAACAACGAAATATTCGTTGACGAAAGATTCGACGTCGAAGTAACTTTCCCGCGTGACCCATCCCCTGCGCGTGCGTTCCTTCCGGCTGCTCTTCCTCAGCCGTACCGTCTCGGCCGTCGGCGACGCCGTGGTGCCCGCCGCCCTCGCCCTGGCCGTGCTCCGCGCGACCGGCTCCCCCGGCGCGCTGGCCCTGGTGCTGGCCTGCGCCACCGTCCCCCGTCTGCTTCTGCTGCCGCTCGGCGGCGTGCTCGCCGACCGGTTCGACGCCCGCCGGGTCGCGATCGCTGCCGACCTGGTCCGGTGCGCCGCGCAACTCGTCGTCGGCGTCGAGCTCCTCGGCGATCCGGGCCTGACCCCGATCGCGGTGGCCACCGCGATCGGCGGCGCCGCGGGCGCGTTCGCCCTGCCCACCGCCGCACCCCTGGTCGCCGCCACGGTCACCCCGGCCCAGCGGCAACCGGCCAACGCGCTCGTCGGCGTCACCGCCAACGCCAGCCGGCTCGCCGGCCCGGCGCTGGCCGGCGCGCTGATCTGGGCCGCCGGGCCGGGCTGGGCCTTCCTGTTCGACGCCGCCACGTTCGCGGTCAGCGCCGCTCTGCTCGCCGCCGTCCGGATCCGGCACGTGCCGCTGCCCGCCCCGTCCCTGCGCACCGACCTGGCGCACGGTTGGCGGGAGGTGCGCGCCCGCGACTGGTACTGGACCAGCCTGGTCGCCCACGGCGTGTGGAACGGCGCCGCCGCCGTGCTGATGACCCTCGGGCCCGCGGTGGCCGTGCACCGCCTCGGCGGCGAGGGCGTCTGGGTGCTGCTGCTGCAGGCCGGGGCGGTCGGCATGCTCGCCGGGTCGCTGCTGGCCGCGCGGGTACGGCCGCGCCGTCCGGTGCTGCTGGCCAACCTCGCCCTGGCCGGGTACGCGGCGCCGCTGGCGCTGCTGGCCGTCGCCGCCCCCGCCCCGCTGGTGATCGCCGCGTACGGGCTGGCGCTCACCGCCCTCGGCTACCTCAACCCGGTCTGGGAGACCGTCGTGCAGCACGAGTTCCCGCCGCAGGTGCTCGCCCGGGTCACCTCGTACGACTGGCTGGTCTCGCTGGCCGCGACGCCGCTCGGCTATGCCCTCGCTCCGGTCGCGGCGCGGGCGTTCGGCGACGCCGCGCCGTTGCTCACGGCCGGCCTGCTGGTGCTGGTGGCCTGCGCCGGCACCGCGGCCGTGCCCGGCGTACGCCGACTGGCCCTGGCCCCGCGCGACGACCTCGCGGCCACCGCGCGGTGACCCGGGTGGCTCAGAGCGGGTGCCCGGTGGTGGCGTCCACGTGCTCGGGCACCGGGTCGTGCCGGTCACCGACGCTGGACGTGCCGGACGGCTCGAACATCAGGATCGACGCGCCGCCCGGCGACGACGGGCGGTGCGCCACCCCGCGCGGTACCACGTGGACGGACCCGCGCGGCAGCACCACCTCCCGCTCCGCGCCGCCCTCCCCGTCACGCGACGCGATGCGCAACTCGCCCTCCAGCACCAGGAAGAACTCGTCGGTGTCGTCGTGGGTGTGCCAGACGTGCTCACCGGCCACCTTGGCGATCCGCACGTCGTAGTCGTTGACCCGGGTGACGATCCGGGGGCTCCACAGCTGGGTGAACCCGGCCAGCGCGGCGGCCAGGTCGATCGGCTCGGCTCTCATCCGTCCATCCTGCCCGCGTCGGGCCGGCCCCGTCAGCCCGCGTCCCGGTCCGGCCGGCGGTTCACTCCCCCGTCGGGCCGCCGGCCAGTTCGGCGACGATGTCCAGGTGCCCGAGGTGGCGGGCGTACTCCTGGACCAGGTGGAACAGCACCCGCTCCAGGGTCGCCGGGTCGGCGCCGGCCCACCGCGGGCCCGGCGCGCCGACCGCCGCCAGGTCGTTGCCGCTGACCACGGCGGTGGTGTGCGCGCCCTGGGCGCGCAGCGCGGCCACCAGTTCGTCGCGGGTCTCCTCGGCGGCGACGTGCCAGCGGTCGCCGCGCCGGTCGCCCCACGGCTCGGCGACGTCGCGGCCCTGGAACCCCCACTCGATCCAGCGCAGCTCCACGAACCGCAGGTGCTTCAGCAGCTCCAGCGGGGTCCAGCCGGACGCCACCCGGCTGCGCCGCAGTTCCTCCTCGGGCAGTGCGCAGACCTTGGCCAGCAGGCTCTCCCGGAAGTAGTCGAGGTAGCGCAGGAACACCTCGGCACGGCTGGCCGCCGGGGCGGTGGGCTCGGGAAACGGCATCGTCACCGGGCCATTGTCCGTCGCGCGCACGGCGACGTCGGTCGGGGTACGCGAACGGCGGCGGCGCGGGCGGTGACCGGCCGCCGGCGTTCCCGCGCCGGGCGCGGATCCCGGAGCTGCGCGGCGCCGCCGGGTGCGGCAGAGTGGCACCCGACGAACCGAGGGCGGCCCACCGGGCCGGCGAGAGGGCGGTGGCCGTGGAGGGTCCGACCGGGGTGGTGTTCCCGAAGACCGACGCCGGGCGCAGCACCTCCGCGCTCGGCCGGGCGGTCGTCGCCGACGCCCTGCGCGCCGCCGACCCGGTCGGGGCCCGCTCGGCCGAGCACGAGACGAACTGGCGGCACGGCTATCTCGGGCACTTCCGGCGGCTCGTCGAGGCCGGCCTGCTCTCCCGGGACGCCGCGGTGGCGATCGCCCGGGACGGGCTCGCCTCGCTGCACCGCCGGATGACAGTGGTCCGCGACGACGGCACCGAGATCGGCCTGGACCAGCTCTTCACCACCGAGGCCGGCGACGCGCCGCTGGACACCGCGACGGTCACCGGCACCGGCGACCCCGACCGCGAGCTGACGCTGCCCTACCGGGGCCGTCGGCTGCGCGGCGACGAGCTGCTGCGCCGGCTCGACGCGTGGGTCACCGCCGGCGTCGTCGAGCCGTCCTGCGCCGAGGCGGTACGCGCCGTCGCGGCCAACCCGGACTGGCTCGACCTGCGCGACCAGCGCGTCGTCGTGCTCGGCGCGGGCGCCGAGATGGGTCCGCTGCCGTCCGTGCTGCGCTGGGGCGGCGACGTGGTCGCGGTGGACCTGCCCCGGCCGGAGATCTGGCGGCGGCTGCTGCAGACCGCCCACCGCTACGGCGGGCGGCTGCACGTGCCGGTGCCCGCCGGCACCGACGACGCCGCGCTCGCCGAGCACGCCGGCGCCGACCTGCTGCACCGCCTGCCGCAGGTCGCCGACTGGCTGCTCGGGGTCGACGGCCGGCTCGTGCTCGGCAACTACGTCTACGCCGACGGCGCCACCAACGTCCGGGTCGCCACGGCGGTCGACGCGCTCACCCGCCACCTGCAGGAGCGCCGCGACGACGTGGCGCTGGCCTTCCTGGCCACCCCCACCGACGTCTTCGCCGTCCCCGGCGACGCGGTACGCCACGCCGAGCGCGGCTACGCGGCCCGCGGCGTGCTCCGCCGGTCGCTGCGGGCGGCCTCCGGCGGCCGGCTGCTGCACCGCAACTACCCGCCGGACGCCGACCCCGGCGTCAACGACAGCCTCGTCCCGCAGCAGGGTCCCAACTACGCGCTGGCCAAGCGGTTGCAGCGGTGGCGGGCGACGGTGGCCCGGGACGCCGGGGCAACCGTGTCGTTCAAGGTGGCGCCGCCCACCCGCACCCGCTCGGTGCTGCGCAACCGGGCGCTCGCCGCCGCGTACGCGGGCGCGCACCGGTTCGGCATCGAGGTGTTCGAGCCGGCCACCAGCAACACCCTGATGGCCGCGCTGCTGGTGCACGACCTGCGCACCGGCGCGCCGGCCCAGCCGCACCCGTGGCAGGACGAGGCGTACGGCGCCGCGCACGGCGGGCTGTGGCGGGTGCCGTACGCCCCGCGCAGCGCCCTGGGCCTGGCCGTGCTGCTCGGCCTCGGTGGCGCGCGGACCTGACCCGCCGGCCCGCGGCCAGTTCGTCCCGGTCCGTTCGTCGCCCACGGCGCGGACCGTCCGAGCGCCGCCCTATCCTGGCCGGGTGCTGTCGCAGGTGACCGGGCTGTCCCGGCATTTCACCGAGGAGACCCTCCGGGCCTACCTGCTGAGCCGCGCGGTGCGCCGGGACGACGGCTGCCTGATCGTCCGCGGCTACGGCAGCCGGCGCGGCGGGTACCAGAAGCTCGCCGGTCGGGCGTGGGCGCACGTCGCCGCCTTCGCCGTCCTCGTCGGCGGCTACGACCCGGCGCTCGGCGTGCACCACCTGTGCGGGGTGCCGGACTGCATCGAGCCGACCCACCTGCGCCAGGTCACCCACGCCGAGAGTTGCCGCGGCCGGCGGCAGCACCCCCGGTGCCGTAACGGCCACGACCGGGAGGTCGATCCGGCGACCGGCCGCTACCGGAAGGTGTGCCGGGTCTGCAACCGCGACGCCCAGAAGCGGTGGCGCGAACGCCAGGCGGCGCAGGTCGCCGAGGCACGTGCCGGCCACGGCCGGTCCACGCCGACGAATCCCTGACGCTTGTCTCGGGACGGGCTGTGGTGTGCACGTTCGGTGTCGGCACGGTGTCGAGTGCGGCTGGACGAGCGCGGCGTGATTCAGCGTCTGCGGACAGTTGCCGAGCCGGTGGTCGGGCGGGCCGGGTGGCCGCCCGACCACCGGCCACTAGTCCGCGGCCATCACGGTGAAGGTGAATCCGGTGCTCGTCGTACGGCGCAGCGGAATGTCGCACTTGATCCGGCGCAGCACCTCGTTCCTGCTGAACCCGAGACCTTGCGCGATGAGCCGTTCCGGGCGCACCGGTACCGGTTCTTCGAAGACGACCCGCACCTGGACCGGCCACGCCTCGTCGAGCCAGGTCGACGGGGTGTCCAGCCGCCAGGCCCCCGTCCAGTCCAGGGCGAAGCGGTTGCGCCGGGCGAGCGACGGATCCAACAGCCTGGTCGCCACCAGTTCCGGATCGTTGACGTGGTAGCCGTGCAACTCGGCCGGGCTGAAGGATCTGGCCGGCGTTCGCTCGTGCACGGTGAGCTTGCTCGTCCGATCGCAGGACACGCACCGGACCAGCAGCCACACGTCCAGCAGCTTGCCGTTGGCGTTGACGCGGAACCTGCCCTCGCCGGTGGTGGCCGACTCCGATCGGCAGTCCACGCACCGCAACGACAGCAGAGGCAGCCTGGTGCGACGAACGACCCAGGGCAGCACGATATGAGGTTGTGAAGACACGATTTCTCTAGACCTGACTCGCTAGACCTGACACGAGGCCGATTACGCGCGACCTCAGACGCTGTTTGCCGGGCGCACAAGGGCAGCCCGGCAGCACCGACGGAAGCGTCGGCTACAGGGCGCGGAAGAAGGTGTCAGGTCTAGAGAGCAGGCGGGGTCACGCGGTTTCGTCCTCTGTCCTCACGACGACGGGCCGCAGGCAACCTACGGGAACCCGGACGCAAGGCTCAACCGGTTTCCGACCGGAGCTTCGTCAGTGCCAACGTGCTCGCCCTCATCGGGCCGACAAGGCTCTCATATAGTCACGCGGTGAACGTGGAGCGGGTTCGGGACGCGTATGCCTCCGTCGCAGACCTCTACATCGAGCTGTTCGGCACGAGCCAGCAGGTACACGCCGATGACCTCGCCTTCATCGGGCGACATCTGTCGATCCAGCCCGGGAAGGTGCTCGATGTGGGCTGCGGACCGGGCCACATCACCGGGTACCTCCGGTCGCTGGGCGCCGATGCGACGGGGATCGACATGGTTCCCGAGTTCATCGCCCACGCGCGGGCCGCCCATCCGCACGGTAGATACCAGCTCGGGTCGATGACGAGCCTGGACGTCGAAGACGATTCCATCGCCGGCATCCTGGCCTGGTTCTCGTTGATCCACCTACCGCCCCAGGACCTCGACGGGGTACTCGCCGAGTTCCGGCGGGTGATGACTCCAGCCGGCACCCTCGTGGTCGGCTTCTTCGACGGCGACGAGGTCGGCGCCTTCGACCATAAAGTCGTGACGGCCTACCGCTGGCCCGCTGACGAAATCTCCGAGCGGTTGGCGCGCGCCGGCTTCACGGAGGTCGAGCGCCAGCATCGGCCCAGCGATGGCACCCACCGGCCGTACGCCGCGATCGCGGCGGCATTGGGTCAGCGGTGAGCTGAGTCGACGAGCCCGCCCACGGCCGAGCAGTGCCGTGTCAGTCGTTTCTCACCGCGTGTCATCCTCGCGGCCGGTTCTATCGCGCCGGGCGCTCGTCCGAGATCGCCGGCCCGATTCTGGCGGCAGCGCGGCTGGACCATCCCGGCGCGCGATGCCGGTGGGGCGTCGGCGATGCTGGGAACGTGGAGTACGTGTCCAGAGTGCCGCGACCGCCGCTGGACGGGCTGATCGACGACCTCTACTACCTGGAGGGTGCGCCGCCGTACGCCCGGCTGATGCTGCCGCCGATGCCGGCGGCGTTGCTCATCGTCAACCTCGGGGCGCCGTTCCGCATCCGCGCCGGCACCGACATCGAGACGGCCGAGTACGCCGACGGCTGCGTGGTCACCATGCCCACCCGCGCCTTCGAGTTCGGCTATCCGCCGGAGACCCGGTCAGTCGGCGTGCACTTCAAGCCGTGGGGGCTGGCGCCGTTCCTGCCGATGCCCGCGACCGAGCTGTGTGACCGGCCGGTGACGGTAGAGCAGGTTTGGGGCCGGCCCGCCATTGCTGAGCTGCGAGACCGGCTGGCCACGGCGGACGAACCGCACGAGATGCTGACGCTGCTTGAGGAGGAGCTGATTCGACGGCTGTGCGAGACCGCCGGCCTGGGGCTGGTCCGCCATACGAGCAGCGTCATCGCGGCGACCAGCGGGGCGGTGGCGATTGGCGACCTGAGGGCGGCAGCCGGTGTCAGCAGCACTCATCTGGCGCAGCGGTTCAAGGAGCTCATCGGCGTCACGCCGAAGCGGCTGGCCCGCACCTACCGCTTCACCGCCACCGTGTTCGCGATCAACCCCGCCGGACCGATCGACTGGGGCGACCTCGCCGGTGGCGCCGGCTACTTCGACCAGGCCCACTTCGGCCACGATTTCCGGGCGTTCACCGGGCTCACGCCGACCCGGTACATCGAGGTCCGGCGGCGGTTCCTGCGCGAACATCCCGGCCATGTGCTGGACGGCTGGCCGCTGCCGGCCGATTGATTTCTTACAAGAGCGACGGCTCATGACACGCCAATATGGGGGCATCCCACAGCAGAGGAGCGCCCCATGGGCAAGGTAGTCATGTACAGCTCGGTGTCGGTGGACGGCTTCATCGCGGACGAGAATGACCAGCCCGGACCGCTGTTCGACTGGTTGTCCAGCGGCGACGTCCCGTTGGACTCCAGCGGCGAGCTGACGGTGTCGCAGACGTCCTACGACTACACCCGGGCGTACTGGGACCAGATCGGGGCGACAGTCGTCGGCCGCCACGTCTTCGACCTGACGGACGGCTGGGACGGGAAGCCTCCAGGCGGGGTCGACCACGTGGTCGTCGTGACGCACCGGCCGGAGCCCGAGGGCTGGGACCCGGCGGCGCCGTTCCACTTCATCGACGGTGTCGAGGCAGCCGTGGCCAAGGCGCAGGAGCTTGCGGGTGACCGCGTGGTCGAGGTCGCCGCTGGCGACGTCGGTGGCCAGGTGCTTGCCGCGGGCCTGGTCGACGAGGTGCGCATGGACGTCGTACCCGTCGTGTTCGGGTCCGGCAAGCGCTACTTCGGGTCGGTCCACGCGCAGCACCTGTTGGAGGATCCTGACGTGGTGATTCAGGGCAACCGGGTGCTTCACCTGCGCTATCGGGTGCGCCGTTGACCTTTCGGAGCGGGTACGCGAAGAAGTCCACCGCGAACGGTGACACGCTCGGGGCCTCTTGTGTGCTGTACTGCACCAAGGTGGCATTTCGACTGTTCGAGACCGGGGCGTCAAGTCAGTGGACGAACGCGAACTAATTATAGAAGAGGCGCTCGGTGCCACGATCGCCGATTTACTCGGCGATGGCGAGCGCAACAAGGCGCTCTGGCGTGAAGCACTGAATCCGGACCGGCTTACCTGGCTAGATGGCAGATTGGCTGTCTACTATGCCGGCAAGGAGAGTCCGACCGCCCCGCCGAACGAGCTTCATCCGGCTCTCTTCGAGTCGGAGATGTATTACAATTTTGGCGGTCTGACAATGTTTGGCCCCCGTCGGCCGCCACGGACTGCAGTTGTCAGCGAAGATCTCCGACAGGCCCTACTCTACGGGCACGGCGTTGCACTTTACGATCCGATCATCGGCATCTCAGACGGCGGAGCGCCGAATCAGCGCTCCGTTGTGTTGCGCGGCGCCCTCGAATTCTGGCATCAGTTCGGCGCGCTGGTAGAAGCAGATGTGGTCAGACTGGAACCGCCGAACTATCGCGAGTTTCCCAGCGTGCACGACGCGGAAGAGAAGTGTCTCGACATCATCTGTCAGAGCCCGGACGGGCGCAGGGCGCTCCTAGAGCTGTTTGACGAACTCCAGGAGAGCTTCTTGGGGCGACCGGTCGATTGGGTTGGCAGGCCGAATCAGCCCGAGCGCGCCAACCGCAAACGTGCCCAGCGGTTTCGGGAGCATCTCCACTATGTAGAGCTCAGCACTCACGACATGTTCCATGCGGTGAGTCTTGACCTTCCGCGGTTTCTATTCAGTCAGCTGATGCCCGCAACCGACGTCTGGCTGCCGTCCGCGCAGCATCTAGGGTACTACCTGCTGTTGGCGCAGCATGGGCTGGGGCACGTCGACGCGGATCTTGAATTCATGCTTCTGCAGAGCTTGGCAACGGTACATCTGCCAGCCTTGAACGATCTCCCAGTACGCGAGGTGGTAAGTCTCCGACGCGATTCCGAAGTGCTGGAGGCATGGCGCCAGTCACTGCGTGAGGCGCTGGCAGAGCTAAAGGTGATGACTGAAGGCGGTATGACCGATACGGCCACTCAGCGCCAGCTGCGCAATCATATGGCAGGGGTAGCGAGCCAGACTACATCGGAACTGAGGAAGGCTCGCTCCGCTCCGTTCTCTGGCGCGGCTCGGTCCATGACATTCGGCGTAATGGGCGGAGCTACCGGAGCAGCTTTCGACGGACTCCGAGGATTGTTGGTGGGAACGGCAGCCGCAGCCGTCTCGAACGCGGCCCAGGCCACCAGCACCATTTTCTCCGAGCGGGCGAAGCGCGGCGCGCTCAAGGCGCGGACCCAGCACGCTCTCTTGTTTGAGGAAGCCCAACCGGGCGAGACCACGGAACAGCGCCGTAACCGCGTGCTGGCCCGACGCCTTGGGCGCGCCTCATCCTAACTGGACTGGGTCACCTGCAGTCCGAAGCGCTGATCATCACCGCCAGCAGAGTCCTCGAACCCGAACGACCGGATCGTCGACGGGCGTGCCGGACCGATCCTGCGCAACACCCACGGCAGGCGGATGGACCCGCACACCGCCAGCCGCCGGCTCAAGCACCTCGGCCACGCCGCAGGGATCCGAATGCCGCGGATGCACCCCCACATGCTGCGCCACACCTTCGTCACCACCATGCTCGACGCCGGCGTCAGCCTCCGTGACGTCCAGACCGCCGCCCGCCACGCCGATCCGTCAACCACCATGCGCTGCGACCGAGCCCGCAAGAACGTCGACCGCCACCACAACCACATCCTCGCCGCCTACATGGCCTCCCGGACCATAGCCGGCACTCGCGGCTCGGCCGGCGACAGTGCGCCGGATCTCGCTGCGAGAACTTTCTTGCAGGCCGGCTTTCTACGATGAATGATCCGGTGCTGTGTCGATCGTAGGTATGGATGCCGAAATTCCGACCGGCGGGGTCGTAGTCGTCATCGATGTGATTCGGGCTTTCACCACGGCTGCGGTTGCCTTCGAGCGTGGCGTGACCGAGATAGCCTGCGCCCCGTCACTCGAGGTCGGCCGAGCTCTCCGGCGGCTACTCCCCGACCGCCTTCTGGTCGGGGAGGCCAACGGCCTCAAGCCCGTGGATTTCAACTTCGGGAACTCGCCGTTCGAGATGTCGGTGGCGCGGCTTGACGGCCAGCGTCTGATTCAGACGACATCGAACGGCACGCTCGGGCTAGCCCGGTGTCCAAAACCGACGGCGCTGCTCGCGGTGTCAGCGAGGAATGTCGGTGCCACCGCCCGCTGGATCGCGAGCAACCACGCCGCGACTCCGTGCACACTCATCTGCACCGGGAGGACCGCCGAGGACTGGGCCTGTGCGACCTACCTGAGCGGCCTTCTCAACGGGTCAGCGCCGCGACGGGCAGATCTGGTCGCTGGCATCATGGACGGCGCCGCCGAGCATGCTCGTGGCTATGCACAGCTACCCGCGTCCGAACGTGTTGATCTTTCCAACGACCTCCGCTTCTGCTGCGATGTCGACCGGGCCGAATTCGCCATGGTCGGCGACGTCCGCAAAGATCACGTTGTCCTCGCCAGGGTGCCGTGCTGAAGTCAAGCACCACCGGACAGTCAGTCAACCACTCGTCGGCGCCGGCATCGCATCCTGTTGAATGACACGGAAGTGTCAGTGGAAGTGACCCCGCGCAGACAACGGCCGCTTGAACCGCGGATACGCCGTCCGCTCATCCGAAAGACGCGGCGGCGGCTGATCGAGCCGGCCCCGGACCGGGCAGCCGACCTGAGACCAGTACGGTCGTGCGGTGCGACTCTTCCACCAGGATCCGAACTCAAAGTTGGATCTCCATCCGGCGCAGGACGATGCGGCACTGCGGGCGACCTGCGACGCGGTCGCCGGGGGCGACTGGACCGCCGCCCGCGACCTGTTGGCGGCACACCGCACCGACTTCGACCGTCGAGCACGCCATCTCTGGGTCCTGGCGGAATCCGTCACGAACGTCCGGTGGGCGACCGGCGCCGCCGGACGTCGGCCGCGGCGACAGCGGTTGGACGTGTCCGACGCCTGGCCCGACCGATGGTGTCTGGATGAGCCGGAGAACCCGGACGCGGTGCTGATGCGCGCTCGATCGCTGATCGCCCGTGCCTGGGAGGTGCGGGGCAGCGGCTGGGCGAAGTCCGTGGGTGCCGGGAGATTCGAGGAGTTCCACCAGACTCTCCTGATGGCGGTGCCGCTCTGCCACCGGGCCGCCCGGCTCGCCCCGCAGGACCCGACGCCCTGGGCGGTGCTGCTCCTGCTGATCACGGCCCTCGGCGGCAGCCGGTCGGATTTCGACCGGTGCTGGGCGGAGGTGATCGCCCGGGATCCGTTCCACCGGGAGGCGCACAACTTCCGCCTGATGTACCTGTGCCAGAAGTGGCGCGGCTCGCACCGGGAGATGTTCGCGTTCGCCCGGTCCGTGGCGGCCGCGGCGCCCCCGGGGTCGCCGTTGCACATCCTGCCCGTACAGGCGAACGCCGAGTGGGGGCTGTGGGTGCTCGACCGCGAAGGCGTCCGTGCAGGGCAGCATGTCTACCGCACCTGGCTGCAGAACCCGATCTACCACGCCGAGTTGGACAACGCCCTGGGGCGTTGGTTCGCCGCGGCCGATCGCCAGCATGCCATGTGGTATCACGATCTGAATTTCCTGGCGTACGGCCTGTACCGCGCCAACCGGCACGCACAGGCACGGGCGGTGTTCGAGGCGATCGGACCGTACGCGGAGGAGATCCCCTGGATCTGGGATGTGCACCAGGACGCCGCGGTGGCGTTCCGGGCGGCCAGGCGACGGGCACGCAACGCGTGACGCCGGCCGGTGGTCGGGCATCCGGCGGAATGCTCGACCGCGCGCCTCACCCGCCGCTCAGCCGGCCGTACAGCTCATGGTCGGCGCGCCGCCGGGGCTGCCGGTGCCGATGAAGCCGAAGGTGGTGCTCGCACCGGCACCCAGGTTGCCGTTGTACGACACGTTGCGCGCCGTCACCGCCGAGCCAGCGACGGTCAGCGTGGCGTTCCAGGACTGGGTGATCTGCCGAAGGCCTGAATGGCGTCGAACAGCTCGCGCTCGTTGCGGCCGGTGAGCTTGTGCCCGATGATCTGAAGGAGCTGGCCCACTTCTGTTGGGACAGCGGCCGGTGCAGCTTGGCGACGACGTCGGGGTTCGTGAACGACCTCAGCGCCAGTGACGCCTGCTCGGGGGTGAACTTCTCGATCAGTTCCTGATGGATCGGGACGGCGCTGACCGCAACGCCGCTGCCGTTGGTCAGGAAGACCTCGACGCGTCACGCAACAGCGAGGACGACGATCGGGAGCGGAATTGTCCCTTCCATCTCGAACCGGACGTGGCCCTCAGCCTCCGGTTGATTGACGACCTGCCCGACTGACGCTCCACGCCAAATGCTCGCTGACACTTCGTGTCACTTCCGCTGGCATTTCGGTAGCAGAACCAGTGGCATCGAGAGGTCACTCAACACGTACTCGTCAGCCGGCGGCCGACGGGGGCTCGTTACACCAGCCCGAGTCATTACGCACAAGAACAGTCATTATGGTGTGCAGTCAATTTGTCCTGATTGCCCGCTCGGATTGTCGGATTGCTGTTACCGGTAATCCGACAATGGCCCGATACAGGTCACGAGCATGCGCCGGAGGGCGGGTGATCGGCCCGCGACCGGGTCACCCTCGCGGACGGCTCCTAGTCACTGCAGCGCTGGTACCGCGCTTGGCCGCGGCCGGCGTCCGGTCACCACTGAGGGATGAGCGGCGGGGCCGGTTCGTGCCGCCGCCAGGCTTCGGAGAGGCGGACGAGGCGGGTGGGGGCGGCGATGCCGCGCACGGTTGCGATCCTGCCGTCGGTGACGTCGAACGCCACGGCGCCGACGACCCGGTCGTCGAGTACGAAGACGATGGCGGGAGCGCCGTTGAGGAGCGCGTAGTGGATGGCGGGCGTGCCGCCGGCGAGCCGCCGTTTCGCGGGCGTGGGTTTGAAGCCGGCCCGGGCGACGGCGGCGATGCGCTGGGCAGTGTCGTACCGCAGCAGCGTCCCGGTCAGGCCGGCGCCGTCCGAGATCGCGGTCGCGTCGTCGGTGAGCAGCTCCACCAGCCGTTCGGTGCGACCCGAGTAGGCGGCGGCGAGGAACTCCTCGACGATCCTGCGGGCGGACGCCGGATCGACGTCGCCGCTGCCGCGGCGGCGCGCGGCGGTGATGCGGTGCCGGGCCCGGTGCAGGTGCTGCTGGCTTGCGGACTCGGTGATGTCGAGGATCTCGGCGATCTCGGCGTGGCTGTAGGAGAACGCCTCGCGCAGGAGGTAGACGGCCCGCTCGACGGGCGCCAGACGCTCCAGGAGAGTCAGCACGGCCAGGGAGACCGATTCGCGCTGCTCGACAGTGTCGGCCGGGCCGAGCATCGGATCGCCGTCGAGGAGCGGTTCGGGCAGCCAGGAGCCGACGCTGCGTTCGCGGCGGGCCTGTGCCGAGCGGAGCCGGTCGAGGCACAGGTTGGTGACGACCTTGGTCAGCCATGCTTCCGGCACCCTGATCCGCCGCCGGTCGGCGGCCTGCCAGTGCAGGAACGCATCCTGCACGGCGTCCTCGGCGTCCGCGGCGGAGCCCAGCAGCCGGTACGCCAGCGAGGCCAGCCGGTTCCGGCTGGCCTCGAACCGATCGGTGTCGAACCGATCGGCGGCGGTGCTGTCCACGCGGCCCACCCTAGGCGGCCACGCGACCGCCCCGAACGGATGCTCCCGCGCCCGGCCCAGCGGCTCGTGCCCCCTCCCCGGCGAACGCACCCGGCGCGGCGACCAGGCGGCGCCGGCGCTTGGGCATGCCGAAGGTCGGGTGCGAGGTGGCCCACAGCGAGAGCCTGAGGATGCCCGCCTTGATCCGCGCCGCCCTCCGGCCGCCCAGGTACGTCGGCTTCGCTCGCGCTTCGTCGTCGACCAGCTGCAGGATCCCGTCCCGCCGCCCGAGGCTGATGTGGTTACCCGGGTAGACCAGCTTGGTGGTCGCGATCGTACGGCCGGTCAGGCGTCCCACGATCGCCTCGATGGCCTGCTTGCCGGTGTAGCCGGCCGACGCACAGGACATCGGCAGCGGCAGACCGTTGTCGCCGATGGCGTGGGCGCTGTCGCCGACGGCGTAGACGTTCGGGTGCGAGACGGATCGCATGGTGCGATCGACGACGATCCGGCCGTTCCCGGTGACCTCCAGCCCGCTCGCCGCCGCGATGGGGTTGACCGCGAACCCGGCCGCCCACACAGTGGCGTCGGACGCCAGGGCGGTGCCGTCGGCGCACCGCACCCGCGCTGCTTCGACCGCTTCGACGCTGGTGTGCTCCAGGACGGTGATGCCCAGCCGGTCGCAGGCCCGGCGCAGGTGGCCGCGGGCGCCGGCGGAGAGCCGGGCGCCCAGCTCGCCGTGGGCGATCAGCGCCACCGACAGGCCGGGCCGGGATTCGGCGATCTCCGCGGCGGTCTCGATGCCGGTCAACCCGTCGCCGACGACCAGCACCCTCCCCCCTTCGCCTTCGCCCCGCCTGCCCAGGCTGTCCAGGCGCTCGCGCAGGCGCAGCGCCGAAGGCCGGGCGGCGATGTCGAAGGCGTGCTCGGCCACGCCGGGGACGCCGCGGTGGTCGCCGTGGCTGCCGAGCGCGTAGAGAAGCGTGTCGTAGCCCAGCTCGCCACCACCGTCGGCGTCGGCAACGGCGACGACCCGGCGCTCCGGGTCGACGGCGGTGACCCGGGCCAGGCGCAGCCGGATCCCCGTGCCGGCGAAGACGTCGGCGAGCTGTGGAGCCTCGACTTCCTGGCCGGCCGCGAGCTGGTGCAGCCGCAGCCGCTGGACGAAGTCCGGCTCGGCGTTGACCACGGTGACCTCGGCGTCCGCCGGGGACAGCCGGCGGGCCAGGTTCCCGGCCACGAAGGCCCCGGCGTAGCCGGCGCCGAGGACGACGATGCGGTGCTTCATATGTCGCTCCTGTCTGTTCGCTTGCTCCCGCGAGTTGAGCGGAGCAGCGCCCCGATTGCTGACAGGAAGCATCTGTGGCACGGGCCACAGCGCGGCACGGGCCACAGCGCGGCACGGGCCACAGCGCGGCACGGGCCCGGTGACCTACCGAGCAGGGCCGGTCACGGGGAGGAGCCCGGGGTGGTCAGCGGTGATCGTTCTCCTTCAGTTCGATCACCCACGCGCGCCGCTCGGCGATCTTTCCGTCGCGCATCACGAACACCTCGGCCATCGACATCCGCATCTCCTCGCCGGTGTCGCGCCGCACCGAACCGACGAGCTCCGCCATGACCGTGTCGCCCTGCTCGACCATGCGGACCACCTCCAGTCGGGGCGGCGGCACGAACCCCGGCCCCTCGATCGCGGCGTCGTACGCCTCCTTGCCCTTCAGGTGGAAGGCGCCGAAGACCGTCCACTCGATGTCGTCGGTCAGGCAGGACAGGATCTGCGCGTGGTCGTTCTTCCGGAAGCCGTCCAGGTAGGTCTCGACGGTCTCGGTGTTGCGCGACATGTGTCTCCCCTCGCTGGGTCTGCCCGGGACGGCAGACCCAGCGACGCTATCCGCCGGGTGTGACGGAGGCGGGGAGGTCACACCCGGCTCGGTGGGGCGTCCTTGACGAACACGATCCCGTCGATGCTCGCCAGGTGGGCCGGGTTCAGCGGGGCGTAGCCGAACCAGGGGGAAACGCGGGCAGCGGGCATCGCGTCGGCGACGGTGGCGGCCAGCCTGCGGGCGTCGACGAGGTACCGGTCCTCCGGTAGCGCGTAGAGCAGCCCTTCGACGGTGTCCGGCGGTGGGGTCTGCACGTCGTGGTGACGGATCGTGCCGAGGGCCGTGGCCAGGAAGGCGTACTCCCCGCCCAGGTGGGCGTCGACGATCGCGCCGGCGCTCCACCATTCCTGCGGCCGGCCGCCCATCCGCATGCTGCTCTTGTCCCGCTGGAGATGCCCGTTGTGGGCGTTCACCAGCGCCGGGCCCCGCTCGGCGAGGGCGAGCAGGTTGGCGGCCATCATCGAGTCCCGCACGTACAGCAGCCGCGCCAGGCGGCTTGGTGACGGGTCGGCCATCCAGAAGTGGTAGCGCAGCAGCCCGGTGGCGGTCCGGCCGTAGAGGCGGGCCCGGTCCCACTCGTCCGGGGTGGACGCCGTGATCAGGTGTGGCGTCTGTGCCTCGAGCAGGGCCACCAGGTCGTCGGCGAGCAACCGCAACTGCCTGGCCTCGGGCGTCTGCCCCACCGACCGGGACGGGTCCATCATCGCGGCGGGCTCGGTCCACCGGTCGTCGGCGCCGAGCAGGTGGTCGAGTGTCTCGTCGGTGCAGGGAAGCAGGTCGGCGTCCACCCGGGCGGCGAGGTAGGCGTGCAGCGCGGTGAGGGCCTGCCGAGGGCTCGCCGCGGCGGTGATCTCCAGCGGACCGTCGAACCCGGCGAAGCGCAGCCGCTCGGACGCGGGCCGCCCCTCGTTGTACGCGCGCATCCAGCGCACCAGCTCGCGGTTGGCCGGGAAGGTGCCCCACTCGTGGCTGAAGCCGCGCTCCATGACGTCGTCGAGGGTGCCGCTGCCCGAGGTGACGTAGTCGTCCACGAGCAGGGCCATCAGGCAGTCGATCTCCATCGCGATGGTCCGGTAGCCCTCCTGCTCGACGAGTTGCCGGAAGAGATCGTTGCGCAGGTCGAGCAGCGCGTCCTCGCCGTGGGTGGGCTCGCCCAGGGCGAGCAGCCGCGGCCGGGCCGGGAGAAGCCGCATGACGGTTGCGGCGTCGACGACATGGACGGTGTCCTTGATACCAACACTCATATCCTGAACCGTATCGTTGAACCTTCGTTAGAGACTTTCCGTCGCTGTCAGCCGAGGGGAGCGCCCGAAACCTTCAAAGCCGGGGGCAGCTCAGGCGAGCTGCCGGGGCGACGACGGGTGGTGATCCGGCGGTGCGGTGCCGAACGGGGCGAGCAGGCCGGGCAGCGTCCGCTCGGCCAGGTCGACCGCGTCGCCGGCGGCGAGGTCGACCGCCGCGTACCGGCCATGCCCGGCGGCCGTGGTGGCGATCAGCGTGGCCAGGCCGAGCCGGCGCTGCAGCAGGCTCTGCCGCACCCGCCAGCCGATCACCGCGCCGCCGCGCACCGCCGCCGTGGACCGGCTGACCAGCCCCGACCGGAGCACCAGGTAGCCGCCGACCGTGGCGTGCCCGAGCGCCCGGTACGCCACCAGCGCGGCCCCCGCCAGCAACGGCGCCGACGCCGGCCCGGCCAGCCACGACCGGGGCAGATCGAGGACGGCGCCCAGCCCGGCGAGCGCCCCGGTGAGCACCGCCCCGACCAGCACCGCCCAGCCCAGCCGGCGGCGCAGGGCGGCCCGCGGGTGCCGGGCCAGCGGCGCCGCGAACGGATTCGGGTCCGCGGCCAGCACCGCGGCGGCCACCGAGCGGGCCACCCGGACCGGGCCGCGGGGCAGGACGGTGGTGGCCGGAGTCATGCTCCACATCGTCAGGCCGGTGGAGATGACGTTGGTGTCCGCCGTGCCCATCCAGCGCCACAGCACCGGCTCGGAGATCTCCACGCCGCGCAGCCGGTCGTCGTCCCGGTCGACCTCGCGGGTCTTGAACAACCCCTGGGTGGTACGCAGCACGCTGCCGGCCGCCGTGGTCACCCGGGTCAGCCGGAAGTCCCAGAACTCGGCGACGAACGCCACCGCCATGCCGGCCACCCCGAGCACACCCGCGGCGGCGACGGCGACCAGGACGGACCGGCCGACCCCGAGCGCGCGCCAGTCCAGCAGCCCGGCGACCGCGGCGGCAGCGTCGAACCCGAACGACTCGGCCGTCCAGTACGCGCCCCAGAGCAGGCCGGCCGCCATCACGAACGCCCAGACGTTGACCACGTTGTGCACCAGCCAGGACCAGCGGATGCGGGCGAGGAGCCGGGCGTCGCCGGTGACCGCTCCCCCGCTCCGAACCGACCCGGCCCCGCCGCGGCCCTTCGCGCCAACGGCTTCCGCCGGCGCGGGGTCGCCAGCCGGCGTGTTCGGGTGGCCGCCGAGCAGGTCCCGGCGCAGCCGTTCGGCGGTGCGGACGGAGACCGCGTCCAGCCGCAGCGCCGCCTCCCCTTCGCTGCCGGGCAGCCCGGCGCCGACCGTCACCACCCGCAACCCGGCCAGCCGGTGCCGCAGCAACGCCGTCGCGGTCACGCTGCGGATCCGGTCCCGACGCACCGACCGGTGGGCCCGCACCAGCAGGCCGGTACGCAGCTCGACCCGCTCCCCGGTCACCCGGTACCGGGTCTTCGCCCAGCGGAGCAGGTCGTGCCCGGCCCGGGCGAGGCCGACCACGGCGACCGCGAGCACCGGCCAGAGCGTGGACAGCCGAGCCTCGACCCGGAACACCCCCACCGCCAGGCCGGTCGGTGCGAGCGAGAGCAGGCTGCGGACCACGTCCACCCACACCATCCGCACGTCCAGCCGGTGCCACCCGCTCATGTCGCGTCCCCCGGCGTCTGCCGCACCAACTCGGTGAGCTGTTCAGCGGTCCGCGCGGCCACCTCGGCGTCCAGCCCCACCAGCCGTACCGGGCCGTGCGCGGAGGCAGTCGTCACGGTCACCGTGGCCAGCCCGAACAGCTGCTGCAACGGCCCGCGTACCCGGTCGACGGTCTGGATCCGGGACATCGGGGCGACCCGCCACTCCCGCACGAACCACCCGGAGGACGCGTACACCGCCTGGGTGGTGGTCTCCCACCGGTGCACCGCGTACCGCCAGGAGGGCACCACCGCCGCGTACCCGGCCGCCGCCACCACCGCCACGACCAGCGCCGCACCCGACCACGGCCGGGTCGAGCCGGCCAGCGTGTACGTCGCCGTCAGCGCGGCCAGCACCGGCGCCGCGCCGAGCACCGCGCGCACCGTCCACCACCCGACCGCCCGCCGCTCGACCCGGTGGCGGGGCGGGCGCAGCCGTACCGTCGATCCCGTCATCGGCCCATCGTGCGGGCCGGCGCCGGCCCCAGCACCTGCCGACGGGCCAGATCGGTGGCCGGTCGGCCAGAAATGGTGGCCGATGGACAGCCGCCCGGCCGGCGCCGTCTTTCTACGCTCACCTCATGAGCGCGCCCCGCACCGGCCGTACCTCGCCGCGCTGGCTGCTTCCCGGTGAGCTGGCCGCCCTCGACGCCGCCGGGGCGCCGCAGCGGCGTACGGTCCGGGACTGGGTGGTGGACGCGTCGCTGTTCGCGGCGGCGGCGCTGGTCGGGCTGTCGGTGTGGAGCGAGGACCCGCCCTACTACGCCGAGGCGGTCCCGGCCTGGATGCTCGCCGCCGACCCGTGGGTCGGCGCGGCCGCCTGCCTGGCCCTGTGGTGGCGGCGCCGCTTCCCGATCGCGCTGGCCGTAGCGCTGGTGCCGGCGCTGTACGTGGCCGGCACCGCGGTGGGCGCCACGATGGTGGCGGTGCTGACCGTGGCGGTGCGCCGGGACTGGCTGCCCGCCACCCTGGCCACCGCCGGCTACCTGGTGCCGGCGGTGATCTTCGGGGCGGCGCACCCCGCCCCCGGCACCGGCGTGTTCGCCTCCGTGGCGATCGTCGGCATGATGTACCTGGTGCCGCTCGGTTGGGGCATGGCCACCCGGGCCCGCCGGCAGCTCATCGCCAGCCTGCGCCGCGACGCCGAGCGGGAGCGGCAGGAGCACCGCCGCCGGCTCGCCGACGCCCGGCGTGGCGAGCGCGAACGCATCGCCCGGGAGATGCACGACGTGCTGGCGCACCGGATCTCGCTGCTGTCGGTGCACGCGGGCGGTCTGGCGTACCGCACGGCGCAGGCCGAGGCCGGCGTCGGGCGGCCACTGGACGCCGCCGAGATCGGCCAGGCGGTCGAGGTGATCCGGGACGCGGCCGTGCGGGCGTTGGACGAGCTGGGCGAGGTGCTCGCGGTGCTGCGCACCGACGGCGGCGACGGCCGGGAACGGGTGGCGCCGCAGCCGCGGCTGGCCGACATCCCCCGGCTGGTGGCCGAGGCACGGGCCGCCGGGCAGCGGGTGAGCTTCGAGATGGAGTGCGCCCCGGGCGCCGCCGAGGCGTTGCGCCCGGCCACCCAGCGCACCGTCTACCGCACCGTCCAGGAGGGACTGACCAACGCCCGCAAACACGCGCCGGGCGCCCAGGTAGCGGTCCGGGTGGACGCCGGCCCGGTCACCGGCGTGGTCGCGTCGGTCAGCAATCCCCTGCCGGTCACGCCCACCGGCGACCTGCCCGGCGCGGGTGCGGGGCTGACCGGCCTCGCCGAGCGGGTGGCCCTCGACGGGGGCACCATCGAGCACGGCGTCGCCGACGGGTCGTTCCGGCTGACCACCCGGCTATCCTGGCCGACGTGACAGCGGACCGGATCCGTGTCCTGCTCGTCGACGACGACGCGCTGGTGCGTACCGGGCTGCGCCTGATGCTCGGCGGCGCACCGGACCTGGACGTGGTCGGTGAGGCCGCGGACGGCGCGGACGTCGCCGACGCGGTGGCCCGGCTGCGGCCGGACGTGGTGCTGATGGACGTCCGCATGCCGGTGCTGGACGGGATCGCGGCGACCCGGAACCTCGGTGCCCGCGGCGGGCACCGGCCCGCGGTCATCGTGCTGACCACCTTCGACGCCGACGCCACCGTGCTGGAGGCGCTGCGGGCCGGCGCGGCCGGGTTCCTGGTCAAGCACACGCCGCCGGAGCGGATCGTCGACGCCGTGCACCGGGCCGCCGCCGGGGAGCCGGTGCTCTCGCCCACGGTGGCGCGCGCGCTGATCGACCGGGTCGCCGGCGGTGCCGACCCGGTCGACGAACGGCGGCGCCGCGCCCGGGACCGGTTCGCCCTGCTCACCGAACGCGAGCGGCAGGTGGCGCGGGCGGTGGCGGAGGGTCTGTCCAACGCCGACATCGCCGGCCGGCTGTTCCTGTCGGTGGGCAGCGTGAAGGCACACCTCTCCAGCGCGTTGACCCGGCTGGACATGACCAACCGGATCCAGTTGGCGCTGCTGGCCCACGACGCGGGCGACGACTGAGGGGCTCCAGCCGTACGGCTGAGGAGCTTTCCCGGTTGTGCCGGGCGGTCACCGCTGGCACCGTCGGGGGATGCCGATGACCGGGGCCGACGTGCAGCGCGCGGTGGCCGTGATGACCGCCGTCCTGGCTCCGTACGACGAGCGGGACTGGCGGGTGCCGGCCGGCGACCTGACGTGGAGTTGCTGGACCACGGCCGCGCACGTGGCGCACGACCTGCTGGCCTACGCTGGCCAGGTGGCGGGCCGGCCGGAGACCGGCTACCTGCCGTTCGACCTCGTCGTGGCGCCCACCGCCCCGCCCCGGGAGGTGCTGCGGGTGGTCACCGCGTGCGGGGGCCTGCTGCGCGCCGCGGTCGACGCCGCCGCGCCGCAGAGCCGGGCCTGGCACTACGGGCCGTGCGACCCGCCGGGGTTCGCGGCCATGGGCGTGGCCGAGACGCTGCTGCACACCTACGACATCACCGGCGGGCTGGGGGTGCCGTGGCAGCCGCCGGACGACCTCAGCGCCGCGGTGGTCGGTCGGCTGTTCCCGGACGCCCCGGACGGGCCCCCGGCGGCGGTGCTGCTCTGGCTCACCGGCCGGGGTGAACTGCCGGGACGGCCCCGGCGGACGTCCTGGACCTGGCGGGCCGCGCTGGACTGATCTCCACCCACCCGGGCGGGGCTACGCGGCCCGGCGGCGCCAGGGCAGCCACCAACCGCGGCGGGTGCGCCGGGCGGTGGCCGGTTCGGAGGCCGGCGCGGCGGGCGTGGTGGCGGCCGGTCGGTGCTCCGCACGCCAGCGGCGGACCACGTCGTCGGCGTTCACCGGGCGGATCACCACCCGCGGCCCCTCCGGGTAGCGCAGCCAGGCGATGATTTCGGCGTTCAGGTCGGCCACGTACGCCCGCACCGCCTCCTCGGTCGGCAGGTCCCGCACCTCGTCGGGCACCTGTTCGACCTTGCGGCGCAGTTGCAGCGGGGTGGGCAGCAGCAGGTCGCTGGGGAGCGCCTCCCGCTCCAGGAAGCTCTTGATCCACCAGGACTCGTCGTAGGGCAGGTTGCGGCCGGGGATCGGTTTGCCCATGCCGGGCAGGTTGTCGAACTCGCCCCGCTCCTGGGCGGATCGGATCTGTGCCTCGACGCTCGCTTCCCAGCCGTTCACCCGCCACCTCCCGCAGCCCACCGTATCGCGGTCGTCGGAGGGCGCAGCGTATCGGGCGGAGCCGGCATTCCCGGCACTGTCAGGCCGGTGACCCGGCCCACCGGGCGTGCCGGTGCCCGTCGCGCGGGAACGGCGGCCGGGCCGGCAGCACCTCCTGGAACCGGTAGCCGGTCTTCTCCGCCACCCGGCACGACGCCGGGTTGTCCACCTGGTGCAGCAGGTCCAGCCGGGTCAGACCGGCGGCGGCGAACCGGTCGAACGCCCACCGGGTCACCGCCTCCAGGGCGCGCGGGGCGATCCCCCGCCCCCGGGCCGCGGCGGCCGTCCAGTAGCCGACCTCGGCGTGCTCCCGCCCCGGCGCGAGCCGCTTGACCACCACGTTGGCCACCAGCCGGTCGCCGTCGGGCAGCGGCTCCAGCACCGCGAAGGTGCACCGGTGGCCGCTGTCCCAGCCCTCCCGGACGTCGGCGAGCCACCGGCGCGCCTCGGCGTGGCTGGACACCGGGACCGTCGTCCATTGGCGCAGCACCGGGTCCCGGTAGACGTCGACCAGCGCGTCGGCGTCCTCGGCCCGCCAGGGGCGCAGGACGAGTTCGGGTGCGGCCGGAGACGCCGGCGCGTGGAGCGTGATCGTCACCGGCCCAGTCTGCCCACCGGCACCCGTGCCGGCCGGCCCGGGGCACCCGCCGGTCGCCCGGTTCCGCACCCGGTGACCCGGTTCAAGCCACCGGATCCCAGGTGGCACTCGGCCGACCGGTCCCTCGGACATAGGGTCGATCCGGGCGAACGGGGGGTGTGGTGATGGTCGGTACGGGCGCGGTGGTGGGTATCGGGCTGGTCGCGCTGGGGCTGGTCCTCACGCCCGGGCCGAACATGGTGTACCTGGTGTCCCGTTCGGTGACCCAGGGCCGCCGGGCCGGGTTGATCTCGCTGCTCGGCGTCGCCGCCGGCTTCGCGGTCTACCTCGCCGCCGCGGTGGCCGGCCTGGCCACCATCTTCGTCCTGGTGCCGGCGCTGTACACGGCGGTGAAGCTGGCCGGCGCGGCGTACCTGTTCTGGCTGGCCTGGCGCACGCTGCGCCCCGGTGGGCGGTCGCCGTTCAACCCGGCGCCGCTGCCGCCGGACCGGCCCCGGCGGCTGTTCACCATGGGGCTGGTCACCAACCTGCTCAACCCGAAGATCGCGATCCTCTACGTGTCGCTGCTGCCGCAGTTCGTCGACCCGCAGCGGGGGCACGTCGCGGCACAGAGCCTGCTGCTCGGCCTGACCCAGATCACCGTCGCGCTGACCGTCAACGCGCTGATCGTGCTCGGCGCCGGCACGCTCGCCGGGTTCTTCGCCCGCCGGCCGCTGTGGCTGCGAATCCAGCGCTGGGTGATGGGCACCGTGCTGGGCGGCCTGGCGGTACGCATCGCCGCCGACCGGTCCCGGGCCGCCGTAGCCACGCCCTGACCCGGGTCGCCGCCGACCGGTCCCGGGCCACGGTCGCCACGTCCCGAGCCGACCGGCCGGTGGGGTCAGCGGGCGGTGTCGTGGTGCCGGCGGACCATGCCGGCGGCCAGCGGCGCGGCGTCCAGGTCGCCGGCCGCGATCCGGGCGGCCACGGTTCGGCGTACGAGCCGGTCGGCCAGGCCGGGCGCGTGCCGGGCGAGCGCCAGTTCCAGCCGTCCCCGGCGGGTGGTGGCCACGTCCCGGGGGGCCCGGCGGGCGGTGGCGGCGCGCTGGATGGCCCGGACCACCCCCTGCACCGGCTCCGGGCGGGACACGCCCCGCAGCGACAGCCCGGCCTCGGCGGTGCTGTCGTGGATCGGCGAGGCCACCATGCTCGGGTAGACGACGCTGACCCCGACGTGGGTGCCGACCTCGTGGCGCAGCGCGTCGGCGTACGCGACCAGGGCGCGTTTGCTGACCCCGTAGGCGGCGGCCAGCGGCAGCGGCAGCACGGCCATCCGGCTGGCCACGAAGATCACCCGGCCGCGCGCGGCGACCAGGTCGGGCAGCGCCGCCGCGGTGGTCCGCCAGGCGGCCAGCAGGTTCACCTCGAGCTGCTGGCGCACCACCGCGTCGGGTGGCAGCTCGGCCGGGGCCGGCCCGCCGACGCCGGCGTTGTTGACCAGCAGGTCCAGCCCGCCGAGCCGGTCGACGGCGGCGCGTACCGCCGGCGGCACGGCCGCCGGGTCGGTCAGGTCGCAGCGCAGCACCGGGACGTCGCCGTCCGGCGAGCCGTGCAGGTCGAGCCCGACGACCCGGGCGCCGGCGGCGGTCAGCGCGGCGCCGAGGTGCCGCCCGAAGGTGCCGTCCGCCCCGGTGACCAGCACCCGCCGGCCGGCCAGCCGGCTCACGGCCGGGCTCCCGGGCGCGCCGCCGCGGCGGTCGAGCGGGCTCGGCGTGCGCCAGCGGCCAGTTCCCGGCCCAGCTCGGCAAGGTACGCGTCGAAGTCCACCCGCATCGCCGGCCGGCGCTGGCCCCACCGGGCGGTCGCCGCCCGCAACTCGGCCCGGCTGGCGGCCCGTTGGGTCTGCGGGTCGGGCAGCGCGTACCGGCCGGCGAGGTGCCCGGCGACGAGTCGGGCCTGCGCCTCGACCAGCGGGAACGCCGCCCCGGTGGACTGCATCAGGCCGACGAAGAGCAGACCGGGCGCGTCGGGGTGGAACACGTGCCGGTACAGCGGCAGGGTCTCCGCGCCGTCGCCGAGCAGCGCCGGGTCGAGGAACGGGATCTCCACCCGGTAGCCGGTGCACCAGACGACGAGGTCGATCTCGTCGCTGCGGCCGTCGGTGAACTCCACCCGGTCGCCGTCGAAGCGGGCGATGCCGGGGCGGGCCTCGATGTCGCCGTGGGTCAGCCGGGACAGCAGCCCGTCGGAGAGGGTGGGGTGGTCCTGCAGGAAGCCGTGGGTCGGGGCGGGCAGGCCGTACCGGGTGGGCGGGCCGACGGTGGCGGTGAGGGTCAGCTGGCTGATCCGTTGCCGCAGCCGCCACGGCAGCCGCCGGGCCAGCGCCCCGTTGAGGGTGTCCGACGGGCGGCCGAGCAGGTACTTCGGCACCACCCAGACGCCCCGGCGCAGCGACAGCAGGGTGCGGGCGGCCGCGTACGAGGCGTCGACGGCGATGTCCATCGCCGAGTTGCCGCCCCCGACGACCAGCACGCGGCGGCCGGCGAGCTGCTCCGGCCCCCGGTAGTCGTGGCTGTGCCACTGCTCGGCGGTGCAGGTGCCGGGGTAGCCGGGGCTGGGCGGCTTGGGCACCCGGTTGTGGCCGTTGGCGACCACCACCGCCTCGACGGTGACGGCGACCGGCCCGTCCGGCCCGGTGGCGTGCACCGTCCAGGTGCCGCCCGGGTCCGGCACGACGCGCTCGACGGTGTGCCGCAGCCGGACGGAGTCGAGCAGCCCGAACCGGTGCGCGTAGTCGGCGAGGTATCCGGCGATGCGGGTGTGGTCGGGGTAGTCCGGCCAGTCCTCGGGCATCGGGTGGTCGGCGAACTCGGTGCGCCGCCGGCTGGTGTTCAGGTGCAGGGTGCGGTACGCGGGCGACCCGGGCGCACCGTACACCCAGAGGCCGCCGACCTGGTCGGCGGCCTCGAAGCAGACCGCCGGCACGCCGACGTCGGCGAGGGCCTTGAGGCTCGCCAGTCCGGCCGCCCCGGCGCCGATCACCGCCACCCTCGGCTGCCCGCCCATTCCCGCCTCCCGACGTTAATCCAACGACTGATGGATAATGGCCGGGTCGGGGTTCCCCCGTCAAGAGCCGGCCGGGCCGTACAGGCCGTCCAGGAACCGGTGCACGAACATCCGGAACTCCCGCCGCTCCCGGGCCCCGGACGAGGCCGCCGCCAGGGCCACCACGTGCCCGTGCACCGCCCAGACCAGGCTGCGCACGGTGATGTGGGGGGTCGGCTCGACCAGCGTGCCGGCCGCCGCGGCGGCGGTGAGCAGCTCGGCCACCAGCCGGTACAGCGGCGCGGCGTACCGCTCGTCGAGCTCGGCGTGCCGGTGCGGCTCCAGCCAGCGGCGCAGCCACAGCGCGGTGGTCTCCGGCCGGTCCTCGAGGAAGTCGACGAAGACGTCGACCAGGTCGTGCAGGGCCCGCCGGGCCGCCTCCGGGCCGGCCGGCAACGCGCTACGGGCCCGCTCGGCCGCCGCCTCCAGCACCTGACGCTCGGCGGCGAAGACCCGGGCGAAACAGGCGTCGTAGAGCTGCGCCTTGGTGCCCGTGTGGTGGGAGACGGTGGCCACGTCGACGCCGGCGGCCGCCGCCACGTCGCGCAGCCCGACGGCGTCGAACCCCCGCTCGGCGAAGAGCCGGGTGGCCACGGTGAGCACCAGCTCGCGGGTCGGTCGGGTCTCCTCCCGCCGGGGCCGGCCCGGGCGGCGTCGGGGCATGGTCATGGCCGCCATTCTGCCCCTACAATCCAGCATCCGTTGGATTGGCGCGGGCGTGGGCCCGGACAGGAGGCGGCGATGACCGGGCTCGACCACCAGCCGGCCACCGGCGAGGGGACCACGCTGCCGCGCGGGCCGCTGGCCGGCTTCGCCACCGGCTCGCTCGGCATGGGCGTCTGGGTGACCGTCCCCGGCCTGCTGCTGCTCTACTTCCTGACCGACGTGCTGGCCGTGGCGCCCTGGCTGGCCGGCCTGGCGCTGCTGCTGCCGAAGGTCGCCGACGTCCTGCTGCATCCGTGGATCGGGCACCGCTGCGACGTCGAACAGGCCCGCCGCGGTGACCGGCGCCGGCTGCTGCTGATCGGCTGCGCGCTGCCGGCCGCGTTCGCCGCGCTCTTCGCGGTGCCCGGCGGGCTGACCGGCGCACCGGCCGCCGCCTGGGTGGCGGTCGCCTTCGTCGCCGGCAACCTGCTCTTCGCCGCGTACCAGGTGCCCTACCTGGCCACCCCCGCCGACCTGCGGATCGGCTACCACGAGCGCACCCGGCTGATGGCCTTCCGGATGGTCGTGCTCACCCTCGGCATCCTGGTGTCCGGGCTGCTGGCGCCCCTGCTGGCCGGCGGCGACGCGGCCACCCGCGACGGCTACCAGCGGATGGGTCTGCTGCTCGCGGTCGGCATGCTCGCCGCCATGCTGGTCGGGGTGGCCGGCATCGGCCGGCTGCGCCGGGTCGCCGCGGCGTCGGCACCGGCGCACGAGGGCGGCTGGCGGGCGCTGGGCGCGGCGCTGCGGGACCGGCAGTTCCGCTGGCTGGTCGCCGCGTACCTGGCCATGTCCACCACCACCCACCTGGTCCTCGCCGGCGTGCCCTACTACGCCGAGTACGAGCTGGGGCGGGCCGGGCTGACCACCGTGCTGGTGGCCGCGTTCGTGGCGCCGGCGCTGCTGGTCACCCCGGCCTGGCTGGCGGTGGCCCGCCGGGTCGGCAAGCAGCGGGCGCTGCTGGCCGCGCAGGGCGCGTTCGCCGCCGGCTCGCTGGTGCTCGCGGTGGGTCGCCCGGCCGGGCTGCCGCTGCTGGTCGGCGCGGTGGCGGTGCTGGGGATCGCGTTCGCCGGCATGCAGTTGCTGCCGTTCTCCATGGTCCCGGACGTGATCCGGGCCGGCACCGGGGTGGGCGCGGGCACCTACACGGGTGTCTGGACGGCCACCGAGGCCACCGGCGCGGCGCTCGGCCCGTACCTCTACGCCCTGTGCCTGGCCGGCGGCGGCTTCGTCGCGTCCGTGGCCGGCGAGACGGTCGTCCAGCCGGACTCCGCGCTGGCCGCCGTCCGCTACGGCTTCGGCCTGCTGCCCGCCGCGGCGATGCTCGCCGCCATGCTGCTGCAGCGCCGCTACACCCTGGACCGCACCGCCCGCGCCGGAAACTGAGCCGCCCACGGCGAGATCCAAGCGGCGACGCCGGGAGCCGAGCGGCCGACGGCACGGCCGGCGCGGGGCCGCCGGTCGGCGCGGCACTAGACTTCGCCCTCGATGGACGCCCAGCCCACCCCCGTCGAGACCCGTCCCTGCGCGCACTGTGGACGCCCGGTGCCCCAGCGCGCCGGCGCGGGCCGGCCGTTCCGCTACTGCCGGGACAACGACGGCGCCTGCCAGCGGGCCTCCCGCAACAACCGGATGCGGCACCGCAACGCCCCCGGCCTGCCCGGGCAGGTGGCCCGCACCTGGGAGGCGGTGGACCGGCTCGACCAGATCGTGCAGACGCTCAGCGAGGCGCTGCACGCCGAGCTGTCCCCGGTCGGGGTGGAACGCCAACTGGCCGAGGCGCGCGCCGAGGCAGCCGCCCAGGTCGCCGCCGCGCACGCCGAACGCGACGAGGCCCGCCGCGAGGCCGACCAGTCCACCGCCGCGGCCGGGCAGGCCCGCGAGGAGGCGCGGGCGGCCCTGGCCGACCGGGACGCCGCTCGCCAGCGCGCCGAGCAGGCCGTCGCCCGGGCCGGCCGGGACGCCGACCGGGCGGAGCAGGCCGAGGCGGCCCGGGACGAGGCCCGCCGGGTGGCCAGCGCGGCCGAGGCGCTGCGGGTGCAGGCCGAGCGGGACCGCGACGCGGCCCGCACCGAGCTGCGTACCGTGCGCGCGGAACGGGACGCCGAGCGGCGCCGGGTCACCGACCTGACCGCCGAACGCGACACCGCCCGCGCCGACGCCGACCGGGCCACCCGGGCCGCCACCGAGGCCGCCGAACGCGCCGAGCGGTGGCAGGCCGAGGTCACCGACGTGCGCCGCCAGATCGAACAGGCCCGTACCGACACCGCGCGGGCGCGGGCCGGCGCCGCCGACGCGGTACGGGCCCACGAACGGGCCGACCGCGCCCGGGAACGCGCCGAGGCAGCCGCCCGCGAGGCCGACGCCGCGCGGCAGGAGGCGGTCGACACCGCCGGGCGGCTGCGCGCGGAGCTGGCGGCCGCCGCCGCCCAGCGGGACGCCCTCACCACCGAACTGGCCGCCGCCCGCCAGGCCAGCGCCGCTGCCGAACACCGGCTCGCCGAGCTGGCGGTACGGCTGCGCGCCGCCGAGGCCGACCGCGACGCCGGCCAGCAGCGGGTCGCCCAACTCGCCGGCCAGGTCACCGACCTGGCGGCCGCGCTGGCCCGGCTCTCCGGCCCGGCCGTCCCCGCCGAACCGGCCGCCGACGCCGCCACCCGCTGACGCGCCAGCACCCGCTGTCAGGCCCAGGACACTCCCCGTTCATCAACCGTCCATTCAGGTATTTACCCTGAGCGATCCTCCATGCACTCCTGGCGATTCTCTGGAGGCATCCCGGCGCGGCCCGCCCATAGCATCGGCGCTGACCGATGCGGGATCCGGCGTGTCGGGGGGATTCCGCGGGGGGAACGCAGGTGCAGGCCACGTCCGACGAGTACGTCTTCGCCGCGTCCTTCGCCCAGGAGTGGATCTGGCTGGCCAGCCAGCTCGGCGCCGAGGCGTCGGCGTACAACCTGCGGTCGCCGATCCTGCTGCCATCCGGCACCGACGCCGGCGTGCTGCGCGCCGCGCTCACCGAGCTGACCCGCCGGCACGAGCCGCTGCGCACCGCGCTGCGCACCGCCGACGGCACGCTGACCCAGGTCGTGCACGCCGACGTGCCGATCGAACTGGCCGAGACCGACCTGTCCGGGCTGGCCGAGCCGGAACGCTCGGCCCGCTTCGCCGACCTCGTCGCCGCCGACCTGGCCGCCCCGTTCGTGCTGCACCAGGCGCCGCTGTGGCGGGCCCGCCTGGTGCACCTGCCGCAGCGCCCCGCCCTGCTGTTCACCGCGCACCACACAGTCTTCGACGGCAGCTCCCAGCCGATCCTCGAGGCGGAGGTCGAGGAGCTGTGCCAGGCCGCGCTGCACCGGCGGGCGCCCCGCCTGCCCACCCTGGAGATCCAGTACGCGGACTACGCGGTGTGGCAGCGCGACCAGGCCAGCAGCGCCGTCGCCGAGGCCGACCTGGCGTACTGGCGCGACCGGCTCGCCGACGCCCCACCGGTGCACGGGCTGCTGCCGGACCGGCCCCGCACGGCGGCCACCGAACGCCCGGGCGCGGAGGTCACCTTCGACCTGCCCGGGCCGCTGCGCGACACCGTCGCCGAGGTCGGCCGCCGGCACTCGGCCAGCAGCGCCATGGTGCTGCTCGCCGGCTACGCCGCGCTGCTGCACCGGCTCAGCGGCGACCCGCAGGTGTGCGTCGGGCTGCCGGTCGCCGGGCGGAACCGGCCCGAGCTGGCGCCGCTGATCGGCATGTTCGTCAACACGCTGGTGCTGCGCGTCGACCTGACCGGCGACCCGAGCTTCGGCGAGCTGATTGGCCGGGTCCGGGAGACGATGCTGTCGGCCTGGGAACACCAGGACCTGCCGCTGCCCCGGCTCGTCGAGGCGCTCAACCCGCCCCGACTGCCCGGCGTGCAGCCGCTTTACCAGCTCGGCTTCAACCATCTCGGCCAGGTGGGGCTGAGCACCAGCAACGGGGTGGCCCGCGAGGAACTGCTGCTGGAGGTCAGCGACACCGCCGGGCGGCTGGAGTACCGCAGCGACCTGTTCGACGCCGACACCGCGCGGCGGATCGTCGCGCGCTGGCTGACCCTGCTGCGCGGCGGCCTGGCCCGGCCCGACCGGCCGCTGTCCGCCCTGCCGCTGCTGCCCGCCGCCGAACGCGCCCTGCTCGTCACCGGCTGGGCCGCCGGCCCGCCGCCGCCACCGGCCGGCCCCGGGGTGGTCGAGCTGATCCGCGCGCACGCCACCCGCACCCCCGACGCGGTCGCCATCCGCGACGCCGGCCGGTCGCTGACCTACCGGCAGATCGACGACCGCGCCGGCCGGCTGGCCGCCCGGCTGCGGGCCCTCGGCGTCGGCCCCGAGCGGCTGGTCGGGGTGGCGCTGCCCCGCGGCGCCGACGTGGTGGTGGCGATGCTGGCGGTGCTGCGGGCCGGCGCGGCGTACGTGCCCCTGGACCCCGGCTACCCGGCGCAGCGGCTCACCCACCTGGTCACCGACACGGCCGCCACGGTGGTGGTCACCTCCGCCGCGGTCGCCGACGCGCTGCCGGCCGGGGCGTACCGCACGATCCTGACCGACGACCTCGACGGCGGCCCGGACCCGGACGACGCCGCGCCCGCGCCGGTGCACCCGCACGGCCTCGCCTACGTGATCCACACCTCCGGCTCCACCGGCCGGCCCAAGGGCGCGATGATCGAGCACCATTCGCTCGCCGCGCACGCCACCTGGTTCGCCCGGCAGCACGCGCTCACCCCCGCCGACCGGCTGCTGGTGCTCGCCTCCCCCAGCTTCGACCTGTTCGGCCAGGAGGTCTACCCGGCCCTGGTGGCCGGCGCCACCCTGGTGATCGCGCCCGAGCAGGGCGCGCTCGACCCCGACGCGGTGCTCGACACCCTCCGCCGCGAACGGGTCACCCTGCTGTCCTGCGTACCGACGGTGCTGCGGCACCTGGTCGGCCACGCCGGCCTGACCGAGGCGACCGACCTGCGGCAGGTGGTCTGCATCGGCGAGCAGCTCGACGGCGACCTGGCCGCCGACCTCGGGGCGGTGCGCGCCGTGCCGCTGCACAACCTCTACGGGCCGACCGAGACGACCATCGCGGTTTCCGCGCACACGGTGCCCCCGGGCGCCGACCCGGCCGGCGCGGTGCCGATCGGCGTGCCGATGCCCGGCGCGCGGCTGCACGTGCTCGACGAGCGGGGCGACCCGGTCCCGGTGGGCGTGCCGGGGCACCTGCACATCGGCGGCGGCCCGGTCGGCCGCGGCTACCTGCGCCGCCCCGCCGACACCGCGGCCGCGTTCGTGCCCGACCCGTTCGGTCCGCCCGGCGCCCGGCTGTACCGCACCGGCGACCGCTGTCGCTGGCGCTCGGACGGGACGCTGGAGTTCCTGGAGCGGCTCGACCGGCAGGTGAAGGTCAACGGCGCGCGGGTGGAGCTCGGCGAGATCGAGACCGCGCTGCGCGCCCAGCCCGGCGTCGACCAGGCCGCGGTGGCCGTACGCCCCGACGGCCACGGCGGGCACCGGCTGGTCGGCTACCTCACCGGCGACGCCGACCCGGCGCGGCTGCGCGCCGGGCTGCGGGCCGTCCTGCCCGGTCACCTGGTGCCGACCGCCTTCGTCACCCTCGACGCCCTGCCGCTGATGCCCAGCGGCAAGCTCGACGTCGCCGCGCTGCCCGACCCGGCCGACGCCGACGACGCGCCGCCGGCCGTCACCGCCCCGCGCACCGGCGCCGAGGAACTGGTCGCCGCGGCCTGGGCCGAGGTGCTCGGCGTCGCCTCGCTCGGCGTGCACGACAACTTCTTCGACCGGGGCGGGCACTCGCTGCTGGCCAGCCGGGCCGTCGCCCGCATCGGCGCGGTCCTGGACGTGGACGTCCCGGTCTACATGCTCTTCGCCCACCCCACCGTCGCCGAACTGGCCGTCCAGGTCGAACGGCTGCTGGTCGCCCGGCTCGACGCGATCTCCGAGGACGAGGCCGCCGCGCTCCTCGCCACCTACGAAAGGTAGCCCCGCATGTCCGCAGCCCCGGAGTCGGCGGCCCGGGAGGTACCGCTGTCCGCCACCAAGCAGGCCCTGCTGGAGCGGCTCCTGCGCCAACCCGCCGACACCGGCGCGGGCCGGGTCGGCCGCGCTTCCGCGGACGCGCCGCGCAGCCTGTCGTACGCGCAGGAGCGGCTCTGGTTCGCCGACCAGTTCGCCACCGGCTCGACCGCCTACCACGTGCCGGTGGCGGTTTGGCTGGACGGCGAGGTGGACCCGGCCGCGCTGGGCGACGCCCTCGGCGACGTGGCGGCCCGGCAGGAGAGCCTGCGGATGCGCTTCCCCGCCGGCGACGACGGCCAGCCGACGGTGGTCGTCGACCCGCCCGGCCCGGTGCCGCTGTCCCGGGCCACGGTCACCGCCGACGACCCCGACGACGCCCGCCGGCAGGCCGGCCAACTGGCCCGCGAGCACGCCGCCGACCCCTTCGACCTCGGCACCGGCCCGCTGTTCCGGGCCCTGCTCGTCGAGTACGGTCCGCGCCGCTGGCTGCTGTCGGTGCAGGCGCACCACATCGTCAGCGACGGCTGGTCCATCGACGTGCTGGTCGGTGACGTCCTCACCGCCTACCGGGCGCGGCGCGCCGGGGCGGCACCCGACTGGCCGGCGCTGCCGGTCGGCTACGGCGACTACGCCCACTGGCAGCGGCACCGGCCCGGCACCGACCGGGGCCTGGCGTACTGGACCGGGCAGCTGGCCGGGGTGCCCGCCCTGGACCTGCCCACCGACCGGCCACGCCCGCCGACGCAGCGCTTCGACGGCGCCACCCACCGCTTCGAGGTGGACGCCCCGCTCGCCGCCGCCGTCACCGCGCTGGCCCGCCGGCACGACGCCACCGTCTACATGACCCTGCTCGCCGCCTACCAGGTCCTCCTCGCCGGGCACAGCGACCAGCGCGACTTCGCCGTCGGCTCACCGGTCGCCGGGCGGGGCCGCCCGGAGCTGGAGCCGCTGGTCGGCATGTTCGTCAACATGCTGGCGTTGCGGGCCCGGCTGGACCCGGACGAGTCGTTCAGCGCGCTGCTGACCCGCACCCGGCAGCTGGTCCTCGACGGCCTCACCCACCAGGACGTCCAGTTCGAGCACCTGGTGTCCGAACTGGACGTGCCCCGCGACGTCAGCCGGTCCCCGCTGTTCCAGGTCACCTTCGCGCTGCAGAACTACCAGTTCCGCGACCACGGCGCGGCCGGCGCCGGGCCGGCGGTCAGCTGGGAGGTGCTCGACCTGTCGACCACCCGGTTCGACCTGGAACTGCTGGTGGTGCAGACCCGCACCGGCGAGCTGTGGTGCGAGTTCACCTACAACACCGCGCTGTTCGACGCGGTGACGGTGGCCCGGTTCGGCGACCGGTTCACCCGGCTGCTGCGTACCGTGGTCGACCGGGCGGACGACCCGCTGCGCACCGTGGACCTGCTCACCGACGCCGAGCGCGCCGAGGTGCTGGCCGGCTGGGGCGCCCGGGCCGCCCGCTTCCCGGTCCAGCGGACCCTGCACTCGCTGTTCGAGGAGCAGGCGGCCCGCCAGCCCGACGCCGTCGCCCTGGTGTACGACGGCCAGCAGGTCAGCTACGCCGAGTTGGACCGCCGCGCGGACCGCCTCGCCGAGCGGCTGCGTCGCCTCGGGGTCGGCCCGGACACCCTGGTGGCGCTGCACCTGCGGCCCGGCCCAGGCACCGTCACGGCGATCCTCGGCGTGCTCAAGGCCGGCGGCGCGTACGTGCCGCTGAACCTGGCCTACCCGCGGGAGCGGCTGGAGTTCATCCTCGCCGACACCGGCGCGCCGGTGCTGGTCACCGACGCGGCCCCCGGCGATGACCTGCCCGCCCACGCCGGGCGGGTACTGCGGCTGGCCGCCCCGGACGACGACCCGCCCGCGCCCGCCGCCCCGGTGGCCGCCAACCCCCCCGGCCCCGGCGACCTGGCCTACGTCATCTACACCTCCGGCTCGACCGGGCAGCCCAAGGGCGTGCTGGTGGAGCACCGGCAGGTGGTCCGGCTGCTCACCGCCACCGAGGCGCACTTCGACTTCGGCCCGGACGACGTGTGGGCGCTGCTGCACTCGTACGCGTTCGACTTCTCCGTCTGGGAGATGTGGGGGGCGCTGGCCTACGGCGGCCGGCTGGTCGTGGTGCCGCCGGAGGTGATCCGGGACACCGAACGGCTGCTGGACGTGCTGGCCGAGCAGCGGGTGACCGTGCTCAACCAGACCCCGGCGGCGTTCCGCGGCCTGCGGGCCACCCTCACCGAGACCGACCGGTCCTTCGCCGACCTGTCCGTACGCACCATCATCTTCGGCGGCGACGCGCTCTACGTCCGCGAGCTGCGGCACTGGCTCAGCCGCTACGGCGAGGACACCCCGGCGCTGGTCAACATGTACGGCATCACCGAGACCACGGTGCACGTCACCGCGCAGCGGCTGCGCCGCGCCGACGTTCGCCGCCCGGTCGCCTCGCCGATCGGCCGGCCCCTGGCCGACCTGCGCGCCTACGTGCTGGACCGGCACCTCAACCCGGTGCCGGTGGGGGTGCCCGGCGAGCTGTTCGTCGCCGGTGAGGGGCTGGCCCGCGGCTACCTGAACCGGGCCGCGCTGACCGCGCAACGGTTCCTGCCGGAGCCGTTCAGTGGCGAGCCGGGCGCCCGGATGTACCGCACCGGCGACCGGGTGCGCTGGTGCCCGGACGGCACCCTGGAGTACCTGGGCCGGGTCGACCGGCAGGTGAAGGTCCGCGGCTACCGCATCGAGCTGGGCGAGATCGAGGCCACCCTGCAACGCCACCCCGACCTGGGCGGCTGCGCGGTGCTCGCGCAGCCCGACGGCACCGGCGACCGGCGGCTGGTCGCGTACGTGGTGCCGGCCGACGCCGGCCGCCGGCCGACCGCCGGGCAGCTGCGCGAGCACCTGGCCCGCAGCCTCGCCGACTACCTGGTGCCGGCGGCGTTCGTGGTGCTCGACGCGTTGCCGCTGACCCCGAACGGCAAGCTGGACCACCGCGCGCTGCCCGACCCCGACCTGGCCGGGCAGGCCGAGCAGGAGTTCACCGCCCCGGGCACCCCGACCGAGCGGCTGATCGCCGAGGTCTGGACCGACCTGCTGCCGGTCGACCGGGTCAGCATCGACGACGACTTCTTCCTCGTCGGCGGGCACTCGCTGCTGGCCGCGCAGGCGGTCACCCGGATCCGCCGCGGCCTGGAGGCCGCCGGCGCCACCGGCACCATCTCGCTGATGGACCTGTTCCGCTGCCGCACCGTGCGGGAACTGGCCCGGCTGATCGACGAACCGGCCACCGCGGACCGGCCGGCCCGGCTGCTGCACGAACTGACCCGGCCGGTGCCGGACGCCGCGCACGTCCGGTCGCTGGTCTGCGTCCCCTACGGCGGTGGCAGCGCCGCGGTGTACCAGGCGCTGGCCGACGCGATGCCGCCCGGGCACCGGCTCTACTCGGCGGCCATCCACGGCCAGGAAGCCGGCGGCGAGCAGGACACCCTGCCCTTCGGCGAGCTGGTCGACCGGGCCGTCACGGAGATCCTGCGCGACGTCGGCGGGCCGCTGGTGCTCTACGGCCACTGCGGCATCGGCAGCGCGCTGGTGGTCGAGGTGGCCCGCCGCCTGCAGGCCGCCGACCGGCCGGTCGAGGCGGTGTACGTGGGCGGCATCTTCCCGTTCGCCCGCCCCCGGGGCCTGCTGAGCCGGCTGTCCCGGCTGGCCGAGCTGGAACGCTTCCGCAGCAACCGCACCTTCATCAACCGGCTGGTCGGCCGCGGCGTGGACATCGAGGAGCTGGGCCTGGACGAGGCCGACCGGGTGATCCGCAACATGCGCCACGACACCCGCAGCGCCGAGGACTACTACAGCGGCCTGCTGGACAGCCGGATCGACCGGATCGACGCGCCGGTCATCTCGGTGGTCGGCGAGCAGGACCCGGCCACCGACTACTACGCCGAACGGTTCCGCGAATGGGACTTCCTCTCCGACACCTGCGCGCTGGTCGTCCTCGACGAGGGCGGGCACTACTTCAACCGCTACCGGGCCACCGAACTGGCCGAGATCGTCACCCGTACCCACCTGGTGCTGGACGCCGACGACGGCGCGCAGCTGACCCGGCCGGCCCGCGGCGCGGACAGCGACTGGTGGCTGCACGGCGTGCACCGCCGCGGCACGGCCGGGCCGGGCGGGCCCGGTGACGACGGCCCGCCGGCGGACGCGGGCCCGAGCCGCCGCCCGGCCGAGCCGAGCATGGGCCGGTTCCTCGGCGTGGCCGCCGGCCAACTGGTGTCGCTGATCGGGTCGGCGTTCACCCAGTGGGCCATCCCGATCTGGATCTACCTGACCACCGGGTCGGTGGCCCAGCTGGCGCTGTTCGTGACGCTGGCGCTGGTGCCCGGCCTGGTGGTCGCCCCGCTGGCCGGCGCGGTGGTGGACCGGTCCAGCCGGCGGGCCGTGCTGCTCGCCGGGGACGTCGCCGCCTGGGCGGTGCAGATCGCGCTCGGCGTGCTGCTGTGGACCGACACCCTGCAGATCTGGCACATCTACGCGCTGCTGGTCGGGTTGTCGGTGGCCACCGCGTTCCAGCGCCTGGCGTACGTGGCGTCGGTGCCGCAACTGGTGCCCAAGCGGTACCTGCGGCACGCCATCGGCGTGGTGGAGATGGTCAACGGCGTCGGGACGCTGTTCGTGCCGCTGTTCGCCGCCGGCCTGCTGGCCACCGTCGGTCTGGACGGCATCCTGGTGATCGACATCGTCAGCTACGCGGCGGCGGTGCTGGTCGTGGCGCTGGTCCGCTGGCCGGCACGGATGGGCTGGCACCGGCGGGAGACGTTGACCGCCGAGATCGCCAACGGCTTCCGCTACTCGTGGGGGCACCGGCACTTCCGGGCGATGCTGCTGTTCTTCCTGGTGCTCAACATCTTCCTGGCGCCGCCGCTGATCCTGGTCAGCCCGCTGGTGCTGTCCTTCGGCACGCTCACCGACGCGGCCCAGGTGTCGTTCGTCTCCGGGCTGGGCGCGACGGTGGCCGGGCTGACCGTCGCCCTGTGGGGCGGTCCCGCCCGCCGGCCGATGCGCGGGGTGCTGTTGTCCATCCTGGCCATGGCGGTGGCCTGCGTGGTGATCGCGCTGCGTCCGGATCCGCTGCTGGTCGCGGCCGGCACGTTCGGGCTGACCGCCGGACTGACCCTGACCACCGGCATCTACCGGGCGATCGTGCAGGTGAAGATCCCACAGCGCTACCACGGCCGGGCCGCCGCCCTGAACCAGATGATCTCCTGGTCCACCCTGCCGTTGGGCTTCGCGGTGGTGGCGCCCGCCGCGACCGCGCTGTTCGAGCCGATGCTGATGCCGGACGGGCGGCTCGCCGGCAGCGTCGGGCGGCTGATCGGGGTCGGCGAGGGGCGCGGCATCGCGTTCGTCTTCCTGCTCTGCGGCCTGGTCATCGCAGTGTTGGTGGCCGCCGCCGCGCGGATCCGGGCGATCGCCCGGTTCGACACCGACGCCCCGGACGCGGTCGCCGACGACCTGGTCGGCGTGGAGTCGCTGCGCCACCGGCGGGAGCCGGCCGGCGTCCAGCCGGTGGTCCCGTCGCGACCCCGGGCCGGGAGCGCCACATGAGCGAGCGTCAGCGAGCGAACCGGCAACGCAGCGCGGTGGTGCCTCATGGCGGCACGGAACGCAGCGGAGCGCCGGCGTGAGCGCCCCCGCCACGGCGGTCGACATCGACGTGATCGTCACGGCCGGGCCGCGCCGGGTGCTGGGCCGCCGGCGGGACGGCGCGCTGGTCCTGCCCCGGTTGCGACTGACCGCGTCGTGGCCGCCGCCGAGCAGCCAGCTGCCCGGCGCCGTCGCCGCCGAGACGGGGCTGCGGGTGGCGCTGCTCGAACCGCTGGACACCACCCTGTTCGTGGCTGAGCCGGTCGACGGCGAGCCGACCGCCGGCTACGGCTGGCACGACGCGACCGCGTTCGGCGCGGCGTCGGTGCGGCACTGGCTGGACCGGTCCGCGCCGGCGGGCCGCCCGGCCTGGTACCGGCCCGGCTGGTTCGCCGCTGCCACCGGCTGGTTGGACGGGGTGCTGGCCGGGCGGGGCGCCCGCCGCACCGGCCCGGTCAGCCAGATCCGGCACTGGACGACGTCGACGGTGCTGCGCGCCCCGACCACCGACGGGGCGGTGTTCCTCAAGGCGGCCCTGCCGCACCTGGTGGCCGAACCCCGGGTGATCGCCGAACTCGCCCGGAGCTGGCCGCGGGCGGTGCCGCAGGTGCTGGCCCACTCGGCCGAGCACGGCTGGTGGCTCAGCGCCGACTTCGGCGCCCAACCGCCGGCCCGCGACGGCGCGGCCGCCCTGCGCCTGCTGGCCCGCGTCCAGGCCGCCACGGTGGGGCGGACCGGGCCGCTGGAGGCGGCCGGCTGCCCGGTGCTGACCCTGGACGACCTGGCCGACCGGGTGCCGGCGCTGACCCGCCGCGCCGAGGTGTGGGACCGCGCGGGCACCGGCCCGGTCGGGCTGACCGGGGTGGCGATGTGGTTGCAGGACCGCTGCGCCGAACTCGACGACCTCGACCTGCCGCCGAGTCTGACCCACGGCGACCTGCACCCGGACAACGCGGCGGACCGCCCGGACGGCCCGCTGCTGTTCGACTGGAGCTTCGCCCGGATCGCGCACCCGTTGTTCGACCTGGCCGGCTGGTTGCACCAGGTGGCCGAGCCGGAGGCGCGCCGGCAGGTCGACGCCTATCTGGACGGTTGGCGGCAGCTGGCCTCCCTCGGTGAGCTGCGGGAGGCGTGGCGGGTCGCCAAGCCGGTCGCCGCGCTGGTGGAGCTGGTCAAGTTCGTCGACCTGATGGACCGCACCGGTCCCGGTTACGCGTTCGACTACCTGCCGATGGCCGCGGTGTGGGCGCGGCGGATCCTGGACGCGGCGGCCGGGCGGGACGCCCACCTGACCGGCTGGTGCGATCCGCGCCCGGCCCGGCTGGGCTGACCGGCTGACCGGTCGACGGAGCGGTCCGCGGCGCGGCCAGCGGGTGGGACGGCGCCGGGCGGGCGGCCGACCGGGTGCGACGGCGGGAGATGATGCCGGGGTGGGAAAGACGTACGAACGCATCGACGGCCGGCTGCGGACCTTCATCGAGGAGCAGCCGCTGTTCTTCACCGCGACGGCGCCGCTGGCCGGTGACGGCACCATCAACCTGTCGCCGAAGGGGCTGCGCGGCTCCTGGGCGGTCCTCGACGCGCACACGGTGGCCTATCTGGACTTCGCCGGTTCCAACGCCGAGACCATCGCGCACCTGCGGGAGAACGGCCGGATCACGCTGATGTGGTGCGCCTTCCAGGGCCCGCCGAACATCGTCCGGGTGCACGGGCGCGGTGAGCCGGTGTTCCGCGACGACCCGCGCTGGCGGGACCTGGCGGCGCACTTCCCGGACATCGACACCAGCGTGCACGGGCTGCGGGCGATCATCGTGGTGCGCGCCGAACTGATCCGGGACACCTGCGGCTACGCGGTGCCGTTCATGTCCTACGACGCCGACCGGGACCTGCACGCCCGCCGCTTCGCCCGCGAGGACGACGCCTCGCTGAGCGACTACTTCGCCAAGAAGGACCACGTCGCCCGCAGCATCGACGGGTTGCCCGGGCTGCCGCTGCCGCTGCCCCCGACGCCCTGACCCCCGGGCGGCCGGCCGGCCCGCCCGCCGGGCCGGCAGCACGGCGGGCCCGGCTGGGCGTCCGGGCCGGTCGGCGGGGCAGCACGCCGGAGCGGCGTCGGCCGAAACGCTCGCCGCACCCTGCCACGTCCCGGTCCCGGTCGCCGGTTCAGTGGATGCCGGCCATCAGGTCGCGGATCTGCCGGGCGAACATCACCGCGCCCAGGCCGAGCGCCACCGACGCCAGCCCGAAGGTCAGGAAGTACACCGGCTCGGACCAGGTGTCGGCGAGCCGGGCCACCTGCCCGCCGATCGCGTCGCCGACGGCGGTGGCCAGGAACCACAACCCCATCATCTGGCTGGCGTACTTCACCGGCGCCAGTTTGGTGGTGGCGGACAGCCCGACCGGGCTCAGCGACAGCTCACCGGCGACCTGGATGGCGTACACCGCGACCAGCCACCACGGTGAGACCAGGTCGCCACCGACGGCGGCCCGCGCGGCGGCGGCCATCAGCACGAACGACAGGCCGTTGAGCACCAGGCCGACGGCGAACTTCACCGGGGTGGAGACCCGGTGCCCCAGCCGCAGCCAGAGCAGCGCGAACAGCGGCGCCCCGATGATGATCAGGATCGGGTTGACCGACTGCAGCCAGGACGCGGGGAAGGTGAACCCGGCCACGTTCCGGTCGGTGCGCTCGGCGGCGAAGAGGTTCAGCACCGACCCGGCTTGGTCGTAGATCAGCCAGAACGCCGCGGCGAAGACGAACAGCCACACGTACGCCTTCATCCGGCTGCGTTCGGCGACGCTGAGCTCCCGGTCGAGCATGATCCGGGCGAAGTAGCCGATGGTGACCAGCACGGTGACCGCGGCGAGCAGGTTGACCACGGTGTCGACGGTGAACAGCCCGGCCACGGCCAGGACGACCACCACGACCAGCACTGCGGCGGCGGCGAGCCCGACCCGGGTCAACGCCCGGCGGCGGTCCGCGCCGAGCAGCGGGTCGGCCGGCCGGGCGCCGGCCTCGCCGAGGTTGCGCCCGCCCAGCACGTACTGCAGCACGCCGAAGGTCATGCCGACGGCCGCCGCCCCGAAACCCAGATGCCAGTTGATCTTCTCACCGAGGAAGCCGGTGATCAGCGGCGCGATGAACGCACCGAGGTTGATGCCCATGTAGAAGATCGAGAAGCCGGCGTCGCGGCGCGGGGAGTCCCGGTCGTACAGGTCGCCGACCATGGTGGAGATGTTGGGTTTGAGCAGCCCGGTGCCGAACACGATCAGCGTCATCCCGGCGAACACGCTCCACCGCGCCGGCACCGCCATCACGTAGTGGCCGGCCGCGATGACCACCCCGCCCCAGAGCACGCTGCGCCGCGCCCCGATCAGCCGGTCGGCGACCCAGCCGCCGGGCAGCGCCATCAGGTAGACCATCGCGTTGTACGTGCCGTACACGGCGTTGGCGGTGGACTCGGCCAGGCCGAGCCCGTCGTCGGCCAGCTCCGCGGTGAGATACAGCACCAGGATCGCCCGCATGCCGTAGAAGCTGAACCGCTCCCACATCTCGGTGAGGAAGAGCGTGGCCAGGGCCCGCGGATGGCCGAAGAAGGTCCGCCCGGCGGGCGGTCGGTTCGCCACCGGCGCGTCACCAGCCATCGCACCCTCCGCTCTGTTCGGGCGGCTAACATCCCCGTTGGCAGCGAAAACACTCCACCGTTTCCACCCGGCCGGGGACGACCCCGCCGGGCGGCTGTCATGGCCGGCTACCCTTGTTCAGGCTCGACCCGAGCAGCGGCAGCGCCCGGGGCGGGAATGGCCCGGCGGAGACGGACCGTTACACCTGAAGACAGCACCACGAACGAGGGGAAGTCGATCATGGGCGAGCGTATGCTGCGCGGTAGCCGGCTGGGCGCGGTCAGCTACGAGTCCGACCGCAACACGGAGCTCGCGCCGCGGCAGACCCGCGAGTACCTCTGCGCCAAGGGCCACCAGTTCGAGGTGCCGTTCGCCGTCGACGCCGAGGTCCCCACGACCTGGGAGTGCAAGTTCGACGGCAGCGTCGCCCGGCTGGTCGACGGCAGCGAGCCGGAGCAGAAGAAGGCCAAGCCGCCGCGTACCCACTGGGACATGCTGCTGGAGCGGCGCTCCATCGCCGAGCTGGAGGACATCCTCGCCGAGCGGCTGCAGGAGGTCCGCACCCGCCGCGGCCGCGCCTGACCCGCACCGACACCACGGCGCCCCGGGAGAACCCTCCCGGGGCGCCGTCGTTTCTGTACCGGGGCCGGGTTCAGCGGCCCGGTTCGACGATCTCTCCCTCGATGGCGCGGCCGCCGTCGACCACCGTCGGCTGCTCCGCCGGCCGCGGCTGCGGCTGCGGCGCGCCCCGGCGCACCCGCACCCGGCGGGGCCCGAACAGGTCACCGGCGACCATCGACGACACTCGGCGCTCGGCGGCACGTTGCACCCCGGCGCGGGCCAGCCGCCGCACCGGCGGCGCCAGCAGCAGCAGCCCGACCACCCCGCTGACCAGGCCCGGGGTGGCCAGCAGCAGGGCGCCGCCCAGCCCCACCAGCCCGTCGGTGACCTGCCGACCCGGAGGCTGCCCGGCCTGCGCGGAGGCCCGGAACCCCCGCCACGCCCGCATCCCCTCCCGGCGCAACAACACCAGCCCCACCAGCGACACCGCGAACACCGCCAGCACCGCGGTGCCGAACCCGACGGCCCGCCCGAGCAGCACGAAAACCGCCAGCTCCAGCACCACCGCCAGCAGCAGGGCCAACGGTACGAACCTCAGTCCCCGGCGCATGTCACCCCATCCCGTCCGCACGACCCGCCCGTCCAGCATGACACGGCCACGCTCAGGGCCACCGCACCTGACCGGTCGGGGTGCCGTACAGGCCACGCCGCACCGCCAGCCGGCGGTCCTGCACCGCCCAGCCGGTGATCCGCCACAGCGCCTCGGCCACGATCAACGGGCTCATCTTGCTGCTGCCGCGCTCCCGCTCGGCGAAGGTGATCGGCACCTCGACGATCCGCGCCCCGGCCCGGTGCGCCAGCCGGGACAACTCCACCTGGAACGAGTACCCCTGCGAGCAGACCGACGCCAGGTCCAGCCGGCGCAGCGCGTCGAGCCGGTACACCCGGTAGCCGCCGGTGGCGTCGGAGACCGGCATGCCCAACGCCAGCCGCGCGTACAGGTTGCCGCAGCGCGACAGCAGCAGCCGCCGCAGCGGCCAGTTCACCACCCGCCCCCCACGGGTCCACCGCGACCCGATCACCACGTCCGCGTCCCGGGCGGCCGCCAGCAGCGCCGGCAGGTCCTCGGGGGCGTGCGAGCCGTCGGCGTCCATCTCCACCACCGCGTCGAAGCCGCGCCGCCGGGCCCAGTCGAAGCCGGCCAGGTAGGCCGCGCCGAGGCCGCGCTTGCCGTCGCGGTGCAGCACGTGCACCCGCGGGTCGGCGCCGGCGAGGGCGGCGGCGATGGCGCCGGTGCCGTCGGGGCTGTTGTCGTCGGCGACGAGGACCTCCACCTCGGGCGCGACCCGACGCACCCGAGCCACGATCCGGGTGACGTTCTCGGCCTCGTTGAAGGTCGGGATCACCACCAGCACCCGCCCCAGCCCGGGCGCACCCGGGCCCGACCGTCGGACGTCGGTCGCCTCGCCCACCACCGCACTGTCACCCCCTTCCGCCGCCCGGGGCCGGCTGGCCGCTACCCGACGCGCCGCCGGCGCAGCACCGCCGCGCCGGCCAGGGCCGCCACCGCCAGGGCGGTCAGCGCCGCCTCCGGCCACAGCCCGACCCGGGTGGCCAGGGTCCGCCCGTCGGCGAGGGTCAGCTGCCGGACCACGACGGCGCGGGTGTTGAACCCGGTGGCGTCGCTTACCCGCCCGTACGGGGAGACGAACCCGGACACTCCGACCGTGGAGGCCATCAACGCCGGCCGGCCGTGCTCCACGGCGCGCAGCCGCACCATGGCCAGCTGCTGGCGGGCCTCGGCGACGTCGAAGGTGGCGTTGTTGGTCTGCACCACCAGCAGCTGAGCGCCGCCGGTGACGGTGTCGCGGACCACCTCGTCGTAGGCGACCTCGAAGCAGATCACGTCGCCGAGCACCGTCGGCCCGGCGCGCAGCACGCCCGGCTCGCTGCCCGGCACGAAGTCGTTGCGGACCCGGTCGACCTGCTTGCTGACCATCCGGGCGAGGTCGCGCAGTGGCACGTACTCGGCGAACGGCACCGGGTGCCGCTTGGTGTAGAGCTGCTCCAGGTCGGGGCCGGCACCGGGGCGCCACAGGATGCCGGCGTTGCGGACCTGCCCGGGCTGCGGGCCGAGCAGCACCGCGCCGACCAGGATCGGCGCCCGGATCGCGTCGGCGGCCGCGGAGATCCGCGCTCCGGCGGCGGGGTTGCGCAGCGGGTCGATGTCGCTGGAGTTTTCCGGCCACACCACCAGGTCCGGTTGCCGCTGCTGGCCGTCGGCCACCCGGGCGGCCAGTTCGATGGTGGCGTCGACGTGGTTGTTCAGCACCGCCTGCCGCTGGGCGTTGAAGTCCAGCCCGAGCCGGGGCACGTTGCCCTGCACGATCGCCACCGTGACGGCGGGTCCGCCGCCGGCCGCGCCGACCGGCACCAGCAGCCCGGCGGCGACCACGGCGACCGCGCCGGCGGTCAGCGCGGCGGCCGGCGCCCACCACCGCCGCACGTCGGGGCGCCGCCACGCCGCGGCCACCAGCAGCCCACCGGCCAGCGCCACCGCGAACGTCACCAGCGGCGCCCCGCCCAACGCGGCCAGCCGCAGCAGCGGCGAGGTGTCCTGGCTGAACGCCAGCCGTCCCCACGGGAACCCGCCGAACGGGGTGCGGTCCCGCAGCGCCTCCTGCCCCACCCAGAGCAGGCCGGTCAGCGCCGGCCACGCCCACCGCCACCGGTCGGCCAGCGGGGACACCCACGCCGTGGCGGCGCCGAGCAGCGCCAGGTAGCCGGCCTGCAGCAGGGACAGCAGCACCCACGGCAGGTAGCCGGTGTGCAGGTTCGTCCAGGACAGCAGCGGCGCGAACAGCGCCACCCCGGTGAGGAAGCCCAGGCCGGCGCCGGCGCGCAGCCGCCGCCGGTGCGCCACGGCGGCCAGCAGCGCCACCCCGACCGGCGCCAGCGGCCACACCCCGTACGGGGGGAACGCCAGCAGCAGCGCCACACCGGCGGCGATCGCCAGCGGCGCGGCCACCCGCAGCGGCAGCGGGCGGGCCGCGGCGGCCGGCCGGGCGGCCGGCTCGGCGTGCGTGGAGTCCAGGGTCGTCACCGGCGCCTCATCTCGATCACGGTGCTGAAGGCTACCCGCCCGACGCCGCGTTTCCGCGCCCGGCGACCGGGCGGGTGAGGCAGCACCCGCACCCCACCCGCCGTCCCAGGGTCCGGGCCGGCCGGCGGCGTCCGGTCCCGCCGCCGGGCCGGAACCGGACACCAGGGCGGCGACGGAGCGGGCTCGGACGCCAGGGCGGCGACGGGGCGGACCGGATCCCGGAGCCGGGGCCGGTCGCCGCCGGGGTCAGCGCCGACGGGCGACCAGGACGGCGTCGTGGATGGTGATCTCCCGCCCCTCCGGGTTCACCATCGTCCGGGGCCGCGTCTCGGCGGCCAGCACCTGCCAGCGGGCCGGGTCCAGCGCCGCCACCACCTCCTCGGCGGTGAACATCATCTCCGGGAAGTGCAGGCGGTGGGCGCTGGCGCGCAGGTCCGACGGGTGGTGCCCGACGATGAGCAGGGTGCCGCCGGGGGCCACCGCGGCGGCCAGCCGGGCGAACATCTCCTGCCGCTGCTCCGGCGGCAGCTGCATGAACTGCGCCGACACCAGGTCGTAGGAGTCCGCGGCGGGCGGCTTCGCCAGCAGGTCGGCGTGCACCCACTCGATCCGCCCGGCGACGGCCGCCCCGGCGGTGTCGGCGTGCCCGGCGGCCCGCTCCAGCGCGGTGGCGGAGATGTCCACCGCGGTCACCTGCCACCCCCGCCCGGCCAGCCAGACCGCGTCGGCGCCCTCGCCGGCGCCGACGTCCAGCGCCCGCCCCGGCGGCAGCTGCGTCGCCTCGGCGATCAGCTGCGGGTTGGGTCGCCCGCTCCACACCGCCGGCCGGGACCGGTAGCGCTCCTCCCAGGCGGCCTCGGTGAACATGGTTTCCCGCCGGTGCCGGTAGTCGGCCACCGCGGCGCGGGTGTCCTCGGCGACCAGGTCGGCGTTGATCGCCGCGCCGGCGGTCAGGCCGGCCCCCGCCGAGGTGATCACCTGGGCGCGTACGTCGGCGACGTTGCCGGCCACCCACACCCCCGGCACCGCGGTGGCGCCGTTGGCGTCGGCGGGGATCTGGCTGCCGAACACGTGCCCGCCCATCTCCACCTCGACCGGCTCCAGGCCCAGCGAGGTCAGCAGCCCGGCGCGGGCGGTGAACCGCGGCGCGACCACCAGCGCGTCCAGCTCGACCAGCTCACCGGAGGCCAACCGCACCCCGGTCAGCGCGTCCCCGGTCACCTCCAGCCCGGCGACCGGCCCGTCCACCACCGGGATGGCCCGCGCGGCCAGCTGCTCGGTCTCCTCGGCCCCGGGCGCCGCCGCGCCGTGCAGCACGAGCAGCACGTGCTCGCTCCACTGCCGCCACAGCTGCGCCTGGTGCACCCCGAACGGCCCGGTGGCCAGCACCCCGATCCGCCGGTCGCGGACCTCCCAGCCGTGGCAGTACGGGCAGTGCAGCACGTCCCGGCCCCACCGCTGCGCCAGCCCCGGCACCTCGGGCAGCTCGTCGACCAGCCCGGTGGCGACCAGCAGCCGCCGCGCCCGCACCGTACGCCCGTCGTCGAGGGTGACGGTGAACTCCGCCCCGTCGCGGGCGGCGGACAGCACCCGGCCGGACACGATCCGCCCGCCGTACCCGGTGACCTCCGCCCGGCCCGCCGCCAGCAGCTCACCCGGGGCGGTGCCGTCGCGGCCCAGGTAGTTGTGCATGTGCTCGGCGGGCGCGTTGCGTGGCTCACCGGCGTCGACCACCAGCACCGAGCGGCGGGCCCGGCCCAGCGCCAGCGCCCCGGCCAGCCCGGCGGCGCCGCCGCCGACCACCACCACGTCGTACCTGTCGTCCATCTGCTCCCCCTCGTCGCCTCGTGCGGGTCACCACGCTCCACCGGCGTCGCGGATTCGACAAGTAACGTTGCTGTTATGGCAAACGACGAGGCGGCGGTGCTGGCGGCGGTGGGGCCCCGGCTGCGGGCCCTGCGCAAGCAGCGTGGCACGACCCTGACCGATCTGGCAGCGACCACCGGCATCTCGGTGAGCACCCTGTCCCGGCTGGAGTCGGGGCAACGCCGGCCCACCCTGGAACTGCTGCTGCCGCTGGCCCGCGCCCACCAGGTGCCGCTGGACGAGCTGGTCGGCGCGCCGGAGACCGGCGACCCCCGGGTGCACGCCCGCCCCATCGTCCGGCACGGGGTGACGTTCGTGCCGCTGACCCGCCGCCCGGGCGGTCTGCAGGCGTTCAAGCAGATCCTGCCCCCCAACGCCCCCGCCGAACCCGAACAGCAGACCCACGAGGGCTACGAGTGGCTGTACGTGCTCTCCGGCCGGGTGCGGCTGCTGCTCGGCGAGCACGACCTGATCCTCCAGCCGGGCGAGGTCGCCGAGTTCGACACCCGGGTGCCGCACTGCGTGCTCAACCCCGGGCCCGAGCCCACCGAACTGCTCACCCTGTTCGGGCCGCAGGGTGAACGGCTGCACGTGCGCGCCCGCCCCACGAAGCGCTGACCGGGACACGAAATCGGGGCGCGGCTCACGCCGCGCCCCGATGCTCCCAGGCCCTTCCCGGCCGGTGGGGCGAGGATGTGGCACGCCGACCTTCGGACCGACCGGACGCGGACTGGCTGCCCCCGCCGGGCCGTTGTCTACTGGCCGTGCACCTCACCCTGCCCGTACACCGGTAACCGCGGCCGGTTCGCGCCGCCCCGCCGACCCCCGCCCGCTGGACCTGGCCGCCGCGACCGAAGCAGGTCGCTCGGCCAGCGGACGAAGGGACGAAGCGAACAGCAGCCGCTTCCCGTGGTAGGACTCAAAGACGGTACGTGCTGCCCCCCGGGCGCTGTCAACCCACCCCCGGCCTGTCGTGTGTCGCGCTTCGGCGTGTCGCGCCGGGCGTCCTCAGTCGACGGCACGGCGCCGGCGGCGACGTCCGTTCAGCGCAGATTCATGTCGCAGCGGGTGACGGCCGGCACCGGCCGCTCCTAGCGTCGGTGCGACCACGTGTGGAACCCAGGAGGTAACCGTGACCGCAGTCCCCCGTTCCGGCCTGGACCGGCGCAACGTGCTCCGCGGCGGAGTCACCGCCGCGGCGCTGGCCGCGCTCGGCCCGCTCGACGCTCTCGGCGCCCGTACCGCCGGCGCCGCCCCGATGGCGAAACTGCCCGCCAGCCCGGACTACGGGCCGCTGTACCCGGTGAAGGACCACAGCACCGGGCTGGAGCTGCTGCGCTTGCCCCGCGGCTTCGAGTACCTCAGCTACGGCTGGACCGGCGACCCGATGTCCGACGGCATCCCCACCCCGGGCGCGCACGACGGCATGGCCGCCTTCCGCCGCCCCGACGGCCGGATCTCCCTGGTCCGCAACCACGAACGCGGCGGCTACACCGGCGCCTTCACCACCCCCGCCTACAACCCGGCGGCCACCGGCGGCACCACCACCGTCGTGTTCGACCCCGACGCGGGCGAGTTCACCGGCTCCTGGGCGAGCCTGGGCGGCACCATCCGCAACTGCGCTGGCGGCCCGACCCCCTGGGGCACCTGGCTCACCTGTGAGGAGACCACCGAGATCGGGCCCGACGGCACCCGCCACGGCTACGTCTTCGAAGTCCCGCACACCGGCAAGGGCGACCCCCGCCCGCTCAAGCAGATGGGCCGGTTCAGCCACGAGGCCGTGGCCGTCGACCCGCGCACCGGCATCGTCTACCTCACCGAGGACGCCACCCCCTCCGGCCTGTACCGGTACCTGCCGCACACCCCGGGCGAGCTGTCCACCGGCGGGGTGCTGCAGATGCTGGTCGTCCCCACCGCCGACGGCTCGTCCTACTCCACCTACGGCGACGGCACGGGCGTCGAGTACCGGGACCTGACCTGGGTGGACATCCCCAACCCGGACTACGCCCCCGGCGAAACCCGCCCCGCCCTGCAGGGCGCGGCCCTCGGCGCCGCGGTGTTCCGCCGCCTGGAGGGCGCCTGGTACGGCAACGAGCGGATCTACATCGTCTCCACCAGCGGCGGCCCCGCCGGTCAGGGACAGGTCTTCGAGTACGACCCGGCCGCCGAGCGGATGCGGGTGCTGTTCGCCTCCCCCGACGCGGCGGTGCTGAACAACCCCGACAACATCTGCGTCAGCCCCCGCGGCGGCATCGTGCTGTGCGAGGACGGTGACTCCGGCGAGTACCTGCACGGCCTCACCACCGACGGGGTGATCTTCCCGTTCGCCCTGAACCAGGTGGTGATTCCCGCCGGCGGGGTGCCCGGCAAGACCGTCGCCGCCGGCAACTACTCCGGCTCGGAGTGGTGCGGGTCGACGTTCGAACCGAAGAACGGCAACTGGCTGTTCGTCAACGCCCAGAGCCCCGGCATCACGTTCGCCATCACCGGGCCGTGGCGCACCGGATCGCTGTGACGCGACCCGCGACCGGTCCGGCGGGAGGAGCTGCCCGCCGGACCGGCGGCGCCGGCCCGGGCCACCGGCAGCGCCGTCCTCAGTCGACGGCCAGGTGCCGGCGCAGCAACGCCGCCGCCACCTGCGGATGGTCGCCGGCGAGCAGCCCACCGGCGGCCAGCACGTAGTCCACGTCCACCACCGGCCGCGCCGCCCGCGGCAGCGGCCACCCGCCGGCGTGGTCGGTCAACGCCGCCGCGAGCACCCGCTCCGCGTCGTCGGCCGGGGCGTGCCGCAGCACCCCGCCCGAGCCCACCAGCAGCCGCACGTCCCGCAGATCCCGCCCACCGCGTTCCCCGGTGGCGCCGCCACGGGCGTGCCGGCGCAACGCCACCGTCGCGGCCAGCGCGGCGATCCGCCGGTCGGCGGCCCGCTCCGCGTCGGTCGCGGCCAGCAGGCCCGGCTCGGCGGCCCGCGCCGCCGCGGCCGCCGCCAACGTCTCCTGCTCACCGGGGTCGAGCAGCCGCTCCTCCGCGGCGGCCCGCACCACCCCCGGCGCGGACCACCGCATGCCCAGGTCCCCCTCCACGGTGCGGGCCCGCCACAGCGTGCCGGCGACCTCCCGGCCCGGCCCGCTGTCCCGCTCGTCCGGGGTGAGCACCGAGTACACGTCGGTGGTCGCCCCACCCACGTCCACCACCGCCAGGTCCCCACCGGTCGCGTCGGCGAGGACCTCCACCCCGGTCAGCACCGCGTCCGGGGTGGCCGCGCGCACCAGCCGCGCGAACCGCGACCCCCGCGACAGCCGCTTGCCGCCGATGACGTGCCGCAGGAACACCTCCCGGATCGCCGCCCGGGCACCCGCCGGCGCCAACACCCCGATCCGCGGCAGCACGTTCTCCGCCACGGTGACCGGCACCCCCGCCCCGGCGAGCAGGGCGTGCAACTCGTCGCGCACGTCGACGTTGCCGGCCAGCACCACCGGCCGCCGCCAGCGGGCCCGGGCCAGCCGGGTCGCGTTGTGGGTCAGCGTGTCGGCGTCCCCGCCGTCGGTGCCGCCGACCAGCAGCACCACGTCCGGGCGGGCCGCCCGCAACCCGGTCAGCTCCGCCGCCCCCAGCCGCCCGGCGGCCACGTGCACCACGTTCGCGCCCGCCGACAGGCCGACCCGCCGGCCGGCCTGCGCGGTCACCAACTGCTCGTAGCCGACCACCGCCAGCCGCAGCCCACCCCCGGCCGACGAGCACACGTACCACGGCGCGTCCCGCGCCCGGCGCCCGGCGGTGGCCGCGGCGACCGCCGCGTCCAGGCCGTGCAGCACGTCCGTGCCCACCGTGGTCGGCGCCGACGCCGCCGCGACCAGCGCCGCCGCGTCCAGGTCCACCACCGCCACCTTCGTGTACGTGGACCCGACGTCGGCGCAGACCGCCAGGGTCACGACGCGGCGGGCACGACCACCGTGCCGGTCGCGGTGACCGCCACGATCGGCTCGGCGAGCACCTCCGCCGCCGACTCGCCCCGGTCCGGGCGGCCCCGGCACACCACCCGGGCGACGAAGTCGATGGTGCGGCTGCGGGTACCCACCCGGGTCACCGTCGCGGTCACCTCCAACACGTCCCCGGCCTTCATCGGCGCCGTGAACTGCACGTCCGAGTAGGACGCGAACAACCCCTCGTCGCCGTCGGTGCGGATGCACACCTCCGTGGCCACGTCCCCGAACAGCCCCAGCGCGTACGCCCCGTCGACCAGGTTCCCGGCGTAGTGGGCGTGCGAGTACGGCACGTACCGCCGGTGCGTCACGGTCAACCCGACCCGGGAATCAGTCATGCCCTCGCCGCCTTCCTGTTCGTGATCAGCGCGTGTACCAGGTAGCTGGCCACCTCGCCCGGGGTGGTGCCCCGGCCGAAGATCCGGTCCACCCCCAGCTCCTCGGTCATCGTCTCGTCGAACCGCGGCCCGCCGACGATCAGCAGCGGCCGCTTCCCGGCCGGCATCGCCTCCCGGAACGCCGCGGACATCTCCCGGGTGTTGTGCAGGTGCGCGTCGCGCTGGGTGACCACCTGCGACACCAGCACCGCGTCGGCCTTCTCCACCCGCGCCGCCTCCACCAACTCCGGCACGCTGACCTGCGCGCCCAGATTGGCGACCTTCAACTCCCGGTAGTACTCCAGGCCCTTCTCCCCGGCGATGCCCTTGACGTTGAGGATCGCGTCGATGCCGACCGTGTGCGCGTCCGTGCCGATGCACGCCCCCACCACCGACAGCTTGCGCCGCAACCGCTGCTTCACCACCGCGTTGACCTCCTTGGCGCTCAGCAGCGGAAAGTCCCGCTCCACCACCTGCACCGCGGCCAGATCCACCAGGTGGTTCACCCGCCCGTACACCACGAAGAAGGTGAACCCGTCACCCATCTGCTTGGCGTGCACCAGCATCGCCGGGTCGATGCCCATCTTGTTCGCCAACTGCACCGCCGCGCCCTCGGCCCGCTTGTCGTGCGGCACCGGCAACGTGAACGACACCTGCACCATGCCGTCACCGGTGGTGTCCCCGTACGGCCGGACGATCTTCTTCTCGGCGGCCCCGCCGCCGGGCGCCGCCGCGCCGACCTCGACGCCGCTCACGCCGCGTCCCCTTCCAGGATCTCGGTGGCCGGGTTGTAGTAGTCCGCCTCGTGCCGGGCCACCCCGTCCAGACCCTTGCCCCGGTCCGCCGGCCGCTTCATGATCCCGAACGTGCCCTCGGCGATCGCGGTCAACAGCGACTGCTCACCGATGCGCTCCAACAGCTCCACCGCCTCGCCCAGCACCCGGTTCGCCCGCTGCTGGATGAACCCGCCCGGCGCCGGCACGAAGTCCTCGTGCAACCCGCCAGCCGCGCCCAGCACGTAGCGCACGTTCTGCAACGCGATGTCCCGGTCGGACAACCACGGCGTCACCACCGCCTCGGTCATCATCCCGACCAGCAGGATGCCCTGCCCGGTCATCGTGCCCACCAGGTTGAAGAACCCGTCCAGCAGGTTGCCGCGGAACACGTCCCCGGTCATGTGCTTCGTCGGCGGCATCCACTTCAACGGCGCGTCCGGGAACAACTCCCGGGCCAGCAGCGCGTGCGCCAACTCCAACCGGAACGACTCCGGCAGATCCGGGTTGATCTCGAACGCGTGCCCCAGCCCCAACTGCCAGTCCGCCAGCCCCGCCTCGTGCGCGAAGTACTCGTTGAGCAGCTGCGACACCGTCACCGTGTGCGCCTCCTCCACCGCGTCGGCGGTGGTGAGGTAGTTGTCCTCCCCGGTGTTGATGATGATCCCCGCCCGGGCGTGCACCTGCCGGGAGAACCGCTGGTCCACGAAGGTGCGCACCGGGTTGATGTCACGGAACAGGATCCCGTACATCGAGTCGTTCAACATCATGTCCAGGCGTTCCAGGCCCGCCAGGGTCGCCATCTCCGGCATGCACAGCCCCGACGCGTAGTTCGTCAGCCGCACGTACCGGCCCAGCTCCTTCGACGACACGTCCAACGCCGCCCGCATCAACCGGAAGTTCTCCTGCGTGGCGTACGTGCCGGCGAACCCCTCCCGGGTCGCCCCCTCCGGCACGTAGTCCAACAGGGACTGACCCGTCGACCGGATCACCGCGATCACGTCCGCGCCCGCCCGCGCCGCCGCCTGCGCCTGCGGAATGTCCTCGTAGATGTCACCGGTCGCCACGATCAGGTAGATCCACGGCCGCCGCCGCGGATCCCCGTACCGCTTCACCAGCCGCTCCCGCTCGGCCCGCCGCCGGTCGATCCGCCGGATGCCCGCGGCGACCGCCTTCCGCGCCGCCCGCCGCGCCGCGGTGGCCGCCTTCCCGGTCGGCTGCTGGAACCGCACCGACCCGGCCGCGGCCTTCTGCGCCAGCAACGTGACGTCGCTGATCTGCTCCCGCGCGAGGGCGTCGAACACCGGCCCCGCCACCCCGTGCCCCAACCCCACGTCGGCGACCACCGCGTCGACGAGCCGGTTCACCCACGGAATGCCGTCCGGGTCCGCGCCGGTCACCCCGGCCAGCCGCAACACCGCCCGCTCCACCGACACCGTGGTGTGGCTGCGCGCCAGCTCCACCACCGGCTGCCCGGCGCGACGCGCCAACTCCCGCGCCCGCGCCACCAGCGCCGGATCCAGGTCAAGCTTGCCCGTCACGCCGTCACCCCGCCACGCCCGGCGCCGGCGCCACCCGCGCCGTACCGATGGTTCGCTCGCTCACGCAGACCCTTCCTCATAGATCACCTCACCGCGCAGCACCGTGCGCCGGCACACCGGCAACGGCGTCGGATCCTGCGGACCCCGCGTCTCCGGGTCGTCGGCCTGCAACACCGGCAACCCCCGGTCCACCCCCGCCGGCGTCGACCACACCGCGAACGTCGCCGGCGCGCCCAGCGCCAGCACCCCCTCGTTGTCCAGGTGCACCGCCCGCCAACCACCCCGGGTGTGCGCCGCGAACGCCGCCCGCTCACTCATCCGCTGCGCCGGGTTGTGATGCGCCGCCGCCGCCCGCACCGAACCCCACGGGTCCAGCGGCGTCACCGGCGAATCCGACCCGAACGCCAACGCCACCCCGACCGCGTGCATCGACCCCATCGGGTTCGACGCCAACGACCGGTCCAGGCCCAACCGCGACTCGTACATCCGGCCCGCGCCGCCCCACAACCGGTCGAACGCCGGCTGCATGCTCGCCACGATCCCGAACTCCACAAACCCGGCGATCAACCGCTTGTTCATGATCTCCGCGTGCTCCACCCGGTGCCGGGCCGCCCGCAACCGATCCGTGCCCACCCGCTCGGCCGCCGCCGCGAACCCCGCCAGCACCGTGCCGATCGCCGCGTCCCCGATCGCGTGGAACCCGCCCTGCAACCCGTGCGCCGCGCAGTCCACCAGATGGTCACGCACCTGCTCCACGCTCAGGTAGCCGTGCCCGCAGCCGCCGTCGCCGTCCAGGTACTCCCCCGACACGTGCGCCGTCCGCGACCCCAACGCCCCGTCGGCGAACAGGTCACCACCGGCGCCCACCGCGCCCAACTCCCGCGCCCGCGCCGCGCCACCCAGCTCACCCCAGTAGCCGTACACCTCCGGCAACCCCGCACCGGAGATCCCCAGCAGCCCGGTGAAGTCCTCCTCGTCGGAGATCTCCGGCCCACCGCACTCGTGCACCGCCGCGATACCCAACGACGCCGCGTGCGCCAACGCCCGCCGCTGCGCGGCCACCCGCTGCGCCCGGGTCACCGACGCGAACGCCGCCGCCCGCACCACATGGTGCGCGTCCCGGCGCAGCCACCCCGACCCGTCGTACCCGGCCGCGGCCGCCGCCTCCGGACACGCCGCCAGCAGCGCCCGCGACACCAACGCCGAATGGATCGACGCCTGCGACAGGTACACCCGCCGGCCACCGGCCGCCCGGTCCAACTCCCCCGCGTCCGGCAACCCCGACACCGGCCACGCCGACTCGTCCCAGCCGTGCCCCAGCACCACCGCGTCCGCCGGCAGACCCGCCGCGAACCCGGCCACCGCGTCCAGCAGCTCCCCCGCCGACCGCACCCCCGACAGGTCCAACCCCGACAGCGCCAGACCCGTGTCCGTGGCGTGCACGTGCGCGTCCACGAACGCCGGGGTCACCAACGCCCCGTCCAGGTCCACCACCCGGTCCGCGCCGGGCGCGTCCGCGTCCGTCCCCAGCCAGGTGATCTTGCCGTCCGCGACCAGCAGGGCCGTCGCGCTCGGATCGGCCGGGCAGTGCAGCAGCCCACCGCGGTACAGGGTCGAGGGGTTCGTCATGGCACTCAGTCTGCCGCCAGCCGCGACTCGAACAGCGCCCGGACCCCCGGCTCGCCCCGCAGCAGACCCAACGCCAACTCCGCGTGCCCCGGCACGTAGCCGTTGCCCACCAGCATCGTCACGTCCGCCGCCAGACCCTCCGCGCCCAACGCCGCCGCCGAGAAACTCGTCGCCATCGAAAAGAAGATCACCGTGCCGCCGTCAGCGGTCGCCAGCACCGCCCCATGCTCACAACCCGGCACGTCCACGCAGACCACCGTCACGTCCGCCGGCACCCCCAGCGCCGTCGTGACCGCCTGCGACAACGCCACCGGATCCCGGGCGTCGGCCAGCGCCACCGCGTCGGCCAGGCCGGCCGCCGTCAGCGTGTCCCGCTCCGCCGCCACCGGCACCACCCCGACCGTACGGGCGGCGCCCGCCCGCCGCGCCGCCGCCAACGACAGCGACCCGCTCTTGCCCGCCCCACCGATCACCGCCACGCTGACCGGCCGGGCGTCCCCCTCGCGCGCCCGGTCGGTCACGTACCGCGCCACCACCCGCGCGGTCAGCGCCGGCGCCCCGCACACGTCCAGCACGGCGAGGGACAGCTGCGGGTCCAGGTCATCGGGCAGCACCGCGGCGATCGACCGGGCGAACAGCACCGCGTACCCGTCACAGGGCACCTGCTCGCTGCGCCCGTCCCACCGGGCCAACCCGTCGGTGATCACCAGCGGGGTCAGCGTCAGCGACACCAGGGTCGCCACCCGCTCCCCCGGCTTCAGCCCCAGCGGCGAGCGCCGCCCGGCCTCCTCCACCGTGCCGATCAGCATCCCGCCCGACCCGGTCACCGGGTTCTGCATCTTCCCCCGGGTGGAGACGATCTCCAGCACCTCGGCGCGTACCGCGTCGCCGTCGCCGCCGTGCTTCTCCCACAGCTGCCGGAAGCTCGCCGCGTCCAGGTTCAGCCGCTCCACCCGGATCCGCACCTCGTTCGGCGCGATCTCCGGGGACGCGTCCAGCCGCCACGCCGCCTGCGGCAGCACCCCCGCCGGTTCCACAACGCGGTGCAGACCCACCGGTGACGTCACGCCGACCTCCCCTGTCCAACCGCCCGAACCCCCGGTCAGGGCTCGCGTAGCGGGAAAACTTCCGGCAGACTAATTTCTTCACCGGATATTTTCCAGTAGCCTTCGAGGCCGCCGATCATCGCACGTACGAGGAGGGGCCGTGACCCAGACCCAACCGGTGCAGACCATCCCAGCGCCCCGCCCCGCGCCGGCCACCGTCCCCACCGCCGGACAGCCCTACGAATACCGCCGCGCACCCCTGGTCGAACCCGACTGGACCCGCTTCCCCGGCTGGCGCCACGTCACCCGCGAGCAGTGGGAATCCGCCCAGTGGCAGCGCGTCAACTGCGTCAAGAACATCAAGCAACTGCGCGCCGTCCTCGGTGACCTCGTCGACGAGACCTTCTACGACGACCTCGCCGCCGACCAGGCAGCCCTGGCCACCATGTCGATGCTGGTGCCGCCGCAGATGCTCAACACCATGGTCCCGTTCGCGCCGATGAGCACCGAGGCGTTCCTCGCCGACCCCGTGCGGCGCTACATGATCCCGGTCGCCTCCGACCGGCGCACCGACTGGCCCTCACACCCCTACGCCAGCCGCGACTCGCTGCACGAACACGACATGTGGGTCGCCGAGGGCCTCACCCACCGCTACCCCACCAAGGTCCTCGCCGAACTGCTCTCCACCTGCCCGCAGTACTGCGGCCACTGCACCCGGATGGACCTGGTCGGCAACTCGACCCCCGCCGTCGACAAGCTCAAGCTCACCCTCAAGCCCGTCGACCGCTACGACGCCCACATCACCTACCTCAAGGCCCACCCCGGCGTCCGCGACGTCGTCGTCTCCGGCGGCGACGTGGCCAACGTGCCCTGGCGCAACCTCGAGTCCTACCTGATGCGGCTGCTCGAGATCGAGACCATCCGCGACATCCGGCTCGCCACCAAGGCCCTCATGGGCCTGCCGCAGCACTGGCTCCAGGCCGACGTCGTCGAGGGCCTCGAACGCGTCGCCCGCACCGCCGCCCGCCGCGGCGTCAACCTCGCCATCCACACCCACGTCAACCACGCCCAGTCGCTCACCCCGCTGGTCGCCAAGGCCGCCCAGACCGCCCTCGACGTCGGCGTCCGCGACGTACGCAACCAGGGCGTGCTCATGCGCGGCGTCAACGCCACCAGCAAGGAGCTGCTCGACCTCTGCTTCGCCCTGCAGGGCGAGGCGGGCATCCTGCCGTACTACTTCTACATGTGCGACATGATCCCCAACGCCGAGCACTGGCGGGTCCCGGTCTGGCACGCCCAGCAGCTCCAGCACGACATCATGGGCTACCTGCCCGGCTACGCCACCCCGCGGATCGTCTGCGACGTCCCCTTCGTCGGCAAGCGCTGGGTGCACATGCTCACCGAGTACGACCGCGAACGCGGCATCTCGTACTGGACCAAGAACTACCGCACCAGCATCGAGTCGGCCGACCTGGAGGCGTTGAACAAGCGCTACGCCTACTACGACCCGATCGACACCCTGCCGGAGTCCGGCCAGCAGTGGTGGGCCGACCACCGCAACGACTGACCGCCGCGCGTCCCGTCACCCCCGCCGTCACCACCCGACGGCGGGGGTGACCCGTCTCTGCCGTCCCGCGAACGCCGGCCTGGCGGGTTGATCCACTCCCCTGCCCGCACATCGCGGTATCGGAGCCCCGTCGACACCGCGACATCCCGGAACCGGAGTGGATCAACCCCGGACCGGGCGGCCCCGCCCGTGCCGCTGGCCGCGGCCGGGCGCTCGGTGCCGGCTTCCACCCCTGAACGCGTGGCGGCCCCCGGCATGACGCCGGGGGCCGCCACGCCGGGCGGGGTCACCTGGTGAAGGCGTCCCGCAGCTTCTTACCGGCCTCCTTGGCCTGCTCACCGGCCTGCCGGGTCTGGGCGTCGCGCTGCTGCGAGCCGCCCTCCCCGCGCATCCGCTGGTTTTCGGTCACGTCGCCGATCCGCTCCTTGGCGGCGCCGGTCAGCTGCTCGACCTTGCTCTTCGCCTTGTCGGTGAAGCCCATGTCGCCTCCTCTGCTCCGGCCGATCAGGGGCCGGACGGGCCCCTCGATCCGGAGCATGCCCGGGCCCGGTGAGCGGAAACGTGGGTCGCCCACCGCACACCCACTAGGCCGTCCTAGGACACTAGGTGAACGAGGGAGACCGGTGACTGGTTAACTGGACGAATGGGCGAGATCCTGCTGATCCGGCACGGCGAGACCACCTGGAGCGCGAGTCACCGGCACACCTCGTACACCGACCTGGCGCTCACCCCGGACGGCGAGCGACAGGCCCGGATGGTCGGCGCGTTCCTGGCCGACCGGCGGTTCGTCGCGGTGCTGAGCAGCCCCCGGCAGCGCGCGGTACGCACCGCCCAACTGGCCGGCCTCACCGTCACCGCGACCGACGACGACCTCGCCGAGTGGAACTACGGCGAGTACGAGGGCCGCACCAGCGCCGACATCCGCGGCGACCACCCGCACTGGTACCTGTGGACCGACGGCTGCCCCGGCGGCGAGTCACCCGAGCAGGTGGGCGCCCGGCTCGACCGGGTACTCGCCCGGGTCACTCCGCTGCTCGACAAGGGTCACGTGGCGCTGGTCGCGCACGGGCACAGCCTCCGGGTGGCCGGCGCCCGCTGGATCGGCCTGCCCCCCGCCGCCGGCGGTCGGCTGCGCCTGGACACCGCCACGGTCAGCACCCTCGGCCACGAGCACGGCCGGCAGGTCATCCGGCGTTGGAACCAGCCACCTCTCCCGGCACCCGGGACCGTGCCCGCGTCGGGAGTTCGGCACTGACCTTCGGCGGCCGCCCCTCGTACGGGGTGGAGAGCACCACAGTGGTCCGGGTGGTGACGTTCGCCGCGGTGCGGATCTCCTGGAGCACCCGCTCCAGGTCCGCCGGGCTGGCGACCCGCACCAGCAGCAGGTAGAAGTCCTCCCCCGCCACGGAGTAGCAGGAGTCGATCTCCGGCAGGTGGGCCAGCCGCTCCGGCGCGTCGTCCGGCTGCGACGGGTCGAACGGCCGGATCGCCACGAACGCGGTCAGCGGCAGGTCCAGCGCCTCGAAGGAGACCCGCGCGGCGTACCCCTTGATCACCCCGCGCTGCTCCAGCCGGCGCACCCGCTGGTGCACGGCGGAGACCGACAGGCCCACCTTCTCCGCCAGATCCGTGTACGACAGCCGGCCGTCAGCGGTCAGTGCTGCGACGATGGCGCGGTCGATCTCCTCCACGGCGTGCAACCTACCGGGAAAACCGCCGGACGGCGACGACGCGGCCGCCGGACGGCCGCGCCGGTGCCGGTACGGTCGACCCACCGCACCGGCGCCGCCACCCACGGTCGACCGGGTCAGCCCTTGGCCAGGGCGCGGGAGATCACCAGCCGCTGGATCTGGTTGGTGCCCTCGACGATCTGCAGCACCTTCGCCTCCCGCATGTACCGCTCCACCGGGTGGTCGGCCACGTAGCCCGCGCCACCGAGCACCTGCACCGCGTCGGTGGTCACCCGCATCGCCACGTCGGTGGCGAAGAGCTTCGCCTTGGCCGCCTCGATCGAGTACGGCCGGCCGGCGTCGCGCAGCCGGGCCGCGGCCAGCGTCAGCGCCCGGGCCGCGGAGATCTGGGTGGCCAGGTCGGCGAGGTTGAACCCGAGCCCCTGGAAGTCGATGATGGCCTGGCCGAACTGCCGCCGCTCCTTGGCGTAGCCGACCGCGTAGTCCAGCGCCGCCTGGGCCAGCCCCACGGCGCACGCGGCGATGCCCAGCCGGCCGGAGTCCAGGGCGGACATCGCGATGGTGAAGCCCATCCCCTCACCGCCGATCAGCCGGTCGGCCGGGACCCGGGCGTCGTCGAAGGCGATCTGCGCCACCGGGGAGGCGTGCAGCCCCATCGTCCGCTCGGCCGCCTGCGGGTGGATGCCGGGCGTGCCGCGGTCGGCGAGCAGGCAGGAGATGCCCTTCGGGCCGGGCCCGCCGGTGCGGCAGAAGATGTTGTAGAAGTCGGCCACCCGGGCGTGGGTGATCCACGCCTTGGTGCCGGAGACCACGTACGCGTCGCCGTCGCGGACCGCCCGGGTGCTCAGCGCGGCGGCGTCCGAGCCACCCTGGGGCTCGGAGAGGCAGTACGCCCCGAGCAGCTCGCCGCCGATCATGTCGGGCAGCAGCTTGCGCTGTTCGTCGCTGCCGAAGGCGGCCACCGGGTAGCAGGACAGGGTGTGCACGCTGACCGCCTCGGCGACCGCGAGCCAGCGGCTGGCCAGGATCTCCAGCACCTGGAGGTAGACCTCGTACGGCTGCGCGGCGCCGCCGTGCTCCTCCGGGTAGGGCAGGCCGAGCAGGCCGGCCCGGCCGAGGGTGCGCAGCACCTCGCGGGGGAACTCGGCGCGCTCCTCGAACCCGGCGGCCCGCGGCGCGAGCTCCCGGTCGGCGAGTTCGGTGGCGAGGTCCAGCAGGTCGTGGGCCTCGTCGGTGGGGAGGATCCGGTCGACTGTCATAGCGCGATGAGCTCCGTGGGGGTGGTGTTGAGCCGGTGGACGCCGTCCGTCGTGCAGACGACGATGTCCTCGATCCGGGCGCCGTGTCGGCCCGCGAGGTAGATGCCGGGTTCGATGGAGAACGCCATGCCGGGCTCCAGCGGCCGGGGGTTGCCGGCCACCACGTACGGCTCCTCGTGCCCGTCCAGGCCGATGCCGTGCCCGGTCCGGTGCAGGAACGCGGGGCCGAAGCCGGCGGCGGCGATCGGCTCGCGGGCGGCGGCGTCGACCGCCTCGGCGGTGATCCCGGGGCGCACCGCGGCTACCGCCGCGCGCTGGGCAGCGTGCAGCACCGCGTAGTACTCGGTGAACTCGGCCGGGGCCGGGCCGCCGGCGACGTAGGTGCGGGTGCAGTCGGAGCGGTAGCCCGACGGCATGGTGCCGCCGATGTCCACCACCACCGGCTCACCGGCCCCGATCGGGCGGTCGGAGGTGCCGTGGTGCGGGCTGGCGCCGTTCGGCCCGGCGGCGACGATGACGAAGTCCACGGTGACGTGCCCGGCGGCGCGGATCGCCGCGGCGATGTCGATGGCCACCTCGGACTCGGTGCGCCCCGGGCGCAGCCAGTCCCCCATCCGCTGGTGCACCGCGTCGATCGCGGCGCCGGCCTCGGCGAGCGCGGCGACCTCCGCCGGAGACTTGCGGATCCGCAGCTCGCGCAGCACCTCGCCGGCGAGCCGCTGGGTGGCGCCGGGCAGCGCGGCGCGCAGCGCGAGCACCTGCTCGGCCCACATCCGGTCGGCCAGCCCGACCGCCGCCACCGGCCCGTCGAGGGCGGCGGTCACCAGCGGGTACGGGTCGGTGCCGTCGGCGTGGTCGACGATCCGCACCCCGGTGGCCGGGGCCGGCGACGCCTCGGCGGCGGGACGCTCCAGGGTGGGCACGATCAGCGTCGGCTCGCCCTCGGCGGGCAGCACCAGGCAGGTCAGCCGCTCCCCCGCGTGCGCGTCGTAGCCGGTGAGGTAACGCAGGTCGGAGCCGGGGGTCAGCAGCAGCGCGTCCAGGCCGGCGGCGGCGGTGGCGCGCTGCGCGGCGGCCAGCCGGTCCGGCGGGTACAGCTCGTCGGTTCCCACCCGGCCAGCTTAACGCTCGTTCGGGCGGCGCCTCAGTCGCCCCACATCCGGGAAAGCGCTCTCTCATTCATCGAGAACCATCGTTGACGCAATCCGTTAACACTCTTTAGGATTTGGGCTCCGCCGAGGATGCGCACCCTCCCTTCCGTACGCCGCGCCGGCGCCCGGCCCGCCGGGCACCGGTACGGCGTACGGTCGCCACCGCCCGCCCACGGGAAGGCCCGCGATGTCCTCACCACGTCCCCGTCCCCGGTCGGCCCTCGCCGCCGGCCTGCTCGCGCTGGTCACCGCCGGCGCCGGCCTGACCCTCGCCGCACCGTCCCCGGCCGCCGCCGCGGTGCTGCCGAACAACTTCAAGAGCGTCGGCTACCTGCCGTCGTGGAGCGGCAGCGTCACCGGCGTCCAGTACGCCAAGCTCACCCACATCAACTACGCGTTCGTGCTGCCCAACGCCGACGGCAGCCTGCGCCCGGTGGAGAACCCGGGCAAGCTGTCCCAGCTGGTCTCGCTCGGGCATGGCAACAACGTCAAGGTGTCGATCGCCATCGGCGGCTGGAACGACGGCGACGACTCCGCGTTCGAGGCGCTCGCCGCCAACGCCGGCACCCGCACCGCGTTCGTCAACAACGTGGTCACCTTCGTCAACCAGTACAACCTGGACGGCGTCGACATGGACTGGGAGTACCCCGACCCGGGCGCGTCGGCGAACAACTACAGCCTGCTGATGCAGCAGCTCAGCGGCGCCCTGCGCCCCCGCGGCAAGCTGCTCACCGCGGCCGTGGTGTCCGAGGGCTACTACGTGCAGGGCGTGCCGACCGCCGTGTTCGGCCACGTCGACTGGCTGAACATCATGGCGTACGACGGGGGCAGCCCGCACGCCAACTACGACTGGTCGATCAACGCCGTCAACGGGTGGAAGGCGCGCGGCCTGCCGGCCGCCAAGGCGGTGCTCGGGGTGCCCTTCTACAGCCGGCCCGGCTACCACACGTACTCGGCCCTGGTGGGCATGGACCCGGCCAACGCCAACCGGGACTGCACCACGGTCGGCGGCGTGCAGCAGTGCTACAACGGCGTCCCGACGGTCAAGCGGAAGACCCAGTGGGCGCTGGCGAACGCCGGCGGGATGATGAACTGGGAGCTGTCCCAGGACCGTAACGACTCGACCTCGCTGGTCGGCGCCATCTACGACACCGTCATGGGCGGCACCCCGCCGCCGACCGGACGGACCGGCCCGATCACCGGCATCGCCGGCAAGTGCGTCGACGTGGCGGCGGCGAACACCGCCAACGGCACCGCGATCCAGCTCTGGACCTGCAACGGCACCAACGCGCAGCGCTGGACGGTGGGCGCCGACGGCACCCTGCGCGCCCTCGGCAAGTGCGCCGACGTGACCAGCGGCTCCACCGCCAACGGCGCCAAGGTGCAGCTGTGGGACTGCAACGGCACCGGGGCCCAGGTCTGGCAGGCCCAGGCCAACGGCACGCTGCGCAACCCGCAGGCCGGCAAGTGCCTCGACGCCACCGGCAACAGCTCCGCCGACGGCACCCGGCTGCAGATCTGGGACTGCTTCGGCGGCGCCAACCAGGTCTGGCGCCTGCCCGCCTGACCGACGCCCGGGGCCCCGCGCACCGGCGGGGCCCCGGTACCCCGCCAAACCGGCCTGGGAACGGGCGGACGCCGGCGGGCGGCGGTCAGCCCGCCCCGACCGCCCGCTCGTCGGCCGGCCCGGCCGCGGCGGACCGGCCGCGGAGCAGGTCGAGCATCTCGTCCACCGAGCCGGCCGGGTCGGTCACCGGGAACTGCACCGCGCGCACCACCGCCCGCGGGTCGACCAGCAGGGTCAGCCGCTTGAACCGCTCGACCCCGCCGGCCCGGAAGGTGGGCAGCAGCAGCCCGGCCGCGAGCCGGCCGTCCTGGTCGGACAGGAGCGGGAAGGGCAGCTGGGCGTACGCCACGAAGTCGGCCAGCTGGTCGGGGCGCTGCGTACTCACCCCGACGATCCGGGCTCCCTCGGCGTGGAAGTCGGCGGCCCGGGCGGCGTACGTGGTCGACTCCAGCGTGCAGCCCGGCGCGCCCGGGATCTCGCCCCAGCCCGGCGGCAGCGCCGGCACCCCGGGTGGGAACGCGCCGGGGAAGAAGTAGAGGACGGTCCACCGGTCGTCCCCGGCCGGAGCCACCGGCCGGCCGTCCGGCCCGGGCAGCAGCACCTCGGGCAACCGCCGGCCGACCAACTCGTGCACCCGCCGCGCCTCGGCCGAGTCCGCGGCCGCGGTGGCGGTGATGTCGCCATCGCCCATCACGTGGTGGGTCCCCCAGTTCTGCAACGCGATCAGCACCGGCAGCAGCGCCTCGCCCTTGGCGGTGAGCAGGTAGTCGAAGCGCGGCGGGTGCTGCGAGTACGCCCGCCGCTGGAGCACCCCGTGCTCGACCAGCCCGGCCAGCCGCTCCGCCAGGGCCCGCCGGCTCACCCCGAGCGCCCGCTGGAGCGGGTCGAAGCGGGTGGTCCCGCCGGCGACGTCGCGCACGATCAGGAAGGTCCACCAGTCGCCGAGCACGCCGAGCGCCTGCGCGATGCCGCAGTCCGCGTCCGCCAGGTCGGCCCGCCGCACACCCCACCCCTTCACCGGTATCCGTCCCCCGACTATAGTCCGTTTCAGTTCGGAACTCACTGGCTCGGCTGAAACGGGGGCGGACGGCATGGGCGTCGGGCAGCGAGCCGGGGTGTTCTGGCGCTGGTGGACCGCCGGCACGACCAGCCAGGTCGGGTCGGCGGTCGGCGCGGTGGCGCTGCCACTGACCGCGCTCACCGTGCTGGACGCCAGCGCGTTCGAGATGGGCCTGATCGCCGCGGCCAACTACGTGGCCTGGCTGGTGATCGGCCTACCGGCCGGCGTCATCGTGCAGCGGCTGCCGCTGCGCGGCGCGCAGGTCGGCGCCGACCTGGCCCGCGCGGCGGCCGTCGCGTCGATCCCGCTCGCCTGGTGGTGGGGCCACCTCACGGTCGCCCACCTGGTGGTCACCGCGCTGGTGATCAGCTTCGCCAACGTGCTCTTCGACGTGGCCAACTCGACCTTCCTGCCGAGCATCGTCGAGCGGGAGGACCTGCACGCCCGCAACAGCCTCACCTCCGCGACCTACGCGGCCTCCCAGCTCAGCGGCCCCTCGCTCGGCGGCCTCGCCGTGCAGGCGCTGGGGGCGGTGCCGACCCTGCTGCTGGACGCGGTCAGCTACCTGGTCTCGGCGGTGCTGCTGCGGACCCTGCCCGCCCGCCGCGCGGACGCGCCGGACCGGTCGCCGCCGATGGGCGAGCTGATCCGGCAGGGCTGGCGCTTCGTCGCGCACCACCCGGTGATGGGCCCCAGCATGTGGGCCGCCACCGCGATCAACTTCGTCTGCGGCGCCCAGCACGCGCTCTACCCGCTCTACCTGGTCCGCGAGCTGCACGCCCCGGCCGGGCTGGTCGGCGTGCTGCTCGCCGTCGAAGGCGTCGGCTCGCTGCTCGGCGCCGCGCTCACCCCTCGGATCACGGCCCGCCTCGGCACCGCCCGGGCACTGGTCATCGCCGGCGTGGTCGCCGTTGGCGGCGCGTTCGTCGTCCCGCTGGGCACCGGCTGGCCGGCGTACGCGGCCTTCGCGGTCGGCAACGTGGTCTTCTCCGTCGGGGTGGTCGTCCTCAGCGTGACCACCCGGACCTACCGGCAGATCGCCAGCCCGCCCGACCTGCTCTCCCGGGTGATGGCCACGGTCCGGTTCGTCTCCTGGGGCGCGATCCCGGTCGGCGGGCTGGTCGCCGGTGCCCTGGCCGTCGGCCTCGGCGCCCGGGCCACGCTGCTGATCTTCGCCGGCGCGGTCGTGGGCGCGCCGCTGGTGCTGCTGCTCTCCCCGGTCCGCCGGCTGCGCGACCTCACCGACCACGACCGGGACACCGACGACCAACCCGCCGTCCCGGTTCCGGCCGGCCGCTGACCCGCCACCCGGGTCAGTCCAGCGCGCCGGACACCCGGCGGGCCCGGCGGGCATGGGTCAGCACGTCGACGCTGTCCACGTACTGGTCGACCGCGCCGAGCGGCGGACGCTCCCGCAGCGCCGGATCGACGATGGCGGCGCGCAGCGCGGCGGCGACCCGACCGGCGTCCAGCACCAGGAAGGGCCGGCGGTGGAACTGCCTGGCCCGGGCGCGCACCGGGTCGGCCAGCCCGGTGGCGTCGGTCCAGTCGGCCACCGCCTCCAGGGCGCGCACCAGCCCGTCCTGGCGCCGCGGCCAGTCTCCCGGACCGAGCGCGTCGGACAGCGCCGCGACCACCGGCGCCGCGTCCGGCAGCCGGCTGAAGACCGTGCCGAGCCACTTGTCGTACGGCGGCCACCGGCGCCGGGTCAGCAGGCCGAGCCGCATCAGGTCCCGGGCCAGCCCGGCGGTGACGGTCCGGCTGCCCAGCTCGTCGCCGACCTCGGCGCAGCGGCCCGGCAGGTGCTCCGCCTGGGCGATCCGGGTCCATCCGGCGCGCAGCACCTGCCGCCACACGTCGTCCGGATACCACGTCAGGGCCGCCCGGCCCGCGGTGAGCGCGCCGTCGAGGCCGTCGTGGAAGACCGCGCCGCCGGTCAGCTCGGCCAGCCGCTGGGTGGGGGTGGCCAGCCAGTCCGCGACGCCCACCCCGGCCGCCGGGTCGAACCCCAGCCGGGCGTGCCACCAGTCGCCCAGCTCGTGGACGCTCACCCCGTGCCGGGTGCCGGCCCGGTCGGCGACCCCCAGCCGGGCGTCCGCGCCGACGAACCGGGCCGGCCAGCCGAGGAACTCCGCCGGCAGCTCGGCGTCCAGCGCGGCGCGTACCTCGGGGATCCGGCCGGCGTCGCGCGCCGCGACGAAGAGTTGGGCCCGGGGTCCCCAGTCGTGGTCGGTCGAGCGGGCCGTGTCCAGGCCGAGCAGCTCCGAACCGCCGTCGAGCAGTCCGGCCGCGTACCGCAGGCCCGGGCAGTGGCGGCGCAGGATCGGGGCCACCGCCACGTCGTGGAACCGGCGGGCCAGGCTCAGGCCGGGAAGGAATGCCACGTCGAGCAGTCTGCGCCCGCCGCCGGCCGGGCCGCATCCCGGTTCCGGCGTGCCGCCGCCGGACCCTCGATAGCCTGAGCTCAGGCGTCCGGGGCGGGCGCCGACGGACGGAAGGACCGGTGCCGGTGGCAGCCAACGACGGGGACCGCGCCGCGGCGCGCCGCCGCCGGCTGCTCTGGTCCGGGGTGCTGGCGCTGGTCGGCCTGCTGCTGCTGGTCGTCGGCCTGACCGTCGCCGACGGCGCCACCGCGTGGATCGAGGTGATCGCCGCGATCCTGCTGCTGGTGGTGAGCTACGCCCTGCAGCACGTGGCCCGCCGGGAGACCGTCTACCGGCCGGACGACCGGCGCTGACCCGGGCGGGCCGTCCCCCCGATCGTCGGTGGGTTGTGCCAGGCTGTCGGACGTGGCACAGCAACCCCCGATCCTGCTCGTCGACTCGCCCAGCCTCTACTTCCGGGCCTACTTCGGCATCCCCGAGTCCGCCGCCCGGGCCGAGGACGGCAGCCCGGTCAACGCGGTGCGCGGCTTCCTCGACATGCTCGCGACCCTGATCCGCACCCGCCGGCCCGACCGGATGGTCTGCGCGCTCGACCACGACTGGCGGCCCGACTGGCGGGTGGCGCTCCTGCCGTCGTACAAGGCGCACCGGCTCGCCCCGGAGGGCGGTGAGGTGGTGCCGGACACGCTCACCCCGCAGGTGCCGGTCATCCTCGACGTGCTCGACGCCATCGGCATCACCACGGTCGGCGCGGCCGGCTACGAGGCCGACGACGTGCTCGGCACGCTGTCGGTCACCCAGCCCGCGCCGGTCGAGGTGGTCTCCGGCGACCGCGACCTGTTCCAGCTGGTCGACGACGCCCGCCCGGTGCGGCTGCTCTACGTCGGGCGGGGCGTGGCCAAGCTGGAGGACTGCGACGACGCCGCGGTGCGCACCCGCTACGGGGTGCCGGCCGACCGGTACGCCGACTTCGCCGCGCTGCGCGGGGACCCCAGCGACGGCCTGCCCGGCGTGCCCGGCGTCGGCGAGAAGACCGCCGCCCGGCTGGTCACCCGCTACGGTGACATCGCCGGCATCCTGGCCGCCCTGGACGACCCGGATTCCGGCTTCGCCCCCGGCCTGCGCGCCAAGCTCGCCGCCGCCCGGGACTACCTGGCGGTGGCGCCGAAGGTGGTCAAGGTCGCGCTCGACGTGCCGCTGCCCGACCTGCCCACCGATCTGCCGACCGCCCCCGCCGACCCGGACCGGCTGCTGGAGCTGGCCCAGCGGTGGAACCTGGCCGGCTCCGCCCGCCGGTTGGTCGACGCCCTCGCCGGCCGTTCCTGACCCGGCTCGGGCCCCGCGCCGGTCAGGCGGCGGCGTGGTACGCCAGCACGCCCCGGTTGACCGCGCCGATCGCCTGCCGGGCGGTGGACCGCAGGTCGGCCGACGCGCCACCGGAGTCGGCGAGCTGGCCGAGCAGGTCGACCACCTGCCGGGCCCACCGGACGAAGTCGCCGGCCGGCATCTCCCCGTCGATCTCGTGGCCGCTGGCCAGCACCTTGGCCAGCGCCTCACCCCGGGCCCAACGGTAGATCGGCCAGGCGAAGCCCAGGTCGGGCTCGCGGGTCACCGCCAGCCCCCGGGACGCCTCGTCGGCCTCGATCTCGCTCCACAGCTTCAGCGTGGCGTCCACCGCCTCGGACACCCCGCCGCGCGGCAGCGAGGCCCGCTCGTCGACGTCGCGGCGCGCCTCGAAGACCACCACGGAGACCGCGGCGGCCAGCTCGGCCGGGGAGAGCCCGTCCCAGACCCCACGCCGCAGGCACTCCGCGACCAGCAGGTCGGCCTCGGTCCAGATCCGGCCCAGCATCCGTCCGGCGTCGGTCACCGCGCCGTCCGGCGCGAGGTAGCCGCGCGCGGTGAGCAGCGCGACGATCCGGTCGAAGGTACGCGCCAGCGAGCCGGTCCGGCCGGCCACCCGCTGCCGCAGCTCCTCGGTGTCGCGCTCCAGCCGGCGCCGCCGCTCCGCCCAGCGGGCGTGCTCCTCCCGGTCCGGGCAGGCGTGGCAGGGGTGCCGGCGCAGCTCGGCACGGAGCTGGCTGAGCCGGTGGTCCTCGCCGACCGCCTGCCGGGACCGGCCGCGGCGCCCGCCGTGCCGGTCCAGCCCGGTGCCGCTGACCTCGGCGGCGAGATCCCGCCGTGCGGCCGGCGAGCGGTGGTTGAAGTGCTTGGGCACCCGGATCCGGGCGAGCACCTCCGCCGGGGTGGTGAAGTCGCCGGGGCTGACCCGCCCGGCCCAGCGGTCCTGGGTGAGCACCAGCGGGCGGGGCTCGCCGAACCCACCGGTCGCCGGGTCAAGCACCACCGCCAGCCCGGCCCGCCGGCCCGACGGAACCCGGATCACGTCACCCACCCGCAGCCGCTCCAGCGACGCCACCGCGGCGGCCTTGCGCTGGCTCTGCCCCTGCCGGGCGAGCGCGCGTTCCCGGTCGGCGATGGCCACCCGCAGCCCGAAGTACTCGTCGAAGTCGCCGTGGTGGCAGGCGGCGTCGGCGCCGTACGCCTCGATGCTCTCGGTGTTGCGCTGCACCTGCCGGGCCAGGCCGACCACCGACCGGTCCGCCTGGAACTGCGCGAACGACGACTCCAGCAGCGCCCGGGCCGGCTCCGCGCCGACCGTGCCGACCAGGTTGACCGCCATGTTGTACGAGGGCCGGAAGCTGGACCGCAGCGGGTACGTGCGGGTCGAGGCGAGGCCGGCCACGTGCCGCGGGTCGGTCTCCGGGGACCACACCACCACGGCGTGCCCCTCGACGTCGATGCCGCGCCGGCCGGCCCGGCCAGTGAGCTGGGTGTACTCCCCCGGGGTCAGGTCGACGTGCGCCTCGCCGTTGTACTTGACCAGCCGCTCCAGCACCACGCAGCGGGCCGGCATGTTGATGCCCAGCGCGAGCGTCTCGGTGGCGAAGACCGCCTTGACCAGGCCGCGGACGAACAGCTCCTCGACGACTTCCTTGAACGCCGGCAGCATGCCCGCGTGGTGGGCGGCCAGCCCGCGCTCCAAGCCGTCGAGCCACTCCCAGTAGCCCAGCACCGACAGGTCCTCGCCGGGGATCGCGGTCACCCGCGACTCGACCACCCGGCGGATCTCCGCCCGCTCCTCCGGCGAGGTGAGCCGCAGCCCGGCGGCCAGGCACTGCTGCACAGCGGCGTCACAGCCGGCCCGGCTGAAGATGAACAGGATCGCCGGCAGCAGCCCCTCCCGGTCCAGCCGGTCGACGATGTCCGGGCGCATCGGGCCGCGCCAGCGGGGCCCGCGCCGCCCGCCGCCCGGGCCGGCGCTGCGCCCCTCGCCCAGCTCCAGCCGGCGCATGGTGTCCCGGGTGTAGCGCAGCAGTTCCGGGTGCACGTCGTGCTTGCGGGCCGCGTCGGCGTCGTGGAACAGGTCGAACATCCGCTTGCCGACCAGCATGTGCTGCCACAGCGGCACCGGCCGGTGCTCGCTGACCACCACCGCCGTCTCGCCGCGGACGGTGACCAGCCAGTCGGCGAACTCCTCGGCGTTGGAGACGGTGGCCGACAGGGAGACCAGCGTCACCGAGGCGGGCAGGTGGATGATCACCTCTTCCCAGACGCCGCCACGGAACCGGTCGGCGAGGTAGTGCACCTCGTCCATCACCACGTACGCCAGGCCCTCCAGGGTGGCCGAGCCGGCGTAGAGCATGTTCCGCAGCACCTCGGTGGTCATCACCACCACCGGCGCGTCGCCGTTGATCGCGTTGTCGCCGGTGAGCAGGCCGACCTGCTCGGCGCCGTAGCGGTCCACCAGGTCGTGGTACTTCTGGTTGGACAGCGCCTTGATCGGCGTGGTGTAGAAGCACTTGCGCCGGGTTCCCTCGGCCGGCTGCCCGGGCGTGCCGCGCAGCGCCAGGTGCACGGCGAACTCCCCCACCACTGTCTTGCCCGCGCCGGTGGGGGCGCAGACCAGCACGCCGCTGCCCCGCTCCAACGCCTGACACGCCTCGCGCTGGAAGTCGTCGAGATCGAACCCCAGGTCAAGGGCGAACTCGTCCAGCGCCGGGAACTGGGAGGCCTGCGCGGCCCGGCGGCGCGCCGCGGCGTACCGCTCGGCGGGGCTCGACATGGCACCAAGATTAATGCGTGCCGGCGGCCGACACCGGACAAGGCCGCCCGATCGGGGCCGTCGGAGCCGGTCGGTAGGGTGCAGCACGTGCCGGAGCATGCCGAACCGCCCCAGACCCCCGCCCCGGGCAGCGCCGCCGCCGGTCCGAGGGCGTCCCGCCGGCCCGTGAAGGCGGTCCTGTTCGACTTCCACGGCACCCTGGCCCAGGTCGAGGAGGCCCGCGAGTGGGTGCTGGCCGCCGCCGCGACCTGCGGGGTCGCCCTGGAGCGGGCCCGGGCCACCGCGCTGGCCGACCGGCTGCTCACCGCCGGTCGGGCGGGTGGCCCGCTGCCGGCCCGGGTGCCGCCCCGGCTGGCCGAGCTGTGGGCCGACCGCGACCTCTACCCGCACGCCCACCGCGGCGCGTACACGGGGCTCGCCGAGACGGTGGACGCCGGCATCGACGGCTTCGCCGAGGCACTCTACGAGCGGCTGCTGGTGCCCGACGGCTGGGTGCCCTACCCGGACGCCCGACCCACCCTGGGCGCGCTGCGCGAGGCCGGGGTACGGGTGGCCGTGGTCAGCAACATCGGCTTCGACATCCGGCCGCACTTCGCCGCCTGGGGCCTGGCCGACCTGGTCGACGCGTTCGTGCTGTCGTACGAGGTGGGGCGCTGCAAGCCGGACCCGGCGATCTTCTGGCGCGCCTGCGGGATGCTCGGCGTCGACCCGGAGCAGGCGCTGATGGTCGGCGACACCCCGGCCGACGCGGGTGCGGTGGCGGCCGGCTGCGCCGTGCTGGTGCTCCCGGCGGCCGAGGCCGGTCGGGAGAACGGCCTGGGCGCCGTGCTCGACCTGGCCCTGCCGGCCTGACCCACCCCACTGGCCGCCTCAGGCCCTCGCGAACGCCCGCACGCCGCTCGACCCCGGCGGCGCGATCCGGGCGGCGGCTCAGCCCCGCCAACGGCCCGCACGCCGGCTCAGCCGCGGACGGTGTCCCGGGCCAGCGCGACAAGGTCGGCGACGGCCGGGTGGCCGGGCGGCTCGCGCCAGGCCAGCAGCACGGTGACCGGCGGCGCGTCGGTCAGCGGCAGGTACGCCACCGCCGGGTTGGGATACATCGCCGCGGTCGCCGCGGTGGTGACCCCGACCGCCCGGCCGGCGCTGATCGCCGCCAGCCAGTCGTCGGTATTGGCCACCGGCACCACCGTGGCCGGCGCCCGACCGGCGGGCCACAACTCCAGGGTGGTGGTGCCGGTCGCGGCGTTCACCGCGATCGGCTGGTCGACCAGGTCGGCCAGGGTGAGCGCGGCCCGGCCGGCGAGCGGGCTGTCGGCGGGCACGGTAGCCAGCCGCGGCTCGTCGAGCAGCCGCTGGGTGCGGATCCCGGGCAGGTCGACCGGCTGACGCAGCACCGCCACGTCGACCCGGCCCCGGGCCAGCCCGGCGGTGCGTTCGTCGATGCGCAGCAGTTCCAGCGGGGTGTGCGGGTGCTGCTGCCGCCAGCGACGCAACAGGGTCACGGTGTGCCCGCCCAGCGCCGACCAGGCGTGCCCCAGCCGGATCGCCCGGCCGCCCAGGTGGGCCGGGTCGAGCACGTCGTCGACCGCGGCCACCGCCGCGGCGGCGCGGTCGCGCAGCGCCCGACCGGCGGGGGTGAGCGCCAGGTGGTGCGTGGAGCGGTCGGCGAGGCGTACCCCGAGGTGGTTCTCCAGCTGGCGCAGCGTGCGGGAGAGGGCGGGCTGGGTGAGCCGCAGCCGGGCCGCGGCCCGGGTGATGCTGCCCTCCTCGGCGATGGCCAGGAAGGCCCGCAGGTGGCGCAGCTCCACGGTCATGACCGCCAAGCATAAGCGCGGGCGAACCGGCATTTCCGCGCCGCGCGGCGACCTCCTAGCGTTGGGGAACGTGACCGACACCCTGCGCTCCGGGCCGCCCGCTCCCGCCGCCGCGGCGCCGCGCCCGCGCGGCGGCCTGCGGGCGGTGGGCCTGGTGCTCGGCGGGGCGCTGTCGGTGCAGTTCGGCTCGGCCGTGGCCGCCCTGCTCTTCCCGCGCTCCGGGGTGGCCGGGGCGGTCACGCTGCGGCTGACCATCGGCGCCGTACTGCTGCTGGCGGTGTGTCGGCCTCGGCTGCGCGGCCACCGCCCCGGGGACTGGGCGGCCGCCGCCGCGTTCGGGGTCGCCCTGGCCGGCATGAACTCGCTGTTCTACCAGGCCATCGAGCGCATCCCGCTGGGCCCGGCGGTGACCCTGGAGGTGCTCGGTCCGCTGACCTTGTCGGTGCTGGCCGCCCGCCGGCTGGCCAGCTGGTGCTGGGCGGGGCTCGCCGCCGCCGGGGTGGCCCTGCTCGGGCAGGGCGGCTTCGACCGGCTCAACCCGGTCGGCGCCGGGCTGGCACTGGCCGCCGGCGCGATGTGGGCGGCGTACATCGTCCTCAGCGCCCGGGTCGGGCAGCGCTTCCCGGGCGCCGACGGGCTGGCCCTGGCGCTGGCCGTCGCCGCGCTGCTCACCCTGCCGGCCGGGCTGCTCGGCTCGGGGACGGCGCTGCTGGACCCGACGGTGCTGGCGCTGGGCGCCACCGTCGCCGTGCTCTCCTCGGTGCTGCCGTACACCCTCGAACTGCTCGCCCTGCGCCGGCTGCCCACGCACACCTTCGCCGTGCTGATGAGCCTCGGCCCGGCCATCGCCGCGCTGGCCGGCTGGCTGGTGCTGGATCAGGCGCTCACGGTGCCGGAGGTGCTGGCGATCGGGCTGGTGATCGCGGCCAGCGTCGGCGCGGTGCGGGTCAGCGCAGCAGCCGCAGCGCCGCCGGCACAGCCGTGACGGTGACCGGCAGGTCCAGCACCCGCTCCCCGTCGGCGTACGTGGTGATGCCCTCGGCGGCCAGCTCCACCTCGCGCACCCGGTAGCTGCGCACCAGCGGGTGCCGCACGTGGGTGCCCTGGTAGATGCTCGGCTTGACGCGCATCAGGGTGAGCCGGTCGAACCGCCCGCCGACCACCACGTCGAGCAACCCGTCGGTGAGGTCCGCGTCCGGGCAGATCCGCATGCCGCCGCCGTAGCTGGGCGCGTTGCCCACCGCCACCAGCACCGCGTCCACCTCCTGCGGTTCGCCGTCGAGGCGCAGCTTGTACCGGCGTGGCCGCAGCCGGGCCAGCTCCACCAGGATCGCCAGGTCGTACCGGCGGGGGCCGCGCGGCCAGCGCATCCGGTTGGCCCGCTCGTTGACGATCGCGTCGAAGCCGGCTGCCAGCACCGCCCCGTACCAACGCCGGGTGCCGTCGGCGCCGGTCAGCCGGGCCAGGTCGACCGGACGGGTGCGGCCGGCGCGCAGCGCGTCGGCGATCACCTCGACGGCGGCCAGCGGGTCGGCCGGGAACCCGGTGTCCACCGCGAAGTCGTTGCCGGTGCCGGCCGGCACCGGACCGAACGGGACCGGCGTCCCGGCGACCGCCTGCAACGCCCGGTGCACGGTGCCGTCGCCGCCCACCGCGACCAGCGCGGCCACCCCGTCGGCGACGGCCGCGTGGCAGGCCGCCTCGGCCTGGTCGGCGCTGTGCGCCTCGAGCAGCCGCACCGGCCGGCCGGTGGCGGCGAGCCGGTCCAGCAGCCCGGGCAGCAGCCCGCGGTGCCGGCCCCGGCCGGCGGTCGGGTTGGCCAGCACGGCGACGGGACCGTCGGGGGCCACGGAGGGGTGATCGTCAGCGGTCACGGCGAGCACCGTACCGCCACCGGCAACCCCGCCGGCCTCGGCCGGCAGGTCGTCACCGGCTGTCCGGACGGTGTCACCGACGCCACGCTTAACGGTCAGGCCACCGGGGACACGCCGGCATGCCCGACGAGCGCCCCAACCGGTTCCCGGAGCCCGCCCGGCCGGAGCCGGAGGTCGAGGAGGCCTTCGGCCGGCTCGTCGCGGAGGGCGCGGTACGGCTGGCCCGGCCCTGGCCGTCCCTGGCCGTCACGGGCCTGCTCGGCGGCGTGGACGTCGGCACCGGCGTGCTGGCGTACCTGCTCGTCGCGCGGGTCACCGGGGAGCCGCTGCTGGCCGGCGCCGCGTTCAGCATCGGCTTCGCCGCGCTGCTGCTGGCCCGCAGCGAACTGTTCACCGAGAACTTCCTGGTGCCGGTGACCGCGGTGGCCGCCCGGCACGGCCGCCCGCGCGCCCTGCTCCGGCTCTGGTCCGTCGCGCTCGCCGGCAACCTGGCCGGCGGTTGGCTGGTCGCCTGGCTGATCACCCGCGGCTACCCGGAGCTGCGGGACACCGCGATCAGCACCGCCACCCACTACGCGCGGCTCGGCGTCAACCTGCGCTCGTTCGCCCTGGCGGTGCTCGCCGGCATGGTGATCACCCTGATGACCCGGATGCAGTACGCCACCGAGAGCCTCGGCGTCCGGCTGGTCGCGGCGCTGCTGTTCGGCGCCCTGCTCGCCGCGGGGCAACTCTTCCACAGCGTGCTCGACTCGATCTTCATGTTCGCCGCGCTCACCGCCGGCCGGGCGCCCTTCGGCTACCTGGACTGGCTCGGCGCGCTCGCCTGGTCGGTGTTCGGCAACATCGTGGGCGGGGTGGGTCTGGTCGCGTTCCTGCGGATGCCCCGGGTGGCGCACCGGTTGGCGCGGGAACGGGCCCGCCAACGCTGACCCCGGTACGAGACGACGGAAGCCGCCCACCGGGGGCGGCTTCCGTCGTGGCTGCGACCCGGGTCAGGTCATGTCGTCGTAGCGGCGGTCGATCGGCGCCGGCGCGGCGATCGGCTCCGGGGCGGTGATCGGCGCGGTGCCGTCCACCCGCTCCCCCGCCTCCACCGGCTCCCGGTCGAACTCCAGCGGCGACACCTCGTCGTCGGCGAGGCCGGCGTAGACCTCCTTGCCGCGTCCCCGGCGCTTGTCGTTGAGGAACGCGACACCGACGGCGGCGAAGTAGAGCGCGCAGAGGCAGATGGCCAGCGCCGTCATCCCGAACGGGTCCGGGGTGGGGGTGACCACCGCGGAGAAGGCGAAGAAGACGAAGACCGCCACCCGCCACCAGCCCAGCAACCGCCTGGCACTGGCGATGCCGACGAAATTGAGCATCAGCACCAGCAGCGGGAACTCGAACGCCACCCCGAAGAGCAGGATGAGGTTGGTGACGAACGAGACGTACCGGGTGATGTCCAGGGTGGTGTTGATCTCGCTGCCGGAAATGTCCAGCAGGAACTCCAGGCCCTTCGCGGTGACGAAGTAGGCCAGCACCGCGCCGGCGGCGAACAGCGGCGCCGCCAGCCCGGTGAAGACGTACGCGTAGCGCCGCTCGTGCCGGTGCAGGCCCGGCGCGATGAACGCCCAGAGCTGGTAGAGCCAGACCGGCGCGGCGAGGATCAGCCCGACCCAGAGCCCGATCTTGAGGTTGAGCAGGAACAGGTCGGCCGGCCCGAGCTGGACGAAGTCGCAGGCGCCGTTGGTCGTCTGCGCCTGCGGCAGGTCGCAGTACGGCCGCTTCAGCACGTTCAGCACCGGGCCGGCGAGCCAGATGCCGAAGCCGAAGCCGACCACGATCGCCAGCGACGCCTTGAACAGGCGGTTGCGCAGCTCGCGGACGTGCTCGATCAGGGTCATCGAGCCGTCGGCGGCCCGCTGGAAGCTGCTCGGACCGCGCTTACGGAGACCGAAGGCCACGGTTGCGGGCCCTTCGGTCAGTTGTCGCGGACGCGGTGCACCGGGTCAACGCCCGGCTGCTGCTGCGGCGGGGCCTGGTAGGGCGCCTGCTGCGGGGCCTGCTGCCCGGCGTGCGGCGGCAGCGGCTGGTAGCCGGCCTGCGCGTCGGCCTTCTCGGCCAGGTCGCGGTCGTCGTCGTGCAGGCTCTTGGTCTCGGCCTTGATGATCCGCAGCGAACGGCCCAGCGAACGGGCCGCGTCGGGGAGCCGCTTCGCGCCGAAGAGCAGGATCAGCACGACCACGAGTACGGCGATGTGCCACGGCTTGAGGGCACCCATGGGAAGCTCCAGTCGCTCTGTGTGTCTGGCAAGGGGTGTGTCGCAGCCCATCGTACGTGCGCCGAAGGCCGTTGCCACCCGCCGGGCGGTGGTGGTTCGTCCCGGCCGGTGAAGTGTTGACCAACCCCGAGTGTCCCGTCAACCGCCCCCGCCCGATCGTTCCTGCGCGCAACCCGGCCGGATCGCGCAGGGACGACAACGATGGTCGATCAGTCGCCGCGCTTCGCCTTGATCAGTTCCAACCGCCGCTGGGCGGTGTCGAGCTGCTCCTGCAGCGTCTCGGCGCGCTGCTGGAGGCTCTCCGCGCTCTCCCGCAGCGCCTCCGCCTCGGTCGCCCGCCGTTGCAGGGCCAGCGCCGCGCGGCGCAGCCGGGGCAGCCGGGCCAGCACCGTCCGGACGGCCAGGGCGAACCCGACGAGCGCGACCAGCACCAGCGCGAGCACGATCCACGTCACCACGGCGGTCAGCCTACTGGGCGCCCGCCGTCACCGCCGGACCGGCGGACGGCGCCGGGGGCGTGTCGGGTCCGCCCGCCGGCTGCGCGGGCGCGGGGCTCGGCGCCGGTGCGGCGTACGCGTCGAGCGCGGCGGCGGCCGCCGCGCGTACCTGTTCGGCGAGCTCGACCGGGGCGACCACGGTGACCTCCGGACCGAGCCCGAGCACGAACCGGCGGGCCCAGCCGAGGTCGGTGACCCGCAGCGAGACCAGCCACTGGTCGCCGTCGCCGGCCGCCACCGACTCGCACGGGTAGTACTCGGTGATCCACCGCTCGCTGCGGCCCACCCGCAGGGTGATCAGCGGCAGGTCCGGCGAGGGGCGGAACACCCCGTCGGTGAGGTCGTGCGGGCGGGCCTGCGGCGGCACCACGGCCGGCTCGTCCAGCTCGGTGACCGCGTCGATGCGGTCGGAGCGGAACAGCCGCACCGCCTCCGCCCGGCGGCACCACGCCTCCACGTACGCGCGCCCGCCGACCATCAGCATCCGCAGCGGGTCGACCACCCGTTCGGTGGTCTCGTCCCGGGCGGCCGTGTAGTAGGTGATCCGCAGCGCCCGGCCGCTCTCCACCGCGGTCCGCAGCTCCTGCACCTGGCGGGTGTCGGCGGGCAGCCGGACCTCGACCGGCGCGGCCACCAGGTCACCCGCCGCGTTCTCGATCTTGGCGAGCGCCCGCTCCACCGCCTCCCGGTTGGCCACCCCGGGCGTCTCGGCGAGCATCCGCAGCGCCACCACCAGGGCCAGCGCCTCGTCCGGGGTGAGCCGCAGCGGCCGGTCGATGCCGGCGTCGTAGGTGATGGTGACCCGGTCGCCGTCGAAGGCCATGTCGATCAGGTCGCCGGGCCCGTAGCCGGGCAGCCCGCAGACCCAGAGCAGTTCCAGGTCCTCGCGCAGCTGCCGCTCGGTGACGCCCAGGTCACCGGCCGCCTCGGCGATCTCGATGCCGGGGCGGGCCAGCAGGTAGGGCACCAGGTTGAGCAGCCGGGCGAGCCGGTCGGCCGAGGCCCGGGAGCCGCCCCTGGCGGCGGGGCGGGTCATCGGGCACCTCCGGCGCCGGCCAGCTCGTCGTGCCGGGTGGCGATCTCCTTGAGCCGCTGGATGACCGCCTCGCGCACCTCCGGCGGGTCGAGCACCCGCACGTCCGGGCCGTAGCCGACCAGCTGGCCGGCGAGCGAGTCCGGGTCGGCGTACGGCAGCACCAGCCGGTCGGCGTCGCCGCCGGTGGCGGTGACGCTCACCGCCCAGCGGCGCAGCCCCGCGGCGCGCCCGGGAGTGACCAGCACGGTGGCCCGGCCGGCCCGCTCCACCGGACCCGACCAGCGGGCCACGTGGCTGATCAGGTCGACCCCGGCCGGCGGCTGGTAGCCGCCCGGCTCGCCGGTCACCCGGACCGCGCCGACCACCCGGGAGAGCCGGAAGCAGCGTGTGGCCGCCCGGTCCAGGTCGTGCCCGACCACGTACCACCGGCCGCGCCAGCAGACCACGCCCCACGGCTGGAGCCGGCGCCGGCTCGGCGCGTCCCGGTCGGGCACCCGGTAGTCGAAGCTGACCTCGCGGCGGTCCCGCGCGGCGGCGGTGAGCGGCGCGAACGCCGGGTCGACCGTGACCATCGGCTCCAGGCCGAGGGTGGCCTGCGGGTCCACGTCGACACCGGCGGCGCGCAGCTTGGCCAGCCCGGAGGAGGCGGCGGCGGCCAGGCCGGCGTGCTGCCACAGCCGGGCGGCGATGCCCACCGCGGCGGCCTCGTCCGGTTCGAGGGGGATGTCGGGCAGGGCGTACTCCCGGCGGGCGATCCGGTAGCCGGGCTCGGCGTCGAAGACGCTCGCCGTCCCGGTCTCCAGCGGCACGCCCAGCTCGCGCAGCTCGGCCTTGTCCCGCTCGAACTTGCGCTGGAACGCCTCGTGGTCGCGGGCGTCGTCCGGGTCGTGCTCGTACCCGGGCACGGTCGCGGCGATCTGCGCGGCGGTCAGGAACCGTCGCGTGGACAGCAGGCAGATCACCAGGTTGACCAGGCGCTCGGTGCGGGTCCGCGACACGCGGTAACGCTAGCAGCCCGCGCGTCCGCGACGCGCACCCACGCGCCGGGGAGCTCCGCCGGCCACCGCCGCATCGCCCGGCGGGAGGTCGTCGACGCCCATAGGGTGACCTGGTGACCGCGCCGACCGTCCGGACCGAGAGCGTCGGCACGGTCGTCGTCGCCGGCGCCGCCAACCTCGCCATCGCGGCGGCGAAGCTGGTCGCCGGGCTGATCTCCGGTTCGGCGGCGATGCTCTCCGAGGCGGTCCACTCGGTCGCCGACACCACCACCGAGGCGCTGCTCTACCTGGCGCTGCGCCGTGGGGCCCGGCCGGCGGACGCCCGCCGCCCGTTCGGCTACGGCAAGGAGAGCTACGTCTGGGCGTTCCTGGCCGCCGTGTTCACCTTCGTCGCCGGGGCCGGCTTCGCCGTCACCCACGGCGTCACCACGATCCTCGTGCACGAGCACAGCGGCGACTACCTGGTCTCGTACGTCGTGCTGGCGGTCTCGTTCGTGATCGAGTCGGTCTCCCTGGCCCGGGCCGCGCGCCAGGTCCGCGCCCAGTCCCGGCGCTGGCGCACCACCCCGCGCCGCTACCTGCGGCTGACCGCGGACACCACCGTGAAGGCGGTCTTCCTGGAGGACAGCGCGGCCCTCGTCGGGCTGGTGCTGGCCGCCGCCGGGGTCGCGCTGTCCGAGCTGACCGGCGACGAGCTGTACGACGGGATCGCCTCGATCCTGATCGGCGTGCTGCTCCTGGTGGTCGCCGTGACGCTGGCGCTGCGCAACCTGTCGCTGCTGGTGGGGCGGTCGGTGCCGGCCCGGCTGCGCCGGGAGATCGACCGCGAGCTGACCGACCTGCCCGCCGTGCGGCGGGTCGACACGCTGCTGACCATGCAGCTCGGCCCGGCCGACATCCTGGTCGCCGCCAAGGTCGACTTCGACGACACGGCCACCGGCGCGCAGATCGAGGCCGCCGCCGACGCCGCCGAGCGGCGGCTGACCGCCCGCTACCCGGAGATCCGCTACGTCTTCCTCGACCCGACCCGGGCCACCGCCCGCGACGCTCCCCCCGACCCGTCCGGCCCGGCCGAGGCCGGCGGAGCACCGGGCGGCACCGATCCGGACTGACGGCGCGGGCGTCCGTCCGGCCCGGCCGAGGCCGGCGGAGCACCGGGCGGCGCCGGGCCGGTCCGACGGCCGGCGGCTCGATCCGGAACCGATCCGGCCGCCGGCGTGATGCCCACCCGGTATGGCCGGACGGACACCACGTGCGGCTTCGCGCTGGCCGGCCGGGCGCGGCACGGCGGGCCAAGCCCCGTGCCGGCCGCCGGGCGTCACGCCGGGCGGGTCCCCGCCCCGGTGCCGGATGCCCGGCCCGATACCGTGCCGGGCATGGTGCGATGGCGGTCGGGAACGGTGAGCGCGCTGCGGCGGCAGTGGGCCGGGGCGGTCGAGCTCGACGTCGACCTGCCGGACGGCACCACCATGCGGGCGCTGGCCTACCCCGACCTGGTCGGCCGGCCGGAGCCCGGCGACCGGGTGCTGCTCAACGCCGGCGCGCTGCTGATGGGGCTCGGCACCGGCGGGTACGCACTGGTGGTGGCGCTGCCCGACCGGCTGCCGCCGGACCCGCCGCAGGCGCTGGACAACCGCGACGCCGGTCACCTGGTCAAGGCCCGCTACACCCCGTTGCAGCCGATCCTGCTCGGCGTGGACGAGGAGGCCTCGCCGCACCGGGCGGTGCTCGCGGCCGCCGAGGACGTCGCCGGCCTGCCCGTGGTCACCGCCGACCTGCACTCGGCGCTGCCGGCGATCCTGGCCGGGATCCACGCCGACGCCCCCGACGCGCGGGTGGCGTACCTGCTCACCGATGGTGGGGCGCTGCCCGCGTGGTTCTCCCGCACCCTCGCCGGGCTGCGGGACGACCTGGTCGGCACGATCAGCGTCGGGCAGGCGTTCGGCGGCGACCTGGAGGCCGCCACCCTGCACAGCGGGCTGCTCGCCGCCCGGCACGTGCTCGGCGCCGACCTGGCGATCGTCGCCCAGGGGCCGGGCAACCTGGGCACCGGCACCCGCTGGGGCTTTTCCGGGGTGGCCGTCGGCGAGGCGGTCAACGCGGTCGCCGCGCTGGGCGGGCGGGCCGTCGGGTCGCTGCGCATCTCCGCCGCCGACCCGCGTCCCCGGCACCGTGGGGTGTCACACCACAGCCTCACCGCGTACGGCCGGGTCGCGCTCGCCGCCGCCGAGCTGGTGGTGCCCGACGGCCTCGACCCGGCGCTGGCCGCCGAGGTCGACGCGGCCCTCGCCCCGCTGGCGGCGCGGCACCGGATCGTCCGGGTGCCCACCGACGGGCTGGACGCCGCGCTGCGCGCCACCCCGGTCCGGCTGTCCACGATGGGCCGTGGCCTGGACGCCGACCACGCGTACTTCCTGGCCGCCGCCGCGGCCGGCCGGCACGCCGCCCGCCTGGCGGCCTGACCCGACCCCCGGACCGGACGGCCGCCGCCCCCGCGCTCACCGGACCCAGGCCGCGGCCGCGCTCATTGGACCCAGGCCGCCGCGTCCGGGTGCACCGGACGCCCCCGCCACGGCCGCGCTCAGCGGACGACCGGCCGCTTGTCGCGGGGCAGCGCCTCGATCAGCTCGCGGGGCAGGTTCAAGGTGTCGGCGACCACCTGGTGCGGGGTGTTCGCCATCCACTGGGCCAGTGAGATGTCGGCGAACCGCGGCCTGCGGAACATCTCCAGGAAGACCAGCGGCTCGCTGCCCAGGTTCTCGATGTAGTGCCCGTACGCGAACGGCACGTAGCCCACGTCACCCTCGGAGAACGCGCCGTCGTCGAAGACCAGCAGGAATTCCACCCCCTCGTCGAGGGCCTGGATGTGGTGCGGCACCCCGCGCGGGAAGAACCACAGGTCGCCGGAGCGGACGTCGTCGAGGAAGGTGCGCCCCTCCTGGTCGACGGCGCTGATCCGGCAACTGCCCCGCAGCACGTACGCCCACTCGGACTGCTTGTGCCAGTGCAGTTCCCGGTAGGCGCCCGGCTCCAGGCGCATGTCCACACCGCTGAGTTCGGTGGCGATCGGCAGCTCCCGCTGGGTGACCTCGCGGGTCCAGCCACCCCGCTCGATCCGGTTGTGCGCGTCAGAGAACGAGAACCGCAGGTTCGGCACGGTCCCCGCGTCCGTGGGCGGCGGGGTCAGCAGGTCCGGGTTCTCCCGGTCCCGCACGACGTCCCGCGGTCCGGGGTCGTCGCCGCCCCGTACGCCCCGCTGCGGTCGTGGCAGCCGTTCCTCGCCCATGCCTCGCCTCTCCCGGTCGGCCGGTCCGCGCCGCGCCCGGCGGGCGTCGCGGGCCGCGTGGCGCGGCACCGGGCCGGCCACGTCGGCGGCCGGCGGGTACCCGTCGGCCCGACCCGGTCGGGCCAACCGCTGGCCCGACGGGGTCACCGGTTGGCGGCGCCGGCGGTGGGCCAGCGGCGGCAGGTCAGCAGGGTCAGTGGCTGGCGGAGCCGCCGGCGGCGCCAGCGGGCAGCGAAGCCAGCGGGCTCAGTGGGAGGCGGAGGCGGCGCTGGGAGGCGGAGGCGGCGCTCAGGCGAGGAAGATCAGGCCCAGCCAGGCGCCGACGATCACCACCAGCGCTACCGCGAGCACCCAGGTCGGCACGGTGTACTCGCCGCGCCGGTTGCGCGCGATCTCCTCGCGGATCTTCTCGCGGCGGCGCTCGATGAAGTTCTGCCGCTGCCGGCCGCTCTCGTCAGGTTCGGAAGTCGTCATGGCGCGGTCAGCCTACCCGGCCGCCCCGCCCCGGCGGCGGTGACCGCCACCGGGGCTCGGGCGCGCCGTCACATGCTGGCGATCAGCCGCTCGACCCGCTCGTCGTACGCCCGGAACGGGTCCTTGCAGAGCACGGTGCGCTGCGCCTGGTCGTTGAGCTTCAGGTGCACCCAGTCGACGGTGAAGTCGCGCCGCTTCTCCTGGGCGTGCCGGATGAACTCGCCGCGCAGCCGGGCCCGGGTGGTCTGCGGCGGGGTCTCCTTGGCCTCGAAGATCTCCGGGTCGGTGGCCACCCGGTCCACCTCGCCGCGCCGCTCCAGCAGCCCGTAGAGGCCCCGGCCGCGGCGCAGGTCGTGGTAGGCGAGGTCCATCTGCGCGACCCGGGGGTGCGACAGCGGCAGGTCGTGCTTGCGCTGGTAGCGCTCGATCAGCCGCAGCTTGGTCACCCAGTCGATCTCCCGGGCCACCGGCTCCAGGTCGCCGGTCTCCACCGCGCGCAGCACCCGGCCCCACAGCTCCACCACCCGCTTGGCGGTCTGGTCGCCGCCGCGCCGCTCGACGAACTCGGTCGCCTTGGCCAGGTATTCCTGCTGGATCTCCAGCGCGCTGACCTCCTTGCCGGAGGCGAGCCGCACCTTGCGCCGGCCGGTGATGTCGTGCGACACCTCGCGGATCGCCCGGATCGGGTTCTCCAGGGTGAGGTCGCGCATCACCACCCCGGCCTCGATCATCCGCAGCACGATGTCGGCGGTGCCGACCTTCAGCAGCGTGGTGACCTCGTTCATGTTGGAGTCGCCGACGATGACGTGCAGCCGGCGGTAGCGCTCGGCGTCGGCGTGCGGCTCGTCCCGGGTGTTGATGATCGGCCGGCTGCGGGTGGTCGCCGAGGAGACGCCCTCCCAGATGTGCTCGGCGCGCTGGGACAGGCAGTAGACCGCGCCGCGCGGGGTCTGCAACACCTTGCCGGCGCCGCAGATCAGCTGCCGGGTGACCAGGAACGGGATCAGCACGTCGGCCAGCCGGCCGAACTCGCCGTGCCGGGAGACCAGGTAGTTCTCGTGGCAGCCGTACGAGTTGCCGGCCGAGTCGGTGTTGTTCTTGAACAGGTAGATCTCACCCGCGATGCCCTCGTCGTGCAGCCGCTTCTCCGCGTCGACGAGCAGCCCCTCCAGGATCCGCTCGCCGGCCCGGTCGTGGGCGACCAGGTCGACCACCGAGTCGCACTCCGGGGTGGCGTACTCCGGGTGCGAGCCGACGTCGAGGTAGAGCCGGGCGCCGTTGCGCAGGAACACGTTGCTCGACCGGCCCCAGGACACCACCCGGCGGAAGAGGTACCGGGCGACCTCGTCAGGGGAGAGCCGCCGCTGCCCCCGATAGGTGCAGGTGACGCCGTACTCGGTCTCGAGGCCGAAGATTCGCCGCTCCATGATGAGACATTAGCCGCCCGGAGGGCCCGTTCGTCACTGTCACACCACAGGTCGTGGTCCGCGGGACCGTCAATTCCCGGCCGATTGCGGCATACCGTCCGGCCCCAGCCTCGCCACGTACGACCGGCAGGTCGCGTGATCGGGCAGCAGGCCGCTCTCCCGCGCCCGCGCCAGGCTCGGCGCGGCGGCGTCGCGGGCGGACAGCTGCGGCTCGTCGACCGGCCACTCGATGCCCAGGTCCGGATCCAGCGGGTGCACCGCGTGCTCGCCGGTCGGGTTGTAAGTGGTGGAGCAGAGGTAGCTCAGCGTCGCGTCGTCGGTCAGCGCGCAGAACCCGTGCCCCAGCCCTTCGCTGAGGTACACCGCGCGACGGTCCACGTCGTCCAGCCGGACGCCCTCCCAGCGCCCGAACGTGGGCGAGCCGACCCGCAGGTCGACCACCACGTCGAGCACCGCGCCGCGGACGCAGGTGACGTACTTGGCCTGGCCGGGCGGCACGTCGGCGAAGTGGATGCCGCGCACCACCCCGCGGGCCGAGACCGACAGGTTGCCCTGGGCCAGCCGCAGCGGGTGCCCCACCGCCTCGGCGAGCCGATCGAACCGGTACCACTCCATGAACAGCCCGCGCGGGTCGCCGTGCTGCTGCGGGGTGATCTCCCAGGCACCCTCGATGCCCAACGGCCGGATCTTCACCGGGCCACCCCCGCCCGCCGCTGCTTCGCGCTCCCCGCGTTCACCGCGGCACCGCCTGGCCGTCCCGCTCGGCGAGCAGCCCGAGCAGGTAGTCGCCGTAGCCGCTCTTGGTCAGCGGCTCGGCCAGCGCGCGCAGCTGCGCGTCGTCGATCAGGCCGGCCCGCCAGGCCACCTCCTCGACACAGCCGATCTTCATACCCTGCCGCTCCTCGATCACCCGGACGAACTCGGCGGCCTGCATCATCGAGGTGAACGTGCCGGTGTCCAGCCACGCGGTGCCCCGGTCGAGCACGGTCACCGACAGCTCGCCGGTCTCCCGGTACGCCTCGTTGACGGCGGTGATCTCCAGCTCGCCACGGGCGCTCGGGGTGAGCTTGCGGGAGATGTCGACCACCCGGTTGTCGTAGAAGTACAGCCCCGGCACCGCGTACCGGGACTTGGGCCGGGCCGGCTTCTCCTCGATCGAGAGCACCTTGCCGTCGGCGTCGAACTCGACCACCCCGTACGCCTCCGGGTTGGCCACCGGGTAGGCGAACACCCGGCCGCCGACCAGGTCGCCGTGCGCGGCGAGCTGCCGGCCCAGGCCCACGCCGTGGAAGATGTTGTCGCCCAGGATCAGCGCCACCGCCTCGTCGCCGATGAAGTCCGCGCCGAGCACGAACGCCTGGGCGATGCCCTCCGGGCGGGCCTGGACGACGTACTCCAGCCGCAGCCCCCACTGGCTGCCGTCACCCAGCAACCGCTGGAACTGGCTCTGGTCCTCCGGCGTGGTGATCACCAGGATCTCCCGCACGCCGGACATCACCAGCGTGGAGAGCGGGTAGTAGATCATCGGCTTGTCGAAGACCGGCATCAGCTGCTTGGACACTGCCCGGGTGATCGGCCAGAGCCGGGATCCGGTGCCACCGGCGAGTAGGATTCCGCGCACCGGGGGAGCCTACCGGGACCGGGCCGAACCGGACAGCCGGGTCCGCGTCCCCCGGCCCCGCCGGCACGTCGCGTACACTTCCGGACCCGTGAGGATCCTCGTCACCGGCGGAGCCGGATTCATCGGGTCGGAGTACGTCCGCATGCTGCTGGGCGTGCCCCTCGGCAGCGCCACGGGTGTGCCCGCGGTCGAGCCCGCCGCGGTGACCGTGCTGGACAAGCTGACCTACTCCGGCAACCTGGCCAACCTCGCGCCGGTGCGCGACGACCCCCGGTTCCGCTTCGTGCAGGGCGACATCTGCGACCCGGCCCTGGTCGACGAGGTGGTGCCCGGTCACGACGTGATCGTGCACTTCGCCGCCGAATCGCACGTCGACCGGTCGATCGCCGGCGCCGCGCCGTTCGTCACCACCAACGTGCTGGGCACCCAGACCCTGCTCGACGCCGCGCTGCGCCACGGCACCGGCCGGTTCGTGCACGTCTCCACCGACGAGGTGTACGGCTCGATCGACGAGGGGTCCTGGACCGAGACCTGGCCGCTGGCGCCGAACTCGCCGTACTCGGCCTCCAAGGCCGGCTCCGACCTGCTCGCCCTGGCCTACCACCGCACCCACGGCATGGACGTGGTGGTCACCCGCTGCTCCAACAACTACGGGCCGTACCAGTTCCCGGAGAAGGTCATCCCGCTGTTCGTCACCAACCTGCTCGACGGCGGGACGGTGCCGCTCTACGGCGACGGCGGCAACGTGCGGGACTGGCTGCACGTGCACGACCACTGCCGGGGCATCGCGCTGGTGCAGCAGAAGGGCCGCGCCGGTGAGGTCTACAACATCGGCGGCGGCACCGAGCTGACCAACAAGGAGCTCACCGGGCGGCTGCTGGAGGCCTGCGGCGCCGGCTGGGACCGGGTCGTCCCGGTCGCCGACCGCAAGGGCCACGACCGCCGCTACTCGCTGGACATCACCAAGATCAGCGAGGAGCTGGGGTACGCCCCGAGCATCGACCTGGACCGCGGGCTCGCCGACACCGTGCGCTGGTACCGCGAGAACCGCGCCTGGTGGGAGCCCCTGAAGTCCGCACCCGCCGCATGAGCGAGCGTCAGCGAGCGAATCGTCAACGCAGCGCCACGGTGCCTCATGGCGGCACTGCTCACACTCCGACCCCCGGCCGAGGCCGTGTCGATGCTGCGACATCCACCGACGCGTCCGGGGCTCGGAACGTTCGGCGCAGCGGAGTGCCGACATGAGCCGGGTGCTCGTCACCGGGGCGGGCGGGATGCTCGGCCGGGACCTGCTCGCGGTGCTCGGCAGCCGGCCCGACCTGAAGGTGACCGCCGCCACCCGGGCCGAGGTCGACATCACCGACGCCGCCGCCGTCCGGGCCGCCGTCGCCGGGCACGACCTGGTGGTCAACACCGCGGCGTGGACCGACGTGGACGGGGCCGAGGAGCAGGAGGCGGCCGCCACCGCGGTCAACGGCGACGCCGTCGGACACCTCGCCGCGGCCTGCGCGGCCACCGGCGCCCGGCTGGTGCACGTCTCCACCGACTACGTCTTCCCCGGCGACGGCACCACCCCGTACGCCGAGGACGCGCCCACCGCGCCGGTCAACGCGTACGGCCGCTCGAAGCTGGCCGGGGAGCGGGCCGTCGCCCGATTTCTCCCCGAAACCGGCTACGTGGTGCGCACCGCCTGGCTCTACGGCGCGCACGGGCCCAACTTCGTCGCCACCATGCTCCGGCTGGCCGAGCAGCGCGAGCACCTCGACGTGGTCGACGACCAGCACGGCCAGCCCACCTGGTCGTACGCCCTCGCCGCGCAGCTGGTGGCGCTCGGCGACGCGGCGCTGGCCGCCCGGGCCCCCGCCGGGGTCTACCACGGCACCTGCTCCGGCCAGACCACCTGGTACGGGCTGGCCCGCGCGGTGTTCGCGCTGCGCGGGCTCGACCCGGACCGGATCCGACCCACCACCAGCGATCGGTTTCGTCGTCCCGCCCCCAGACCGGCGTACAGTGTGCTAGGGCACGGCCGTTGGGCCGCCGCGGGTCTGCCACCGCTTCCGGACTGGCACACCACCCTGGCCGACGCGTTCGCCTCCGCCGCTCCACCCGCCCCGTGGAAGGTCGCATGAAGCTCACCCTCGTCACCGGTCTGACCGGACTGCTGCTGCTCGGCACCATCGTCGAGCTGCTACGCCGCCGTCAGCTCCGGGAGAAGTACGGCATGCTGTGGCTCGGCGTGCTGCTGGTCGTCATCCCGCTGTCGCTCTTCCCCCGACTGCTGGACAGCGTCGCCGGGATGCTCGGCGTCGCCTCCGGCGTCAGCCTCGTGCTCTTCCTCGGCATCGTCTTCCTGCTCCTGGTCTGTGTGCACCTGAGCTGGGAGGTCAGCGCCCTGGAGGAGGAGACCCGCACCCTGGCCGAAGACTTCGCCCTGCTGCGCGCCGAGATCGCCGCCGAGCGGGCCGCCCGAGACGAACTGGTGTCCAACGATGGTTAACGGCAAGCGCGTCCTGATCATCATCCCGGCGCTCAACGAGTCCGGTTCGATCGCCGACGTCGTCGGCGAGGTGCGCGGCGAACTGCCCGGCGTCGACGTGCTGGTGGTCGACGACGGCTCCACCGACCGCACCGCCGCCGTCGCCGCCGCCGCCGGCGCCCGGGTCGCCCAGCTGCCGTACAACCTCGGTGTCGGCGGGGCCATGCGGCTCGGCTACCGGTACGCCCGCGACCACGGCTACGACGTCGCCATCCAGATCGACGCCGACGGCCAGCACGACCCCCGCTACGTGCCGAAGCTGGTCGACCTGCTCGACGACAACGACCTGGTGATCGGCGCCCGGTTCGCCGGCGAGGGCGACTACTCCGTCCGCGGCCCGCGCCGCTGGGCGATGGTCATGCTCTCCGTGGTGCTGTCCCGGGTGGCCCGCACCAAGCTCACCGACACCACCTCCGGCTTCCGCGCCGCCAACCGACGGGTGATCGAGATGTTCGCCCGCTGGTACCCGGCCGAGTACCTCGGCGACACCGTCGAGACGCTGGTGCACACCGCGCGCCGCGGCTACAAGATCCGGCAGGTGCCGGTGGCCATGCGCAAGCGGATGGCCGGCACACCCAGCCACTCCCCCGCCAAGGCGATGGTCTACCTGGGCCGGGCGTTCGTGGTGCTCACGCTGGCGCTCATCCGCCAGTGATGCGGCGCCTGCTCGCCCTCGTCCCGCCCGGCACCGTGGCCGTCGGTGCCGGGCTGGCGCTGCTCGGGCTGGCCTCCTACGTCCACCTCGCGGTCGCCGGCCACAGCCTCACCGAGGCCGACTACAGCTCGCTGTCGGTGCTCTGGTCGATCGTGTTCACCGTCGGCATCGGCGTGTTCATCCCGGTCGAGCAGGAGGTCGCCCGGGTCGTCGCCGCCCGCCGCACCCAAGGGCTGCCGCCCGGCCCGGTGCTGGCCCGGGGCGCCGCCCTCGCCGCCGCGGTGCTCGCCGTGATGGTGCTCGCCACCGTCGCCGGCTACCGCGTGCTCGCCGACCGGCTCTTCGCCGGCGACGGCGACATGGTGCTGGTGCTGATCGGGTCGCTGGTCGCCATGGCGATCGCCTACACCACCCGCGGCGTCCTCTCCGGCCTGTCGCTGTTCCCCTGGTACGGCGGCCAACTCGGCGTCGACGGCGGGCTGCGCATCGTCATGGTCGCGCTGCTCGGGCTCGCCGGCGTCAGCTCCCCGCTGTGGTACGGGGTGGTGCTGGTGATCGCCCCGCTGGCCAGCGTGCTGTTCACCCTGCCCCCGGTGCTGCGCGCCGTGGGCGGCGGCGCGCCGGTGCCGTGGGGCGCGCTGCTGCGCGGCCTCGGGCTGCTCACCGTTTCCAGCCTGCTCTCCCAGGTCGTGGTGAACGTCGGCGTGATCAACGTCCGGCTGCTCGCCCCGGACGACGTGGCCACCGCCGGCGCGCTGCTGTCCGCGCTGGTGCTGGTGCGGATCCCGCTCTTCGTGTTCGGCTCCATGCAGGCGTCGCTGCTGCCCGGCCTCGCCGCCACCGCCACCACCGGCGACCAGGCCGCCTTCCACGGCCTGCTCCGCCGGTCGCTGGGCGTGGTCACCGCGCTCGGGCTGATCGGCGCGGTCGGCGCGGTGCTGCTCGGCCCGTGGCTGGTCGGCGCCCTCTTCGACGCCCCCGACGTGCTCGACCAGGTGGACTTCGGCTGGCTCGCCGCGGGCACCCTCGCCTACCTCTGGGCGATGGTGCTCGGCCAGGCCCTGCTCGCCCTGAACCGGCACCGGGCCCAGGCCACCGCGTGGACGCTCGGCGTGGTCGCCCTGCTCGCGGTGACCCTGGCCCCCGCACCGGTCGCGCTCCGTGTCGAGCTCGCCTACGCCGTCGGCTCCGTCGTGGTCGCCGGCACCATGGCGCTGCTGCTGCGCGGCGGCGCCCGTCCCGTCCCCACCCCGGCCCGGCCGATCGACGACGCCGTGGCGACTGGCGTATCCGGAGGCATCCGATGACCCGCCCCCAGGTCTCCGCGGTGATGCTGGCCTACGGCGCCGAGCCGTACCTGGTCGACGCCGCCCGGGCCGTGCTGGCCAGCACTGACGTCGAGATCGAGCTGATCGTGGTCGACAACGGCTGCACCGGCGACGGCATCGACGTGGTCAAGGGCTTCCCCGGCGTCCGGGTGGTCCGCCCCGAGACCAACACCGGGTACGCCGGCGGCTGCCGGGTCGGCGCGGCCGAGGCCACCAGCGAGTGGCTCGCCTTCGTCAACTCCGACGCGATCGTCGCCCCGGACGCGCTGGCCAAGGTCGTCGCGGTCGCCGGGGAGCCCGGCGTCGGCGCCGCCATGGCCTCCATCCGGCTCGCCGAGAACCCGGAGCTGATCAACACCTCCGGCAACCCGCTGCACTTCATCGGGCTCTCCTGGGCCGGCGGCAACGGCGAGCCGGCCAGCGCCCACGCCGTACGCACGACCGTGCCCTCGCTGAGCGGCTGCTGCTTCGTCATCGCCCGCCAGCTCTGGCAGGAGCTGGACGGCTTCCCCGCCGAGTACTTCGCCTACCACGAGGACACCGAACTCAGCCTCCGCCTCTGGCAGCGCGGACTGCGCCCGCAGTACGTGCCGGACGCCGTGGTCGTTCACCACTACGAGTTCTCCCGCAACTCGCTCAAGGTCTACCTGGTCGAGCGGAACCGGCTGCTCTCGCTGCTCACCGCGTACGAGGGGCGGACGCTGGCGCTGCTAGCACCGATGCTGCTGCTCTCCGAGGCCGCCATGCTCGCCGCCGCGCTGCTCGGCGGCTGGTCGAAGGAGAAGGTCCGCGGCTGGCGCTGGCTGTGGACCAACCGGGCCTGGGTAGGCGCCCGCCGCCGCCGTCTGCAAGCGGAGCGGACCGTGCCCGACGGCGTCATCGCGGCCATGATGACCGCGAAGGTCGACCCGTCCAACGTCGAGGCGCCGCCCGGGATGGGCATCTTCAACGTCATCGCCGCTGGCTACTGGGCGCTGGTCCGGCCGCTGCTGCGCCGGGCCTGACCAGCCCACCGCGCTGCCGCCGGGCCGGCCCGGGTCCCATCCGGCCGGCCGCTGAGCCGGCCGCCACGCGACGCGGCAACCCGCGCGAACGGGTACGCCGGGGCCCGGAAAGCCCGGACCCCGGCGCACCGCGACGGGACTACTCGTCGGCCGGCTGGCCCGGCTTGTCCTCCAGGTCCGCGGACCCGGCGGAGCTGGTCGGCTTGTGCGCCTCCTCGGTCGGCGTGGTCGGCGTCGTCGGCCCACCCGCGGCGGCCGGCTCCTCGGCCTTGGCCGCGCCGCCGTCCAGCAGCGCGGTCAGCGCCGCCCCGGTGATCCGCCGGAACGTCCGGCCGACCCGGCGGCGGTCCAGCACCGCCACCTCCAACTGGTCGGCCGCGATGGTCCGGGCCGCGCCGCCCTCGCCGCCGACGCTGCTCAGCGCCCGCACCGACAGCTTCACCGCGTCGCTCAACGACATCTCCGCCGAGTGGTCGGCCTTGAGCACGTTGGTGATCGCCTCCGCCTGGCCGCCCATCGCCATCCGGCCCGGCTCGTCGTTGACCGAGCCGTCGTAGGTGAGCCGGTAGATCTCGTCGTCCGCGGCGGTGGCGCCGACCTGCGCCACGCAGATCTCCACCTCGAACGGCTTGGACTGCTCGGTGAAGATCGCGCCGAGGGTCTGCGCGAAGGCGTTGGCCAGGGCCCGGCCGGTGACGTCGCGCCGGTCGTAGCTCAGGCCGTTCAGGTCGGCCATCCGCACGCCCGCGCGGCGCAGGTTCTCGAACTCGTTGTACCGGCCGACGGCGGCGAAGCCGATCCGGTCGTAGATCTCACTGACCTTGTGCAGGGCGCTGGAGAGGTTCTCCGCGACGAAGAGCACCCCGCCCTGGTAACTCAGGACCACCGCGCTGCGTCCCCGGGCGATGCCCTTGCGGGCCAGCTCGGAGCGGTCGCGCATGATCTGCTCGGGCGAGGCGTAGAACTGCATGGCCACGGCGGCGGTTCTCCTTACGGCGCTGTGCTGACGGCTGCTGACTGTGCGGGCGGATCAGCCGCCCGGGTTCTCCATCCGACCGGAGACCACGCTCTCGGCGATCGCCGCCGTCTCGGCGTCGGTGAGCCGGTGGGTGCCCTCCGCCGTCGCGGTCATCACCACCGGGTAGATCCGGCGGGTGAGGTCCGGCCCACCGGTGGCGGTGTCGTCGTCGGCCGCGTCGTAGAGCGCCTCCACCGCGAGGCGGACCGCGTCGTCCATCGACAGCCCGGCCCGGTACCGCTTCTTCAGCGCGGACTTGGCGAACAGCGAGCCGGAGCCGATGGCGTCGTAGCCGGTCTCCTCGTAGGGGCCGCCGGTGACGTCGAAGCTGAAGATGCGGCCGGCCTCCGCCGGGTCGGCGCAGGCCAGGTCGAAGCCGGCGAAGAGCGGGATCACGGCCAGCCCCTGCATCGCCGCGCCCAGGTTGCCCCGGATCATCGAGGCGAGCCGGTTGGCCTTGCCGTCCAGCGAGAGCATCGCGCCCTCGATCTTCTCGTAGTGCTCCAGCTCCACCTGGAACAGTCGCATCAGCTCGATGCCGATGCCGGCGGTGCCCGCGATGCCGACCAGCGAGTACGCGTCGGCCGGGTGCACCTTCTCGATGTCGCGCTGGGCGATCAGGTTGCCCATCGTGGCCCGTCGGTCGCCGGCCATCACCACGCCGCCGGCGGCCGAGATGGCCACGATGGTGGTGGCGTGCGGCGCCAGGTCGGCGGCCATGCCCGGCGGCAGCGGCCGGCGGCCGGGCAGCATCTCGGGAGCCACCTTGCTCAGGAACGTGGTGAAGGAGGACGTCCCCGCGTTGGTGAACACATCTGGTAGACGCCCGGATGGATCAAAACCCGCTGCCACGTGGTTCCTCTCAGGTATGTGATCGCCCCGGCCAGCCGCGCCTGATCGTCACGGAACTGACCAAGACCACCGTTGCAGTTGAAGCAGAGTATCCCGCGCACCCAACCGGTGCGATGATCGTGGTCCACATGTTGCGGGTCCGCGCCGCCGCAGATGGCGCAGACCCCGCCCGGCTCGGCCAGGAGCTCGTCGAACTCCTGCTGCCCGATGCCGTACCGCCGCCGCAGGTGGTACTCGCGACTGCCCCCGTAGAGCCGGAGCCTGCTCTCCTTGCCCTTCTCGTTGTGGCAAGGCTTGCAGTATCGGCCGTAACCAGCCCGCCCAGAACGGTTTCGCGGGAAGTCGTCTAGTGCCCTCGTCTCGCCGCAAGCAGGGCATCGCCGGTGCCCCTCGGGCACGGCCGGAAGCTGGCGAACCTCCCGGCCGTGCTTCTCTTGCACCCGCTTCGCGTAGCTCGCCTTCGACCGCTGATTGAAGCAGGGCTTGCAGTAGCTGCCACGACCGTCGGGGCGCTTGCTGTTGGTGCAGAACTCCTCAAGTGGCTTCCACTCGCCGCAATCACGGCAACGACGAGCGTCATCCCGGTCGTCGAGAGGCCGAGGCATGTCCGATTTGCCCGTCTATGCCCTATTCACCCCCTTTCTGTACGTAGCCCCGGACAAATTCCTCTGCGTTCTCCTCCAGGACGGAGTCGATCTCGTCGAGGAGGTCGTCGACGTCCTCGGTGATCTCCGCGTGCCGCTCGGCGACCTCCGGGTTGGCCTCGGTGGTGACGTCCTCAATCTCTTCGCCCTGGCGGGACTTGCCCGACTGCGACTGCCCGCCGCTGTCACGAGTGGCCATCTGGTGCCTCCTCCAACGATCTCTTCCGAGAAACTTACCTCGCGGGAGCGACGAAAGGCCCGCCGCGCGCCGGGTGTACGCGCGACGGGCCAGGGTCACCGTCGTACGGCTGACGCCAGCCGGCGGCCCGACGCGGCGCGCGCCGCGGACCGGCCGGCCCGGTCAGCCGCCGGTGAGGGTCTCCAGCAGGTCCTTGGCGCTGGGGCAGCGGTCGAAGAGCTCGCCGACGTGCTTGCGGGTGCCCCGCTCCGGCTCCATCATCGGCACCCGCACCAGCGACTCCCGGCCCACGTCGAAGATGACCGAGTCCCAGCTCGCGGCGACCACCTCGGAGGCGTACTGGGCCAGGCAACGGCCACGGAAGTAGGCCCGGGTGTCCTCCGGCGGCTCGGTCATCGCGGTGCGGGTCTGCTCGTCGGTCAGCAGCGTCTTCATCGCCCCGCGGGTCACCAGCCGGTGGTAGAGGCCCTTCTCCGGGCGCACGTCGGAGTACTGCAGGTCCACCAGCTGGAGCTTGTGCGAGCCCCAGCCGAGCTTCTCCCGCTCCCGGTAGCCCTCCAGCAGCCGCAGCTTGGCCACCCAGTCCAGCTCGTCGGCGCAGAGCATCACGTCCCGGCCGAGCCGGTCCAGCACGCCCTCCCAGCGGGCCAGCACGTCCTGGGTCTGCTCGTCGGCATCGCTGCCGTACCGGTCGTCGACAAAGGACCGCACCCGCTCGTAGTACGCCCACTGCACGTCCAGGGCGGTCAGCCGGCGCCCGTCGCGCAGCCGCATCAGGTGGGACAGGGACGGGTCGTGGCTGACCGCGCGCAGCTCGCTGACCGGGTCGGCGATGCCCAGGTCCGCGCCGAGCGCCTTCTCCTCGATCATGGTGAGGATCAGCGCGGTGGTGCCGACCTTGAGGTACGTCGAGATCTCCGACAGGTTCGCGTCGCCGATGATGACGTGCAGCCGGCGGTACTTGTCGGCGTCGGCGTGCGGCTCGTCCCGGGTGTTGATGATCGGCCGCTTGAGGGTGGTCTCCAGCCCGACCTCGACCTCGAAGAAGTCGGCCCGCTGGGAGATCTGGAAGCCGCTCTGCCCGCCGTCCTGGCCGATGCCGACCCGGCCGGCGCCGCAGACGATCTGCCGGGTGACGAAGAACGGCGTCAGGTACGCGACGATGTCGGCGAACGGCGTCTGCCGGCGCATCAGGTAGTTCTCGTGCGCACCGTAGCTGGCGCCTTTGTTGTCGGTGTTGTTCTTGTAGAGGTGGATCGGCTGGGTGCCGGGGATGGTGGCGGCGCGCCGGGCCGCCTCGGCCATCACCCGCTCGCCGGCCTTGTCCCAGCGGACCAGGTCCAGCGGGTTGGTCACCTCGGGAGTGGAGTACTCCGGGTGCGCGTGGTCGACGTACAGCCGGGCGCCGTTGGTGAGTATCACGTTGGCCAGGCCGAGGTCCTCGTCGGCCAGCGCCTCGGCGGGGTCGTAGGCGGCCCCGGAGTAGGTGAAGCCGCGGGCGTCGCGCAGCGGCGACTCCTCCTCGTAGTCCCAGCGGGCCCGGCCACCGCGGTTGAGTTCCGGGCGCGCCCCGTAGGCGTTGACCACCTGGGACGAGGTGACCATCGGGTTGGCCCCCGCCTGGCCCGGTACGGAGATGCCGTACTCGACCTCGGTGCCCATGATCCGTCTTACGCTCATCGACCTACCCGCTTCGCTCGCCCGACCGGTCCCCCGTCGAGTCGAGCGTAGTCGGCGCCACCGCGGATGGGGGCGTGGCGGTGCAGCCGGTCGCGGTGTCGCCGGCCGCGCGGCGGCTCAGCGGTACGGCTCGGGGATCAGCATGACCTCGACGGTGACCCGGCGGTGCAGTTCCGGTTCGGCGATGAGCAGTTTCTCCACCCGCCGCCGGGCGCCCGGGTCGGTGACCACGAACCGGACCGGTCCGGGCGTGCGGCGCAGCATCTCCCGGGTGCGGTCGGGTTCGAGGAAGACCATGCCGTAGACGCCGGGCTCGCTCTGCGCGGTGGTGCCCTGCAGGGCGGAGAGGCAGAGCCCCTCCAGGTAGGAGCGGTAGGGACCGCGGTCGAGGATGAAGGTGGTGGCCCAGGGCACCGGCGGGTAGGCCCGGTCGACCTCCGCGCACACCACCGCGGCGCGGACGGGCTGTTCGAGGTGCTGGTGCACCCAGCGCTGCGCCCAGGTCCACTCGTCGGTGACCAGGATGCCGCGGTGCCAGCCGGTTACACCGCAGTAGGTGACGGCGGTGGCGGCGAGCGCGACGCCGGTGACGGCCGCCGCCGCGGTGGTGCCGACCCGTCGGGGCAGCCCGCGGTCGCGGCGCGGGGTGGGCAGCAGCCGGACCAGGCCGGCGGTGCCGACGATGAACAGCGCGGTGGCCAGGTGGCCGGCCTTGTTGAAGTAGTACGCGGGCTGCCCGCCGGCGTTGATGCTGGCCTGCGCGATGGCGAGGGCGAAGCCGGCGCCGACGAGCATGACCAGCAGGGTGCGGCGCCAGGCGCGGTCGCTGCGGCGGACCTGGACGACCAGGGCGAGCACGACCAGCCCGCCGAGCCAGAGCAGGGCGCGCCAGGTCTGGGTGACGTCCCGGCCGATCGGGGCGGCGAGCGCCTCGGCGTGGTCGGCGCGGAGCAGGCCCAGCAGGGGCGTGGTGGCGGCGAGGGGGACGGTGGCGAGGGCGACGGCGAGCAGGGTGGGCCAGGCGCGCAGCGCCTCCCGCCAGTGGCCGGCGAACCAGCACAGCGCCAGCACGGCGGCGGCGGGCAGGAAGAGGTAGTAGCTGAAGCCGATGCCGGTCAGCAGGGCGCCCAGCAGGACGAGTTGTTCCCGGGTGCCGGCCAGCGGCCGGATGACGAGGCCGGCCAGGGCGACGGCGAGGGTCAGGCCGAGCACCTCGGTGGGGTAGCCGGCGATGAGCAGCCGCGGCAGTTGGGTGCCGAGGATCAGGGCGCCGACGACGACGGTGAGCACCGTGCGGTGCAGGGGGTGCAGCGGGCCGGGGATCCGCTGGGCGACCCAGAGCAGGGTGAGAGTGAGCAGGCCGAAGCCGGCGACGGTCCACCACAGGTAGGGCTCGACGGCGCCGGCGCCGCGGGCGGCGGCGCCGATCGGGGTGAGGTGGCCGTCGAGCAGGGCGGTGGTCAGGTGCCAGCCCTGCGGGTAGTGGACGAGGGCGGAGACGATCTGTTCCCGGGCGGCGGCCGGGTCGACGAAGACGTAGCCGCCGGCGCGGCCGACGACGTCGAAGAGGGCGAGGTGGCGGTAGTTGTCCTCGCCGCGGCCGAGCAGGGTCAACCGGGTGGCGAGGTCGCCGGCGCGCAGCAGCGGTTGGGCGAGGTAGCCGACGAGTGCGGCGGTGCCGAGGACCGGGAACAGGTCGACCCAGCCCGGCCGGGGCAGCCGGGGGCGGCGGCCGGTGGCCACGGCGGCGAGCACGAGCACGGTGAGGGCGGTGCCGTTGACCGGTACCGGATGCAGCCCCCAGGGCCAGACCGCGAAGAGCAGGCCCGCCGCGGTGGTCGCGCCGAGCAGCAGCATGGTGGCCAGCAGCAGCCGGTCGAGCAGGGTGCGGCCGCCGCGCAGCAGGCTCGCGGTGCCGAGCAGGAGCAGCGGTGGCAGCAGCCACGTGCGGTGCGTCGCGTACGCCACGACGGGGGCCAGCCAGGCCGCCAGCAGCGCCGCGGCCACCAGCGCGGCGGTGCGTCGGCGGCGGGTCGCCGGGTGGGTCGGCTCGGCCGCCGGGGTGGCCGGCGGGTCGACGACGGTGAGCTCGGACGGCACGCGGTTCCTCGGCGGGTCGGCGAAGCGGTGCCCGGAAGCTTACCGACGGGCCCGGCATCCCGCCCGGCGGACGCGCGCCGGCCGGGTGGACATCCGGTGGTACGGCGACGGGCCCGCGGCGTGCCGCGGGCCCGTCGACTCGGGTGTTACAGGTACTGGCCGGTGTTGCTGGCGGTCTCGATGGACCGGCCGGCCTCGGCGCCCTTGCCGCCGGAGACGAGGGTACGGATGTAGACGATCCGCTCCCCCTTCTTGCCGGAGATGCGGGCCCAGTCGTCCGGGTTGGTGGTGTTGGGCAGGTCCTCGTTCTCGCGGAACTCGTCGACGCAGGCGTCGAGCAGGTGCTGCAGGCGCAGCCCCTTGCGGCCGGAGGTGAGGAACTCCTTGATGGCCATCTTCTTGCCCCGGTCGACGATGTTCTGGATCATCGCGCCGGAGTTGAAGTCCTTGAAGTAGAGGACTTCCTTGTCGCCGTTGGCGTAGGTGACCTCGAGGAAGCGGTTCTCCTCGGTCTCCGAGTACATCCGCAGCACGACCGCGTCGATCATGGCCGCGACGGTGGCCTGGGGGTCGCCGCCGTGCTCGGCCAGGTCGTCCGGGTGCAGCGGCAGCCCGGAGAGGATGTACTTGGAGAAGATGTCCTTGGCCGCCTCGGCGTCCGGCCGCTCGATCTTGATCTTCACGTCGAGCCGGCCGGGCCGCAGGATCGCCGGGTCGATCATGTCTTCCCGGTTGGAGGCGCCGATGACGATGACGTTCTCCAGGCCCTCGACGCCGTCGATCTCGCTGAGCAGCTGCGGGACGATGGTGTTCTCCACGTCCGAGGAGACGCCCGAGCCGCGGGTGCGGAAGACCGAGTCCATCTCGTCGAAGAACACGATCACCGGGGTGCCCTCGCCGGCCTTCTCCCGGGCCCGCTGGAAGATCAGCCGGATGTGCCGCTCGGTCTCGCCGACGTACTTGTTGAGCAGCTCCGGGCCCTTGATGTTGAGGAAGTAGCTGGTGTGCTTCTCCTCGCCCCGGCGTTCGGCGATCTTCTTGGCCAGCGAGTTGGCCACCGCCTTGGCGATCAGCGTCTTGCCGCAGCCGGGTGGGCCGTAGAGCAGTATCCCCTTCGGCGGGCGGAGCTGGTGCTCGCGGAACAGGTCGGCGTGCAGGAAGGGCAGTTCCACCGCGTCGCGGATCTGCTCGATCTGCGCGTGGAGGCCGCCGATGTCGGTGTAGTCGACGTCCGGCACCTCCTCCAGCACCAGTTCCTCGACCTCGCTCTTGGGGATCCGCTCGTACGCGTACGCCGACCGCGGTTCGATCATGAGCGAGTCGCCGGCCCGGATCGGCGAACCGATCAGGGAGTCGGCCAGGTGGACGATCCGTTCCTCGTCGGAGTGCGAGACCACCAGCGCCCGGTCGCCCGGAGCGCCGCCGGGGCTCTCGAGGACCTCCTTGAGCATCACCACCTCGCCGACCCGCTCGAAGCCGAACGCGTCGACGATGTTGAGCGCGTCGTTGAGCAGCACCTCCTGGCCGCGCCGCAGCTCGGCCACGTCGAGCGAGGGCGAGACGGCCACCCGGAGCTTGCGGCCGCCGGTGAAGACGTCCACCGTGCCGTCGTCGTGCCGCGCCAGGAAGACGCCGTAGCCACTCGGCGGTTGCGCGAGGCGGTCGATCTCCTCCTTGAGCGTCACGATCTGCGCGCGAGCCTCCTTGAGAGTGCTCACGAGCCGGTCGTTGTTCTCGGTCAGCCGCGCCAACTGTGCCTGGGTGGCCGCCAGCCGCTCTTCGAGCTGCCGGACGTGTCGGGGGCTTTCGGTCAACTTGCGCCGCACCAGAGCGAGTTCCTCTTGCAGGAACGCGACCTGCGTGGAGAGATCGTGGGCCTCCTTCTCCCACCGTGCGGCGCGCGAGTCCGCGTCGTCGCTGCGTGCCACGTCCCACCTCCCCGGGGGGCTTGAACGTTCTGCCCTAACACTAGCCGCTATGAGGCCGATTCGGTCCCGCGCAACGCCCTCGTCACCGAACCTTGATCGCCAAGGGTGGGCCGGTGGGGCCGTACGGGCGTTCGGGTACCGTCGGGGCGTGGGACGGGAGAACATGGGGGGTGCACCCGTGGCCGAGGTCGCGACCGACCAGCTGACGGTCTGGGTGGACCAGGACCTCTGCACCGGCGACGGGCTGTGCGTGCAGTACGCGCCGGAGGTCTTCGAGTTCGACGTCGACGGCCTGGCGTACGTCAAGGGCCCCGACGGCGAGCTGCGGCAGGCCCCGGGCGACCGGGTCGACGTCCCCGCCCACCTGCGCCTCGAGGTGATCGACTCGGCGCGCGAGTGCCCGGGCGAGTGCATCCACGTGGTGCGCGACAGCGACGGCGTCGAGGTCGCCGGCCCCGACGCCGACGACTGACCCCGCCGCGCCGCCGGCCGGCGACCACCCGCCACCACACCACGATCGGCCTTCCGACGGCTGACCGCTGCCCGGCCAGTGTCCGGCGGCGGCCGGCGTCCCGCCGCCGGCTCAGAGCAGCGGACGCCCGACCACCGAGGCGACCAGCCGGGCGAACTCCTCCAGCCGGGCGATCTGCCCGGCGCCGCCGTCGTCGAGGGTCTTGCCGAAGCGCAGCGCGTCGTGCCGCGGCGCGCCCGCCATCTCCTCGCTCGGCGGGGCCTCGTCGAGCGAGGTCAGCAGCAGGTAGACGTCGATGCTGTCGACCCGGATCTCGCCGTTGTCGCCCCGGGTGAGCCGGCGCCGGCAGCCCACCTCGGTGACCGAGGAGACCGGCACCACCCGCAGCGAGGAGGTCATCGACCCGGGCGGCCCCTCCCCCGGCGGGACGTCCTCGCCGTGCCAGAGGACGAGCCGGCTGCCGTCGCAGACCACGACCTCCTGCCACACCCCGTTCACCTCGTTGACGAAGCGTTCCAGGGTGAAGCCGAGCACCGACGCCCCGCGCAGCACCCCGCCGAGCGCCTCCAGCGCCACGTCCGGGTCCCGCAGGTAGGCCCGGGCCGCCGACTCGAGATCCTGGTAGGGCGACCAGTCCGGGAACACCGCCGGCAGGTCGCCGCCACCGAAGCCGGGCCGGCTCATGCCGGCACTCCGCCCCGCCACGCGCCGGCACGGGACACCACCGCGCCGAGCCCGCCGATCCGCTCGCTCATGCCACCGTCCGAGGGTCGCACCACCGGCCCGCACCGACCGGCGGGATCCACCCGTTCACTCCCAGCCGCCCCATTCCGCCGTCACGGCCTGTCCATCTCCTCCGTCGAGTCGGGCTGCGCCCCGGCGGCTCGGGCGGCCGCCGTCTGCCGGGCCGCCTCGGCCTCGCGCAGTGCCTGCCGGCGCTGCGCGTACGCCTCGGTGCCCTTGCTGGGCTTGCGCCGCCGCGGCGGCGCGGTCACGCCGGGGGCGAGCTTACGCGCGGACACCAGGAAGGCGGTGTGCGCGATCATGCGGTGGTCCGGCCGGACGGCGAGCCCCTCGGCGTGCCAGTCGCGCACCAGCGACTCCCAGGCCCGCGGCTCGGTCCAGCCGCCGCGCTCGCGCAGCGCCTCCACCAGCTCGGACAGCTGCGGGGTGGTGGCCACGTAGCCGATGAACACCCCGCCCGGCAGCAGCGCCCGCTCGACCATGTCGAGGGTCTCCCACGGGGTGAGCATGTCCAGGATGATCCGGTCGAAGCCGGTCTCGGCGCACTCGGCCACGTCGCCCACGTGCAGGTGCCAGGCCGGGTGCGGCCCGTTGAAGAACGCCTCCACGTTGCGCCGGGCGATCTGGGCGAAGTCGTCGCGCAGCTCGTAGGAGTGCAGCTCCCCCTCGGTGCCCACGGCGCGCAGCAGCGAGCAGCTCAGCGCGCCGGAGCCGGCGCCGGCCTCCAGCACCTTGGCGCCGGGGAAGATGTCGCCCATGGCGACGATCTGGGCGGAGTCCTTCGGGTAGATCACCTGCGCGCCGCGTGGCATGGACAGCACGTAGTCCGACAGCAGCGGCCGCAGCGCCAGGAACGCGGTGCCGCCGCCGGAGGTGGTGACCACGCTGCCGTCGGGCAGCCCGATCAGCGCGTCGTGCTCCAGGATGCCCCGGTGGGTGTGGAACGCCTTGCCCGGTTCCAGGGTGACCGTGTGCATCCGCCCCTTCGGGTCGGTCAGCTGCACCCGGTCGCCGGGCCGGAACGGCCCGCGGTGCACGGGGGGCAGCGCCGGGGTGTCGGCGGGCGCCGGAGCACCCGGGTCGGCCTGGGCGGCGGAGGGAGTTGCGGTCACGTGTTCATCTTCCGTTGAGGTTCGAGGAGCTGAGCCAGATCCGCGATGTGCAGGATGCCCACGACATCTTCGCCTGCGGTCACCACGTACTGCGCGTCCGGGTGGGCCTGCACGGCCTCCATCACCCGCTCCCCGTCGAGCCCGACCGGCAGGGCCGGCAGGTCGGCCAGCGACCGGGCCACCGCGTCGACCGCCAGCCAGGGGCGACGCTCCACCGGCACCGTCTCCGCGACGGCCGGGTCGACCAGGCTCACCGGCCGGCCGGCCGAGTCGGCGACCAGCAGGGCGGCGCCCGGCGCGGCGCCGGCGGCCCGCCGCCGCTGCGCCTCGGCCAGCGGGGTGCCGGTGGGCACGGTCAGCACCGGCCGGGCCAGCCGGGACAGGTCGATCAGCGGGAACCGGCGGCTGACCCGGGCCACCCGGATCGACTGGCCGGCGCCCCGCCACAGGGTGAATGCGACCAGCAGCATCAGCGGCAGCGCCAGCGGCGCCAGCAGCCGGGCGGCGGTGAGCGCGGCGACCAGCAGCGCGGTGCCGACGGCGACGATCCGCCCGACCCAGCCGGCGACCTCGGTGCCCCGGTGCCGGTCCCGGGTGAGCGCCCAGACCGCGGCGCGCAGCGCCCGCCCGCCGTCCAGCGGCAGCCCGGGCAGGATGTTGAACAGCGCGACGATCACGTTGCTCACCGCGAGCTGGAAGGCGAGCTGGTTGGCCACCGTCCGGTCGGGCAGGGCGAGGGTCACCGCGACCGCGACCGCGCCGAGCACCGCGGAGACCGCCGGTCCGGCCAGCGACACCAGCAGGTCGACCCGCGGGGTGGGCGCGTCCCGGTCCATCTCGGTGTACCCGCCGAGCAGCTCCAGGGTGATGCCGCGCACACCGATGCCGTACCGGCGGGCGGTCAGCGCGTGCCCCAGCTCGTGCAGCAGCACCGAGCCGAGCAGCGAGACGACGAACCCGAGGCCGATCAGGTAGCCGCTGATCTGCGGCAGGTTCAGCTGGTGGCGGGCGAACTCGGCGTAGATCACGGTCACCAGGGCCGCCAGCAGCAGCATCGAGCCGTTGAGGTGCAGCGGCACCCCGAACACCCGCCCCACGGTCAGCGTGGTGCGCCCACCGGGCCGGGGTCGCGGTCGCCCCTTCTGCTCCTCCACCGGGTCGATGCTACGGACCGGGCCCGTCGCGGCGCGCGGCGCGGCGGGCCGTGGCGGTGTCACACCGGTGCCCTAACCTTCCGGGCATGACGGCGGAACCGGTGATCACCCAGCAGCCCGCGGCCCCGGCGGAGGTGCCGGCGACGGTACGGGCCTCGCTGTCGCCGTCGCGGGCGGCGGATTTCAAGACCTGCCCGCTGCTCTACCGGTTCCGCAGCATCGACCGGCTGCCCGAGCGGCCCACCGTCGAGCAGGCCCGGGGCACGCTGGTGCACGCGGTGCTGGAGCGGCTGTTCGACCTGCCGGCCGGCGGCCGCACCCCGGACGCCGCCGGTGACCTGGTCGCCCCCCAGTGGGACCGGCTGGTCACCGAGCAGCCGGAGCTGGCCGGGCTGTTCGCCGAGGGCGACGACCCGGCCGTGGCCGAGTTCCTCCGCTCGGCCGCGGCGCTGCTGGAGGGCTACTTCGCGGTGGAGGATCCGCGCCGGCTGGAGCCGGCCGAGCGGGAGAGCCTGATCTCCGCGGTGGTCGACGACGAGCTGCTCATCCGGGGCTACCTCGACCGGCTCGACGTCGCGCCGGACGGCGCGCTGCGGGTGGTCGACTACAAGACCGGCGGCGCGCCGCGGGAGGCGTTCGAGGCCCGCGCGCTGTTCCAGCTGAAGTTCTACGCGCTGGTGCTGTGGCGCACCCGCGGTGTGGTCCCCCGGGTGCTCCGGCTGCTCTACCTCAAGGACGCGGAGGTCTGCGACTACGCGCCGGACGCCGACGAGCTGCTCCGCTTCGAGCGCACGGTGGTGGCGCTGTGGCGGGCGATCGAGCAGGCCACCGCCCAGCAGGATTTCCGCCCCCGGCCGAGCCGGCTCTGCGACTGGTGCAGCCACCAGGCGCTCTGCCCGAGCTTCGGCGGCACTCCGCCGCCCTTTCCCACTCCGGAGCCGGCGGCGGATCCGCTGCGCGACGCCCGCTCCCGGCCGGCGCCGCCCGGCGCCGACGAATAACCTGCGCCACCCGACCGCGCCGCGCAGCTGCCCCTGAGGGCGGTCGAGGTCGTCTCCTCCTCAGGGAGGAGGCCGCCTCACCGCCGGCGACGATCTTTCCTCGGCGGCGCGGCGGCTAGCGTCGCGGTATGACCTCGGGCCCGAGAGAGTGGACGCGCCGGCACCCGCTGGCCGCCGACGCGTTGCTCGCCGTCGGCCTGATCGTGGCGGAGGCGGTCTTCACCCTGCTCACCCCGCGCGAGCTGTGGCCCCGGCCGCTGCCGGCGGCGCTGGGCTGGAGCGCGCTGTGCGCCGCCCCGGCGGCCCTGCGGCGGGTGGCGCCCTGGCCGGCGGTGGGCCTGGCGGTGGCGAGCCTGGCGCTGCCCGCGCTGCTGGACTTCGCGCCGGGCACCCAGGGGTTGACCTTCATCGTGCTCACCTACACCATCGCCGCCCGCCGGCCGGTCCGGCAGGCGCTGGCCGCCGCGGTCGTGCTGTGGCTGCCGGTGGCGCTGGTGAACATGCTGGCGCCGCCGGCCGGCGTGCTGGAGATCGGCCCCGCCTACCTGGTGCTGAACAACCTGCTGGTCGGGGCGGTGGCGTTCTCGGTGGGGCGTACCGTGCACGCCCGCCGTACCTCGACGGAGGCGTTGCGGGAGCGCGCCCGGGTGGCCGAGGAGAACCAGCGGGCGCTGGCCGAGCAGGCGGTCGCCGACGAGCGCCGGCGCATCGCCCGGGAACTGCACGACGTGGTGGCCCACCACGTCAGCGTGATGGGGGTGCTCGCCACCGGGGCGCGCCGAGTCCTGCGGCGTGACCCGGACGCGGCCGACGAGGCGGTCGCCACCATCGAGGAGACCGGCCGGGCCACGCTACGGGAGCTGCGCCGGTTGCTGGACGTGCTGCGTACCGACGCCGAGCCGGCCGCCGAGCTGGCTCCGCAGCCGGGGCTGGCCGGCATCGAGGCGCTCGTCGACCAGGTGCGCGAGGCGGGCCTGCCGGTCACCCTGCGGGTCGAGGGCACCCCCGGCGGGATGGAGCAGGGGGTGGCGTTGACCGTGTACCGGATCGCCCAGGAGGCGCTGACCAACGCGCTCAAGCACGCCGGGACGGCGACCGCGCAGGTGCGGTTGGATTTCGGCGTCGACGCGGTCGAGGTGGAGGTGACCGACACCGGGCGCGGGCCGCTGCCCGAGGCCGACCGGATCGGGCACGGACTGGTAGGGATGCGCGAGCGGGTCGGCCTCTACGGTGGGGTCCTGCGCATCGGGGCGCGCCCCGGCGGGGGCTTCCGGGTGTACGCGAGGATTCCGGTGGAGCCGGCGGTCGTCCGCCCGGCCTGACGGCGCGCCCCGACAGCGACGACGGCCCGCGCCGGCGGGCCGCGGCGACGGGACCGCCCGGCAGGGCGGGGACAGCGGCACAGCGGTACAGCGGCACAGGACAACGGGACAGCAGGACAGGGAGAACGATGACCGATCCGACGGCGCCGGCGCGGCCGGTGCGGATCCTGCTCGCCGACGACCAGCCGCTGCTGCGTACCGGGTTCCGGATGGTGCTCGGCGCCGAGGAGGACCTGGACATCGTCGCCGAGGCCGGCGACGGCGTGGAGGCGGTGGAGCTGTCCCGGCGGCTGCTGCCCGACGTGGTGCTGATGGACATCCGGATGCCCCGGATGGACGGGGTGGCCGCCACCCGGGCCATCGTCGACGCCCGGCTGCCGGTGCGGGTGCTGATCCTGACCACCTTCGACCTCGACGAGTACGTGGTCGGGGCGCTGCGGGCCGGGGCGAGCGGCTTCCTGGCCAAGGACGTGCCGGCCGACGACCTGGTGGCGGCGATCCGGACGGTGGCCGGCGGGGACGCGGTGGTCGCCCCCCGGATCCTCAAGCGGCTGCTGGACCGCTTCGCCGACGTGCTGCCGGACCCGGCGGCCACTCCGCCCCGGGCGCTCGACGCGCTCACCGAGCGGGAGCGCGAGGTGCTGGTGCACGTCGCCCGGGGCCTGTCCAACGCCGAGATCGCCCGGGCGCTGTCGGTGAGCGAGACCACCATCAAGACCCACGTCGGGCACATGCTGACCAAGCTGGGGCTGCGCGACCGGGTGCAGGCGGTGGTGCTGGCGTACGAGTCGGGACTGGTCCGCCCCCGGACGTAGCGCGCGGCCACCGGGCTACCGCCCGGGGCGTACCCGAAGAGCCGCCGGCGGGGCGACGGCCCCGGTTGTCGTGGTCACCTACCGTGACGCAAGACGGCGCGGCGCGGTTGACCCTGACGCGGCGTCAGTGTGCAGGATCGGTCCCGGCCGGCGGAAACCCGCTGGCCCGGTGGCCGCCTCAGGGGCAACCCTGAGCCGGCGATGGGGGGCACCCGCAGCGCGAAATCCGCACCGCTTCCACCCGGAGTCGGACGGATCGCCGCCGCGGAGCACAGATGATGGGGACTGCCGCGCCGGACCAGCGGGGGCGGCGCGGATCAAATTCAGACGGAAGAGGTGCATGACGTGACCGCGACGGTAGGCCGGCAGGCGCAGGCCGCGGCCCGGGCGAACGACGTGTGGAAGGTGTACGGCAGCGGCGAGGCGCAGGTCGTCGCGCTGCGGGGGGTGACCGCGGAGTTCGAGCAGGGCCGGTTCACGGCGATCATGGGCCCGTCCGGGTCGGGCAAGTCGACGCTGATGCACTGCCTGGCCGGGCTGGACTCGGTCACCCGGGGCACCGTGTCGATCGGCGACACCACGGTCACCGGCCTCGGCGACTCGGGCCTGACGAAGCTGCGCCGGGACAAGGTGGGCTTCATCTTCCAGCAGTTCAACCTGCTGCCGACGCTGACGGCCAAGGAGAACATCCTGCTGCCGCTGTCGATCGCCGGCCGCAAACCCGACCCGGCCTGGTACGACACCGTGATCGCCACGGTCGGGCTGCGGGACCGGCTGGACCACCGCCCGGCCCAGCTCTCCGGCGGCCAGCAGCAGCGGGTGGCCTGCGCCCGGGCGCTGGTCTCCCGCCCCGAGGTGATCTTCGCCGACGAGCCGACCGGCAACCTGGACTCCCGGGCCGGCGCCGAGGTGCTCAACTTCCTGCGCAACTCGGTACGCGAGCACGGGCAGACCATCGTCATGGTCACCCACGACCCGACCGCCGCCGCGTACGCCGACCGGGTGGTCTTCCTCGCCGACGGGCAGATCGTCTCCGAGCTGATCGAGCCGACCGCCGAGACGGTGCTGGACACCATGAAGAAGCTGGACACGCACGCCGCCGAGGTGGGCAACTGATGTTCCGGGCGACACTGAAGAGCCTGCTGGCCCGCAAGGTCCGGCTCATCCTGTCCGGCCTGGCGGTGGTGCTCGGGGTCATGTTCGTCTCCGGCGCCTTCGTGCTCACTGACACCCTCGGCCGCTCCTTCGACGCGATCTTCGCCGACGCGTACGAGGGGATCGACGTCAACGTCGCCGCGAAGCCGAAGGTCGCGCTCGGCGAGACCGAGGGCGAGCAGGTCAGCCCGCCGTTCCCGGCGGCGACCCTCGACACGGTGAAGGCGGTTCCCGGGGTGGCCGAGGCCACCGGGGTGGTCGCCGCCGACGGGGCCCGGATGATCGGCAGCAACGGCAAGGTGGTCACCTCCTTCGGCCCGCCGCAGCTGGGTGAGAACTGGACCGGCGAGAGCGATCTGGTGCAGCTGCGCGAGGGGCGCGGGCCGCAGGCCGACGACGAGATCGTGATCAACAAGGCGCTCGCGACGGCCGGGAAGGTGAAGGTCGGCGACCGGGTCGGCGTGCTGACGCTGGAGCCGAAGCGGGAGTTCACCATTGTCGGCGTCTTCGGTTACAGCGGTGACCGGGACTCGATCGGCGGCGCCAACGAGATCATGTTCACCACGCCGACCGCGCAGAAGCTGATGCTCGGCGCGCCGGACACCTACAACAGCGTGTCGATCAAGGCCGCCGACGGGGTGTCCGACGAGTCGCTGCGCGACGCGGTGGCCGCCGCGGTGGGCGGCGGCTACGAGGTCAAGACGGGCGAGCAGCTCTCCGCCGACGCGGCGGCCGGGCTGAAGGAGGCGCTGACCTTCTTCAACCGGATCCTGCTCGGCTTCGCCGCGGTGGCGCTGCTGGTGGGCACCTTCCTGATCCTGAACACCTTCTCGATCATCGTGGCCCAGCGCACCCGCGAGCTGGCGCTGATGCGGGCCATCGGCGCCAGCGGCAAGCAGATCATCGGCTCGGTGGTGCTGGAGGCCATCGCGGTCGGCCTGATCGCCTCGGTGCTCGGCCTGGGCGCCGGCATCGGCATCGGCGCGCTGCTGGCGTACCTGTTCAGCACCTTCGCCGGCGGGCTCACCCTGGCCGGGCTCGGCGTGCCGGCGTCGGCAGTGATCGGCGCGTTCGCCGTCGGCCTGATCATCACCGTGGTGGCGGCGCTGCTGCCGGCGCTGCGGGCGTCCCGGATCCCGCCGATCGCGGCGATGCAGGACGTGGCCACCCCGGACCGGCCGCTGACCAAGATCACCATCGCCGGTGGGGTGGTCACCGCGATCGGCGCCGCGCTGCTGGCCCTGGGCCTCACCGGCAACGCCGGCGACAACACCCTGGTCACCATCCTCGGCGGCGTGCTGTTCGCCTTCATCGGCGTGGCGCTGCTGACCCCGCTGATCAGCCGGCCGGTGGTGAGCCTGCTCGGGGCGATCTTCGCCTGGTCGGTGCCGGGCAAGCTGGGCCGGCTCAACTCCGGCCGCAACCCGCGGCGTACCGCCATCACCGCCGCCGCGCTGATGGTCGGCATCGCGCTGGTCACCGGGGTGACGGTGATCCTGGACTCGGCGAAGAGCAGCATCAGCGGCCTGGCCCAGGACACCATCAAGGCCGAGCTGGTGATCGCCGGCGTGCAGAGCGGCCCGCGGCCGCCGAGCTTCGACCCGGCGGTGCTGGAGAAGGCCGCGGCGATCCCCGGCGTCCGCCTGGTCGACGGCGAGTACGGCGACATGGCGCTGGTCGGCGGCGAGCGGACCTGGGTGGCGGCGAGCAGCGAGGTGGCCTCGCTTCGGCAGATCTTCGGGGCCACCCCGACCGCCGGTGACATCGACCGGCTCGCGCCGGACCAGATGCTGGTCAGCTCGGACACCGCGAAGTCGCGCGGGCTCTCCGTCGGCTCCCAGGTGCCGGTGCAGCTGGCCCGGGGCGAGGCCCGCACCTACACGGTCAGCGGCATCTACGCCAGCTCGCAGCTGACCAACCCGGTGGTGCTGCCGCCGGCGGCGGCCCGTGACTTCAGCATCCCGCAGCCGATCCAGGGCTTCATCCAGCTGGCCCCGGGTACCTCGGTGGCCTCGGTGCAGCCGCAGGTCGAGGCGTTGCTGGCCGACTCTCCCGAGGTGTCGGTGGCCGACCGGGACGCCTTCATCGAGCAGCAGGCCGGCCAGTTGGACGGGCTGCTCACGATGATCCAGATCCTGCTCGCCCTGGCCATCGTGATCGCCGTGCTCGGCATCATCAACACGCTGGCGCTGTCGGTGCTGGAGCGGACCCGCGAGCTGGGCCTGCTGCGGGCGATCGGGCTGCGCCGGGCGCAGACCATGCGCATGATCACCGTCGAGGCGGTGGTGATCTCGGTGTTCGGCGCGCTGCTCGGCGTGGCGGTCGGCAGCGGGCTCGGCGCCGCGGTGGTCGAGGCGTTGAAGGACGAGGGGATCACCGACCTGGTGCTGCCCTGGGACCAGATGGGCGTCATGCTCGGCCTGGCCGCGATCGTCGGCGTGATCGCCGCGGTGCTGCCGGCGGTCCGGGCCGCCCGGATCAACGTGCTGGGCGCCATCGCCCACGACTGAGGTCGCCGTCGCAGCAGGAGGGGCCCGCCGACCGGCGGGCCCCTCCATCGCGTCATCCGGTCGGCGGTTCGCCCAGCAGGGCGGCCAGCAGCTCCAGGTCCGCGCCGGTCAGGCTCTCCACCTGGTGTACGCCGGCCGTCGCGGCGATCGGCACCTCGGCGGGTACGGCGAGCACCGCCGCCCCGGCGGCGAGCGCGCTGGCCACCCCGGTCGGCGAGTCCTCGATCGCCACGCAGCGGGCGATCGGCACGTCGAGCAGCCGGGCGGCGGCCAGGTACGGCTCCGGGTGCGGCTTGGTGGCGTCCACCTCGTCGCCGCAGACCACCGCGTCGAAGCTGTCCCGGCCCAGGGTGTCCAGCGCCACCTCGACCAGCGGCCGGCCGCTGGAGGTGACCAGGGCGGTGGGGATGCCCGCCGCCCGGACCGCCCGCAACAGGGTCAGCGCGCCGGGACGCCAGCGCAGGCCGGTGCGGAACAGCTCCAGGATCCGGGCGTCGATCCACGCCGCGCTGACCTGCGGGTCGCGCTCCGGCTGGCCCAGGTCGTCGTGCAGCAGCCGCATCGACGCGGCCATGCTGGTGCCGACCATCGCCTTGCGGGCCGCGTCGGAGAGCGTGCCGCCGTACTCGGCCGCCAGTTCGTGCAGCGCGACGTCCCACAGCTTCTCGCTGTCGACCAGGGTGCCGTCCATGTCGAAGAGCACGGCGGCGGGATGGCGGCTGGGCAGCGGATCAGCGGTCACCCCGCGATCCTCTCAACTTCCCGTACGGCTGCCGGGTCGAGGTGCCGTCCGGGTGACCTGTCTGACGGCCAGCCCCCGCGACCAGGCTCCGATCGCGACCGGCCGGCGGGCTTGCGGGCCGGTCGCAGACTGGGCGCAGCCGGCCGCCGCCGCGGCGGCCCGTCGCCTGAGGAGGTCGCCGATGCGCGTCCGATCCCTGCTCTCCCGGTGCACAGTGGTCGTCCTCGCGGCCACCGCCGCGCTCTGGCCGGCGACCCCGGCCGCGGCGGCGAACCTGCCGCTGGACCGCTGCTACGACCTGGCCCCGCCGCAGAACATCGACGACCAGCCCTGGTCCGCGCCGGGCAACCGGCAGACCGTGTGGCCGACTCCGGTGGGCATCCGGGACCGGGACGTGCTCCGGGTGTCCGCGCAGGGCAAGATCCGCATCGACCACTGGGGCACCCAGAAGTCCATCGCCGGCGAGTGGCCCCCGGGCGGCAGCGGGTGGCCGGCGCCGGACGCCCTCCGGTACGCGCTGATCGCCAAGGTCTCCGATGGGTCCGTGCTGGTGTTCAAGACGGGCCTCTTCTACGGCCCCGGGCAGTGGTTCCCGGTCGGCACGGACAGCGGCTGCATCCTCTATTACAGCGCCGGCCCGAACCCCCGGGTGACCTTCTCCTTCAACGACCCGAACCTGGGCGACAACGGCGGCGGCGCGTCGGTGCGGATGAGCCAGTGGTGGGACGAGGGCTGACCGGGACCGCTCAGCCCAGGTTGCAGGCCGTCAGGGACCGCTCGTAGCCGCGGAAGAAGGACTCGGTGCGCTGTTCGGCGGTGCCGTGCGAACCCTCCGCGAACCAGGGCTGGTCGGGGTCGTCGCCGACCGCGAGCAACCCGTCGCGGAACTCGTCCAGGTCGCCCTCGTCGAGGGTCAGCACCCCGGCGCGCACCGAGTCCCCCAGGTACGCCCCGGCCATGCAGTCCGCCTGCAGCTCCTGCTGGATGGTGAAGCTGTAGCGGATGCCGAGGCGGACCTGGATGGCGTGCGCGTACTCGTGGCCGAGCAGGTAGAACACGAACGCGTCGCCGACCTGGCGGAACGCCCCCACCGACCAGCGCACGTCGTAGGCGATGAAGTCGCCGGCCGAGCAGTAGACAGCGTTGTTGCGCGGAATCTCCTGCCCACCGCAGGTCACCTCGCCGCCGCGCTGGTACGGGATGATCTGCCGGACCGGCCGGAACTGCTGCCCCGAGGCCTGGAGCTGCTGGGCCCAGTACCGTTCGGCGATGCTCTGCGCGTCGCGGACGTCCTGCTGGAACTCCGCGACGCTGGTGGTGCCGTCCGCCCGGGTCTGCTCCGCCCCGGGCGACGCCGACGAACCGGGCTGCCGTGGCGCCGGCTCCTCCGTGCCCGGTTCGGACACCCCGCCGACGAAGCACCCGGCGGTGGCCACCAGCGCCACCACCAGCCCGGCCAGCGACCCGCGCGACCACCGATGCCTACCTGCCGTCACAGTGCCCCTCCCGGCGTCGGCGATGCCCCGTGAAGTACCCCGACGGCACGTCCGTCATGCCCTCGCAGTGATCTACGGCGTCACCGCCCCGCGGGTTCATCCCGGCCCGTGCGTGTCGTTGCGCGCCGACCACTCCTGCCCCGGGGAGGCGTGCCGCTGCACCTCGTAGGCGTGCTGGCCCGCCCGCGCGTCCCGGTCGGCGCGCGTGTCGTCGGGCCCGCTGAGCCGCCGGCGGTCCCGCCAGCCGACCCAGGCGAACGCCCCGAGGATCAGCACCGCCACCCCGCCGAACAGCATCCACATCGTCATGCGTCGACGGTAATCGGCCCGCGCACCCGTACCCCGGACGTAGGCTCCACCCCCGGTGTCCGGAACCGGCGGGCGGCGCCGACGTCTCCGGTGAGGGCGCCGCACCGGCGCCGACGAGGAGGATGCGAGATGAAGTACATGATCCTGCTGTACGGCTCCCAGCGCGACTACGACGTGCTGGCCGGCCGGCCCGCCGCCGACAAGCCGCCCATGTCGGCGGAGGACGTCGCCGCGATGCACGCCCACATGGAGAAGGTCCACCAGGCGCTGGCCGAATCCGGCGAACTGGTGGACGCGCGCGGGCTGGTCGCCCCGGTGCACGCTCGCCGGGTCCAGGTCAGCGGCGGGCTGCCGGTGGTGACCGACGGGCCGTATCCGGAGACGCAGGAGGTGCTGGCCGGCTACACCATCGTGGAGTGCGACAGCTTCGACCGGGCCACCGAGATCGCCGCCGGTTTCGTCAACCCGGACGCCCCCGGCGAGTACGTGGACGTGCGGCCGGTCGCCGAGGGCATCGCCGACCTGGACGGTTGAACCGGCGATGCCCGCGGAGCGTGTCGAGGACCTGTTGCGCCGGCTGGCGCCGCAGGTCCTCGGCGCGCTCGTGCGCCGGTACGGCCATTTCGACACCGCCGAGGACGCCACCCAGGAGGCGCTGATCGCGGCGGCCACCGGCTGGCCGCGCGACGGCGTACCGGACAACCCGCGCGGCTGGCTGATCACCGTGGCGTCCCGCCGGCTGACCGACCTGCTGCGCGGCGAGCAGGCCCGGCGGCGGCGGGAGGAGACGGTGGCTCGCCGGGTGCTGCCCGAGCAGCGGCTGGCCCCCGCCGCCGACCGCCCGCCGGCCGACACCGACGACACCCTCACCCTGCTGTTCCTGTGCTGCCATCCGGCGCTGTCACCGGCCTCCCAGATCGCGCTCACCCTGCGCGCCGTCGGCGGGCTGAGCACCGCCGAGGTGGCGCGGGCGTTCCTGGTGCCGGAGGCCACGATGACCCGCCGGATCACCCGCGGCAAGCAGCGCATCCGCGACAGCGGCCTGCCGTTCGCGATGCCCGCCGGACCCGAGCGCGCCGCGCGCCTCGCCGCCGTCCTGCACGTGCTCTACCTGATCTTCAACGAGGGGTACGCGAGCACCGCCGGGCCGGCCCTGCTCCGCGCGGACCTGGCCGCCGAGGCGATCCGGCTGACCCGCCTGCTGCACCGGCTGCTGCCGGACGATCCCGAGGTCACCGGGCTGCTCGCGCTGATGCTGCTCACCGACGCCCGGGCACCGGCCCGCACCGGCCCGCACGGCGAACTGGTGCCGATGGCCGAGCAGGACCGCAGCCGGTGGAAGACCGACCAGATCGCCGAGGGCGTCGCCCTGGTCACCGCCGCGCTCCCCCGCGGCCGGGTCGGGCCGTACCAGCTGCAGGCGGCGATCGCCGCGGTGCACGACGAGGCGCCCAACGCCGAGGCGACCGACTGGGCCCAGATCACCGCGCTGTACGAGGTTCTGCGGCAGGTCTCCGACAGCCCGGTGGTGGCGCTGAACCACGCGGTGGCGGTGGCGATGAGTCAGGGCGCGGGGGCCGGACTGGCGCTGGTCGACGCGCTGGCCGCCGACGGCCGGCTCGGCGCGGACGCCCGCCTGCCGGCCGTCCGCGCGCACCTGCTGGAACTGCTCGGCGACCGTACCGCCGCCCGGGACGCCTACCGGGCGGCGGCCGCCCGGTCGACCAACCTGGCCCAGCAGCGCTACCTGCACGCCCGGGCCGACCGCCTCGACGGCGGGTGAGGCGCGACGGCGCCGGCTCGTGGGCGCTGGCGCCGGGTCACGGACCGTGGCACCGGGTCGTCGTCGGCCGCGGGTCACGGGCCACGGCGCTGGCTCGTGGGCGGCGGCACCGGGTCGTCGGCCGCGGCGCCGGGCGCGGGCGACGGCGCCGGGTCGCGGGCCGCGGTGCACCGGGTCAGGGGCTGGCGGCTAGGAAGACGAACGCGGCGAGCAGCACCAGGTGCACGCCGCCCTGCAACAGGGTGGCCCGCCCCGGCACCACGGTCAGCACCCCGGTGACCACGGTGAGCGCGAGCAGGGTCATCTGGGTGCCGCCGAGGCCGAGCACCAGCGGCCCCTCCAGCCAGACCATGGCCAGCGCTATCGCCGGGATGGTCAGCCCGATGCTGGCCATCGCCGAACCGAGCGCGAGGTTGAGGCTGATCTGCACCCGGTCCCGCCGCGCCGCACGCACCGCGGCCAGCGTCTCGGGCAGCAGCACCAGCAGCGCGATCAGCACACCGACGAACGACTGCGGCAGGTTCGCCTTGACCACGGCGGACTCGATCGCCGGGGAGACCGACTTGGCGTCCCCCACCACCGCGATCAGCGAGATCAGCAGCAGCACGAGGCTGAGCAGCGCTTTGCGGGTCGACGGCGGGGCGGCGTGCCCGTCGCTCTCGATCACCGCGCCCTCGCTGGTGACCGGCAGGAAGTAGTCCCGGTGCCGACCGGTCTGCACCATGACGAACAACCCGTACAGCGCCAGCGAGGCCACCGCGGCGAAGGCCAGCTGCGCCGGGCTGAACTGCGGGCCGGGACGGCTCGTGGTAAAGGTCGGCACCACCAGGCTCAGCGTGGCGAGGGTGGCCACGGTGGCCAGCGCACCGCCGCTGCCCTCGGAGTTGAACACCGCCACGCCCCGGCGCAGCGCGCCGAGCAGCAACGACAGGCCGAGGATCCCGTTCAAGGTGATCATCACGGCGGCGAAGACGGTGTCCCGGGCCAGCGACTGGGTCTTCTCCCCGCCGCTGATCATCAGCGTGACGATCAGGGCGACCTCGATGACGGTGACCGCCACGGCGAGCACCAGCGAGCCGAACGGCTCCCCCACCCGGTGCGCGACCACCTCGGCGTGGTGCACGGCGGCCAGCACCGCGCCGGCCAGGAAGGCGGCCACCACCAACACGAGCGGGCCGGACAGTTCGCGTCCCCAGGTCAGGATCAGCAGCAGCACCGCCAGCAGCGGCACGATCACGGTCCAGTCGGTCAGACGAGCGCGGAGCTGAGCGGCCATCACTCAACCCTGCCAGGGGATTGGATCATGTGACCACGACCTGAGGTCATGGCCACCGTACGAATCGTCACGCCCCACAGCCTGCCGGGCTTCCCCCGGTCCCCGCCCGGCGACGGCCGAACCCGTCGCCGCGTACGGTTCCGCCGTGGATCAGCGGAGCATCATGCGCGCGACAGCGGTAGCGACCACGCAGTCGTCCGGTTGGTGCGCCGCCCAGTTCACCGCGCCGAGCACCATCACCGGGGTACCCGATGCCGTCGCGGTCACGATGTCCGCGTCGGGCAGGGCCGCGAGCAGCCGGCGCACCAGGACGCCCTCACCCCACAGCGCCTCCGTCGGGTACGGCAGCCGGCCCAGCCAGTTGAGCAGCGCACCCGCCCGCGCCACCGGATCCGGTTCGGCACCGGCCAGCCGCTCGGCGAGGCGGCGTACCCGGGCGTCGGGAAGCCGGGCGGCGTCGCTGCCGGCGACGTCCACCAGCTCGTCGCGGAGCACCTCGGGCACCTGCCGGTCGGCCAGCACCGCCGGCGCCCCAACCGGACGGAACTGCGGGCCGTCCGGCGCCTCGTCGTAGCCCAGGGTCGTCACGAGCGGGCCGAGCAGGTCGACGAGCAGCCCGGTCACCCCGCCTTCGGCCAGGAACAGGGTCAACGCCTCGGGCTCGTCGACCTCGATGTCGTCGGCGAACCTGGACCGCTCCCAGGAGACGCTGCCGTGCCCGTGCAGAGTGGCGCTGCCCAGCAGCGTGTCGTCGGCGTCGTACAGGGCCAGGGTTGGCCCGCCGAGGCACCGGCAGACGTCACCGGTGAACCGGCCAACCGTGGTAAGCTGCCGCATTCGGGCCAGCCGAACGGGATCGTGCGTCTCGGCCAGCACGGTGCGCTCGGCCAGCGGCCCGCCGTCCAGACCGCCGTCGAGGACGCGCACCGCCCGGGCCCGCGTCCAGGCCTCGGAGAGCCAGTCGATGAGCAGCACCGGGTCATCGTAGGAGCAGTCGCCGCGCGCTGCCCGTCGCAGGATCGCCCGCTACGCCAGCCACCGCCGCGCCCACCGGGCGAGGTTCGACCGATGCCGTCCGCTCGCCGGGACTCCGTCGCGGGCCGCCGCCAGCCTCCCGCAGATGACCCGGACGCAGCACTTCGTCGCGCAACGCTTCCTGCGGCTTCGCTGTGGGATCGGGGGCGTGGCCTACCACCCCACCGGCCAGCGAACGAGAATGAACTCCGGTCATCGATACGCCTGTCCAGGCCGCAGGCGCGTGCGGGGACGACGGCGGCAACCGACCAGAAAGGGCAGAGTCATGACCAGCGGGCAGTTGTACGACACCATCGGAGCCACCTACACCGTGACCCGGCGCACCGAACCGCGTATCGCTGCGCAGATCTGGGCCGCGCTCGGCGATGCCCGGACGGTGCTGAACGTCGGGGCGGGCACCGGGTCCTACGAGCCCCCGGACCGGCACGTCCTCGCCGTGGAACCGTCGGCTCTCATGCGCTCGCAGCGCCCCGCCGAGGCGGCACCGTGCCTGGCGGGATCTGCCGAGCACCTGCCGTTCCATGACGACTCCTTCGACGCAGCGATGGCGGTTGCCTCCATCCATCACTGGCCGGACCCGATCGCCGGCCTGCGCGAGATGCGGCGCGTCGCTCGCCGCGTGGTGGTGTTCACCCACGACACCACCGACACCGGATGGCGTCACCGGTTCTGGCTCACCCGTGACTACCTGCCCGAGGTCGCGGACCTCCTGGTCGGCCGACCTTCGCTGACCGAGCTGGCCATGGCGATCGGGGCCCGGGTCGAACCGGTGCCCATCCCGTGGGACTGCGTCGACGGATTCTTCGAGGCCCACTGGCGCCGGCCCGAGGCGTACCTGGACGAGGATGTCCGTCGTGGAGTATCGGTCTGGGCCAGAGTGGGGCCGGAGGCCGAGCAACGGGCGGTGCGCCACCTCCGTGACGACCTCGCCTCGGGTCGGTGGGCCGAACGCAACCGCGACCTCGTCGATCTCGACGCGGTAAACCTCGGCCTCCGTCTGCTCATCGCCTGAACCCGGCAACACCGGTACGTCGCCGCCCGACGCCACGTACGTCGCAGCCCTCGCTCCCGACCGACGCCGCGGTTACCGCGCGAACGGAGATGTCGGCAGGTCGGGTAGCGGTGGCGCGTCCCTCGCCTCGTCGGTGACGGTGATCTGCCACCTGCCGATCGTGGGGGCCGCCAGCCGGCCGATGTGCCACGCGACCACGCCGGCGGCGATGATGAGTGACACGGCCGCAGCAGCCAGCAGCCACTGCCGCACTAGCATTCGGCGGTCGAGGCTGCGGGGTCGCAGGTCTCCCGGAACGGGAATCCACGGAAATGGGGGGCCGTTCATAGCCACGACAGCACCTCCTGGGCGACGGCGGTGGCCGAGGCGACCATCGCCGTGTCGGCGGCGTCGGTCGCCTCGTATTGGACCAGCACTCCGTAGGTGCCGAAGCACGCCGAGAGGTTGATGCGCCGGCCGGTTTCGCGGTCGCCCGCGATGAAGTAGACGGCGCGGTCGCCGAGCGCAACGGCATGATTCTCGTTGTTGAGGACCGTCAGCAGACCATCTCGGTCCACGCAACGCGGGCCGCGGCCCTCGTGCCGCCCGTAACGCCCGATGGACACCCACAGGTGAGCGCGTGCGCCTGCCTTCGTGGACGCGCTCTCGGTCAGGCAGTAGTTCGAGCGCAGGCCTGGTCCGTTCTGCTCCGCGGTTCGCAGGGCACCGTGCGCAGGAACGAGGAGGTCGAACACCTCCGGCCGGATGAGCGGGCAGACCGAGGGAGGCGCAGGTGGCTCTACCGTCGCGTTCCGCCAGCCCTGCCACCCGCCGAGGGCCGCTGAGACCAGGACACAGACGGCCAGGGCCCCGACGCGTACCCACGTGTCGCGTCTCATACCGCCAGTGTGACCGGAGGTATCAGATGGACCATCGGCTGACCGGCGCTATTCGGAGCGCCTCACTCCTGTGGCCCGACGGCGAGCCCGCCGAGGGTGCTCCGACGCCCTTTCGCGCTGTCGTACTCCACTTGATGCGTGACGGGCCGGCTCCATTTGCTGGTGAGGCTCCACGGACAGGGACCGCTATCGTGCGACGGTGACCGCTGGCGCCGAGCGTCCCTTGCTCTTCCTCGACGTGGATGGACCACTCATCCCGCTTGGCGGGGAGCCGCCCAAGGACCATGAAGGGCATGCAGTCAAGGTCGACGCCACCGCCGCATGGGACGGGATATCCAACCCGCTTCTGTCGAGGCTCGATCCGACGCACGGCAAGCGGCTCACCACGCTTGGCTGCGAGCTGGTCTGGGCTACCACCTGGATGGCCAATGCGAACGAGGAAGTAGCGCCGCGGATCGGCCTGCCAGAGCTACCAGACGCAGACTTTGCCGCCATCGCGCGATGGCTTGCCGAGCACGCCTGACACGACCAAGAGTTCCCCTGCCGGCCGGTCAGGCCTCATCTGACACTCCGTCACGCATCAGATGGAGCCTGCCGGCGGCTGGACGCTTCGAGCACGTGTTCCACCGGCCAGGCCCGGACACCTCCGACGGCCATGACGACGGCCCGGGTGACTGACCGGAACGTGTTTGCGCAGCTCAGGCGGGGCGAGGCGTCACTTGGCGTTGAAGTAGCTGGCCTCCGGGTGGTGCACCACGATCGCGTCGGTGGCCTGCTCCGGGATGAGCTGGAACTCCTCCGACAGCTGCACCCCGATCCGCTCCGCGCCGAGCAGGTCGACCACCTTCGCCCGGTCCTCCAGGTCCGGGCAGGCCGGGTAGCCGAACGCGTACCGGCAGCCGCGGTAGTCGGTGCGCAGCAGGCCGGCCAGGTCCGCCGGGTCGTCGTCGGCGACCGTACGGCCACCCGGCAGCGCCAGCTCGGCGCGGACCCGCTTGTGCCAGTACTCGGCGAGGGCCTCGGTGAGCTGCACCGACAGCCCGTGCACCTCCAGGTAGTCGCGGTACTCGTTGCGGGCGAACAGCTTCGCCGCGTACTCGCTGACCGGCTGGCCGACGGTGACCAGTTGCAGGGCCACCACGTCCAGCTGCTCACCGCGGGGGCGGAAGAAGTCGGCCAGGCAGAGCCGCCGCTCCTGCCGCTGGCGCGGGAAGGAGAACCGGGCCCGCTCGGCGTGCCCGTTCTCGTCCAGCACCACCAGGTCGTTGCCCTCGGCGTAGGCGGGGAAGTAGCCGTAGACCACGGCCGCTTCCAGCACCTTGTCGGCGATCAGCCGGTCCAGCCAGTAGCGCAGCCTCGGCCGGCCCTCGGTCTCCACCAGTTCCTCGTAGGACGGTCCCTTGCCGCCCCGGGCGCCGCGCAGGCCCCACTGGCCGAGGAAGGTGGCCCGCTCGTCGAGCAGCGCCGCGTAGTCGGCCAGCGGCACGCCCTTGACCACGCGGGTGCCGAAGAACGGCGGGGTGGGCACCTCGACGTCGGTCGCCACGTCCGAGCGGACCGAGGCGTCGTCCAGCTCCGGCAGCGACTCGTTGACGATGGCCCGCTGCCGCTCCCGGCGCGCCCGCCGGGCGGCCAGCGCCGCCTCCCGCTCCGCGTCGATCACCGGCGCGCCGCCGCGCTTGGCGGCCATCACCCGGTCCATCAGGGACAGTCCCTCGAACGCGTCCCGGGCGTAGTGCACCTGCCCGGGGAACATCGACCGCAGGTCGTCCTCGACGTACGCCCGGGTCAGCGCCGCCCCGCCGAGCAGCACCGGCCAGCGCTCCGCGACCCCGCGCGACGCCATCTCGGCGAGGTTCTCCTTCATGATGACCGTGCTCTTGACGAGCAGCCCGGACATGCCGATGGCGTCGGCCCGGTGCTCCTCGGCGGCGTCGAGGATCGCGGTGATCGGCTGCTTGATGCCGATGTTCACCACCTCGTAGCCGTTGTTGGACAGGATGATGTCCACCAGGTTCTTGCCGATGTCGTGCACGTCGCCCTTCACGGTGGCGAGCACGATGCGGCCCTTGCCGCCGTCGTCGGCCTTCTCCATGTGCGGTTCGAGGTACGCCACCGCGGTCTTCATCACCTCGGCGGACTGGAGCACGAACGGCAGCTGCATCTGCCCGGAGCCGAACAGCTCGCCGACCACCTTCATCCCGTCCAACAGGATGTCGTTGATGATCGACAGCGGGGTCCGGCCGCCGGCCATGGCGGCGTCCAGGTCGGCCTCCAGGCCGTTGCGCTCGCCGTCGATGATCCGCCGCTTGAGCCGCTCCTCCAGCGGCAGCGCGGCCAGTTCCTCGGCCCGGCCGGCGCGCGCCGACGCGGCGTCCACGCCCTCGAAGATCTCGATGAACCGCTGCACCGGGTCGTAGCCCTCGCGCCGCCGGTCGTAGACCAGGTCGAGAGCGATCTCGCGCTGCTCGTCGGGGATCTTCGACATCGGCAGGATCTTGCTGGCGTGCACGATCGCCGAGGTCAGCCCGGCCTGCACGCACTCGTGCAGGAAGACCGAGTTGAGCACCTGCCGGGCGGCCGGGTTGAGCCCGAACGAGACGTTGGAGATGCCCAGGGTGAAGTTGACCCCCGGCCAGCGGGTGGCGATCTCCCGGATCGCCTCGATGGTCTCGATGCCGTCCCGCCGGGTCTCCTCCTGGCCGGTGGCGATCGGGAAGGTCAGCGCGTCGATGAGGATGTCGGAGCGGCGCAGACCCCAGCGGCCGGTCAGGTCCTCGATCAGCCGCCCGGCGACGCGTACCTTCCACTCCCTGGTGCGGGCCTGGCCCTCCTCGTCGATGAGCAGCGCGACCACCGCGGCGCCGTGCTCGGCGACCACCGGCATCACCCGGGCGTAACGCGACTCGGGGCCGTCGCCGTCCTCGAAGTTCACCGAGTTGACCACGCACCGGCCGCCGAGCATCTCCAGGCCGGCCTCGACGACCGCCGGCTCGGTGGAGTCCAGCATGATCGGCAGGGTGGACGCGGTGGCGAACCGGCCGGCCAGCTCGCGCATGTCCGTCGTGCCGTCCCGGCCGACGTAGTCGACGCAGAGGTCCAGCAGGTGCGAGCCGTCCCGGGCCTGGCTGCGGGCGATCTCCACACAGGCCTGCCAGTCGCCGGCGAGCATCGCCTCGCGGAACGCCTTGGAGCCGTTGGCGTTGGTCCGCTCCCCCACCATCAGCACGCTGGCGTCCTGGGCGAACGGCACGTGGTGGTAGATCGAGGAGACGCCGGCGTCGTGCCGGGGTTCGCGGGGGCCGGGCCGGGCGCCGTGCAGCCGCTCGGCGACCACCCGGATGTGCTCCGGCGTGGTGCCGCAGCAGCCACCGATCAGCGATACGCCGTACTCGGCGACGAACCGCTCCAGCGCGTCGGCCAACTCGACCGGGGTGAGCGGGTAGACCGCACCGTCGGCGGTCAGCTGCGGCAGGCCGGCGTTCGGCATCACCGACAGCTTCAGCCCGGCGTGCTGGGAGAGGTAGCGCAGGTGCTCGCTCATCTCCGCCGGCCCGGTGGCGCAGTTCAGCCCGATCAGGTCGACCCCGAGCGGCTCGATCGCGGTCAACGCCGCGCCGATCTCGCTGCCCAGCAGCATGGTGCCGGTGGTCTCCACGGTGACGTGGCAGATGATCGGCACCCGCGACCCGATCTCGGCCATCGCCCGCTTCGCGCCGACCACCGCCGCCTTGACCTGGAGCAGGTCCTGGCAGGTCTCGATGATCAGGGCGTCCGCGCCGCCGGCGATCAGGCCGGCGGCGTTCTCCCGGTACGCGTCCCGCAGGGTGGCGTAGTCGGCGTGGCCGAGGGTGGGCAGCTTGGTGCCGGGACCGATCGAACCGAGCACGAACCGGGGCCGCTCCGGGGTGGCGAACGCGTCGGCCGCCTCGCGGGCGATCCGGGCGCCGGCCTCGGAGAGCTCCCGGATCCGGTGGGCGATGTCGTACTCGCCGAGGTTGGCGAGGTTGGCGCCGAACGTGTTCGTCTCGACGCAGTCCGCCCCGGCGGCGAGGTAGGCCTCGTGCACGCCGCGGACCACGTCCGGCCGGGTCACGTTGAGGACCTCGTTGCAGCCCTCGTGGCCCTCGAAGTCGTCCAGGGTCAGGTCGGCCGCCTGCAGCATCGTCCCCATCGCGCCGTCGGCGATGAGGATCCGGTCTGCCAGTACGTCGAGCAACGAAGTCCGCACGCCGTTCAGGTTAGTGTGCCGCCCCCGACCACGTCGCGGCCCATACCCCTGTCCCAGATACTGTCAGCGGGATCACCCTGTCTGGTCTGTAGGCTTATGCCCGTTGCTTCCCGCCTGCCGACCGGCGCGGCCACCGGGCCGCGCCCGGCCCCGGGACGTAGGCTGGCGGACGTGAAGGACAACAGCAGCGCCCCCGTGCCCGGCCGGCGGGACACCGGGCGCGGCCCCGGCACCGTCCGCGACCAGCAGGGAGAGGTGACGGCGTGACCGAGTTCGACGGACTGCCGGTGCTGCGGTCCCCGGTGGCCATCGCCGCGTTCGAGGGGTGGAACGACGCCGCGGACGCGTCCACCGCCGCAGTTGAACACCTGGAGCAGGTGTGGAACGCCCGGCAGGTCACCGAGCTGGACCCGGAGGACTTCTACGACTTCCAGGTCAGCCGGCCCACCATCACCATGGCCGAGGGCGAGACCCGTCGGGTGCAGTGGCCCACCACCCGGTTCATGGTGGCCAGCCCCGAGGGCACCGAGCGCGACGTGGTGCTGATCCGCGGCATCGAGCCGAGCATGCGCTGGCGCACCTTCTGCGAGCAGGTGCTGGAGATCTGCCACAGCCTGGAGGTCGAGCGGGTGGTGCTGCTCGGCGCGCTGCTGGCCGACGTGCCGTACACCCGGCCGCTGCCGATCAGCGGCAGCGCCTCGGACTCCCGGGCCGCCGAGCGCTACCAGCTCACCCCCACCCGCTACGACGGGCCGACCGGCATCGTCGGGGTGCTGCACGACGCCTGCACCCGGGCCGAGGTCGACGCGGTCTCGTTCTGGGTGCACGTGCCGCATTACGCCAACAACCCGCCCTGCCCCAAGGCCACCCTCGCCCTGCTGCACCGGGTCGAGGAGGTGCTCGACCTGCCGGTGCCGATGGCCGACCTGGCCGAGGAGGCCGCCGAGTGGGAGCAGCGGGTGCGCAGCGCCGCCGAGCAGGACGCCGAACTCGGCGAGTACGTGCGCGAGTTGGAGGAGCGCGTCGGCGACGCGGGCATCACCCCGCTGACCGGTGACGAGATCGCCCAGGAGTTCGAGAAGTACCTGCGCCGCCGCGGCGGCTCGGCCGGCCCGACCGCCGGCTCCTGGTAGCCCGCTCCCCCGTTCGCCCACCGGGCCCCGGACATGCGTTCCGGGGCCCGGTTCGTTTCTCCGGACTTTCTCTGGGCTCTCGGCCTCGCTCTTTCCCGGGGCGCTCGGCCTCGCCCCTCTTTGGGCTCTCGGCTTCGCTCGCGAAACCTTGACCGCTCCCGAACTCGGTCGCAGAGGGCAGGGTTCTCGGCGTGTCCGGGGTGGCGTGGTCACACCCGCTAGGCCATCCTAGGAACCTAGCTGTGATCGAGGAGGCGGGCATGCAGATCAATCCGGGCGCGGCCGAGTTCCCGCACCGGCAGATCGCCGCGCAGCTCAAGGCGCAGGTGCGGCGCGGCGACTGGGGTCCGGGTGAGCGGCTGCCGTCCATCCCGGCCATCGCCGAGATGTTCGGGGTGGCCAAGCAGACCGTGCAGCGCGCCGTCGACCAGCTGCGGGTCGAGGGCATCCTGATCACCAAGCCGGGCTCCGGCACGTACGTCCGGGGCACCCGGCGGCGACTCAACCGGCTCTCCCGGGGACGGTACGGCGGCTTCCGCGGCTACCACACCGACCTGGCCGCCCGGTACAAGCAGCAACTCGTCTCGGTCGGCCGCGCCCCCGCCCCGCCCGAGGTGGCCGACGCGTTCGGCGTGCCCGACGGCACCGAGCTGATCTGCCGCCGGCACCTGGTCCGCACCGAGGACTCCCCGGTCGAGGTCGGCGCTTCCTGGTTCCTGCCCGCCGACGCCGCCGGCACCTCACTGGAACGCAGCGAGGCGTACGGCCGGCCGCTCTACCAGGAGGCCGAGGAGGCCACCGGGCGGCGGTACGTCTCGGCGACCGACACGATCAGCGCCCGCCAGCCCAGCCGGGAGGAGGCGGAGATCCTGCAGATCCGCCCGGACACCCCGGTGCTGCACCTGCTGCACGTCGCCTACGACGGCGCCCGCAAGCCGATCGAGGTCGCCCAGGCCACCTGGCCCGGCCCGGTCACCACGCTCACCGAGGAGTACAAGATCCCCGCCCCCGCCCCCGAACCAGACCCCGACCCCGGCCTCACCCTCGCCTGACTCCTCTCCCCCGGAGCCAGCCCGGTCGATCATGAAGTTGTTGCCGGCCGCCTCGGCGGGTCGCGGCAACAACTTCATGATCAACGGGCCCAAAGGCGGGCGGGCCGGGGTTGGGGTTGGGGGTGGTCAGAGGCGGATGCCGAGGAGGGCGTCCAGGGTGTCGGCGAAGAGAGCGGGGGCGGCCGGGTCGTCGGCGGTGCCGGCCAGGGCCTGCTCGGCCCAGGCGTCGGCGAGCGCCAGCGCGCCGGGAGTGTCCAGGTCGTCGGCGAGCCGGGCGCGTACGCCGGCCAGGAACTCGGCGCCGGACGGCCCGGACGGCGCGGCGGCGGCCCGCCGCCAGCGGGCCAGCCGCTGCTGCGCCGTGGTGAGCAGGTCGTCGGTCCAGGACCGGTCGGCCCGGTAGTGCCCGGACAGCAGCGCCAGCCGCACCGCCATCGGATCCACCTGGTCGGCCCGCAGCCGGGAGACGAAGACCAGGTTGCCCCGGGACTTCGACATCTTCTCGCCGTCCAGGCCGATCATGCCGGCGTGCGTGTAGTGCGTCGCGAACGGCGCCTCACCGGTGAGCCGCTCGGCGTGCGCGGCGGAACACTCGTGGTGCGGGAAGAGCAGATCGTTGCCGCCGCCCTGGACGTCGATCCGGTCGCCGAGCAGACCCAGCGCGATCACCGCACACTCGATGTGCCAGCCCGGGCGACCCGCGCCCAGCTCGCCGCCCGGCCAGGACGGCTCCCCCTCGCGGGCGCCCCGCCAGAGCAGCGGGTCGAGCGGGTCACGCTTGCCGGCCCGCTCCGGGTCGCCGCCGCGCTCCGGGAAGATCTCCAGCATCTGCTCGCGGGACAGGTTGGACTCGTAGCCGAACCGGGGCGCCGCGCTGATGTCGAAGTAGACGTCGCCGGTGCCGTCCTCCAGCCGGTACGCGGCGCCGTCCTTGAGCAACATCAGGACCTTCTCGGCGATGTCCGGGATCGACTCGATCGCGCCCACGTAGTGCGCCGGCGGGATCATCCGCAGCGCCTCCATGTCCTCCCGGAACAGCGCGGTCTCCCGCATCGCGAGGACCTTCCAGTCCTCCCCGTCGCGGGCCGCCCGCTCCAGCAGCGGGTCGTCGATGTCGGTGACGTTCTGCACGTACTGCACGTCCAGGCCGGCGTCCCGCCAGACGCGCTGGACCAGGTCGAACGTGATCATGGTGGCGGCGTGACCGAGGTGCGTGGCGTCGTACGGGGTGATGCCGCAGACGTACATGGTCGCCGTGCCGTCCGGCTCGCTCGGGTGGACCCCCTGCCGCGCCGAGTCGAACAACGCCAGCGGCCCGCCCCTGCCGGGCAGCCGCGGCACCTCATGTCCCGCCCAAGACTCCATGATTGCCAGCCTAGCCAGCGCTACGACGGGGGCAGGACGAGCACCGGGGTGATCATCACGACAGCGGCTCACATGGGTGGCCAGGGCACCGCCGGCCAGTCCTGGGGCGGCTGCGGGAACCGGCCGGTGTCGCGCAGCCGGTCGATCCGGGCGGCCAGTTCGGCGATCTCGGTGATCGTCAGGTGGTCGGCCAGTTCGGCGCCGAGCGCCCCGGTGACCTGCCCGGCGAGTGCGTCGAGCATCTCCACCGCGTCCGCCGGCAGCTGCCGGCCGGCCCAGCCCCAGAGCACCGTGCGCAGCTTCTCCTCGACGTGGAAGCTCACCCCGTGGTCCACGCCGTAGATCCGGTCGTCCGGGCCGACCAGCACGTGGCCGCCCTTGCGGTCGGCATTGTTGATCACCGCGTCGAGCACCACGAGCCGGGCCAGCCGCGGGTCGTCAGCGTGCGCCAGCGCGTAGGGGGTGCCGTCATCGTCGCGGGCGGCGGCGATCGGGAACCAGCGCGGCGGCAGCGCGTCGGCCGGCACGAAGCCGACCAGCGGCTCCGCGTCGGCCGGCTCGTCGATCCAGAGCTGGCACGAACCCGGCCCCAACGGGCCGTCCCGCAGCACCGTCGGCGGCACCAGATCCCAGCCGGTGGCCCGGGAGACCAGGTACGCGGCCACCTCCCGGCCGGCCAGCGTGCCGTCCGGGAAGTCCCAGAGCGGTCGCTCGCCCCGGACCGGCTTGTAGACGCAGCGGGCGGTCACCCCGTCCAGGGTGAGGATCCCCCGCAGGGTGGTGTTCGAGGCGTCCACCAGCCGGCCCTCGAGGTCGAGCGCGCCGTCGCGGAGCAGCCGGAGCGCGGCGTCGCCGTCCTGGCGGGGTTGCAGACCGGACGACGTCACCGGTGGTAACCGTTGTGCCGCGGGCAGAGGTGGCCCGCGGGATCCAGCGGCTGACCGCAGAGCGGGCAGGGCGGCCGGCCGGCGTTGACCACCCGCCGGGCCCGTTCGATGAACTGCCGTGTCGCCTCCGGGGTCAGCCGCACCCGGAGCCGGTCGAGATCGTCGTCGGGCTCGTCGTCGTCGGAGTCCTCGTCGTCGTCGGGCTCGCCCAACTCGACCTCGGCCTCCGCCTCACCGGCGGCGATCGCCTCGATCACCACCGTGGCGGTGTCCACGTCGAAGGCCAGCCCGAGGGTGCCGACCCGGAACTCCTCGTCGACCGGCGTGTCCAACGGGTCGTTGTCGCCGACGCCGGTGGCCGGCTCGGGCAGCTCGACCCCGAACCGGCGCTGCGCCTCGGAGAGCAGTTCCTCCAGCTTCTCGGCCAGCAACGACACCTGGACCTTCTCCAGCGCGACGCTGACCAGCCGGCCACCGCCGCGCGCCTGGAGGAAGAACGTGCGATCCCCCGGCGGCCCGACGGTCCCGGCGACGAACCGCTCCGGCGGCTCGAAGGCGTGCACCTGGTGGGTCATACCCACGACCCTATCCGGCCCGCAACGGCAACGCGCACCCCACCGACACCCCGAATCACCCTCGCGCCGGCGCCCCCGCCGTACCGCCGGGTCGGCCCTGATCCGGCTGGGCTCACCGCGCCGCCCCCGCTCCCCCACCGACCGCGGCGTCCGAGTCGGCCGCCCGGGCCGCCCGCCGGCGCCGCTTGCGCGGCGGCGGCACCAGACCGGCCAGGTCGCCGCCGGTGTCGTTGAGCCGCAACAGGAACGGGCGCACCGGCGTGTAGCGGATCGCGGTCACCGACGCCGGGTCCGCCACGATCCGCTGAAACAGGTCGAGATGTACGCCCAGCGCGTCCGCCACGATCGCCTTGATCACGTCGCCGTGGCTGCACGCCAGCCAGACCGCCTCCGGGCCGTGCTCGGCGGTGACCCGGGCGTCCCAGGAGCGCACCGCCGCGACCGCCCGGGCCGCCATCGCCGCCATCGCCTCCCCCTCCGGGAAGACCGCCGCGCTGGGATGCTGCTGGACCACCGGCCAGAGCGGCTCCTTGGCCAGCTTCTTCAGCGGCTGCCCCTCCCACGTGCCGTAGCCGCACTCGATCAGGCCCTCCTCGACGACCGGGGACGCCTCCGGCAGCGCCAGCTCCAGGGTCTGCCGGCAGCGGATCAACGGGCTGGTCACCACCGCCGCCAGCGGCACCGCCCGGAGCCGCTGGCCGACCGCGGTCGCCTGGGCCCGGCCGGTGTCGTCGAGCTCGACCGGCTGGCGGCCGGCCAGCCCACCGTCCGCGTTGGCGGTCGTCCGGCCGTGTCGCAGAAGCAGAAGGGTCGCCACGGTCACCACCCTAGGGCCTGGGGTGTGCGGGTCCACTGCCGCCCGGCGCGCCCGCTTTCGGGTCTCTGTGACCGGCTCCGGACGGTCGACTCGATCCCTGTGCCAGGTTCGCTCGCGGTGGGTGGTGGTTGCGGTTGGGGGTGTGGCCCGCCGTGACCGGCTCCGGGCGGTCAGGCTTGATCCCTGCGCCGGTCACGGCGGGCCACACCCTCGTCGTGGTCCTCCGCCGCTCGACCGGATTCACGTCTGGGCCGGCGGTGCGGTCACGGTGGGCAGACATGTAGTCGTGGTCCGGCTCCGCTCGTGCGGTCACGGTGGCCCCACCGTTGTCGTGGTCCGGGTCCGTTCGTGGCGCTGGCGCCGGTTCGCTCGACCCGTCCGGCGCGGCTGGCGGCGGCTGGGTCGGGTCGGGCGTGTCGTCGGGGCTGGGCATGTTGTCCGGGAGGTTGATACCTCTGAGTCATCAATATGCCCCTGAGGTATCACGCTCGTTCCTCGGTGACCCCACCCACCGCTCGGGATTCCATGGGGCCCGCTGGATGAAACCTCAGCCCGGGTCGGTCATCCGGACTTTCCGCGCATCCGGGGCATCGAGTGTGCGGACCCGCCGTGGGCGTGTGGGCCCTGTCGTCGTTTCGCCGATGTGGCGGTATCGACCCGTCCGGGATGGCCCCATATCGGCGACACGGAGTCGATCTCCCCGTCCGGCCCGTCGGCCGGGCTGGTGGTTCGACCCGTGAGTGGGGTGTTTGTCGGTTTGTGGGTGTGACCGGCGGCATCCGGGTGGCGGAATCGGGGCCGGGTCGGGGGCGTTACATCATGCGGACGATCGAGCAAGGGCACGCCGCCGGCCCGGCCGGCCCCGAGGCCCGTGACCCCGGCGGAATGATGGCGGGCGGCCGGTCGTTACATCCCCCGGCGATCGCAGCAACACCCCGCCCGGCAGAGCCGGGTGAGGGTTCCGGCCCCGGAATGATGGGGTGCTGGCGGTCGTTACACACAGTCCGGCCGCGCAGGGCACCCCCGCCCCGCAGGTTTGCCGGGCATCTGGCACCGGCCAGGGCATCCCCCGCCCCGCGAGAGTGCCGAGTGGTTCTTCCCCTGAGTCTTTCTGGGCGCCTGATGGTGCTTGCGCTGCTGTGGCCCGTCCCCCTTGGGTTTGGTGGCGTCATCCCCCGAAGGAGCTTTGTGATGAACACGATCATGCGTAAGAGCGTTCTGGGTATTGCTGGTCTGGCCTTCGCCGGTGGCATCGCCGCTGGCCCCGCCATGCACGCTGAGGCCGCGTCGGTCGAGTCGGTGAAGCCGGTCGCCGTGACCGTGCAGGCTGACAAGCCGGGTGTCGATAAGGCGAAGCTGATTCCGCATGGTGTGCAGGGTGAGCAGTCGCGCATCGAGCTCGACGGTGAGCAGGTGGAGAACGTGAAGGCGATCATCGCGGCGACGAAGAAGTCCGACATGGACGAGCGCGCGGCGGTGGTGGCGATCGCGACCGCGCTGCAGGAGTCGAAGCTGGAGAACCTGGGTCACCTGGGTGAGCGCAACGACCACGACTCGCAGGGCCTGTTCCAGCAGCGCCCGTCCTCGGGTTGGGGCACGGTCGAGCAGATCACCGACCCCGAGTACTCGACCACGGCGTTCCTGAAGGGCCTCAAGCAGGTCGACGGCTGGCAGGACATGCCGCTGACCAAGGCCGCCCAGACGGTGCAGGTGTCGGCCTACCCGTTCCACTACGCCCAGTGGGAGCAGCAGGCCGCCGACCTCGTCGCCGAGCACTGGAACAACTGACAACCCAACACACGCAGGACCGACTTTCCTCATGGGGGGACTGCTGGCCGACACCCACACCGGGTGCCGGCCAGCAGCACATCCACCGACCGCAGGGCCAGCACCCACCACGGGTGCCGGCCCTGCGGCATACCCGGACTCGGGCCGGCCCCCGATCGCGGGCGCTGGCCAGCGATGTCTTCCCAGCAGACCGACCGACACCTACCACCGCTGACCGGGCACCCACCACCGGGTATCGGCACCTCGCGGAACCGAACATCCCCGCCGACCCGGCACGGCGGCGGCAGCGGCGCGCGCTGACACCGGCGGCCTGGCGGCGATCTTGGACAGTTACCGTCCGCCGCGAACCGAAACTGTCCAAGATCTCGACCAGCGCCCCACACACCCACGTCCCGCACACCCACGCGGACAGCGCGAGGCACCGACCCGACGACCGCGACCGGCGGTCGAGGCTCGACCGGGACAGGGGTGTGGCCCGCCGTGCCCGGCGCAGGGATCAAGCCTGACCGCCCGAAGCTGGGCACGGCGGGCCACACCCCCAACCTTGTCCCCAACGCACCAGGCCACACCCCCGACCACCGCAACATCGGCGCCCGAAGGCCCGGCCGACGGACGATGCCGTGCAGCCAAGGGGCGCGGGCGGCCGACCGCCACCCGGCACGAAACCAGTCCAGCAAGCGGGAACAACCCGACCCACTACCCGGTTGAGACCAGTGTCGGTGTGACTCAGTGTCCCCGGGCCTCACCTCTATAGCCTTCGCGGAATACCGTCCGGCTGGAGCCGCGTCGCGCCACTCGCCGAGAGGCGACCTGCACACCGACACCCCAGCGCCGCCCCCGCAGCCCACAAGGCCGCGGGGGCGGCGCTGTCTTTCGGGAACCCGCGGCCCCTGGCCCCGGGAGGCGTGAGCCGCGCCTCGCGGCCGGCGGAGGGCCCGGCCGTCGCAGCCCCCGGTCACCGACCCGGCAGCCAGCGGATGTGAATCCTGGATCGGCCAGACCTGGCGCGACCTCGCGGCAGGTCGTCAGGACCCGCGCCGGGGCGCTGGGATGGAACGGCGACGGCCCCCGGTCGCCTCGCGGTGCCGGGGGCCGTCGGGGGTCGCGGACGGTTAGGTGGCGCTGATGGTGCCGGTCATCAGCAGGGCGAGGACCAGGGTGCCCAGCGCGACCCGGTAGAGCACGAAGACGTACAGGGTGTGGTGGGCGACGTAGCGCAGCAGCCAGGCGATGGCCGCGTAGCCGATGGCGAACGCGATGACCGTGGCGACGATCATCTGGGCGACCGACGGCGCCGAGGTGCCGGGGGCGGCCGGTTCGAAGACGTCACCGACGCTGAAGATCCCGGACATCACCACGGCTGGGATGGCCAGCAGGAACGAGTACCGGGCGGCCGCCTCGCGGGTCAGGTTGAGCAGCAGCCCGGCGGTGAGCGTGCCGCCGGAGCGGGACACCCCGGGGATCAGCGCCATCGCCTGGGCGAAGCCCATCACCACGCCGTCGCTCATCCGGAAGTTCTGCAGGGTGCGGGTCTGCCGGCCCCAGTACTCGGCGAACGCGAGGACGAACGCGAAGACGATCAGCGTGGTGGCGACCAGCCACAGGTTGCGGCCGGCGGTACGGATCTGGTCCTTGAACAGGAAGCCGAACAGCCCGATCGGGATCGAGCCGACGATCACGTACCAGCCCATCCGGTAGTCGAGGCTGGAGCGGACCGACTTGTCCGTGATCCCGACCAGCCACGTCCGGGTGATCCGCCAGATGTCCTTGGCGAAGTAGATCAGCACCGCCGCCTCGGTGCCCAGCTGGGTCACCGCGGTGAACGACGCCCCGGCGTCCCGCTCGAAGAAGATCGCGGAGGTGATCCGCAGGTGGCCGGACGAGCTGACCGGAAGGAACTCCGTCAATCCCTGGACGATGCCCAGGACGATGGCTTCGACCCAGGTCACTCGCCGACTCCGGCGAGGTCGAACGCCTCGGCGACGGTACGCAGGGTCTGCACCCCGCTGTCCCGGTCGGCGGCGAACAGGCTCACCGACAGGGTGGTGACGCCGGCGGCGGCGTACTCCCGCATCCGCTCGGCGATGCGCTCCTTCGGTCCGAGCAGCGAGGTGCGGTCGATGAACTCCATCGGCACCGCGGCGGCCGCGTCGCGCTGCCGCTTGGCGAGGTAGAGGTCCTGCACCTCGCGGGCGGCGTCGCCGTACCCCATCCGGGTGGCCAGCTGGTTGTAGAAGTTCTGCTGCCGGCTGCCCATGCCGCCCACGTAGAGCGCGGCGTACCAGCGGACCAGCTCGGCGCAGGTGGCGATGTCGTCGCCGACGACCACCGGCACGGACGGGACCACGTCGAAGCCGGCCAGTTCCTTGCCGACCTTCGCCCGCCCGGCCCGCACGGACGCCAGCTGCTCCTCGGCGAACTCGGGCGAGTAGAAGACGGCCAGCCAGCCGTCCGCGATCTCCCCGGCCAGTTCCAGGTTCTTCGGGCCGACCGCGGCCAGGTAGATCGGGATGTGCTCGCGCGGCGGGTGGAAGCCGAGCCGGAGGGCCTTGCCGGGGCCGTCGGGCAGCGGCAGCGTGTAGAACTCGCCGTCGTAGGCGACCTCCTTGCGCGCCACGGCCAGCTTCACGATGTCGACGTACTCGCGGGTGCGGGCCAGCGGCTTGGCGAAGCGTACGCCGTGCCAGCCCTCGGAGACCTGCGGGCCGGACACGCCCAGGCCGAGCCGGAACCGGCCGCCGGAGAGGGCGTCGATCGTCGCCGCGGTCATCGCGGTCATCGCCGGGGTACGGGCGGGGATCTGCATCACCGCGGCGCCCACGTCGATCCGCTCGGTCTGGCCGGCCATCCAGGCGAGCATGCTCGGCGAGTCGGAGCCGTAGGCCTCCGCCGCCCACACCACCGAGTAGCCGAGCCGGTCCGCCTCCTGGGCCAGGGCCAGGTGGTCGGCCGGCGTGCTCCACGCCGTCTGGTATCCGAGGCTGAGCCCGAGTCGCACTGGTCCTCCCCCATCCGCACCACAGGTCGCACCAGGTTACGCAATGCCGGACGCGGGGCCGATCACCGGCTCACCGGAATCGCCGCGACCTCGGCGTCCGGCCGGTCGGCGGGTCGGGCGGATGGCGGGTCCGACCGGCCGGGGGGGCCAGCCGGCACCGGGCCGAGCGGACACCGGCCCGGGGCGGCAGACTTGACGGCCAGGCGAGGATATCCGTCCGGGCCCGGTTCGAAATAAGGTTCACCCATGCAACAGCGACCGCTCGGCCGAAGCGGGCTGGCGGTTTCGCGGCTCGCTCTCGGCACCATGACCTGGGGCCGGGACACCGACGCCGACGATGCGGCCGCCCAGCTGAAGAGTTACCTCGACGCGGGCGGCAACCTGGTCGACACCGCCGACGTCTACGGCGACGGCGACGCGGAGTCGGTGATCGGTTCGCTGCTGGGCACCCTGGTCCCCCGCGACGAGCTGCTGATCGCCACCAAGGCGGGGTTGCGGCCGGGCAGCGGCCGCCGGCGCGACGGCTCACGCGGGCACCTGCTGCGTACGCTCGACGCCTCGCTGCGCCGGCTCGGCACCGACCACGTCGACCTGTTCCAGGTGCACGGCTACGACCCGGACACCCCGCTGGAGGAGACCCTGTCGGCGTTGGACCACGCGGTGGCCAGCGGCCGGGTCCGCTACGTCGGGGTGTCGAACTTCTCCGGCTGGCAGACCGCCCGCGCCGCCACCTGGCAGGCCGCCTGGCCGGGGCGGGCCCCGGTGGTGGCGGCGCAGGTGGAGTACTCGCTGCTGGAGCGGGGCGTGGAGCGGGAGGTGCTGCCGGCCTGCGAGGCGCTCGGGCTGGGCGTGCTGCCCTGGTCGCCGCTGGGCCGGGGGGTGTTGACCGGCAAGTACCGGCACGGCCGGCCGGCCGACTCCCGGGCGGCGTCGCCGCACTTCGAGCGGTTCGTCGCCACCTACCTGGAGCCGCGCTGCTCCAGCATCGTGGAGGCGGTGGCCACCGCGGCCGGCGGGCTCGGGGTGTCGCCGCTGGAGGTGGCGCTGGCCTGGATCCGCGACCGCCCCGGGGTGGTGGCGCCGATCCTCGGCGCCCGGACGGTGGGGCAGCTGCTGGGCGCGCTGCAGGTGGAACGGATGACGTTGCCGGAGGAGATCACCACCGCGCTGGACGACGTGTCCTCGGTGCCGGTCGGCTACCCGGAGCGGGACGGCTGAGCGGCGCCGCCCGCCCCGGTCAGCCGGCCGGGCGCTGGCCGGGGATCTCCCGGACCGCGGCGAGGAACCGGTTCTGGTCGTCCCGGGTCGCCGGGTTGACGATCCGGATCCACGACCCGTCGTCGAACACGATGGTCGACGGGAAGTGCATCAGCCGCGCACCGCCGTGGTCGCAGTCGATCCGGGCGATCCGGCTGCGCTGCACGCTCCACAGCAGCCGGGGCTGGCGCTTGTCCGGCCGGCCCTCATCCGGGCGGCGACCCATCCGCAGCAGGTGCAGGTGGGTGTCGGTCACCGCGAGCGGGGTGCCGGTGTAGCGCTCCAGGAAGAGCAGCAGGCTGCCGGCGAGGGTGGCGAGGTCGCCGCTGAAGACGTACCGCCGCCGGTAGGCGATCTCGGCGAGCTGGTCGGCCAGCGGCCGGTACCGGCTGAGCCGGAACAGCGCCCGGAACGCCTCCTGCTCCTCGGTCAGCGGTAGCGGTTCCCGGACCGGCGCCTGCTGCGGCGGCCCGGCCGGCGGCTCCTCCTCGCCGGGCACGGCCGCCGCGAGCACGGCGGCCTTGCCGGGGAGCAGGAGGACGCCCGCGGCCAGCCGCACCGGGGTCATCACCGCGTCCACCCAGACCACCGGGTTGACGATGTTGAGCAGCCCGAACAGCGCGCGGGGGTCGAGCGCCTCGGCCATCTCGTCGCCGACCCGGTCGACGAGCTGGCTGCCCGCGCGGTGCCCCTCGGGCGCCCGCACCGGGGCCAGCCCGACGTAGCGCAGCTCCTGCCCGGGCACCAGCGGCGCGACCAGGGCACGCTCCGGTTCGTCGCTGGTACGGAACTCGTCGCGCAGCTCGCGGGCCTTGTCCCGGGCCGCCCGGGCGCCGCCGAGCACCGCCTCGGTGAGCCGCCCGAGCCGGCCCCGCCCACCACCGCTCACGCCGCCACCCCGGATCGTGACCGCGGGGCCCGCAGGACCGGCGCACTCCACGCGCTCACGCGGCCACCTCGGTTCGCGACCGCAGGGCTCGCAGGACCAACGCACTCCTCGCGCTCACGGCGTACCTCCTCGATCGACCGTCACCGGCCCGCCGGCTGCTGCGCGGGCGGCTGACCGAAGACATTCTGGTCGACCCAGTCGGCGCCGTCCTGCACCGCCTGGTCGACCTTGTCCCCGACCAGGTCGGCGCCGGGCACGGAGAGGCCGGTGGTGACCGCGACGGTGCCCCAGGTGACCCCGTGCACGATCGTGTTCGGCACGTTCCACGGCAGGTTGGTGGCCCAGTCGCGGGCGATCGTCTGGGCGCCGTTGCTGATGCCCTCGTTGCGCAGCACCTTCATCCGCTCGAAGGCGCCCATGTCGAACGGCGACCCGGACTTGCCCAGCTTGTAGTGGCCCTTGGCCGGATCCATCACCTTGTGGTACCACTTGTCCGCCTTACCGGCGGCGCTCCGCTTGTCGGCGTACTTCTGGCCGGTACGCAGCCACTTCTGCTTGTCGACCAGCTTGTCCAGGTGGCTGCGCAGCTTGCGCAGGTAGTAGAGCACCCGCTGGAGCAGCTTGATCACCTTCTGCAGGTGCGCGGCCAGCGGCCGGATCACCTTGAGCATCCGGGTCAGCACGATCATGCCGCGGGTGACCGTGATCGCCATGCCGGCCGCCCAGGACGCCCCGGCGGTGAACGGCGCCATCAGCAGCGCGGTGACCAGGGTGACCAGCATCCAGTTCACGAACTCGACGCAGAGGTCGACCAGCACGTCGTGCACGGTCTGCAGGCCGTCGGCGACGCCGCGCAGGTATTCGGCGGTGGCGGCGAACTGCTCGCCGAGGTCGAGCAACTGCTGCTCCACCTCGGCCATCCGGCGGCCGTACGCCTCACCGGACGGCGACCGCCACCCGGCCTGGGCGGCCTCGCGGGCGCCGCGGTGGCCCTGGGCCAGCTCGCGCACCTGCGCGGCCAGCGCGTCCCACTCGGTGGCCTTGGCGCGCAGCGCCGCCGGCTCGCCGTCGACCAGGTCGACGAGCTGGATCAGCGGCCAGGCCAGGGTGCGGCAGACGCTGTCCACCGCCTCATGCACGCCGGAGAGCGCGTTGTCGATGCCGTTCCACAACTGGACGGCGCTGCCGGCCGGCCCGCTCATCGGGACATCCCGGACTGGATGGCCTTGAACCCGGCGTCGATGTCCTGCTCGTTGCGCTCGTACGCCTCGGCCGTGCCGGCCAGCGCGGTGGCCACCCGCTCGAACGCGTCGTGCGCCGACCGGAACAGCTCCATCCCGCCCTCGACCTGCTCGGCGTACTTGTCGCGGAGCATGTCGCTGGCGAACGGCAGGTGACCGAAGGCGTCCGACGGTATGTCGCCGGCCGAGGCGATCCGGCTCTCCAGGGCGGCCAGCGAGCTGGCGACCTGCTTCGCGGCGGTCTCCAGCCGACGGACCGCGTGCACGTCGACTTCGATGTCTGGTGGCATCGCCGTTCCTCCCCCGTAGCGTGCGGCCCACCGACGATACGATCACCCCGCCGCCGGGCACCACCCCGGTGCCACCGTCCACGGGGGAGGAATCTCATGGCTGACCCGCTGTCCGCGTTCGACGCGCTCGCAGGGCGGATCGCCGACATCGAACGCCGCTTCGCCGGCCTGCGGGACGACCTGTCCGAGCTGTCCGGCACGGCCACCGACGAGAGTGGCCTGGTCACCGCCACCGTCGACGCCACCGGCGCGCTCACCGACCTGAGCTTCGCACCGACCGCGCTGCGCGCCGGCACCGACGGGCTCGCGGAGATGGTGCTGGAGGCGTACGGGCGGGCCAAGGCCGCCGCGGCGGAGCAGTTCGAGGAGCGCACCGAGGGTCTGGACGCGAAGCTCGGCGCCGGGCTGACCGACCTGTTCGGCACGCCGGGCGACTTCTCCGCGCTGGGCCGGCTGGAGGAGGCCGTCGGCCGGCTGGGACGGCTGGACGGGCGGCTGCCCGGCTCGCCGGCATGACCTCGCCGAGCTGGCCGGAGATCGTCGACCGACTGCGGGACACGCTCGCCCGCTGCGACCGGGACACCGACCTGGAGCTGGCCGCCGGTCCGCGCCGGCTGCACCTGCTGGTGCGCCGGGAGACGGTCCGGCTGCACTGCCCCGGCTACGACGAGGCACGCCTGGCCGCGCTCGGCTGGCAGCGTCCGCCCGACGGCAACGGCGGGTGGTGGTACGAGACGCCGCGTACTCCGGAGCGGCTCGACTGGCTCGGCATGTTCGTGGCGCGGACCGCTGCCGAGGTGCTCACCGCCGACCCGGGCGCGCTCTCCTGCCGGGCCCTGCCGCCGACACCGGTCCCCGTCCCCGCCGCCCGGCGGCCGGCCACCGCGCCGGTCCCGCCGTCCCCCGCCGACCTGCCGGTTCCGCCGCCCGGCGACCGGACGGCCGCGGTCGTCGGCCCGTACGCCGCCGCCGAGCGGGCCGTGGTGGCCGGCGCCGGAACGCCGGGCGGCCCGGACCCCGCGAACGAGCCGACCCCAGCGGTCGGGGGCGGAACCGTCGGCCGCCCGGACCCCCCGACGCCGCCGTTCACGGCCGTTGGGGCCGGACCGGCCGGCCGCCCGGAGTCCTCCGGCACGGCGGGGCGGACGGTGACGGACCTGCTCGCCGAGGCCGCTGGTCGGCGCGACCTCCCCGGGTACCTGGGGGTGCTGGCGGCCGCCACGGTGTGCGTGCCGCTGGCGGCAGAGCCGAGCCCGGACGCCGACTTCCCCTGGACGGTGACCACCGATCCAGTGGGCGCACCGCTGCTGCCGGTCTTCACCTCGCCGGAGGTGTTGACGGCCTTCGCCGGCGACGGGGTGCCGTTCGTCGCGCTGGCCTGCGCCGACCTCTTCGCGGACTGGCCGGACCGGTCTTGGGGGCTCGTGGTCGACCCGGGCACCGCGCGGTCGGTCGCGCTGGCCGCGCCGGCCCTGGCCACCCTGCTGGCGGCGAACACCCCGGCCGGCTGACCCACCTCCGCCGCCCGGTGGCGGCAGACGTGCCCGGCCAGGCGGCCGGACAACCCCGCACAGGCGGCGGACAGGCGACGCGGGCCGGTGCCGGCGGGGAGTGGCGCCGGGCGGCCAGCGCGGGCCGGCGGGTTCGGGCAGGCGGCGTCGGGCAGGCGGCGCGGGGCGGCGGAAACCGGGCGTGGGCAGCGGCGCGGGTCACCGCGTGGGGGGGTGGCGGACGGCCGCCGGGCTGGGCAGCATAGTGCCCATGGACTACGAATACGCGCCGCTGCGGTTGCCGCCGAACGTCGACCGGTTGACCGCCGCGGCGCAGCTGGCGATCCAAGCGGAGTTCTCCGGATGGGAGTTGGCCCGGGTGCGGCTGTTCCGCGACGGTACGCGGCAGGTGATGCTGCGTCGCCGGCGGATCAACCAGCCGCAGCCGGGCCTGTCGTACTGAGGCGCGGGCGCGGGGCCGGGCTCCCGCGCCGGTGACGCCCCGGAGCCCGTGCCGGGTGAGCCGGGCCCCGGGGCGTCGCGCCCTGCCTAGTGGGCGTGGTCGTGCTCGTCGTCGAGCTCCAGGAACGGGTGCTCGTCGAGCCGGCCGACCAGCCGGTCGTCGGCGCCCGGCTGGAACGGGCCGACCGGGTCGTCGTCGTCGAACGACTCCAGGTCGACCGGGGTGCCGACCTCGCTGACCATCACCACCCCGTCGAGCGGCTCCAGCTCCGGGACGTCCAGCGCGCCGAGCGAGCCGTCGCCGCTCTGCAGCAGCTCCAGCACCGCCTCGCCGACGCCCTCCACCGGCGCCGGCTCGTCGTCCTCGGGCGTGCCCTCCCGGCGAGCCACCTCGGCCACCCGGATCAGCGCCGACACGCTCGGCACCCGGTAGTCCCGGCGCTGGCGTACCGAGATCACCCGCGGGTGCGGGTCGGTGGCCTCCACGCCCTCCGCGCCGCCGCCGAAGCGCTGGTCGGCCTCGTCCGGGTCGATCGACTCGACGTCCCAGGGAGTGACCTCGCCGAAGGCGTCCAGGAGTTGCTCGTCATAGGCGTAGGACGCGTTGTTCAACGCCACGTACGCCTGCCAGACGTCGTCGTCGTCGATGCGGCCCTGCGCGGCGCGGACGGCGGCCAGGTGGTGGCGGGCCGCTTCGATCACGCGCTCGAGGGCGGCGTCCAGCTCACCGTGCTGGTCGGTCATGTGAGGCAGTCCCTTCGCGATGGGGAGGATCGGTGCGGATGGTCGGTGCGCCGGACCCGACTAGCAGGTGCGCAGGAACCGGTCGAGAACCCGCACGCCGAACTGTAGTCCGTCCACCGGGACCCGCTCGTCGATGCCGTGGAACAGCGCGGAGAAGTTCAGGTCGGCCGGCAGCCGCAGCGGCGCGAAGCCGAAGCAGCGGATGCCGAGCTGCGAGAAGGCCTTCGCGTCGGTGCCGCCGGAGAGCATGTACGGCACCGGCCGGGCGCCCGGGTCCTCGGCCCGCAGCGCCGCCGACATCGCCTCGACCAGGTCGCCGTCGAAGGTGGTCTCCAACGCCGGCTGCCGCTGGATGTACTCGATCGCGATGTCCGGGCCGATCAGCTCGCGCAGCTGCCGCTCCAGCAGCTCGGACTGGCCGGGCAGGCTGCGGCAGTCGATGGTCGCGGTGGCCCGCCCGGGGATCACGTTGTCCTTGTAGCCGGCGGACAGCCGGGTCGGGTTGGCGGTGTTCCGGATGGTCGCGCCGATGATGTTGGCGATCGGGCCGAGCTTGGCGATGGCGGTCTCCGGGTCGTCCGGGTCCAGCTCGATGCCGAGCAGGTCGGAGACCTCCTCCAGGAACGCCCGCACCGTGTCGGTGACCACCACCGGGAAGCGGTGCCGGCCGATCCGGGCGACCGCCTCGGCGAGCGCGGTGACGGCGTTGTCGTCGTGCACCATCGAGCCGTGCCCGGGCCGGCCCTTGGCGTGCAGGCGCAGCCAGTCGATGCCCTTCTCGGCGGTCTCGATGAGGTAGAGCCGCTGGGCGTCGTTGACCGAGTAGGAGAAGCCGCCGACCTCGCCGATCGCCTCGGTGCAGCCGTCGAAGAGGCCGCCGTGCCGCTGCACCAGGAAGTGCGCGCCGTAGTCGCTGCCCGCCTCCTCGTCGGCGGTGTAGGCGAGCACGATGTCGCGCGGCGGCTGGACGCCGGTGCGCTGCCAGTGCCGCACCACGGCCAGCACCATCGCGTCGAAGTCCTTCATGTCGATCGCGCCCCGGCCCCAGAGGTAGCCGTCGCGCAGCTCGCCGGAGAACGGGTGCACCGACCACTCGTCGGCGTCCGCCGGCACCACGTCGAGGTGGCCGTGCACCAGCAGCGCGCCGCGGGACGGGTCGGCGCCGGGGATCCGGGCAACCAGGTTCGCCCGGCCGGGCGCGGACTCGTGGATCACCGGCTCGACGCCCACCTCGGCCAGCTTCTCCGCCACGTACTCGGCGGCGCGGCGTTCACCCACGCTGGTGTCGTTGTCCCCGGTGTTGGTGGTGTCGATCCGCAGCAGGTCACGGCAGAGGTCGACGACCTCGGTGGTGGGGTCGGGTCGGGCGGAGGCGGCGTCGCTCGTCATCGCATCTTCATACCAGCCGGCCACGGTTTCGGCGCAGACGCCGCCGGGTACCGCCGGACCCGACCGCGCCCCCACGCGGTCCGCCACCGAGGAGGGCACCATGACCGTCCCCCTGCCGCCGCTGCCGCCCGCGCCCGAGGAGGGCTACCGGCCCGGCGGACGCAGCATCGCCGACCTCGTCGCCGGCGAGCACCGTCAGCTGCTGGAGCTGGTGGACCGGCTCACCGGCACGCCGGAACCGCCGGCGGACGGGCTGGAGGTGCTCACCGCCGCGCTGTCCCGGCACCTCTCGGCGGAGGAGCAGTACCTGCTGCCGGCCGTACGGTCGGCCCGCCCGGATCTCGCGGCCCGGGTGGACCACGAGATCGACGCGGACGCCGGGCTGCTCACCGCGCTCAAGGAGCCGACCGGCCTGGCCGAGCTGGCCGAGCGGGTACGCCGGCACGTGGCCGGCGTCGACGCGCTGGTCGCGGCGCTGTGCGAGGTGGCCACCGCCGAGGAGCTGATCCGGCTCGGCAACCGGCTGGAGATCGCCGAGGAGGCGGCGCCGACCCGGCCCCACCCGGCCACCCCGGCCACCCCGCCGTGGAACCGGATCGTCGAGCCGGCCGTCGGGGTGGTGGACAAGGTGCGCGACGCGGTCTCCGGTCGGCCCACCTACCTCGCCGACCTGCCCGCGCCGCCCGACCGATGACCGGCGGCCACCGCGCCGACCGGTCCTGGCCCGCAAATATCGGAACGCGTTGATCCGTACGGACCCTTCCCGCCGACTGCCGGTGGACCTACCGTCATATCCATGAACCTGGAGCTGCGACACCTGAGGGTGGTCTGCGCGATCGCGGAGACGGGGAGCGTGACCAAGGCGGCCTCGACGCTCGGCCTGGCCCAGCCGGCGCTCACCGCCCAGCTCCAGCGCATCGAGCGGACCCTGGGCGGACCGCTGTTCGAGCGGGACCGCCGCGGCGCGCGACCCACCGCCCTCGGTGAGCTGGTGCTCGCCCGGGCCCGGGTGCTGCTGCCGGCGATGAAGGGCCTGCAGGACGAGGCGGCCCGGCTGGCCGGTGCCGGGGACGCGCCCCGGCGGTACCGGTTCGGCGGGATGAACAGCCCGATCCTCGGCCGGTTGGTGCACCGGCTCGCCGCCGAGCAGCCGCAGGCCCAGATCAGCACGTACGCGTCCTGGTCTGCGGACGAGCTGGCCCAGTCGGTGGCCGGCGGCCGGCTGGACTACGCGCTGATCGGGGTGTGCGGCGACTCCGCGCCGTCGGCGGAGTTCGGGCTGTGCTGGCGGGAGGTGGCGGTCGACCCGGTGATGGTGCTGCTGCCGGAGACCCACCCGCTGGCCGACCGGGACGAGGTGCGGCTGGTGGACCTGCGCCACGAGCAGTGGGTGGCCGCGCCGGGCGAGGGCTGCTTCGGCGACTGCTTCGCCGCCGCCTGCGCCCGCTCCGGCTTCACCCCCCGCAAGGTGTACGAGGCCGACGTGCGCGGCTGCGTGGACCTGGTGGACGCGGGCGAGGCGGTGGCGCTGTGCCAGGCCACCTTCCGCCCGGTGGCCGGCCTGGTGACCCGGCGGCTGGCCGGCACCCCGCTGCGCTGGCGGCTGCTGCTGGGCTGGCACCCGGACTCCCCCGCCGCGCTCGGCGCCGACCTGGTGCTGGAGACGGCGCTGGCCGCGTACACCGACGCGCTGGCGCCGCACCCGGCGTACCTGGCCTGGCTGATGCGCAACCCGGAGTTCGGGGTGCACGGCCCGAAGGCGGCCGGGCCGGTCGTCGGGGCGCGCGGGGTGCGAACCGCCTGAGCGCGGGTATCTGCCCGGCATGACCGACCTCGACCCCGCCGCCGCCGACCGGGAGACGCTGCTCCGGGCCGCCGCCGCGCACACCGCCGCCGCACAGGACGTGGAAGCCTTCCTGCGCCGCCTGCCGGAGGTGCCGGACGCGTCAGCCATCACCGAGTACGCCAACCTGCTCACCCGCGAGCAGCGGCAGCGCGCCGACCGTGAGGCCGCCGCCGACGCCTTCGGGCTCACCATCGGCAGCCTCGAGTCCGACCAGGGGACTTGACCCCGGCCGAACACCGACGTCGTCGTCACCCCGGGGCGGGGTGACGACGACGTCGTGCGGTGCCTCAGCGTTCGACCAGGACGTCGTGGCCCAGGTCGAGCAGGGCGTGGCGCCAGTCGTCGTCGGCGTTGCCACGCGGCGGCTTGGCCTCCAGCAGGTTCTGGATCTCGTCGATCGCGTCCTGCATCACCTTGATGTCCTCCGGCGTCAGGTCGACCTTGCGCTTGGTCAGCACCTTGAGGATCTGCCGGCCCGGCTCGGGCAGGTCGAGATCCGGGTCCGGCCCGAACGACTCCTCCCCCGAGCCGCGGGTCAGCAGCCACTGCCGCAGCTTCTCGGACGGGACGTTCACCTGGGCGTGGAAGTCGTCCCAGAGCACCTCCACCTCGGGATCGAGCCGCGCCTCTCGTACCATCAGCCCTCCTCTCCGGGCGGTGGCCCGGACGAACCCGGGTCCCCCTCCTCGTCGTCGGTGCGCCGACCCAGGCCCTCCGGCGGCACCCGGACCCGGCCCGGGTTGGCCGTCGGCGGGGCCACGATCGGATCGGTGCGATCGCTCTCGTCCTGGCTCTCCTCGGGTTCGGTCATCTCCGCCCTCCGGGTCATCGCGGATGCGAGGTGGTCGCCGCGGTGTAGCCGCGTTCGCCCGCGGAGACGTCGAACGTGAGCTGGCCGTCGCGGGCGTCCACGACGACCTTCTGGCCCGGCGAGACCGACGACTCGAGCAGCATCCGGGACAGGTGGTTGTCCACCTCGCGCTGGATCACCCGGCGCAGCGGGCGGGCGCCGAACTCCGGCTGGTAGCCGTGCTCGGCGAGCCAGTCGACGCCGGCGGTGGTGAAGTCCACCTGGATGTCCTGGGCGTGCAGCCGGCGCCGGGTCTCCTCCAGCATCAGCCCGGTGATCTGGCGCAGCTGCTCCGCCTCCAGCCGGCGGAAGATGATCACTTCGTCGATCCGGTTGAGGAACTCCGGCCGGAAGTTCTCCTGGAGCCGGCGCATCAGCCGCTCGCGCAGCTCGTCCCGCTCCTGCTCGCCGCCCTCCGCGCCGGCGCCGAAGCCGACCGCGCGCTGGGTGCCGGTGATCAGCTCGGAGCCTAGGTTGCTCGTCATGATCAGGACGGTGTTCTTGAAGTTGACCGTCCGGCCCTGGCTGTCGGTGAGCCGCCCGTCGTCGAGCACCTGGAGCAGGACGTTGAACACGTCCGGGTGGGCCTTCTCGATCTCGTCCAGCAGCACCACCGCGTACGGGCGGCGGCGCACCGCCTCGGTGAGCTGCCCGGCCTCCTCGTACCCGACGTAGCCGGGCGGGGCGCCGACCAGCCGGCTGACCGTGTGCCGCTCCTGGAACTCGCTCATGTCCACCCGGACCATCCGGTCGGCCTCGCCGAAGAGCGCCTCGGCCAGCGCCCGGGCCAGCTCGGTCTTGCCGACCCCGGTCGGGCCGAGGAAGAGGAAGCTGCCCATCGGCCGGTCCGGATCGGCCAGGCCGGTGCGCGACCGACGCACCGCCTCGGCCACCGCGACGACCGCGTCGTCCTGACCGACCACCTTCTCGTGCAGCTGCCCCTCCAGGCGCAGCAGCCGGTCCCGTTCCTCCTCGGTGAGCTGGGCGGCCGGGATCCCGGTGGCCCGGGAGACCACCTCGGCGATCTCCTCCGGCCCGACCGCCGGCACCTGGGACGGTTCCTCGTCGCCCTTGGCCCGCCGGATGTGCCCCTCCAGCTCGGCGATCCGGTCGCGCAGCGCGGACGCCCGCTCGTACTGCTCGTCGGCGACCGCCTGCTCCTTGTCCCGGCGTACCTCGTCGAGCTGCTGCTCCAGCTCGCGCACGTCCTCGGCCGGGGTCCGGGTGCGCAGCCGGATCCGGGCGCCCGCCTGGTCGATCAGGTCGATCGCCTTGTCCGGTAGGTAGCGGTCGGTGACGTACCGGTCGGAAAGCTCGGCGGCGGCGACCAGCGCCTCGTCGGTGAACCGCACCTGGTGGTGCGCCTCGTAGCGGTCCCGCAGGCCGCGCAGGATGGCGACGGTGTCCTCGACGCTCGGCTCGGGCACGAACACCGGCTGGAACCGGCGGGCCAGCGCGGCGTCCTTCTCGATGCTCTTGCGGTACTCGTCCAGCGTGGTCGCGCCGATCACCCGCAGCTCGCCGCGGGCCAGCGCCGGCTTGAGCATGTTGGAGGCGTCCATCCCGCCCTCGCTGCCCGCGCCGCCCGCGCCGACCAGGGTGTGGATCTCGTCCAGGAAGACGATCAACTCCTCGCGGTGCGACCGGATCTCGTCGATCACCTTCTTCAGCCGTTCCTCGAAGTCGCCCCGGTAGCGGGTGCCGGCGACCAGGCCGGCCAGATCGAGCTGGACGACCCGCTTGCCGAGCAGGGTCTGCGGCACGTCGCCGTCGCAGATCTTCTCGGCGAGGCCCTCGACGATCGCGGTCTTGCCGACGCCGGCCTCGCCGATCAGCACCGGGTTGTTCTTCGTCCGCCGGGAGAGGATCTCCACCGCCTGCTCGATCTCGTCGGCCCGGCCGATCACCGGGTCGATCTGGTCGTTGCGGGCCAGGTCGGTGAGGTCCTGGCCGTACTGGTCGAGGGTCGGGGTGCCGCGGTCCGGCTTCGGGCCGCCCATCGGGCCGCGCTCGGCGTTGGCCGCCTGCAACGACTCGGGTTGGATCCGGCCGGCGGCCAGCATCCGCCCGGCCGGCGACTCCGGGTTCAGCGGCAGCGCCATCAGGATGTGCTCCGGACCGATGTAGTTGGCGCCCATCGCCCGGGACAGCTGGTGGGCGTCGAGCAGCGCCCGCTTGGCCGCCGGGGTCAGCGAGAGGTTCGGCGGCACCTCCCCGCCCGGCGCGCCGTCGCCCCGCCCGCCGAGCGCGTTCAGCAGCGTGTCCGGGTCGGCGCCGGCCCGGCGCACCAGGTCGCGCAGCGGCTCGCGCTGCAACGCCGCCCAGAGCAGGTGGTCGGTGTCCAGGTCGGTGCTGTGCCGCTGGGCGGCCCGCCGGGCGGCGTCGGCGAGCATCTCCCGGGCGTCGGCGGTCATCAGCCGGGTGATGTCGACCCGGTGCGCGGGCCGGCGCCCACCCTCGCCCCGGCCGAAGTACCGGGCCAGGAACTCGTCCCAGGGGTCGGAGCCGAAGTCACCGGGTCCCATCATGTCTGTCCTCCGCAGTCGGGCGCGGCACGGTCGCCAGGGGCTACCCGGCGGCCGGCCCGACAAACGCCGCACTGGTGCCACCGCGGGGCAGGTGCCCGCCCGGCGGCGCGTCGGCGGGTGGCAGGCTGGCGGCATGGAGTCGACGCCGCTGCTGATCGTGGACGCCGCGAACGTGGTGGGCTCGCGCCCGGACGGCTGGTGGCGGGACCGGGCCGGCGCCACCGCCCGGCTGCGCGACACGCTGGCGCCGGTGGGCGCGGCCGGGCTGCCCGACCGGCTGCCGCCGCCGGTGGAGGTGGTGCTGGTCGTGGAGGGCGCGGCACGGGACGTGCCGTCCGTGGCCGGGGTGCGGGTGGTCGCCGCCGACCGGTCCGGCGACGACGCGATCGTCGAGGAGGTAGCGGCCGCCCCGGGGCGCCGCCGCCTGGTCGTCACCGCCGACCGTGAGCTGCGGGAACGGGTCGCCGCGCTGGGCGCCGAGGTGTACGGCCCGCGGTGGCTGCGGGACTGACCGGCCGGCCGCCGGCGGTCCCACCAATCGGACTTGTGGCGCTCGAAGTCGACAACCGGTCAGCGGGGCAGGAACACTGACAGGGCGGTTGTTCTCTCACCCACCGGGATAGGCTCTAATGGAGGCCTCCCCGCCCCCAGGAGGTTCCGCCGTGGCGAGCGTCGCCGAGCTCAAGGCAGCCATCGATGTCGCCCTGCAACAGATCGGCGACGGCCAGAGCGCCGTACAGGCCGCCGGCGAGAAGCTGGCCGAGGCGCAGCAGACCCTGGCCGGGGCGCTGGAGGGCAGCGGGCACGAGACGGTGGAGGCGGCCCAGGCCTCGCTCACCCAGGCCAGCCAGGAGCTGGAGGAGTGCCTCGCCGCCACCCTGGTCGCGGTCGAGCAGGCGCAGCTCTACGTCGCGGCCCTCTAAGGGCGCCGGCCATGTCCATCGTGGAGGATGTCGGCGCGCAGGTCCGGGCCGCGGCCGAGGAGCTGCCGCTGGGCCTGCTCGGGCAGGCGCTGGAGAAGTTCGGCCTGGCCGCCGAACGGCTGCGCTGGGTGCGGCAGGAGTCGGCCAACCCGATGGGGGTGCCGGAGCTGTCCGCGGCCACCGAGCACGCCGAGACCGCCAACTACGCGCTGCGCGTCGCCCAGGAGCAGCTCACCGCGTACCTGGCCGCGATCGGGCTGGCGGCCGACGGCGCGCCGCCGACGCGCGAGGAGCCGGGCCGGCGGCCGCGGCACGACGCGCCCCGCGAGGCGGCACCCGTGGCGGCCGCACCCGAGCCGGCCGGCGAGGTGACCATGCGCCGCTGGTGGGCGGTGCGGGTGGCCGAGCTCACCGGGGGCCGGGAGGGCCCGCCGGACGGGCCGGACGAGCGGGTCGGCGACTCCCGGGAACTGCTGCGCCGGGTGGTGCGCGGCGTCCGCGCCGGGGACCGGGACCGGCTGCACGCCGAGCTGCGCGGGGCGCACGCCGACGTCGGTCTCGGGCTGGCCGCGGTGGCCCCGCCGCTGCTGCGCGACCTCGCCGGCGAACTGCTCGGCCACCCGCCGCGGGCGGACGACCTGGGCCGGCTGCGCCGCGAGGTGGACGGACGGGTCCGGGACCTGCTGCCCGGGCTGCCCGCGCCGGTGCTGGACACCCTGCTGACCCGGGTCTGCCGGATGCCCCCGCCGCGACGCGGCGAGCAGGACCAACCGCACGCCGCCGACCCGGCGGTCACCGCCGGGGTGCTCACCGGGGTGCTGCTGGCCCGGCTCGGCCGGGACCTGCCGGCCGAGCCCGGCCGCGAGCCGGCCGGCGCCACCCACCGCCACAGCGGGCCGGGTTCGCCCGGCGGTGGGCCGCACCAGAACGGTTCGGGCGTGCCCGGCCGGGACGGCTCGGACGCGGCGGCCGGCCGGGACCGGCGCCGGGGAACCGATGGCTGACCGCCGCGCCCAACTGGTCACCCGGGTCCGGGGGATGCTCGCCGAGGCGCTCGGCGCCACCCGCACCCGGCTGTCCGCCGCCCAGGCCGAGCTGACCGCCGACCGCGAGCGGCTGGCCCGGATCCGGCGGGCCGCCGCGGCCGTGCCGGAGCGGGTGGGCGCGGAACGGGACCGCCGGCTGGCCGAGATCGACGAACGGCACGCCGCCCGGATCGCCGAGCTGACCCGTCGGGCCGCGGCCGCCGCCGGGCGGGAGTCGCCCGGCGCCGCGTCCGCCGAGTGGGCCGGATGGTCGCCGACCCCGCCGGGACGGGCCGAACCGCCCGGCGCGTTGCGGATCGGCACGCTGCGCGTCGCCGGCGCCGAGCCGGTGCCCGCGCTGGTGCCGCTGCTGGACGCCGGGCACGTGGAGCTGACCGGCGCGGACCGGGACGGCGGCGAGACGGTGGTCTCCGCCCTGCTGCTGCGCGCGGTGGGCCGGGCCGGCCCGGGCGGCGTCCGGCTGGTGGGCTACGACCCGGAGCACCTCGGCGGCGGGCTGGCCGGCTTCGCCCCGCTCGGCACCGCCGGGCTGCTCACCTTCGTCGGTCCCGGCGGGCTGGGTCGGCTGCTGGACGACCTGGTGGAGCAGATCCGCCGGATCAACGAGACAGTGCTGGCCGGTGAGTACGGCTCGCTGCGCGAACTGGCCGCGGCGACCGGCCGCCGCCCGGAGCCGTGGCGGGTGGCCGTGCTGCTCGGCGGGGACGAGCTGTCCCGGCACGAGCGCGGCCAACTCGACCGGGTGGTCCGCACCGGAGCGGCCTGCGGCGTGCACCTGGTGGTCCGGGGCGTGTCGCTGCCGGACGACCCGACGGTGACCCGGGTCCGGGTCGAGCCGGACGGCGCCCGGGTCGGCGCCCCGCCCGGCCTGCCCGTACGCCTGGACCCGCCGCCGCCGGCCACGCTGGTCACCGAGACCTGCCGGCAGGTGGCGGCGCGGGTGAACGCCGGCCCCGCCCCGACCCCGTTCACCGACCTGCTGCCGCCGCCGGAGCGGATGTGGCGGGAGGACTCGGCGACCGGGTTGACCGCGCCCATCGGGGAGGGCCCGGACGGCCGGCCGGTGCTGCTGACCCTGGGCGACTACCCGCCGCACGCGCTGATCGGCGGGCCGTCCGGCACCGGCAAGACCAACCTGATCTTCGCCTGGATCGGCGCGCTGGCGGCCCGCTACTCCCCCGCCGAGCTGGAGTTCTACCTGCTCGACTTCAAGGAGGGGGTGTCCTTCGCCCGGTTCGCCCAGGGCCGGCGGGACCCGAGCTGGCTGCCGCACATGCGGCTGGTCGGCATCAACGTCAACACCGACCGGGAGTTCGGGCTGGCGCTGCTGCGCTTCCTCGCCGAGGAGCTGCGTCGGCGCGCCGACGCGGCGAAGAAGCACGAGGTGACCAAGCTGGCCGAGCTGCGCGCGGTGGACCCGACCGGGCACTGGCCGCGGATCGTCGCGGTGGTCGACGAGTTCCAGATGCTGCTGGCCGGCCGGGACGTGGTGGCCCGGGAGGCGGCCGACCTGCTGGAGGACCTGGCCCGCCGGGGCCGGTCGCAGGGCATCCACCTGGTGCTCGCCTCACAGGACGTGCGCGGCATCGAGGCGTTGTGGGGGCGGCCGGCGCTGGTCGCCCAGTTCACCCTGCGCATCGCGCTGCCCAAGGCGCTGCGGATCCTCGCCGAACGCAACGACGCCGCCCAGTCGCTGCCGCGGCACCATGCGGTGGTCAACGCCGAGTCGGGGATGACCGAGGGCAACCAGGTGGCCCGGATCCCTTCGGCCAGCGACTGGGAGACCTGGAGCGAGCTGCAGCACCGGCTGTGGCGGATGCGGCCGCAGGACGCTGCGCCCGCCCGGCTCTTCGACGGCGACGCGATCCCCCGGCTGGCCGATGCCCCGGACTTCCGGGCGCTGGCCGCGCCGGAGACCGGGACGCTGCGCAATCCGGTGGCGCTGCTCGGCGAGATCATCGACGTGCAGGCCCGCTCGGCGGCGCTGCGGCTGCCCCGGGCGCCGGGGCGGAACCTGGCGGTGCTCGGCACCCGGGTGGACGAGGCGTGCGCCGTGCTGGACGCGGCGGCCCGGTCACTGGCCCGCCAGCACCGGCCGGGCAGCGCCCGGTTCTCCATCGCCTGCCTCGACCCGGACGCCGACCCGGCCGCCCGGTCGCTGTACGAGGATCTGGCCGACGACGCGGCCTGGTACGACGAGGAGACGGTGGCGGAGTTGATGGCCGAGACCGCCGACGGCCTGACCGCGCCGGGCGGCAGCGGCAGCCCGCACTACCTGTTGCTCTTCGCCGTCGACGCGGCGGCCGGTTCGCTGGGCGCGCGGGTGGGCCGGCGGACCGGGCTGGAGCACCTGCGCCGGATCCTGCACGACGGGCCGGAGCGGCGTACCCACGTGCTGGCCTGGTGGCGGGGGGTGGCCCGGATGCGGGCCGACCTGGGCGGGCCGGCGGCGCGCACGGACCAGATCGGCGCCTGGGTCGCGCTGGACACGCACGGCGGCGAGCTGGGTTCGTCGCTGTACCCGGGTACCGGCGGGCCGGACTGGTACCCCCGCCCGTGGCGCGGGCTCTTCTTCGACCGGGCGGTGCACCGCACCGGCCAGGTGATCATCCCCTACGGACCGTCCCGATGAACCAACCGGTGAGCAGTGAGACGTACGCGGCGCAGGTGCGGCGGCTGGCCGAGCTGACCGCGCGGGTGCAGGGCCAGCGGGCCGAGGCGCACGCCTGGTACGAGCAGCAGTGCGCGGCGGCCGAACGGGCCGTCGCCGAGGCCACCGAGCGGGTGGCGCGGGCCGAGCGGGAACTGGTGGACGCGCGGGAGGCGCAGGAGCGGGTGGACGCCGAGGCGACCCACCTGTGGCAGCAGCTGCGGGACCGGCTCGGCCCGGGTGCCCGGCGGCTCGGCGCGCCGCCCGGGCCGGCGCCCGGCGCGACCGGCGACCCGGCCCTGCTGCTCGACGGGGTGCGCGAGCTGCTCGACCGCACCCGCCGGCCGGGTGACCTGCCCGGCTCGGTGAACCCGCTGCTCGCGCTCTGCGGGGTGCTCGGCGCGGCGCTGGCGTACGGCCTGGGGGTGGCGGCCCGGGCGGTGGGCGAGCGCAACGGCGGCGACCTGGCGGTGGGTATGCCGGTGCTGGCGCTGGTGGTGACGCTGCTCGGGCCGCTGGTCGGCCTGGTGCCGGCGAAGCGGCTGGCCGACCGCCGGCACGCGGTGCTCGGCCCGCGGCCGATGACGGTGGTGCTCGTCGCCGGGTTGGTGACCACCGTCCTGCTGCTGGTCGCCGGGCGCTGAGCGGCGGGCGTGGCGGGCGCCGACCCGGGCCGGCGCCGTCGACGTCGACCCGGGTCGGTGCGCCCGGCCGGCGCGGTGTCGATCCGGCCGGCCGCCGTTCGTGTAGAGGTGGGAGGCCGGAGCACGCCGGCCGAGGCGACCAGGAGGAGCGTGTGATGCGCCAGTACCTGCTGAACGTGATCCAGCCCGACGGGGACGCCCCGCCGCCGCCGGAGTTCCTGGAGCCGATCATGCGGGACGTCGAGGCCGTCAACCGGGAGATGCGCGCGGCCGGCGTCTGGGTGTTCGGTGCCGGGCTGGAGCTGGCGCCGGCCGCGCGGGTGGTCCGGGTCCGCGACGACGAGACGCTGCTGACCGACGGCCCGTTCGCCGAGGGCAAGGAGCACATCGGCGGCTTCACCGTGATCGCCGCACCGGATCTGGACGCGGCGCTGGGCTGGGCGGCGAAGCTGGCCCGGGCCACCACGCTGCCGATCGAGGTCCGTCCGGTCGCGGGCGTGGGTACCGCCTGAGCGCTCGGCCACCAGCCCTGGTCGGCCGGCGGGGCGGCACGCCCCGCCAGCGCCGGTTCACGCGGGGACCAGCACCGCCTCGCGCAGCAGCCGGCGGGCCAGCACCAGCCGGTCGGCGTCGTCGTCGAGGCCGGGCAGGTCACCGACCCGGCTGACCATGCCGGTGAGCAGGGCGCGCACCGCCGGCGCGCACTGCCCGGGCAGGGTGATGGTCCGGTCGAACAGCCGCAGCGCGACCTGGTCGCCCCGCGGGGCGAGCTGCCAGCGTAGCCCGGCGCGCGGGGCGAGCCGGCTGTCGGCGTCCAGCGCGGCGAGCGCGGCGGCCTGCGCGAGCGGGCGGATCGGCGCGGGCCGGGCGGCGGACCAGGCCCGCTGCCGCAACCGGCCGGCCACCGCGGCCGGGTCGGCGCGCAGCAGCCAGTCGCGCAGCGCCTCCACGGTCTCGGTGAGCTCCGGCTCGATGGCGTCCGGGTCGGCCACGTCGACGCCGAACGGCAGCGTGGCACGCAGTCGCTGGTCCTCGGCGGCGAGCGCGAGCAGCTCCTCGACCAGCGCGTACCGGGTCAGCGCCCGGACCCCGACGGTCAGGTGCAGCGAGCTGGACTCCTGCGCCTGCGCGCTGTGCAGCCAGCCGCGCGGCAGGTAGAGCGCGTCGCCGGGGGCGAGCACCACGTCCAGCGCGGCCGGTCCCTGCGCGGTGGCGGAGACCTCGTCGGCTCGCCCGCCCCAGGGCTGCTTCTCCAGCGGGTCGGGCAGCACCGGCGGGTGGATCCGCCAGTGCTTGCGGCCGTCGACCTGGAGCACGAAGACGTCGTGGGTGTCGTAGTGGGTGGCGAAGCCCTGGCTGCCGGCGGGCGTCAGGTAGGCGTTGACCTGCAACGGCTGCCCGACGGCGGCGCCGAGGTCGCGGGTGAAGTCGATCAGGGCCGGCCAGGTGCGGTGCAGGCCCTGCAGCACCAGGGTGGCCCCGCCGGCGTACAGCTCGAGCACCCGCTCGTCGAGGACCTGGTCGGTGATCTCGGCGCCCGCGCCGCCGCCGCCGGTGAACCGCGCCGCCGGCACCAGCTGGCCGTCCTTGGCGACCCGCAGGAACGGCGTACGCAGGCCACGCCGGCTGAGCAGTTCGTCGGCGTCGGCGGGGCTGAGCAGGTCGGTGAAGCCGGCCGGGTTGGGCAGCTCGTCGGCACGGGAGAGCAGCGGGGTGTGTCCCCAGTGGGCGGCGGCGAACTTGGCCGGCTCGACCGAGACGCAGCGGGCCAGGGCGGCGGCCGGGGACGGGACCGCCGGGCGGCCGTGGCCGCCCGGCGGGTCGATGTGCGTCATGGCGTACCGCTCAGGCGCTGCCGTCGGCGCCGCCGTCGTGCTGACCCGGCGTGGCTCCGCCGTCGGCGGGACCCTCCGCGCTGCCGTCGGCGCCGCCGTCGTGCTGACCCGGGGTGGCACCGCCGTCGGCCGGACCCTCGGCGCCCTGGTCGGCACCCTGGTCGGCGCCCCGCTCGGCGCCGCGGTCGGCACCCCCGTCGGCGCCGCCGTCCTGCTGGCCGGGGGTCGCGCCACCGTCGGCCGGGCCTTCGAGGCCGCCGCCGGAGGTGGTCTGCATGTCGTCGTCGTTGAGTGCCATGGGTGCTCCCTCGGGTGTGCCGCCCCGCCGTGCGCCGGGGTCCGTCGTGCAGCGGGTGGTACCCCACGCTGGATCTTCTCTAACCACACCGTAGACGCCCGGCGGGGCCGGCACGGGCGGTTCGCCGTCAGCCCGTACGGCAGGTCGAGCCGTTGAGGGTGAAGCCGGTCGGGGTCGGGTTGCTGCCGCCGTGGGTGCCCTGGAAGCCGAAGCTGAGCGTGCCGCCAGCCGGCACCGTGCCGTTCCAGCTGGCGTTGCGGGCGCTCACCTGGGAGCCGGACTGGGTGACGGTGGCGTTCCAGGCGTTGGTGATCCGCTGCCCGGCGCCGAAGGTGAAGCCGACGGTCCAGCCGTTGACCGCGGTGGCGCCGTCGTTGCGGACCCGGACCTCGGCGGTGAAGCCGGTGTTCCAGGTGTTCGGCACGTAGGTCACCGTGCAGCCGTCGCCCGGCGGCGGGGTGCTGGGCGTCGGGGTCGGCGTGGTCGGGGTCGGCGTGACGCCACCGCCGAGCGCCTCGGCCACCGCCTGGTACGCCGGCTTCGGCGCGTAGTTCTCGTCCCAGATCAGCGCGGCGCCCTGGCCGGGGAAGACGTCCGGGATCCAGGAGTAGCGGTCGGTGATGCCCCAGGTGGTGACGCCCGCGCACCGGGTCACCGCGAGGCAGGCGGTGACCACCTTGCGGTAGTCGGCGGCCTGGGTGGCCAGGTTGGCCGCGCTGGGCGGGGTGGGCATCCGGATGTCCAGCTCGGTGATCCGGACGTCCACGCCCAGGTCGGCGAAGCGCTGCAGGTTGCTCTGCAGGTCGCCGGGGACCTGCCCGACGATCAGGTGCGCCTGGAAGCCGACGCAGTCGATCGGCACGCCGCGGGCCTTGAAGTCGCGGACCAGGTTGTAGATCGCGGTGCTCTTCGCGTTCACGCCGTCGGTGCTGTAGTCGTTGATGCAGAGCTTGGCGGCCGGGTCGGCGGCGCGGGCGGCGCGGAACGCCTCCTCGATCCAGCCGTCGCCGAGGCGCTGCTGGAAGACGCTGTCCCGGCGCCCGCCGGAGCCGCCGTCGGCGAACGCCTCGTTGACCACGTCCCAGGCGACCACCTTGCCGCGGTAGTGGCCGGCCACCCCGGCGATGTGGTCGAGCATGGCCTGGCGCAGCTCGGTGGCGGACAGGCCGCTGACCCAGCCGGGCAACTGGGAGTGCCAGACCAGGGTGTGGCCGTACAGTCGCTTGCCGCCGGCGGCGGCGTAGCTGGCCACCGCGTCGCCCTGGGTGAAGGTGAACTGCCGCCGGTTGGGCTCGGTGGCGTCCCACTTCATCGCGTTCTCGGCGACCACCAGGTTGAACTCGGCGTCCGCGAGCTGCCGGTAGGCGGACTCGTTGAGCCGGTTCGGGTCGATGGCGACGCCGATGTCCCGGCCCTTGGCATCGGCCAGTGCCTTCAGGGTGGTGGCCGCGTCGGCCGGGCCGGGCCGGGTGAAGCCCAGGCCGACGGCGGCGACCGTGGCCAGGGCGAGGGCCCCGGCCAGCAGGGCGGGCCGGGTTCGTGAACGGTGCGGGTGCATGCGGTCCCTGTCCTTCGTCGGGCCGCCCGGGGGCGGCGAGTGGCGACGTCGGTCGATGGGAGCGCTTCCACATGCTGGCATCCCGGACCCGCCTCGTCAACCGGCCCGGCCGGACACCGTCCGCCGCGCCGTCCGGCCCGCGTCGCGCCGGACGGCGCGGCGCGGGCCGCGGTGGCAGGATGGGGCGGGCCCGATCGGCGCGCGGCCGCGACGTGTGCGCTGCCGCGACGCACCGGAGGAGCAGGAGGTGTCGATGACCGAGCCGACCGCGGTGGCCCCGCTGGAGCCGGTGACCGAGGACTGGCAGCGCGCGCTGGCGGTGGTGGCCCACCCCGACGACCTGGAGTTCGGTGGGGCGGCGGCGATCGCCCGCTGGACCGGCCAGGGCAAGCGGATCGTCTACTGCCTGGTGACCAGCGGCGAGGCGGGGATCGACGGGATGCCGCCGCAGCGCGCCCGGCAGGTGCGCGAGGAGGAGCAGCGGGCCTCGGCCGCACTGGTCGGAGTGGACACCGTCGAGTTCCTCGGGCTGCCCGACGGCGTCCTGGAGTACGGCGTGCCGCTGCGCCGCGCGATCGCCGAGGTGGTCCGCCGGCACCGGCCCGAGATCGTCCTCACCAACAACTTCCGGGACACCTGGGACGGCTCGTACGCGCTCAACCAGGCCGACCACATCGCCACGGGACGGGCGGTGCTGGACGCGGTCCGCGACGCCGGCAACCGGTGGATCTTCCCCGAGCAGCTCACCGACGGGGTCGAGCCGTGGAACGGGGTGCGCCAGGTCTGGGCCGCCGCCTCCCCCCGCTCGGCGCACGGCGTGGACGTCACCGACACCTTCGTGCAGGGAGTGGCGTCGCTGCGGGCGCACCACGCCTACCTGACCGGGCTGGGCGACGGCAGCTTCGACGCCGAGGAGTTCCTGGAAGGGCTGGCCCGGCCGACCGGCACCCGGCTCGGCGTCCGCTACGGCGTCGCGTTCGAGGTGTTCCGCTTCGACCTGTGGTAGCCGCCGGATGATCCTGCTCGGCACCTCCGGGTGGCAGTACCGCGACTGGCGGGGCCGGTTCTACCCGACCGGGCTGCCGCAGCGGCTGTGGCTGGAGCACTTCGCCGCCCGGTTCGCCACGGTCGAGGTCAACAACGCCTTCTACCGGCTGCCGGAACGGGACACCTTCGCCGCCTGGCGGGACCGCACCCCGGACGACTTCTGCGTCGCGGTGAAGATGAGCCGCTACCTGACCCACATCAAGCGGCTGCGCGAGCCGGCCGAACCGGTGGCCCGGTTCCTCGGCCGGGCCACCGCGCTCGGCGACCGCCTCGGCCCGGTGCTGCTGCAACTGCCGCCGAACCTGCCGGCCGACCCGGCCGCCCTCGACGCCACGCTGGCGCTCTTCCCCGCCGACGTCCGGGTGGCGGTCGAGCCGCGGCACCGCTCGTGGTGGACCGACGCCACCCGGGGCGTGCTGCAACGGCGGCGGGCGGCGCTGGTCTGGGCCGACCGGGGCGGCCGGCCGGTGACCCCGCTGTGGCGCACCACCGACTTCGGCTACCTGCGGTTGCACGAGGGGCGGGCCCACCCCTGGCCCCGCTACGGCCGGGCCGCGCTGGCCTCCTGGTTGCGCCGGCTGGCCGCCGCGTTCGACGACGTGGAGCCGGCGTACGTCTACTTCAACAACGACCCCGGCGGCGCGGCGGTGCTCGACGCGGTCGCCTTCGCCGGCCTGGCCGGGCGGGCCGGCCGGCGGGTCAGCCGGGTGCCGACCGGGCCGGACGCCACCGGCCCGGCGCTTCCGCCGGGGCCGGTCGGGGCCTGAGATCGCGAGCGGCCCGCCCCACCCGGGTGGAGCGAGCCGTCGTCGAGGCGCCGGTCAGGGAATCATCCGGGCCATGTCCTTGGGCATGGTGTCCTTCACGTCCTGCCACTCGCCCTGGGTCACGTGCCGGCGCAGGGTGTCCAGCACCACCTGCACCACCCGCTCCGCGCCGCCCTCGACGTCGTACGGGAAGCGCTGCCGGACCTCCAGCAGGAAGTCGTCCCGGTTCAGCTTGACCGGCACGTCCATCGGCTTCCAGCCGTCGAAGTAGACCCCGCGCACCACCACCGGCAACTGCGCGGCGAACTCCACGCTCTCCTGCACCGGCATCCGGTCGCGCAACAGGTGCAGCACCGTACGCAGCGCGCAGTAGGACTGGTTGCGCTGCTCCTTCGGCCAGCCGTAGGCCTGCTCGATGTCCCGCAGTATCTCGTTGGTCTTCTGCATCGAGGACTCGATTGCCGACTGGAACTGCTCAGCCATCTCTCCACCCCCGTACCTCGGTATCCCACCCTCGGTCGTCGTCGCGGCGCGGCGGCCCGACCGGGCCGCGCGGCTGCCGGGTCGGGCTGACCCGGCCGGCCCGCGGCACGTGCCGGGAGTCGCCGGACGACCCGACGACGTGCAGCACGGCACCCCGTCGTCGATCCGGTACCACCCGAACCGTCATTTCCAGCACCTCCGTGGTGTCGGTTCCGCGGCCGGCTCGCGAGTCGACCGCACGCACCCTCGATGCTGCTCGGCGAGCGGGTGAGGCCGCGTCACCCGGGCGGGGTGAGCCTCGCGGCCAGCCACCGTGCGGCGACCCGACCCGCTGGGGTGAGCCTCGCGGCCGGCCACCGTGCGTCGAGCCGCTCAGCCGTCGGTGTCGAGGAGCCCGGCCAGGGTGGCCGCGTTGGTCTGGGCGTAGTCGCGGTAGCAGTTGTTCATCAGCACGTGGGTCTGCTCGGCGGAGTCGGCCAGCTCGCGCAGTTTCGGCGCCCAGTCCTTCAGCTCCCGATCGGAGTAGCGGTAGCCGAACTTCTCGTGGATGTCCTTGCTGGTCCACTTGTCGCTGTGCCCGTGGAAGCGCACCACCGCCAGATCCGCGGTGGCGGCCAGCACCGGGGGCACCGACGAGCGGTGCCCCTGCGGCATGTCCACACAGACGTACGCCAGCCGGTGCTGGCGCAGGAAGGCGAGCGTCTCGTCGGCGTTGGACCCGTCGAACCAGGACGCGTGCCGGAACTCGAAGACCGGCCGCAGCGGGGCGCAGCGGCGCTCCACCTCGAGCAGGTACTGCTTGTTGTCCCGCTTGATGGTGAACCAGGGCGGGAACTGGAACAGCAACGCGCCGAGCCGGCCCGCCTCGACCAGCGGGTCCAGCGCGCTGAGGAACCGCGTCCAGACCTCCTCGTACGCCTGCGGCGGCAGGTCGTCCGGATAGAGGTTGCGCTTGTCGGTGTCCGGGCGCAGATCCTTGTAGAGCGCGGACACCCTCGTCGGGTGCCCGGTGAGCAGGCTGAACGCCTTGACGTTGAAGGTGAAGCCGGCCGGGGTGCGGTCGGCCCACAGCCGCGCCGTCCGTTCGGCCGGCGGCGAGTAGTAGGTGGCGTCCACTTCGACCAGCGGGAACTGCCGGGCGTAGTAGGCCAGTCGCTTCTCCGGCGTGTCCGCGGTCCGCGGGTACCAGCCGGAGTCCAACAAGGTCCGGTCGGTCCAGGACGCGGTGCCCACCTTTATGTCACCCATGGGTGGAGTCCACCGCGCTCCGGACCGACCGGCAACCGCAGTACGGGGTCAGGCGGCCCGCCGCTCCCGGTTCTGCTTGCACGTCACACACGTGGTGGCGGACGGGAAGATCTCCAGCCGCTCGACCGGGATCGGCGCGGTGCACCCCTCGCAGAAGCCGTAGGTGCCCTCCTCCAGCCGGGTCAGGGCGTGCTCGTACTGGGCCCGGCGGTCGAGGATGGTCCGCAGCAGGGACTGCGCGGTGTCCCGTTCGGCCGTCTTGGTGCCGCTGTCGGCCTGGTCGTCGCCGGCCGTGTCGCCGATCTCCACCAGCCGCAGCACCTGGCTCTGCAGCACCGCCTGCTCGTACTCCGCGGACAGCTCGTCGTAGCGGGCCTGCAGGGAGCGCCGGATCTGGTCGATCTCCGCCTGGGATCGGCCCGTGTCGACCGTGTCGTGGACGAGCATCGCTGCCTGCCTTTCTGGGCCTCGTGGTTGCATCGGGGCGCCGGTGCGGTGCGCCCCGGCAACGGTGGTTCTCGCGCGGGCGATCACCCGTGCTCTGTGAGCCGGGCGATTACCCACCCGCCGAAAGGATCAAACCGCCGATTTTCCTGGGCGTTGACCATGACGTCGTGGCCTGGCCCTCGTCGACCACGTTGACCTCGCCGGCCTGTTCTTGTCGCGCGCCACGGCGTCTCGGCCGGGTCACCGGAGTGGTGCGGGGGCGCCCGGTCAGGGGGTGGGGGGTTCCAGCAGGGCGGGGTGGCGGGGGTCGTCGACCCGGACCACGATGTCGGCGAAGGTGGCCGGGGCGACCTCGTCGGCGTACCGGGCGAAGGCGGGCAGCGTCCACCGTCGTTCCGGGTCGGTGCGCCGGGCCAGCGCGGCCGGGGAGAGCTCCAGGTGGACGGCGACGTCGAAGGGTAACCCGCCGCCGAGCAGCAGCGCGCCGCTGACCAGCACCACCCCGCCGGGCGGCAGTTCCACGTAGTCGGCCCGGCTGGCCCGGTCGGTACGGGCGTCCCAGAGCGAGGGCAGCACCCGGCCGGAGCCGCCCGGGCCGGCCGGGTCCAGCACCTCCCGGCGCAGCCCCGCCTCGTCGACCCAGCCCTCGTAGTAGGCGTCCGGGTTGGTGCGGCCGTGCTCCAGCCGCACCGACGCGGGCCGGAGGAAGTCGGTGGCGCGTACGTGCAGCACCGGGCGGCCCAGCGCGCGCAGCGGGTCGACCAGCGCCGCGGCCAACTCGTCCGGGCCGGCGGCCGGCGCGCCGTCGACCGCCACCCGGAGCCGGCCCGCGGCGGCGGCGAACCGCCCGGCCAGTTCGGTGACGAGTCGCTCGGGCGAGATGGGACGGACGCGCACCCGACCCATCATGCCCGGGCCGGGGTCAGCCGCTGCGGTCGATGGTGACCCGGGCGTCGTCGGCGAGCCGGTACCCGACGCCGTAGACCGTGGTGACCAGCGGGACGTCCACGCCGACCTTGCCGCGCAGCCGGCGGACGTGCACGTCGACCGTACGCACCCCGGCGTGCTCGTAGCCCCAGACCGCGTTGAGCAGCTGCAACCGGGTGAACACCCGCCGGGGGTGGGCCACCAGGTGCAGCAGCAGGTCGAACTCCAGCCGGGTCAGCGGCAGCGGCTCACCGTCGCGCAGCACCGACCGGGACGCCGCGAGGATGTGCAGGGCCGGGATGGTCGGGGCCAGCGGCCGGCCGGACGAGCGGTTGGCCGGCACCGGCTCGGGGCGGCGCTCCACGGTGGTCGCCGTGGTGATCGTGCCCTCCCCGCGTTCGAGCATCTCCCGGGCCGCCTCGAGCAGCCGGCGGGCCGGCGGGGTCAGCGACTCCTCACAGGCCAGCGGAATGTTCAAGGTCACGGTGAGCATCGGGGCTGCTGTGTTGGCGGGGCGGCGCTGCCCGCCGGGGGGTCGACCGGGAACCGCGGGTTGGGACGTATGCCATCCGGCGCGCGACGAAGCGGGGCTGACCGACATGGTCCTCCTTGGCTGGTCCGGGTATCTCCCCACGGCCCGGGACGCCGCTTCATCGATGCTTCCCGGCGCCCGTGCGAGGGTCAAGGGGCGGCTGCGTTGCATGAATGTGACAATTGACGAACACATCGGAGCCGACTGCTCGCTCTGCGTACGAAGCCAGATGATTACAGCAGAGTCGCCACCTTGACCCGATACGGGGGGTGCCCGCCCGGTTCACATTCGCCACGCACCGTCGCAACCGAGGAGTTCTCGGGTGGCCGGGCGCGCTCCCAGCTGGAACGGCCACCGTCCCGGCGGCGGGACATGTCGCCCGGAACACACAGGGCGGCGGACCCGTGCCCAGCCGGGTCGGCGCCACGCGGGCAGCTTGGCGTGGCGGCTGGTCAGCGGGCACACCGGCTTCGGCCGGGGTGGCGGGCCGGTGCGGCGGGCACGCTGGAACGGCCCGGGGTGTTGGCCGGGTCAGCGGTTTCGCTCGATCTCGATCCGGGCCTCGTCGGCGAGCCGGTAGCCCACGCCGTACACGGTGGTGACCACGGGCGTGCGGGCGCCGAGCTTGGCCCGCAGCCGCCGCACGTGCACATCTACCGTGCGGGCCACCGCGTGCCCGTAGCCCCAGACGCCGGCCAGCAGCTGGAGCCGGGTGAAGACCCGGTGCGGCCGCTCGGCCAGGTACAGCAGCAGGTCGTACTCGATCCGGGTCAGCCGGATGACCCGGTCACCCTGGCGGACCACCCGCGAGCCGGCCAGGATGTGCACCGTGTCCGGGTGGGTCGGCTCCGAGGGGCCGGCCGGCGCGCGGGCGGCGGACGGGTCGCCACCGACGGCCGGGACCAGCCGCCCCTCCCCCGACTCGGCGAGTTCGCCGAGCAGTTCCAGCAGCCGGGCGAGGCGCGGGCTGGGCTCGCCGGGGGCGAGGTCGACGGTGATGGTCAGGCTCGGTGTGGCGGGCCGGCGGTACGGCGCGGACCGGTCCAGCCGGCCGGGCGGGTACGGGCGCGGGGACATGGCGACGACGGACATGGGTGCCTCCTGCGACGGCTGGTGCCGACACGCCCGGGTGGGACGCGGCGGTCAGGACGGCGCCGGCCCGGCGGTGACCGGGGGCGCGAGATGCGAGGGTCGGAGCGGCGGGGTGGGACCGAGCACGGGCAGCCCGGCGATCTGCCAGGCGGCGAAACCGCCGACCACGTCGGTGGCCCGGTACAGCCCGAGGTCCCGCAGGGCGGCGGCGGCCAGCGAGGAGGTGTAACCCTCCTGGCAGAGGACCACCACCCGCAGGTGGTAGCCGACCGCCTCCGGCAGCCGGGCGGGGCAACGCGGGTCGAACCGCCACTCCAGCACGTTCCGCTCGACGGCCAGCGAGCCCGGCACGGTGCCGTACGCGGCCCGCTGGGCGGCCGGGCGGATGTCGACCAGCAGCGCACCCGCCCGGTGGGCCAGGTGCGCCTGTTCGGGGTCGAGCCGGTCGAGCCGGGCCCGGGCGGCGGCCAGGATCTCGTCGATGCCCCGGGAGCCGGGTGGCGGGACCGGACAGCCGGTCGGGTTGGTCTGCGGCATGGCGGTTTCCTCCACTGGTCGTCGATGGTCCGGGGCGGCCGCCGGCCCGGGGCCGGTCACCACGCGACGCCCGCCTCGGCCACCTCGGCGACCCGGAGCCGACCGTCGGCGAGCCGGTAGCGGGTCATCCGGCGCAGCGCCGGGCGGTACACGTGGACGCTGACCGCCGGTTCGAGGCCCCGGTTGGTGACCACGTGCACGTGGCGCGGGCCGAACCGGCGGCCGGCTCCGGCGGCCAGCCGGTGCGGGCGCAGGCCGCCGCCGCTGACCGTCTCCTCGGTGAGGTCGCCGGCGGCGACCAGGAACGCCCCGCTGGAGCCGCCGTGGTCGTGCAGGTCGGTGCCCTGCCCGGGCAGCCAGCTCAGCGCCCAGACCTCGTGCTCGTCGTCGACGGCGAGCCGGGCGTACCACCGGCTGACCGGGTCGAAGCGCAGCGGCACCGGCCAGCCGGCCGGATCGGCGGCCCACCGCCGGGCGGCGGCGAGCAGGTCGGGCGGGCGTCGGATGGTCACGGCGGTCCTCGCGGGCTGGGCGGCGGGTCCAGCCCAGCTTAGGCGCTAAACCCTATAGGTTTAGTAGGTAATCCCATCTGACGGGACCAGCAGCGCCGTTCGCGGACGTCGGGAAAGGACCTCGCCGGCGCGCCGGGTCAGCGGCGGACCGGGGGCGCCACCCGGTAGCCGGGCACCGAGGGCCAACGGACGGTCAGCACCACCGACTCCCGCTCGGCGTACCAGGAGTGGTCCACGCCGCGCCCCCAGACGACGTAGTCGCCGGGCTCGCCGAGCACCACCGTCCGATCCGGCAGCTCCACCCGGAACCGTCCACTCACCAGCACCAGCAACGCCGTCCGCCGCTCCCCGGTGGCCCATTGCGAACGCGCCTCACCGGCCGGGTGCACGCCCCACTTCACCTCGACGTCGGTGCTGTGCCGCGCGTCGCCGGGCGGCATGAAATGGCCGAGCAGCCAGCCGGCGTTGGTCGCGCCGTCGGCGCCCGCGTTGCCCACGTACACCCGATCGTCCATGCCCCTCCCCCGATCACCGGGCGAGGAACCTACCAGGCGGCGGTCCGACTAACCTGGACCGGTGACCGAGGAACTCGACGCCGAGACGCTGGCGTTCGCGCACCGGATGTTCGACCTGGCCCGCGACGGCGCCACCGCGGAACTGGCCGACTACGTCGACGCCGGGCTGCCGGTCAACCTGACCAACGACAAGGGCGACACGCTGCTGATCCTCGCGGCCTACCACGCCCACCCGGACACCGTCGCCGCGCTGCTCGACCGGGGCGCCGACCACTCCCGGACCAACGACCGCGGGCAGACCGCGCTGGCCGCGGCGGTCTTCCGCAGCAGTACGGGGGCGGTCCGGGCGCTGCTCGCCGCCGGCGCCGACCCGGACCACGGCAGCCCATCCGCGGTGGACACCGCCGGCTTCTTCGACCTGCCGCAGATGCTCGCCCTGCTACGCCCCGAGAGCGGCCCGACGACCGACTGAGCCTGCAGGCCCACTGACCCAGCCCTCGTCCGACCGCCACCGGCGGCCGGGTTCGGGCTGAGCCCCGGATGGCCGAGCCCGGGTGGCCCGTGACCGGCCGGCCGAATCGGCCGGCGGGGTACGGCCGAGCTCCGGCGCGATCGGGCCGGGGCCGGTATACAAAGGCGGTGGAGGATCCCCTGCCGGAACAGATGCGCGCCGCCGGCACGGCGCTGCTCGCCGCGCTCGACGAGCCGGCCCGCGACCGCGCGACCCACCGGTTCGACGACGATGCCGCCCGGCGCTGGTTGGAGTACCGGCCGCGGCCCCGGCCCGGGGTCAGCCTGGCCGACCTTGATCCGGCCGGACGCAAGGCCACGCACCGGCTGCTCGCCACGGCGTTGAGCCCCACCGCGTACGCGCAGGCCATGACGATCGTCGCGCTGGAGGAGGTGCTGGACCGGGCCGAGGGGTGGCGCCGCGGCCGGCGCGCCGACGACTACTGGGTGGCCGTCTTCGGCGACCCGGCCCGCGACGACCGCTGGGCGTGGCGGGTCGAGGGGCACCACCTCTCGGTGAGCATGACCGTGGTGGACGACCAGGTCTCCCCCGCGCCGATCTTCTTCGGCGCCAACCCGGCGGCCGTCCGGTACGCGGGCCGCCCGGTGACCCGGCCGCTCGGGGTGGAGGAGGATCTCGCCCGGGCGCTGCTGGACGCGCTCGACCCGGCGGGGCGGGCCGCCGCGATCATCGCCGACGAGGCGCCCGGGGACATCATCAGCGCCACCCGGCCCCGGGTGGACGGGCCGCTGGAGCCGCTCGGCGTACCGGGTGACCGGCTCGGGCCGACCTCCCGGGCGCTGCTGGACCAGCTGGTCGCGCTCTACCTGGACCGGCTCCCGCCGGAGCTGGCGGTTCGGGAGGCCCGGCGGCTGGCCGGCGGGCAGCTGCACTTCGCCTGGGCCGGCCCCACCCGCCCGGGCCAGCGCCACTACTACCGGGTGCAGGGCGACGACCTGCTGATCGAGTACGACAACACCACCGACGACGGCAACCACGCGCACACCGTGCTCCGCCGCCCCGCCAGCGACTTCGGCCAGGACGTCCTGGCCGCCCACCACACCACCGCCCACCCCGCACCCTGACCCGGCCCGGTTGATCATGAGGTTGGCGGCACCGGCGGAGATCGACACCGCCGCCAACCTCATGATCAACGAGGTGGTGGCCCGGGGCGGTTGGCCTCGATGAGGAAGCGGCGGGCGTGGGCGACGAAGGGGCCCTCGGTGCGGATGCGGTGGTGCAGTCGGGCCAGCTGGGGGCGGTAGCGGTCGACGGTGAAGCCGGGGACGGTCCAGACCACCTTGCGCAGGAACCAGACCACCGCGGCGATGTCGTGGAACACCGTACGCAGGGTGGCCTGGCGCAGGTCTGCCACGGTCAGCCCGACCGCCCGGGCAGCGGCCACCGCCTGCTCCGGGTGACGTTCGGCCGGCGGCGGCAGCGGCCCGAGGATCGCCTCGCTGAGTTCGCGGACGGTGCCGGGGCCGATCTGCTGGGACAGGAACGTCCCGCCGGGACGCAGCACCCGGGCCGTCTCGGCCCAGTCGGTGCGTACCGGGTGCCGGCTGACCACCAGGTCGAACGCGGCGTCCCGGAACGGCAGCGGGGCGTCCGGCGTGACCGCGACGACGCTCGCGCCGACCCGGCGCAGCACCCGGCGGGCCACGAGCACGTTGGGCGGCCAGCCCTCGGTGGCGACCAGCAGCCGGGGCGGGTCCGGCACCTCGGCCAGCACCTCGCCGCCGCCGGTGTCCACGTCCAGCGCCGCGTCCACGCTCGCCATCCGGGCGGCGACCAGGCGGGCGTACCCCCAGGGCGGCCGTTCCTCGGTGGCCCGGCCGGCCAGCCAGTCGAAGGCCCAGCCCTCGACCGGGGCGGCCGCCCCCTCGGCGAGCAGGTCCTCGAAGCTCGGCTCGATGGTCATCCGGCCAGCCTGGCCGGTCGGATTCGCGGCGGCAACGCAATTGCCGCCGCCGGGTGGGTGACCAGCGGTCAGGAGCGCGGCGGGACGATCTCGACCGTCGAGCCGGACACCCCGTTGAGCGCGTCGAACGTGGTCGCCTCGGCCCGCCGGCCGGCGTCGAACTGACGCATCAACCGGGCGCCGAGCCGTACCCCGATGCCACCGACGGCGAGCGCGACCACCTCGGTCAGCAGCAGCACCACCGACGCGCCGCGCTGCGGCGCGTCCGCGCGGATCAGGCAGCCGATCAGGAACAGCCCGGCCATCGCCGTGTTCACCAGGTTGAAGGTCACAGCGGTCCGGCGGGTCCGGTCGCCCGGGACGTCCCACAGGTCGATCATGCCGGCGATCGCGGTCAGCCCGGCCGCCACCAGCGCGGCGACCGCCGTCCAGTAGCCGACCTCGCCGAGGAAGGCGGGCCCGCCGAGCACGTCAGTCAGGTCGAAGATGGTCGCGCTGACGAAGAGCCCGTAGGGGAACGTCACCAGCATCGGTTGGATCGGGTGCCCCTGCACCCGCAGCCGGCTCTGCATCGTTCCTCCCCCTGGTCGTCGGCTCAGCCCATCAGTCCAGGGTGCTACCCGGGCGCCAACCGGGCGAAACGACGCGTTCAGCCGTCCCGTTGCCGGGAGACCGTGTTGACCAGCCGCTCGGCCACCTCACGCAGCGGGATGGACAGCGACGACGCGGCGGTGCGCAGCACCTCCAGTGCCTCCGGCGCCGGGCAACCGCGCTGCGTCATGATCACCCCGATCGCCTGCCCGACCACCCCGTCGCCCAGCACCGACGCGTCCCGCTCCCCGGCCAGCGCGGCCTGCCGGGCCCGGTCCCGGACCGCGGCCAGCAGCAGCCCGGCGTGCTCGGCCAGCAGCATGGCGGTGAGCTGGTGGCCGGTGGTGAGCGCGTCGGAGGCACCGGCGTACAGGTTGATCGCACCGATCACCTGCTCGTCCACGTCGACCGGAGCGGAGATCACCCCGTGTACGCCGAGGTCGCGCGCCCGGAGCGTCCAGGTCGGCCAGCGCCGCTCCCGGCCCAGGTGCTCGGAGCGGATCATCTCCCGGCGCCGGATCGCCTCCATGGCCGGGGTGTCCGGGCCGTGCCGCAGGTCGTCGAGGCCGGCCAGCCGGGCGTCCGAGGCGGCCACCCCGGCCGGCTCACCGGCCCGCAGCGCGGTGAAGCCGCACCAGGTGACCCCGTCGACGGCGTCCCGGGCGATGCGCACCAGCGCGGCGAGCGCCGCGTCGAAGTCGTCCACGGCGATCAGGCCGGCGGTCAGTTCCCGCAGCAGCGCGGCGGTCTCCAGCACCCCGAGCGTCTCGACCGCCGGCACCCGCGTGTCCAGGTTCACCGGTCCACAGCCTCCGCCGCCCCCGAACACCCAGCCGGTGCTGTCATCACCCGTGCCATCCTCTTGATCTCCCGACTCTGCGGCCCCGGCGTACTACCCCGGCGAACATGGGTCGAAACGGCCTAAAGGGGGCCCCGACCGGGCGCGCGAAGGCGCCGGACGCGGCCCCCGTGGCCTCAGCGGGAAGCGCCGGTGAGCCGCCGCCCGACCGAGGCGATCAGCCGGTCGAGCTCGGAGCCGAACGGGTTGTCGTGCACCAGGTACGTCCAGGTGGCGCTCGGCCGGACCAGCTTCGCCGCGTCCGGCTCCCAGTCCTCGTCGAACTCGGTCTCCTCGAACGTGGCGATGGTGCGCTTCTCGATCTCCGGGATCAGGTCGTTGAACGCCGGCACCGCGGCCCGGTGGAACTCGTCCAGCGGGTCCAGCCGGCCCAGCGCGCGCAGGTGCACGCCCTCCCGGACCTCGGACAGCTCAGCCAGGTGATCGGCCCAGAGCCGGTCGAGGTGGTAGAGCGCGATCGACCGGGCGACCCGGGCGAGCAGGTCCTCGTCCATCTCGCCGGCCTTGTCCGGCAGCTTGTCCAGCAGCATCAGCGCCGCCACGTCGGTGGTCAGCAGCCGCTCGCGCCGCTCGGCGAGGGCCTTGCGCTGCTGCTCGATGACCACGCTGTAGCGCCAGGTGTTGCGGTGAATCTCGTGGTTGACCCCCTCGGCGACCCGCTGGGCGTGCTCGACGGCGTAGTCCACCAGCTCGTCGGTGACCAGGCCGTCGGCGTTCATCCGGGGCGAGGGCGGGACGGTGTCCCCGGCGTGCCGGACCACCAGGTCGTCCTCCAGGCTGACGAAGAAGACCGAGCCGCCCGGGTCGCCCTGCCGGCCGGCCCGGCCGCGCAGCTGGTCGTCGACCCGCCGGCTGTCGTGCCGGCCGCTGCCGATCACGTAGAGCCCGCCCAGCTCGGCGACCCGGTCCCGGTCGGCCTGGTCGCTGCCGCCGAGCCGGATGTCGACGCCCCGGCCGGCCATCTGGGTGGAGACGGTCACCGCGCCGTACGCGCCGGCCTCGGCGATGATCGCCGCCTCCTCGTCGTCGTTCTTGGCGTTGAGCACCACGCAGGGCACCCCGGCGGCGTTCAGGCCGGCGGCCAGCCCCTCGGACTCCTTGACGTCCAGGGTGCCGACCAGCACCGGCCGCCCGCGCTCGTGGTTGCGCTTGATCTCGTCGATCAGCGCCTCCTCCTTCTCGGCCCGGGTGGCGTAGATCCGGTCCGGCTCGTCCTCGCGGACGCACGGGGTGTTCGGCGGGATCACCGCGACCTCCAGGCCGAAGAACTCGCGGAGCTGGTCGCCGACCAGCACCGCGGTCGCGGTCATCCCGCACACCTTCGGGTAGAGCGCGATGTAGGCCTGCACGGCGATGGTGCCCAGCACCTCGCCCTCGGCGGTGGCGTCCAGGCCCTCCTTGGCCTCCACGGCCGCCTGGAGCCCGTCCGGCCAGCGGCGGCGCTGGGCGACCCGGCCGCGCATCTCGTCGATCAGCTCGACCGAGCCGTCCCGGACGATGTAGTCCACGTCGCGGTGCAGCAGGGCGTGCGCGTGCAGCGCCACGTTGACCGCGGAGAGCTGCTCGACGTGCTCCTCGTCGTACAGGTCGATGCCGAGCTTGGCCTCGACGGCGGCCAGGCCGGCGGAGGTGAAGGCGACGCTGCGGCCGTCCTCGGCCACCGTGTAGTGCTTGCCCTTGCGCAGCCCGCGCACCAGCGCGGCGGCCGTGTGCACCGGGTCCTGCTCGCCGGGCACCGCGCCGGCCAGCACCATCGGCACCCGGGCCTCGTCGATGAGGATCGAGTCGGCCTCGTCGACGATCGCGGTGCGCAGCGCCGGCTGCACCCGGTCGGCGATGTCGGTGACCAGCTGGTCGCGCAGGTAGTCGAAGCCGGCCTCGCTGACCGAGACGTAGGTGACGTCGCAGGCGTACGCGTCGCGGCGCTCCTGCGGGGTGGAGGCCTCGTTGACCCAGCCCACGGTGAGGCCGAGCAGGGTGTAGACCGGTTCCATCCACTGGGCGTCGCGGCGGGCCAGGTAGTCGTTGACGGTGAGCACATGCACCGGGCCGTTGCCCAGCCGGACGTGCCCGTACGCGGCGATGGTGGCGGTGAGCGTCTTGCCCTCACCGGTGGCCATCTCGGCGACCTTGCCGGAGAGCAGCGCCATCGCGCCGAGCAGCTGCACGTCGTACGGCCGCTGGTCGAGGCCGCGGCGGGCGGCCTCGCGGCCGATCGCGCAGATCTCCTGGTAGCCCTCGGCCCGCCCGGCGGCCTCGGTCAGCTCGACGTCGTCGAGCGCCGACAGCTCCTCCTCGCGGGCCTCGATGGCCGGCAGCAGCTTCTCCAGCGGCGCCAGGTCGACCGTCGTTCCCGGGCGCTGGAGGAACCGGCGGAACCTGGTCTTCAACCGTTGCGACACACCCATGAGCGGCAACGGTACGCGACGCAACTGACCTTGGGCGGCCCGCCCGGCCGTTGGGCGCGCCGCCCGAGGCCCGCGATCAGGCACCCGCCGGCCGGGACGAATGCCGCGGACGCCGCAGGAGGGGCCGAAACCGCGAGATCACGGTGGAGAGCGGTCAGCCGGTGAGCACCACCTGGAGTTCCTGGCGGCGGCGCTCGGCGAGGTCGGTGAGCAGGGCGGGGGCCTCCTCGAACGGCACCACGGCCGAGACCAGGTGCTTGCGGATCAGATCCCCGTACGCGCGCAGCAGGTCGATCGTGTCGGCGGAGAGCCGCTCCCGGTCCCAGGTGGGGGTGAGGCCGCGGGGCACCCGGCCGATCTGGGCGCAGCGCAGCGACAGCCCGTTGTGGTGGAACTCCTCGCCGAGCCGGACCGCGTCCGCGCCGGCCTGGTAGAAGGCCAGGTCGATCACGGTGCCCTGCGGGCGGAGCAGGCGCAGCGCCAGGTGCAGCGCCCAGGCCTGACCCCGGCACTGGAACACCACGTCGGCGCCCCGGTCACCGGCGGTGTGCGCCCAGCGGGTCTTGAGCACCACCGCCGGGTCGTCGGCCTCCGGGTCGAGGGTCTCCAGGCCGAGCGCCTCGGCGACCTCCCGCCGCTGCGGGGTCGGGTCGAGCACCACCACCGAGGCGGCGCCGTGCCGGCGGGCGAACAGCGCGGTGAGCAGGGCGACCACCCCGCTGCCGACCACCGCCACCCGGCGCCCGCGCACCCCGTCGCCGAGCCCGCGCACGTCCGTGCCGTACAGGTCGGCGCCGGCGTGCAGCAGCCCGTTGGCGCAGATCGGCCCCATGTGCGCGACGTAGACGCCGAGCAGCGGATCCAGGTCGTCGGGCAGCGGGACGAACCGCTCGGCGAGCGGGTCGGCGACGTGCCCGGTGCGGTGGCCGTAGGTCATCGCGCCGACGGCGCCGACCCGGACCGCCGGGGTTGCGCTCTCCACCACCTCGGCCACCTGCATGTAGCCCAGCCGGGTGACCGGGTACGGGGTGCTCGCCCCGCCGGGCTGGAACAACCCCAGGTCGGCGTTCCAGCTGACGTTGAGGTACGGGTTGGTGCCCTTGACGTAGCTCAGCTCGGTGCCGGCGGAGACGCCGCTGTAGAGCGTGCGGACCCGGAAGGTGCCCGGGCGCAGCTCGGCGGCGTCCTGCTCGACCAGTTCCACCCGACCGGGGCCCGGTACCGTGATCACCTTGTCAGGCATCGACCGTCACCCCCGTGCGCAGGGTCGCCGGGGCGGCCGAGGCGGCCAGCCGGACGGGCGCGCCGGTGCGGGCCGAGTCGGCCACCGCGACGGCCAGCCGCTGGGTGCCCAGCGCCTCGGCGTACGGGACCCGGATGTCGTCGCCGACGCCGCGCACCGCGTCGATGAACGCCCGGTCGACGGCGACCCGGGCGGCGTCCGGGTCGGCGGGGAACCGGTGCTCCCCGTCACCGTCCCGGACGACCAGGCCGTCCTCGGTCAGCGCCAGGGCCAACCCGTCGGCGAGGATCTCCAGCCCGGCGCGGTGCTTCCAGCCGAGCACGCAGGCGGCGGTCAGCGTGCCGACCGCGCCGCTGGCGAAGCGCAGCGCGGCGGTGGTGACCGAGTCGATGTCCGCACCGTCGACCGGGGGCGGCGTCCCGTCGGCGTAGGCGGTCACCTCGCTCACCTCGCCGGCCAGCACCCGGATCAGGTCCAGCACGTGCGCCGCCTGCTCGACCACCGGACCACCGGACCGGTCCCGCCGCGACCACCAGGCCACCGGGGGGACCTTGTCCAGCCAGGCGCCGGCGACCATCCGCACCGGGCGGTCGGCCAGCAGGCGACGGGCCCGCTCCACCACCGGCAGGTAGCGCCAGTGGTGCCCGACCGCGGTACGCAGGCCGCGCCGGGCGATCAGCTCGCCGATCCGCTCGGCGGTGGCCAGGTCGACGGCCACCGGCTTCTCCACGAACATCGGCAGCCCGGCGGCGATCACCGCCTCCTCCGCCGGTCCGTGCGCGAACGGCGGGACGCAGACGTACACCGCGTCCGGCCCGGCGGCGAGCAGTTCCTCGACGTCGGCGCAGGCCCGCGTGTCATACGCGGCGGCCAGGTCCGCGGCGGCCGCCGGCAGCACGTCGGTCACCCCGATCAGCTCGACGTCGGCGAAGCCGCCGAGCACCCGGGCGTGGCGTTGCGCCACCCCGCCGGCTCCTACCAGTCCCACCCGGCACGTTCGCATCCAAGCCCCTCCCGCCCACGGTTCACACCTTCCGAGGTCAGCACTCCCCGCGGGCCGGCGCAATCAAACGTTCACGACCCGGGAACCCCCGGACGTCACGTTCGTGATCAGGCTGTCGGGGATGATCCGGTTAGCGCGTGGTGGGAAGTGGGAAAACCCTCCCTGGATTTTCCGCCTCGATCAGGGGGTGCCTGTGCGGAATACGGAATCGACGGTTTCGCCGGTGGTGGAGGCGTGGGCCACCTACCGGACGACGTCAGCGGCCGACTGGCCGGCGCGGCGGCTGCTGCGCGCCAAGGGTGACACCCGGGTCAGCGTGGTGCTGCCGGCCCGTAACGAGGAGGCCACGGTCGGCGCCATCGTGTCGACCATCCGGGAGCACCTGGTGGACCGGGTGCCGCTGGTCGACGAGCTGATCGTGGTCGATTCCCGGTCGACCGACCGCACCGCCCAGGTGGCCCGGGCCGCGGGCGCCGAGGTGGTCAGCCAGGACGCGATGACCCGGGGACTGCCCCGGCTGACCGGCAAGGGCGACGCGCTCTGGGCCGGCCTCGCCGCCGCGGAGGGGGACGTGGTGGCCTTCGTCGACGCCGACCTGCGGGAGTTCCGCCCGCACTTCGTGACCGGGCTGATCGGCCCGCTGCTGACCGACCCGTCGGTCGACTTCGTCAAGGGGTTCTACCACCGGCCGCTGGTCGGCACAGCCGGGGTGGAGGCCGACGGTGGCGGCCGGGTGACCGAGCTGATGGCCCGGCCGGTGCTCAACCTGTTCTGGCCGGAGCTGGCCGGCTTCGTGCAGCCGCTGGCCGGCGAGTACGCCGGCCGTCGCGAGGTGCTGGAACAGGTCCCCTTCGTCTCCGGCTACGGCGTGGAGACGGCCATGCTGATCGACCTGCTGGAACTGGTCGGGCTGGACGCGCTGGCCCAGGTGGACCTCGGCGAGCGCAAGCACCGCCACCAGGACACCGCGGCGTTGGGGCGGATGTCGGCCCAGATCATGCTCACCGCGTGGTCGCGGTTGCAGCGGCGGGGCTGGGTCAGCCCCGGCGCGATGCCCGCCGCGCTGCTCACCCAGTTCCGGCGGGGTGGCTCGGAGGCGCTGCCGAACCTGGAGCGGGAGATCGTGGTCAGCGACGTCTCCATCGAGGAGCGCCCGCCGCTGGCGCAGCTGCGGCACCGGGTGCCGCGTCGCCGGGTGGCGGCGTGAGGCCCCGGCCGGCCGGCGGCCCGCCGGCAGCGGCGAATCCGGGTCCCGACGCCGGACGGGAGGCGACGCGATGAGCCTCACCGTGCTGATGAACGCCGGGCCGTGGCTGTCCGTGCCACCGCCGGGCTACGGCGGGATCGAGAACGTGATCGCCACTCTGGTGCCGGAGCTGCGCCGGCTCGGCGTACGGGTGGTGCTCGCCTCGGTCCAGACCAGCACGCTGCCGGTCGACGAGCTGGTGTCGGTCTTTCCCGACGGGCAGTTCCCGCAGCTGCAGCGGCCGTACAACCAGGTCTGCGGGGTGGCCCAGGCGCACCTGGGCGGCGTGGTCCGGGCGCTGCGCTCGCGCGACGACATCGACCTGGTGCACGACCACGTGGAGGCGGTCGGGCTGGCCACCCTCGCCGCGATGGGACCGGACGCCCCGCCCGCGCTGCACACCCTGCACTGGGACCTGGCCAAGCACCCGGCGCTCTACGGCACCTTCGACGGCGGCGACCGGGTGCGGGTCAACGGCGTCTCCGCCTCCCAGCTGGCCCGGGCGCCCGAGGCGCTGCGGGCGCACTCGGTCGGGCACGTGCACCTGGCCACCCCGCTGGCGGTCGGCGCCGACCGCCGGCCCACCACGGGCAAGGGCGACTACGCGCTCATCCTCGGCCGGATCAACCCCGGCAAGGGGCAGGACCTGGGCGCCCGGCTCGCGCAGCAGGTCGGCGTACCACTGGTGCTGGCCGGCCCGGTCGGCCCGTACCACCGGCCGGCGGACCTGACCGCCGCCGGCGACGAGGCCCGGCAGAACCCGGACGTCCGGTTCTTCCTGGACGAGGTGGCCCCGCACGTGGACGGCGACCTGGTCCGCTGGGTCGGCACGGTGGCCGGGCAGGAGCGGGACGACCTGCTCGCCGGGGCCCGGGCCACGCTGTTCCCGCTGCGCTGGGAGGAGCCCGGCGGCACCGCGGTGGTCGAGTCGCTCGCGCTCGGCACGCCCGTGGTGGCGACCGCCCGGGGCTGCCTGCCGGAGCTGATCGAGCACGGCCGCACCGGCCTGCTCACCAAGGACGAGGAGGAGCTGGGCGAGCTGCTGCTGGCGGCCAGCCTGCTCGACCCGGGCGAGTGCCGGCGGGAGGCCGCCGTCCGGTTCACGCCGGCGGTGATGGCGCGGGAGTACGTGCGCCTCTACGACCAGGTCCGCCGGCGCGTCCCGGCCCGCCACCTGCAACCGGCCTGACCGGCGCCGGACGGCCACCCGGCCGGGTCCCGCCGCGCGGGGCCCGGCCGGCGGGTTTGCCGGCACCGCGAGCGGGTAGCCGCCCACGGCTCTGCACCGTCGCACGGAGGGAGTCCGCGGTGACCGGTCCGATGGCGCACTCACGCGCCCGATCCAACCCGGCCGACGGCAAGGCGCCCGTCCGCCGGGCCGCCACCATCGTGTCCTGGGTCTTCGTCCTCATCGGCCTGCTCGGGTTCGTCCCGGGCATCACCAGCAACTACGAGGACCTGGGGTTCGCCGGCCACAAGTCGGACGCGATGCTGCTCGGGGTGTTCCAGGTCTCGGTGCTGCACAACCTCGTGCACCTGCTGTTCGGGGTGGTCGGGCTGGTCATGGCCCGGACGATCGCCGGCGCCCGGGCCTATCTGATCGGCGGTGGTGCGATCTACCTCGTGCTCTGGCTCTACGGCCTGGTGGTCGAGCACGACAGCGGGGCGAACTTCATCCCGCTGAACGACGCCGTCACCTGGCTGCATTTCGTCCTCGGCGTCGGCATGATCGCGCTGGGCCTGCTGACCACCCGCGGCACCGCCCGCCGCTGAGGCGCCACCGCCCGCGACCGGTGCGGGCCGACCGCAGCCGACGGCGCACCACCGCTACGCCGGACCGCCGCCGCCGACGATCACGTGACGGTCGTCGCGGCGGCGGCCCGTCCCGTTTGACCGGCCGCGTGCCCGGGTAGTTCGCAGTCCTGCGGACGAGACTCGAACGAGGGCGGAGATGTCGAGCCGGATCAGCTGCGAGGTGTGCGACGGGTCGCCGACCGTCGTCCGGCTCGTCGGCGACCTGGACCTGACGACCATGCGCTCGGTGCATCGGGTGCTGGACCGGTGCCTGACCACCCAGCCCGACGCGCTGGTGGTCGACCTCACCGACGTCACGGTCCACGACCGGCTCGCCCTGTCGGTGTTCGCCGCCGCCGCCCGGCAGGCCGCCGACTGGCCGGCCGTGCCGCTGGTGCTCTGCGCACCGTCGCCCGAGGCGGCCGCCTGGCTGGCCGAGTCGACCACCTGCCGGGTGGTGCCGGTCCGCCGGGACTGCGACGAGGCGGCCCGGGCGGCCGGCGCCGCGGCGGTCCCCCGGCTGCGGGCCCGGCTGGAGCCGGCGGCGGAGGCCTGCCGGCGGGCCCGGGAACTGGTCGCCGACGCCTGCGCCCGGTGGAACCTGCCGGAGGCGGTCGGCCCGGCCTCGGTGGTCCTCTCCGAGCTGGTCGGCAACGTGGTCCGGCACGCGGGCACGCCGATGCAGGTCACCCTCACGCTGCGCCGGCCCTGGCTGCACCTGGCGGTGGTCGACGGCAGCCGGGACGCCGCCCGGCCCGGGACGCCGGATCCGCAGGCCGAGGGCGGCCGGGGGCTGATGCTGGTGCGCGAGCTGACCCAGCGCTGGGGCAGCGTGCCGGCCGGGGAGGGGAAGGTCGTCTGGGCCACCCTGCCAGTGAATTGACCGAAATTACCGCCTTCGCCTGGTTACATGGACGGAGCGGCGGGTAGCCACGCCCGTCCTTTCTGTCGTCATGGCGGGGTGAGAGTCAATGCCCAGACGGGTCACCACGGAACCACGCGACCGCGGACCGGCCATCCTGGCCCCGGCCCGGTTCGGCGGCTATCCGGGACCGCTGCGCAAGCCGATCCCGGGCGGCAAGCTGATCCGGTTCCTGGCCACCACCGACCACAAGCAGATCGGCCTGCTCTACCTGCTCACCTCGTTCCTGTTCTTCCTCGCCGCCGGCATCGAGGCGATGCTGATCCGGGCCGAACTGGCCCGGCCCGGCCTGCAGTTCCTCTCCTCGGAGCAGTACAACCAGCTGTTCACCTCGCACGGCGCGGTGATGCTGCTGCTGTTCGCCACCCCGGCGGCGTTCGGGTTCGCCAACTACATCGTGCCGATTCAGATCGGCGCGCCGGACGTGGCGTTCCCTCGGCTCAACGCCCTCGCCTACTGGCTCTACCTCTTCGGCGGGCTGATGGTGCTGGCGGGTTTCCTGACCCCACAGGGCTCGGCAGACTTCGGCTGGACCGCCTACACCCCGCTGAGCAGTGCGGAACACTCCCCCGGCGTCGGCGCCAACATGTGGGTGATGGGCCTGGTGATCTCCGGGTTGGGCACCATCCTCGGCGCGGTCAACCTGATCGCCACCATCCTGACCCTGCGCTCGCCGGGCATGACCATGTTCCGGATGCCGATCTTCACCTGGAACATGCTCTTCACCAGCGTGCTGGTCATCCTGGTGTTCCCGCTGCTGGCGGCGGCGTTGCTGGGGCTGATGGCCGACCGGCTGCTCAACGCCCACGTCTACGACCCGGCGACCGGCGGGCCGATGATCTGGCAGCACCTGTTCTGGTTCTTCGGCCACCCCGAGGTGTACATCATCGCGCTGCCGTTCTTCGGCATCATCACCGAGATCATCCCGGTCTTCTCGCGTAAGCCGATCTTCGGCTACACGGGTCTGGTGCTCGCCACCGCCGCCATCACGGTGCTGTCGATGACCGTGTGGGCGCACCACATGTTCGCCACCGGGCAGGTGCTGCTGCCCTTCTTCGCCATCCTCAGCTACCTGATCGCGGTACCGACCGGGGTGAAGTTCTTCAACTGGATCGGCACCCTGTGGAAGGGGCAGATCACCTTCGAGACGCCGATGCTCTTCGCGATCGGCTTCCTGGTCACCTTCCTCTTCGGCGGCCTCACCGGCGTACTGCTGGCCAGCCCGCCGGCCGACTGGCACACCCACGACACCTACTTCGTGGTCGGGCACTTCCACTACGTGCTCTTCGGCACGGTGGTCTTCGCGCTCTTCGGCGGCTTCTACTTCTGGTGGCCGAAGATGACCGGGCGGCTGCTCGACGAGCGGCTCGGCAAGGCCCACTTCTGGACCATGTTCCTCGGCTTCCACGGCACCTTCCTCGTGCAGCACTGGCTGGGCAACGAGGGTTTCCCCCGCCGGTACGCCGACTACCTGCCCAGCGACGGGTTCACCGCGCTGAACACCTTCTCCAGCATCTCCGCGTTCGTCCTCGGCGCCTCCACCCTCTTCTTCATCTGGAACGCCTGGAAGTCCTGGCGGTACGGCGCGATGGTGACCGTGGACGACCCGTGGGGCTTCGGCAACTCGCTGGAGTGGGCCACCACCTGCCCGCCGCCGCTGCGCAACTTCGACCGGATGCCCCGGATCCGCTCCGAGCGGCCCGCCTTCGACGCCAAGTACGGCCCGCTCGTCTCCGACCTCGGCCGGGACCTGCCGCAGCGCACCACCAAGCCACCACAGGCGTTCCGCGAGGAGTTGCACATGGAGAAGCACGTACCCGAGTCGCCGGCGGCCGAGGGCGCGCACGGCGCGCGGGAGGCGGCCGCGTACCAGCCGGCGCCGCAGTCGGGCGCCCGGCCGGTGGACGTTCCGGAGCCGGAGGACGTGCGCCGGCCCAGCTTCGAGCAGACCGACGAGCCGGAGCAGACCCACCTCGGCGCGCAGCGGGCGCCGCAGCCCAACGACGAGTGGCGGCACCCGCGCGGGCCCGGCGACACCCGGGAGAACTGACCGCGCATCCGCGGAGGGGCCGGCGCACCGCGCCGGCCCCTGCCTCGTTGTCCTCCGCTGTCAGCGGTCCCGGCCCGTCATCCGGCCGGCCGCGTTCGCCGTCAGCCGTCCCGGCCCGGGGACAGGCCGGCCGCGGTGAGCGAGCGGCGCACCGCCGGCTGCACCCGGGTCAGCCGCAGTGGCACCCCGGTGCGGGCGGCGGCCTCCCGGCCGGCCATCAGCGCGGCGATCCCGCCGGCGTCGAACCCGCCGGCGCCCACCAGGTCCACCACCACCTCGGCGGGCTGGCCGGTGACCGCCTCCAGCATGGCCCGGCGCAGCTGGTCGGCGCCGTCCCGGTCGATCTCGCCGCCGACCTCGACCACCACCCGGTCGCCGTTCTGCTTCACCGAGATGCGGGTGCGGCCCGGGTCCGGCTCGGCGGCGCCGTTCTGCCAGGGCGGCGGCGCGTCGGCGAGCATCGCCTGGCGCAGCCAGGTCAGCGCCCGGGACAGCAGCCGGGACACGTGCATCTGCGAGATGCCGAACCGGGCCGCGATCTCGGCCTGTGTCTGGTTGCCGTAGAAGCGCATGGCCAGGATCCGCCGTTCCCGCCAGGGCAGGCGGTGCAGCAGTCCGCTCACCGTCACCCGGTCGTCGACGGATTCCAGCGCGTTGTCCGACTCCCCCACCAGGTCGCCGAACTCGGCGGAGCTCTCCCCGCCGACCGGCGCGTTCAGCGAGGCCGGGCTGTAGCCGGCGGCCGACTCCAGCGCGGCCAGGATCTCCTCCTCCGGGGTCTCCAGCCGGGCGGCCAGCTCCGCCACGGTCGGCGCCCGGGACAGCTCGCTGGTCAGCGCCGCGGTGGCCTGCCCGACCTCGAGGATCAGGTCGCGCAGCCGGCGCGGTACGTGCACCCCCCAGGTGCGGTCCCGGAAGTGCCGCTTGATCTCGCCGACGATGGTGATCGCCGCGTACGCGGTGAACGAGCCCCGTTCCGGGTCGTACCGGTCGACCGCGTTGACCAGTCCCAGCCGGGCGACCTGCTCCAGGTCCTCCAGCGGCTCCCCCCGCCCCCGGTACCGGCGGGCCAACCGGCCGGCGAACGGCAGGGCGAACCGGACCAGGTCGTCGCGGGCCTCCTGCCGTCGCTCCGGCGGCAGTCCCGCGATCCGCGCCGCGTACGCCATCGCCGCCGCGTCGAGGTCCTCCAGACCCCGGTCGGTGGGTGGTGGTGTGGTCGTGCCGGTCTGTCCGAACATCCGCGCCTCCCTCAGGAAGGTCCCCCGCCCGGATTTGGGAAACCGGTCGTGCGCGTGGTCGGACCACGCACCGGGCCGGAAGTGGGTTACGTGACTGGGGTGCCAGCGGGCGCCGCACTACGCGGCGTGATCAGGCCGTCGCAGCCAGCGGTGTTCCCGCTCCGTAGGTACTCAATCACGGGATCCCCGGTTCGCGAGGATGTTTCGCCGGGCCGGCCTCAACAGACCAGCAGGCCGTGCGGGGTGCCACCGGCGCGGAGCGCGGCGAGCGCCGCCGGCACGGCCATCGGCGGCGGCACCGGCAGGTCGTACGGCTGGGCGCGCAGCACCTCGGTGGCCCGCCGGGTCGGTACCGCGGAAACCGGATAGCCGCGGGCGGTCGGGCGGTCCACCGCGCGCCGGCGGCGGCCGAACCCGGCGACCGCCAGCCACTGCGGCAGCCCGGCCAGCGCCGGCGACCGGACGCCGGGCGGCTCGGGCAGCACGTCCACCGAGCTGAACGGCTCGCTGCCGGCCAGCCACCACTCCGCCCCCTCGACGCTGCGCCGGGTGGCGTTCTCGCACCAGTACGGCACCAGCCCGGCCCGGACCACCTGCCACGGGTCGAGCAGCCGCCCGCACTCGACCACCAGCCGGTCACCGGTCTTGCCGGCCGCCCGCAGCCAGCCCCGGTACAGGTCGGCGGTGGCCGCGCTGAGTGCCTCCGGCCGGGGGAACAGCACCCGGTGCAGCGGATGCCCGTGCCGGCCGGTCCACTCCCGGGCGCTGAGCTCGAAACCGGACTCCACGACGTGTTCGGCGTAACCGGTCGGCGAGGTGACCTCCGGCGGCTCCCAGTGCGCGCCGTCCCCGCCCGCCGAGCGGAGCACCTGGCGCAACGCGTGGCTGTCCGGGTGGAAGTCCACCGGGTCCAGGCCACTGGCCGGGCAGCCGACCTGGAAGCTGTGTCCGGGTGCCGAGTCGAGCACCGGCCAGGTGCGCGCGTCGCGCAGCAGCAGCACCGGCGCGCCCGGTGCCAGCCGGTCGGCCAGGAACCGCCGGTAGGCCTCCGGCAGCGCCTGCCAGCGGGCCGCCAGCGCCACCGTCGCGCCGGCCAGCGCACCCCGGCTGGCCGGGCAGTGCACCTGGCGTACGTGCAGGTCGGTGTTGCCGGCGAGCAGCCGGGCGGCGAGCGCGGCGCCGTGGTCCAGGGCGGCCTTGGGCCGATCCACCGCGCCCTGCGCCCAGTGCACGGTCATCTCGAAGCCGGCGGGCAACCAGGGCACGCCCAGCGCGACCGCCAGGTGCGCCGCCGCGCCGTGCGGCGAGCCGATCAGCACCCCCGGGTAGCGCCGCCGCGGGTACTGGCCGACGAACCAGGCGGCCACCCGGGCCGCTTCGACCTCGGCCGTCTGCCCGCGGGTCAGGGCGACGCGGCCGGCGGCCCGGTTCGCCGCCGCGCGGCGGACCGGCTCGGGGGCGCCGGTGAACCGGGACAGCGGGCCGACGTGCCCCAGATCGGCACAGTCCACCCCGCGCAGGGCCCGGGCGGTGGCGCCGACCAGGATCCGCGCGGCGCTGCCGGGCGTCACGACCCGGTCGCCGGTCAGTCCGGCGCCCTCGGCCGTGAGCCCCTCGTGCACCTTGTGCACCGGCCCCACCTTGCCTCGATCGCTCACCACGCGGCCCGGCTTCCCGTCCCGATGCGGTTCAAACGGGGCATCCTCCACCGGGCGGGAGCAATCCGGTGATCTTCCGGCCCATCGCCGTCCCGGACGGTTGGCTCCGTCCCGGCCCGCGCGTCCCGGCTGGGCCGGCCGTCCCGGGTGGCGCTGACGTCCCGGGTGGGCGCCGCGTCCCGCGGGTTACCCGGCGGGTTTGCGCGCCGGGTTTCGCGCCGACGGGGACGGGCACTTGACGCCCCATGCGCGAGGACCAGGACACTCCCCCGGCCGCCACGATCACCCCGTACCAGGACGGCCCGCTGCTGGTGCGGGGCGACTTCGCCCTGGTCACCCCGGACGGCCGGACCATCGACGCCCGCCGCGGCACGGTCGCCCTGTGCCGCTGCGGCAAATCGGCGCTGAAACCCTTCTGCGACGGCACCCACAAGGCCATCGGCTTCCGCGCCGGCACCGACCGCGAATCCTGAGGCCCCGGATTTCACCGTCGATCATGAAGTTGTTGTCACCCGGCACGGCGTGTCAGGACAACAACTTCATGATCGGCGGAGTGGTGCCCGGGGTGGTCAGGCCACGGCGGGGAGTGGGGGTGGGGTGGTTGTGGGGGCGGTGGGGGCAGTGAGGGTGCGGGTGGGGTTGGCGGGGGTGCGCAGGGAGGTGCGGGCGGCGGACCAGCTGTCCAGCAGGTGCGCGGCGAAGAGCCGGTCCACCGCCAGGGCGGCGGCCGCGCCGAAGACCACGTCCGGCGCGAGTTCCGGCTCGACCCGGACCAGCCCCCCGCACAGGTCGTGCGCGGCGATCTGCTCGTGCACCGCGTCCGCCTCGACGTGCTCGTCGTAGAACCGGGTGGCCACCTCGTCCAGACCCAGCCGGCGCAGGCCGTTGCCGTAGCGGCGGTTCGGCAGCGACGAGGTCATCTCGTAGGCCGCCAGGTGCCCGAGCAGCGCCCCGCGCAGCCGGCGGTGCAGGCCGAACAGCGACATCAGGTTGTTGGTGGCCAGGGTGACCGCCGGCACCACGTCCAGGTGGGCGGCGTACCCGGTGTCCAGGCCGAGCCGGGCCATGGTGGTACGGAACAGCTCGGCGTGCATCCGGTCCAGCCGCCCGTTGCCGTACTCATCCATCTGGATCTCCACGAGCGCGGCCTTGGCCGGGCCGCCGAGGCGGGGCAACGCCCAGCTGTGCGGGTCCGCCTCCCGCAGGTGGTAGATCGAGCGGTGGGTGACGAACTCGCGGAACTGCGCCAGGGTGGCCCGCCGCTGCAGGTGCGCGGCGAGCGACGGCCCGTCGTCGGCGGCGACCACGTCGGCCAGCGCCGCCGGCACCCCGGCGGGCCGCACCGCCGGCAGCGGGCCGACCAGCCGGCGCACCGCCGCTTCGAAGACCCTTTCGGCGGACGACCGCAGCGCCAGCAACGACGGCTGCCACTCCCAGTCGTCGGCGACGCCGCGCCAGCCCCGGTAGTGCGTCTCGTAGCAGAGGAAGAGGGTGAGCTGGAGGTCCTCGTCGGTCAGCGGGTCGGCCGGGTCGAGCCGCGCGGCGAGGTTGTCCGGCAGGTCGTGCGGCGGCCGCCGCAGGGCGTCGAGCACCGCCGCCGAGACGGGCCCGCGCGAGCGCGGCAGGGGCGCGGGACCGTACCGCCGGTCAACGAGCTCCGACAAGGTGACCTCCAGCATCGACTGACGATCACCAGTTGCCCGGGCCGCCTGCCGCTAAACGAGATCCTCCGCCTCGACGGCCACCCCGGCCGCCAGCATCCGGTCGCGGACCCGGCGGGCCGCCTCGCCGGAGGCGAAGATGCCGCGCAGGTCGGCGAAGGCCGGCTCCGGCGGGGCCAACGGCACGGCCGGGTCGACCACCGCCTCCAGCACGCAGGGCCGGTCCGCGGCGAGCGCCTCGTCCCAGGCCGCGCCGACCAGCTCCGGCCGGTCGACCCGCACCCCGTGCAGGCCGAGCAGCCGGGCCCAGCCGGCGTACGGCACGTCGGGCCGGCGCTGGGACGGATCGGAGGTGGGTTGCCGGCCGCCGCCCATCCCGGACTGGTCGCGGTTGTTGAGCACCAGCACCACCAGCCGGGGGTCGGGCCAGCGCGACCAGTGGTGCGCGACGGTGATCAGCTCGGCCAGGCCGTTGAGCTGCATCGCCCCGTCACCGAGCAGCGCGATCACCGGCTGGTCGGGGGCGGCGAGCTTGGCCGCCACCGCGTACGGCAGGGCGCAGCCCATCGAGCCGAGGGTGCCGCACAGCTGGGCGTTGACCCCCGGGGGCAGTTCCAGGTGGCGGGCATACCAGTAGATGACCGAGCCGACGTCGACAGCGATCGCCCCGGATCGCGGCACCCGGGTGGAGAGTTCGTGCAGCACCAGCTGCGGGTTGATCGGCTCGGCCGGTGCCCCCGCCCGGTCCGCCGCCTCGCCGCGCCAGCGCTCGACCGAGCGTTCCACGGTCGCCCGCCAGCCCTGGTTGGGGTCGTTGCGGAGCCGGGCGAGCAGGGCGCGCAGGGTCTCCGCGGCGTCGCCGACCAGCGGCACGTCCACCGGGTAGCGGGTGCCGATCCGGCGGCCGTCGAGGTCGATCTGCACGGTGCGGACCTGACCGGCCATCGGGAAGTAGTCGGTCCACGGGTCGTTGGTGCCGACCAGCAGCAGGGTGTCGCAGCCGCCCATCAGCTCGGCGCTGGCCGGCGTGCCGACCTCGCCGAGCACGCCGGTGTGGAAGGGCAGCCGCTCGTCGAGCACCGGCTTGCCGAGCAGGGAGGTGGCCACCCCGGCGCCGAGCCGGTCGGCGAGCGCGACGATCTCGTCCGCCGCCCCGCGCGCCCCCTGCCCGACCAGGATGGCGGGGCGCTGCCCGGTGCCGAGCAGTTGGGCGGCGGCGTCCAGGTCCACCTCGTGCGGCAGCACCCGGGCCAGTGGCTCGCCCGGGGTGGCGGTGACCACCCCGGCCGCCTGCGGTTGCAGGTCGGGCACGCTGATCTCCTGCAGCTGCCGGGGCAGCACCACGCAGACCGGGCTGCGGGTGGCCGCGGCGGTGCGGAACGCCTGGTCCAGCAGGGACGGCACCTGCTGCGGCGTACGGGCGTGCCGGACGAACTGGTTGCACACGTCGCCGAAGAGCCGGCTCAGCCCGATCTCCTGGTGCGCGCCGCCGAGCGGGCCGGAGATGTCCTCCCCGACGATCGCCACCACCGGCTTGCTGTCCAGCTTCGCGTCGTAGAGCCCGTTGAGCAGTTGCACAGCGCTCGGGCCCTGGGTGGCCAGGCAGACGCCGATGCCGCCGGTGAACTTGGCGTGCCCGGTGGCCATGAACGAGGCGGTCTCCTCGTGCCGGGCCGGGACGAACGCCGGGTCCCCGCCGGCGGCGTCCAAGGCCTCCACCACCGGCGCGATGGCCGCACCGGGATAGCCGAAGGCGCGCGGTACCCGCCACGCCCGCAACCGTTCGACCACCAGGTCGGCGACGGTGCGCTCAGCCATTGCCCCGCCCGGGGGTGCTCGCGTCCACGTAGCGCAGCACCGCACCCACGCCGTCGACCAGTTCCGGCGCCTCGTCCGGGCCCAGCACGGTGAGCTCGGCGTCGGTGCCGACGAGTGCGCGCACCAGCGCCGCGTCGGCGCGGACCTTCGCCGGGTCGGTCACCGACATGGCGCTCAACTCGCGCGGGTCGGTGGCGATCTCGGTGGGCTCCGGGCCGATCCACAGCTGGCCGTTGGCCGACGGGTCGTCCACGATCAGCATGTTCTCCACCTGGTTGCGTTGCAGGGCGGAGACCACGGCGTCGAGCCCGGCGCCCACGTCCTCCTGCATGCCGAACCGGTCCAGCGCGGCGGTGATCCGCTGGTCGGCCACCTCGGCGATGGTCTGCACGGTGATGTCGTCCAGCAGGGTCTGGTCGGATCCACCGGCCCGGGAGCCGGCGTCGGTACGCACCACCGCGTCCTGCCAGCGCTCCGGCATCTGGGCGGCGATCATCCCGGTGGCCCGGACGTCGCCGGCCACCACCACCACCTCGGCGCCGACCTTCTCGGCCAGCTCGACGGTGGCCGCGGTGACGTCGCCGGCGTTGTGGTGCCAGGCCTCCATCGCCGCCCGCTGGTAGCGGGACTGCGACCAGCCGCCCGGATTCACCCGGCGCAGTTGGTAGCTCTCCCGCCCCTGGACGTGGGAGCGGCGCGGCACGCCGCCGGCGCTGATCGCCATCGCGTCCGCGCCGGTCCGGTCGGCCAGCACCCGCACCCAGGCGACCTGTTCGCCGCGCTGGGCGAGCAGCGGCATCACGTGCGGCAGTTCGGAGAACGCGGCAAGGTCCCGCAGCGGCGGGGCGGACAGGTACTCGGAGAGCACCACCCGGCCCCGGGTGGCGAACACGGCCAGGCCATAGTCCCCGGCCATCGGATCGTGCCCCCGGACCACCCGTTCCACGGCGTCGATGCTCGCCACGTCGGCGCGCTGCCGCTGGAGTTCGTCGCGCAGCGCGCGCCAGCGCAGGTCGAGCGCCGGATGGGCGTCCTCGGTGTTGGCCGAGGCGTCCAGGTAGACCGAGCACCACGGCCCGGGTCGGTCGTAGAGCGGGCGCAGGAAGGACAGCTGCATGCTCGACCCCTTTCCAGCTCGGCCCTGCGCTTACCCGCGCGACTGCGATAGTCACCTGGCCCGTGAGCGGGGGCGTGACCAGGGTTCATTCACGTCGTTCAACCCAGGCGTACCGATACCATCAGTAAGCGCAACCGGACTCTGGGTGGTGGGCATGGACAGCGACCTGCATATCCGGCGGATCGTCCACCCGACGGGCCGGATCGTCACCGGCCGGGTCGTCCGGCTGATGGACGGCTACGCCCGGGAGCTGAAGGTGGGCCAGCCGGTGCTGGTCGCCGTGCTCGCCGCGGCCGGGGTGGCCGGGCTGCTGGTGGCGCTGGTTCGGGCGCTGCTCTCGATCGGCTCCGGCGGCAGCCGGCGGGCGTTCAAGGAGCTGCGCAAGGGCCCGGAGTACCTGGTGACCCCGCTGCGGATCCGCGACACGGTGGGCCAGCTCTGCGAGGTGGAACTGCACGGGCACCTGCCGCAGAGCGCCCTGCACCCGGCGGACCACGTCCAGCTGACCCTGCGCCGGCAGCGCGACCCCGACCTGCCGCCGAAGGTGGAGCAGATCGTCAACCTCACCACCGGGCAGTTGCTCACCCCGCGTACGGCGACCCTCTGGTCGCACCTCGGCCCGCCGCTGCTGCTCCAGGCGGCGCTCGGCGCGCTGCTGGTCGCCGCGGTGCTCACCTGGTCGGCGCTGACCTGAGGGTCGGCCGCCGGGGTCGGGGCGGGCGCTGCCGGCCGGAGCCCGGCCGGGTCAGCCGACCGGGGTCGGGGTGCGGTCCGGCTCGGCGGCCGTGCGCAGCATTCCCCGGCGGTGCGCCCAGCGCTCGAAGGCGATCGTGGCGAACGGCGGCACCGCGCAGGCCAGCGCCGCGAGGGTGGCCGGCCAGCTCCACCGGTGCAGCCGGGAGACGACGGCGACCAGGGCGAGGTACGCGACGAACAGCCCGCCGTGGATCGGCCCGAAGATCTGCACGCCGAGCTCGTTGCCGGGCGGGCCGTACTTGACGGCCATGCCGGCCAGCAGGCCCGCCCAGGAGCACGCCTCGGCGATCGCGGCCACCACGAACAGCCGGGTCAGCCGGGTACGCAGGGTGAGGTCAGCGGTCACGGCGAGCCATCCTACCCGGCGTCCCACTCGGCCCGACCAGCCGTCCCGGTGCGGTCCGTGCCGGATTAACACCCGTCCGGTACGGGAAAGGACCAGGCGGGGTCTTCCCCGGCTCGTCACCTCCGTGCGAGTTTGGTGGAACCAGCGGTGACAGGGTGGTGACCATGGGCGAGGACGTCGGCGTACGCAACTTCAGCCGGGAGGATCGGGCCCGCTACCGGGAGAAGGTCCGCCGCTGTCTGGACGTCTTCGCGGAGATGCTGCGCGAGTCCCGCTTCGACGTGGACCGGCCGATGACCGGCCTGGAGATAGAGCTGAACCTGGTCGACGACGACTCGATGCCGGCGATGCGCAACGCCGACGTGCTGGCCGCGGTGGCGGACCCGAGCTTCCAGACCGAACTCGGCCAGTTCAACGTCGAGATCAACGTCGAGCCCCGCCGGCTGGGCGGCACCGGCACCGCCGAGTTCGAGCGGCACGTGCGGGCCAGCCTGAACGCGGCGGAGGAGAAGGCCCGCGCGGTCGGCGCGCACATGGTGATGATCGGCATCCTGCCCACCCTGCGCCCCGAGCACCTGACCGCGGAGACGCTCTCGGCCAACCCGCGCTACCGGCTGCTCAACGAACAGATCTTCGCGGCCCGCGGCGAGGACCTGCGGATCTCGATCAACGGGGTGGAGCGGCTGGCGGTCACCGCCGACACCATCACGCCGGAGGCGGCCTGCACCAGCACCCAGTTCCACCTCCAGGTCAGCCCGGCCCAGTTCGCCGACTACTGGAACGCCGCCCAGGCCGTGGCCGGCGTCCAGGTGGCGCTCGGCGCGAACGCGCCGCTGTTCTTCGGCCGGGAGCTGTGGCGGGAGACCCGGATCCCGCTGTTCCAGCAGGCGACCGACACCCGCCCGGAGGAGATCAAGGCCCAGGGCGTACGACCCCGGGTGTGGTTCGGCGAACGCTGGATCACCACGGTCTTCGACCTGTTCGAGGAGAACGTGCGCTACTTCCCGGCGCTGCTGCCGGTCTGCGAGCCGGAGGACCCGGCCGAGACGCTCGCCGCCGGCGGGGTGCCGAAGTTGTCCGAGCTGCGGCTGCACAACGGCACCATCTACCGGTGGAACCGGCCGGTCTACGACGTGCTGCGCGGCCGCCCGCACCTGCGGGTGGAGAACCGGGTGCTGCCCGCCGGGCCGACCGTGCTCGACACCGTCGCCAACGGCGCCTTCTACTTCGGGCTGGTCCGGGCGCTGGCCGAGGCCGACCGACCGCTGTGGTCGCAGATGTCGTTCAGCGCCGCCGAGGAGAACTTCACCAACTGCGCCCGGCACGGCATCGACGCGCAGGTGTACTGGCCCGGCCTGGGCTACCTACCGGTGACCGAACTGGTGCTGCGCCGGCTGCTGCCGCTGGCCTACCACGGGCTGGACCGGTGGGGACTGGACCCGGACGAGCGGGACCGGCTGCTCGGCATCATCGAGCAGCGCTGCCTGACCGGTCGGAACGGGGCGAGTTGGCAGGTGGCCACGCTGCACCGGCTGGAGTCCGCCGACCACCTGGACCGGCCGGAGGCGCTGCGCGAGGTGGTCCGGCACTACGTCGACCTGATGCACAGCAACCGCCCCGTGCACGAGTGGCCGCTGCCCTGACCGGGGTCAGTGCCGGTGCGGTGGCCGGGCTCAGTGCCGGTGCGGCGGCCGGGCGTGCCCGTCCTCGCGGTCGATGCGCAGTTCCCGCTCCAGTTCGGCGATGACGGCCCGCAGGTCGTCCAGCCGCTGGGTGAGCGCGATCCGGTCCACCTCGTCGGGCACGCCGTCGCCGTCCTCGTCGTAGCCGGGCGCCAGCCGCTCGGTCATCTCCAGCCGGCGGGCCTCCTCCATCGAGTTGACGATGACCGCGATCAGGATGTTGAGCAGCAGGTTCACCGTGATGAGCACGTAGCTGACGTAGTAGAGCAGCGTCCACGGCGACACCGCCATGCCCTGCTCGATCAGGTCCGGCAGCGTCTCCAGCGACAGCAGCACGAACAGGGTCAGCAGCGACCGCCCGATGTCGCCGTACTGCTCCGGGTAGGTGTCGGCGAACATCAGCCAGCCGGCCATGCCGTAGACGTACAGGGTCACCATGGCCAGCGCGAGGAAGCCGGCGACGCCGGGCAGGCTGCGCAGCAACGCCGCCACGATCGTGCGGAGCCCGGGCGAGAACCGGATCAGCCGAAGCATCCGGGCCACCCGGACCACGCGCAGCAGCGCCGGGTCGCCGTGCAGACCGGGGATGAAGATCGCGAGGGTGACCAGGAAGTCGAAGACGTTCCAACCGTGCCGGAAGAAGTCCTGCGGCCGTCTGCCGTAGGCCAGCACCCGGATGACGATCTCGGCGACGAAGGCGACCCGGAACGCCAGCTCCAGCCCGTGCAGCACCGGCCCGGCCCGGCCGAGGTCCCGGTACGTCTCGAGGCCGAGCACCACCCCGTTGGCCATGATGAGCACGATGATGGCGATCTCGAACGGCCGGGACCGGACGACGCGGGCGCACCGGTCGGCCACCGTGGACCAGCCCGAGCCGGCCACGCCGGTGGCCCGCCGCTGGTCGGGCACGCGGGGACGGCTCACCGGGCGGCGAGCCCCGGCACCGCACCCGGGCGCCGGCCGCGCCGACCGGCCGATCGCGACTGTTCAGCGAGGGCCTTCGGCACGACGAGCATGGCGACAGCCTAGCGAGTGATCACGCCCCGGCCGATCGTCGGCACCCGACCAGGGCGGCTGCGGTCAGTCCGACCCGGCCCCCTACGACCGGAGGCCGCCCTCACCGGCAAGCGTGATACCTCAGAGTCATCAAGATGACTCTGAGGTATCAGGGAGCCGAGCGGCACATCACGGCGGGAGGCGCCGGCACCGGTCAGCCCGCCTCCGCCCGGAGGGCGCCAAGCCCGGTCAGCCCGCCTCCGCCCGGAGGGCGCCAAGCCCGGTCAGCCCGCCTCCGCCGGCCACGGGGACGGGTCGTCGCGCAGTCTGCTGTAGAGGTAGGCGTCGCGCCACCGGCCGGCGCGGAACTCGCTGGCGCGCACCACGCCCTCCAGCTGGAAGCCGGCCTTCTCCAGCGACCGCTGCTCGGCGGCGTTCTCCGGGTGGGTGCCGGCCTGGATCCGCTGCGCCGGGGTGTGCGCGAACAGGTAGTCGCAGAGCAGCGCCTGGGCCCGCCAGCCGATGCCCCGCCCGCGCCACTCCGGCAGCAGGGCGATGCCGATCTCCCAGTAACCGGCCGGCCCGGCGTACCGCCCGGCCTGGTAGCTGACGATGCCGACGGCGCGCTCCGGGTCGACCTCGACGACCAGCCGCCCGTCGTCGGCACCGAGGTAGCCGTCGACGGCGAAGCGCCGGGCCGGCGCGCCGGCGTCCCGGTAGCCGCTCCAGTCCAACCCGATCAGGCCCGGTTCGCTGACGAACCGGCGGAACATCGCCAGATCCGGCTCGGCCACCGGGCGCAGCCGGACGGTGAGGCCATCGGTCTCGTGCTCGATCCCCGCGAGCGTTGCGTCCATTCGCGACAGGCTAGTGGTCGGCCGGCCGCCGGGCCCGCCCGGGTCAGACCGTGAGCAGCACCTTGGTGCAGTCGTCCTGCTTCTTCTGGAAGATCTTGTAACCCTTCGGGGCGTCGGCCAGCGGCATCCGGTGGCTGATGATGAAGCTCGGGTCGATCTCGCCGCGCTGGATGCGCTCCAGCAGCGGCCGGGTGTAGCGCTGCACGTGGCACTGCCCGGTCCGCATGATCAGCGACCGGTTCATGAACGCGCCGATCGGGAACTTGTCCACGAAGCCGCCGTACGCGCCGATCACCGAGACCACGCCGCCGCTGCGGCAGGACAGGATCGCCTCGCGCAGCGCGAACGGCCGCTCGGTCTCCAGCCGTACCGCCTGCTTGGCCCGGTCGTACGCGTAGATGGCGGCGTTGCCGTGGTGGCCCTCCAGGCCGACCGCGTCGATGCAGGCGTCCGGGCCCCGGCCGGCGGTCAACTCGTTCAGCGCGTCGAGCACGTCGGTGTCCTCGTAGTTGATCGTCTCGGCGCCGGCGTGCTCGCGGGCCAGCCCCAGCCGGTACGGGTACCGGTCGATGACGATCACCCGCTCGGCGCCGAGCAGCCGGGCGCTGGCCGCGGCGAGCAGCCCGACCGGGCCGGCGCCCCAGACGGCGACCACGTCGCCCGGCTTGATGTCGCACATCTCGGCGCCCATGTAGCCGGTCGGGAACACGTCGGCGAGCATCACCGCCTGCTCGTCGGGCACCTCGTCGGGCACCTTGATCGGGCCGACGTCGGCGAACGGCACCCGGGCGTACTCGGCCTGGCCGCCGGCGTAGCCGCCGAGCAGGTGGGAGTAGCCGAAGATGCCGGCCGGCGAGTGGCCCATGATCTTCTCGGCGATCCCGGCGTTGGGGTTGGAGTTCTCGCAGACCGAGTAGAGGCCGCGCTGGCAGGAGGTGCAGTGCCCACAGGCGATCGGGAACGGCACCACCACCCGGTCGCCGGGCCGCAGGTTGCGCACCTGCGGGCCGACCTCGACCACCTCGCCCATGAACTCGTGGCCGAGGATGTCGCCCTTGCGCATCGCCGGGATGTAGCCGTGGTAGAGGTGCAGGTCGGAGCCGCAGATCGCGGTGGTGGTGATCCGGACGATCGCGTCCCGGGCGTTCATGATCTTCGGGTCGGGCACGTCGACGACCTTGACGCTGTCCTTGCCCATCCACGCGGTGGCCTTCATCGGCTCTCCTTTCCGGGTCGGTCGGTCATCGGGTGGCGGCCGGCAGCGGCTGCGCCGGGCGTTGCATGACCTGCTGGCGTACCGAGGTGCCGTCCGGGCTGCCCTCGGAGCGGACCACCTCGCCGGTCTCCAGCACCTGCTTGAACCGGCGCAGGTCGTCGCGGACCTGCTGCTCCGGCTCCTCGCCGAAGAGCTTGGCCACCGTCCGGCCGAGCGCGCCGCCCGGCGGGGCGTAGCGCAGCTGCACGCGCACCTCGGTGCCCCGGTCGCCGGGGGCGGGCACGAACCGGACCCGGCCGGCGTTGGGCACCCGGGTGCCGGGCAGCGACCGCCAGGCCAGCGACCGGTTCGGCTGGTCGTCGATGATCTCCGCGTCCCACTCGACGGCGCGGCCGGCCGGGCCGCGGGCGATCCAGTGCGAGCGGCGCAGGTCCTCGGCGCGTACCGACTCCAGGTGGGACATGAACCGGGGCAGGTTCTCCACGTCCCGCCAGAACCGGTACGCCTCGGCCGGCGTGCGGTTGACGGTGACCGCCAGCTCCATCCGGATCAGCCGGTTCCGGGCCCGGCGGGCGCGGCTGGCCCGTACCGCGGTGACCAGGTCGATGGCGGCGATGCCGGCGACCACGGCGGTGGTGATGGCGACCCGCCGGCGCCGCTCGTCGCAGCGGTCGGCCATCGCCCGACCGAGCAGCGTCAGGTCCATCGCGTCGCCGGCGACCCGGGTCCACGCCCAGCCGGCCGGCCGGCCTCCCATGATCAGCCCGGCCGCGTGCCCCAGCTCGCGGGCGCCGACCGCCGGGATCACCGCGCGGGCCGCCGGTGAATCGTCCACTCCGGTCAGCCGGGCCAGGGGGCCGGGCGCGGCGAGCGCGCCCGCGCCGAGCGCCAGGCTCAGCCAGCCCAGTGCCCGGGGCAGCAGCGCGGTCGGCTCCGGCCCGTCCAGTTCGGGCAACAGCACCTCGTCGGACCTGTCCACGGTCGGCCTCCTCGGTTGGCACGAGGCCGCCCGGCGCGACGGCGGGCGGCCTGGCGGTGAATCCGCCACCGTGACGCTATGCCCCGGAAACGGGCGATGAACCCGATTCCGCCGAGGTGATGACGTCCGTTCCGGTTGATCGACTCCGTATCGGCGAGCTGGGGGTGTCCGGGCGGGGTGGACACCCCCCATTCCGGCGGCGTGGTGTGGCAGCCTTACCGGGTGAACGCGGCCCCGAGCGAACCGGAACCGGTCAGGTTCGCCATCGACGGTGCTGAGATCGCGGTCCGGCTGGCGGGCGATCGGCAGAAGCCGGCGCTGCTTCTGATCCACGGGTTTCCGGCCTCCTCGGCGTCGTTCCGGAACGTGATCGGCACCCTCGCGCGGACCTGCTTCGTGATCGCTCCCGACCTTCCGGGGTTCGGTGGTTCCGCGCCGATCGACCGGCCCTCGTTCGCCCGGTTCGCGGACGTGGTCGACGAGCTGCTCGCGCGGCTCGGCGCCCGGTCGTTCCACCTCTACCTGCACGACTACGGGGCGCCGGTGGGGCTCCACCTCGCCACCCGGGATCCGCGGCGGGTGCGCAGCCTCATCGTCCAGAACGCCAACGCCCACGAGAGCGGGATGGGGCCCACCTGGTCGGCCACCCGCGCCTACTGGGACGACCCCACGCCGGAGCGGGAGGCCGAGGCGACCGCGCACCTGACCTTCGAGGGGGTACGCGACCAGTACGTGGGCGGCGTGCCGGAGGACGTCGCCGAGCGCGTCGACCCTCGGCTGTGGGCGGAGGACTGGCGGGTCATGTCGCTTCCCGGCCGGCTGGAGACGAACCGCGCGCTGGTGCTCGACTACCGCCACCACGTCGCGCGCTTCGGGGAGATCGCCGACTATCTCGACCGCTGGCAGCCGCCCGCGCTGATGCTGTGGGGCCGGCACGACATCTTCTTCGACCTCGCCGAGACCCTCTCCTGGCTGCGGGCGCTGCCGCGGATGGAGGCGCACATCCTCGACGGACCGCACTTCCTGCTGGAGACCCATCCGGCCGAGTGCGCCGCCCTGATGGACGCCTTCATCCGGCGGGTGGAGGCACAGCGCCGCCGCTGACCGGGCCCTGCCACTGCGGAGACGAGGGCGGGCGCCGAATCACCGGGCCGGGTCTACCAACGTCGCGGCCTCCCGTAGCGCGGCGACCGCCGTCCGCACCGCCGGCGCGTGGGCGACCGCATCGTGCAGCACCGCGTGGATGGACCGGGTCGGTGTCGGGCGGACGAGCCGCACGCAGCTCACGCCGGGAGGCAGGTGGGCCGCGCCGAGCCCGGGAAGCACCGTCGGGCCGATCCCGGCCGCCACGAAGGCGAGCGCCGTCGGGTAGTCGTGCGCCTCGACCCGGAAGGCCGGGCTGAACCCGGCGGCGGTGCAGGCCTCGATGAGGTTGTCGCGGCACCAGCCGCGGGCGAAGTCGTTGTCGACCCAGCCCTCGTCGGCGAGGTCGACCAGGTCCACCTCCTCCCGCCCGGCGAGGCGGTGCCCGGCGGGCAGCACGGCCACGTACGGGTCGTCGAGGAGGTGGTGGGCGGTGAAGCCGGAACCGGGGTCGAAGCCGGAGCGGGCCACGACGAGCTGGACGTCGGCGCGTTCCTCCCGGCTGTCCGGGATGGTTTCACGCAGTTGCAGGTCGAGCCGGACACCGGCGTGCTCGGTGAGGACGCGCCGCACCACGAGCGGCATCCACGCCGCCCCGACCGACGCGAAGTACGCGATGGACAGTGCGCCGGTGCGGCCGGCCCGCAGGTCGGCGATCAGCGACTCGGCCGCGCCGAGCCGGGCGAGCACCCGCTCGGCCTCGGCGGCCAGGGCGTGCCCGGCTGCGGTGGGCCGCAGGCCCCGCCCGGCCCGGGCGAGGAGCGTGAGGCCCGTCTCCCGCTGGAGCGCGGTGAGGTGCTGGCTGATGGCGGAGGGGGTGTAGCCGAGGTTGGCGGCGGCCGCCTGGACGGACCCGGACGCCACGACGGAACGGAAGACACGGAGGCGGTGGACGTCGAGCATGGGACGACCATAAAGCACGACTGAATCGTTGTGAAGGGAGATTCACTGGTGCTGCACAGTCGGCCGCGCCAGAATCGCCGTATGACCAGTGCGCGCACCGCCAGCCTCGCCGCCCCGAGCAGCTCCGACGCCCAACCTTCGGCGGTCGGGGAGGCACCCACCCGCGCGCCGGCGTCCCCGCGGCCCCGGTCCTGGCCGACCGTGGCCGCCGCCGGAACCACGGTGTTCCTGTGGGCGTCGGCGTTCGTCGGCATCCGCTTCGCCGGGCACGACTACTCCCCCGGTGCGATGGCGCTGGGCCGGATGGCGGCGGCGTCCGTGGCGCTGAGCACGTTCGTGGCCCTCACCGCCGGCGTCCGACGCCGGCGGGCGCCGCACGCCGCGCCGGGGTCGGGCCGCCGGGCCGGGCTGCCCCGGGGCGGCACCCTGGGGCTGATCGCGCTGTGGGGCGTGGCCTGGTTCGGCGGGTACAACGTGGCGCTCAACGCCGCCGAGCGGCTGGTCGACGCCGGCACGGCGGCGCTGCTGGTGGCGATCGCGCCCATCCTCGTCGCGGTGGCCGCGGTCGCCGTCCTGGGCGAGCGGCTCACCGGCCGGCTCGGCGTCGGGGTGGCGGTCGCCTTCGCGGGCGTCGCCCTGATCGCGGCCGGTGGCTTCACCGGGCACGCCGACAAGGTCGGCGTCGCGCTGGCGGTGCTCTCCGCCGTGCTGTACGCCTTCGGCGTACTGCTGCAGAAGCGCCTGCTGGCGCGGGTGGACGCGGTGACGATGACCTGGCTCGGCGCGCTGGCCGGGACGGCGGCCCTGCTGCCGTTCACGCCCGCGCTCCTCGCGGAGCTCGCCACTGCCCCGCTGTCGGCCACCCTGGGCATGCTCTACCTGGGCGTCTTCCCGACCGCTGTCGGCTTCCTCACCTGGGGTTACGTGCTGTCCCGCTGGACCGCCGGTCGCACCACCGCCGCCACCTACCTGGCGCCGCCGGTGACCGTGCTGCTGTCGTGGACGCTGCTGGGCGAGGTACCGGCGCCGCTCGCCCTGCTCGGCGGCGCACTCTGCCTGACCGGCGTGGTCCTCGCGACCCGCCGCTGACGCCCGTCGTGATCGTCACCCGCCACAACCCGATGTAAAAGTTTCTAGACACGGTGTCAAGAACGCCTTACTCTGAACCGTGTCAAGGATTCTTTACATCGGGGAGGCGGTCATGACGCACGAGGAGAAACGCGCCTGGATCATGCTGGTCGTCAGCGCGGTCGGGTACGCCGTCTACGCCATCGTCGTCCTGAGCCGGGTCGACGGCGGGCCACTCGCCGCCACCCACTACGCCGGCGTTCTGCTGTGGACGATCGGCGGCGCCATCGTCGCGAGCATCGTGGCCGAGATCGCCATCGGCGTGGTGAACCCGCGGGCGTCCCGGGTCAAGGACGTACGCGACCGGGAGATCGGGCGGCTCGGCGACCACGTCGGCCAGGCGTTCGTCATCATCGGCGCGGTGTCGGCGCTGCTCATGGCGCTGGCCGAGTGGGACTGGTTCTGGATCGGCAACGTCATCTACCTGTGCTTCGTCCTGTCGGCGGTGGTCGGCTCCCTGGCGAAGGTGATCGTCTACCGCCGGGGTGTCCCGCAGTGGTGAAGCCGACCCGCGTCACCAACAACATCCGCGCGCTGCGCTTCGCGCACGACGAGATGACCCAGGCCGAGCTCGCCGACCGGATCGGCGTGACCCGGCAGACCGTCATCGCCATCGAACAGGGCCGCTACTCCCCCTCGCTGGAGATGGCGTTCCGGATCGCCCGCGTGTTCGGCGCGCGGCTCGACGACGTGTTCCAGTACCCCGAGGAGGCGGCACCGTGAAGGCCATCGTCCACCACACCTACGGCCCGGCAGACGTGCTCCAGCTCCGCGACATCGACCAGCCGGCCATCGGCGACAACGACGTCCTCGTGCAGGTCCGCGCGGCCGCGGTCGACCCCGGCGTCTGGATCTTCATGGCCGGCCGCCCCTACCTGGCGCGGCTGGCCAGCGGGTTGCGCCGGCCCCGGGTGCCGGTGCTCGGCCGGGACCTGGCCGGCGTGGTGGCCGCGGTCGGTGCCCGGGTGACCCGGTTCCGGCCGGGCGACGAGGTGTTCGGCACCTGCCTGCGCGGCTCGTACGCCGAGTTCGCGAGCGCACCGCAGCGGCGACTGGCCCACAAGCCGGGCAACGTGTCGTTCGCGCAGGCCGCCGCCGCCCCGGTCTCCGGGATGACCGCGCTGCGCGCGGTCCGCGACAGCGGCCAGGTCCGCGCCGGGCACCGGGTGCTGGTCATCGGCGCGTCCGGCGGCGTCGGCTCCCACGCCGTGCAGATCGCCAAGGCGTACGGGGCGACGGTCACCGCCGTCTGCGCACCGGCCAGAGCCGAGTTCGTCCGCTCCCTCGGCGCCGACGACGTCCTCGACTACACCAGCGAGGAGGTCGACCGCGACGGCCCGGTCCACGACGTGGTCATCGACACCGGCGGCGACCGGCCGTTCTCGCTGCTGCGCCGCGCCCTCACCCCACGCGGGACGCTGGCGCTGGTGGGCGGCTCGTACACCAAGGGCCCGGTGCTCAGCGGCTACGACCGGCAGATGGTCCGCGCGCCGCTGCTGTCCCTGTTCGTCGGCCAACGGCTGCGCAGCGTCAGCGCCGTGGAGCGCGCCGAGGACCTGGCCGAGTTGAGGACGCTCATCGAGTCCGGCGCGCTCACCCCGGCGGTCGACCGCACCTACCCCCTGGCCGAAGCGGCGGACGCGATCCGGCACCTCCGGGACGGCCACCCCGCCGGAAAGATCGTCGTCACCATGTGACGCTGGAAATAACCCGGTCGATGATCACCGGGCCGGCTGTTAGCGTCGGGCGGTGTTCGCCACCGAACGGGTGCGACTGCGCCCACCCACGCCCGACGACGCGCCGAACCTGTTCCGGCTGAAGAACGATCCCGAGCTGCACCTGATCACCGACGGCGAGCCGTTCCTGCCGCGCCACGTCGGCCAGCTCCGGGCCTTCCTGGAGAGGCAGGTCATCGAGCCGCCCGACGGCCAGAGCCCGGTGCTGCTGCTGGCCGAGACCGTGGCCGACGGCACGTTCCTGGGCCGCGGCGTGCTGTGGGGGATCAACACCTTCAACGGGTACGGCCACCTCGGCATCGCGCTGGTCCCCGAGGCGCGCGGCCAGGGGTACGGGACCGAGGTGATCCAGCTGCTCTGCCGGTACGGCTTCCGCAACCGCAACCTGCGCCGCCTGGAACTGGAGACGCTGGCCAGCAACACGGCCATGCGGCGGACCGCCGAGGCGTGCGGCTTCACGCACGAGGGCACCCAGCGGGAGCGCGAGTACGACGGCGACGGCTTCGCCGACTTCGTGCTCTACGGCCTGCTCCGGCGCGACTGGAAGCCGTAACCGGGCGGTCCTCCCGGGAGGGCGGGATAGCCTACCTGCGGCGCCGCGAACCGCGTGACCGGAGGAGTCGATGCTGGGATGACGGCAGAGCGACCGACGCCGACACAGGACGACGTGCTCGGGTACTTCGACACGCTGTCGAACTGGGGACGCTGGGGCGACGACGACGAACTCGGGACGCTCAACCACATCACCGACGACGTCCGGCTGGCGGCGGCGCGGGCCGTACGCCACGGCAGGAGCGTGTCGTGCGCGTGGGAGGTTGCGGACGAGATGGAGCGGTCGACGACGACGTGCCCCTGCGCCGCCGACATGCCGGGTGCCGAGAACATGCCGCCCGCCTTCCACGCCGACCGGCGCTGGGGCTTCTCGTCCGAGCGGCTGGGCATCACGTTCCACGGCAACACCGTCACCCACCTCGACTCGCCGTGCCACATCTTCTGGGACGGCACGATGTACAACGGGCGGTCGCACTCGCTGGTCGACGCCGCCACCGGATCGGGGTGGGCGGCCGTCACGGCGGCGGCGAACGGGATCGTCACCCGTGGGGTCCTGCTGGACATCGCGCGGGTCCGTGACGTGCCGTGGCTGGAACCGGGGCAGGGCGTGTTTCCCGACGACCTGGAGCAGGCCGAGCGACGCCAGGGTGTGCGGGTGCGACCCGGCGACGCGGTACTGCTGCGGACCGGCTATGGCCGCTTCCGGCACGAGTCCGGTGCGACCAGCGGTTTCACGCAGGCCGGCTGGCACGCGTCCTGCCTGCCGTGGCTGCATCAACGGGAGGTCGCGCTGATCGGCGCTGACACCCCGCAGGACGTTCAGCCGTCGGGGTACGACGACGTGCTGATGCCGGTGCACGCCGTGAGCCTCGTCGCGATGGGTCTGTGGCTGCTCGACAACTGCGACCTGGAGGGGTGCGCGACGACGGCCGCCGAGCTCGGCCAGTGGGACTTCCACCTCGGGGTCGCGCCGGTCCGCTTCGCCGGTACGTCCGGCAGCCCGGTCAACCCGATCGCCACCTTCTGACCTGACGTACCCCTTCAGAGCCGGCCAGAGTTCGTGCCTCGGTCTCCGGTCAGCGGGTGAGGCCGACCAGGGTGGCCAGGCGCGCCGCGCCGGCCGGCGCCGGGTGGCCCCGGGCGATCTCGGCGATCACCCTACGCACCTGGGGCCGGCAGCGGACCTCGGCCGGCGCGACGGCGTCGGCCTCGACCAGCGCGCGGGCCGCCCCGCGCAGGTCACCGACCGCCAGGTACGCGCGCGCCACGTCCACCCGGTAGGCGGCCCGGTGCTCGGCCGGCTGCCGCCGCCACCCCGGCATTTGGGTCAACCTCCCGTGACTGTGCAGCGCCGCGCCGTCGTCTCCCAGCTCGGCCGCCACCACCACTCGGGCCAGCTCGACGGCGGCCGTACCGAAGCCGGTCCGGTGCGGGTCGTCACCGGCCCGGATTCCGGCGGCGATCCCGGCCGCCCGGTCGGTCAGCTCCCCCGCCCGGCGGGCGTCGCCGCTGCCGGCGGCGGCCAGGGCGGCCTGGAGCAGCAGCGTCCCGTGCACGGCCGGCGCCTGCACCGGCGCGAGGCGGCCCGCGGCGGCGAGCGTCGCGGCGAGGGCCAACCGGTGCCGGCCCAGTGCGCGCAGTGCCACCCCGACCGACACGGCCGCCGCCGCGGAGAGCACCGGATCGCCGCCCGCCGCACCCATCGCCCGGTCGGCGGCCAGCCAGGCCAGGTCGGCCTCGCCGAGCTTCACCAGCAGCGACGAGGTGATCCGGTACGCCTGCACGCGTAGCCCCGGCTCTGCGCTCCGCGTGGCGTCGAGCAGCCCCGGCAAGACCCGCACGAGCTGCGGGTAGTGCCCGTGCTGGTAGGTCAGCCAGGCGTGCTCGATGTGCCGCCGCACCTCGCCGGTCGGCTGCGGCGGCGGGTTGTCGTAGCGGGCGAGGGCGGCCCGGATCCCGTCCAGACCGTCCAGCGCCTGTGAGGTGGACGGTGCCGGCGGCTGGTGCGGGCCGAGCAGGGCCATCGGGTCGACCCGCAGCACCTGGGCGATCTCCTGGATCACCGGGTACCGGTCCAGGGCGCGGACGCCCCGCTCCATCTTGTCCACCCAGCTCTTCGACCGGCCCAGCCGGTCGGCGAGCATCTGCTGGGTCATCCGCCGCCGTACCCGCCAGCGCGCCACCCGGCGCCCGATCGGCAGGTCATCGCTGGTCACTGCGCCACCGCCGGTCCGGGATCGCCCCGGGTGGTGTCCTTTACGGGCACGCGCTCCGCCTCGGCCTGTTCCAGCAGGCGTCGCTTCGCCGCCTCCCGCTCAGCCGCCTCGACCTGCTCACCCCGGCTCGCCGATTCGTCGTCCCGGCCCTGCATGCCACCTCCACCGAGCCCGTCTTGCTCGTGCTTCTCCGAGCAGAGGCGTGGATGCCCGATCACGGGGGATGCGCCGGACATCCACGCCGGCGAGGACGGCCCAACAGCGCCAACCGACGGGATCGACCTCCTCGGCAACGTCCCATAGGTACCGTTGGGTAGTCAAGGGCTGACGTAGGTGGTCTACTCGTGTTGCCAACCGAGGGGAAGACAGTGCCACCGCGTTACCGCTACGAGCAGATCGCCGACGACCTCGCCGAACGCATCGCGTCCGGCGAGTTCCCGCCCGGGTCGAAGCTGCCCAGCCGGCGAGAGTTGATCGAGCACTACGGGGTCACCGAGCCGGTGATCGACCGCGCAATGCAGGTGCTTCGGATCAAGGGAATTACGGAGACCTTGCCAGGTGTAGGCGTCTTCGTCGCCGAGTAGCAGCATCAGACGCTGGCCGCTCGGAGGGGCTCGAAGCGAGTGCCTTGTAGGCACAGGTGCCCCCATCCGACCGCTTAGGCGACGCGCCACGCCGTGGCGCCACATCCGGCTATGCGCCTAAATTGCCCGGAAGTTACGAATTGTTCGCAGTTTTGCTCCCGTGGTGCGCACCTCGGAAGCAGGCCGTTGTACTAATGTTTCCCCGCGGGTCATAGGGGGCGCACATGTTGGGAAGACGGGCTGTACCGCCGACAGAGGTGGTGCGCGGTGAAGATCTCATCCCAGACAGCCGTCTCGGGGAGGACTACACCGACCTTCTCGAGCATGAAGCCATCGCGAAGAGCGTTGCCGAGATCGCGCTGAAGGCACATGCGCCGGTCAACATTGCTCTCTTCGGACCGTGGGGCTCGGGCAAGTCGAGTGTCTACTCGATGATCGAGAGACACTTGCGCGTCGTGGCCGGCAAAAGGGTTCGGATGGCCCGATACGACGCCTGGAAGTACGGCGGCCAGGAACTAAAGCGTAACTTCATCGACTCCATCTCGGACGACCTCGGTTTAGGCAAGGAGGAGGAGTTCGACGACGGCCTCTACCAGGAGCAGACCCAGGCACATCTGAGCATCCTGAAGTGGGTGAAGGAGAACTGGGGCTCGCTGCTCGCCGGCATCGGGCTTGCCGCAGTCGTCGCAGCGTTATGGGTCGTCGTGCAGGCCCTTGCCGCGATGGCGTTCACTGACCAAGGCTTCAATGCGAGTGCCACCGCTCTCCTGCCCCAGGCAGGAACGGTATTTGGTCTCGCACTCGTGGCGGTCTTGGTTGGGCCGAAGGCCTTCGAGGGCGCTGTCATTACCAGGAAGAAGCCTGCGCCGGTCGGGGCTGACCAGTTCGCCAAGAGATTCCAGAGCCTCGTCAAGATGGTCCGCTCCGGCAAAACCGAACGGCTTGTGGTCTTCATTGATGAGCTCGACCGATGCGCTCCCGAAGATGTCGTGGCGACCTTGATCGATCTCAAGACATTTCTTGATCAAGACGGATGCGCATTCATCGTCGCCGCAGATAGAGAGGTACTCGAACGAGCACTACGAAAGCTTCCCCAAGCCAAGCCCGTACGGGAGGATGAACCCTACTACGCAACCCCCGGGGCTTTCCTCGACAAGATCTTCCAGCATCAGATCGCGCTCCCACCGTTGCGCTCCCGCGCTCTGACCAAATTCGCCCGCGATCTTGCCGATTCTCGGGGCGGCGTGTGGGAGGAGTTGCGTGCTAGGAGTCAGCACACCTACGAACTCGCCATCTTTGCGCTCGTCCCAGTCCACGTCCGGAGCCCTCGACGGGTCAAGGTCCTTCTGAACAACTACGCGACCACTGTCCGTATTGCCGAGGCGCGAGACATTTCGTGGCTCGAGCGGGCGCACGAGTTGGCCGTTCTGACTGTGCTGCAGACTGAGTTTCCCGTGGTTGCTGAGGAGTTGCGACGCGCACCTCGCCTACTCAGGTATCTGAGGGGGGACGAGGAGGCTCAGACGATCGAAGCGCGCGAGGCAGTTCGTCGGTTCTCGATAGAGGCCGAGTCCGCAAAGTCAGATCCGGACAAGGCCGAAGAGGCTCCGGCGGGAGAGTTGCTAGTAGACGTTGGGGACGCGCACTCGGGGCATGTCGAGCAAGCGAACGCCACGCTGCGTCGTCACCTTGCCACCTACCTCGCCAAGGTCGCTGCCGCGAGGATCAACGACCCTCGGCCCGACCTGTTGTATCTGCAGGGGGCAGCAGGTCGCGAGACCCTGGGTGATCCTCGGCTCGGAGACGTGATCGACTTCGCCACGGATACTGCTCCCGACCAGGTGGTCGCCCAGTTTGAGGGCCAGGAATCGACGACGTTGGCAATTGCCATTCCCTTGTTGGTTACCGAGGGCGACACTGCGACCGGACCTGGACGCAAGTTCGCCTACGAGGCCGCTTGCAAGCTCATCGAACACCTGGACCCAGAACATCGAGAGGTCGTCGCTCGCGATGCTGGACCGTCGCTCGTTGCGGCGGCTAAGGCTAACGCGCTCTCGCATGAATCGCTGCCAGGTGCTCTCCTGGTTGCTTGCTGGTCCGATGCCTCCGAGTTGGTCGAGGACATCCTCAACGATCTTCGGCATGAGCCCGACCTGGAAAGCCTCTTCAACAGGTTTGCACAGCTGTTGCCGCTGCTAGACGACGAATCTTCTCTGGCGATGATCGAGATCCTTGCGGAGAGGTTCGATGACCTTCCGCACCCGTTGCTTACCGCCCTGAGCAAGGCCCCCATCAAGAACGCCGAGGAACTCTGGCATCGAGTTCGAGATTCCGTCCTGGAGACGCTGAATGACCTCGAGACGCCCGAGCCGACACCGGTTCAGCCTGGCCGCCCCAGGCCAACGCAGGAAAGCACCGGCAAGGGTATCGAACGGCTTGAAGAATTGATAGCGATCGCAACATCTCGTTCCGATGGCGAGCGTCTGTTGTCGGAAATCTTCACGTCCGCACAGTCCGTGAAGGCCTGCGGGCCACTTCGGAACTGGGCGCTGGACAATGCGGATAGTCACATCGCCCCGATGGCTTCGCCTGTTCTCCGTGCGCGTCACGCACTGCTCGGTCTACACGACTACCCGACGACCAACTGGGACGCTTGGTCCCCGTTGTTGCCGGACATCCCGGCGGATGAGGACGCTTCAGTTTCTGCCTTGGCTGCGGACGTACTGACCTCCAAAATTTTGCCGTCCATCGCGACCTCCAATGATGTGGCCTTCCTGAGGGAGTTGCCAGCGCTGGCTCGCCAGGTTTACAAACTGTCCGCGATAGACGCCGCGAACTTGGCTGAAGCGCTGGCGATCACACTGTCGGCGGTAGGCTGGGACGGGGCCGATAATGACGATGAGGAAGCCACGCTCCTGTGGGCCCGCAAAGATGCGCTATTCAATACCGCCGTCACCTTCCTCTCGAGTGGCGCTGAGGCAAGGCTGGCCGAGCCACTGGTCGAGGACTTGGCACTCGTACCGCACAGTCTTGGCCTAACCTCGTCGGTCACGACGAATTGGCTGAAGCTGTGCGAAAAGCTTCCCCCGGACTCCGCCAAGTCGCTGTCTGACCGCCTTGACGATTACGAACTCTCTCAAGGCGAAGAGGCGGCTGTCCTTCGACTCAAACTCGGGGTTCGAGCGGTGTTTGGCGGAGACGCTCCGCCAGTGGACGAGGTGGCCCGGGTCCCTGCAGCAGAGCGAGCTACCACGCTTCTTGATGCTTGGCTCGGCCTCGGCCCCACCCCCGACGAGGTGCGTTCTCTGATTGGCCAGGTAACGATGACAGCACCCGCGCTTGGCCGCTACTGCTCCCGTTTGAGCACCGACGAGCGCACACGCATTTGGGTGGCCCTTGCTGAGGCCAATAGCACAACGGGACTTTTGAAGGCCGTGGGGCAGGCCGGAGTCGGAGCAGCCGCTGTCGAGTACACCCGCGCCGCCCTCAAGGACAAGACGCGTGAGACCGAAAGGACTGAACGGGTTGATCTCTTGATCGAAACTCGGCCGTCGGCTGATCCGGGCGTAGAGAACCAGGTGAAGAAGGCCGCTAGCGAGTTGGCGCAAGACTTGTTGGCGAGGAATGTTGCGGGCGACCTCCGGTCAGCGGCGAGGGTTGTTGTCTGGGCGCGTGGTGCAGGCTACGGCCACGTCCTTACTTTGCGGGGGAAGTTCACGGAAGGTGTCAGCCAACACAACAAGGCCTTGTCCAAGTCGCTGGCTTCGGATTTGGCTGACCTGGGGCTGCTCGCGGCACCTAAGAAGGGCGCCCTAGCCAAACTGCTCGGGCGCTGAACGACGTCTGTCGGGAAGGCCCGCCGGGGGCGTTGGCAGCCCGACAACACCAAGGCAGAGCCTGCCTACATTGACGGCACGGCTATGCCTCCACCTGTGCCGTGGATATTAGAACGCAACGATCGCCGCCGTCTCTGCCGGAAGCTCAATGCGGTCACGCATCACCGTCACCCCGTCCCCGGTCGCCAGCAGCACCCGCCGCGCCACCCCTGGCAACGTGATCCGCTGCGGCTTGCCCGCCAAGTTCGCCGCCACCAGGCACTCCCCCCGCCGCATCAGCAGGAACTGGTCGCCGTGCCGCACGTCCACCGCGTGCAGCCGCGGATCCGACAGGTCAGCCCGTGACTTCCGCAGCGCGATCAGCCGCCGGTAGAACTCGTACATCTCCCGGTGGTCCGGCTTGTCCAGCTCCGCCCAGTCCAACCGCGACCGCAGGAACGTCTCCGGATCCTGCGGATCCGGCACGTCAGCCGAAGCCCACCCGTGCGAGGCGAACTCCCGCTTACGCCCAGCGGCGACGGCAGCAGCCAACTCCGGCTCGGGATGCGACGTGAAGAACTGCCACGGCGTGGAAGCCGCCCACTCCTCCCCCATGAACAGCATCGGCGTAAAGGGCGCCGTCAGCAGCAACGTAGCCCCCACCCGCAGCAGCGCAGGCGACAGCGACGCCGAGATCCGATCCCCAGTAGCCCGGTTCCCGATCTGGTCGTGGTTCTGGAGATAGGCAACCAACCGGTGCCCCGGCAGCCGCTGCCGGTCCACCGGCCGCCCGTGGTGACGCTGCCGGAACGACGACCAGGTGCCGGCGTGGAAGAACCCGCCGGTCAGCACGTCGGTCAGCGCTTCGAGGGACCCAAAGTCCCCGTAGTACCCCTGCCGCTCCCCCGTGAGCAGCGTGTGCAGGGCGTGGTGGGCGTCGTCGTTCCACTGGGCGTGCAGGCCGTACCCACCCGCCTCGCGGGGCGTGATGAGTCGCGGGTCGTTGAGGTCGGATTCGGCGATCAGCGACAGCGGCCGGCCCAGGTGCGTCGACAGCGCCTCGACCTCGACCGTCATCTCTTCGAGCAGGTGCACCGCGCGGGAGTCGGGCATCGCGTGCACGGCGTCCAGCCTCAGCCCGTCGACGTGGTAGTCGCGCAACCACATCAGCACCGAGTCGATGATGTAGCGGCGCACGCCGTCGGAGTGCGGCCCGTCCAGGTTGACCGTGCGGCCCCACGGGTTGCTCTGCTCGCTGAGGTACGGCGCGAACATCGGCGCGTAGGCCCCGGAGGGGCCGAAATGGTTGTAGACGACGTCGAGGATCACCCCCAGCCCCTTGGCGTGGGCGGCGTCGACCAGGCGTTTCAGCCCGTCCGGCCCGCCGTAGGGCTCGTGCGGGGCGAACCAGCAGACCCCGTCGTACCCCCAGTTGTGCTCGCCGTTGAAGGCGTTGACCGGCAGCAGCTCGATCAGGTCGACGCCCAGGTCGACCAGGTGGTCGAGCTTGCCGATGGCCGCGTCGAAGGTGCCCTCGGGGGTGAACGTGCCGATGTGCAGCTCGTACAGGACGCTGCCGGGCAGTTGCCGGCCGGTCCACGACGCGTCGGTCCAGGGGAACGAGGAGTGGGAGTAGAGCCGACTCGGCCCGTGCACGCCCGCCGGCTGCCACGCCGAGCGCGGGTCGGGCAGGGCGTGATCGTCGTCGTCGAGGAGGAAGGCGTAGTCGGTGCCGGGGCCGGCGCCGGGCACCTCGACCCGCCACCACCCGCCGGCGGCGGCGCGCATCTCGTGGTCGGCGCCGCCGAAGTGGCGCAGCCGGACCCGGGCGGCTTCGGGCGCCCACACGCTGAACTCGGTCATGCGGCAGCCTCCACGAGATCGACGGGAGCGAGGAGGGCGACGGGATAGGTGCTCAGCAGATCATGAAGGAGCAGGTCAGACCCACTGTAGACCCGTCCGGTGAACATGTCCGTAACGCTGTGAACGGAAATCGACAGGGTGGTGTCGCGCCACCCGCCGGCGGCGGCCAGCCGCAGCGGCAGCCGGGTCGCCACCGCGATCGCGCCGCCCCGGTCGAAGGCCACCGCGTGCCGGGCGGCCGGCCCGCGCACCGGCACCGGCCGGTAGCCGGTGAACAGCTCCGGGCGGTCCCGGCGCAGCCGCAGGGTCCGCGACACCACCAGCAGCTTGGCCGCCCCGGTCGCGTCCACCGCCGGCCGCCAACCGGCGTCGAGCCGGGCCAGCAGCTGCCGGCGTACGGCGAAGTCGACCGGCCGGCGGTTGTCCGGGTCGACCAGCGAGTTGTCCCACAGCTCGGTGCCCTGGTAGGTGTCCGGCACCCCGGGCATGGCCAGCTGCACCAGCTTCTGCCCGAGCGCGTTGGACCAGCCGGCCGGGGTGATCTCGGCGGCGACGTCACCGATCGCGGCGTTCAGGGCGGCGTCGTCGTACATCGCGTCGACCAGCGCGTGCATGGCCCGCTCGAACGCCGGGTCGGGGTCGGTCCAGCTGGTCGACGCGGCGGCCTCCCGGGCCGCCTTCTCGGCGTACGCATGAAGGCGCTCGCGCTCGATCGGCCAGGCGCCGACGGCGGTCTGCCACAGCAGGTGCGCGAACGCCGGGTCGCGCAGCGGTGCCCGTGCCATCCAGTCGCCCACCAGCGACGCCCAGCGCTCCGGCAGCTCCGACAGCACGGCCAGCCGGGCCCGGACGTCCTCCGACCGCTTGGTGTCGTGGGTGGAGAGCGTGGTCATGCTCGCCGGCCAGCGCACCTGCCGGGCGGTGGCGAACCGGTGGAACTCGGCCGGCGGCACGCCGAAGTGGGCCGGGCTGCCACCGACCTCGTTGAGCGCCACGAACCGGCTCCACCGGTAGAACGCGGTGTCCTCCACGCCCTTGGCCATCACCGCGCCGGTGAACTGCGGGAACCGCTGGGCCAGCTCGTCGTCGGGGTCGCGCAGCCGGCGGGTGAGCGCGTCCAGGGTGCCGGTGAGGTCGGGACGGCGGCGGCCGGCCTCGGCGCGGGCGGCGGCCAGGTGCCGGGCGCCCTCCGGCGGGTAGCCCCGGTACACCGCGAAGGCGGCGGCGAGTTCGGCCAGCGCCGACCGGGCCGCGGCCGGTTCCACCTCGGGGGCGAGCGCGGCCAGCCGGGTCAGCTCGGCGGCCAGCAGCCGGGTGGCCGCGGCGAGCTTGGTGTCGTGGGTCAGGTTCTGCCACGAGGTGGGGTGGCCGACGAGCCGGGTGTCCAGGGCGGTGAAGTCGGCCTCGGCGTCGGAATCGACGAAGAGGCCGCCGACGGCGGCGAGCGTGTCGTAGCCGGTGGTGCCGTCCACCGGCCAGTCCGGCAGTTCCTCGCCGTACTCCAGGATCTTCTCCACCACCAGCCAGGCGCCCGGCGCGGCGGCCCGGAGTCGGGCCAGGTAGCCGGCCGGGTCGCGCAGCCCGTCGGGGTGGTCGACCCGGATGCCGTCGACCTCGCCGGCCGCCGCCCAGCGCAGGATCTCGGCGTGCGTGGCGGCGAAGACCTCCGGGTCCTCCACCCGCAGTCCGGCCAGGTCGGAGACGGCGAAGAACCGGCGGTACGTCAGCTCGGCGTCCCCGCGGCGCCAGGAGACCAGCTCGTAGTGCTGCCGGTCGTGCACCTGCCGGGGCGTGCCGTCGCCGGTGCCGTCGGCGATCGGGAAGCGGTGCTCGTGGTAGCGCAGCTCCCCGTCGGCCAGCTTGAGGTCGTCGAGGGCGTCCGGGGTGTCGGCCAGCACCGGCAGCAGCAGCCGGCCGCGCTCCCAGTCGATGTCGAACCAGCCCGCGTACGCCGACTCGCGCCCCCGGCGCAGCACGTCCCACCAGGCCGGGTTGGCCGCCGGCACGGCCACCCCGGCGTGGTTCGGCACGATGTCCACGACCAGGCCGAGGCCGGCTGCCCGCAGCGCGCGCAGCAGCCGTCGCCGGCCGGCCTCGCCGCCCAGTTCCGGGTTGACCGCCCGGTGGTCGACCACGTCGTAGCCGTGCGCGGAGCCGGGGGCGGCGGTCAGCAGCGGCGCGCTGTAGAGGTGGCTGACGCCGAGGTCGGCCAGGTAGTCGGCGAGGCCGGCGGTGGCGGCCAGGTCGAAGCCGGGCCGGACCTGGATGCGGTAGGTCGCCCCGACCCGGTGGGTCGGCGACGGCGTCGTCACCTTGGTCAGTGCCCGGACCGGATCGGGGGGCGGGGTGGCGGCCATGTCACGCCGTCCTCTCCAGCACCACCACGCAGCGGTCCGGGACGGTCAGCGCGCCGCCGGCCTCGACCACCGTCGTCTTCTCCGGTTCCGGTTCGGCGGTGCTGATCACCAGTTCCCAGCGCTGCCCGAACTCGGGGCCGGGCAGGGTGAAGTCCAGCGGCGCGTCGTGGGCGTTGAAGCAGAGCAGGAAGGAGCTGTCGAGGTGGCGCTGGCCGTACTGGCCGCGTTCGCGGATGCCCTCGCCGTTGACGAAGAGCGCCACCGAACGGCCGAAGTCGTTGCCCCAGTCCTCGCCGGTCATCTCCCGACCGTCCGGGGTGTACCAGGCCAGGTCGGGCAGGGGTTCATCGAGCAGCCGGGAGCGCACCGGCAGCCCGGTGAAGAAGCGGCGGCGGCGGAACACCTGGTGCCGGCGGCGGAAGTGGACCAGCTTGCGGGTGAACTCCAGCAGCTCAGCGTCGGCGCCGTCCCAGTCGATCCAGGCCAGCTCGCTGTCCTGGCAGTAGGCGTTGTTGTTGCCCCGCTGGGTGCGGCCCAGCTCGTCGCCGTGGCCGATCATCGGCACGCCCTGCGACAGCATCAGGGTGGTCAGGAAGTTGCGCCGCTGCCGGGCCCGCAGGGCGAGCACCGCCGGGTCGTCGGTGTCGCCCTCCACGCCGCAGTTCCAGGACCGGTTGTGGCTCTCGCCGTCCCGGTTCTCCTCGCCGTTGGCCTCGTTGTGCTTGTCGTTGTACGACACCAGGTCGGCCAGGGTGAACCCGTCGTGGCAGGTGACGAAGTTGATGCTGTGGAACGGGCGGCGCCCGTCGTCCTGGTAGAGGTCGGCCGAGCCGGAGATGCGGGAGGCGAACTCGGCCAGGGTGGCTGGCTCGCCGCGCCAGAAGTCGCGCACGGTGTCCCGGTACTTGCCGTTCCACTCGGTCCACATCGGCGGGAAGTTGCCGACCTGGTAGCCGCCCGGGCCGACGTCCCACGGCTCGGCGATCAGCTTGACCTGACTGACCACCGGGTCCTGCTGCACCACCTCGAAGAAGGTGGAGAGGCGGTCCACCTCGTAGAACTCGCGGGCCAGGGTGGCGGCCAGGTCGAACCGGAAGCCGTCGACGTGCATCTCGGTCACCCAGTAGCGCAGCGAGTCCATGATCAACTGGAGCGAGTGCGGGCTGCGCACGTTGAGGCTGTTGCCGGTGCCGGTGTAGTCGACGTAGTAACGCCGGTCGTCGTCGCTGAGCCGGTAGTAGCTGGCGTTGTCGACGCCCTTGAAGCTGAGCGTCGGGCCGAGGTGGTTGCCCTCGGCGGTGTGGTTGTAGACCACGTCGAGGATCACCTCGATGCCGGCGGCGTGCAGCGCCTTCACCATGCCCCGGAACTCCTGCACCTGCTGGCCGAGCCGGCCGAGCGCGGAGTAGCCGTGGTGCGGGGCGAAGAAGCCGATGGTGTTGTAGCCCCAGTAGTTGCGCAGGCCCAGGTCGGCCAGCCGGTGGTCGTGCACGAACTGGTGCACCGGCATCAGCTCGACGGCGGTCACCCCGAGCCTCGTCAGGTGCTCGATCATCGGCGGTGAGGCGATGCCGGCGTACGTGCCGCGCAACTCCTCGGGGATGTCGGGGTGGCGCATGGTCAGGCCGCGCACGTGCGCCTCGTAGATCACCGAGTGGTGGTACGGGGTGCGCGGCGGTTTGTCGTTGCCCCAGTCGAAGTACGGGTTGACCACCACCGACTTCGGCATGAACGGCGCCGAGTCGCCTGTGTTCATCCGCTCCGGGTCGCCGTGCTCGTAGTCGTAGACCGCCGGGTCCCAGGTGACGTCACCGTCGATCGCCTTGGCGTACGGGTCGAGCAGTAGCTTGTGCGGGTTGCAGCGCAGCCCGTTCGCCGGGTCGTACGGGCCGTGCACCCGGTAGCCGTACCGTTGGCCGGGCTCGACGCCCGGGATGTACGCGTGCCACACGTAGGCGTCCACCTCGCGCAGCTCGACCCGCCGTTCGGCGCCGACGTCCCACTCGTCGAAGAGGCAGAGCTCGATCCGCTCGGCCACCTCCGAGAAGATCGCGAAGTTGGTGCCCATCCCGTCGTAGGTGGCCCCGAGGGGATAGCGCTCACCCGGCCAGACCTGCATGTCGCTCCTTCGGCACAGAATCATGAGCGCATCGCGTCATGACCGCACCGCACGGCGGGCCGGGCGGTGCGCACGGCGGTAATGCCCCGCACCCGGTTCGGCCAATCCATCCTCGCAGCTCCGGGGCGCGAATCGGCCCGAGTCGTACGTCGGTCGACCCGTCAGGTGTCTTCCGTCACCTTGAGCCCTTTTCGAGATGCGGAATCCCGGTCGATGCCCTTTCCTGGATCAGGGCGCGCGCCCGCGCGCGTCGCCGCTCGGCCCTCGGCCACCCCCACTTCCCTGTTCCGCCGCCATCGACGCCGGCGCGTCCCACCCTGCCCTGGACGGAGATTGATGTGACCACCCTGCGGGTCGGCGAGCCGCTCGCCACCGCCCCGGACCGCACCTGCCGGCCCACCCCGACGTCCCGCCCCGCGATCCCGCAGCCCGCCGCCGGCGGCGTGGCCCCGCCGTCCCGGCGCATCCTGATGCTGTCCTGGGAGTACCCGCCGGTGCTCGTCGGCGGCCTCGGCCGCCACGTCCACGCCCTCTCCGTCGCCCTCGCCGCCGCCGGCCACCAGGTCACCGTCGTCACCCGCCACGCCGACGGCGCACCCCTGGAGGAATACACCGACGGCGTCCGCGTCATCCGCGCCGCCGAAGACCCCGTCACCTTCCCCCTGGCCACCAACAGCCTGCTGGCCTGGACCATGGCCTTCAACCACACCCTCACCCGCGCCGCCCTGCGCGCCACCGACACCGCCGAATACGACGTCATCCACGCCCACGACTGGCTCGTCGCGCACACCGCGATGACCCTGCGCGAGCACCTGGACGTCCCGCTGGTCAGCACCATCCACGCCACCGAGGCGGGCCGGCACCAGGGCTGGCTGCCCGAGGAGATGAACCGCACCATCCACGGCGTCGAACACTGGCTCAGCGCCGAGTCGACCCGGGTGATCGTCTGCTCCGGTTACATGCGCGACGAGGTGGGCGCGCTCTTCGGCGTCCCGGCCGGCCGGGTCGACGTGGTGCCCAACGGCGTCGAGCCGCAGCGCTGGCGGGCGCCGGCGGCCGCGGTCGCCGCCGCCCGGGACCGGTTCGCCGGGACCGGACCGCTGGTCACCTTCGCCGGCCGGCTGGTGTACGAGAAGGGCGTGCAGCACCTGATCGCCGGGCTGCCCCGGCTACGGGAGCGGCACCCGGGGCTGCGGGTGGTGATCGCCGGCGACGGGCCGTACCGCGGCGAGCTGGAGGCCGACGTGCACCGGCTCGGCCTGGGGGCGGCGGTGAGCATGCCCGGCTTCCTCGGCGGCACCGACCTGCCGGCGGTGATGGCGGCGTCGGACTGCTTCGCGGTGCCGAGCATCTACGAGCCGTTCGGCATGGTGGCGCTGGAGGGCGCCGCGGCCGGCGCGCCGCTGGCGGTGTCCGCGACCGGCGGGCTGGCCGAGATCGTCGAGCCCGGCGTCACCGGGATGACGTTCCGCCCGCACGATCCGGACGGGCTCACCGACGCGGTGCACGCGCTGCTGTCGGACCGGGAGCGGGCCCGCGCGCTGGCCCGCCGGGCCCGGGCCATGGTGCACGAGCAGTACGGCTGGGCCGCCATCGCGCAGCGCACCGCGACCAGCTACGCGACGGCGATCAGCACCGCCCCCGCCGTCACCACCGAACGCGCGGCGCAGCGGATGGCCCAGGGCCACCGCGTCCCGCCCATCGCCGACGGCAATCTCCTGGCCGCCGCCGGCCTGCGCTGACCCCGCACAACGGGACAGGCCGCCGACCCTGACGGGGTCGGCGGCCTGTTCGATGCGGCGGCGGTCAGCGCTCGGTGAGCGGCAGGTAGTCGCGCTGCGGGGAGCCGGTGTAGATCTGCCGCGGGCGGCCGATCTTGGTCTCCGGGTCGTTGATCATCTCGCGCCACTGGGCGATCCAGCCGGGCAGCCGGCCCAGCGCGAAGAGCACCGTGAACATCTTGGTCGGGAAGCCCATGGCCTTGTAGATCAGGCCGGTGTAGAAGTCCACGTTCGGGTAGAGCTTGCGGGAGACGAAGAAGTCGTCCGCCAGGGCGATCTCCTCCAGCTCCATCGCGATGTCCAGCAGCGGGTCCGGCTTGGCCATCCGGCCGAGCACGTCCTGCGCCGCCTTCTTCACGATTGCGGCCCGCGGGTCGTAGTTCTTGTAGACCCGGTGGCCGAAGCCCATCAGCTTGACGCCGTCCTGCTTGTCCTTGACCTTGCGGACGAAGGAGCGTACGTCGTCGCCCTGGGCCTGGATCTTCTCCAGCATCTCCAGCACGGCCTGGTTGGCGCCGCCGTGCAGCGGGCCGAACAGGGCGTTCACGCCGGCGGAGACCGAGGCGAAGAGGTTGGCGTTGCTGGAGCCGACCAGCCGCACGGTGGAGGTGGAGCAGTTCTGCTCGTGGTCGGCGTGCAGGACGAACAGCATGTCCAGCACCTTGGCCATCACCGGGTCGACCTCGTACGGCTCCGCCGGCACGCCGAAGGTCATCCGCAGGAAGTTCTCCACGTAGCCCAGCGAGTTGTCCGGGTACAGCAGCGGCTGGCCGATCGACTTCTTGTACGCGTACGAGGCGATGGTGGGCACCTTCGCCATCAGCCGCACCGTGGACATCTCCACGTGCGAGGCGTCGAACGGGTCCAGGCTGTCCTGGTAGAAGGTGGAGATGGCGCTGACCGCCGAGGAGAGCACGGCCATCGGGTGCGCGTCGCGCGGGAAGCCGTCGAAGAAGCGGCGCATCTCCTCGTGCAGCAGCGAGTGCCGGCGGATCCGCTCGCTGAACTCGGTCAGCTGCTGCTCGGTCGGCAGTTCACCGTAGATCAGCAGGTAGGAGACCTCCAGGAAGGAGGACTTCTCGGCCAGCTGCTCGATCGGGTACCCCCGGTAGCGCAGGATGCCCGCGTCGCCGTCGATGTAGGTGATCGCGGACGAGCAGGCCGCGGTGTTGACGAAACCGGGGTCGTACGTCGTCAACCCGGTTTCCTTCAGCAGCTTGCCCACCCCGATACCGGCGGGGCCCTCGACCGCGGACTGCACCGGCATCGACAGCTGCCCACCGGGGTGATCGAGCTTGACTTCCGTCATGTGGTTCCTCGCTTTGCCGGCAGATCTACGTTGAATTGCCTTCGCTTCTACCGTATTCGCGGTTCCCGGGACACCGCCCACCGTGGGTCGGCGGTGAGGCATGCGTCACCCGATTCCCGACCAGCCAGCGGGGAAACCCCGCCCACCGCGTGCCCTGACCAGGCCGGACCGCCGTGGGAGCGCGGCCGGCCGCACGGTGGGAGCGCGGCCGCTGGGCAGGTGGGAGCGCGACCGCCGAGCGGGTGGGAGCGCGGCCGGGCCCACCCTAGAAGTGCGGTCGGGTGCCGTCCGACGCGGGGTCAGGAAAGGGCGAGCCGGCGTAACGTGCCGTCGGTGGCGACCTGGTAGACGTCCAGCCGGTTCGCGCCGACCTGGAAGAGCCGGTCGTCGGCGAGCAGCGCGGCGAAGCGCCGACCGCCGGCGTCGCGGGCGACCACCGGGACCACCGCGCCGACCCGGCCGTTGACCGCGACCGCGAGCAGCGTGCCGTCCGGCACCTGGTCCGGCAGGTCGCCCCAGACCAGCGCCGGCAGCCGGCCGGTGTCCGGATCGACGTCGGCGAACGCGGCCAGGTCGGCCACCCGGGCCGAGCCGCCGGTCGGCCGCTCCCCCACCGTCGTGCCGACCAGCGGGTGCACGGGCGGCGGCGCGAGTGGGCCGGGCACCCCACCGGGAAGCGGGACCGGCTGGCCGGGCCGGTCGTAGAAGTGCTTCGCCGGGTCGCGGGGCGCCTGCCGGGCGGACCGGCCGTCGACCGGCCGGGGCAGCCGGATGGCTGCCTCGTCGGCGACGGTGGGCAGCAGGTCGACGTGTTCCCAGTTGCGGTCGTCGACCCGGCCGGCTCGCTGCCCGGGCGACTTGACGAAGAGCGGCACCCACCCCACCTCGTCCGGAGCGGCCCGGATCGCATCCATCCCGCGCCCCTGGGAGCCCTGGGTGAAGCTCACCCCGTGATCGGCGGTGACCACCAGCAGGGCCTGGTCGTAGAGGCCGGTGGCGCGCAGCGTACGCAGCGTCTCGCCGATCAGCCGGTCGGTGTAGCCGAGCTGCGCGAGGTGCCGCTGCCGGGCCAGCTCCACCCAGCCGGCACCCTCGTTCGGCAGGTCCTCGGGGGCGTCGTAGCGCGCCCCCGACGGCAGGTACGACCACGGCGAGTGCGGCATCAGCAGGTGCAGGAAGTGCAGCGTCGGCCGGGCGGTGGGCTTGAGGCCGGCCAGGAACGCGGTGAACCGGGCCGGCTGGTTGTCGTCCAGGCTGTCCCAGCGGAACTTCGGGTCGTCCGGGACCGGTTCGGCGGCGTCCAGGCCCGCCTCGGCGCGGGTGCGCTCCCGGTAGGAGTCCTCCGGGTCGATCCGGCTCTCCACCGGCGCGGCCAACTGTCCCAGCAGCTTGCCGGTCTCCCGGACCAGCACGCCGAGCCCCTGTTCCGGGCTGACCGGCTGGTCGCAGCGGCTGGGCGGGCAGAGCCGGGTGATGCTCTCCTCGGCCCGGATGTCGTACAGCCCGCCGAAGGCGGTGAAGAGGTTGTCCGGGTACTGCGAGTAGTGCGGCGCGACGCCGCGCTGCGGGTAGCGGCCGGTGAGCATCGCCGGCAGCGCGTACGGCGTCCAGCCGCTGACCCCGGTGGCGTTGCGGTACCAGGTGGAGCCGGCGGCCAGCTCGGCGAAGTGCGGGTAGCGGGTGGCGTCGACCCGCCCGTCCGGGCCGAGCAGGCTGACCAGCGGCAGCTCGTCGAGGATCAGCATGACCACCGGCGGGTGCCGCGCGCCCTGGGCCGCGCCGGCCGCGCCGCCCTCACCGCGCGGCAGCACGACCGCCGAGCTGGACGAGACGAACAGGAACAGCCCGACGAAGACCAGCGGACCCGCGGCGGCCACCCGCAGCACCCGCCCGGGCACCCGCCACCGCCGGTGCGCCGCCGCCCCGGCCGCGCCGGCCACCGCCGCCACCAGCAGCAGCGGTACGCCCCGCAGCCCGGTGCCGTGCCGGCCGGCCTGCACGGCCAGCGCAGCGAGCAGCAGCCCGACCAGCAGCGTGTGGGTGGCGGCGCGGGCGGCCGGGCCGGCCAGCCGGGTGACCGCGCCGAGCAGCCCCACGGCCAGCGTGGGCGCGACCGCGATCAGCGCCACCAGCAACAGGATCTCGCCCCGGTCGGCGCGGTGGAACAGGAAGAAGTCCGGGCTGCGGCCGAGCACGTCGAGCAGCGGCTGGGTGACCACCAGCCCGACCAGCGCCGCCACCTCCAGCAGCCGGCCCAGTTCGGCCCGCCACCCGGCCGCCGGTTCGCGACCTGCCGCCGCCGACCGGACCGGGGAGGCGGGCGTGGGGTTCGCGGGCCCGGCCACGGGCGCGGGCACCGGTCCGTTCGGGAGCGCCGGCGTGCCGGAGGCTGGGGCGGCCGGATCGGACGGGGTCGGGTGCGGGTCGAGTGGGCCGGGCGGCGGGGCGGGTGGCGGCTCAGCCACCCACGACCACCGCGTACAGGGTGCGGGTGCCCGACGGCAGTTCCAGCCGGCGCTCGATCCGGCCCCGCGCGCCGAGCAGCCGCTCGAACTCGTCGCGCCGGTAGTCGGGGAAGAGCCCGTCGGGTTTGTTGGCCAGCAGCCGGCGGGCCATCGGGTCGTCCGGGTGGACGAACTCCACCACGACCCGCGCGCCCGGCGCGCAGAGCCCGGCGAGGAAGTCCACCACCTCGGGCAGCGGCACGTTGCGGCCGATCGCGAGGTGGTGCACCACGGCGAGGGCGAGCACCACGTCGGCGGCGGCCCGGTCGGCGAACCCGGCCCGCTCGACGCCCCGCCAGCCGCCGCCGGGCGACGGGTCGGCGAGGTCCATCACCAACGGCAGGACGCGTCGCTCCCCGTCGGCGCGCAGCGCCCGGTACAGCTCGTCCACCACCGCCGGGTCCTGTTCCACGGCGACCACGTAGTCGGCGTGCCGGGCGGCGAGCCGGGCGTACCGGCCGTCGTTGGCGCCGAGGTCGAGCACCAGCCGGGCGTGCGGGGTGGCGGCCAGCGCCCCGGCCACGAACGCCTCCTTGGCGGCCCGGTCGCCGGCGGAGTAGCCGCAGGTGCGCTGGTACGCCGACCAGTGGCTGGCGGTGGCCGGCCGGTCGAGCCGGCGGACGAGTTTCTCGATGCCGCGTACGGTGGCCAGCGCCAGCTCCCGCGAGTAGCCGGCGTCCCGCAGCCGGTCCCGGGTGTCGGCGGTGCTGGTGCCGGCGTGCCGGTTCTGCATCGCCCCGTGCAGGTGCACGTGGGTGAGCACGCCCGGCCGCAGTCGACGCGCGCCGCCGAAGAGGCGGCGCATCTGGTCGGCGTCGATGCCGTCCACCCGGGCCCGCAGCCAGGGCTGGAAGTCCAGGTCGAGGTGGGCGCCGAGCAGCAGCGGATAGAGCAGGGTCTGGCAGAACTGGCGGTAGCCGGCCCAGGGCTCGCCGTCGCGCAGCGGGGTGAACGAGCCGACGTCGATGAAGACCGGTTCGGCGCCGCGCCACTGGAGGTTGTAGGCCGAGCCGTCCTTGGTGGTGAATCCGCCGGGCAGCGCCGTACGGAGGATCTCCAGGTGCAGCAGTGCGGCGTCGCGCAGCATGCTGAAGGACCACTCGTACGGGTGGGAGACGAACGGGATGCGCTCGTGCCGGAGCGCGGCCGCCCAGCCGTCGCTCGCGGGCAGCAGCGCCGGGTCGGCGGGTTCGGTGCCGCAGACCTTGCCGGCGGCGAGCAGGGCGGGGAAGAAGTCGGTGCCGGCCAGGGCCCGCCACTCCTGGGCCGCCTGGGCGTCGAGCCCGCGCAGCACGTCGTCGCCGAAGTGGAAGACCCGGTTCGCTGGGTCGCGGAACGACCCGGGCTCGGGGCGCAGGCCGGTGTGGGAGATCGCCATCGCCGGCCGGTCAGCGCTGGTCGGTGGGCTGGCGGCGGAACCGGTCGACCAGCCGCCGCCAGTAGAGCTTGGCGGCCACCGCCGCGCCGGCCACCCCGCCGACCACCGCCTGCACGATCAGGCTGCCGGACCCCGCGTCCAGGTAGGCCAGATGGTTCACCGACCGCTCCTTCCCCTCGCCGTCTCGACACCCGACGCCCCGGTATGACCGGAACGCCGGACTTCTGACACGGTACGTCGGGCGTCCGCCTCGTGTGCCGACATCGCCCATCCGTCCGCCGTCCGATTCGTTCAAGACACCCACCCGGGCCCGGCCCTACCGTGGCGGCATGGCACCGACACTCGATCTCATCGGCTTGGTCAGCGGCGACCTGCCGCGCTCGCTCGCCTTCTACCGCCGGCTCGGCCTCGACATCCCGGCCGACGCCGACACCGCACCGCACGTGGAGATCACCCTGCCCGGCGGGCTCCGGCTCGCCTGGGACACGGCGGAGGTCATCCGCTCCTTCGACCCGGACTGGAAGCCCGGCCAGGGCGGGGGCGCCAGCCTCGCCTTCCGCTGCGCCGACCCGGCCGAGGTGGACCGGCTCTACGCGGAACTGGTCGCCGAGGGCTACCAGGGGCACCTGCCGCCGTGGGACGCCGAGTGGGGGCAGCGCTACGCGGTGGTGCTCGACCCGGACGGCAACGGGGTGGACCTCTTCGCCCGGCAGCCGAAGACCCCGGACTGACCGCACGCCGGAACGCGGACCCGGTCGCTCGACGGCCGAGCACCGGGTCCGCCGCGGGTCCGCCGCCCGGGGCGGGTGGTCAGCCGCGAGCGAGCAGCGCCGTCGGCGGCACGCCGGCCAACTGGCGTACGTCCCGGGTGAGGTGCGCCTGGTCGGCGTAGCCGCAGCGGGCGGCCACCTCGGCCAGCGGGGTGCCGGTCCGGGCCAGCGCCAGCGCCCGGCGCATCCGCAGGATCCGGGCGAGCGTCTTCGGGCCGTACCCGAACAGGTGCCGGGACCGGCGGTGCAGGGCGCGCGGATCGAGCCCGACCTCGGCGGCGGTGGCGGCCACCGGGGCGCCGGCGGCCAGCGCCGCGGCGACCCGGACGCCCACCGGGTCGGGGCCGCCGGCGGCGCGCAGCCGCTCCCGGGCCACCTCGACCAGCGCGCTGGTCGGATCGGCCGCGGCCCGCTCGGCCAGGCCGGCGACCGCCCGGTCACCCCAGACGTCGGCGAGCGCCACCCGCCGGTCCCGCAGCTCGACGGCGGGTACGCCGAGCACCGCCGGGCCGGTGCCGGGCGGCAGCCGCAACCCGACCCACCGCTGACCGGGTACGGCCGTGCTCAGGTGGGCGGTGCGGTCGGGTCCGGCAACCAGCAGCCCGGCGTGGCTGGACCAGAGCAGGTCGACGCAGCCGTCGGGCAGCACCCGGCTGGGCGCGGTGCCGGCCGTGGTGGCCGTCCAGAGCACCGCGCCGGCGAACCCCGCGGGGCGTTCCCGATACACGCCGACCAGCCTGCCACGACTCCGGCCGAGGGCACGACCCGGCGATCGCCGGTACGGGCGCCCGCGCCGTCGTTACCCTGCCGGTGTGCGATGGGTCGTGGTCGACGCGCCGCTGGACTCGTCCGGGCGGGGCCGGGGCGAGCAGCGGGCCCCCGACGCGCTGCGCGCCGCCGGGCTGCTCACCGCGCTCGGCGCGGCGGACGGCGGCCGGGTCGAGGCGGTGGTCGACGACCCGGTCCGTGACCTGGAGAGCGGGCTGATCGGCGCGGCCCAGGTCCGCCGGGCCGGCGCGGCCATCGCCGAGCGGGTCGACGAGCTGCTCACCATCGGCCGCCGGCCGCTGGTGGTCGGCGGCGACTGCACCATCCTGCCGGGGATCTGCCTGGCGCTGCCGCCGGCGGTGACGCTCTGGTTCGTCGACGGCCACCCGGACTTCTACGACGGGCGCAGCTCGGAGACCGGCGAGGGCGCGGACATGGACCTGTCGGTGGTGACCGGGCACGGTCCGGCCGCCGCCGTGGGCCGGGACGGGCCGCTCGTCGACCCGGGCCGGGTGCACCTGATGGGGCACCGCCCGCCGGCCGACGGCCCCGGCCGGGCCGAGGCGGACCGGATCGACCCGCGGATCCACCAACTGCCGGCGGCGCAGCTGCGGCGGCGGGGCCCCGGCGAGGTCGGCGCGGAGCTGGCCGCGGCCGGCGACGGGCCGGCCTGGCTGCACCTCGACCTGGACGTGGTCGACCCGGCCGACCTGCCGGCGGTCAGCTACCCGGAGCCGGACGGGCTGCGCTGGCCCGAGCTGACCGCGCTGGTGACCCCGCTGGCGCGGGCCGACCGGCTGCTCGGGATGAGCGTCACCGACCTGAACGTCGACCTCGACCCGGACGGGCGGCACGCGCGACGGGTGGTCGAGGTGCTCGCCGAGCTGCTCGTGCCCTGACCGTCACCCGCCGGCGAGCGGGTCCGGCAGCCGGACGGTGAACACGGTCCGGCCCGGTCGGCTGTCCAGCGCCACGGTGCCGTGGTGCGCGGCAACCACCGCCGCCACGATGGCCAGGCCCAGGCCGGTGCTGCCGTGCGTCCGGGAGCGGGAGCTGTCGCCCCGGGCGAAGCGCTCGAACACCTCCGGCTGCAACCCGGCCGGCACCCCCGGACCGTCGTCGGCCACGGTGAGCACGGCGGCGTCCGGTCCGGCCCGCAGGGTGGTGGTGACGGTGGTGCCGGGCGGGGTGTGCACCCGCGCGTTGGCCAGCAGGTTCGCCAGCACCTGGTGCAGCCGGGCGGCGTCGCCGGGCACCCGGATCACCGTGTCCGGCAGGTCGAGCCGCCAGTGGTGCTCCGGGCCGGCGACGTGGGCGTCGCTGACCGCGTCCACCACCAGCGCGGTGAGGTCGACCGGTTCGGCCGCGAGCGGCCGGCCGGCGTCCAGCCGGGCGAGCAGCAGCAGGTCGTCGACGAGGCTGGTCATCCGGGCGCTCTCCGACTCCACCCGGCGTAGCGCGTGCGCGACGTCGGGCGGCACCTGGTCCCGGCCGCGCCGGGCGACCTCGGCGTAGCCCCGGATCGCGGCCAGCGGGGTGCGCAGCTCGTGGCTGGCGTCGGCGACGAACTGGCGAACCCGGGTCTCGCTGGCCTGCCGGGCGGCGAGGGCGGCGCCGACGTGCCCGAGCAGCCGGTTCAGCGCCGCGCCGACCTGGCCCACCTCGGTACGCGGGTCGGTGTCCGCGGCGGGCACCCGCTCGGAGAGCGCCACCTCGCCCCGGTCCAGCGGCAGCTCGCTGACCCGGCCGGCGGTGGCGGCGACCCGGCGCAGCGGGCGCAGCGTGGCCCGGACGATCAGCGCGCCGGCGGAGCCGGCCACCAGCAGCCCGGCGGTGGCCACCCCGGCCTGCGCCGCGATCATCCACCAGACGGTCTCCTGCACCCCGGCCAGCGGCAGCGCGACGACCTGGGTGCGCCCGGTGGGCAGCTGCCGGGCCACGGCCCGGTAGTCGCCGCGCTCGCCCAGGTCGACGGTGCGCGGCGCGGCGCCCACCGGCAGCCCGGCCAGCGCGGTCACCTCCGCGACCGGCAGCGGCTCGCCCCCGGCCCGGTTGCCGCTCTGCGTCCGCGCCTCGGTGACCGTGCCGTCGACCACGGTGGCGACGACGGAGCCGGGTGGCAGCCCCGGCGGGAGGCCGGCACCGAACGGCGGGAACGGGCGGTCGCCCCGGGACATCGCGCCGGGCACCAGCTGGGCGTCGACCCGGTCGACCAGGAACTGCCGCAGCGCCACCGTGGTGAGCCCGCCGATCCCGACGCTGACCAGGGCCAGCAGCGCGACCAGGGTGACCACCAGCCGGGTACGCAGCGACCAGCCGGCCGGCCAGCGTCGCAGCCGCGCCGGCGGGCCGGCGCGCTCACCCGGCCGGCTTGAGGACATACCCCGCGCCGCGCAACGTGTGGATCATCGGCTCGCGGCCGACGTCGATCTTCTTTCGCAGGTACGAGATGTAGAGCTCGACCACGTTGGCCTGGCCGCCGAAGTCGTAGTTCCAGACCCGGTCCAGGATCTGCGCCTTGCTCAGCACCCGGCGCGGGTTGCGCATCAGGTAGCGCAGCAGCTCGAACTCGGTGGCGGTCAGCGTGATCAACTCGCCGGCCCGGCGCACCTCGTGGCTGTCCTCGTCGAGGCTGAGGTCACCGACGGTGAGCACCGCCTCCTCCCGCGCGGCCACCGCGAAGCCGGACCGGCGCAGCAGCGCCCGCAACCGGGCGATCACCTCCTCCAGGCTGAACGGCTTGGTGACGTAGTCGTCGCCGCCGACGGTCAGCCCGGCGACCCGGTCCTGCACGGCGTCCCGGGCGGTCAGGAAGAGCACCGGGACGGTCGGAGTCTGCTCGCGCAACCGCCGCAGCACCTGGAACCCGTCCAGGTCGGGCAGCATCACGTCGAGCACCACGGCGTCCGGCTGGAACTGCCGGGCGGTGCTCAACGCCGCCGACCCGTCGCCGACCGTGCGGACCTGCCAGCCCTCGTAGCGCAGCGCCATCGCCAACAGCTCGGCCAGGGTCGGCTCGTCGTCGACCACCAGCACCCGGACCGGCTCACCGTCCGGGCGACGCAACTCCACCCGGGTCTGCCCCTCGCTTCCCATGGGCCCAAGGGTGGCCGGCCAGCCTACGGCCCAGGTGTGCGTCCGCTGTGTGCCAGCTGTGTGGCCGGGTCACTCGGTCACCCCGACCGGGTCGGTGCGCACGTAGGTCATCGTCCAGGTGCCCCCGCCGTCGGGACGGCCGCGCTGGTAGAGATGGTCCGGCCCGCCCGCGGCGACCGAGCCGGCCCCGTCGGGGTGGCTGAGGACCCACCGCGGCGGTGGCGCGCCATCGTCGTCGGCGGGCAGCCGGCGGACCAGGTCGTGGGCGGGTCCGCCGACGAACCGTACGGTCACCTCGCCCATCGCCCGACCTCCTGCGCGCCGCGCGGCCGGCCCCGCCCGGGCCCGGACACCGCTCTGGCTCGCAAGCTACCCGTCCGCCGCGCCGGACGCGCCCGGTCGCGCCGGATCGGACGGCGGTTTGCCCTGATCGGGGCCCGGGTACCGCTGCCCAAGGCACCGCGCGGGCGGCGCCACGGACACGAGGAGCGGTCGATGAGGACGCTGGACGGGCGGTACCGGCTCGAACAGCGCATCGGCATCGGTGGCATGTCGGAGGTCTGGCGGGCCCACGACGCGGTGCTGGACCGAGCGGTCGCGGTGAAGTTGATCTCGCCCGGGCAGGAGGGGCAGGACGCCTCGGTGGAGCGGATCCGGGCCGAGGCCCGCTCGGCGGCCCGGCTGGTGCATCCGAACGTGGCCAGCGTGCACGACTTCGGCACCTGCGCCGCGCTGCCCGGCCGCGAGGTGCCCTACCTCGTGATGGAGCTGGCCGAGGGCGAGACGCTGGCCGAGCACCTGCGGGCCGGGCCGCTGGACTGGCGGATCGCCGTGCGGGTCTGCGCCGAGGTGAGCGCCGCCCTCGCCGCCGCGCACGCGCACGGCATCGTGCACCGCGACGTCAAGCCGGCCAACGTGATCCTCACCCCGGCCGGGGTCAAGGTGCTGGACTTCGGCATCGCCACCCCGGCCGGCACCCCGGACCCGATGCCCGACGGGATGCTGGTCGGCACGCCCGCGTATCTGGCGCCGGAGCAGCTGGACCGGGCGCCGGCCACCCCGGCCGCCGACATGTACGCCCTCGGCGTGCTCCTCTACTACTGCCTGGTCGGCGAGCTGCCGTACCAGGCCGGCACGATGACCCAGCTGATCGGCGCGCGGCGCCGGCAACCGCCCCGGCCGTTGCCGGCGGTCGACGGGCTGCCGGCGGAGGTGGCCGAGCTGTGCGAGCGGTGCCTCGCCGACGACCCGGCGGCCCGGCCGAGCAGCCTGATGGCCGCGCTGGTGCTGGCCGAGGCGGTGGACGCCCGGGTGTACGTGCCGATGCGGCTGCCGACCCCGCCGCGCCCCCGGCGGGCGGCGATCTCCCCGTGGACCGAGCGGGCCGCCGCCGAGGCGACCGAGGTGGCCGCGGCCGCCGACCTGTCCGGCCGCGCCGGCTGACCGCCCGGACGCGGCCTGTCCTGCGGTTTCACCGGACACCGGCCGGGTAGCCGGGCGGGGAGTGACGGGAGGAACGCGATGCCGGATCCGAGTTCCTGGTTCAACGAGACAGCCACCGCGACCGCCGAGGGCGGCCACGTACGCACCGACGACGAGGTGCTCTCCACCACGCTGGCGTCCCCGCTGGCGCCGCACTGCACCGGGTTGACCCCGTCGCAGCTGCTCGCCGCCGCCTTCGCGTCCTGCCTGCACCACGCGGCGGTGGAGGCGGCCGGGGGGATCACCGACGAGGCGCACACCGTGCAGGTCCGCGCGGAGGCGAAGCTGGGTCGCGACGACGACGGCCGGTACCGGGCCGATGTGCACGCCTCCATCGCCTCGGCGGGGCTGAGCCGGCAGCAGCTGGCCCAGCTGGTCGAGCACGCCGACCGGCTGTGGCCGTTCTCCAGCGGCGACGGCAGCCGCCACCGGCTCACGGTCACCCCGGCGGAGAACGGCCGGCACTGACGACCGACGTGCCGGGCCGGTCGCGATGGGTCGCCCGGCCAGGCTCGCCTCACCTGAACGGCCGACGGCGGCCCCCTCTGTTCGATGGAGGCGGTCGATCATCGTGCGGATCCGTCCCAAGATCCACCAAGTGCCGGTTACCGACGGGTATATACGACATGAACGGAAAGACGGACAATTGCGTGATGTGAGCTAAGCGGATTCGCGCCCTCGATCGTCCGTCAGATCGGGCGAAATTGTGACGCATGCCACCAACCAGAACGGTGGCAACGGGCGAAGCAATTTCTAGCCTCGGCGGGTGCACCCCGACGACCCCTTCGACCAGAAGCTGACCCAGGAACGGCCGGATACCCCTCCGTCCGATGTCGCATCATCCGAACGGACGATCGGCCGTCACCGCGCCCCGGAGCCTCCCCGGCGCGGCGTCCGCGCCCTGCTGACCTCGGCCCCCGCCCGGGTCGCGCTGGCCACCGGCGTCTCCTGCTGCCTCGGCGTGGCCGCGATCGCCGTCGTCCGGACCGACGACGCGCCACGCGAGCCACTGGCCGAGGCGGTGGCCGAGCGGGCCGCGGCAGCCGACCAGGCCGCCTCCCGGTCGCTGGACCGGGCCACCTCCCCCGCGCCGGTCAGCCCCAGCCCGACCCCGAAGCCCACCCCCTCGGCCACCAAGAAGAAGGCCCCGAAGAAGCCCGCCAAGCCCCGCCGCCCCCGTCCGGTCGCCGGACTGACCCAGGCGCAGATGGACAACGCCAAGATCATCGTGGATGTCGGCGTGGACATGAAGATCCCCCGCCGCGGGCTGGTGGTCGCGATCGCCACCGCGATGCAGGAGAGCAACCTCTACAACTACGCCAGCGGCGTGCTGCCCGAGTCGCAGAACTACCCGCACCAGGCCATCGGCTGGGACCACGACTCCGTCGGCCTGTTCCAGCAGCGTCCCAGCAGCGGCTGGGGCACCGTGAAGGACCTGATGCGGCCGGCCTACGCGGCCCGGGCGTTCTACGAGGCGCTGCGCGAGATCCCCGGCTGGCAGGAGATGAGCGTCACCGCGGCCGCCCAGGCCGTGCAGATCTCCGCGTTCCCCGACGCGTACGCCCAGCACGAGGGGCGGGCCACGACCGTGGTGGCGGCGCTCGTCTGAGTCGCACCGGCGCACCAGCGCATCGGCCCGCCGCGTCCGGTGGTTGGCCCGGCCGTGCCCGGGTCACCGCCGGCCGTGGGCCGGCACGCCGGAGCCGGTGACCGCCGCGGCCGCGGTCGGGGTGTCCGCCGGGACCGGCTCGGTCGGCAGGCCGCCGAGGATCTCGTCGGCCCGGGCCTCCCGGCGTCGGCGGTCCAGCAACGCCGCCTCGAACTCCCGCCGGGCGCGCAGCGCGTCGTCGTACGCCTGCTCGCGCAGTTGCCGGGCCTCCTCGCGGGCGGCGTCCAGCTCGAAGCGCGCCCGGGCGAGCAGCTCGGCCGCCTCCCGCTCCAGCTCGGCGGCTCCGCCCCGGCCGGTGCCCGGGCCGCCGGCCTCCAGCCGCCGCAGCAGCCCGCAGAGTCCGGTCGCCTCCTGCCGGATCAGGTCCCACTCCCGGCCGGCGCCTCCGGCGCTCTCCGCCCGCGCCGCCAACCGGGTCAGCCGGATCCCTAGCTCGTCCAGGCAGGAATCCACCTGCCGCTGGTCGTAGCCGATGTCCACGACGGAGAACCTCATCCTGTCGCCCCCCAGGCAGCTGGTATTTCTTCCCCACCTGGATCCTCGGCGCTGGCGGCGACGCCCGAGCGGGTTCGGGAAAAATGTTCAGCATCCGAGCGGCGGCCGCTGCCGGTGTTGCCGCCCGGGCCGGCGACGCGGACCATACGTCCGCCCGGGCGGCGAACTGGACGCGCGACGCCTCAGGGGCGCTTGGGCAGCACCACGACCCGGCCGAAGAACTCGTCGATCCGGCGCACGACGTCGTTGAAGTCGTCCAGGTCGATCGGCTTGGTGACGTACGCGTTGGCCTGCAGGGTGTAGCTGCTGACGATGTCGGTGTCCGCGTTCGAGGTGGTCAGCACGACGATCGGGATGGTCCGCAGGTCCGCGTCCCGCTTGACCTCGCCCAGCACCTGCCGCCCGTCCATCCGGGGCATGTTGAGGTCGAGCAGGATGACGTCGGGCCGCCGGGCGTCGGTGTGCCGCCCCTCGCGGCGCAGGAACTCCATCGCCTCCTGGCCGTCGCCCACCACGTCGATGACCTTGTCGACGTCGGAGTCCGCGAGCGCTTCCTCGATCATGAGGACGTCGCCCGGGTCGTCGTCCACCACCAGGATGCGAACCGGACTCGGGGTGTCTGAAGGCATCACTACCTGCCTCTGGTCGGCGGGGACGGGACGGGACCTGACGGTCACCGCGGCTGGCGGGGAAATCTAGCCCATCACGACGCGGTCTGTGACGCCGGGTCGGTCATGTCGGAATCGTCACCGAGGATGTCGCCGAGGCCGGTCAGCTGGAGCAGCCGCGCGACCCGACCGGTGGCGCCGGTGAGCCGCAGCCGACCACCGGCCGCGGCGGCCCGGTTGTCGCCCCGGACGAAGGCGGCGATGCCGGTCGAGTCGCAGAAGGTCAACCCGCTCAGGTCGACCAGCAGCCGGTGGGTCCCCGCCTCGGCGAGCCGGTCGAGCACGGCGACCAGCTCCCCCACGGTGCTCAGGTCGAGTTCTCCGGCGAGCCACAGCCGGGCCCCGCCGTCCCGCTCGGTGTGCCTGACGGTGAACGTCACCGGGATCTCCCTCGCTCCACCGCAGGCAGGCGCTTGCAGTAGAGCAAGTATAGGGCGGGTGGCGACGCCCGTCGTGACCCGCGTCGGTCGGCGCCAACCGGTCGCGGTCAGGCCGCGTCCGCCCCGCGCGCCGGGATCACCGACGCCCGGGCCGCGATGAGGAAGCGCGCCGCGCGGGGGTGGTCGCGCAACACCCCGGCGTAGTGCCCGAGGGTCGTCGGCAGCGCCGTGGCCGGCACGCCCCGGCTGGTGAGGATGTCGGCCATCCAGACGACGAAGTCGGTGAACAGGGTGGCGTCGTCCACGTAGAGCGCGGCGGCCAGGAAGTCCAGGATGTACCCGAGGTCGCTGACCGTCGAGTCCAGTTGGGCAGGGGTGTAGTCGCGGCTGGCCGGCATCCGCTCCCGCAGGTCGGCCAGCGCCCCGTCGATCAGCTCGCCGCGCCGGCGGACCAGGCCGGCATACTCGTCGTCGGCCAGGTGGGACAGCTGCGCCGGGGGCGTCCGGCGCAACGACCGCTCGTCGGCGACCAGGTCGGCCGCCGAGGGCGCGTCCGGCGCCCAGGCCACGCCGAGCCGGCGGGCCCACCGCCCGTCGACACCGAACCCGCGCCCGCCCACCACGATCGGCACGTCCGAGCGGCGGCACGCCTCGATCATGCGGTGCGCGTGCGGCAGCCGCATCGGCAGCGCGCAGGCCAGGGCGACCGCGTGCGCGTCGTGCCGGTGCAGGTACGACACCAGGTGCGCGGCCGGCACGCTGGCGCCCAGGAAGGTGACCTGCCAGCCGCGCAGCCGCAGCACCTCGGCGACCAGCCGGGGCGGCAGGGCGTGCCACTCGCCGTCCATGCACGCCACCACCACCCGGCCCCGGGTCGGGCGGGGATCGGCGTACGCGGCGATCGCGGCCACCACCCGCTCGCTGATGTGCGTGGCGGCGTGCTCCTGCGCCACGCTCCACTCGTTGCGCGCCCAGCGCTCCCCCACCTCGGCCTGGGCCGGGGCGACCAGGTCGAGCAGCACCCGCTCGGCCGGCACCCCCGCGTCGAGCAGGCCCCGTGCCACCTCGACCGCCGCGTACTCGTCGGCCTCCTGCAGGCAGTGCAGGTAGGTCGGGAAGGCGGCCGCCGGATCGGCCTCGGTGGTCGCCGCGGTCACGGGCGGATCTCCCTCGTCTCGGGTACGGCGTGCAGGTGCCGGGCCGGCCGCGCGCCCGGACCGGCGGCGCGCAGGACGAGCACGGCGATGTCGTCGTGGTCGCCGTGGGCGAGCCAGTCACAGGTGATCTGCTCGACCCGCTCGGCGAGCGCCGGCGCGGGCATCCGGTGGCACCCGGTGAGCGCGGTGACCAGCCGGTCGGTGCCGAACTGCTCGTCGCCGCGCCGCCCGCCGCGGGCCTCGGTCACACCGTCGCTGTAGAGCAGGCAGGTCTCCCCGGGCGCCAGATGGACGGTCACCTCGCCGATGCGCGGGTCGGGCACCACCCCGATCAGCATCCCGGACAGCGGCACCGGCTCGACCGTGCCGCAGCCCCGCAGCACCAGCGGCGGCAGGTGCCCGCCGCCGGCCATGGTCAGGGTCAGGCCGCCGTCGCGGTGCGGGCGCACCACGCCGAGCACGATGGTGGCGAACCGGCCCTGGCCGTGCGCCTGGGTGGTCTCCAGCAGCGCGTCGTTGAGCAGCTTCAGCAGCCGGGCCGGCTGCGACTCCACCCGGTGCAACGCCTGCAGGCACTGGCGCAGCTGGCCGGTGAAGACCGCCGCCTCGACCCCCTTGCCTGAGACGTCGCCGAGGAAGAAGACCGAGCCGCCGTCGGCCAGCCGGTGCGAGCCGTAGAAGTCGCCGCCGATGCGCAGCCCGGCCTGGGCCGGCCGGTAGGCGGTGCCCCACTGCACGCCGGCCGCCTCGGCCGGCTCCACCGGCAGCAGGCTGGCCTGCAGGGTGTCGGCGACCTCGGCCTGGTCGCGGTAGAGCAGCGCGGTGGTCAGCGCCGCCCCGGCCCGGGCCGCGAACGCACGCACCAGGTCGACGTCGGCCGGCTCGTACCACCGGGTGGCCGGGCGGGCGACCAGCAGCACGCCGGCCGGCGCGTCCCGGCCGGGCAGCGGCACCACCCGGGCGGTGACGTCGGCGGCGGCCAGGCCCGGCAGCCAGCCGGCCTCGGCGGCCTGCTCGACCAGCCAGTCGACGGCGTGCGGCTCACCGCCGTCCAGCCCCTCGGCGATCGCCGCCGGCAGGTCCACGGCGGCGAGCACGCCGCTGTCGACGGCGTGCCCCTCGTCGTCGGCCCGGGTCGCCCGCCACCAGCGGGCCCGGCCGGAGCGGGGCGCGAGCACCAGCACCGCCACCTCGGCGAGGGTGGGCACGGCGAGCCGGACCACCGCCGCGGCGGCCCGGTCGGGGTGCAGCGGGTTGCCGAGCTTCTCGCCCGCCACGGCGAGGAAGGCCGAGCGGGCCCGCTCGGCGAGCAGCGCGTCGGCGCGGGTCACGCTCTCGGTGACGTCCTCGACGTACCAGCAGCAGCGGCCGCCGGAGAGCGGCACCAGCCGGGTCCGCAACCGGCGGCCGTGGTGGCTGAACTCGGCACCGGCGGTGAGCTCCGGCAGGCCCGCCGTGGCCAGCGGTTCGTCCGCGACCACCTCGGGCAGCAGGCGCTCGGCCACCGGGCTGAGGTGCCGGACGACGCCCCGGGCGTCACAGACGACCAGTCCCTCACGGAAGTGCTCGACGACCTCGGACCAGTCGACCGGGCTCGGCGCGCGGTCGCGCGAAAGGGCGGGCAGCGCGGGCCCGGCCGGGCGCCCCGGCGCCCGGGCGGAGCCCGGCGTGGAGATCCGACCGTCGCCCGGGTCCCAGTCCCTGACGTCGGTAGCAGTCACCAGCTGAGCCCCACTCTCCCCATCGACACCGCGCTACGCCGCCCCGGCAGGGCTGGTCGGATCCGCGCACCCCACCCTACGCCGACCCGCCGGTAACGCCACCCGACGCGACGCCGGGGGGCCCGCGGGCCCCCCGGGTTGCCTCCTGGCCGGTAGCTGGGAACATGGGAGGATGGCCGCCCAGCTGTTGACCATCGAGGTGGACCGGCTCGACGCCGGCCGGGTCCGGCTGCGGCTGGCCGGCGAACTCGACTTCGACACCGCCCCGGAGCTGATCGCCGCAGCGGAGAACGTGCGCCGCGACGGCTGCCAGGACCTCGTGATCGACCTGACCGGCGTGGCGCTCTGCGACTCCTCCGGGCTCAGTGCCCTCGTGGTGGTGCACCGCAGCGACATCGTCCGGCTCACCGGGGTCGGCCCGCAGCTGGCTTCGCTGCTGGACCGCACCGGCCTCACCGAGTTGCTCGGGGTGGAGCGCCCGGCCGCGGGCGGGATGCGCGCCGCCGGTTGAGGCTCACCCGCGCCCACTCGCCGCGATCGTCCGCGCGGACCGCGGTCGGCTCGAGCCACTCGTCGGGCCGACCCGACGCACGAGCGGGGGGATGGCCCCCGACCCTGGGACCAGGGGTCGGGGGCCGGAGGATGGCTCAGGGCGTGGCGACCGGCTGCAATCGTGGCCCGGTCGTGCCACGGCGGGGCGCCGCGGGTGGTTCCGCGTCGTCCGGTGGACCGGAGTCGGGCGTCTGGAAGAGATAGCGGACGAACTCCCCACCCGCCTCGTTGTCGTCCGCTCCGGGCCACTGCCCGATGCAGTCCACCCCGACCACCTCGCGTCCGGTGCCGTCGGCCTCCTCCAGCAACGCCCAGAGGCTCACCGGGTAGCAGCGGGTGTCCTCGGGCGAGAGCCGCCAGCGGGCGTACCAGCCGGGACGGGCGGGCACGATCTCGACGATCCTCTTCATGACGACCTTCCCTTCCGCGTACCTCGGAAGTTTCCCGGTCCGCCCCGATCGTCGGCGGCGCCCGGGTGAGCGTCCCTCACCCCGGCGGGATGAAGCTGTCAGCGGCGATCCGGTCGGGCGCGGCCCGACCGGGGGCGTCCGTTTCGGTCCCGGCGACGGCGGGAAGGCGGCCCGACGGAAGCGAGGGAACACCAGCGGAAGCGAGGTGTCACCATGCGCAAGCAGATGGAGGGCGACAACCAACGCCGCCGGGCCCTGGCCCGGCAGGCCCGCGAGCGCGGGATGCGGGCCAGCGACACCGGCGCCAGCCTGAGCGCCACGAAGCAGCTCACCAAGCTGGACCGGGGCAAGCGTGCCGGCCCGCCGGCGGCCGGCAGCCGGCACAAGCCGGACACCACCCGGGGCGGCCCGGCGCCGCCGCCGGCGGGCATCCCGGAGAACCCCCGACCCCGCCCGGAACCGGGCCCGGGTACGCCGGCGGAGGCCACCATCGGCTACAGCCGGCTGGTCGAGGACGTCGCCCGCCGCACCGGCGCGGACTTCCGTACCGCGAAGGTCGGTGCGGAGGCGACCGTGCTGGTCCTGGCCCAGGTGTTGGACGAGGCGGAACGGCAGCGGCTGCTCACGGCGGTGCCGCCGAAGCTGCACGACGTCGTTCCGGTCGACGGCATCCGGCGGCCCCAGGACCTGTCCGGCTTCCTGGCCGAGGTGGGCCGGATCAGCGGCAACACCCCGGAGCAGGCGCGCTACCAGGCGGAGGCGACCCTGGCCGCGCTGGGCGACCAGGACGGCGAGCTGGTCGCGTCGCTGCACGTGCCGGAGAGCCTGCGGGACCTGCTGGCCCCGCCCGAGCCCGGCGGTGGCCTGGTGGGCGCCACCACCAGCACCCCCACGCTCGGCGACGCCGAGGTCCGCGCGGCGCTGGGCGACCTGCCGTACTGGTCGGGTGACACCAGCTCGCTGTCGCGTACCGTCGCCCTGCCCCCGGACAACCTGGACCGGGTGCTGGCCCGGCTGGACCAGCTCCGGGACGAGACCGGACGCGGGCCGCAGATCGGCCGGGTGGACCCGACCACCGCGGTGGTGACCGTCCGGTCCCGGCAGGCCCGTGCGGTGACCGCGCGGGACGTCGACCTGGCGCACGCCGTCGACGCCGCGATCGACGAGGTGGGCGCCGGGATGAACAGCGGCTGACCGCCCGCGGGGCCGCGGGCCGTGGCCGCCGCCCGGTCCCCGCGCGTGGTGCGCGGCGTCCCGCGCCGGCGGCCCGGCGGGCCCGCCCGCCACGCCGGCCGGGCGCGTCGACTAGCGTGCCCGCCATGGACCGCGCCGCCGACCGGTTGGAGCTGGTCGCCGACCCGGCCCGCCCCGGCGGGCGTACGCTGCTGGCCGCCGGCGTCGAGCAGTCGTACGTGGACGTCACCGACCCGCGCCACCTGCACTTCGAGTACGTGCGGCGGATGGCGGCGGTGGCGGACCTGGCGGCGCCGGCCGCCCGCCCGCTGGAGGTGCTGCACCTCGGGGGCGGGGCGCTGACCCTCCCGCGCTACCTGGCCGCCACCCGGCCCGGCTCGGCGCAGCTGGTCGTCGAGCGGGATCCCGCGGTGGTCGAGCTGGTGACCCGGGAGCTGCCGGCGCTCCCGCCGCAGGTGCGGATCGAGGTCGCCGACGCCCGCGCGGCGCTGGCCGACGCCCCGACCGGGCGGTACGACCTGGTGCTGGCCGACATCTACCGGGCGGCCCGGATGCCCGGGCACGTGACCACCGTCGAGTTCGCCGCCGAGGCGGCCCGCGTCCTGCGACCCGAGGGCATCTACCTGGTCAACGTGACCGACCTGCCGCCGCTGGTCTTCGCCCGGGTCCAGGTGGCCACCCTGCGGGCCGCCTTCGCCGACGTCTGTCTGGTCGCCGACCGGCGGATGCTGCGCGGCCGGCGCTACGGCAACCTGGTGCTGGCCGCCGCCCGGCGACCCGGCCGGCTGCCGGTGGGGCGGCTGGCGGTGGTCGCCCTCCGGGACCCGGTGCCCGGCGGCGTGCTGCACGGCCCGGCCCTGGACACGTTCGTGGCCGGCGCCCGCCCGGCCACCGACGCCGCCCTCGCCTGAGCGTTGACCGCGCCGGACCGCGCCGTCGTCACAGAGTGCTCAGCGATCCGGGCCCGCCCGCGCCCGCGCCTGGGTGCTCACCGCGCCGTCGTCGCGGGATGCTCAGCGGTCGGCCGCGCCCTCGCCTGCACACCGCCCCGGAGGGCGACCTCGCCTCGGGGCGCTCAGCGGGCCCGGACGGCGATCTCGGGTGAGGAGCTCTCCAGCGGCACCGCGTTCGCCGGGACCAGGCCGAGCTGCACCGCCGGCCGGGGCAGCGTCGCGTCGAGCATCCAGTCGGCGCCGACCCGGGCCCGGTTGCCGGGCATGGCCAGCAGGTGGTAGCCCCGGGTGACCGCCTTGGCGGGCAGTCCGGCCAGGTTCACCTTCAGCGGGTTCGCCGCCGCGTCCTTGCCGCCCAGGTCGACCACCCAGCCCAGCTCGTGGTGCCGGTAGGGCCGACGGCGCCCCTGCCCGTACGAGGCGGCGATGTTGTGCGCGGCCAGCTTGCCCTGGCGCTGGGCGTGCTGCGCGGTCATCGTGCACATCTGGCCGGGATGGGTCGGGTCGGGCACCGCGGCGGCGTCGCCGCAGGCGTACACCTCGGGGAAGCCGGGGACGGTGAGGTACTCGTCGACGACCAGCCGGCCCCGTTCGGTGCGCAGGCCCAGCTCGGCCACGAACGGGTCGGGGCGCACCCCGACGCACCAGACCAGGGTGCAGGTGGGCACGTACTCGCCGTCGGTGAGCGTGACCCCGTCGGGGGTCGCCTCGGCCACCGAGGTGCCCATCCGCACGTCCACGCCCCGCCGGTCGAGCACCCGGTGGGCGGTGTCCGACATCCGCTTGTCCAGCTCGGGCAGCACGCGGGGGGCGATGTCGAGCAGCATCCACCGCGGTCGGGTCTTCAGCCGGGGCCGCTGGGCCATCAGCGCGTCGGTGAAGAGCTGGCCGTGCGCGGCCACCTCGGTGCCGGTGTAGCCGGCGCCGACCACCACGAAGGTGGCCCGGGCGCGCTCCTCGGCCGGGTCCTCGGCCTGCTCGGCCAGTTCGATCTGGCGGACCACGTGGTCGTGCAGGTAGAGCGCCTCGGGCAGGCCGCGGAAGCCGTGCGCGTACTCGGTCACCCCGGGGATGGGCAGCAGCTTGTTGACACTGCCCACGGCGAGCACCAGCCGGTCGTACGCCAGCCGGTTGCGGTCCCCCTCCGGCTGGGTGAACCCGACCCACCGGTTCTGCAGGTCGACGTGGTCGGCCTCGCCGATGACCACCCGCACCCCGTTCAGCGTGCCGGTCAGCGGCACGGCGATCCGGGTCGGCTCGACCACCCCGGCGGCCACCTCGGGCAGCAGCGGCAGGTAGAGGAAGTAGTCGGTGGAGTTCAGCAGCACGATCTCGGCCTTGTTCCGGGCCAGCCGGCTCAAGGTCTTCGCCGCGTGGTAACCGGCGAACCCGGCCCCCACGATCACCACACGAGGTTTCGTCATTGCGGCCCCGTTCCCACCGACCGGGGGGACAAACGTGGACTCAGCCGGAAAGCCGGACGTACCCGGCGTCACCCACCGCCTCCACGTCCCAGGAACGGTCGAAGGCCCGGATCCGGTCCACCCTGATCCGGCCGACCTCGGGCGGGATGCGCGGGTCGAGGGTCAGCCGGCCGTCCACCGGCTCCAGGCCGATCATGGCCCGGGTCAGCGCGAGCGGGGTGCCGGTCGCCCACGCCTGCGGGCTGCAGGCCGTCGGGTACGGCACCGGAAAGAGCAGCCGCTGCCGGGGAAACCCGCTGATCGCCTCGGGCAGCCGGTAGTCGAAGTGCCCGGCGGCCTCCAGCAGCGCCAGGCTGATCCGGTTCGCCTCGTCCCGGTAGCCGTAGCGGGCCAGGCCGAGCGCGGCCAGCGAGTTGTCGTGCGGCCAGACGGTGCCCAGGTGGTAGCCGAGCGCGTTGTAGAGCCGCTCCTCCCTGGACATGGTCCGGATGCCCCAGCCGGAGAACATCTCGTCCGACATCAACTGCCGCGCCACCGCCTCCGCCCGCTCCGGCGGCACGATGCCGCTCCACAGCAGGTGCCCCATGTTGGACGTCTTCGCGTCGACCCGGTTCTTGTCGCCGTCCAGGGCGACCGCGTAGTAGCCGCCCCGCTCGTCGATCCAGTAGTCCCGGTTGAACCGCTCGAACAGCCGGGCCGCGTCGGCGCGCAACCGTTCGGCGAGGGCCGGGTCGGCGAGCGGCCCGTCAGCCAGCTCGGCCAGCCGCAGCTTCGCGTCGTAGGTGTAGCCCTGCAGGTCGGAGGTGGCCAGCGGCAGCACCGGGATCCGGCCGTCGGCGAAGCAGACCCCGTCCGGCGAGTCCCGCCAGCACTGGTTGCCGAGCCCTTCCGGCGAGCGGGTGGCGTACTCGACGTAGCCGTCGCCGTCCCGGTCGCCGTAGTCGTCGATCCAGTGCAGCGCGGCGATCGCGTTGTCCCGCAGCAACCGCACGGTCTCGTCGTCGCGGCTCCACCGCCAGTACTCCGACAGCAGGATCAGCCATAGCTGGGTGGCGTCCGCAGTGCCGTAGTTGGGGGCGTACGGCTTCACCCCGGTGCGGGTCAGCTCGCCGCTGCGCACCTCGTGCAAGATCTTGCCGGGCTCCTCGTCGGTGAAGTCGTCGCAGCGCCGCCCCTGCAACCGGGCCAGCGCGAGCAGCGCCCCCTGGGCCAGCATCGGCCCGGCTCCCAGCGTCTGGTACGCGGTGATCAGGGTGTCCCGGCCGAAGACCGTGAGGAACCAGGGCAGACCGGCGCCGGGCAGCACGATCCGCTGTCCCTTGACCTCGAGTTCGAGCCGCAGCGCGGCGAGGTCGTCGCGCGACTTGCGCACCGTCCGCGTCAGGGTCTCGTTGTCGCTGGTCAGCAATGCCCGGTCGGTGGTCCAGCGGCGCACCGGGTCGTCGACCCGCTGGTGGATGACGTCGGCGATGTCGCCGCGGACCGGCTCCACCACCCCCATCCCGGGCGGCAGCGGCACGTGCAGGTCCAGCTCCCACTCCTGGCGCGGCGACAGCTCGATGTCCCAGACCAGCTCGTCGCCGTCGATCCGGGCGACCGGCAGCGAGCTGCGCACCCGGGTCTCCGCGGCGAACCCGTCCGCCGCGTACGAGAAGCAGAGTTCCGACCGGTCCGGTTGGTGGTCGCGGGTGATCTGTGCCGAGCGGTCCCGCACCCCCGACTTCACCTCGAACAGGTCGGCGAAGTCGGCGGCCACGGCCAGGCGCAGCTCGAACCGGACCGGCTCGGGGCGGAACGCTGCGATGGTGATCCGTTCGTGGAAGCCGTCGCCCACGTAGCGCAGCCGGCGCACGCCCAGGCTGTTCGTCGGCAGGTCGGGCAGGTCCGGGTTGGTGAGCACGTACTGGGCCGAGTAGTGCTGGACCGTCTCGGAGCGCAACGCGAGCAGCCGGCCACCGTTGACCGTCAGCACCCACTCACTGACCAGCCGGGTGTCCAGGTGCACCAGGCCGCCGATGCTGCCCGGCGGCACGTCTCCGCACCGGTCGGCGTACATGAAGGTCGGGCCACTGAGCACGGCGAGCGAGTCCGGGCCGAGCTCAGGCGGCAGCGCCCGTTGGTCACCGCCCTCCCAGGCGGTGGCGACCAGGCCGGGGGTGGGATCCACGGGCGTCGCACGGACGGCAGTCATACGTCTCACCGTAGGAACGACGATCACCGTCCGTCATCACCCGCTCCGGGTGAAACCCGGCTTACATCCACGACCGACGATATGGACAAACACCGCCGTCGATGGCGAAGATGCGGTGATGGGATCCCACGACACCGCCGGCGACCGACCCACGAGGTCCACCCGGCGTACCTTCCTGTCCGCGTCCGCCGCCGCCACCGCCGCCACCGTCGCCGTGCCCCTGCTGGCCGAGCCCGCCGCCGCGCACGACGGCCCGCCAGCCGGGCCGGGTCGTCCGGTGCGCCCGCAGTCCCCCGACCGGGACCTGCGGGACCTGCTCCGGCAGGTCGACCAGCGGCGGATCGAGGCCATCGTCCGCCGGTTGGCGGCCTTCGGCACCCGGCACACCCTCTCCAGCCAGGACGACCCGGACCGCGGCATCGGCGCCGCCCGCGACTGGATCTACGACCGGATGAGCGAGTACGCCGCCGCCTCCGGCGGCCGGATGACCGTCGAACTCCAGTCGTACGTGCAGCAGCCGGCCTCCCGGATCCCGGTGCCCACGACGATCACCAACGTGGTGGCGACGCTGCGCGGGGAGACGTCGCCGAACCGGACGTACGTGATCACCGGGCACTACGACTCCCGGGCCAGCGACGTGATGGACGCGGTCAGCGACGCCCCGGGCGCCGACGACGACGCGTCCGGGGTGGCCGTGGTGATGGAGCTGGCCCGGCTGATGGCCACCCGGCGCACCGCCGCCACCATCGTCTTCGCGGCGGTGGCCGGCGAGGAGCAGGGCCTGTACGGCTCGGCGTACCTGGCCGGGCAGTTGAAGGCCGCCGGGGCGGACGTGCAGGGCATGTTCAGCAACGACATCGTGGGCAGCAGCACCGCCGACGACGGCACCCGCGACCCGCACACCGTGCGGCTCTTCGCCGAGGGGGTACCGACCGCCGAGACGCCGGCCGAGGCGGCCACCCGGCAGTCCGTCGGCGGCGAGAACGACTCGCCGTCGCGGCAGCTGGCCCGGTTCGTGGTCGACACCGCCGAGAACTCCGCCACCGGCATGCGGGTCCGGGTGATCTACCGGCGGGACCGCTACCTGCGCGGCAGCGACCACATCTCGTTCCTGCGCGAGGGCTGGCCGGCGGGCCGGTTCACCGAGCCGAACGAGGACTTCGCCCACCAGCACCAGGACGTCCGGTCGGTGGACGGCAGGCAGTTCGGCGACCTGCCGGAGTTCTGCGACTTCGCGTACGTCACCCGGGTGGCCCGGGTCAACGGCGCCGCGCTCTGGTCGCTGGCCCGCGCCCCCGGCACCCCGAAGGGCGCGGTGATCGTCACCAGCAACCTCACCAACGACACCACCCTGCGCTGGCAGCGCGGCGACGAGCCGGACCTGGCCGGCTACGAGGTGCTGTGGCGGGAGACCACCGCGGCGGAGTGGCAGCGGGTGATCCCGGTCGGCGACGTCACCGAGGTGACCATCGACCTGTCCAAGGACAACGTCTTCTTCGGCGTGCGGGCGGTGGGCCGGGACGCGCACCGCAGCCCGGTGGCGTTCCCCCGGCCGGGCAGCTGAGGGCGGTTCACCCGGTTCGGGCGGGGTGCGCTCACCCGGCGGCGGCGGAGCCTGGTGGTCGGTCCCATCTGAGCGGGAGGCAACCCGATGAGCACGCCGATGTCCAACGACCAGCGGCAGCCGATCTACCTGCGGCAGAGCGGCCGCACCCGGCTCACCCCGCGGCAGCGGCGGCGGGTCGAGCACAAGCAGGGCCGCATCGAGCGGCTGGGCATGCAGCGCGGCGACGCGCGGCGGCCCGGGCGCTGAGCCGTCATCCGGTGCCGGTCGCCCGCGGGCGGCCGGCACCGGCCTGCCCGGCCGCCGGAGCGGTGATCGCCCAGCGCTCGTGGTCCCGCCAGGCCCCGTCGATGAAGAGGTACTCCGGCGAGTACCCCTCCAGCCGGAAGCCCAGCTTGCGGGCCACCCTGCGGGACGGCTCGTTGCCCGGCTGGATGTTCGCCTCCAGCCGGTGCAGGCCCAGCACGGTAAAGGCGTGCTCGATCACCAGGCCGATGCCGGTCGAGGCGTGTCCGGTGCCGCTGTACGGCAGGAAGGCGGCGTAGCCGAGGTAGCCGCCGCGCAGCGCGCCGAGCAGGATCCCGCTGATGTTCACGTACCCGGCGATCTCCCCGCTGGCCCGGTCGCAGATCAGGTAGCCGGAGTGGTCCCGCCGGCGGATCTTGGCCAGGTACGCGGCGTACGCCGCCGGGTCGGCGGGGGCGACGAGCCAGGGGTGGTGCAGCTCGCGGCTGCGCCGGGCGGCCGCGATGAACTCGGCCTCGTCGGCCGGTCGGGGGCGGCGGATGCCGGCCGGACCGGCGGTGCGCAGATATCTCACGGCGGAAAACTCTGGCCCCCGGTGCGGTCGACGTCCAGCGGTTACCCGCCGCGGCGCCCAGGTTGTGCCGGGCGTCACCCGCGCCGGCGCCGCCTGCCCCCGGGTCACCGGCGCCGCACCACCCGCCGTCCCGCGCTCCCCGGAGGCGCTCTTTCGGTGAATGAGTGGCTGTTTCCCGCCGGACAGCCACTCATTCACTGAAAGTGCGCGTGGCGGCGGGGTGGTAGGCGGGATAGCAGGGTTGGGTGGGTGGGAGGTGGGGCCAGCGGCGACGGAGGTGCTCGTCGGTCGCGGCCAGCCAGGCGGTGAGGGCTGGCAGCGATCCGCCGGCGGCGCCGGCGTCGACGGCCACCCGGAGGGTGTCCAGCAACTGCCCCCGGCGGGAGAAGCCCATCGGGTGCGGCGGGTCGGCGGCGAGCAGCTTCGGCAGCCGGGCCAGCCGGACGACGGCCCAGGCGGCGGTGGCGGCGGCCATCCCCGCCGCCCAGGCTCCGTCATCGCGCTGGCCGGCGGCCGCCCGGTAGGCGCGCTCCACCCGGCGGCCCACCTCGACCGGCACCCGGGACCAGCACGGCGCGCCGTAGAACGGCAGCCGCAGGTGCGCCGCCTCGACGTACGGCGGCTGGAACCGGGCGCCCTCGAAGTCCAGCAGCCGGGCGCGGCCCGCATCCAGCCGGCAGTTCTGTGGGGCGAGGTCGCCGGTGCCGAGCACCGGCGCTGGCTCCGGGTCGGTCAGCCAGGTCACCAGCCGCGCCGCGTCGCGGTGCGCCGCGCCCACCGCCGGCAACGGCCCGTCCGCGCCGGCCAGCGCGGCCACCGCCGCCCACCAGCCGGCGAACGGCGTACCGGCCAGGACGCTGCGGTCGTGGTCGGCCGGGGCGCGGCGGCCGGCGGCGGCGAGCCGCTGGCGGAAGGCGTCCTGGCGCCCCCGGGTTGCCGCGTGCAGCCGGCCGGCGGCCTCGGCCAGCGCGACGAAACCCCGGGTCGCCCGGTCCGGGTCGGTCCCGACCAGCAGGTCCTCCAACCCGGGGCCGACGCCGAGATCCTCCAGCACCAGCAGGCCGAGCCGGTCGTCGTGTGCGAGCACCCGCGGGCCCACCGCGCAGCCCACCTCGGCCAGGAACTCCAGCGCCACCCGCTCCCGCACCGGGTCGCCCGGCCGGCCCCGGTCCGGCCGCCGGGTCTTCACCACCACGGACCGCACCGGCCATCCCGGCGGGCCGTGCACCGGCACCCGCGAGAGCCAGGGGTACGCCGCCCGGTCGGCCGACCAACCGGCCGCCGCCGGGGTGGCCGCACCGACCCGCACCGGTCCCCCGGCGACGCGGGCGAGCAGATCGGCGAGCACGGAGGTGGGCGGCGTCGGCATCCGTCGAACCTAGCGGCCGCGCCGATTTCGGGCGGGCCCCAAGATTCGTGGCGGACCGGCCCTGCCGGCCCCGGCTGAGCGCGCCGGGCGGGCTGGGCGGACCGGCCCTGCCGGCCCTGTCCGGCGGGTGGGCGGACCGGCCCTGCGCGCCGTGCTGGGCGGGCGGGGTGCGCCCGCCGGCCTGGTGGCCGGCGGCGGACCGGTCGGTCAGAGCGGACCGGGGTGCGGCTGGTCCAGCGGCATCGGCACCTGGAGGTAGGTGCTGCCGCGCAGGTCCAGCCAGGCCCGGTCGGGCGAGCGGACCAGGCGCAGCATCACCCCGGAACAGTTCGGGCAGCGCCCGACCAGGCCGGGGGCGTGCGAGTAGACCCGCAGGCCGGCCATCGGGCCGAGCATGCCGCAGTTCTCGCACCGGCCGCTGGCGGTGCTCAGGTCGACGGCGAACAGCTCACGGAGCGGGCCGTCGAGCATGTTGCCGTCCAGGTAGGACATGTCCGTCATGGTGCCTCCTCGACGCTCAGCCGGTGGGGCCGAACCGTTCGGTCTTCACCCGCCGGCTCTGGTGCCCCAGCCCGACCAGCAGGTCCGCCACCGTCTCCACGAACCCGGTCGGGCCGCAGACGTAGCAGAGCGGCTCCAGGTCCGGCGGCCAGCCGTGGCTGTTGACGTCGGCCAGCCCGATCCGGTGCGGCTCGCCCCGCCACCCCGGCGGCGCCTGCCGGGTGTAGACGTACGCCACGTCGAGGCCGAAGTCGTCCCGGGCCCGGCGACGCAACTCGTCGGCGTAGATCACATCCTCGGGGGTGCGCACCGAGTAGAGCAGCCGGAACGGCGCCCGGCTGCCGGCCGCCCGGCGGGCCCGGATCATCGCCATCAGCGGCACCACGCCCGAGCCGCCGCCGATCAGCAGCACCGGCGCGGTCTCCGCCGACCGCCAGACGAACCAGCCGCCGACCGGGCCGCGTACCTCGACCGGGTCACCCTCGGCGTACGTGTCGATCAGGTACGGCGACACCTCGCCGTCCGGCACCCGCTGGACGGTCACCTCGATCCGCGGCCCGCCGGGCCCGTCGGCCACCGGCCCGGCCACCGAGTACGACCGCGCCGCCTGGTAGCCGTCCTCGGCGGTGAGCCGCAGGTCGACGTGCTGCCCGGGCAGGTGCCCCGGCCAGTCGGGCACCTCCAGCACCAGGGTCTGCGCGCTCGGCGTCTCGACCCGGCGCTCCACGAGCCGGGCCACCCGCCAGCGCAGCGGCGCGGTCAATCGCCCTGGTACCGCTGCTCACGCCACGGGTCCCCGTAGTCGTGGTAGCCGGCGGTCTCCCAGAATCCGGGCTCGTCGGTGGGGGTCAGCCGGATGCCGCGCACCCACTTGGCCGACTTCCAGAAGTACAGGTGCGGCACCAGCAGCCGGGCCGGGCCGCCGTGCTCGGCGGGCAGCGGGGCGCCCTCGAAGGTGTGCGCCACCCAGGCCCGCCCGCCGCGCAGGTCGTCCAGCGGGAGGTTGGTGGTGTAGCCGCCGTACGAGTGGGCCTGCACGTAGTGCGCACCGGTGTCGACGCCGTCGAGCAGCGTGTCCAGCGAGACGCCCTGCCAGGTGGTGTCCCGCTTGGACCAGCGGGTCACGCAATGGATGTCCACCGTCGGCGTCTCCTGGGGCAACGCCATCAGCTCGTCCCAGCTCCACCGGTACTCGGCGCCGGTTTCGGCGGTGATGACGAACTCCCAGGTGTCCAGCGGCACCTTCGGGGTCGGGCCCGCGGAGAGCACCGGGAAGTCCTGGGTCAGGTACTGCCCCGGCGGAAGGGCCGGCTCCGCGGAGCGGGGCCGGCCCTGGAAGCCTGGTGAAACGATTCCCACCCGTCAGTCGTACCACCCCGGCTGACGTCGCAGGGGGCGGTCGGACGGAGCCGACCGGGCCGGGTGACCCGTTTCAGCGCCGCTCCGCGACGACCTCCCGCTCGCCGCCGACGGTGGTGCGGGTGGCGCGCAGGCTGGTGATGGTGACGACCACCAGCACCGCGATGATCACGCCGAGCGAGGCCAGGGTGGGGATCTCCGGCACGCCCTTCCAGATGCCGTGCGCCCAGTGCAGCGCGAGCTTCACGCCGATGAAGGCCAGGATGACGGCGAGGCCGTAGGTGAGGTGGATCAGCCGGCTCAGCGCGGCGTGCAGCACGAAGTAGAGCGCCCGCAGGCCGAGCAGGGCGAACGCGTTGGTCGCGAAGACCAGGTACGGGTCCTCGGTGATGCCGTAGACCGCCGGCACCGAGTCGACCGCGAAGACCACGTCGGTGGCGAGCACCGCGACCACCACGAGGGCGAGCGGGGTCAGCGTCCGCCGGCCGTGCTCCCGGATGATCATCCGGGTGCCGTGGTAGTCGTCGGTCACCGGCATGAACCGCCGCAGCACCCGCACCGATCGCATCTTGTTGATGTCCACCTCCTGCTGGTGCCCGGAGAGGGCGTCGCGCAGCAGCTTGATCGCGGTGACGATCAGGATGGCGGCGAAGAGCAGGAAGGCGAAGTCGAGGGTCTGCAGGGCGGCGGCGCCGAGCGCGATGAAGACCGCCCGGAGCACCAGCGCGCCGGCGATGCCGTAGAGCAGGACCCGCTGGGCGAGGACGGCGGGCACCGCGAACGCGGCCAGCAGCAGCATGAAGACGAAGAGGTTGTCGACCGAGAGCGACTTCTCCACCAGGTAACCGGTGAGGTAGTCGATGCCCTGCTTGGAGCCGTACCGGGACCAGACCCAGACGCCGAAGGCGAGCGGCAGGGCGATGTAGAAGGCGGACCAGCCCAGCGCCTCGCGCAGCGACACCTCGTGCGGGCGGCGGGTGACCAGGAAGTCGAGCACCAGCAGCGCGAGCACGCCGACGATCGTGATCCCCCACAGGCCGGGGGTGCCGACCGACTGGATCTCGGCCGCGGCAAGGTATGACGAACCGGACATGGAGCCTCCTCGAACACGGTGACATGTTCGAGGTCTCCTTCACCCACCTTTCGTGGGCAACCACCCGAGGCGCGCTCCGGGGCCCGCCGTACTGACCGGAATGGTTCGTGGGAAGTACTCCCCTCGTGGCGACAAGGTTAGGCCAGGCTGATTCCGAGCGCCAAGCGGCACCCCGTGGGGCCGGTCAGCGGGCGACGACCGCGGCGAGGACGCGGTCGACATCCAGCGCGGCCATGCAGGCCGGGCCGGCCGGGTCCAGCGGGCAGCGCGCCGCCCACCAGCAGGGCTGTTCGGTGATCGCGGTGGGCCGGCGGTACCCGCACCCGGGCAGCCCCTGCAGGTCGGCCCCGCCGATGCCGTACCGCCGGGCGTCGGTGGGACCGAAGAGGGCGACCGTGGCCGCCCCGGCGGCCGCGGCGAGCCGTACCGGGCCGGTGTCCGGACCGACCACCACCCCGCCCCGACGCGCGACCGCGGCGAACTGCCCGGCCAGGGTGGGCAGGTCGGCGCGGGGCAACGGAACCCCGAGCGGGTCCTCGGCGGGCACCGGGCCGACGGTCAGCACCGGGTGCCCACGTCGGGCCAGTTCGCCGGCCAGCCGCCGCCAGTGCGGGTCCGGCCAGCGCTTCACCGCCATGCCCGCGTCGGTGACCAGCACCACCGGCGGCGCGGGCGGGTCACCGACCAGCCAGTTGACCACCCGCTCCCCGGCGGCCCGGGCGTACGGCGGGACGTGCACCCGGGGGCGGGCGGCCCGGTCCGCGGCGTCCAGCAGCCCTTCGGCGTGCAGGATCTCCAGGTAGCGGGCGCCGACCGGCTGGTCCGGCGGGGGCCGGCGCCACAGGTCGGTCACCGCCCGGGTGGCCACCGCCGACAGCAGCTCCGGGATGCCGTCGTAGCGGGTGGTGCTGACCGCCAGATCCGGGCGGCGCGCGGCGAGCGCCTCGACCACCGCGTCCCGCTCCGCCCCGGGCCGGCCGTGCCGCGGGGTGCGCACCTCGGTGACGGCCGGGTCGGCGCGCACCAGTTCCGCGCCCGGCTCGTGGGTGAGCACCCGGATCCGGGCGCCCGGGTGGCGGCGGCCCAGGCCGTGCACCGCCGGCAGCAGGATCAGCAGGTCGCCGATCCCGCCGAGCAGGTCGACCACCAGGATGTCCGGACCCCGGTCAGGCACCGGCGCCCGCCAGGGTCCGCCGGTAGAGGTCGCGGTGCGCGGCGGCCACCCGCGGCCAGGAGTACGCGGCGGCGAAGGCCCGGCCGCGCTCGGCGAGCCGCCGGCGCAGCACCGGGTCGGCGAGCAGCTTGCCGACCGTACGGGCGACGGCGGCGGCGTCCCGGCGTTCCCGGATCACGGCCACCGCCCCGCTGCGGGCCAGTTCGTCGTCGCCGGAGTCGGCCAGCGTCACCGCGGTCGGCAGCCCGTGGGCGAGCGTGGCCAGCAGCGCCCCGCTCTTCGTGCTCACCCCGGCGGTGAACGGCAGCACCGCGACGTCGGCGGCGTGCAGGGCGGCGGAGACCCGGTCGGCGGGCAGGTGCCCGGTGAAGGTGACCGCGTCGGCGACGCCGTGCCCCGCGGCCAGGGTGGTCAGTTCCGCCCGGAACGCGCGGGCCTCGGCCGCGGGCAGGGCCTGGGCGGTGAACCCACCCACCACCAGCAGCCGCAGCTCGGGATGGTGGCGGCGCAGCGTTGGCAGCGCCTCGATCAGGTAGCGCACCCCCTTGACCGGGTGCACGAAGCCGAAGAACGCCAGCACCGGCGCGCCGTCGGGCAGGCCCAGTTCCGCGCGCAGCCGGTGCCCGGCGGTGGGGGCGCCCACCTGGTCCGCGACGTTCGGGGCGAGCGGGATCCGGGTGGCCTCCCGCCCGGTACGGGCCCGCAGCACCGCCGCGTGACCGGGATTGGTGACGATCACCGCGGCGCTGGCCGGCACCAGCCGGCCCGACTCCCGGTCCCAGCGGCGGGTCCGCTCCACCGCCGACCAGAGCGGCCCGGGCAGCCAGCCGGGCCAGGCCCACGAGCCGTACTCGTGCAGGGTGGTGACCAGCGGCACGGCTCGGGGCAGCCGCAGCGGCAGCAGGCCGGGCTGCCCGGAGAAGCGGTACGCGGCGGGCGCGAACTGGACGTGCACGAGGTCCGGCGCCAGCCGGCGGACCGCGCGGGCGGCCCGGGCGGTGGCGCCCGCCCAGCCGTCGCCGTCCGGCCGCACCGGCACGCCGGTGGCCTCGACTCCGACGTCGGGCAGCGCGGCCAGCAGGTGCCGCACGTAGTCGCTCACCCCGTCGTGCTCCGGCGGCGCCGGGCCGTGCAGCACGGCCACCCTGATCCGGTCGTCGACCACGCCGCCTCCCCCGCCCGCGCCGGAGCCCACCCGGGCGGAAAGCCGGAGCCGGCCCGGGCGGCGCCGGATTCCCGGCCCCTTACGGCGCAAACCCGCCAGCGCCTATCGTGGCCCGATGACCGAGGACGTTCCGGCCGGCCCGCTCGCCGGCGTACGGGTGGTGGAGCTGGCCGGCATCGGCCCGGGCCCGTTCGCCGCGATGATGCTCGCCGACCTGGGTGCCGACGTGGTCCGGGTGGACCGGGTCTCCGACGTGGACCCGGCCGCCTTCGGCACCCCGCATCCGGACCTGCTCAACCGGGGCCGCCGCTCGGTCGCCGTCGACCTGAAGTCCGCCGGTGGCCGGGAGGTGGTGCTCGCCCTGGTGGCCGGCGCGGACGCGCTGATCGAGGGCTTCCGGCCGGGGGTGACCGAGCGGCTGGGTGTCGGTCCGGCGCACTGCCTGGCGGCGAACCCCCGGCTGGTCTACGGACGGATGACCGGCTGGGGGCAGGACGGGCCGGTCGCCCCGTACGCCGGGCACGACATCGACTACCTGGCGCTGACCGGGGCGCTGCACGGCATCGGCCGGGCCGGCGAGCGCCCGGTGCCGCCGATGAACCTGCTCGGCGACTTCGGCGGCGGCGGGATGATGCTGGCCCTCGGCCTGGTCGCCGCCCTGTACGCGGTGCGCGGTGGCGCCACCGGCCAGGTGGTCGACGCGGCCATCGTGGACGGCGTGGCGGTGCTCAGCACGCAGATCCACGCGCTGCGGCGGCTCGGCATGTGGCAGGACCCGCGCGGGGTGAACCTGCTCGACGGCGGGGCGCCCTTCTACGACACGTACGAGTGCGCCGACGGCCGGTACCTGGCGGTCGGCGCGCTGGAGCCGAAGTTCTACGACGAGTTGGTGCGCCGGTCGGGTTTCCCGCTGCACCCGGACGAGGCGCTGGACCGCACCGACCCGGCGAACTGGCCGGCGCTGCGGACGGCCTGGGCACGGCTGTTCCGCACCCGCAGCCGGGACGAGTGGACCGCGCTGCTCGGCGCCTCGGACGCCTGCGTGGCGCCGGTGCTGGACTGGCGGGAGGCACCCGGGCACCCGCACCTGGCCGCGCGGGACACCTTCGTGGAGCGGGACGGAGTGACCCAGCCGGCCCCGGCCCCCCGGTTCTCCGGCACCCCGACGGCGCTGCGCCGGCCGCCGCCGCAGCCCGGCGAACACACCGACGAGGTGCTGGTCGAGGCGGGCTTCGACGCGCTCCGGATCGCCGACCTGCGGGCGGCCGGCGCGATCGCCTGACCGCGGCCCGCCTCGACACACCGCACGGCGACACCGGCGGCCCGCTCCGGGCAGCTGCACGCCGACCGTCGTTCGGGTGCATCTGTTGTCGCTGTAACGACGACAGACACACCCAGTCCGGCCGCAGGCGACCGGCGGCGATGCCACCGGGCCGGCGGACCGGCCGGTCAGGAACGGCGCAGCGTCGCGCCGGGGGCCATCGCCGGCTCGACCAGCTCCCGGTAGTCGCGCGGCAGTTGGGCCGCCACGTCGTCGAACTCGCCACCGCTGATCGCCTCGCGGAGGGTGACGAAGACCGCCCGCGCACCGTCCCGGGCGGCCGGCTCGTCGACGCCGGCGCGCAGCGCGACCCTGGCGACGAACTCGGCGCCGCCGAACCGGTCCGCCGACTCGGTACGCGGGCTGGGCTTGAGCACCAGCTGGAGCGGCTTGGGCAGCTGGACGGCCAGGTCCAGCACCTCCCCGCCGGTCAGCCGCTCGGCGAGCGTCTCCAGGGTGGCCCGGGTCAGCGCGACGGCCCGCTCGGACGAGGTCCGGGTGCGTTGGGCGACCTGGTCGATGAAGGTGTCGTAGTTCATCGCGTGCTCCTCGGCTCGGTGGGTACGCGTACCCGCCGATCGGGTCGGGAAACGGCGCCGGATTTCCGGCTGGACGGCGCGTGCCGGCCGGCTGGGCGGGTAACCGCCGCCGGTCGTGACCGGATCGATGCCCGAGGAGCCGACACCATGGCGAGTTACGCCGACGTGCTGCAGTACCTGTCGAGCCTGGACTATCCGGCCGGCAAGGACGACGTGGTCCGGGAGGCGGAACGGGAGGGCGCCCCGCCGGAGGTGCTCAAGGCGCTGCGCGCCCTGCCGCCGGTGGACTATGCCAACGGCAACGAGGTGGCCCGCTCCGCGGCCATCGACGCCGCCCCCGAGGTGAGCGCGTCCCAGCGGGCGGCGCAGGCGCGGGAGCCGCACACCCGGGTCTCGCAGCACCTGCGCGGCATCTGACCCCGGTGCGCGCCCCCGGGCTGGTGGCGGCCGCGCACCCGGTGCGGCGACCGGGTGACCGGTAGCGGTGTCCCGGCTGTCGTCCCGCCCGCCGGAGGGACACCCCCCGGTGGCGCTCCAGCTCGCCGTGATGGGCGTGGTCGGGCTGGTGGTCGGCGGGCTCACCGCGGCGCTGGCTCCGCTGAAAGTGGCTGCGCTGGTCGGCTGGGACGCCGCCGCGCTCAGCTGGCTGGTCCTGGTCTGGCACAAGGTCTGGCTGCTGGACGCCGAAGAGACGGCCCGGCTGGCCTTGCGCGAGGACCCGAACCGGGCGGTCCGCGACGCGCTGCTCATCGTCGCCTGCATAATCAGCCTGTTCGCGATCGGTTTCGTGGTGACCACCGCGCACGGCGCGCCGACTCGGGCCGCCCGAAACGTCTACAGCGCGCTGGGCGTGCTCAGCGTGCTGCTGTCCTGGCTGGTGGTGCACACCGTCTTCGCCGCCCGGTACGCCCGGATCTACTACACCGGCCCGGTCGGCGGGGTGAACTTCAACCAGCCTGGTCCGCCCTGCTACTCGGACTTCGCCTACCTGGCGTTCACCATCGGAGCGACCTTCCAGGTCTCCGACACCAACCTGACAGACATGGACATGCGACGCGCGGTGCTGCGGCACTCCATGCTGTCCTACCTGTTCGGGGCGTTCATCTTCGCGGTGACGGTGAACCTGGTGGCCGGGCTCGCGCCCTGAGCGGCGCCCGGGCCACGAGCGGCGCGAGGCTTCGGAGGACCGCGCACAGGCGGGCGCCCCGGGTCGCGAACCGCGACCGGGGGCGCCCCACAAAACACCTGACCTGGGCGAACGCGTCCGAACCGGATCGCGGCCGCCTGGCGGTGACGTACCGAACCGGGCGGGCATCACTGCCGCGATCATCATACGATAGGGATCGTCCTAACGGTCAGAAAATGCGGAACTGTGGGCCAATCCACTCCACCGGATCAGCCGGTCACCTCCGCGTACCGGTGTTCCAGGTCGACCCGGGCCAGCGCCCCGACCAGCCAGGCGAGCCGCTCCGACTCGCCGCTGCCGGCCAGCCCGGCCAGGTCGTCGGCGGAGCGTCCGAGCCCGAGCTTGCGGGCGGCGACGAGGGCCCGCCGGTCGGCCACCGGCGCCACCTCCCGCCACAGCGCCTGCGCCTCCCGCAGGAACAGCTCGACCACCTGGTCGTCCACCCCGGGCAGGTCGGTGAGCAGCTTCCGCTCGCGGGCCGGGTCGTGGTGGGCCAGCGCGCGCAGCCGGCGCAGGTCGCCCCGGTAGCGGTCCACCACCGTCTGGGCGAGGTCGCCGAGAACGGTGGCCAGCGCGTCCACGTCGCCGCGCTGCCCGGCCTCGCGCAGCACCCGGGCCCGGTCGGCGTGCAGCGAACGGGCCAGCCGGGCGGCGCTGTCCCACCCGTTCTCGGGCAGCGCGCGGGCGCTGTCCACGGCCCGCCGGAAGTCACCCCGGCGGGCCAGCAGGACAGAGAGACAGAGCAGTTGGAACAGGTTCGACGGGTTGTTGATGACCCGGAAGCCGTACTGCTCGGCGAACCCGCGCCCACTGCCGGCGAGCCGGCGTACCAGGCGCTTCTTGTCCTCGATGCTGGAGATGGCACTGGTCGGCATGCCCGCGACTACCCGCGTCGCCGCCGACCACGCCTGCCGAACGGTCAGCCGTGCACGCCGCCACTGCGGTCGCGGGCCTTGAGCCGGGTAGTGGGCAGCGCGGGCGCGGGCAGCGGCGGGGCGGGGTCGTCGGCGACGACGCCGAACCGGCGCCCGGCCATCCAGTCCTCCCGGGCGGCGGCGACCTCCTCGTGCGAGCGGCCGACGAAGTTCCACCACATCACCAGCGGCTCGTCGAACGGCGTCCCGCCGAGCAGCAGCAGCTGGCTGCCGGGCTCGCCGCGCAGGGTCAGCCGGTCCCGGCCGGTGCCGAGGTAGAGCAGCGCGCCGGGGGCGAACGACACCCCGTCCACCTCGGCGGAGCCCGACATGGCCAACAGGCCGTACTCGAAGTCCGGGCGCAGCGGCAGCGCGGCCGGCGCCGGACCGCGCAGCTCCAGCTGCGCGCCGAGCAGCGGGGTGTGCACCAGCGCCGGGGAGCGTTCCCCGCCCAGCTCGCCGACGAGCAGGGTGACGTCCAGCTCGCCGTCGGCCCAGCGGGGCAGGTCGCCGTGGTGGGCGAAGTCGGGGTCACCGGCGCGCGCCGGGTCGGGCAGCGCCACCCAGAGCTGCACGCCGTGCATCAGCGGCGGGTGTTCCGCGGGTGAGCGCTCGGAGTGCGCGATGCCACGCCCGGAGGTCATCACGTTCAGCTGGCCGGGCCGGATCGGCTGGACGTTGCCCAGGCTGTCCCGGTGCAGGATCTCGCCGTCCAGCAGCCAGGTGACCGTCTGCAACCCGGTGTGCGGGTGCGGCGGGACCTCCATGCCCGGCCGCTCGGCGACGTCGTCCGGGCCGAAGTGGTCGACGAAGCACCACGCCCCGACCATCCGCCGCTGCCGCTGCGGCAGCAGGCGACGCACGGTGGTGTAGCGGCCCAGCGGGACGTCGTGACCGGGCAGCAGCACGCTGCCGGGATCGACCGTGGCCACGCCCGGCGGTCGGGTCTGCGCCGGCATCGATTCGGTACGTTCCACCGCCCGACTCTACGCTCACGACCCCCCGACGCGGGCCTGGACCTTGGCGCGCGGCCGGGGCGGTGAACCGGACCACGGTGACCGTCCGTATCTCGGGACGGTTGGCGGGTACGCCGACGCGGGTGGTAGCAACGGGGCTGCCAGAAAGCGAAGGGACGTGTCGGTATGCCGGAGACCGTCGAGACGGTGTTCGCCAGCGTGGTGGCCCGCAACCCGGGTGAGCCGGAGTTCCACCAGGCGGTGCGGGAGGTGCTGGAGAGCATCGGCCCGGCGCTGGCCCGTCACCCGGAGTACGCCGAGGCGCGGGTCGTCGAGCGGATCTGCGAGCCGGAACGGCAGGTCATCTTCCGGGTGCCGTGGGAGGACGACCACGGCCGGGTGCAGGTGAACCGGGGCTTCCGGGTGGAGTTCAACAGCGCGCTCGGCCCGTTCAAGGGCGGCCTGCGCTTCCACCCGTCGGTCTACCTCGGCATCGTGAAGTTCCTCGGCTTCGAGCAGATCTTCAAGAACGCGCTGACCGGGTTGCCGATCGGCGGCGGCAAGGGCGGCGCGGACTTCGACCCGAAGGGCCGCTCGGACCGCGAGGTGATGCGGTTCTGCCAGAGCTTCATGACCGAGCTGTACCGGCACATCGGCCCGCAGACCGACGTACCGGCCGGGGACATCGGGGTGGGTTACCGGGAGATCGGCTACCTGTTCGGCCAGTACCGGCGGATCACCAACCGGTACGACGCCGGCGTGCTGACCGGCAAGGGCCTGGCCTACGGGGGCGCTCAGGCGCGCCGGGAGGCGACCGGCTACGGGGCGGTCTTCTTCGCCGAGGAGATGCTCCGGCAGACCGGGGACGGCCTGGAGGGCAAGCGGGTGGTGGTGTCCGGCTCGGGCAACGTGGCGATCTACGCGATCGAGAAGGTGCACCAGCTCGGCGGCCGGGTGGTGGCCTGCTCGGACTCGACCGGCTACGTGCTGGACGAGAAGGGCATCGACCTGGAGCTGCTGCGCGAGCTGAAGGAGCAACGCCGCGCCCGGCTGGACGACTACGTGCGGCACGTGCCGCACGCGGTGGCCGTCTCCGGTCGTACGGTCTGGGAGGTGCCCTGCGAGCTGGCGCTGCCGTGCGCGACGCAGAACGAGATCGGCGGCGCGGAGGCCGCGGCGCTGGTGGCCGGCGGCTGCGTCGCGGTGGTGGAGGGTGCGAACATGCCGACCACCCCGGAGGCGGTACGGATCCTGGGCCGGGCCGGGGTGCGGTTCGCGCCGGGCAAGGCGGCCAACGCCGGCGGGGTGGCGGTGAGCGCGCTGGAGATGCAGCAGAACGCCAGCCGGGACTCGTGGACGTTCGCCCACACCGAGCAGCGGCTGCGGGAGATCATGCGGGACATCCACGACCGCTGCTGGGCCACGGCCGAGGAGTACGGGCTGCCCGGCGACTACGTGGCCGGCGCGAACATCGACGGGTTCCGGCGGGTGGCGGAGGCGATGCTGGCGCAGGGCGTGATCTGACCAAGCACTCAGTCAGCCATTGACGTCGGTTGAACGGCGGGCCTAGGTTCAGGGGCACTACCGGCCGGTAGGCACCCGTCCCGCCGCCGACCACGGGCGGCACCGTCCGAGGTGGAGCAACGATGCCGTCCTCGCCCGCCCGTACCGCCCGCCGCCTGCTGGCCGCCGGCGTCGCCCTGATCCTCGCGGCCGGACTGGCCGGGGCCGCCCCGGCCACCGCCGCCCCGGACCGCCACTCCGACGGCTCCCAGCCGCTGCCCGGCTACACGATCAGCAACCCGCCGCTGGACCCGCTGGTGGTGGACGGCCGGCCGACCAGCGTCCGGCAGGGCGTGCACCGGCACGCCGGCTACATCGTCGAGGTGCCCGCGCGGTGGAACGGCGACCTGGTGCTCTGGGCGCACGGCTACCGCGGCCAGGAGAAGGTGCTCTCCCCCGAGCCGCCCGGCTTCGGCCTGCGGCAACGGCTGATCGAGCAGGGGTACGCCTGGGCGTCCTCCTCCTACTACAGCAACGGCTTCGACATCCGCTCCGGGGTGCTCAGCACCAAGGACCTGGCCACCCACTTCGGGCGGCTGGTCGAGCGGCCGCACCGGACCTACCTGGCCGGGGTGTCGATGGGCGGCTACATCATCGCCCGCTCGCTGGAGCAGTACCCGGGCTTCTACGACGGGGCGCTGCCGATGTGCGGGGTGCTCGGCGACCAGACGCTGCTCGACTTCTTCCTCGACTACAACCTGGTCGCCCAGGCCCTCGCCGGGGTGCGGGCGTACCCGACCCCGGCCGACTACCTGACCAACGCGGTGCCCCGGATCCAGCAGACACTCGGCCTGGCCGGGCTCACCCCGACCGGCCCGGACACCACCAACGACCTGGGCAAGCAACTGCGCGCCATCACCGTCAACCGATCCGGCGGCCCGCGACCCGGCGCCGACGCGTCCTTCGCGATCTGGAAGGACTTCCTCTTCGCGATCAGCACCACCAGCGGCGGCGACTCGCCCGCCCAGCGCCCCGGGCAGCTCGCCACCAACCTGTTCACCCGGTACGCCCCGAACTCCCCGGTCGACGTGAACGCCACCGTGCAGCGCGTCGCGCCGGAGAACCTGCGCCAGCGGCTCTCCCCGACCCTGACCGAGGTGCCACGGATCGCCGGCCGCCCCACCGCGCCGGTGGTCAGCCTGCACGACCTCGGCGACCTGTTCGTGCCCTTCTCGATGGAGCAGGCGTACGCGCGGGACGTGGCGAAGCACGGCCGGAGCCGGCTGGTGGTGCAGCGGGCCATCCGGGCGGCGCAGCACTGCGAGTTCACCCCGGCCGAGGCCGGCGCCGCCTGGGACGACCTGGTGTCCTGGGTACGCCACGGCAAGCGGCCCCTGGGCGACGACGTGACCGACGCGGCGGTGGTCGCCGCGCCGGACTACGGCTGCCGGTTCAGCGACCGGGCCGCCTACGCCGCCGGCGTCGGCACCCGCCGCCTCTACCCGGCCTGCTGAGGCACCCTGGGGCGGGGGCGTCAGTGCGGCGTGCGCAGCCCCGCCTCGATGGCGCCCCGCATGCCCAGGTAGCCGACGATCCGCTGGTGGATCCGGGCGTAGTGGGTCCGCTGCCCGGCCGACAGCCGCGGATCCGTCATGGCCGCGGCCAGGTCGACCACCCGGGCCACCGGCCGGTACTCCATCCAGGTCGGCAGCACGGTCACGTCGGTCACCTCCCACCGTCCGGTCGCGGTGCGGCGGAAGGTGAACTCCGGCACCACGGCGTCCTGCGTGTTCTCCGGCGAGCCGTCGCCGAACCGGGTGGTCAGGTTGCCCATCCCGTAGGCGACCCACTTCGAGCCGATCTTCTCGAAGGGCTGCACCACGTGGGCGTGGTGGCCGACGATCAGGTCGATCTCGTCCGAGCCCAGCAGGAGCCGGGCGAGGTCGAGCTGGTCGCCGTTCGGCTCGTTCTGGTACTCCGTACCCCAGTGCAGGGAGAGGATGACGATCTCGGCGCCGGCCGCCCGGGCACGCCGGGCCTCGGCGAGGATGGCGTCCTGGTCGATCCGGTTCGCCGCCCACGGCCGGCCCGCCGGCAGCTCGATGCCGTTGAAGCTCAGGGTGTACGACAGCTGCCCGACCTTGACCCCGGCCACGTCCAGGACGTTCGGCCGGGCGGCCTCCGCGGCGCTGCGGGCCGTGCCGGTGTAGCGGAGCCCGACCCGGTCCAGGTTGTCCAGCGTACGGGCGATGCCCGCCACTCCCGTGTCGAGCGAGTGGTTGGAGGCGGTGGAGCAGGTGTCGAAGCCCGCCCAGGCCGCCGCGTCGGCCAACTGCGGCGGCACGCTGAAGGTCGGCCAACCGGTGAACGGCCCCTCGGGTTCGGCCAGCGGCGTCTCCATGTGGCAGATGGCGAGGTCGGCGGCGCTGACCCGGGGGCGGACCGCCGCGAGCACCTCGGTGAAGTCGTGACCGTCGCGGCCGTTACGCCGGGCGTCGAGTGCGGCCTGCTCGGTGAGCGGCGGGTGGACCAGCAGGTCACCCGCGGCCACCACGGTCAGCTCGGTACGCGGTGCCGGCGCCGCGCTCGCGGTTGCCGGCGCGCTGTTCGGCACCCGGGTATCGACCTGCCGTTCCGGCGCGTCGCAGCCGGCGACGAGCAGAACGACCAGCAGCACGATCCTGACCTTTGCCTTCATGGCGGACATACTGCTGCCCGGGCCCGGGCTCGGGTGGGCAAACGCCGAAGGCTCCCTCCCCGGAGTGGGGAGGGAGCCTTCGGCAGTCCTTCATGTTCTGTTGGGTTGTCAGTTGTTCCAGTGCTCGGCGACGAGGTCGGCGGCCTGCTGCTCCCACTGGGCGTAGTGGAACGGGTAAGCCGACACCTGCACCGTCTGCGCGGCCTTGGTCAGCGGCATGTCCTGCCAGCCGTCGACCTGCTTGAGGCCCTTCAGGAACGCCTTGGTCGAGTACTCGGGGTCGGTGATCTGCTCCACCGTGCCCCAACCGCTGGACGGGCGCTGCTGGAACAGGCCCTGCGAGTCGTGGTCATTCCGGTCACCCAGGTGACCCAGGTTCTCCAGCTTCGACTCCTGCAGCGCGGTAGCGATCGCCACCACGGCGGCGCGCTCGTCCATGTCGGACTTCTTCGTCGCCGCGATGATCGCCTTCACGTTCGCAACCTGCTCACCGTCGAGGTCGATGCGCGACTGCTCACCCTGCACACCATGCGGAATCAGCTTCGCCTTGTCGACACCCGGCTTGTCAGCCTGCACCACGGCAACCGGCTTCACGGCCTCGACCGAGGTGGTGTCAGCGTTCGTGGCGGGGCCAGCGGCGATGCCACCGGCGAAGGCCAGACCAGCAATACCCAGAACGCTCTTACGCATGATCGTGTTCATCACAAAGCTCCTTCGGGGGATGACGCCACCAGCCCAAGGGGGACGGGCCATAAGGGGCGCAAGCACCATCAGGCGCTCAGAAAGACTCAGGGGAAGAACTACTCGGCACTCTCGCGGGGCGGGGGATGCCCTGGCCGGTGCCAGATGCCCGGCAAACCTGCGGGGCGGGGGTGCCCTGCGCGGCCGGACTGTGTGTAACGACCGCCAGCACCCCATCATTCCGGGGCCAGAACCCTCACCCGGCTCTGCCGGGCGGGGCGTTGCTGCGATCGCCGGGGGATGTAACGACCGCCAGCCCGCCGTCATTCCGGGGGCCGCGACCCGGTCGGCCGGAGCCGGACGGGGTGTTGCTGCGATCGCCGGGGGATGTAACGACCGGCCGCCCGCCATCATTCCGCCAGGCCCCGGGCCGGCCGTGCCGGCGGCGTGCCCTTGCTCGATCGTCCGCATGATGTAACGCCCCCGACCCGGCCCCGATTCCACCACCCGGATGCCACCGGTCACACCCACAAACCCGACAAACACCCCACCAACAGGTCTGGCCAACCGCCCTGCCGCAAGGCTGGACGGCGTGATCGACACCATGTCGCCGATATGAGGCCATCCCGGACGGGTCGATACCGCCACATCGGCGAAACGACGACAGGGCCCACACGCCCACGGCGGGTCCGCACACTCGATGCCCCGGATGCGCGGAATGTCCGGATGCCACGTGGACGTGGGGTTGCCTCACCACCGGGAAGACGCAGCCAGGCAGATCCTGGCGAGGTGGGTCAAGCACCGGGAAGAAGCAGCCCGGCGGATCCGAGCCGGGGGTGGGTCATTGAGGAACGAGCGTGATACCTCAGGGGCATATTGATGACTCAGAGGTATCAACCTCCCGGACAACATGCCCAGCCCCGACGACACACCCGACCCGACCAGCGGCCGAACCCCGCAGGACGGGCAAGCAAACCGGACATCTGCGTGGACAGCCACGCACGGACCCGGACCACAACTGTGGCGCCCACCGTGATCGCGAAACGATCTCGAACCACAACAAAGGTGCGCCGGGCCGCGAACCGACGGACGCACCCGCACCACAGCAGAGCGCCCTCCCCGACCATCCGAGCGGAACCCGGACCACAACCAGGCGCCCGCCGCGACCACGAAACGCACCCGCTCACGACAAGAGCGCGCCCGCCGTGACCGCGCGGACGGACCTGGACCACGACGGGGGTGTGGCCCGCCGTGACCGGCGCAGGGATCAAGCCTGACCGCCCGGAGCCGGTCACGGCGGGCCACACCCCCCACCGCAACCACCCACCCACCGCAAGCGAACCCCCAACGCAGGGATCAAGCCTGATCACCCGAGGCCGAGCACGAACAACAAGCCCGCCAAAGAACAGCCGGCAACCGCCGCAGGAAGGCCCCCGGGAGAAGCGAACCGGCCGGCCCCCGTGCGGGGACCGGCCGGTTCGTCATGCGGTTGTCACCAGAGCTGCGCGACGATGTCCGCCGCCTGCTCCTCCCACTGCGCGTACGCGAACGGGTAGGCCGAGACCTGCACCGTCTGCGCCGCGGCGGTCAGCGGCAGGTCCTGCCAGCCGCCGACGTTCTTGAGCGCGGTGAAGAACGCCGTCGAGGCGTACTCAGGGTCGGTGATCTGCTCCGGCGAACCCCAACCCGACGACGGCCGCTGCTGGAACAGGCCCTGCGAGTCGTGGTCGTTGTACGCGCCCAGGTGGCCGAGGTTGTACAGCTTCGACTCCTGCAGCGACGTCGCGATGCCGATCACCGCGCCGCGCTCCCCCACGCCGGTCTTCTTGGCCACGTCGATGATGGCCCGGGCGTTGGCGAGCTGGGCGTCGTCCAGCGGGATACGCGACTGAGCACCCTGCACGCCGTGCGGGATCAGCTCCTCGCGGGTGGGCTTCTCGGCGGCCGGCTTGACCGTGGTGCCGCCGGTGGTCAGTGCGGACTCGTCGGTCCGGTCGGTCTTGGCCCGGCCGGTGGCCTTCTCGATCGCCGCCACGGCACCCTCGTGCGGGCCGGTGGTGATCGGTGCCGCCGCGGCCGTCGGCGCGAGGGCCAGGCCACCCAGGGCGGCCACGCCGGCCACGCTGAGTGCGGTCTTGCGGTACGAGTCGTTCGCGATCTTGCGGTACGAGTCCTTCGCGATGGCGGGGAGCCATCGAGTGAAGTCGACCTTCACGATGGTTGCCCTTTCGATCGTGAAGCGCTCCGGTTGAGCACCTCTCGGGGGATCTCCGGTGCCGGAGAAGAGGTTTGCGCTCCGGCGGTACGGGGGACACAACCAGCTTCACGTGTCGGTCATTCCGGATATGCGCCGAGCGGCGTCGGCTGCGGCCCAGGTCACCGGACACCGGGGCGGAGACGCGCCCAGCAGCGACCACACCGGGATCGAACGGACATGGTCCGTGGCGGCCATCATCGGCCAGACAGGGCAGAACCGGCACGGACGCCCTGGTGCGTGCGGCGCAAGCCCTTGGGGGCCGGACCGGCCACGGACGCCCCGATCGACTCAGTCGGCGTACGGGGCCCCGAACCGGACCAGGACGTGCCAGAGCTGCTTGAGGTGCTGCAGGGTCACCGCGGTGGGACCGCGGTCCGCCCAGCGCGCCGGGTCGGTCACCACGGAGACCGCCGCCCGGCCGATCAGCGCGGCGTCGACCGGTTCGCCCGGCCGGGCGAACTCGGCGTGCACCCGGGCGGCCAGCGGTGGGATGGCCGGCCCACGGAACTCCGGGTCGATCTTGTCCACCGGCAGGGCGAAGCCCCGGTGCCAACAGAGGGCGAAGCCGTGCCGCCGGGCGATCCCGGCCAGCGTCGCGCCGGCCTCGGTGCCCCGGAACGACGGGTCGACGACCACCGCCTCCACGTCCCGGCCGAGGTCGAGGTCCCCGTGGACCTGCGCCTCGATGTAGTCGTCCAGGGCCCGGCCGGCCGCGCCGGGCGACCACGCCGCGTCCTCCCGGCGGCGCAACAGCTCCCGCACCAGGGCTACCGTGTCCATCCCCGGCCGGCCGAGGCTGGTCCCGGTGCCCTCGGTCGCCGCGATCAGGGCGGCCAGCACCGGCTCGAACACGTCGACGGTGCCGAGGTCCCGGGGACCGAGGTGGCTGTCGCCGAAGCAGAAGGTGGCCCGGGCCAGCACCTCCGGGCGCAACCGCAGGTGACACGAGCCGAAGCGGGGGCAGGCGCCGTCCGGGTGGTCGAGCAGGTTCAGCCCGCCGTACTTGGGCCGGTCGGTCAGGGGCACGCCGGGCGCCTGGTAGGCGCCGCCGAACAGCGACTCCTCCCACCGGTCCCGGTCGCCGCCCGGGTACGCGGTCAGCCCGCCGTTGGAGATCCGGGTCTCGAACTGGCTGCGGTAGATCCCCTCGTCGGCCAGCGCCCCGGCGACCGTACGGCCGTCGGCGAGCAGCCGGTCGGGGTGGAAGTTGAGGGTGAGCCGCCCGTGCCGGCCGATCGCGGTGATCAGCTCCTCCGGCTGGTGGGTGACGCCCGATCCGGCCAGCGCCCGGGCGATGGTGGCCAGGGCGGCGGGGCGGTCCCGCAGCGCGGTCCGCCGGACGTGGTCGAGTGCGGCGCGCTGCGCCGGGGTGAGGGTCACGGGGGCGATTGCCGGGGCTCCGACGGGCTGCACGCCGACGATCATCCCCACGCCCGCCGGTGCGGCGCATCCCGATTTCCCGACCGGTTCCGGGCCGACGGGGCCGGTGGCGTCCGGTGCCGCGGTCGTGGCGGGGGTGGTCGGGACGACCGGCCGGGGCCGGCCCGCGCGGCGACCGCTCACCGTCCGGTCACTCCTCGCGGGCGCGGTCGGTGCCGAACCCGTCGAGGGTCGTCCGCTCGTCGGCGTCGAGGAGTTCCTGGAAGAGGGTGATCTGCAGGCCGGCCGGGGCGTCGAGGCGGGAGTTCAGGGACTGCCACGGTGTCACGGTGGGCGGCGCGATCTCGGTGGCACCGGCGGCGACCAGCCGGTCGGTCGCCGCCCGGCTGTCGTCCACCTCGAACGCCACCCGGAGCTTCGGGGCCACCTGCCGCCCCACCTCCACCTCGTCGATCATCCGCTTCTGCGCCGGGTTGGCAATCTCCAGCGTGGCCCGGCCGGCGTCCAGGATCACCACCCGCGCGTCCCCCTCGCCGGTGAACGCCGCCTGCTCCGGCAGGCCCAGCGCGTCGCGGAAGAACGCCACCGCCGCGGCGTAGTCCTCGGCCTCCACCACCAGGCGGAGTTGACGTACGGCGGGCGGACGGGTGTGATCATCGGCCATGACCGGGGAGCCTACCCAGTACGACGACAGGTCGGTGGTCAGGTCGCCGGCCAGGCCGGGCTACAGTGAGGGGCTCCGACCGGAAGGCGATGAGGTGACTGCTGCCGACGTGGCCGACCAGGTGGTTCACGACCGCCTGGGGCGTTACGGCCGGTTCGCGCGGATCGGTGCCGCCGGCCGGCCCGCGACGCGCGCGACGGCGACCGACCCCGCCGATGGCACCCCGGCCGGGTCGGGACGGACCGCATGACGGTGCCGGACGGGACAGCGCCGGCCGCCGGGTTCGTCCACGAGGGGCTCTTCTACCGGGACGCCGACGACCTGCTGGCCGGCACGGTCCCGTTCGTCGAGGGCGGGCTGGCCGCCGGCGAACCGGTGCTGGTCGCCATGCCGGGGGCCAACCTGCGCCGGGTCCGCGCGGCGGTGGGCGGCACCGAGCGGGTGCGCTGGGCGGACATGACCGAGGCGGGCCGCAACCCGGGGCGGATCATCCCGTGGGTGCTGCAGGCGTTCGCCGACCGGCATCCCGGCCGGCGGGTGCGGATCATCGGCGAGCCGATCTGGGCCGGGCGCAGCGAGGTGGAATATCCGGCCTGCGCCCAGCACGAGGCGATGATCAACGCCGCGTTCGCCGGTCGCGCGGCGACCATCCTCTGCCCGTACGACGTGGCCGCGCTGGACGACGTGGCGCTGGCCGACGCGTGCGTCACGCACCCGGTGCTGGTGGATCGCGCGGGGCGGCGGCCCAGCCCGGACTACGCCCCGGCGGAGGTGGTGGCCCGTTACAACGCGCCGCTGCCCGCGCCCGCCGAGTCGACCGCGGCGCTGGCCTACCAGGTCGACACGCTCTCCGACGTACGCCGGTTCGTCGCCGACCACGCCACGGCGGCCGGGCTGGCCGCGGACCGGGTGGCGGACCTGCAGATCGCGGTCACCGAACTGGCGACCAACAGCGTCGCGCACGGCGGGGGCGGCGGGGTGCTGCACGTGTGGCGAACGGCCGCGCACCTGGTCTGCGAGCTTCGTGACCACGGCTGGCTGGCCGACCCGATGGCCGGGCGGGTGAACCCGGCGGCGGACGGCGTCGGCGGGCGGGGGCTGGTCATCGTGCACGCGCTCTGCGACCTGGTGCGGCTGCACACCTCCCCGGCCGGGACGGGGGTCCGGCTGTTCATGCGGCGGACGCCATGACCGACGACGCCTTCCTGCTGCGTCCGGTCGGGCGGGTCGCCTCGCCGCTGACCGACCCGGCGGACGCGCCCCGGCAGGGCGACGAGGGCGCGCCGGAGGCGTACCTGGACTTCACGCCGGAGGTCGCCACCGCCCTGCGCGACCTGCGCGTCGGCGCGGAGGTGCTGGTGCTGACCTGGCTCGACCGGGCCCGCCGGGACGTGCTGGCGGTGCACCCGCGCGGCGACGCGTCCCGGCCGGAGACCGGGGTGTTCAGCACCCGGTCGCCGCACCGGCCGAACCCGATCGGCCTGCACCGGGTACGGGTGCTGGCGGTGGACGGGCTGCGGGTGCGGGTCGCCGACCTGGAGGCGCTGGACGGCACCCCGGTGCTGGACGTCAAGCCGGTGCTGGGTCCGCCCGACGAACGCTGACCCGGCGCTCAGTGGCCCCGGGCCAGCCACTCGTCGAGGTGCGGCGCCTCCGCGCCGACGGTGGTGCTCTCGCCGTGGCCGGTGTGCACGACCGTCTCCGGGGGCAGGGTGAGCAGCCGGTTCCGGATCGAGTCGATGATCGTGCCGAAGTCGCTGTACGAGCGACCGGTGGCGCCCGGCCCGCCGGCGAACAGGGTGTCCCCGGTGAACACGGCATCGAGCGCCGGCGCGTGGAAGCTGCACGCGCCCGGGCTGTGCCCGGGGGTGTGCAGCACGGTCAGCGCGACGCCGGCCACCTCGACGGTGTCGCCGTCGCGCAGTTCGCCGCCGGGTGACTCGTCCGGGTGCACCTGGTCCCAGAGCACCCGGTCGGCGGGGTGCAGCAGCACCGGCGCGCCGGTGGCCCGGGCCAGCGCCGGGGCCACCCGGACGTGGTCGTCGTGGGCGTGGGTGGCGAGGATCGCCCGGACCCGCCGGCCGCCGACGACGGCCAGGATCGCGTCGACGTCGTGCGGCGCGTCGACGACGACGCACTCGGTGTCGTCGCCGACCACCCAGACGTTGTTGTCCACGTCGAAGGTCTGGCCGTCCAGCGAGAAGGTGCCGGCGGTGACGGCGTGGTCGATCCGGGCGGCCATCAGAAGACCACCACCGAGCGGAGCACGTCGCCGCGGTGCATCCGCGCGAACGCCTCCTCCACCTGGTCGAGCGCGATCTCCTCGGTGACGAAGGCGTCGAGGTCGAGGCGGCCCTGCAGGTAGAGCGCGGTGAGCATGGGGAAGTCGCGGCTGGGCAGGCAGTCGCCGTACCAGCTGGACTTGAGGGCCCCGCCGCGGCCGAAGACGTCCAACAGCGGGACCTCGACGGTCATCTCGGGAGTCGGCACGCCGACCAGCACGACGGTGCCGGCCAGGTCGCGCGCGTAGAACGCCTGCTTCCAGGTCTCCGGCCGGCCGACCGCGTCGATCACCACGTCGGCGCCGAAGCCGCCGGTGGCGGCGCGGATCGCCTCGACCGGATCCTCGGCGGACGCGTTCACGGTGTGGGTGGCGCCGAACCGGCGGGCCCACTCCAGCTTCCGGGCGTCGGTGTCCACCGCGATGATGGTGGTCGCCCCGGCCAGCGTCGCGCCGGCGACCGCCGCGTCGCCGACCCCGCCGCAGCCGATCACCGCCACCGAGTCGCCGCGGGTGACCCCGCCGGTGTTCATCGCCGCGCCGAGGCCGGCCATCACCCCGCAGCCGAGCAGCCCCACCGCGGCGGGCCGGGCGGCCGGGTCGACCTTCGTGCACTGGCCGGCGTGGACCAGGGTCTTCTCGGCGAACGCGCCGATGCCGAGCGCCGGGGCCAGTTCGGTGCCGTCGGTGAGGGTCATCTTCTGCGCCGCGTTGTGGGTGGCGAAGCAGTACCAGGGCCGGCCGCGGCGGCAGGCCCGGCAGACGCCGCAGACGGCCCGCCAGTTGAGCACCACGAAGTCGCCCGGGGCGACGGCGTCGACGCCCTCCCCGACCTCCTCCACGACGCCGGCCGCCTCGTGGCCGAGCAGGAAGGGGTAGTCGTCGGTGATGCCGCCCTCGCGGTAGTGCAGGTCGGTGTGGCAGACCCCGCAGGACAGCACCCGCACCACCGCCTCGCCCGGCCCCGGGTCGGGCACCACGATGGTGGTCACCTCGACGGGTGCGCCTTTGCTGCGGGAGATGACTCCCCGGACCTGCTGGCTCACGGTCTCCTCCTGCTCCGCGGCGCCACGCGCCGCCGTGGTGTCGGGATCCGGCGCCACCGCGCTCCGGCGACCCGGTGGATCAGGCTCTCGGGCGAAACTACCGCCGATCACCACCGGCGGCCCAGAGCCGCGCGGCGGTTATCCCGGCGCGGTGTGGGTAGGCGGGGGCACGATCCTGCCGTCGGACGGGAGTGCGCCATGAAGGTGAGCCATCTGCCGCTGCGTGTGAGCATCGGCGCGTTCATCCTCAATTCCGGGCTGAGCAAGCGGACGCTGGAGGGTGAGGCGGCACAGGGCATGCACGGGATGGCCGTCAACGCCATCCCGCAGCTCAAACAGTTCCCGCCGGACAAGTTCGCCCGGCTGCTGTCGGGGGCCGAGATCGCGCTCGGCGCGGCCCTGCTCGCGCCGTTCATCCCGTCGGCGCTGGTCGGCCTGGGGCTGACCGCGTTCGCCGCCGGCCTCACCCAGCTCTACCTCGCCACGCCCGGGATGCGGGAGCAGGGCAGCCTGCGGCCGACCCAGCAGGGCATCGGCCTGGCCAAGGACGTCTGGATGCTCGGCGCCGGTCTGACCCTGGTGCTGGACGGCCTCACCCACCGCCGTCGCTCCTGACCGGGCGACCCGGCCGCGGACCGGACCGGTTCAGGGCGCCGTCGCCGCGGGCGGGACGGCGAGCGCCTGCGCGGCGACCTGCCGGCGGGCCGCGTTGCGGTAGCGGAGCACCTGCACCGCGCCGAGCGCCCAGAGCAGGTACTGCGCGGCGAAGGCCCACCGGAAGGCGGACAGGTCGGGGGTGGCCCGGCCGGCCGGGGTGGCCAGGTCGAGCACCACGCCGACCACCAGCACCAGGGTGATCGAGGCGACGAAACCGCCGACGTTCACCACGCCGGTGGCGCTGCCGATCCGGCTGACCGGGTTGAACGAGCGCGCGTAGTCGAACCCGATCAGCGAGCCGGGGCCGTTCAGCGCGAGCACCAGCACCAGCGTCACCAGCAGCCAGCGCGGCGCCGGGCCGGGCCAGAGCAGGACCACCGCCCAGACCGTCGCGCTGCTGCCGGCGATCGCGAAGACCAGCACCGACCGGTGGAACGGGTGCCGGGCGCAGAAGTGCGCGATCGCCGGCCCGGACACCAGCATGGCGACGGTCATCAGGGTGAGCAGCGACGCGGCCGCGGTCGGCGTCAGCCCCTGCCCCTGCACCAGGAAGGGGTAGCCCCAGAGCAGGGCGAACACCGAGCCGGAGAACTGCGTGACGAAGTGCGTCCAGAGCCCCAGTCGGGTGCCCGGCTGCGCCCAGGCGGCGGCGAGTTCCCGACGCACCGTCGCCAGGTCCGGCGTCGGGCCGGCGGCCATCTCGCGGTCCGGGGTGTCCCGGACCGCCACCACGACCAGCAGCAGCAGCGTCGCGCCGAGCGCCGCCGCGACCAGGAAGGCCGGGGTCCAGCCGGCCCGGTGCAGCAGCGCCACCAGCGGTACGGCGCCGAGGATGGCGCCGAACTGGCCCAGCGTGCCGGTCAGCTGGGTCAGCATCGGGTAGCGCCGGCCGGAGAACCAGAGGGCCACGATCCGCAGCACGCTGATGAAGGTCATCGCGTCGCCCAGCCCGATCAGCACCCGGCCGGTGACCGCCAGCCACACCTCGGTGGCGAGGGCGAAGCAGAGCTGCCCGGCGACCATCAGGGCGCCGCCGGCGATCAGCAGCCGGCGCGAGCCGTACCGGTCGAGCAGCACGCCGACCGGCACCTGCATGGCCGCGTACACGGCGAGTTGGGCGACGGAGAAGGTGGCCAGCGTGCTGGCGTTGATGTCGAAGCGGTGCGCGGCGTCGACCCCGGTGACCCCGAGCGTGCTGCGGTGGAACACCGCCCCGACGTACGCGCCCAGCGCGACGCCCCAGACCAGCCAGCCGGATCGGCGCCGGGCTGCCGTTGCGGCGGTCACCGCAGCGTCCGCAGCACGGTGGCGGCGTTGTCGATGTGCGCCGCGACCGTGTCGAGCCAGCGTTGCGGGTCGTCGCCGTCGAGGGCGGCGAGCTGGGCGGCGTGCTCGGTCAGCGCCACCTCGGCCCAGCCGGGCGAGAGCCGGAAGCTCGCCTCCCCCATCCGCAGCTGGCGGTCCCGCAGCCGCTGGTACAGCTCGGCCAGGATCTCGTTGCCGGCGGCGTCGACCACGGTGGCGTGGAAGGCGCGGTCGGCGGCCATCAGCGTGGTCAGGTCGCCGGCGGCGTGCGCGGCGCGCATCTCGGCCAGCCGCGCGGCGAGGTCGGCCCGCAGCGCCGCCCGGCGGGGCCAGACCCGCTCGGCGGCGTGCAGCTCGACCAGCCGGCGGGCTTCGATGACGTCGGTGATCTCCCGGGCGGAGACCGGCCGGATCAGCGCGCCCCGCTTCGGGTAGAGCCGGACCAGTCCCTCCGCCTCCAGCCGCAGCAGCGCCTCGCGTACCGGGGTGCGGGAGACGCCGGTGACCTCGGCGATCTCCCCCTCGCTGACCAGCTGGCCGCCCGGGTAGAGCTGCTCCAGGATGGACCGCTTCAGGTGTCGGTAGGCCCGCTCGGCCGCCGAGGTCACGGTGGTCGCGGCCGAGGGATGCGTCATGTATCTATGATCCGACCCGCCACGGCCGACGCCGCGCCGGGTGCCCGGGACGTGGCGCAAGCCACCCCGTCAGAGCGCGTCGGGGTGCACGGTGAGCAGACCGTCGGCGTCGACGTCGAAGCGGGGGCCGAGCCGGCCGAGCAGGCTGGCGAGCCAGGCCGCCTCGCCGGGGTCGGCCGACGCCAGCCGCATCCGCCGGATCCGCACCGGGGCCGCCCGCAGCCCCCGCAGCCGGCCGCTGCCCGGGTCGAGCGCCGGCAGCCAGAGCAACCGCAGCTCCGGCCGGTACGCCTCCTCCCCGCCGATGCCCTCGTAGTCGTCGACCAGGTCCCCGCAGCCGTAGAGGATCAGTCGGTCCCGGTACACCTCCACCGGCCGCACGTGGTGCGAGGAGTGCCCGTGCAGCAGGTCGACCCCGGCGTCGACGAGGCGGTGGGCGAACTCGACGTGCTCGGGCGGCACCTCGTACCCCCTGGTGCCGCCCCAGTGCACGGAGACCAGCACCCGGTCCCCCGGCCCGGCCACGGCGGCGACCCGCTCCGCCAGCAGGTCGGCGGTGGCCACCGAGATCTCCGGCAGGTACGCCACTCCGGGCCGGTCGGCGGTGGCCGCCCAGGGCGGCGGCACGCCGCTGGACGGCGCGGCCACCGAGAAGACCAGCAGCCGGCGGCCCGCGCCGAGGTCCACCCGGGCGGGCGCCCAGGCGGCCGCCGCGTCCCGGCCGGCGCCGGCGGTGGCGATCCCCGCCCCGGCCAGCGCGTCGAGGGTGTCGGCGAGCCCGACCGGGCCGAAGTCGAGCACGTGGTTGTTGGCCAGCGCGCAGACGTCGAGCCGGGCGGCGGCCAGGCACGGCACGTTGTCCGGGTGCATCCGGTAGTGCACGGCCTTGCCCGGGGCGTGCTCGCCCCGACCGGTCACCGCGGTCTCCAGGTTGACGATCCGGGCGGCCGGCCGCAGCTCGTCCAGCAGCGGCAGGGCGACGCCCCACGGCCACTGCGGCGGCGCCGGCCGGGGAATCGGGCCGCTGACCCGCTCGGCCAGCCCGACGTACTCGTCGGCGTCGCGGACCGCCCGCTCGCGCAGGTCGGGCGGGCCGGGCCGGGGCAGGATCCGGTCCACGCCCCGACCGGTCATCACGTCCCCGGCCAGGAACAGGGTCAGCGCGTCCGGCGGCATCCCTCCGCTTCCCCGCCCCGCGCGGGCTCGAAACAGCCGCCGCCGCCCCGCCGTTGCGGCCGGCGCGTGCCGTGGGCGGCCGGACCCCGGCCCAGCGGGATCCGCCCGGTCCGCGGCCGGGCCACGCCCTCGCCGGCCACGCCCTCGCCGGCTGCGCGGAAGCCGGCTCGCGGGGCCGCTGGGCTGCCTAGGGTGGAAGTGACCGGTGGTACGGCGGCGAGGAGTACCCGGGTGACCGGTGGGCTGCGGCCGTGGTACCGGCCGATGACCGCGCGCGACCGCGGCGAGGAGCACCGCGCCGCCACGCCGCTGGAACTCTTCTTCGACCTCTGTTTCGTGGTGGCGGTGGCGCAGGCGGCCACGAACCTGCACCACGACCTGGCCGAGGACCAGGTCGGGCACGCGGTGCGCAGCTACCTGATGGTGTTCTTCGCGATCTGGTGGGCGTGGATGAACTTCACCTGGTTCGCCTCCGCCTACGACACCGACGACGACGTCTACCGGATCACTACCCTGGTGCAGATCGCCGGCGCGCTGATCCTGGCCGCCGGGGTGCCGCGCGCCTTCACCGCGGGCGACTTCGCCACCATCACCTACGGGTACGTGGTGATGCGGCTGGCCCTGGTGACGCAGTGGCTGCGGGCGGCCGCCGGCGATCCCGGCCACCGGGCCGCTGACGTCCGGTACGCGGTAGGGGTGACCGTGGTGCAGGTCGGGTGGCTGATCCGGCTGCTGCTGCCGGACGACTGGCGGGTCGGCTCGTTCCTGGTGCTGGCCCTGGCCGACCTGCTGGTGCCGGCGTTGGCCGAGCGGCCGGGGATGACCACCTGGCACCCGCGGCACATCGCCGAACGGTACGGGCTGTTCACCCTGATCGTGCTCGGCGAGGTGGTGCTCGCGACGTCGGTGGCGATCCAGACCGGCGTCGACACGGGGCAGGCCGACCTGCGCCCGCTGGCCACGGCGGCCTGCGTGATCGTGTTCGCGCTGTGGTGGCTCTACTTCGACCGGGCGGTGGAGGTGCCGACGCGGCTGCCCGCCTCGCTGGTCTGGGGGTACGGCCACTACCTGGTGTTCGCGGCGATCGCCGCGGTTGGTGCCGGGCTGTGGGTGGCGGTCGACCACCACCGGCACCTGGCCCACGTCGGCAGCGTGGTGGTCGGGCACACCGTGGCGGTGCCGACGGCCGTCTACCTGCTCACCGTCTGGGTGCTGCGGGTGCTGCCCCGGCAGCGCGGGATGGTCGTGGTGGCGTTCCCGGTGACCGCGCTGCTGGTGCTGGCCACTCCCTGGCTGCCGGTGACGGTCTATCTCATCGCGGCGCTGCTGACCGCCCTGGTGGCGGTGACGGTGCTGGTTCGGCAGCGGGAGCTGCGGTCCAGAAGTCGACCAGCAGCCGGCTGAACTCCTCGGCGCACTCGATCTGCGGCATGTGCCCGCAGTTGGTGAACAGGTGGGTGCGGGCGTGGGGCAGCCGGGTGCGGGCGGCCGCCAGGTGGGCCGCCGGCAGGATGAGGTCCCGGTCGCCCCAGACGACCAGGGTGGGCACGTCGAGCCGGGCCAGTTCGGTGAGCAACTCCTCCCGCCACTGCGGGCTGACGCCCCGGAAGGTGCCCAGGTTGTGCGCGGTCTCCAGCAGCACCCGCGCGGCGTACGGCTGGCGGGCCACCTCGAGGGCGTACGCGACGCGCTCGGCGGTGGCGAAGGCCGCGTCGTGGAAGAGGGCCCGCTCGGTGCGTCGGGCGGCGGCCCGGCTGGGGCGCAGCAGCAGCCGGCCCAGCGGGCGCAGGGCGAGCAGCCGCAGCATCATGGTCACCTCACGGCCGAAGCCGGCGCTGTTGACCAGCGCGAGGCTGGCCACCCGGGCCGGCTCGGCGACCGCCAGCCGCATGGCGATCGCGCCGCCGAGGGAGTTGCCGACCAGGTGTGCGGGCGCCTCGACGCCTACCGCGTCGAGGTAGCGGCCGACGAACCGGGCCAGCGCCGGCAGGGTGTACGGCTCGGCCATCGGCAGCGAGCCGCCGTAGCCGGGCAGGTCGAGGCTGTGCACCCGGTAGCGGTCGGCGAGCAGCTCGTGCTGCTCGGTGAAGTCGCGCAAGCTGCGGCCGATGCCGTGCAGCAGCACCACGGGCGGGCCGTCGCCGTCGACCCGGTGGCGCACCCGCCGCCCGTCGACGGTGACGTGCCGGGGGCCGGCCGGCGCGCTCACGCCGGGTCCCCCGCCCGCTCGGCGGACCGGTCGCCCGGCGCGGCCGGATCCGGGTCGTCCGGTGGCCGCTGGGCGGGGACGGTGGTGGCCCGGCGCGCCGGATCGGCGGTCGCCCGGCCCGGCCCGAGGGCGAACAACCGGCCGTACGAGGCGGGGGCGATCCGGGCCAGCAGGTCGGGCAGCTTGGCCGACCAGCCGACCAGCACCCGGCCGCGGCGGCGGCCCACCCCGCGCAGGATGATCTCGGCCGCCTTCGCCGGATCCATCGAGAGCAGCTTCTCGAACCGCTCGCGGCCGGCCTCGTACTCCTCGACGGAGACGCCGCTGCCGATCCGGGCGCTGCGCGCGATCCGGGTGCGGATGCCGCCGGGGTGCACCGAGGTGACCCCGATGCCGTCGTCGACCAGTTCGTGGCGCAGCGCCTCGGTGAAGCCGCGGACGGCGAACTTGCTGGCGGCGTAGGCGGCCTGCCCGGGCGGGGCGATCAGGCCGAACAGGCTGGAGACGTTGACCAGGTGCGCGCCGGGTTCGGTCTTGAGCGCCGGCAGCAGCGCGTGGGTCAGCTGCACCACGGCCCGGAAGTTGATCTCGATGACCCAGTTGAACTCGTCCAGGGTCACCTGGTCGAACCGGCCGCCGAGCGCGACGCCGGCGTTGTTGACCAGCAGCCGGATCACGGGGTGCCGCTGCCGGATCTCCGCGGCCACCCGGGCGGTGGCCGCGGCGTCGGCGAGGTCGACCAGGTAGCTGGTCAGCTGCCGGTCGGGGTGGGCCGCCCGGATCGCGGCGACCACGGCGGCGAGCCGGTCGGCGTCCCGGTCGAGCAGCACGAGGTCGCTGCCGCGGCGGGCGAGCCCGTGCGCCAGGGCCTCGCCGATCCCGCTGGCCGCGCCGGTCACCACGGCGGTGCCCGAGGTGAAGTCGAAGCTACGCACCGGCGGTGCTCCTCTCCGGGGTGCTGGACTGGTCGGCGCCGGCGCGGGAGAAGCGCACCCCGACGTCGGTCAGCCGGCCGTGCCGCATCAGCAGCACGTCTCGGGGGTAGTTCTGGTGCAGCCGCCACGGCGCCGAGGCGCCCTGCTTGGGCAGCGCGTCGACGCTGCGCAGCACGTAGCCGGACTTCAGGTCGATGATCGGTTCCAGCGCGCCGCCGCTGGGCGCGAGCGGGGTGACGATCTGCTGGCCGGTGCGGTCGAGGTGGCGCAGCAGCCGGCAGACGTACGTGGCGACCAGGTCGGCCTTCAGCGTCCAGGAGGCGTTGGTGTAGCCGATGGTCATCGCGAAGTTCGGCACCCCGGAGAGCATCATCCCCTTGTAGGCGACGGTGTCGGCCAGGTCGACCTCGGTGCCGTCGACGGTCAGCGTCATCCCGCCGAGGGCGAGCAGGTTCAGCCCGGTGGCGGTGACCACGATGTCGGCCGGCAACTCCTCCCCCGAGCTGAGCCGGATGCCGTCCGGGGTGAACGTGTCGATGGTGTCGGTGACCACCGAGGCCCGGCCCTGCCGCAGGGCGGTGAACAGGTCGCCGTCGGGCACCACGCAGAGGCGCTGGTCCCACGGGTCGTACCGGGGCGAGAAGTGGCGGTCGACGTCGTAGCCGGCCGGCAGCCGGCCCTTGGCGGCGCGCCGCAGCAGCTTGCGGACCAGGTTGGGGGCCCGCCGGCTGGCCTGGAAGTTGGCCGTGGCGAGCAGGACGTTCTTCCACCGCACGACCGGATACACGGCCTTCGCCGGCAAAAGGCGGCGCAGCGTGTCGGCGAGCACGTCGCGCGAGGGCAGCGCGATGACGTACGTGGGCGAGCGCTGCAGCATGGTGACGTGCCCGGCCCGCTCGGCCATCGCCGGCACCAGGGTGACCGCTGTCGCGCCGCTGCCGATCACCACCACCCGCCGGCCGGTGTGGTCGAGGTCGGCGGGCCAGTGCTGCGGGTGCACGATCCGCCCGGTGAACGTCTCCGCGCCGGGCAGGTCCGGGGTGTAGCCGGTGTCGTAGCGGTAGTAGCCGGAGCAGGTGTACAGGAACGAGCAGGTGAGCACCACGTCCTCGGCGGTGTCGTCGCGCCGGGCGTGCACCGTCCAGCGGGCGGTCGCGCTGTCCCAGTCGGCCCGCAGCACCCGGTGGCGGAAGCGGATGTGCCCGGTGACGCCGTACTCGTCGGCGGTCTCCCGGACGTAGGCGCGGATGGCGTCGCCGTCGGCGATGGCCTTCGGGTCGGTCCACGGCCGGAACGAGTAGCCGAGGGTGAACATGTCGGAGTCGGACCGGACGCCCGGGTAGCGGAACAGGTCCCAGGTGCCGCCGATCGCGCCCCGGGCCTCCAGCACCGCGTACGTCTTGTCGGGGCAGTTGAGCCGCAGGTGGCAGGCGGCACCGATGCCGGAGAGGCCGGCACCCACGATGAGCACGTCGACGTGGTCGGAGGCCATGTCATCTCCCGATCCGAGGCGGTGGCCCCGGACACTATCCACCGCCGTCGAACCCGTCAACACCCTGTCGAGTCCAATCGACACAGTGTCGATCCGGTGTAGAGTCAGCGGTCATGACGCCCGCCCGTACGCCCACCAGGACCGCGGCCCCGCGCGGACGCCGCGCGGCCCGCTCCTCCGGGGACGAGCGCGAATCGGCCATCCTGGCCACCGCCGAGCGACTGCTGCACGACCGGGCCTTCGCCGACATCTCCATCGACGACCTGGCCCGCGGCGCCGGCATCTCCCGGCCGACCTTCTACTTCTACTTCCCGTCCAAGGACGCGGTGCTGCTCACGCTGCTGGACCGGGTCACCGAGGAGGCCGAGGCGACCTGCGGCGACGTGCTGGTCCGGCTGGCCGAGGACCCGCCGGCCCGGTGGCGGGAACTGATCGCCCGGTTCCACGAAACGTTCGGCGGGCACCGCGCGGTGGTGCTGGCCTGCGCCCAGGTGCGCGGCACCAACGCCGAGGTACGCCGGCTCTGGGCGACCGTGATGGAGCGTTGGGTGCAGGCCATCGAGACCGCGATCGAGGCGGAACGGCGGCGCGGCGCCGCCCCGGACGGGCTGCCCGCCCGCGACCTCGCCATCGCGCTGAACTCGATGAACGAGCGGGTCTGGTACGCCACCTTCGCCGGCGACGGCCCGGCGGTGGCCGAGCGCGACGTGGTCGACGTCCTCCTCGACGTCTGGCTGTCCGCCATCTACCGCGCTCCCCGACCGTGATCGGCTGACGCGGGGCAGGGCGGAAGCGGCCTTGAGCACCTGCTGAACGTCAGACGATCACCTGACCGGTTGCCGGAGGATGGTGCGGAGCTTCTCGGGGGCGGTTCGGCGGGCGTCGCTGAGGTAGATCTCGTGGTGCCTGCCGACCATCCGGAGCCCGTTGGCCGGGATGAACTCGTGGTGCATCCGTGCCAGCACCTCGGTCTCGTCGTCGTAGGCGCCGACGTGCAGGGTCTGCACGCAGCGGCCCTCGGACAGCGAGCCCAGGCGCACGTCGTCGAGGCGCCGCGGCCGGCCCGTGGCCGCCACCTGCTCGACGGCGTCGGCGAACATGTCCTGGTCGACCCAGTCGGGGACCATGACCATCAGCGTCCAGTCCCACCGGGACTTGTCCCGCGACGCGGTGAAGGTGTCCATGTCGTCGGCCCACCACAGCCCTTCCAGGGGCATCACCACGTAGTCGCGCCCAAGCGTCCGCTTGCTGGCGAACTTCAGCTTGTAGGCCAACGGATAGAGCGCCTCGGTCGCGTCGGTGAAGGCCGGGGTGTTCGGGTCGCCGTGCCCGTCGATCATGAGGTATCGCAGGTCGGGCACGTCCACCAGGTCGAGCCGACCCGGACGCGCGCGGTAGGCGTCGATCTCCCGCTTGAAGTCAATCTTGTCCGTCATCGCGCACCTGGGCCCGCGCCGCGAGCCACGACCTTTCCGCCTCCAGGAGGCTCAGGGAGTAGGAGAAGACCTCCCGCGCCGGCAGGGCGAGGGGGGCTTGCGCCGACTCGGCCGCCCGGACGGCGGCGATCCGCGCCTCGACCTGGGCCAGTCGGTCGCGCAGGGCCTGCGCGTACTGCCGTTCGGAGAGTAGGGCCAGGTTCGCCACACCCACGAGGAGGGGATGCGGGACGGGGCGCAGCTCCGCGATGAGCGCGAGCGCGCCGCGGGTGGCGGCCTCCCGCCCCGCGACGGTGGCCTGGAAGACGCGCCGGGACTTCGCCGCCGCCGGCGCGTCGGGGGCGCGGACGAGCCCGCGACTCTCGAGCTTGGCGAGCAGGTAGTAGATCGACGAGAACCCGATCTCGGTCCACTGGCGAATCCCCCGGCGCTCGATGACCTGCTCCAGGTCGTAGCCGTGCCGAGGGCACTCGATGATCAACCCGAGGATCACCAGTTCGGCCGGCGTCAGCTCCACCCGCCTATTCTAGCACTAGAATAAACGCGATGTCCGATCGCCGCCAGCAGGCGGCGCCCGCCCTGGCGCAGAGTCGACGGCGGTGGCTCGACGCCCGGTCGCGCCCGCGGCGGAAGGCGTACGGATGCACGTGGTACCCGGTCTGAAGGTGCTCTACTTCGGCACGCCGGTGGTGCTGATCAGCTCGCGCAACCCGGACGGCACGGCCAACCTGGCGCCGATGTCGTCGGCCTGGTGGCTGGGCCAGCACGCCATGCTCGGGCTCGGCGACAGCGGCCAGACGACCGCCAACCTGCGGCGCGAGCGGGAGTGCGTGCTCAACCTGCCGTCCGCGACGATGGTGGACGCGGTCGACCGGATCGCACTCACCACCGGTCGCCCCGACGTGCCGGAGCACAAGGTCCGCCAGGGCTACCGCTACGAGCCGGACAAGTTCGCCCTGGCCGGGCTGACCGCCCAGCCGTCCGAACTGGTCCGGGCACCCCGGGTGGCGGAGTGCCCGGTCCAGCTCGAATGCCGGGTCGTCGCGACGCACCGGTTCGGCGGCACCTCCGCGCACGCCACCGCGTTCGAGGTGCAGGTGCTGCGGGCGTACGTCGAGGAGGACCTGGTGATCCCCGGGACGTCGTACGTGGACCCGCTGCGCTGGGACCCGCTGATCATGAAGTTCTGCGAGTTCTTCGGTGGCGGACAGAACGTGCACCCGTCCCGGCTGGCCGAGGGCTGGGAGATGCCGCACCAACTGCGCCCGGACGCGACGCCGGTGGCCGGCTGAGCGGTGGCTCAGGAGGCCGGCGCGCGGGTGAACTCCATGACCCAGTTGGTCTCCCAGGTGCGTTCGCCGTCGGTGGAGAACGCCTGCTCCCAGCGGCAGGAGGTCGGGGTGACCGCCGACCAGACGAACCGGCAGCGGACCGGCCGACCCTCGTCGACGTCGTCGGCGTAGAAGGTGCCCACCCCGTCGACGAAGCGGCCTACCACCGGCGGCAGTTCCAGCACCCCACGGTTGCTGTTCATCCAGTAGATCGACCAGGTGCCCGCCGCCGGGTCGTAGATCCGCACCGTGGCGCCGGAGAAGCCCTTGGTCGGGAAGGTGATCTCGTCGAAGCTGCCCGCGCCGGCGAAGAAGCTGCCCGCCACCGACCGCCCGGGGAACTCGTCCCACTCGTCGCTGCCGACGTGCCGCTTCACCAGCCGCCGGTTGACCACGTCCCAGGTGCCGACGAAGAAGTCGAAGTCGCCCATCAGCGGCCCACCGGCCCCTCGGCCCGGGTGTCGGCGCGCCAGCCGGCCAGGTCCGGGCGCTCCGGCGCCAGCACGTGCCGGGCCCAGGCGGCCCGCTCGTGCTCCAGCACCCCGAGTTCCCAGATGCAGCCGATCCACGGCCGGTGCTGCTCGACGAAGTGGGTCGGGTCGTCGTCCGGGCAGTCCAGGGCGGGCTGGCCGGCGGCGGCGATCCGCACCTGCACCACGTTGTCCCACACCCAGGTGTACGCCAGCAGGTAGGCGCCGGTGTCGGCGCCCCGGTGCAGCACCACCCAGCCCGCCGCCGGGGTGCCGTCGTCGGCGGCCGGCAGCAGCCGCGGCAGCAGGTCGTACGCGGCCTTCTCCACCTCGGGTTCGATCCGCCGGTGCGGTTGGTCGATGTGGTAGCGCTTGAGCTCGCGGCCGGCGACCGTCACCGGCCCCGGCACCCACAGATCCTTGTCGCGAAATGCCATGCCGGGACGGTAGGACCGCTCCCCTGACAACTACTGTCAGCAGAGTGCGGGCCAGTCGACTCCTTTCCCTCCTGCTGCTGCTGCAGAGCCACGGCCGGATGACCGCCGCCCAGCTCGCGCAGCGGTTGGAGGTCTCCGTCCGCACCGTCTACCGCGACGTCGAGTCGCTGCACGCGGCGGGCATCCCGCTGTACGGAGAGGCCGGGCACGCCGGCGGCTACCAGCTGGTCGAGGGCTGGCGGACCCGGCTCACCGGGTTGACCGCCGAGGAGGCCGAGCGCCTCTTCCTCGCCGGGCTGCCCGGGCCCGCCGCCGAGCTGGGCTACGGGGCGGTGGTGGCCGCGCTCCAGCTCAAGCTGCAGGCCGCGCTGCCACCCGCACTCGCCGACCGGGCGCTGCGGCTCCAGCAGCGGTTCCACCTGGACACCCCCGGCTGGTACGCCGACGGCGACGCCTCCCCCCACCTGGCCGCGGTGGCCGACGCGGTGTGGCGGGAGCGCCGCCTCCGGGTCCGCTACCGCAGCTGGAGCGGCGAGGTGGACCGGGTGCTGGAGCCGTACGGGCTGGTGCTCAAGGGCGGCCGGTGGTACGCGGTGGCCAACCGGCCGGGCCGGGACGCCCCGGCGACCTACCGGATCAACCAGATCCTGGCGCTGACCACCCTGGACGAGGGCTTCGACCGGCCGGCGGAGTTCGACCTGCCGGCCTGGTGGCAGGCGCACGTGGTGCGCTTCCGCGCCCAACTGCACCGCGACGACGCCACGATCCGGCTCTCCCCGCGCGGCCGGCAGCGGCTGCGGGAGGTCGCCAGCGACGTGGTGGCCGGGGCGGCGGAGGGCAACGCCGGGCCGCCGGACGCCGCCGGTTGGGTGACCACGGTGGTGCCGATCGAGTCGCTCACCCACGCCCACGGTGATCTGCTGCGGCTCGGCGCCGAGGTGGAGGTGCTGGCACCGGCCGAGCTGCGCGCCATGCTCGCGGACACCGCCGTCGCGCTGGCCACGCTCTACCGTCCCGAGCCGCCGAGCTGACCGCCCGTCCTCAGCCGAGGGAGACCTGGACGGCGACGTCGCGCCTCGGGTAGTGCTCGTCCACGTACTGGCGGCCGTACTTCGCGCGGAACATCTCCACCACGTGGTCGACCCGGTCGGCGTCGGTGATCGGGGTGGCCGGCGCGCTCACCGCGGTGCCGTTCACGGCGACCTCGATCAGCGGGGTCTGCCGCACGTTCTTGTACCAGTCGCTGTCCGACCCGGTGATCGGCACCAGGAACATGCTCTGCTCGTCCTGCACGAACCACACCGGGTGCGAGATCTGCCGGCCGGTACGCCGGCCGGTCACCGTGATCTCCACTTCCTCGGCACCGGCAAAGGCGTCCCTGGCGTCCTCGATGCTCACCGCTGACCTCCGTCGACGATCGCGTGGTGCTCCTCAGCGCCAGGCTAGGTGCCGCCGGGCCGGCCCGGTGCCGGTTCCGGCCGATGTCGCACCGACGGGTGAGGGCCGCTCACCGACTCCACAAGGGAGGGTGCGGGGGCGTGGTCGTCGTCCGGATGTGCCACCCTGGGGGCGACGACTCGGGTCACCGGAGGTGATGGCCACGTTACGACTCTGCGAACTCGTCGCGCTGCCCGCCGACGCGCCGGTGACCCTCGACGTGCCCGCCGGCGCCACCGTGGCGCTGGCCGCCCCACCCCGGGTCGGCACGGCGCTCGCCCGGGTGGTGGTCGGGCTGACCGCGCCGGCGGCCGGCGCGGTCCTGGTCGGCGGCCGGGACGTCACCGACCTGCCGCCGCTGCGCCGCCGCATCGGGTACGTCCCGGCCGGCGGCGCCCTGCTGCCCCACCTGACCGTGCGCCGCAACATCGCCTACGGCCAGCGCAAACGGGAACGGGTGCGCGAGGTGGCCGACACCTGGGCGGCGACGGTGGTCGAGCGGCTGGAGCTGGCGCCGACCCTCGACCTGCGGCCGCACCTGCTCTCCGAGGGCCAACGGTTCCGGGTGGCGCTGGCCCGGGCGATGGCCTGCCTGCCGGAGGTGCTGGTGATCGACCTGCCGGCCGGCGCCCCCGACGGCGGGCGGCTCACCGACCTGGTCGGGCGGCTCTCCCCGCCGGACGCGCCGGGCCTCGCGGTGCTGGTCTGCACCGCCGACGAGGCCGTGCTGGCCGAGCTCGGCGACCAGGTCCGGGTGGCACCGGCCGACCTCGCCGCGGAGGCGGGCCGGTGAGGCTGCGCCGCCGTACGCTGCTGCGGGCCGCCGCCGCGGCGGGCACCGCGACCGCCGCCGCCTCCTGCTCCCGGGGCGAGCCGTCGCTGCAGGTCGCGGTGGTGTGGAGCGGCACCGAGCTGGCCCGGTTCCGGCAGGTGGTGGCCGGCTACGGCGAACCGGTGCGGGTGGTCAGCGCGGGCAACGACATCGACGCGTTCCTGCGCGCCCGGCACCTCGCCGGCACCAGCCCCGACGTGGCGATCCTGCCCCGCTCCGGGCTGGTCGTCGAGTACGCCCGCCGGGGCTGGCTGCGCGAACTCGCCCCCGCCGGGAGCTACGCCGTCCCGCCCGGGATGGCCGACCTGCTCGCCACCGACGGCCGCCGCTACGGGGTCTGGGTGAAGGCGGCCCACAAGTCGCTGTTCTGGTACTTCCGCTCGATGCTCTCCGAGCCACCCGCCACCTGGGACCAGCTCGTGGCGATCACCCGCCGGCAGGGCGCCCGGGCCCGGGCCGGCATCGCCCCGGCGCCGCTGGCGATCGGCGCCGCCGACGGCTGGGTGCTCACCGACTGGTTCGAGAACGTGCTCGCCGACGTCGCCGCGCCCGACTTCTACGAGGCGCTGGCCCGCGGCGAGGCCGACTGGCGCAGCCGGTCGGTGCGGATCGCCCTGGACCGCCTCGCCGAGCTGTGGAGCATCGACGGCGCCTTCCCCGGCGGCCCCCGCCGCGCCCTGCTCACCCAGTACGAGGAATCGGTGATCCAGGTGGTGCACCACCGCCGGGCGACGATGGTGTTCGAGGCCGACTTCGTCGACGACGTGAGCACCCGGTTCCAGCGCGGCGCGGAGCAGCCGGTCACCTTCCGGTTCCCGGGCTCGCGGGCTGCGGACCGCCCGCTGATCCTGGGTGGTGACGCGGCGGTGGCGTTCGCCGGGTCGGCCCGCGGCGCGGAGCTGGCGCGCTGGCTCAGCGACGGGTCGGCGTTCCAGCCGTGGCTGCGCGCCGGCGGCTACCTCTCCCCCAACGTCACGGTTCCGCTGGAGGACTACCACGACCCGATGCGCCGGGCGCTCGCCGCCGAACTGCGCGACGCGGAGTCGGTCCGCTTCGACCTCTCCGACCGGCTGCCCGGCCCGTTCACCGGCTCCGACGGGGTGGGCATCTGGCGGATCATGCAGGACTTCTTCGCCGACGTCACCGGCGGCGTGTCCGCCACCGAGGCGGTGCGCCGGGCGACCGGCCAGCTGGCCGCGGCGGCCCGGGCCGCCGGGGGTGGGCGATGACCCGGCCGGTCCTCGGCGAACTGGCGGTGCTCGACGACGTCGGGCCGCCCCGGCGCGGCCGGGCCTACCCGGCGGCGGGCGCCACCTCCGCGCTGCTGCTGCCGGCGCTGCTGCTGCTCGGCGGGCTGGTGGCCTGGCCGGTGCTGCGGACGCTGCACGCCAGCATGGTCACCGACGGCCGGTGGGTCGGCGCGGCGAACTTCCGCGCCGCGTTCGCCGCGCCGGGCACCGCGGCGGTGGTGGGCCGTACGGTGCTCTGGGCGCTGCTGGTGCCGGCGGTGGTCACCGTGCTGGGCTACCTGCTGGCCGCCGCGTCCCGCCGCTCGCAGGAGGGCGGGCTGGTCCGGCTCATCCTGGTGGTGCCGACCGCGCTGCCGCTGGTGGTCACCGGGGTGACCTTCCGGCTGCTCTACGACCCCGATCCGCAGCGTGGGCTGGCCACCCTGCTGCTGGCCCGGCTCACCGGGCGCTCGGCGGAACAGGTGCCGCAGCTGCTCGGCCCGGGGCTGGTCACCGTGGCCCTGATGTCGGCGTTCGTCTGGGCCTGGGTCGGGCTGGCCGTGCTGGTGTTCCGGGCGGCGCTGGACGCGGTGCCGCCGAGCCTCGGCGACGCGGTCCGCGCCTTCGGCGGCAACCGTCGGGACGTGCTCTGGGACGCGCAGTGGCGCCCGCTGCTGCTGCGTACGGTCGCGGTGGTGTTCGCCCTGGTGGCGCTCGGCACCAGCCGCACCTTCGACCTGATCCTGGTGATGACCCCGGGTTCGGTGCGCGACGAGGCGTCGGTGCTGGCGCTGCGGGTCTGGCAGACCTCCGGCGGCACCACCACCGGCGAGGGCGCCGCGCTCGGGGTGATCTGGCTGGCGGCGGTGGCGGCCGGCATGCTGGTGGCGGCGCTCTTCGTCCGCCAGGCGTGGCCGCCGCCGCGCGATCCCACGCCGGTCGACCCGGAGCCGGCGGCGCCGCCGCGGCGGTGGATCCGGTTGCTCGCCGCCGGCGCCGCGCTCGCCTGGCTGGTGCCGCTGGGCGTGCTGCTGGCCACCTCGCTGCACCGGCCGGTCGACGCGGCGGCCCGGGCGTGGTGGTCGAGCACGCCCAGCCTCGATTCGTACCGCCAGCTGACCAGCGGCCCCGAGCTGTGGCGCACGCTCGGGTTCACCCTGGTGCTGGCCACCGTGGTCACCGCCGCCGTGCTCGGCATCGCGCTGCTGGCGGCGTACCCGCTGGCCTGGCTGACCGGGCCGCCCGCGCAGGCGACCGGGTTGCTGCTGATGGCGGCCAGCGTGGTTCCGGTCCAGGTGATCGCCGGTCCGGTCAACGAGGTGCTCGGCGCGGTGCTCTCCTCCGGCACCACCCGGGGGCTGGCGCTGGTGCACATCGCGCTGGGCATTCCGTTCGCCGTGCTGGTGCTGCGCAACGCCTTCGCCGACCTGCCCGCCGAGCAGGTGCGCGCGGTACGGCTGGGCGGGCGGCACTGGTGGAGCACGCTGCGGCTGCTGGCCCGGCACAACCGGCCGGCGGTGGTCGCGGTCGCCGTGCTGGAGTTCGTGCAGGTGTGGAACGACCTGGTGGTCGGCCTGCTGTTCAGCGGCCCGGGCGCGGCGCCGCTGGGGCTGTTCCTCGCCGGCCAGACCCGCGGGTTCGTGGCCAACAGCGGGGTGCTCGCCGCCGGGTCGGTGGTCGCGTCGATCCTGCCGGTGCTGCTGGTGGTGCTGGCCCGCCGCCAGCTCGTCGCCGGGCTGGTCGCCGGGGGCGTCCGGTGACCCCGCCGGCCGGGCGGTCGCGCGGGCCGGGCCGGCTGAGCGTGCTGCTCGCCCTCGGCGGGGTGCTCGGCGGCGGGGTCAGCGCGCTGCTCGGCAACGTGGCCGGCAACCTGCTCTCCGAGCTGTCCGTGCAGGTGCTGGGCTCGGCGAGCGTCGGCGTGGTGGTGCTCGGCCTGCTCGCCTCCTTCGTGGTCGAGTGGCGCCGTCGCCGGCGGGGCCAGCCCGCCGAGCCGGACGGGACGGACGCGGAGGCGCCCGCGGCGGCCGGTACGCCGACCCTGCCCTATCAGGGCACCTTCACCGGGCGCCGCGACGACGTGGACGCCATCGTCGACGCGCTGGAGCGGAAGCAGGCGGTGGCGGTGGTGGGCCGCCGGGCCGTCGGCACCTCCTGGTACGCGATCGAGGCGGCCAACCGGTGCCGGGCCGACTTCCCGGACGGCCAGTACCACCTGGACCTGCGCCGGGGCGGCCGGCGCCAGCCGCCCCGGCAGGTGCTCGCCGCGCTGGCCCGGATCCTCGGCACCCGGCCGCCGGCCTCCAATCGGCCGGACGATCTCGCCGAGGCCGCCGACGAGCTGCGCGGCCAGCTCGACGGCCGGCGGATCCTGCTGGTGCTGGACAACGTCGACGACGTCGCCCAGGTCCGGCCGCTGCTGCCGCCGACCACCAACTCCTACCGGCTGCTGTTGGCCGGCACCGGGGCGCTGGCCGCGCTGGACGCGGTCGGGGTGGTGGCGCACTGGATCGGTGAGCCGGACACCGACGACGCCGTCGAGCTGTTCGCCGCCGCCGGCGCGGCGGCGCCGGCGGCCCGGCCGCACCGGCCGGATCCGCGCACCGACCCGGCGGTCCGCAGCATCGTCGAGTTGTGCGGGCGGCAGCCTCGCACGGTGGCGGAACTGGGCCGGCGCACGGCCCAGCACGGCTGGCGGCACGCCGACGTGCTCGACGCGCTGCGCCGGGCCGTCGGCACTCCCCCGCACCAGGAGATCGACGCCTCCCCGGCGACCCTGCTGGTGACCGCCCGGGACACCGCCTACCACGCGCTGTCGGCGGAGGCCCGGCGGCTGTGGCGGCTGATGTCGCTCACCCCGGCGCCGGTGGACCGGCCGACCATCGCCGCGCTCGCCGACCGGCGACCGGACCGGGTCGCCGCCCTGCTGGACGAGCTGGCCGCCGGGGCGTTCGTGGTCGGCGCGCCCGGCGACCGGTACGAGGTGCGGCCGCTGCTCGGCCCGTACGCCCGGCTGCACCTGCGCGACGGCGAGCCGGTGCGCCGGCGGGTGGCCGCGCAGGCCCGGCTCACCCGGCACCTGGCCCGGCGGGCCGAACGGCACGTGGCGAGCCTGGCGGTGACCGCGTCCGTCCTGGACCGGGACCGGCGGCTGCCGCTGGACGACGACCCGTACGGCTGGTTCGACCTGCACCAGGAGCTGCTGCTCGCGGTGGTCAAGGTGCCGGCCGGCGCGGCCGAGTCGCTGCCCCGGCGGGTGCGCCGCTGGTGGTTCCGGCTGGCGGTGGCGCTGTGCGGCTGGCTCGCCCACGTCGAGCGGCTGGACGAGTGGGACGAGGTGTGCCGCACCGTGCTGGCCACGCCGACCGCCGACGACCGGCCGGAGATCGCCGGCTGGGCGCACAACGAGCTGGGCGTGCTGCGCCGGCGCCGGCACGACCCGCAGGGCGCGGCGACCGCGCTGACTCTGGCCGTCGCCGAGCGGGGCCGCCGGGGCACCGCCCAGGCCCGGATGAACCTCGGCCTGGTCCTGCTCGACCTCGGTCAGCTCGACGACGCGGTGGAACACCTGGAGTTGTCCCGCCGGCACCGCTCCGGCGCCGACCGGGCCGGGCACGCGCTGACGCAGCTCGGGCTCGGCGCCGCCCAGCTCGCCCGCGGCGAGTTCGAGATCGCGCACCACCATCTGGTCCGGGCCGCGAACACGTTCCGCTCGCTCGGTGACGCCCGGGGTTACGCGGCGGCGCTGACCAACCTGGTGCTGGTGCACGCCGAACTGGGCGAGCACCTGGACGCGGCGCAGTCGTGGCGGGCCGCGCTGCGCGAGTACGAGTCGGTGGCCGACCCGACGAACCGGGCCACCGCGTTGCTCAACGCCGGTGCCACGCTGCTGGGCGCCGCGCCCGGCCAGGCCCGGCAGGCGTACGAGATGCTGGCCGAGAGCCGGCGGTTGCGCGAGGGCGGGCCGGCCACCCCGGGGCTGGGCCGGACCCTGCTGTACCTGGGCGACGCGGCAGCCGCGCTCGGCGACCCGGACGAGGCGCGGCGGCACTGGGTGGACGCGGCGGCGATGTGCGAGGCGGCCCGGGACGCCGAGGGGCAGGCCGAGGCGGACGCCCGGCTGACCGGGGTGGACGCCCCGGCCGACGAACCCGCCTGAGCGGGGCCGGCCGGGGCCAGCTCAGGTGGGGTCAGCCGTCGAGGCGGCGGACCATGTTCATGATCGTCTCGACCTGGGCGCCGCCCTTGATCGGGTAGTTGGTGGCGCCGAGGTAGCCCCACCAGTCCCAGCAGCCGTTGGGGTTCGTGCCAGCGGTGGCGGCCTGGGGGTAGAGCACGATCAGGTTGTTGGTGTCGGCGTACTGGTTGAGGTTGGCCCGGTCCACGAACGCGGTGCCGACCGAGCCGTACGCCTGCAGGCAGCCGTGCAGGGCGACCAGCAGCCGGCAGGACTGGCCGGCGGCGCACGAGGACGGCACGTAGGCGAAGCCGTTGGCGTCCATGCTCAGGCCCGGAGCCCAGCCGTTGACCGCGTGGGCGTTCTGACTGAACCGGATGAGCGTGCCGCCGAGCGCGCCGGTGTTCGGCGCCTTGACGCTGCCCAGCAGCTTGCGTAGCAGGGCGTTCTGCGGGTCGATGCCGCAGTTGTTGAGGAACGGCGCGGCGGTCGCGGTGCAGCCGCGGGTGCCGTACGGGGTGACCCAGGCGTGCCCCGCCGAGGAGCCGCTGTCGTACTGCACGCTGGCGCCGAAGTGCTGGTAGTAGCGGACCAGGTCGTCGGTGACGGACTTCTTGACGGTGCTGTCGTTGGCGCCGTGGAAGACGTAGACCGGGTCGCCGGAGAGGTTGCCCACCGGGTCGACCCAGCCGTACGAGGCCCAGGTGCGGGTGTACGTCTGCAGGGCGGACAGGTTGGTCGGGTACTGGTTGTCGCCGCAGCCGTAGAGCGCTTGGGCGACGTTGTTCTGGGCGCAGTAGTAGGGCCCGGCGGCGAAGACGGCCGCGCCGCGGATCCGGGACGAGTAGGCGACGTGCAGTTGGGTGGCCATGTAGCCACCGGAGGAGACTCCGGCGACGTACACGGCGGAGACGTTGTAGGCGCGCAGCGAACCGGCGACCGGGGTCTTGGTGGACGGGTCGGCGGCCTGGGCGGGGGTCGCGGTGGTCAGGGTCAGCAGCAGGGCGGTGACCAGGGCGGCGGTGGCCCTCAGCGGGGTCTTCATGGACGCTCTCCCGACATCGGCGAGCGCCGGCGGTGGTGTCGGCGTGGCCAGACGCTAACGTGACATCGAGCACACCCGATATGAGCGGGGCCGACACGTCCGGCGGTGCCGGTGTGTCGGGAATCGACAGTCGCCGCCGCTTATGCTGCTGGTCGCCGAGAACCGCCGGCCGACCGCCGGAGGTGGAGCGTGTCCAACACGGAGGTGGTACGGGCGCTGCTGGCGGCGTACCGGAACCAGGACCTGGCCGCCGCGGACCGGCTGCTCGCCCCGGACCTGGTCTTCACCAGCCCGCAGGACGACCACATCGACAAGGCGGCCTACCTCGACCGGTGCTTCCCCACCGCGGACCGCTTCGTGTCGCAGGAGATCCTGCGGCTGGCCGACGTCGGCGACGACCAGGTCCTCCTGCTGTACGAGTACGAGCTGCACAGCGGCGACCGGTATCGCAACGCCGAGCACATCACGGTGCGGGACGGCCGGGTGGCCGAGGTCTGGGTCTTCTTCGGCGGGCGGGTCTAGGCTCCGACGGCGAGGAGCCGGCGGATGGCGTCGGCGATCACCCGGTCCACGGTGAAGCGCTCCTCCAGCCAGGTCAGCGTCATCTCCGCCGCCCGCCGGTTGTGCTGGTATCCGGGCACCATCGCGGCCAACGGCAGCACCTGAGGCGGGTACGCCTGCTCGACCCGCCGGCTGGCGTCGAAGGGGTCGCGGCGGTGCCCGGCCTCGGGGTGGGTCAGGTTCAGCAGCCCGATAACCCGGTCGACGGCGTACGACTGGATGAACCGGGCGGCGGTCAGCCGCTCGCCGCGCAGCTCCCGGAGCAGGCCGACGTAGAGGTTGGTCAGCGCCTCGTTGAGGTGGAACTCCACGGTGTCGAACGGAACCGCGGCCGGCGGCGGTCCCGAGTCGGCCAGTCCGGCGGGCGCGTCGTCGCGTTGCCAGACGACCCGGGCGCCGGTGAACGGCAGCCGGGCGAGTTCGTCGACGGTGAAGACGGCGTACTCGACGAAAATGCCGTCGGCGTAGAGCGCCTTCCGCCCGTTGCGGTCGTTGGCGAAGCTGTACGCCACCGGGCACGGCGCCTGCAGCCAGTCGATGGACTCCAGGTAGCGCGGCTTGGCGTGCGCGTCGACCACGACGAAGAAGTCCAGGTCGGAGTAGTCGTCCAGGCGGTCGTGCTCGGCGCCGGCGGAGCCCAGCCCGAGCAGCGCGACCACGTCCGGGCGGGTGGCGAGGTGGGCGGCGAAGTCGTCCAGCCGTCGCAGCATCGGGTGCATCACGTCGTCCCTTCGCGAAGAGTCGACGTTTCAGCCCGTACGGCCCTGCTGGCCGCCGAGGTCGCGACACCGGTGCCCCGATGCTGGCCAGCGGGCGCCGGCGATGTCAAGGGTGATGCTCATCGGCTGCGGCAGCGACCGTCACGACATCGGCCGCGTCGAGCCGATCCCCGGGAAGCCCGACACACCTGATACTTAGGTATTGACCTAAGCTTCGTTCGCCCCCATACTTAGGTACATGCCTAAGCGATCTGGCGACGGAGGCGGGCCGGTGGACCCGGCCCTGGACGGCGTGTTCCACGCGCTGTCCGACCCCACCCGCCGACGGATCGTCGAACGCCTCGGCCGGGGGCCGGCGACGACCAGCGAGCTGGCCCGCCCGTTCGACATGGCATTGCCGTCGTTCACCCAGCACCTGGGCGTCCTCGAACGCTCCGGCCTGGTGACGTCGGAGAAGAAGGGACGGGTGCGCACCTACCGCCTCACGCCCGCGCCGCTGGAACAGGTCGACAGCTGGCTCGCCGGTCAGCGCGCGCTGTGGACCCGACGCCTGGATCAACTGGACGCACTTCTTTACAACCTGAAGGAGCAGCAGAAATGACCACCTACTCCGCGGACCCCAACCTCGACCTCGTCCTGGAGCGCACCGTCGACGTCGCCCCCGAGCTGGTCTGGAAGGCCTGGACGACGCCCGAGCTGATCGTGCAGTGGTTCACCCCGAAGCCCTGGTCGACCACGTCCTGCGAGCTGGACCTGCGGCCCGGCGGCAAGTTCAACACGGTGATGCGCTCGCCGGAGGGCCAGGAGTTCCCGAACGTCGGCTGCGTGCTGCTGGTCGAGGAGAACTCGACACTGGTCTTCACCTCGGCCCTCGGCGCCGGCTTCCGGCCGCAGGTCACCGAGGACGGCTTCCCGTTCACCGCCGTCGTCCACATCGAACCCGCCGGCACCGGCACGAAGTACACCGCCACCGCGATCCACGCCGACGCCTCGGCGAAGAAGGCGCACGCGGAGATGGGCTTCATCGAGGGCTGGGGCGCCGCCCTGGACCAGCTGGTCGAGGTCGCCAAGCGCCTCTGACGTCCGCCTGCCCGAGCGTCCGTACGGCGGCCGGCACCGCCGGCGGGGTGCAGCACCCCGGCGGCGGTGGCGGCCGCCGACCCGTTTCCGGAACGGGTGGCGCTGGCGGGCGCCGTCAGGCGTCGACGCGGATCGCCGCCGCCTGCTGCCGGGCGAGGGCACGCATCCGGCCGAACAGGTCGATGAGCAGCCGCAGTTGCGCGTCGTCGTAGTCGGCGAGCGCCGCCGACCAGCCGGCGGCCATCCCGGCGAAGAGCGGCTCGATCTCCGCCAGCCGCGCCGGCACCGGTTCCACGATCACCCGGCGACGGTCCATCGTGTCGTGCCGGCGCCGGACCCACCCGGCACGCTCCAGCCGGTCGATCATCCGGGTCACCGCGCCGCTGGTCAGACCGGTGCGTTGGGCGATCTCCCCGGCCGTCGCCGAGCCCTCCTCGGTGAGTGCGGTGAGGCACTTGAAGTCGGCCAACCCGAGACCGAGCCGGTCGGCCGCCGCCTGCTGCACCAGGATCGCGTCGGCCACCGCCTGGGTCAGCGTGGCCTGCAACTCGAGCAGCAGTTCCTGCCGCGCTCTTGACATGGCCCGACTCTACCGCCGCATAATCTGCATCATCATCTATCTGCATCATGCAGATTGTGTTTGGAGAAGACATGTCGTCGCGTGGGCTCCTCTGGGCCGGGGTCGCCGGTCCGCTGCTGTTCGCCACCGTCGCGCTGGCCGAGGGCGCCGCCCGGCCGGGCTACGACCCGATGCGGAACTGGATCAGCGAGCTTGCCCTCACCGGGCGCGGCTGGATCCAGATCGCCAACTTCCTGGTCACCGGCGTCCTGCTGATCGCCTTCGCGGTCGGGCTGCACCGGCGCATCCGCTCCGGCCCGGCGGCGGTGTGGGGGCCCCGCTGGGTGACCGTCGCCGGGGTCGCGCTCGTCGCCGCCGGCGTCTTCGTCACCGATCCCGGCCTGAACTACCCGCCGGGCGCCGCGGCGACCGCATCGTGGCACGGGGCGCTGCACGACGTCGCCGGCCCGGCCGTGTTCCTCGCCCTGGCGCTGACCGCCTTCACGTACGCACGCCGGTTCGCCCGGCCGTACGGGATCGCGGCGGGGGTCGCCGTCATCGTGTTGTTCCTCGGCGCCGGCACGCTCGTCGGCCTGGACTACGCCGGCCTGTGGACCCCGGCGCCGGCCGGGCTGCTCCAGCGCCTCTCGCTCTTCACCGGGTTGGCCTGGCTCGTCGGGCTGGCCCACCACGCCCTGACCGCCGAGCGGGCAGCTCGGCCGGCACCCGGCGTGCCCGCTGGCAGCGGCCCCCGCTAACCGCGCAGCACGGCGGCGACGGTGGCGATCCCCTCCTCGATGGTCGAGGGCGGGTTCGCCGCGTACCCGAGGACCAGCCCGGGCCGGTGTGCCCGCTGGCAGTGCCAGGACAGCGGTTGCACCTTCACCCCGCGCTCCAGCGCACCGGCGGCCACCTCGGTGTCCGGCACGTCACCGGGCAACGTGACCATCAGGTGCAGCCCGGCCGCCGCCCCGTGCACGGTCGCGCCGGGCAGGTGTCGGGCCAGCGCCGAGATCATCGCGTCCCGCCGCCGGACGTGCCGCCGGCGCAGCATCCGCAACTGCCGCTCCAGCGCGCCGGAGGTCATCAGCTCGGCGAGCACGAGTTGCGGCAGCACCGCGTTGCCCAGGTCGGCGTTGCGCCGGGCCTCCACCACCGCCTCCCGGTAGCGCGGCGGCACCAGCAGCCAGCCGACCCGCAACGCCGGCGCCAGCAGCTTCGACACACTCGCGGCGTAACAGACCTGGTCGGGCAGGAGCGCCCGCAGCGCCGGCACCGGCGGGCGGTCGTACCGGTGCTCGGCGTCGTAGTCGTCCTCGACGACCAGCCCGCCGGCCCGCGCCCAGGCGACGAGCTGGCGGCGCCGCTCACCGTCCAGCACCACGCCGGTCGGGAACTGGTGGGCGGGGGTGAGCATCACCGCGGCCACGCCGCTGGCGGCCAGCTCGTCGACCCGCAGGCCGGCGTCGTCGACCGCGACCGGTGGGGTGTCGACCTGCCAGTTGTTCAGGTGCTGGCGTACCCCGAGCGAGCCCGGGTCCTCCACCGCGATCCGGGTGATGCCGTACGGCCGAAGGGCCTGGGCGAGCACGCCGAGCGCCTGCGAGACACCGGTCGTCACGATCACCTCGGCGGGGTCGACGGCGACGCCGCGGCTGCGGGCCAGCCAGGCGGCGACGGCGGCGCGCAACGCGGGCGCCCCGCGCGGGTCGCCGTAGCCGAAGTCCGACGCGGCCAGCTGCCGCAGCACGGTCCGTTCGGCGCGCAGCCAGGCCGCGCGGGGAAAGGCGGCCAGGTCGGGTACGCCGGGCGTCAGGTCGACCCGCGCCGGCACCGCGCGTACCGCGTCGAAGACGTGGGCGCCCGGAGCGCGCGGGAAGAGCGTGACCGGGGCGGGCGCCGCGGCTGGCGGTGGCGCGGGCGGCGCGGCCGGGGCGGCGACCACCACGGTGCCCGCGCGCCCCCGCCCGGCGACCTGGCCGTCCTCCACCAGCCGCTGGTACGCCTCGGTGACCACACCCCGGGAGACACCGAGGTCGGCCGCGAGCACCCGGGTGGCGGGCAGCCGGCCACCGACCGGGAGCCGCCCGTCGGCGATGGCCTGGCGCAGCCGGGTGGCCAGCCAGTCGGCGCGGCCGCCGGGCGGCGCCTCGGCGATGTCCAGGTGCAGGAAGTCCGACCCGGCGGTTATGGACCTCTCGGGTGGACGTGGTTTGGCCCTGCTCATCGGACCATGATGGCAGCAGAGTGGGTGGTGAGACAGCACCAACCCACTCGTCGGAAGGACGATGATGACCGTCGCGTTCCTGGTCACCTCGCTCGTCGTGATCGCCACCCCGGGCACCGGAGCCCTCTACACCCTCGCCGCCGGGCTCGGCCGGGGCCCCCGGGCGGGCGTGCTCGCCGCCGCCGGTTCCACCCTGGGCGTCGCCCCGCACCTGGCCGCGGCGGTCACCGGGCTGGCCGCGCTGCTGCACTCCAGCGCGACGGCCTTCCAGGTGCTCAAGTACGCCGGCGTGGCGTACCTGCTCTACCTGGCCTGGGCCACCCTGCGGGACCGCGACGGGTTCGCCGTCGACCCGGCCGAGCCGGCCCCGTCGGCCACCCGCGTGATCTCGGTGGCGGTGCTGTCGAACCTGCTCAACCCGAAGCTGACCATCTTCTTCTTCGCGTTCCTGCCGCAGTTCGTCCGGGCCGACGAGCCGAACCAGTTCGCCCGGATGCTCGGCCTGGGCGCGGTGTTCATGGCGCTCACCTTCGCGGTGTTCGCCCTCTACGGGGTGCTCGCCGGCGCGGTGCGCGACCGGGTGCTCGCCCGGCCGGCGGTGACCCGCTGGCTGCGCCGGGGCTTCGCCGGCTCGTTCGTCGCGCTCGGGCTGCTGCTGGCCCGCGCCGAGGCCTGAGGGGAGGCGGAGATGTTCTTCCAGCACTCCCCCGAGGTCTGGGCCGCGCACCCCGGGCTGGTCGCCGGCCTGCTGTACGCCGAGGGCGTCGCCGGCAAGCCGCGCGCCGACCTGCCGCTGGCCGAGCTGCACGCGGCCGCCCGGCAGCGGCTGACCGGCGGCACCGAGGCGAGCTTCCCGGAGATCCAGGCGTGGCGGCGGGCGTTCGCCCGGATGGGACTCGCCCCGACGAGGTACCGGTGCGCGTCGGAGTCGCTGCTGCGCCGGCTGCGCACCGACGGCGAGCTGCCCGAGGTGCACCCGCTGGTCGACCTCGGCAACGCGGTCTCCGCCGCGTACGCCATCCCGGTGGGGATCCTCGACGTGGCGCGGATCGGCGGCGGCATCGAGGTGCGGTCGGCCCGCGGCGACGAGCGCTACCTGACCTTCGCCGGCGCCGAGGAGCACCCGGACCCGGGTGAGGTGATCTTCGCCGACCCGGACGGGCGGGCGCACGCCCGGCGCTGGACCAACCGGCAGAGCGGCTGGTCGGCGGTCCGCGACGACACCGCGACGATCCTGGTGGTGGTCGAGGCGATGCACGACGGCGCCGCGCGGGACGTGCCGCGGGTGCTCGACGCCATCGCCGGCGAGCTGGCCCGCGGCTGGTCGGCGCCGTCGCGGACGGCGCTGCTGACCCCGACCGCGCAGCGCTTCGAGTTCTGAGCCTCCCCCGCCCGCTGGCCGCCCTGCCGGCCGGGCGGGTGGGGAGGGGCCGGCGGTCAGATGTTGGACGAGTCGGCCGGCACGTCGGCGGGCAGCCTCGGCGCCCCGGTCGCCGGGCCGGCGCCCTCGCAGGTCAGACCCACCGTGTACGCGGTCATCGACAGCGACCCGTAGGCGTACCCGTCGACCAGCACGTCCGACCCGTCGCCGGCGGCACCGGCCAGGCCGGCCAGGTAGAGCAGCGGGATGAAGTGGTCGGGCGTCGGTACGGCGAGGCCGAAGTCGCGGTGCGCGTCGAGGGTGGCCGCCTCGGTCGGTTGGCCGAGCATGACCTCCTTCGCCGCCTCGTCGAACCGATGCGCCCAGTCGAAGCCCTCGTCGACCATTCCCGGGTTCACCCCGCGCAGGTTGTGCACCACGTTGCCGCTGGCCACGACCAGCACGCCCCGCTCGCGCAGCGGCGCGAGCCGCGCGCCCAGCTCCAGGTGGTAGTCCAGCGGCTTGAAGGCGTTGATGCTCAGCTGGACGACCGGGATGTCCGCCTCGGGGAAGGTGTGGGTGAGCACCGACCAGGTGCCGTGGTCGATGCCCCAGGAATCGACGTCCGCGCCGACCCAGGTCGGGTGCACCACGTCGCTGATCTCCTCGGCCAGCTCGGGCAGGCCGGGCGCCGGGTAGCGCACGTCGAACAGCTCCTGAGGGAAGCCGTAGAAGTCGTGGATGGTCCGCGGCCGGGGCATGGCGGTGACCGCGGTGGCCCCGATGTACCAGTGCGCCGAGACCACCAGGATCGCCCGGGGCCGCGGCACCGACCGGCCAAAGGCGCGCCACGCCTGCGTGTAGCGGTTGAGTTCGAGGGCGTTCATCGGGCTGCCGTGCCCGAAGAAGGCCGCGGGCATCACCGTGGACACGGTCTCGCTGCTCATCCTGCTCCCTGCCGGGGACGGTGGGCCGAGCGTAACCGAGCCGCCGCGCCGCGGCCGGGTGAACGGCGGAGGGCTCAGGCGGCTTCGCCGGGTGCGAGGTAGCGGTAGCCGGGGACGGTCTCGCCGAACCAGCCGTTGACGCTGGCCAGCCCCCGCTCGTTGAGCTGCGCGTCGTGGATCGGGAACACCCGCTCGGCGCCGACGGCGCGGGCGAAGTCGATCGCCTCGGTGAGTTTGAGCCAGGACGCCTGGGCCGGCACCAGCAGCGTCGGCACCGGCTGCTCGGGGCGGTACAGCGAGTCGCCCGGGTGGTAGACGCTCTCCTCGACCAGGTAGCCGAGGTTGGCGCAGTCGGGCTGTCCGTCGTGGATGGCGGCGTGCCGCCCGCCGTACGCGGTCACGGTGAGCCCGGCGGCGGTGAACCGCTGGCCGGCACGGACCCGGGTGACCGGCAGCGGGGCCAGGTCGGGCAGCACCGCCCGCTCGGGCGCGAAGACCGGGACGCCGAGGCCGGCCAGCCGCAGCACGTCGATGTGGTCGGTGTGCTCGTGGGTGACCAGCACGGCGTCCGCGCCGGCCAGCGCCCGCGGCTCGCTCCAGGTGCCCGGATCGATCACCAGAACCGCCCCGTCGTGCTCGATCCGGACACAGGCGTGGGTGAACTTGATGATCCGCACCCGCCGACCGTACGCCCAGCCGTGCGCCGCCGCCGTCCCGCCAGGCACCGGCGTCGACGGCCGGGGCGCCGGCCCCGTGACGCTCGGCCGGTCCGCGGCTCCGCGGCACCCACCCGCGGCACCCACCCGTCAGTCGTGGCCGGCGTGGTGGCTCGACCGCGGCGGGCGGCCGGCCCGCTGGCCCGGCTCGACCACCACGAACTGGCCCATCATGCCGGCGTCCTCGTGGTACAGCAGGTGGCAGTGGTACATGTACGGCATGTCCGGGTCACTGTGGTCGGTGAACCGCATGATCAGTCGCACCGGCCGGTCGGGTGCCAGGTAGACGGTGTCCTTCCAGCCGCTCCACGCGGGCGGCGGAGCGGACCCGCCGACCGAGAGCACCTGGAACTGCACGTCGTGCACGTGGAAGTTGTGCGGGGCGCCGTCCCGGTTGGTCACCTCCCAGACCTCGGTGGCGCCGCGGGTGACCGTCTCGTCGATCCGGTCCAGCTCCATCGAGCGGCCGTTGATGCTACGGCCGGTGAGGGTGAACCGGCGGGTCCGCTCGGCGTCGGCCGGGTCCAGCCGCTCGGTGGGCGCCAGCGTCTCCGGCACCGGCGGCGACCCGGCGAGGGTGTCGGCGGCGCGCAGTTGCAGCACGTCGAACCGGTCCGCCCCGCCGGCGAAGCGGTCGGCCAGCGCGCCCGCGCCCAGTTCGGGCGGGTTGCTGCGCAGGGTCACCCGCTCCCCCGGCCGCACGTCCACCACGATCTCGGCGCGCTCGCCCGGGGACAACCGCACCCGGTCGACCCGGGCGGTGCGCGGCAGCAGTCCGCCGTCGCTGGCGATCAGCGCGAAGGGCCGGTCGTCGGAGAGGCCGAAGTCGTACGTGCGGGCGGTCGAGCCGTTGAGCAGGCGCAGCCGCACCCGCTCGGTCCGCACGTCCAGGTACGGCCCGACGGTGCCGTTGACCAGCAGGGTGTCGCCGAGCACCCCGATGCCGGCGATCAGGTTGCGGGTCTTTTTGAACTGGCCGCTGCGGGAGAAGTTGCGGTCCTGCACGATGACCGGGATGTCGTCGACGCCGTAGCGGCGCGGCAGCGGCAGCGCGGCCTCCCGGTCGTCGTCCAGGATGAACATCCCGGCCAGCCCCCGGTAGACGTGTTCCTCGGTCTGGCCGTGCGGGTGCGGGTGGTACCAGAGGGTGGCGGCCGGCTGGTTCACCGTCCAGGTCGGCGACCAGGTGGCCCCGGGCCGGACCATCTGGTGCGGCCCGCCGTCCATCCGGGCCGGCAGGTGCATACCGTGCCAGTGCACGCTGGTCTCCTCGGCGAGCCGGTTGACCACGTTGACCACGACCTGCTCACCGCGCTTCGCGCGCAGCGTCGGGCCGAGGAAGTCGCCGTCGAAGCCGGCCGTGCGGGTCAGCCGCCCGTCGCCGTGGAAGTCGCGCTGGCCGTCCCGGGCGAGCAGGTCGAACACCCGCCGCCCGCGCTCGTCGACGCGGGACTCGGCCAGCGGCGGAACGGCCAGCGGGCGGACGAAATCCACCTGGCCGACGGTGTCCGTACCGCCGCGGGCGAGAGCCCAGCCGCCGACGGCCACGCCGCCGCAGCAGAGTACGAGCACGACGGCGAGCACGCCGATGGTCACCCGGGCCAGGGATCGTCGTCCGGCCACCACGATGGCACCTCCTGTAGATTCGGTACCTGTAGCATGACTGCATATCCGTCCGGGTGCCCAGCGGATCCGGCCGGTTTCCGGGGCCGCTCCGGGTTCCCCCGGACCGGCTTCCGGGGCGGCTGCGACAACCACCCCGCCCGGCCGGGGCGCGGGGCGGATGATCGGGGCATGGAGCGACCAGCGGAACGGGGACACCGGTGCGTGCCGCACACCGCCGACGTACGGATCGAGGCGTGGGCGCCCACCCGGGAGGCGTGCGTGGCCGAGGCGGTCACCGCGCTGGTCGACACGTTCACCGACCCCGCCGGCGCCCGGCCGGCGGCCGAGCGGGAGTTCCGGGCGCCCGCCGGCGACGACGCGGATCTGCTGGTGAGCGTGCTCGACGAGGTGATCTTCCGGATGGAGACCGAGGGCGAGCTGCCGCTGAGCACCGAGGTCACCGACGACGGGGCGGGCGGCCTGCTGGTGCGCTGGCGCACCACCGACACCGACGCGGTGGAGCTGGTCGGCGCGGTGCCGAAGGCGGTGGCCCTGCACGAGCTGCGCTTCGGCAGCGACGGCGCCGGGTGGTCGTGCGCGGTGACCCTGGACGTCTGACCCGGCGGGTCAGCGCCCGGTGAGGTCGACGCGCCGGGTCAGCCCTTCACCACGCCGATCGGCGCCAGCCGGGCGACCTTCCGGCACAGCCCGGCTCCCTCGGCCGACTCGATCACCGCCGAGATGTCCTTGTACGCCGCCGGCATCTCCTCGGCCAGCCCGCGCCGGGACGCGCCGCGTACCACGATGTCCTGGGCCTCCAGTTGGGCGCGCGGGTCCATCCCCCGCTCGGCCTTGACCGCCTGCTTGCGGCTCTGCACCCGGCCGGCCCCGTGACAGGTGGAGGCGAACGCCGGCGCGCCCGGCACCCCGGTGAGCACGTACGAGCCGGTGCCCATCGAGCCGGGGATCAGCACCGGCTGCCCCACGTCGCGCAGGTCGTCGGGAAGGTCCTGGTGGCCCGGCGGCAACGCCCGGGTGGCCCCCTTGCGGTGGACGCAGAGACTGCGCTGCCCGCCGTCCACCCCGTGCGTCTCGATCTTGGCGAGGTTGTGCGAGATGTCGTAGACCAGGTCGAGTCCCCGGCCGGTCTCCCGCTTGAACACCTTGCGGGCCGCGTCGGCCAGCAACTGCCGGTTGGCCCGGGCGTAGTTCGCGGCGGCCGCCATCGCGCCCAGGTAGGCGCGGCCCTCGTGCGAGTCCACCGGCGCGCAGGCCAGCTGGCGGTCCGGCACCTTGATGCCGTACCGGGCCATCACCTTCTCCATCCGGCGCACGTAGTCGGTGCAGATCTGGTGGCCCAGCCCGCGCGAACCGCAGTGGATCATCACGCAGACCTGGCCCGGGCGCAGCCCGAACGCGGTGGCGACCCGGTCGTCGTACACCTCCTCGACGGTCTGCACCTCCAGGAAGTGGTTGCCGGAGCCGAGGCTGCCGACCTGCCGGGCGCCGCGCTCCACCGCCCGCTCGCTCACCTCGGCCGGGTTGGCGTCGTCGACCGCCCCGTAGTCCTCGCAACGGGCCAGGTCCCGCTCGACGCCGTAGCCCCGCTCCACCGCGTACCGGGAGCCGCCGCGCAACACCGCGTCCAGCTCCGACTGCTTGGACAGGTGCCACACCGCGCCCTTGCCCATGCCGCGCGGGGTCACCGCGCCCAGCCCGTCCATCAGCGGCTCCAGCCGGGTGCCCAGCTCGGTGCCGTCGAGGTCGGCGGCGAGCAGCCGCACGCCGCAGGAGATGTCGAAGCCCACCCCGCCCGGGGAGACCACCCCGCCGGCCTCGACGTCGGTGGCGGCGACGCCGCCGATCGGGAAGCCGTAGCCCAGGTGCACGTCGGGCATGGCGTACGAGGCGCCGACGATGCCGGGCAGCGTGGCCACGTTCGCCACCTGCTCCAGCGACCGGTCCGCCCCGGCGTCCGGCAACAGCGACCGGGAGGCGAAGACCACCCCCGGTACCCGCATCGGGTCGTGCCGGTCGATCCGGAACCGGTACGGCGACTCCTCCACCAGCTCCATCCGCGCGTCCTACCCGGTCCGGCGGGTGTTACACGCCGGGAGCGGGACGGCGCATCGCCCACACCCGCGGCCCACCGCCGGGCACGGTCACCTCCCCGGTCACCTCGAAGCCCAGCCGCCGGTAGAACCGCACGTTCGCCGGCGACGACGTCTCCAGCACCGCCGGCCGGCCGGTCCGGTCCGCCTCGGCCAGGCCGGGGCGCAGCAGCCGCCCGCCGATCCCCCGGCCCTGGTCCGCCGGGCACACGCCGACGGTGGCCAGCACGAAGGCCGGCTCCGGCGACCGGAGCGGGGCGCACGCCGCCTCGGCGGCGACCCTGGCCGGGTGCCGGTCGCCGGCCAGCTCCGCGTCGCGCGCGGTCAGCTCGCCCCAGACCTGCTCGGGTACCGGCCGGTCGGGCCGCAGCCACACGGCCACCGCGCGCGGGCGGCCGCCGTCCAGGGCCGCCCACACCTCCCCGTACGGCAGGCCGACCGCCGACACGGTGGCGGCGAACAGGCCGGCCAGCCGTTCCCGGTGCCGGTCGGCCGCCACCGTCCACGCGGTCCAGGGATACCCGTCGAACGCCTCGGCCAGCACCTCGGCCGCCGCACCGGCCAACTCCGGCCCGATCCGCCGTACCTCGATGTCCACGACCCCCGACCTCCCCTGCCCGTCCGGTCGGCGATCATCGCACGGGCCCGGTGACCCCGGCCCGGGTTTTCCGTCCGGCCCGGGTCACCGCCGGTTTCCGGCGCGGTCAGGCCGGGTCGGCCCGGGTGACGGCGACGGTCTGCGCGAGGTCCCGGTCGCCGCAGGCGGCCGGGCGGGGTGCCACGTTGCCCCGCACGGTCACCCGCGCGCCGGGGCGCAGCGCCGCCGCCACCTCGCCGGTCAACGCCCAGCGCCGCTCGCCCACCAGCAGCATGGTGCAGTCCCCGGCGCGCTCCACCGTGCCGGTGAGCGTGCGGGCGCCGAACGGCAGCGGCCCGGGCACCTCACCGCCACCGGGCGGTGGCGTCGCGGCCGGCGGGCTCGGCGTGGGTCGGGGCGGCGCGGTGGCCGGCGGCCGTTCGACGGGCGGCGTCGGGCCGCCCGGCGACGGGGTGGCCGCGGACGGCGGCGCGGACGGCGGCTGACCGGTGGCCGCCGGGTCGGACGCGTCGCCGGCGGAACAGGCGGTCATCGACCACCCCAGACCGATGGCGGTGAGCAGCAGGAACGCTCTGCGCATGACACGACACCTCCGCCAGCTGGGACGGTCCGGCCGGGCACCCGGTTCCTCAGACACCGTAGAAGGCACGGTAGCGGCGGACCAGCCGCCACTGCACCACCACCGCCGCCACGGTCAGCAGGATCATCACCAGGGTCGCCGCGGCCGCGTAGCCGTAGCGCAGGTACTCGAAGGCGTTGCGGTAGACGAACAGCGACAGGTAGGTGGTGGCGTACGGCGGCGGCCCGCCGTCGGTGACCACGAACGCCGGCACGAAGGAGAAGTGCAGGCTCTGGATGAGGTCACGCACCGCGAGCAGGGCCAGCACCGGCGCCATCAGCGGCAGGGTGATCCGGCGGAACACGTCCCAGCCGGTGGCGTCCTCGAGGGCCGCCATCTCGTACACGTCGCGGGGCAGCGCCCGCCGAGCGGCCAGTAGCACCACGAAGGTCTCCCCCATGGTGAACAGGCTCATCAGGATGATCGCCGCCCGGGCGTCGGTCGGGTCGGTGAGCCACTGCGGCGGGGTGCGCCCGAGCGCGGTCAGCCCGTTCTCGCCGCCGGTGCGCAGCAGCTGGTTGATCGGCCCGTACAGCGGGTTGAGCAGCCAGAGCCAGAGCAGGCCGTAGGCGATCTCCGGCACCGCGGTGGGCAGCACCGCCGCCGTGCGGGCGCTGCCGACGCCGAGCGCGCGGCGGTGCAGCAGGAGCGCCAGGCCGAGCGCGAGCAGCACCCGCAGCGGTACGGCCACCAGCCCGAACACCAGCGAGTTGGTCAGCGACACCCGGAAGACCGGGTCGTCGACCAGTGCGGTGAGATTGTCCAGCCCGACCCAGGTCGGCGGGCGCAGCAGGTCGTACTCGGTGAACGCCAGCGCCAGGGTCACCAGGGCGGGCAGCAGCACCAACCCGACCAGGCCGACCAGGTACGGCGCCAGCATCAGCGCCAACTGCCGGCGGGAGCGGGTGTCCGGTCGGGTCACGGGGCGTACCGTCGCCCGGAGCCGGCGTGGAAGACGTGCACGTCGGCCCAGCGGACGGTGAGGCGTACCGCCGCTCCCCGGTCGGGGCGGCGGGCGGCCGGCACCCGGGCGACCACCGGCTCCCCGCCGGCCAGCCGCAGGTACGCGTAGGCGTCCTCGCCGACGACGTCCACCCGCTCCACGGTGGCCGGCGTGCCCGCGGCGTCGGCGCCGCCCAGGGTGACCGCCTCGGGCCGGAAGCCGAGGTCGAGCCGGCCGCTCTCGGTGACCGGCGCACCGGGCGGCGGGCTGCCGGCCGGCCGAACCGGCCCGTCGGCGGGCAGCAGGTTCATCGCCGGGGAGCCGACGAACCGGGCCACGAAGGTGCTCGCCGGGGTGCGCCAGATCTCGTCGGGGGTGCCGACCTGCTCGATCCGGCCGTCGCGCAGCACCGCGATCCGGTCGGCCAGCACCAGCGCCTCGGTCTGGTCGTGAGTGACGTGCACCATGGTGGCGCCGACCCGGTCGTGCAGGGCGCGCAGTTCGGCGCGCATCTCCACCCGCAGCGCGAGGTCGAGGTTGGACAGCGGCTCGTCGAGCAGGAACACGTCCGGCTCCCGCACCAGCGCCCGGGCCAGCGCCACCCGCTGCCGCTCGCCGCCGGAGAGCTGCCCGGGACGGCGGTCGAGCAGCGCCGCACAGCCGACCGACTCGGCCGCGACCCGGGCCCGCTCCCGGGCGACCGCGCGGGGCGTGTCCCGCACCTCCAGCCCGAACGCGATGTTCTCGGCCACGCTCAGGTGCGGGAAGAGCGCGTACGACTGGAAGACCATGGACACGTTGCGTCGGCCGGGACGGTCGCCGGTGACGTCCCGCCCAGCGATTCGGATCCGGCCGCCGGTGACCGGTTCCAGCCCGGCCACCACCCGCAGCACCGTCGACTTACCGGCCCCCGAGGGTCCGAGCACGACGAGCAGTTCACCGCGGCGCACCGTGAGGTCGACCTCGTGCAGCACGGTCGCGGACCGGTACGCGGCGCTGACCCCGTCGAGGACGAGCCCCGGTTCGCTCACCCGTGCTCCCCACGAGCGAACAGCGGCCGGGTCTGCTGGTCCAGGTCACGGATCACGTCGTCGAGCCGGTCGCCGCGGTGCATGGCGTTCTCCAGGATCCCGTACGTGACGTCCTCGATCTCCGGCCAGGTGGAGACGGTGGGCAACGCCCGGACGGTGGGGATGGCGTCGAGGAAGACCTTGGCGCTGCGCGGCGGCTGGGCCGGGCCGAGGAACGCCGGGGACTGCGACACTCCGACGTGCGACGGCACGGTGCGGCCGGTGGCCGCGATGATCCGCTGCCCCTCCTCGGCGATGGCGAACTCCAGGAACCGCCAGGCGGCGTCCTTGCGCTTGGCGCCCCGGGTCATGCAGTACGCGTCGGAGTGCAGCACCCCGACCTGCTCGCGGTAGACCGGCAGCGGCGCCACGTCCCACTCGAAGTCGGTGATCGAGCGGAACGTGGTGGTGGACCGGCGGGAACTCATCAGCATGGCCAGCCGGCCGTTGGCGAAGCGCGACTCGTCGTCCTCCGCCTCCACCTCCTCGTCGGTGGGCACCACCCCGTACGCCAGCCGCAGGTCGACCAGGTTCTTCAGCGCCTCCCGGGCGGCGGGGGTGTCCAGCGTCAACCGGGTCGGCTTCGCCGGGTCGTCGACGATCTCGCCGCCGTTGGACCAGACGAACGGGGCGAGCCGGATGATCGACGGTTCGACGCCGAGCCCGTGCACGGCCGGGCGCAGCGCGGCGCCCTCGCTCTCGGTCGCCTTGACCACCACCCCGCGGGCGTCGCGGGTCATCGCGGTGGCCGTGCCGACCAGGTCGTTCCAGGTCCAGCCCGGCTTCGGCTCCGGCACGCCGTACTTCGTGAAGAGCGTGCGGTTGTAGTAGACGGCCAGGCTGGACACGTTCTGCGGCAGGCAGAGCTGCTTGCCGTTCCACGTGAACGCGTCCATCGCCACCGGGTAGTAGTCGGCCGGATCGACGGCGTCGGAGGCGGCGATCCGGTCGTCCAGCGGCTCGACGACGCCCTTGGCCGCGAACTGGCCGTAGAAGCGGTAGTTCATCAGGAACAGGTCCGGCGGTGCGCCGCCGGCCACCGAGGTGGCCAGCCGGGCCAGCAGGTCCTTACGGTCGCTGGCCTCGATGAGCTGCACCTCGCCGCCGGGCCGGGCCTTCTCGTACGCCTCGATCAGGGTGCGGTAGGCGGCCAGTTCCTCCGGGGCGCCGAAGACCAGCAGGCGCACCGGGCCGTCGGCGGACGAACCCGACCCGGACCCGCAACCGGTGGTCAGGAGCACGGCGGAGAGCAGCAGTGCCAGCAGGGCCTTCGGTCTCATCGGTTCCGTCCCGTCGGGTCGTCGTGGTGAAGGAAGCGCCGCTGGGCCAGCACGAACACGGCCAGCGCGGGCACCGTGGCGAGCACCGCCCCGGCCAGGAACACCGGGAAGTTCGTCGGGTCCAGCACCGACAGCGAGCGCAGCGCCAGCGGCAGGGTGAACAGGTCGCGGTCGTAGACGTAGACCAGCGGGTCGAGGAAGTTCGACCAGGTGAGCACGAAGGTGAGCGCGGTGAGCGCGGCGGTGACCGGGCGGACCAGCGGGAGGGCGACCCGCCACCAGATGCGCATCGGGGAGAGATCCTCCACCAGGCAGGCGTCGTAGAGGTCGGCCGGCAGGGCCCGGAAGGCCAGGTAGTAGACCAGGACGTAGAGCGGTGAGGTGCCCACCAGCGCCGGCGCGATCAACGGCACCAGGGTATCGGTCAGCCCGAGCGTCCGGAAGATCGCGAACCGGGGCACCAGCAGCGCGGTGGCCGGCACCATCAGCGCGACCAGGGAGGCCGCGACCACGGTGGCGGTGACGCGTGGCGCGACCCGGGCCAGCGCGAACCCGGCCAGGGCGGCGACCAGCACGCTCAGCGGCACGGCGACGACCGCCACCAGCACCGAGTTCAACGACGCGCGCAGCAGCCCGCCGAGCTCCACCGCCTGCTGGTAACCGGTGGTGGAGACCGGCTCCGGCACCAGCTGCGGCGTCGGCGGGGGCGGCAGGCCGGGCTCGGTGAGCGAGCCGGAGACCAGCAGCAGCAGCGGCGGGACGAAGACGAGGATCACGAAGGCCGCGCCGAGGGTGCGCCAGACGCGCGCGGCCCGCTCGGGCAGCGGTGAGGGGCCGCTCGCGCGGCCCCTCACCCGGTTGGTGCCGATGTTCGCCTACCGCAGGGGGAGCTGCCAGGCGCCGAGCCCGTGCGAGGCGGCGTAGAGGATCCGCTTGCCCGGCACGATGGTGAGCCCGGCGACCTCCACGTTCGGCATCCCGCCGGCCGCCTTGACCCAGCTCGTCGTCCCCTTGGCCAGCCGCAGCACACCGAAGTCGGTGGCCGCGTACAGGTCGCCGGTGACGTCGTCGCGGACCAGGTCGGTGATCGGCTGGTCGCCGAAGTCGTACGAGCGGTCGGCCCAGGTCGCCCCGGTGCCGGCCAGTCGCACCTCGAACGCGTGCCCGACGGTGGCCGGGGTGTTCGAGTTGAACCCGCTGTAGGAGATCCACGCCCGGGCCGGGTCGGCCGGGTCGACGTGGATGCTGGTCACGAAGCGGTTCGGCGTGCTGGCGGTGTCGATCCGGGTCCAGGTCACCGCGGCGGCCGGCTCGGCGTCGGCGTTGCGGGTGACGAACACCCGGCCGGTGCTGGTGGCCGCGTACGCCGTCGAGGAGTCGCTGGCGACCCGCTGGACCACCGAGACGGCGCCGCCGGCCCGGTCGCCCCAGGCGGCGTCGGTCAGCGCGACCGCGCCGAGCTGCTCCCAGTCGCCGCACCGGGCCTCGAAGGTGCCGGTCCAGCTGTTGCAGATCCGGTTGGCCTCCTCCATCGTCCGGTCACCCAGGCCGAAGGTCTTGGTGCGGTACACCGAGCGGGCGGTGCCGGCGAACATCGTCCCGCTGACCTTCGGGTCGCTGATCACCGGTGCGTAGAAGAGCGTGCCGGCCTGGCCGAAGACGCCGTCGTAGATGGAGATCCAGCTACCGATGTCGCCGTTGTTGAAGTTCACCTCGGGGGTGGCGTCGTAGAAGGTGTGGAACCGGAACTCCGGCCGGCCGACGTCGAAGCCGGACGCCCCGCCGTCACCGATCATCGTGTTCACCCAGCGGGCGCGCTGGCCCTTGTTCTCCCAGGTGCCGTTGTCCTGGGTGCCGCCCTGCAGCATCCGGTGGTCGTGCGGGCTGACCGAGAGGCTGATGAACTGCAGGGTGTTCATGCCCTTGTTGATGCCGTCCAGCTTCGACGGGATCCGGGAGAGCATCTGCCGGCAGCGGTCCTTCTGCGCCTGGGTGGTCAGGTTGCGGTCCGGGTTGTCGCACCAGGCCGAGCGGTCCACGAACTGGCCGCTGGAGCGCATCACGCCGCCGTCGTTGGCCTCGAAGAACTGGTACGGGTTGCGCGGGTTGGTGACCAGCGCGTGCTGGTCGGGGTGCAGGCCGTTGGGGTGCAGCTCGTCGGTGCCGTCGTAGGTCATGTCGGTGCCGCTGACCCCGGCGTCGGTGGAGAGCACCACCGCCCGCTTGTGCGCCACCGTCTCGCCGTAGACGTAGGAGCCGCCGGTGTAGACGATGTCCGGGTGCCCGGCCGGGGTGTGCACGAACACGTCGTACCAGCACTGGCCGGTGCACTGGTTGTAGGTGGCGAAGCCCGGGTCGGCCGGGTTGGCGCTGGTCAGGTCGGTGAAGGTGGGCGCCCCGGTGGCCACGTCGTCGCTGCGGAACAGCCGCGAGTAGGGGTTGCCGAGGTTGCCCTCGTAGACGTACATCCGGGTCTTGCCGCCGGGCAGCGCGGTCACGTCGATCGCGGCCCGGGTCTGGAAGACCGCGGCGTTGAGGGAGGGCTTGATCTGCGTCCAGGTGGCGCCGCCGTCCGGCGAGCGCCACACCCCGCGGGCGTACGAGGAGGCGTAGACGATGTTCGAGTCGCGCGGGTCGAGCTTGACGTAGCGGACCCCACGCGGCGAGCAGGCGGCGGTGTTGTTGTATTCCGCGGCGCTGCCGGTGCACTGGGTCGCGTCGGCCGAGCCGTTGTGGATGAACCGCCAGCTCTTGCCGCCGTCGGTGGACTTGTACAGGCCCCACTTGGCGGCGTCCGGCACCGGCCGGGTGACGCCGGTGCAGCAGGAGCTGGACATGCCGCGCAACGCGATGGTGGTGGCGACGTAGAGCGTCTTCGGTTGACCCGGGACGATGGTGATCTCGGCGAGGCCCTTGCCGGCGAGCACGTCCTTGCCGAGCGGGCCCTGCCAGGTCAGGCCGCCGTTGGTCGACTTGTACAGGCCGACGCCGGCGACGCAGCCGGAGCCGCAGGTGTTCGCCTCGCCGGTGCCGACGTAGATGGTCAGGCCCGTCTTGTCGTTACGGTCGATCTTCACCGAGCCGGCGGCGTTGATGCCCAGCGGCCCGCCGAGGTAGAACCACTTCGGCTCGGGGGCGAGCACGTTCAGGGTGCCCCAGACGCCGCCGCCGGCCGGGGTCACGTAGGCCCGGCAGAGCAGCGCGTTGCAGTCCGGGGCGATGTCGATGGAGGTGACCCGCCCGCCGGCGACGTACTCGTTCGGCACGTAGTTGTAGGCGTTGCGGAACTCGGTGAACGGGTAGAGCGCCTCGCTGGGCCCGACATTGGTCCACCGCTGCCCGCCGCGCAGGCGCCGCTCGGCGGCGGCGTACGCGGCCTTCGAGCGATCGACCTGGGCGATGCTGATCGAGTCGGCCGGGAAGGCGCGCTCCAGGAACTCCTGCTGGGCGGCGTTGCCCGGCCCCTCGGGCGACATCCCGTCGCTGCCGGGCACCGCCTGGCGCAGCCGGTCGAGGTGGGCGCCGGTGGCGCCCGGCATCTCGCCGTCGCCCACCGCCGCGGCGGCCGGCACCTCGGCGCCGGTGAAGTGGATGCCGGCGGCACCCGTCGACGCCACCAGGGCGGCGACCGCTAGTCCTGCGAAGAGATGGCGACGTCTGCGCTTCACGAGGGTCCCTCCGGCACGAGAAGGCGTCGCCGCCGCGCGGCACCGGATTGGCGACCGTCACTGGCAGCGTCCACGCTGGAGGATGTCAGAGCGATCGGTCGCCGGCAATCCCCTGCCTGGACCGACCTCGACGGATGGTTGTATTCGCATGCGACGGGTATTGCGCCGGGCATGCCAGCTCGCTACGAGAACTACCCGCGGATCGCCGTCGTCACCGGCGCCGACTCCGGCATCGGCAAGGCCTGCGCGGTGGCGCTCGCCGAGGCCGGATTCGACATCGGCATCACCTGGTACGGCGACCCCGAGGGCGCCGACCGGACCGCCACCGAGGTGCGCGCCACCGGGCGCCGCTGCGAGGTCGCCGAGCTGGACCTGACCCGGCTGCCCGGCGCCGCCGCCGTGATCGACGAGCTGGCCGACCGGCTCGGCGGGATCGGGGTGCTGGTCAACAACGCCGGCACCGGCGCCTCCGTGCCGTTCGTCGACACCGGTTGGGAGCAGTGGCGCGAGGTGCTCGCGGTCGACCTGGACGGGCCGTTCCTCTGCTCACAGCGGGCCGCCCGGCGGATGCGGGCGGACGGCAGCGGCGGCCGGATCGTCAACATCACCAGCGTGCACGAGCACGCGCCGCGGGTGGGCTCGGCGGCGTACTGCGCGGCGAAGGGCGGGCTCGGCCTGCTCACCAAGGTGATGGCGCAGGAACTGGCCGCCGACGGCATCACCGTCAACGCGGTCGCCCCCGGCGAGATCGCCACCCCGATGACCGGCCAGGAGGACGTCGACCCGTTCACCCAGGTACGCCCGGGCGTACCGGTGGGGCGGCCGGGCGACGCCCGCGAGGTGGCCGCGGTGGTCGCGCTGCTGGCCTCCCCCGCCGCCGCGTACGTCACCGGTGCGTCGTGGCCGGTGGACGGCGGCATGCTGACGATGGGCCCGCAGGCCAACGCGCTGCGGTCGGACGACTGGCGCCAGGTCGAGTCCTCGTAACAGTTGGTGATGATTCCGGTTCACAGTGTCCACTTAGCGTGGTCGGGGGCCCGGTCACACGACGGCCGGGCCGACCGCCGGCCCCTACCCGGGGCCCCGACCGGAAGGACCACCATGCCCTTCGTCCAGCGGGTCGCCGCCCTGTTCGCGGTGACCGTCCTGGCCACCGGCGCGCTCACCGCCGCGACCACCCCCCGCGCCGCGCACGCCGCTCCCGACCGGCCCACCTCGGTGCTGCTGCTGACCGTCCTGCCGCACGTGCACGGCGAACCGCGGGCCGCCGCGCTGCGCTGCGACCCGGCCGGCGGGACGCACCCTGCGGCGACGACCGCCTGCCAGGCGGTGGCGGCCGTGGACGGCGACCTCGGCGCGATGACCCCCGAGCCGGGGCCGTGCACCCTGGAGTACGCGCCGGTCACCGCCCGCGCGCTCGGCTTCTGGCAGGACCAGCCGGTGTCCTGGGTGAAGACCTTCGGCAACCGCTGCGCGCTGCTGCGCGAGACCGGATCGCTGTTCGCCTTCTGACCTGTACGTCGCGCGGCGTCCGCCCCCGGGCGGGCGCCGCACTGCGCCACCCGACCGGCCAGCGAGGCGGGTGCCAGGTGGAGAGAGCGGACCGGTCGTGAACGGGACAGCGCGGGCGGTTCCCGGCATCGTATCCTCCGCTTTCCGGGTGATCACGCAGGCCGGCACGACCGGCGCGACGCCGAGGGGGCCGGATGGCGGGGGCGGGCGGGTGGCGTCGCTGGCGCGGGCGCACCGGCCGGCAGCGGCGGGCGTTCGTCGGCGGCGGCGGGCTGCTGGTCGTCGCCACGGTCATGCTGCTGGCCGCCTGGCGCAGCACCGGCTTCGCCAGTGACCTGCTGCTCAACCTCGGGGCCAGCGTGGTGCTCGCGGCGATCTCGTACGTCATCTTCGACCCGCTGTTCGAGGAGGCCCGCCGGGCCCGGGTGCAGGAGCACCTCAGCTTCGACCAGAAGGCGTTCGTCGACCGGCTGTGCCGTACCGGCCGCCGGGTGCGGATCCTGGACACCTGGACGATCCTGCTGGAGGACCAGCACCGGGCGGAGACCCTGCGGGCGGTCGAGGCGGCCCTGGAGTCCGGTGCCGAGGTGCAGCTGCTGCTGCTCGACCCGGACTGCACCGCCGCGCAGCAGCGCTCGGAGGAGCTGGAACGGCAGCGGGTGGACGTGCCCCGGCAGATCCGGGCCAACCTGCGCCACCTCGCCGCGTTCCAGGAGTCGCTCCGGCTGCGGCCGAAGTTGGCCCGCCGGTTCCAGGTACGCATCTACGACGCCTCCCCCTCGATCCAGCTCTACCAGTGGGACGGGCACGCGCTGATCTCGTTCTTCCCGATCGGCAAGCTGTCGTTCAACGTCCCGCAGCTGGAGGTGGACATGGACAGCCCGTGGGGCGGGTTCGTGCACGCCCGGTTCGAGGAGCTGTGGGAGCACGAGCAGGCCACCTCGTCGCTGGAGCGCTACTGGACCACCACCGTCACCCTCCAGGACGAGGACTCCGACCTGGTCGAGATGCAGGTGCCGTACGTGACGGTGGACGGGCAGCACTACCTGGACTGCCAGGCGTTCAAGCTGGTCCGGCCGCTGACCGTGCGGGCCCGGCCGCCGGCGCGTACCCCGGGAGTGTTCGGGCTGGCGGAGCCGGCCGACGACGACCCGGTCCCGCCCCCGGTGGTGGCCCGGCTCTTCGACCAGAAGTACGGCCGGGCCGACGGCACCCGCACCGTGCTGCGGCTGGTGCCACATCGCCGGGCTAACGACCGCACCCCGGCGCCCCGTGCCGCCCACGCGGCCGAGCCGCCCGAGGGCTGACCGGCGGGGCTGGGACAATGGGTGGGTCCGCCCGCGCCGCCGCCGGGCGGGAAGGTCCCGGATCGACAGGAGAACGGTCAGCGTGTCGGAAACCGCCCAGGCCCCGTCGCCGGCCGGCGAGCCGCGCGCCGACTGCGCCCGCTGCTTCGGGCTCTGCTGCGTCGCGCCGGCCTTCGCCGCGTCCGCCGACTTCGCCGTCGACAAGCCGGCCGGCCAGCCCTGCCGGCACCTGGCGTCGGACTTCCGCTGCGGCATCCACACCCAGCTGCGCGAGCGGGGCTTCCCGGGCTGCACGGTCTTCGACTGCTTCGGGGCCGGGCAGCAGGTGTCCCGGGTGACGTTCGGCGGGCGGGACTGGCGGCAGGCTCCGGAGACGGCGGCCCGGATGTTCGACACGTTCGCCGTGATGCGGCCGCTGTACGAGCTGCTCTGGTACCTGACCCAGGCGGTCGCGCTGCGCCCGCCGCGGCCGCTGCCCGACGAGCTGGCCGCCGCCCTGGCCGAGACCACCCGGCTGACCAACGCCGACCCGGAGACGCTGCTCGGGCTGGACGTCGACGCGTACCGGGGGCGGGTCAACGCGTTGCTGTCGCGCACCGGCGATCTGGTGCGGGGCCGGGCCGGGCGACCCGGCCCCGACCACCGGGGCGCCCGGCTGTTCGGAGCCGACCTGCGCCGGGCCGACCTGCGCGCGGCCAACCTGCGCGGCGCGCTGCTGATCGGTGCGGACCTGCGCGGGGTGGACCTGCGCCTGGCCGACCTGACCGGCGCGGACCTGCGCGGCGCCGACCTGCGCGGGGCGGACCTGTCCGGCAGCCTCTTCCTGCACCAGTCCCAGCTCGACGCGGCCCGCGGCGACCGGCACACCGGGCTGCCGGCGACGCTGGTCCGGCCGGCGCACTGGTCGGCGCTGCCACTCACCCCGGTACGCCGGGCGCCCGGCGCCCGCCCGGCCCGCACCGCCCGGCGGCGCTGAGCAGCGGTCGTGGCCCGGGCGCGCACCTCGGACACGCGCTGAGCCCATCCCCGCCGCGCCCGGCCGGGCGGTCCCTCCGCCACCCGCGCGACGGTCCGTCCGCCACCAGGCGCGGCGGCCCCCAGCCACCCAGACGGGCGACGATCCGCCCGCCACCCAGGCGGTGGTCCCGTCGTCGACAGGCGGGTCGTCAGGCGACCGGTTCGGCGCCGTCAGCCGGCGCGGGTGGGTGCCGGTAGCTGTCGTGCACCGGGCAGGCCGGGCAGCGGGAGCGATCGCAGAGCCGGCACAGCCGGGCCAGTTCCTGCCGGTCCCCCGGCGCGCAGCGCAGCAGCCCGCCGGCGATCTCCGTGAGCTGCCGGCGCTGGGGATCGCTGAGCCGGGCCACCAGGTCGGTGAGCGTCCGCTGCCGGGCCCGCAGGATCTCCCCGGCGGCGCGCCGGCCGGCCGGGGTCAGGTGCAGCGCGCGGCTGCGCGCGTCCGCGCCGGGTCGCCGCTGCACCCAGCCCTGCTCGACCAGGCGACGGACCAGGTGCGCCGCGCCGGGCTGGGTGAGCCCGAGCACCCCGCCCAACCACTCGGCGGTCACGCCGGGCTGGTCCTTGATGACCACCACCGCCTCGGCCAGCGCCCCGCCGGCGCCGGCCGCGTCGACGACCGCGGCCCGCATCCGGGAGTTCACGGCGAGCGCCAGAGCGCCGAGGAGGTTCGCGGTGGCGTCCCCGGGTAGATTCATAAGTCATGAATCTACCCGGTCGGGCGGTCGCGGTCATCGTGCTGATGAACCTCGCGCAGCTTCCGGTCGCGATGCGACAGTTGCTCGTGGTGCTGCTCGGTCACCACAACACCGGCAGCTTCGCCGCCGCCGGCGCCGCGAGCGCCGCCTGCGGGCTCGGCCTGGCGGTGTCCGCACCCCTCTACGGCCGGCTGCTGCCCCGCCTCGGCGACCGGGTGGTGCTGCTCGGCTCCGGCCTCGCCCACCTCGCGGCCCTGTCCGGGCTGGCGCTGAGCACCCGCCCGGCCGCCTTCGTGGCGCTGGCCGCGGCCGCCGGGTTGGCCACCCCGCCGGCGCTGAGCAGCGGCCGGTCGCTGCTGCCACGGCTGGTGCCCGCGACGGCACTGACCCGCGCGTACGCCGTCAACGCGGTCGGGCAGGAACTGCTCTACGTCGGCGGCCCGCTCGCGGTGACGCTGAGCCTGCTGCTGACCGGCCCCGCCGGGGCGATGCTCGCCTTCGCCGCCGTCGGCAGCCTCGCCCTCGTCGGCAACGCCCTCGTCGTTCCCCGCCGGGACGCCGCCGGCGCGGCCGACCGGCCCGCCCGCCCGGCCACCCGACGCACCGTACGCACCCTGCTCGGCGTGCACCTGGGCTACGCGACGTGCATGGGTGCCATGTGGGTCCTGGTCCCGGCGTTCGCCGCCGGCGCCGGGCACCCGAACCAGGCCGGCGTGCTGATCACCGTCTGGTCGGTGGGCAGCCTGGCCGGCGGTCTGGTGCTCGCCCGGCGCGGCCGGTTGGGCGACCCGCGTCGCGCCTACCTGGCGCTGCTGGCCACCATGGCGCTCACCTCGGCGGCGCTGCCCTGGCCGCGTACCGTGCCGCAGATGGCGGTCGCCCTCGCCGTCTTCGGGCTCGCCCTCGCCCCGTGGCTCGCCGTCACCGACGGGCTGATGGCCCGCGCCGCCCCGGCCCCGCACACCGCCGAGGCGTACGGCTGGTTGCAGACCGTCGGTCAGCTCGGCACCGCTCTCGGCGCGGCCAGCAGCGGCGCGGTCAGTGACCGGTTCGGCACCACGCCGGCCTTCCTGATCGTCTCCGGGGCGCTGGCGATCGCCGTCGCGGTCGCGCTCACCCGCCGCCGGTGGCTGCCCGCCGCGCCGGACGCGACGCCCGCTGGCCCGCCGGTGCCGGAGCGCGACGTTTCGGTGCCGGACGGTCGGGTAGCCGGCTGACCGACGGCACGAGCGGGGAGGCGATGGTGGGATTTCGGACACGCCAGGGCGTACAGCCGGTCGACCCGGAGCACGCCGAGGACGAGGCCGGCCAGGCCCGACTGGTCCAGGTCGGGGCGGACACCGACGTCCCGGCGCCGGACGACACCGAGCTCAAGCCGGACATCGTCACCGAGGACGACGGCTCCGGGGTGGCGGGCGGGGCGTCGGGCACCAGCAGCGGCGGTTCGACCATGCCCGGCCACCCGGACGCGACCCGCTGACCAGCCGCGCCACCGGCGCCGGCCAGCCGGTACGCGCCGAGCCCCGACGGCGCCGGGGTCAGCGGCCGGCGGACACTGCGGCGGCGCGGGCCTCGGTCATCCCCCGGTTCGCCAGTGCGTCCGCCCGCTCGTTCTCCGGGTGTCCGTTGTGCCCCTTCACCCAGAGCCACGTGACCCGGTGCCGGGCGCACGCCGCCTCCAGCCGCTGCCACAGGTCGGCGTTCTTGACCGGCTGCTTGGCCGCGGTCAGCCAGCCGTTGCGCTTCCACGAGGCGAGCCAGCTGGTGATGCCGTTGCGCACGTAGGTGCTGTCGGTGTGCAGTTCCACCGCGACCGGGCGGGTCAGGCTCTCCAGCGCCTGGATGGCGGCCATCAGCTCCATCCGGTTGTTGGTGGTCGGGGCGGCCTCGCCACCGCAGATCTCCCGCTCGTGGCTGCCGTAGCGCAGCAGCACGCCCCAGCCGCCCGGGCCGGGATTGCCACTGCACGCACCGTCGGTCCAGATCTGCACGACCCTGCCGGTCGTCGGCTCCACCATGCCGGCAACCTACCCGGCGCCGGTCCCGGACCGACTGCTCGGGTATCCGCCACGCGGCGTCAGCTACCGTCGGCCGGTGGAACGACACATCACCTTCGAGCGCCTGCACAACTTCCGCGACCTGGGCGGCTACCGCACCGACGACGGCCGCACCGTGCGGTGGGGTCAGCTCTACCGCTCGGATTCGCTGGGCAAGCTGGCCGGAGCCGACCTGGCCCGGTTCCGGGAGCTCGGCGTGCGTACCGTGATCGACCTGCGCTACCCGTGGGAGATCGAGGCGCGCGGGCGGGTGCCGCACCACGAGGGCCTGGCCTGGCACAACCTGAGCATCGAGCACCGCCCGTACGACCAGGCCACCATCGACCCGACGGTCGACCCGTGGCGCTACCTCGCCGACCGCTACGCCGAGGTGGCCGAGGACGGCGCGGCCGAGCTGCGGGAGGCGCTGGAGGTGGTTGCCGAATCCGACGGACCGTTGGTCTTCCACTGTGCCTCCGGAAAGGACCGCACCGGCCTGCTGGCCGCCCTGCTGCTCACCCTGCTCGGCGTCGACGACGAGCAGATCGTCGCCGACTTCGCGCTGACCGAGCTGGCCACCGAGCGGTTGGTGGCCGACTGGCGGGCCGCCCACCCGGGCCGCACCCTGCTCTGGCCCGGCTACGGCCGGGCTCCGGCCGAGATCATCGAACTCGTGCTGGCCGACCTGCGCGCGGCGCACGGCTCGGTGCACGGTTACGTCACCGACCGGCTCGGCGTGTCCGAGAAGACGATCACCCAGCTGCGGGAGCGGCTGCTCACCGACTGACCGGCGGCGGCGGAACCGCCACCGTCCCGCCGGGTGAAAAGCCCGCGCCCCGCGCGGCGGCCTTCTGGCAGGCTGGGTAACCGTGACAGTGATCGGGGACGGCCTGCGGGCCGAGGCACGCACGACCGTCGACGAGGTGGGGCGCGCCGGCCGCACGGTGATCCGGCCGGCCGAGCCGGGCGACGCCGACACGCTGCACCGGTTCATCGTGGAGCTGGCCGAGGCGGAGGACTTCCCGGGCGAGGTCCGCGCCGAGCCGGCGGACGTGGCCCGGGCGCTGTTCGGGCCGCGCCCGGTGGCGGAGGCGGTGGTGGCCACCGTCGACGACGAGCCGGTCGGGTTCGCGCTGTTCTACCCCACCTACAGCACGGTGCTCGGCCGCCCCGGCATCCACCTGGAGGACCTGTACGTCCGGCCCGAGCAGCGCGGCGGCGGGGTCGGCCGGGCGCTGCTCGCCCATCTGGCCGCGCTGGCCGTGGCGCGGGGCTGCGCCCGGCTGGAGTGGTGGGTGCTGCGCACCAACGACCCGGCGCTGCGGTTCTACCGCCGGCTGCGGGCCCGCTCGCTGGACGAGATCGACGTACTGCGACTCGACGGTGAGCGGCTGCGCGAGCTGGCCGACGGCAGCGCGTCCGGCGTCTGATTCCACGCCCGCCCGCCGGTTGGATCGCCGGCCTAACGGCTCCGCCGGCCACGGACGAGCCGGGCGCGCAGCCGGTCGGCGGCGTCGCCCGCCGTGGCGGCCACCATCGGTGGCAGGCGGGTGGAGCTCATCACCGCCAACTCCTCGACCGGGCTGGTGGCGCCGTCGAGGAAGCGCAGCACCCGCTCGGCGGGATTGCGGTCGAAGAGCCGGTCGAAGAAGTCCGGACCGCTCACCGCGCCCCGGTCCAGCGCGCGCAGCGCGACAGCGTCCATCCACAGGTGCCGTCGGGGGTACGCGGGCGCCGGCACCGGTGGCCGCCCGGCCGCCAGGGCCGAAGCCACCTGGTCGGCCTGCCGGCGCATGGCGGAGAAGGTGAAGCCGGTGGAGGGGCGGGTCGCGCCGCCGGCCGTGCCGAGGCGGACCACCCGGGGTGACGGGTGGGCGTCGAACGGCGCGTCGGTCATCGGGATCACCCCGTCCTCCACCTCCCGGACGGTCAGCCGGGCCGGGTCGAGGCCGAGCAGGTCGCGGTAGCCGATCAGGGCCGCGTCGTAGCCGGCGTCGGTGAGCGGCGCGGGCGAGAACTCGGTGTACTCCACCAGGGCGTAGCGGTCGCTCACCGGCAGCACGTAGCCGAACGAGACGCCCCGGGCCGGCTGCGGGGTGCGGAAGTCCATCAGCACCGCGCGGTCGGCGTCGAACACCGGCGTGTCCGAGGCCAACCACCAGCCCCGGAAGTGCTGGAGCCAGTTGGTGCGCCCGGGCCGGCGCGGCGGGCGGGGCCGGGAGTCCAGCACCCAGGACGCCCGGACCACGGCGGCGTCGCCGGCGCGGACCAGCACCCGATCGCCGTCGTCGTCGAGGGCGTCGGCGGCGGCCACGACCCGGGTCACCCCGAGGCGCCGCTCGGCGGCGGCAGCCCGGTCGTAGACCGGGCCGGAGCGGAGCATGGCGTACCGCAGCGGGGCGAGGTCGAGCACCCGGCGGCGCCGCGCGGTGACCACCTCGACCTGCCGCCAGCTCGCGCTCAGCACCGGGTCGAGATCGTTGCTCGGGCGGTCCCAGAACGCCCAGGTGCGATCCTGGCCGCGCCGGTGCACCGGGTCGACCACGGCGACCCGCAGGTCCCGCACCCCGTGCCGGTCGAGCGCGGCGAGCACCAGGGACGCGGCGCCGCCACCGCCGACGAGGGCGAGGTCGACGTCGACCGGTGCGGAGTTCACCCGGTCACGGTGTCACACAGTTCCCCGGGCCCGTGCAGTGGTCGCCGTGACCCAGTGGATCCGGGCCCGCAGCGCCCGCTGGAGCACGATCGGGTAGCCGTGCAGCGGCACGGTCAGCCCGGCCAACCAACCGGCGGCCGGGCCCGCCCCGAGCAGGGCCGCCGCCCCGGCCAGCCCGAGGGCGACGACGGCGAGCACCGAGTGCCCGAACTCGGACCGCCGGGCGCGCAGGTCGAGCGCCGGCAGGGCGGCGCGGGTGCCGGCGAAGGAGTGCCCCATCAGCCGTTCCCAGCCGACCCGGCGCAGCAGTCGCCGGTACGCCCCGACCCCCAGCCGTCGGTACAGCCCCGGCTCCCACCGGCGGATCCGCCAGTGGTCGCCGCCCAGCCCCGGCCGGGCGGCGTCCACCCAGGCGGCGATCCAGGCCATCAGCCCGAAGTGCACCACCCAGGCGAACGCGAAGCCGTACCCGAGCAGCGCGCCGGTGGCGGCACCCGCGGCGGCCACCACGACCGGGCCGGACAGCAGGATCAGCGTCGACCGGGTCATCCGGGCAGCCTAGGGCGCGGGCCCGGCTGGGCAACGGCCCGCCCCACGCCGACGGGGCCGAGCCGCGGCGGACCAGGCCAGGCGGAACCACGGGACGGCGGTGGCTCGACTACGGTGGCCAACATGGTGGAGCGGTCCCGGTCGCTGGGGCGCCCGTTCTGGACCTTCTGGGGCGCCGCCGCGTTGGCCAACCTGGGTGACGGCATCCGGGTGGCGGCGTTCCCCTGCTGGCCGCCGCGCTGAGCGACGACCCGGTGGCGGTGGCCGGGGTCGCCGCGGCGCAGTTCCTGCCCTGGCTCGTCGCGGGTCTGCTCGCCGGCGCGCTGGCCGACCGGCGCGGCGCGCGTACCGTCATCGCCGCCGCCGACGCCGGCCGGGTGGTGGTCCTGGCGGTGCTGGCCGCGGCCGTGGCGACCGGCCGGGCCTCGATCCCGCTGGTGATCGCCGCCGCGTTCCTGCTCGGCGTGGGCGAGACCCTGCGCGACACCGCCGCCCAGACGGCGGTGCCCCGCCTGGTGACCGACGCGCAGTTGGAGAAGGCGAACGGCCGCCTGGTCGCCGGCGAGATCGTGGGCAACGAATTCCTCGGCCCGCCGGTGGGCGCGCTGCTCTTCGTCGTCGGCGCCGCGCTGCCGTTCGCGGTCAACGGCGCGGCGCTCGCCCTGGCGGTCATGCTCGTGCTGTCCCTGCCGCTGAGCCTGGCCCGCCCCGGCCGGGACCCACGTGCCGCCGACGCGGGGGTTAGCACCACCGGACCGGCGGCGGTACGGGGCGGGGCGTTGGCCGGGCTCCGTTGGCTGGTGCGGCAACCCCTGCTGCGGACGTTGGTCGTGGTGGGCGCGGCCGTAGCCGCCGCGGACAGCGCCTGGTTCGCGATCTTCGTGCTGTACGCGCGGGAAAGCCTCGGCCTCGGCGCGCTCGGCTTCGGCCTGCTGCTGGCGACCGGCGCGGCCGGCGGGCTCGCCGGATCGTTCGCCGCCGACCGGTTGATCGCCCGGTTCCGGCACCGGCACGTGCTGACCTGGTCCCTGGCCACGACGGCCGGCGTGCCGCTGCTGCTGGTGGTGGCACCGCACCGGGTCGCCGCCGTGGCCGTCGTCGTCACCACCAGCGCGTCGTTCGCGGTGCTCAACGTCGCCGCGCTGTCGATCCGGCACCGCCTCGTACCCGAGGGCCTACTCGGCCGGGTGGTCGCCGCCTCGCGGATGCTCACCTTCGGCTGCACGGCGCTGGGCACGCTGGCCGGCGGCGCGCTCGCCGCCCGGGCGGGCGTCGAGGCGCCGTTCCTGTTCAGCGGTGCGGTCGCCGTGGTGGCCACGCTGGCCTGGTGGCGTTCCTCGCACCTCGCCGCGCCGGCCGACCCGGCCTGAGCCGCCCGCTCGTCAGGCGACCGGGCTGGCCGCGGCCCCCTCGTCGGCGGGCCGGTCGGACGCGGCGGGCTGACCGGGCGCGGGTGCGGCGGGCTGGTCGGGCGCGGGCGCGGCGTACGCCCGGGCGACGGTGGCCCGGTCGAAGACCCGCCAGGTCGCGGCGGACACGCCGACCGCCACCACGAATCCGATCCAGTACGGCACCGTCAGCCCGAAGGTCGCCGCGACCGCCCCGCCGAGCAGCGCGCCGAGGCAGTTGCCGCCGGCGGCGATGAACAGGGTGGTGCTGCCCACCCGGCCCTGCAACGCGGTCGGGGTGAGCCGCTGGCGCAGCGAGTTGGCGACGATGTTCCACAGCGCGCCGTGCACGCCGAAGGCGAACAGCGCGAACCCGACCACCGCCGCGCTGCGCGAGGCGGCCAGGGCCAGGTGCAGCCCCGCCTCGACCAGCAGGCCGACCCGGATGGTCCAGGTGGCGCCGATCCGGGCGATCAGGCGGTCGCCGACCGCGGCGCCGAGCACACCGCCGACGGCCATGCAGGTGAACAGGGCGCCGTAGCCGACCGACCCGAGGTGCAGCCGCTCGGCGGCGAGCAGCACCAGCACCGCGATCGCGGCGGTCAGGGTGAGGTTGAGCAGTCCGATCAGGACGGTCATGGTGCGCAGCAGGCGTTGCCCGGCCAGCCACCGGAAGCCCTCGTCGATGTCGGCGCGCACCGAGCGGGCCGTCGCGCCGCCGACGCTCGCCGGGCCGGCCCGGTAGCTGCCGGCGATCAGGGCGAGCAGCACCGCGCTCAGCGCGTACGTGACGGCGTTGGCCAGGAACGGGCTGCTCGCGGCCAGCACGAACAGGAACCCGCCGAGCGGGCCGGCGAGCATCCCGTGCATCAGCATGCTGCCGCCGCTGAGCCAGCCGTTGGCCCGCTCCAGCAGGTCGCGGGGCACCACCGCGGGCACCATCGCCTGGCTGGCCGCGCGGAACACGATCTCGCCGGTGTTGACCACGAAGAGGACGGCGTACAGCAGCGCCACCCCGGCCCGGTCGGTCATGATGGCCGCCGCCAGCACGGCCAGCGCGGCGACCCGTACCCAGTCGATGACGATCATCAGCCGACGGCGGTCGACCCGGTCGACCAGCACGCCGCCGGGTAGCGCGAAGAGCAGCCAGGGCAGCCAGGCCACCCCGGACGCGGCGGCGACGACCAGCGGGTCGTCGGTGCGGGAGGCGACGAACAGCGGGGCGGCGACGGTGGCCAGGCCGCTGCCGAGTGCGGACATCGTGCTCGCCGCCCAGAGCTTGGCGAACCGCGCCCCCAGGCTCTCCCCCGCGTTCCTGGTCACGGCGGGCCAACCTACCAGCGGTGGGGAGGCAGGGCCTCCGCATTTCTCGGGCCGCGGACGGCGCCGCGTTGGTCGCCGTTCCGCTCGGTGGCGAAACCCCGTTGGCCGGGGGCGGGCGGGTGTGCGACGGTCTGGCGGTGAACGACCATCGGACGGTCAACCGGGTCACCTGGGACGAGCGGGCCCCCGCCCACGCCGCGTCACCGGAGTACGGCGTGGAACGCTTCGTCGCCGATCCCGAGCACCTCAGCGAGGTGGTGCGGTTCGACCTGCCCCGGCTCGGCGACGTGTCCGGGCTGCGCGGGGTGCACCTGCAGTGCCACATCGGCACCGACACCGTTTCGCTGCACCGCCTCGGCGCCCGGATGACCGGCCTGGACTTCTCCGGCGCGTCGCTGGTGCAGGCCCGCCGGCTGGCCGAGCGCACCGGCGCGGCGGTCGACTTCGTGCAGGCGGACGTGTACGACGCCCCGCAGGCGCTCGGCGAGGCCGAATTCGACCTGGTCTACACCGGCGTCGGCGCGCTGTGCTGGCTGCCGGAGATCCGCCGCTGGGCCGAGGTCGTCGCCGCGTTGCTGCGCCCCGGCGGGCGGCTGTTCCTGCGGGAGGGCCACCCGATGCTCTGGGCGCTGGCCGATCCCCGGCCGGACGGCCTGCTGGCGGTCGAGCACCCGTACTTCGAACGGCCGGAACCGACGGCGTGGGACGAGCCCGGCACGTACGTCGAGACCGACGTGACGTTCACCCACACCCTGTCGTACGAGTGGAACCACGGGCTGGGTGAGGTGGTGACCGCGCTGCTCGACGCGGGCCTCGACCTGACCATGCTGACCGAGCACGACAGCGCGCCGTGGGACGCCCTGCCGGGTCAGACGGTCCGCGACGGGCATGGCGAGCACCGGCTGCGGGACCGGCCGTGGCGGCTGCCGCAGACCTACACCCTCCAGGCCCGCAAACGCGGCTGAGTCGGGGCGGCGATCAGCGGTCGGGGCGCTTGCGGTAGAGCACGCTGCGGCGCAGCGGGCCGGCCGGGACGCTCGGGTCGTCGAAGTCGTCGGCCGGGTCGGTGGTCATCCCGAGGCGGCCCATCACCGCTTGCGAGCGCAGGTTGGTGGCGGTGGTGACGGCGAGGATCTCGGCCAGCCCGATGGTGTCGAAGCCGAACGCCAGCACGGCGCGGGCCGCCTCGGTGGCGTAGCCGTGGCCCCAGGCGGCGCGGGCCAGCCGCCAGCCCGCCTCGACCCCGGTGAACGGCATGCCGGGGTCGACCCGGTCGAGCCCGGCGAAGCCGATGAACTCGCCGGTGTCGCGGACCTCCACCGCCCAGAAGCCGAAGCCGTCGCGGGCCAGGTCGGCCTGGAACCGCCGGGCGGAGGCGGTGGCCTGCTCCGGGGTGAGCAGCGGACCCAGGTGCTCGCGGACCTCGGGGTCGGCGTTCATCGCGGCCCAGGGCGCGAGGTCGGACTCCTGCCAGTCGCGCAGCAGCAGCCGCCGGGTTCTGATCTCTGTCACCGGCCGACCCTAGCCAACCGGCCCGGCGGCCTCCGAACGCTTTTCGGACGGCTGGTCCCGCGGGATCGCCTCGATCGTCGCCATGTGCCGCTCACCCCACTCGCCGAGCGGGATCAGCGCCTCGTTCAGCGACGCACCGAAGGCGGTCAGCGAGTATTCCACCTTGGGCGGCACCTGCCGGTAGACCTCGCGGTGCACGAGGCCGTACGCCTCCATCTCGCGCAGCTGCTGGATCAGCATCTTCTCGCTGATGCCGGAGACCCCGCGCCGCACCTCGGCGAAGCGGCGCGGCCCGTGGTGCAGCTCCCACAGGATCAGCGCCTTCCACTTGCCACCCACCACGTCCACGGCGGCGTCGAGGCCGCACGAGTAGGTCCGCTTCTTCACCTCACCCCTCCCCTACTTACCAAAAGGTAGGTACCTGAGTAAATAGTAGGTACTTGTCGCTTCGCACGTACCGCACCCAGGATGGGACTGCCCGGCGGGACGCGCAAGAGCCCCGATCCGGCGCCTCCACCCCTTCCCTGATCCCTGCGAGGAGCGGATCCATGACCGAACACTCCCCCGCCCCGGTGACCGTGCTGGGGCTCGGGCCGATGGGCCGCGCGCTGGCCGGCGCGCTGCTCACGGCGGGCCATCCCACCACCGTCTGGAACCGGACGGCCGCCCGGACCGATCAGCTGGTCGAGCGCGGCGCACGCCGCGCGGCCAGCGTCGAGGAGGCGGTCCGGGCCAGCCCGCTGGTGCTCGCCTGCGTCGTCGACTACGCCGCCGCCCGGGCCATCGTCGAGCCGGCCGCCGCCGCGCTGCGCGGCCGCACCCTGGTGAACCTCACCGCGGACACCCCGCAGCGGGCCCGGGCGATGGCCGACTGGGCCGCCGGGCACGGCATCGACTACCTGGACGGGGCGATCATGACGCCCGCGCCGACCATCGGGGGGCCGGCCGCGCTGGTGCTCTACAGCGGACCGGAGCAGACCTGGCACGCCCACCGGGCGACCCTGGCCGACCTGGGCGGCGAAGCCCGGTGGCTCGGCGCGGACCCGGCCCGGGCCGCCGGCTACGACGTCGCCCTGCTCGACGTCTTCTGGACGGCGATGAGCGGGATCGCGCACGCGTTCGCGCTGGCCCGGGCCGAGAAGATCCGGGCGGCCGAGCTCGCCCCGTACGCCCGGGGCATCGGCGGCCTGCTGCCCGACCTGATCGACGACCTGGCCCGGCGGTTGGACGCCGACGACCACGTCGCGGACGTCTCCAGCGTCGCCTCCGCCGCCGCGGGGATGGCGCACATCATCGACGCCGCCGAGGGGCACGGCATCGACGCCAGCGTGCTCCGGGCCGCACACGCCGTCGCCGGGCGGGCGATCCGGGCCGGGCACGGCGACGACGACTTCTCCCGGCTGACCCGGACGTACGAGGAGGCGGCCGGGTGAGCGTCCCGGCACGTCGACCGGTGACCGTGCTCGGGCTCGGCGCGATGGGCCGGGCGTTGGCCGGCGCGCTGGTCGCCGCCGGCCACCCGACCACTGTGTGGAACCGGACCCCGGGCCGGGCGGCGGCGCTGACCGCGGCCGGCGCCACCGAGGCGGGTACGGCCGCCGAGGCGGTCGCCGCCGGCGACCTCGTGGTGGTCTGCCTGCTCGACGATGAGGTCACCCGGCAGGTGCTCGCGCTGGTGGCCCCGGTGCTCGCCGGCCGCACCCTGGTCAACCTCACCAACGGCACGCCGGAGCAGGCGCGGCGGCTGGCCGAGTGGGCGACCTCGCACGGTGCGGACCACCTCGACGGCGGGATCATGGCGGTGCCGGCCATGATCGGGCAGCCCGGCGCGCTGATCCTCTACAGCGGCCCGGAGGACGTCTTCCGGGCCGGCCGGGAGACGCTGGCCGCGTTCGGCGCGGCCCACTGGCTCGGCGCCGACCCCGGCGCGGCCGCCCTGCACGACCTGGCCCTGCTCGCCGCCATGTACGGGATGTTCGGCGGCTACCTGCACGCGGTCGCGATGATCCGCGCGGCGGGCGTGCCGGCCACCGGGTTCACCCCGTTGGCGACCGACTGGCTGACCGCGATGCTGGGCGCGCTGCCGGCGCTGGCCCGGGGCGTCGACTCGGGCGACCACGCCGCCGACGGATCCGCCGTGGGCATGCAGGCCGCGGCGTTCGGCAACCTGCTGGCGGCGAGCCGCGAGGGCGGCGTCAGCACCTCGCTCCTGGAGCCGGTACGCCGGCTGCTCGACGACGCGGTGCGCGCGGGGCACGGCGCGGACGGCCTCTCCGCGCTGGTGGACCTGCTCCGGCAGAGCTGATCTCCGGCGGCCGCCGTCGGCGTCACGCCACCCAGCGGCCGAACCGAGGGAACACCTCAGGTTACCCTGACCGGTTGGACATGCAGCCGCTTGGTTGCCTATAGTGACAGGCAACCAAGCGGCTGCATATGTGGGGTGCGGGGTGGACGAGGTGTTCCGGGCGCTGGCCGACGCCAGCCGCCGCCGGCTGCTCGACGACCTGAACCTGCGCAACGGGCAGAGCCTGCGCGAGCTGTGCGCCGGGCTGGCGATGACCCGGCAGTCGGTCAGCAAGCACCTGGCCGTGCTGGAGGCGGCCAACCTGGTGACCACCGTGCGCCGCGGCCGGGAGAAGCTGCACTACCTCAACCCGGCGCCGATCAACGCCATCGCCGACCGCTGGATCAACCGGTACGACCGGCAGCGGGTCCACGCGCTCGCCGACCTGCAGACAGCATTGGAGCGGGAGTCCATGCAGAGTCCGACGTTCGTCTACACGACCTACATCAACACCACCCCGGAGCGGCTCTGGGCCGCGCTCACCGAGCCGGCGTTCACCCGGCGCTACTGGGGTGGCGTGGCGCTGAAGTCCGACTGGCAGGTGGGCTCCCCCGTGCTGTGGCAGGACGCCCCGGACGGCGAGTACCGCGACCTCGGCCAGCGGGTGCTGGCCGCCGAGCCGTACCGGCTGCTCAGCTACAGCTGGCACGGCTTCCAACCGGAGCACGCGGCGCACTTCGGCTGGTCCGAGGAGGAGCTCGCCGCCCGCCTGGGCGAGCGCCGCTCCACGGTGACCTTCGAGATCACCCCGCACGGCGGGGCGGTCCGGCTGACCGTCGTGCACGACGATTTCTCCCCCGACAGCGAGATGCACCGGGCGGTCAGCGGGCAGCTCGACGGCAGCGGCGGCTGGCCGGAGCTGCTGGCCAGCCTGAAGACCCTGCTGGAGACGGGTGAGCCGCTGCCCGAGCCGGTAGCCGAGCCCGCCGCACCCGCTTCCTGACCCGGCCGCCTGCCCGGCTCGCGATCGCGCGGCGGGCCGGGCCGCCGCGCCGGCCCGGAGGGGACGAGGCCGCCGGGAGGCGGTGCCGGGCGGCACCACCTCCCGGCGTCGCCGTCAGCGGTGTTCGAGGGCGAGCCGGGGCAGCCGCCGGGCCAGCCAGGCGGGCAGCCACCAGGCGCGCCGGCCGAACAGCTGCATCACGGCCGGCACGATCAGGCACCGGATGACCAGCGCGTCGACCAGCACCGCCACGGCCAGCCCGAGGCCGAACTGCTTGAGCATCCGGCCCGGGTCGAACAGGAACGAGCCGAACACCACCACCATGATCGCCGCGGCGGCGGTGATGATCCGGCCGGTGGTCGCCATACCGTGGCGGACCGCGGCCGGGGCGTCCTGGTGCTGCTCCCAGTGCTCGTGCATCCGGGCGAGCAGGAAGATCTCGTAGTCCATCGACAACCCGAACGCGATCGCGAAGATCAGCACCGGCACGAACGCCTCGACCGGGCCCGGCTGGACGCCGAGCGCGTCGGCGAGCACGCCGTGTTGGAACACCAGCGTGATCGCGCCCAGCGACGCGGCGACGCTGAGCAGGTTGAGCAGCGCGGCCTTGAGCGGGATCAGCAGCGAGCGGAACACCAGGACCAGCAGCAGGGTGGAGAGTCCCACCACGACCAGCACGAACAGCGGCAGCCGGTCGGCCACGGCGGTCGAGAAGTCCACCGTCGCCGCAGTGGTCCCGCCGACCAGGAAGCTCACCCCCGGGCCGCCCAGCCCGGGCAGCACGTCGGTGCGCAACCGGTCCACCAGTTGCTGGGTATGGGCGTCCTGCGGCTTGGCGTCCGGCATGACGATCATCGTGGCGACCCGGTCGTCCGCGGTCGGTACGGGCGGCACGACCGTGGCGACACCGGCCGTGCCGGCCAGCACCGGGCGGGCCGCCTCGGCCGCCGCCCGCGCGTTGCCACCCGGCGCGGCGGTGGCGTCGACCACCACCACCAGTGGCCCGTTGAAGCCGGGGCCGAAACCCTCGGCCAGCAGGTCGTACGCCTGCCGGCTGGTGCGCTCCGGCGCGCCGTTGCCCGGGTCGGCGATGCCCAGCCGCATGTCGAGCACCGGCACGGCCAGCGCCAGCAGGGCACCGACCGCTACCACGGTGGCCGTCCACGGGTGCCGCTGCACCAGGGTCGACCAGGCCGCCCAGCGCGACCCGTCGCCGCGGCGGCGGGTGGCCCGCCGGCGTACCGTCCGCTCGATCCGGCCGCCCATCACGCCGAGCAGCGCGGGCAGCAGGACCAGCGCGGCGGCCATGGTGGCCGCCACGGTCACCGCCACGGCGACCGCCACGCCCTGCAACGAGCCCAGGCCGAGCACCACCAGGCCGAGCAGGGCCAGGATCACCGTGGTGCCGGCGAACAGCACGGTCCGGCCGGCGGTGTCCACCGCCCGGCGTCCGGCCTGCTCGGGGTTCGCCCCGGCGAGCAGTTCCGCGCGGTAGCGGGAGAAGAGCAGCAGCGCGTAGTCGATGCCGACGCCGAGGCCGACCAGGGCCATCAGCGGGGTGGTGTAGTCGGCGACCGTCGCGACGTGTGAGGCGAGCAGGACCAGCCCCATCGCGGTGCCGACGGCGAAGACCGCGATGATGATCGGCAGGCTGGCCGCGAGCACCGAGCCGAAGAGCACGACGAGGATCACCAACGCCGCGAGCAGGCCGATGCCCTCCGCCGGTCCGCCGCCGCCCTCCTCCACGGCCACCACCGGGTCGCCGCCGACCTCCACCCGCAGCCCGTCGCCGGCGGCGTCCTGAGCGGTGTCGACCAGCCGCCGGACGTCCTCGTCCGGCACGTCACCGGCCTGCCCGGTGAGGGTCACCGTGGCGTAGCCGACCGTCCGGTCGGCGGAGAGGGCGCCGGGATCGGCGTACGGGTCGCGGGCCTCGGCGACCGAGGGCAGACCGCGTACCCGGTCGAGCAGCTGCCCCACCCGGTCCCGGGTCGCCGGTCGCTCCAGCCCGGCCGGGTCGGCCAGCACGAGCTGCACGCTGGTGTTCGCCGCGACCGGCGCCCGCTCGCGCAGCGTGTCCAGCGCCCGCTGCGACTCCGTGCCGGGCAGCGAGACGTCGTTGCGGTAGTTCGCGCCGACGAGTTGCGCGCCGACGCTGACCGCGATCAGCGTCACCAACCAGGCGAGCAGGGCCTGCCACCGGTGCCGGTGGGCCCAGCCGGCCAGTCGCTCGAACCGGCTGGCGGGTGGGGTTGTCGGGGGCGCGCTCGGCGCCGAACTGGACTGGACCATCGCGGGGACGACCTCCTGACGTGCACGGGTGCCGCCGACGCTAGGAGCGCCGGGCCGCACCCGGCGACGCCCCGGGTGGTGATCTCCGCGTACCCCCGGGGAGGGAGGACGGATGCTCCCGCCGGGTGATTCGGGGGCCGCCGCACCCCCGCTAACCTCGGTGTCGTGACCCGTCGTGACCAGTTGGTGGACGCCGGCGTGACGGTGTCCGTGCTCGCCGCGTCGCTGCTGGTGCTCGTCCTCGACGGGATCGGCACGCCGTCGCCGGACGCGACCGCCCTGGACGCCACCGGCGTGGCGCTGGTCGCCGCGGCCTGTCTGCCGCTGCTGGTCCGGCGCCGGGCGCCCCTGGTGGCGTACCTCGGCACCGCCGTCGGCACCGCCGCCCTGCTCGTGCTGCGCTACCCGCTGGACTTTCCGTTCAGCTGCGCCGTCGCGATCTACACCCTGGCCGCGGTGTACGGCGGCGACCCGCGGCGCGGCCGGCGCTGGGCGGCCCGGCTGGCCGTCGGGGCGTTCGTCCCGGTGGCCGCCGGGGCGTACGCCGCGGCCGGCTTCCGCGGCCACGGGGTGGTCTCCGGGATCGGCGCCTGGGCGCTGACGTTCGCGGGCGCCTGGCTGGCCGGCGAGCTGTCCCGGGTACGCCGGGAGCGGATCGACGAGCTGGAGGAGCGGGCCGCCCGCGCCGCCCGGGAGATCGAACGCGAGCGCCGGCTGGCGGTGGCCGAGGAGCGCACCCGCATCGCCCGGGAGTTGCACGACTCCGCCGGCCACGCGGTCAACGTGATCCTGGTGCAGGCCGGCGCGGCCCGGCTGACGCACGACCGGGACCCGCAGCGGTCGCTGCGCGCCATCGCCACCGTGGAGGAGGTGGCCCGGAGCACCATCGTCGAGATGGAGCGACTGGTACGGGCACTGCGCGACGACGACGCCGAACCCGTACCGGCCGACCCGGGGGCGCTGGAGGAGTTGCTGGACCGGCACCGGGTCGACGGGCTGCGCATCGACGCCGAGCTGAACGGCCCGGACCGGGCGTTGCCCCGCAGCGTCTCCTGGGCTGCCTACCGGATCCTGCAGGAGTCGCTGACCAACGCCGCCCGGCACGGCTGCGGCACGGCGCGGGTCGCCGTGGACTTCCGCGCCGACGCGGTGGAGATCGCGGTGAGCAACCCCGCCCCGGCGACGCCCGCCGGCGTGCGGGGGCGGCGGCACGGCATCGTGGGCATGCGGGAGCGGGCGACCATGCTGGGCGGAACCCTGGAGACCGCGGCCGAGCAGGGCGAGTTCCGGCTGCGGGCCCGTCTGCCGTACGACGGGGTCGGCCGATGAGTGCGCTGCGGCTGCTGCTGGTCGACGACGACGACCTGATGCGCGCCGGCCTGCGCGCGGTGCTGTCGGTCGACGACCGCATCGAGGTGGTCGGCGAGGCCGCCGACGGGCGGCAGGCGGTCGAGCGCAGCCGGGCGCTCGACCCGGACGTGGTGCTGATGGACGTGCGGATGCCCCGGCTGGACGGGGTGAGCGCGACCCGGGAGATCGTGGCCGCGGGCGGCCGGGCCCGGGTGCTGGTGCTGACCACCTTCGAGGACGAGGACTACGTCTTCGGCGCGCTGCGTGCCGGGGCGTCCGGGTTCGTGCTCAAACGCACCCGGCCGGAGCAGCTGATCGCCGGGATCCACACCGTGGCCGGCGGCGAGGCGCTGCTCTCCCCCGCGGTGACCCGTACGGTGATCAGCCGGATGGTCGACCACGACGAGCCGGTCGATCCGGCGCTGCGCCGGCGGCTGGCGGAGCTGACCCCGCGCGAGCGGGACGTGCTGGAACGAGTGGCCCGAGGGCTGTCCAACACCGAGATCGCCGCCGAGCTGGTGATCGAGGAGTCGACCGTGAAGACCCACGTCAAGCGGATCCTGGCCAAGCTGGGGCTGCGCGACCGGGTGCAGGCCGTGGTGCTCTGCTACGAGACCGGGATCGTCCGCCCGGGGCGGCGGGGTCCCGGCTGAGGCGGAACGTACGCCGCGGAGAGTGCGCAACGGCGGCTTTCCTCGCGGGGCTCGCGTCCCGCGTATCGCCTCCCACCTGCGGCTTCGGCCGCCGCCGGGTGGACACGTGACGGCAACGAAGATTTCTCATTTTCACCGGATCGAGGGCCCAACCCTCCTAGTGTTGGGCACACCGGTGCTAGTCACGGAGTTGGCCACCCGAACGACGTCCCACGCAGTCAGCGGACGAAATGTGAGGGAAGACGCGTATGAAGGCTAAGACAGTTCTCGTATCGGCGGCGGTGGGCGTGGGTCTCGGCACGCTGCTGCTCCCGGGCGCCGCGCTGGCCGAGACCATCGTGTCACCGGCCAGCACCCCGGTCGGCGGGACCGTCGTGCTCACCGCGACGACCTGCAATCCGAAGTCCGGCGACGCGATCTTCCGCGTCACCGGTCCCAACCGTGACATCAACGTCCGGTCCACCACCGCCGCGGCCGGCGGCGGGCTGAGCGCCGAACTCTTCACCGCCGGGTTCACCCTGGGGACCTACACGGTCACCGCCACCTGCGGCGACGGCAGCTCGGCCGGCAGCGCCACCTTCACCGTCACGCCGATCGGCGGCGCACCCGCCGGAGGCGGCGACGGAACGGACGGCACCGGTTCGCTCGCCGCCGGCGCCACGCTGCTCGGCACCGCCGTGGGCGGCGCTCTCATCCTGGCCCGCCGCCGGCGACACCCTGCCGGCGCCGCCTGACCCGACCGACACACCATCCCTGAAACGGGTGCCCGCGCCGACGCCGGCGCGGGCACCCGGACCGAGCGTGCCCGGAGGTGCTGACGTGTGGTGGCGCGGGCCGGGTGCGGCCGTCGCGGCGGTGGGGCTGCTCGGCACGGCCGGGCTCGGGCTGATCGCGTCCGGGCTGACCGCCGCGCCGACCCGACCACCACGGCCGGACGCCGCCGAGGCGCCGGTCACCCCCCGGCCCGCGCCCACCCTGCCGCCGCTGCCCCGCGCCGACCCCGTCCGGGTCGAGGTCCCGGCCATCGGCGTACGCGCGGAGGTGGTGCCCGTCGCGGCCGACGCGGCCGGGGTCCTGGAGGTGCCGCCCCTGGACCGGCCCGGCCTGACCGGCTGGTACTCCCTCGGCGTCAGCCCCGGCGAGACCGGCAACGCGGTGATCGTCGGGCACGTGGACGCCCCCACCGGCCCGGCCGTCTTCTTCGACCTGGGCCGGCTGCGCCGCGGCGACGAGGTTCGGGTCACCCGCGCCGACGCCGGCGTGGCGACGTTCACCGTGGACGGTGTGGCGGCGTACCCGAAGGACCGGTTCCCCGCCGAACTCGTCTACGGCCCGAACCCGGCCGCCGGCCTGCGCCTGGTCACCTGCGGCGGCCGGTTCGACGAGCGCAGCGGTAACTACGTCGACAACGTCGTCGTCTTCGCCACCCGGACGGGTTGACCCGCCGACGGTCGGCGGCCGGACACGACACCGGCCATGATCCGCGTACGGTGTCGGGTCAGTGCCCGGCGACGCGGAGGTGGACGTGGAGCAGCAACCCGTACGGCCCCGGGTGCGGCTGACGAAACTGGTCACCCGGCTGCTCGGCCGGCCCGCCCCCGCGGCCGTCCCGGCACCCCGCCGGCGGATCAACCCGGACGCGGTGGTGGACTGCGCGGTCTACGTCAACGGCCGCCGCGAACCGGGCCGACCGCACTACGCCGACGCGTACGCCGGGGCCCGGCGCGGCCGTAACGCCTTCGTCTGGCTCGGCCTGCACGACCCCGGCGCGGCGGTGATGGCGGCCGTCGGCCGCACGTTCGGCCTGGACGAGTTCGCCGTCGCCCAGGCGCTCGCCGACGGTCACCGGCCCACCGTGCAGCGGCACGGCGACGTCACCCTGCTGGTGCTGCGCACCGCCGGCTACGTCGGGCAGCACGAGCTGACCGACACCTCCGAGGTGATCGACACCGGCGACGTCATGGTCTTCCTCGGCGACCGGTTCGTCATCACCGTCCGGCACGGCGCCTCCGGTGCGCTGACCCCGGTACGCGAGGAGATCCAGGGCCGGCCGGCGGTGCTGGCCGAGGGGCCGTGGGCGGTGGCGTACGCGGTCTGCTCGCGCATGGTGGACCTCTACCTGGAGGTGGCCGGGCACGTCGAGCGGGACCTGGAGCGGGCCGAGGAGCACGTCTTCGCCCGGGACCGGTCCGCCGATATCCAGCAGCTCTACCAGCTCAAGCGGGAGGTGGTGGAGTTCAAGCGGGCGGTGCTGCCGTTGCAGGCGCCGCTGCGCTCGCTGCTGCTGGAACCGCGGCCGGACGGCCTGCCGCGCGGGCTGCACCGGTGGTTCGCCGACGTGGACGGCCGGCTGGCCCGGGCCGTGGACCGGGTCGCCGCCTACGACGACCTGCTCACCTCGATCGTGCAGTCCCGGCTGACCCAGTTGACCGTGGAGCAGAACAACGACATGCGCAAGATCGCGGCGTGGGCCGCCATCGCCGCCACCCAGACCGGCATCGCCGGCATCTACGGCATGAACTTCACCAACATGCCGGAGCTGGGCTGGCGCTACGGCTATTTCGCGGCACTCGGTCTGATGGCGGCGGTCGCGTTCATCCTGCACCGCCTGTTCCGCCGCTCCGGCTGGCTCTGAGCCGCGGCGCGCTCAGCGGAGCCGGGTGAGGAAGGCGCGGACGCGTTCGCGGGCGTTGTCGGTGATCTCCGGGCCGTGGGTGAAGGCGGCCACGTCGTAGTCGAGCTCGCCGAGCACGTGCGCGGTCCGCTGGGTCATCCGGAAGTCGGTGCAGAAGAGCTTGACCGGCCAGCGGACGCCGGCGACGTTGAACAGCGCGTCGCCGGTGATCAGCACCCGGGTCGGCTCGTGCAGCAGCGAGACGTGCCCCGGCGAGTGGCCGGGGGTGTGCACCACCCGCAGGCCGCCGCCGACCGGCAGCACGTCGCCGTCGGCGAGTTGCTGCGCCACGCCGACGGCCGGGAAGCGGCCGCCGGGGAGCCGGGCGAAGAGCCGCGCCCCGGTGACCGCCGGGTCCCGGGGCGGGGCCTGGCCCGCCTCGGCGTAGCCCGCGTCGGCGGCGTGCACGGCGACCGGGGCGCCGGTGCGGCGAGCCACCTCGGCGGCCCCGCCGGCGTGGTCGGGGTGGGCGTGGGTCAGCACGATCCGGGTGACGTCGGCCGGTGTCCGGCCGATCGCGGCCAACCCGCGCACGATCCGGGCCGGCGCCCGCTTCACCCCACAGTCGACGAGCGTGACGCTGCCGTCGTCGTCGGCCAGGGCGTAGGAGTTGATGAACGCGCGGCCGACGGTGGGGATGCGCCAGACCCCCGGGGCGAGCGGAATCGCGGCAGATCGCGCCATCGGCCGAGTCTACCGGCCCATCGTCGCCCGTCGCTGTCCCGCGGATCCTGCCGGCGACCACGGCGGGCCCGGCCCTGCCCCGTTTCGCTACCCTCGGCGCCGTGATGTGGCGGCGGTACGTGGCGATCGGCGACAGCACCACCGAAGGGCTCGACGACCCCGACGGCGGCGGTGGCTACCGGGGCTGGGCGGACCGGTTCGCCCTCGCGGTGGCCCGCGCCCAGGGCGGGCTGGAGTACGCGAACCTGGCCATCCGGGGCCGAACCGCCGCCCGGATCCGGGCCGAGCAGCTGCCGGTCGCGCTCGATCTGGCGCCGGACCTGGCCACCGTGGTGGCCGGCATGAACGACGTGCTGCGCCCGTCCTTCGACGCCGCCCGGGTGGCCGCCGACGTCGAGGCGATGCAGCACGCCCTGGTCGGGCAGGGGGCGACCGTGCTGACCTTCACGCTGCCCGACCCGGTGCCGGTGATGCCGGTGGCCCGCCCGCTGCGCGGTCGGGTGCTCGCGCTCAACGCGGCGCTGCGCGCGGCCACCGCGCGTACCGGGGCAACTCTGCTGGACCTCGGCGCCCACCCGGTCGCCTCGGACCCCCGGCTGTGGAGCGACGACCGGTTGCACGCCAACAGCGCCGGGCACGAGCGGATCGCCGCGGCGCTGGCGCACACCGTCGGCCTGCCCGGCGCCGACGACGGCTGGTCGCTGCCGCTGGCCGCCGCGCCGCGCCGGCACCGCCACGAGGTGGTCCGCGCCGAGCTGGCGTGGGCCCGCCGGCACCTGCTGCCCTGGCTGGGCCGGCACCTGCGCGGCCGGTCCTCCGGTGACGACCGGGTCGCCAAGCGCCCGGTGCCGTTGCCCGTCGACCTCCCCTGAGCCGACCGCGCCACCCCCGGCCCCCGGCCACGCCGACAGCGCGCCATCCCGGACGCCGTGTCGTCACCGTCCGCCGCGACGCCGCACCGCCTTGCCGGTCGCCGGTGTCACCGGCGAGTGCCGTCCAGTTCCGACGGCGATACCTGAGAGTCATCATGATGACTCTCAGGTATCAGACCTCCCGGGGATACCGCCCCGGTCGCGGGACACGCCGACGGCGACGCGCCCGGGTCGCCGTCGATCGGCGGGCGTGCCCAGCGCGACCGGCAGGCGTATCGGGCGGCGATCGGCAGGCCCGCCCGGCGTCGATCGGCGTAGACCGACGCGGGCGGCGGACACGGGAGCGCGACCGCGGCCGGGTGGGGTCAGCGCTCGATCGGCGGGCGGGTACGGGCCCGCTTGAGTTCGAAGAACCCGTCGGTGTCGGCGCACGCGAGCACCCCGTCCCAGAGCCGGCCGGCCGCCTCACCCCGCGGGATCGGGGCGACCACCGGGCCGAAGAAGGCGGTCCGCCGGCCGTCAGCGGTGACGTGGATGGTCGGCGTGCCGAGGTCCTCACCGACCGGCGCCAGGCCGGCGTGGTGGCTGGCCAGCAGCGCCTCGTCGTGGTCGGTGGACTCCGCCGCGTCGGCGAGGTCGACGGCCAGTCCCACCTCCGCCAGCGCCGCCCGGTACAGCTCCGGCCCGATCGGCGCGCGCTCGTGGTGGATCCGGTGGCCGAGCGCCGTGTAGAGGTCGCGCAGCACCTCGTTGCCGTACTTCTGCTCGGCGGCGATGGCCACCCGCACCGGGCCCATCCCCGGCTTGAGCCACTCCTGGTACCACTCCTCCAGCCCGTCGCGGCCCTCGTTGAGCACGGACAGGCTCATCACGTGGAACCGGACGCTGACCGCCCGGACCTGCTCCACCTCCAGCAGCCAGCGGGAGGCGTTCCAGGCCCACGGGCAGCGCGGGTCGAACCACATGTCGGCGGTCGTCGTCATGGTGGGTGTTCCGGTCCTTCCGGTCGGGTCGGCGGTCGTCCCCCACCCTGCCGGCCGGATTGGCTCCCCGGCAGTGCCGATCCGCGTCCCGTTTCCTGGTCCAATCGGGCCCGGCCAGCCGGGAGACCTCGGCCACCCTGCCGAACAGTTCCGCCTCGGCCGCGTTCTTGCGGCCCTCCGCTCCGGTGAACAGACCGCCGACCCGGGAGAACGACGAGCCGTACTCCTCGTGGAAGGCCCGGGCGTACCGTCCGAGTAAGCCGGACGCCCGAGCGCCGGCCGGCGTTTGGCGGCTGGGGCCTCGGGAAGACCGTCGCGCCGGGCGGGTCGTCGGCCCGCGCCGGCCGGTCAGCACCCGTCCCGCCAGCGACGGCGGGCAGGGCGGATCCGTGAGGAGGGACGATGGCGGCCAGATCCACCGGTGGTACCAGCAGGGCGACCGGCGGGCCCCACGGGGGCCCGCTGAACCGGAAGGCGGCGGCGAAGAAGGTCGCGGCGGCCACGAAGCGGGCGACCGGGACGAGCGCGGCCAAGACACCCGGCGAGAAGCCCACGCCGACCACGGCCCGCGCGGCGCGGAAGAAGGACACCTCGGCCACGGCCGCCCCCACCCGGCGACCCCGGGTGTCGGCGACCGCCGCGAAGGCGCCCGGCACGACGGCGCCGGCGAAGGCGCCCGGCACCAAGGCGGCGGCGAAGAAGGCGCCGGCGAAGAAGGCCGCGGCGAGCCGGTCCCGCGCGACGACGACGGCGCCGGCGAAGAAGACGACGACCAGGAAGACCACGATGGAGTCGTACGGCACCCGGCGCGGCGCCCGCACGACCGGCTGACCGGTCGCCGCACCGGTCCGCCCGCACCCGGTGCCGGGGCCGGGGCGGCGCCGCTGCCGGGACCTGCCGGCGGCCCGGTCCGGAGCCGGCCCGGCGGTGGGTCAGAATGACCTGATGCCGCCACCTGACGCCCGCCGCACCGCCGCGCCCGACCCGGCCGGGCCGTGCCCGTGCGGCTCGGGTGCGGCGTACGTGGACTGCTGCGGCCCGCTGCACCGGGGTGCCGCGGCCGCGACGACCGCAGAGGCGCTGATGCGCTCCCGGTTCAGCGCGTTCGCCCTCGGCGACGCCGGCTACCTGCTGCGCAGCTGGCACTCCTCGACCCGGCCGGCCCGGCTGGCCCTCGACCCGGGCCAGCGCTGGCTCCGGCTCGACGTGGTCGACACCGACCGGGGCGGTCTCTTCGACACCACCGGCACCGTCGAGTTCCGGGCCCACTACCGGCACGGCGGGCGGTCGGGCACCCTGGCCGAGCGCAGCCGCTTCGTCCGCGAGGACGGCCGCTGGGTCTACCTCGACGCGCTGCCCGAGTGACCCGGGCGGGTCAGGTCGGCGACCCGGGGCAGGCCGAGCTTGCCGACCGCCGCCTCGACCAGTTCCTCCGGCGTCAGCGACACGTCGAGCACCAGGACCGACTCGTCCGGGTCGGGCTGCTCCAGCGTGGCCAGCTGCGATTCCAGCAGGCTGGCCGGCATGTAGTGCCCGGCCCGCTGGGACAGCCGTTCCCGGATCACCTCGGCCGGCCCGTCCAGGTGCACGAACTCCACCTGCGGCGGTCCCTGCCGGAGCACGTCGCGGTAGGACCGGCGCAGCGCCGAGCAGGCCAGCACCGTCGACACGCCCTCGGCGGCCCGGGCGGCCATCCAGGCCGCCAGCTCGCGCAGCCAGGGCTGGCGCGCGGCGTCGTCCAGCGGCACGCCGGCCCGCATCCGCTCCACGTTGGCCGGCGGGTGGAACTCGTCGGCCTCGGCGAAGGTCAGCCCGGTGCGCGCGGCGATGCCCCGGGCCACCGTGGTCTTGCCGGCCCCGGACACCCCCATCACGACCACGTGCCGGGTGGCGCCGGCCGGGGCCGGCCGCCGCTCACCAGTCATGGACGGTGCCGTCCTTGAGCCGGTTGAACGGCAGGTAGGCCGGCTGGTATGGGAACTTCGCGGCGGCCGTCTCGTCGAGCTCCACGCCGATGCCCGGCTGCTCGCCCGGGTGCAGGTAGCCGTCGGTGAAGGTGAACGACTGGCGGAACACCTCGTTGGTGAGCGGGCCGTGCCGCATGTACTCCTGGATGCCGAAGTTGTGGATCGCCAGGTCCAGGTGCAGGGCGGCGGCCATGCCGACCGGCGAGATGTCGGTGGGGCCGTGGATGCCGGACTTGATCTGGTACTGCGCGGCGAAGTCGAGCAGCTTGCGCATGGCGGTGATGCCGCCGGTGTGGGTGACCGCCGAGCGGACGTAGTCGATGAGCTGCTCGCGGATCAGGGTCTGGTAGTCCCAGACGGTGTTGAAGATCTCGCCGATGGCCAGCGGGGTGGTGGTGTGCTGGCGGACCAGCCGCAGCGCCTCCTGGTTCTCCGCCGGGGTGCAGTCCTCCAGCCAGAACAGGTCGTACGGCTCCAGCGCCTTGCCGAGCTTGGCGGCCTGGATCGGGGTCATCCGGTGGTGGCCGTCGTGCAGCAGCGGCAGTTCCGGGCCGAACTCGTTGCGCACCGCCTCGAAGACGCCGGGCAGGTGGCGCAGGTAGGCCCGGGTGTCCCAGTCCTCCTCGGCCGGGAGCGGGATGCGCTGCGCCGGCTCGTAGTCGTAGCGCTTGCCGTCGGCGCTGGGCTGGGCGGCCACCCCGTAGACGGCGTTGATGCCCGGCACCGAGGTCTGCACCCGGATGGACCGGAAGCCGTCGTCGAGGTGCCGGCGGATCGAGTCGAACAGCTCCGGCAGGTCCCGGCCGGACGCGTGCCCGTACGCCATGATGCCGGTGCGCGACGCGCCGCCCAGCAGCTGGTAGAGCGGCATGCCGGCGGCCTTGGCCTTGATGTCCCACAGGGCCACGTCGACGGCGGCGATGGCCGCCATGGTGACCGGCCCGCGCCGCCAGTACGCCGAGCGGTACAGGAACTGCCAGGTGTCCTCGATGCGGTGCGGGTCCCGGCCGATCAGCAGCGGGACGACGTGGTCGCGCAGGTACGAGGCGACGGACAGTTCCCGGCCGTTGAGCGTGCCGTCACCCAGGCCGACGATGCCCTCGTCGGTGGTGATCTTGAGGGTGACGAAGTTGCGGTCCGGGCTGGTGACGATGACGTCCGCTGCGGTGATCTTCACGGGGTGGTGCCTTTCTGCACGGGGTGTGGCGGCGGCTAACGGAGGACGCTTCCGGTCTCGTGGCCCTCGAGAAGGGACAGTTCCGCCCGGCGGGGCAGTCCTTCGCAGTCGCCCCTGGTGGAGACGGCGAAGGCGCCGAGGGTGGCCGCCCGGCGGAGTCGGCCGGGCAGGTCGAGCCCGTCGAACCAGCCGGACAGGTAGCCCGCGGTGAACGCGTCCCCGGCGCCGACGGGGTCGACGGCGGTCACGGTCAGCGTCCCGACGTGCTGGACCCCGTCGGGGGTGTGCGCCCGGGCGCCGTCGGCGCCCAGCTTGACCAGGACGGTGTGCACGCCCCGGCGGAACAGGTCGGCCACCAGGGTGGACTCGTCCGCGCCCGGCTCGCCGACGAGGTCCAGCTCGTCGGCGGAGGCGATGACGATGGCGGCGTGCCCGGCCAGCGGGGCGAGCACCGCGCGGGCGCTCTCCCGGGACCAGAGCCGGGCCCGGTAGTTGACGTCCAGGCAGACCGGGATGCCGGCCGCGGCGGCGGCCTCGGCCGCCCACCGGGTGGCCTCCCGGGCGGTGTCGGACAGCGCCGGGGTGATCCCGGTCAGGTGCAGCATCCGCGCGCCGGCGGCCAGCGGTGCCCGCAGGTCGTCGACGCGCAGCGCGGAGGCCGCCGATCCGGCGCGGTGGTACTGCACCCGGGTCAGGTCGGCGGTGCGCTGCTCCAGGAACATCAGCCCGGTCGGCCGGTCCGCGTCCCGGCTGACGCCGGCCACCTCGACGCCCTCGGCGCGCAACTGGCGCAGCGTGTACTCGCCGAACTCGTCGCCGCTGACCCGGCCGACCCAGGCGGCCCGGTGACCCAGCCGGGCCACCCCCACGGCCACGTTGGACTCGGCGCCGGCCAGGTGCATGGTCAGCGAACCCCCGGCGGCGAGCGGGCCGGCCGAGCGCAGCGACACCATCGCCTCGCCGAAGGTGAGCAGATCCGGCGCGGTCATCGGCGGGCCGTCTCCCGGACCGCGGCGAGGTAGGTGCGGGCCCGCTCCCGCAGGGCGGCCAGGTCGCCGCCGGAGGCGGCGTCGCCGACCAGCGGCCCGCCGACGCCGACCGCGATCGCGCCGGCGGCCAGGTAGCCGGGCACGTCGTCGAAGCCCACGCCGCCGACCGCGACGAACGGGATGTCCGGGAACGGGTCGCGCACCGCCTTGAGGTACGCCGGCCCGCCGACCGAGGCCGGGAAGAGCTTGATCGCCGAGGCCCCCATCCGCATCGCGGTGTACGCCTCGGTCGGGGTGAACGCGCCGGCGGCGACCGGGACGCCCCGGCGGGCCGCCTCGGCGATCGACTCGACCACGGCCGGCGTGACCACGAACTGGGCGCCCGCGGCGACCACGTCGGCGACGTCGGCGGCGGTGAGCACGGTGCCGGCGCCGACCAGGGAGCCGGCGGGCGCCGCCGCGCGCAGCGCCTCGATGGCGCGCAGGGCGTCCGGCGTGGTGAGGGCCACCTCGACGATGCGTACGCCCTCTTCGAGCAGGGCCGTGCCGGCGGCGATCGCGCCGGCGGTGTCGGTGCCGCGGATGACCGCGAGGATGCGGGCGTCGGCGAGTTCGGCGGTGAGGTTGACGGTCATGTGATCACCATTCCGCGTAGGAGCCGTCGCGGTGCCGCCAGGTGGGGCTGCGCCAGGCGTGGCCGCGCTTGTCGGCCGTCCGCACCGCGTGTTCGTCGATCTCGATGCCGAGGCCGGGCGCCGTGAGCCGCTCGACGTAGCCGTCGACGAAGGTCAGCGGGGTCTTGTCGAGGCAGTAGTCGAGCACCTCGGCGCCGAGGTTGTAGTGGATGCCGATGCTCTGTTCCTGGATCAGGTAGTTCGGGGTGGCGAACCCGACCTGGAGGCAGGCGGCCAGGGCGATCGGCCCGAGCGGGCAGTGCGGGGCGAGCTGCACGTCGTACACCTCGGCCAGCGCGGCGATCTTGCGCACCTCGGTGATGCCGCCGGCGTGCGACAGGTCCGGCTGGGCGACCGCGATGCCGGCCTGGAGCACCGGCAGGAACTCCTGCCGGTTGTAGAGCCGCTCCCCGGTGGACACCGGGGTGGTGGTGGAGCGGACGAACTCGCCGATCAGGTGCGAGTTCTCCGGCACCACCGGCTCCTCGAGGAAGAACGGCCGGAACTCCTCCAGCAGCGGGGCGACCCGGCGGGCGCTGGCCAGGCTGAACCGGCCGTGGAAGTCGACCGCCACGTCCCGCTCGTCGCCGAGCACCTCGCGGGCGGCGGCCACCCGCCGGACCACGCCGTCGAGCTCGGCGACCGAGGCGACCGGGCTCATCTTCCCGGACGCGTTCATCTTCACCGCGGTCAGGCCGCTCTCGACGGCGGCGCTGATCTGGTCGCGGACCTCGGCGGGCTCGTCGCCGCCGACCCAGCCGTAGACCCGGATCCGGTCCCGGACCGGGCCGCCGAACAGCTGGTGCACCGGCGCGCCGAAGTGCTTGCCTGCGATGTCCCAGAGCGCCTGGTCGAGCCCGGCGACCGCGCTGGCCAGGATCGGCCCGCCGCGGTAGAACGAGCCCTTGGTCATCACCTGCCAGTGGTCCTCGATGCGCAGCGCGTCCTGGCCGATCAGCAACTCGCTGAGCTGCTCGACGGCGGTGCGGACGGTCTCCGAGCGGCCCTCGCAGGTGGCCTCGCCCCAGCCGACGATCCCGTCGGTGGTCTCCACCCGGACGAAGAGCCAGCGGGGCGCGACCAGGAAGGTCTCCACCCGTGCGATCGTCGTCATGGCCTCAGCCCTTCGTGGCGCCGGCGGTGAGGCCGGAGACGATGTACTTCTGCACGAACAGCGCGATCACCATGATCGGCACGGTGACCACGGTGGCCGCCGCCATCAGGCCGCCCCAGTCGATGCTGGCGTAGCCGACGAAGTCGAAGATCGCCACGGGCAGCGTCTTGGTGTCGGCGCCCGAGAGCACCAGGGCGAACATGAAGTTGTTCCAGGAGAAGATGAACGACAGGATGCCCGCGGTGGCCACGCCGGGCACCGACAGCGGCAGGGTGATCCGCCGGAACGCGCCGATGTGGGTCAGCCCGTCGACCAGGGCCGCCTCTTCGAGCTCGGCGGGCAGGCCGTCGAAGTAGCCCATCATGATGTAGACGATCAACGGCAGCGAGACGAACATGTGGCTGAGGATCAGCACGGTGTAGCCGCCGACCATCTGCAGGTTCGAGAAGACGTAGTACCAGGGCACCAGCAGCGAGACGCCGGGGATGACCCGGGCCATCAGCACGACGAGCGCGGACTTCTTCATGTTGAAGCGGCTCATCGAGTACGCGGCGGGCACGCCGAGGATCAGCGACAGCACGGTCGCCGCGAACGCCACCCAGAGGCTGTTGCCGATGAACTGGACGTAGTTCGCCTGCTCCAGCACGGTGCCGTAGTTGTCCAGGGTGGGCGAGAAGGAGAACGCCTTCTCGGTGTCGTAGATGTCGACGTTCGTCTTCAGCGACGCGAGGATCATCCAGATCAGCGGGGCGACCAGCGACAACACCACGGCGACCAGGGCCACCGCCCGGAACACCTTGAACGGCCTGCTCGGCTTCATCGCTCCAGCCCCTTCTTGCGGTAGGTCAGGGCCCACATCACCCCGATGATGATCAGGAAGAAGATGATCAGGACGGTCGACGAGACGCCGTAGTCGTTGTAGTCGAAGCTCAGCCCGTAGGCGTAGACGTTGAGCGTCTCCACCTCGTGGAACGACCCGCCGCCGCGCCCCTTGGTCGCGTAGAGGATGTCGAAGGTCTTCAGCGCGTCGATGCCGCGCAGCAGGACCGCGACGATCACGGTCGGCATCAGCAGCGGCAGGGTGACGTGCCGGAACCGCTGCCAGGTGCTGGCGCCGTCGATCAGCGCCGCCTCCTGCGGCTCGTCCGACAGCGAGGTCAGGCCGGCGAGCAGGATCAGCACGACCATCGGGGTCCACTGCCAGATGTCGATGAACATCGTCGTCGGCAGGGCCGAACTCTGCCCGGAGAGCCAGGGCTGCGGCCCGATGCCCACCCAGCTGAGCAGCTGGTTGGCCATGCCGATGTTGGGGTCGAAGATCAGTCGCCACATCATGCCGACCGCGACCGGGGTGGCCACCAGCGGCAGCAGGATGGCGACCCGGACCCACTTCTCACCGCGGAAGGGCCGCCACAGCAGCAGGGCGATCGCCATGCCGAGGACGACCTCGACCAGGAGCACGACGCCGGTGAACAGGACGGTGCGCCACACCGCCGGCCAGAACCGGTCGGTGTCGGAGAGCACGTCCAGGTAGTTCTGGAAGCCGATGAACTCGCTCTCGGCGCGGACCGAACCCTCGGCGTCGGTGAGGCTCAGGTACCCGGTCCACGCCACCGGGAAGACGATCAGCACGGCGACGAACGCCATGGCGGGTGCCGCGAAGAGCCACTTGCGGTGCGCGTTGGCCCAGCGCGACCAGGCCGATTCGGTCGGCCCGGACGGGGCCGCGGGCGATCTGGTGGCTGGGGTGGTGACGACTGACATGGGGTCTCCGGGTGCTCAGGGCCAGGGTCCCGGCGCGGGGTGGCGGAGCCGGTCGGCCCCGCCACCCCGCGGTCGGACTACTTCGCCTCGTCGTCGAGGAACTTCTGGAACTTCTCGTTCGCCGCGTCCGCCGAGGCGGCCGCGTCCTTGCCGGTGATCGCGTCGACGATCGGCTGACCGACGATCTCCCGCGCCTCGGCGACCTTCACGACCAGCGGACGGTCGTGGCCGACACCGTTGGTGGTGCTGACCGCGGTGGCCTCGGCGAGGTCCTTCGGGTAGGTCGAGGTGCCCTCCGGGTTCGCCCAGACGGAGGCGCGGGCGCCGGGGACGCCGGCCTTCTGCTGCGCCAGCGACTGGTCCTTGCCGGCCGCCCACTGGATGAACTTCCAGGCGTTGTCCTTGTTCTTAGACGCGTCGTTGATGCCGAGCGCCCAGGACGGGACGTTGTACGGCTTGGAGCCGGCCGGGCCGGCCGGGAAGGTGGCGAAGCCGACGGTGTCGGAGACCTTCGACTTGGCCGGGTCGGTGGCGTTCTTGTAGAGCGAGTTGGCCTCGGTGTAGAAGGCCGCCTTGCCCTGGGTGAAGATCGCCATCGCCTCGGACCAGCTCATGTCGGTGCTGATGTTCTCCGGGCCGTGGTCGCGCAGCAGCCCGCCGTAGTAGGCGTACGCCTGCTTGGCCTGCTCGGTGTTGACCGTGGCCTTGCCGCTGGCGTCGACGAAGTCGCCGCCGAAGCTGTACAGGAAGCTGGAGAACTGGGTGACCGCGGCGGACTTGCCGGTACGGGCCACGAAGCCGGCGACGCCCGGGTTGTCGGCCTCGACCTTGGCCGCCTGCGCCTTGAGCTCGTCAAGGGTCTTCGGCGGGGCGGTGAAGCCGGACTTCTCCAGCAGGTCCTTGCGGTAGTAGAGGACCTCCTGCTCGGTGATGATCGGCACGCCGACCAGCTTGTCCTCGTACGAGGTGGCCTGCACCGGGCCGGCCTGGAAGTCGCTGAACTCGAAGGCGCCGTCCGACTTGGCCTTGTCGGTCAGGTCGGCGAGGTACTTGTTCTTGGCGAACAGCTTCCCCTCCTGCAGCGGCCGGTACATCATCACGTCCAGGTCGGTGGACCCGGCGTTCAGCTTGACGTTGTACTGGTCCGACAGCTGGTCCTCGCCGAGCTGGGTCACCTCGACCTTGAGGCCGGTCTGCTTCTCGAACTCCGGCAGGGCCTTCTTGATGTTCTCCGTCCAGACGTGGTTGACCAGCGTCACCCGGAGGGTGTTCGAACCGCTGCCGCCGTCGTCCCCGCCGCCGCAGGCGGACAGGCCCATGGCGGCGACCACGGCCAGAGAAGTGCCGATTATTGATCGACGTCGCACGCTTGTCTCTCCTTCTGTCCCCGGTCGCTGCCCTGGCTAGGGCGCTACCTCGGTGTTTACATCCGCTTAACGTCGGGATGCTAGGCCGAAAAAGCGGACTTATTCAAGAGGTTGATCTAACTGATATGATCCGTGGCGTGGAACGGTACTCCTCCGGGGGCGCAGCCGCCCAGAACGCCCCTGCCGAGGCCGGGCTGCACGCACGTGTCCTCGACCACCTCGGCACGGCCATCTGCGGCGGCGACCTGGCCCCCGGGGCGGTCCTCAACATCGACGAGCTGGTCGACCGGTACGCGGTGTCCCGCTCGGTGATCCGCGAGGTGCTGCGCGTCCTCGCCTCCATCGGGTTCATCGAGACCCGCCGCCGGGTCGGGGTGATGATCCGGCCGGCGAACGACTGGAACGTCTTCGACCCGCAGGTGATCCGCTGGCGGCTCGCCTCGGCCGGGCGGATCACCCAGCTCCGGTCGATCACCGAGCTGCGTACCGCGGTCGAGCCGCACGCCGCCTGGCTGGCCGCCACCCGGGCCGACCACGACGAGGCGAGCGACCTGGTCGGGCTCGCGGCGAAGATGTGGGCCGCCGGCAAGGCCGGCGACGAGGAGCGGTTCCTGAGCCTCGACATCGAGTTCCACCGGCGGGTACTGGTCGCGTCCGGTAACGAGATGTTCGTCCGGTTGCAGGACCTGATCGCCGAAGTGCTCACCGGCCGGCACAAGCACCACCTGATGCCGCACCACCCGAGCGACGAGGCCCTCCAGCTGCACGCCGACGTCGCCCAGGCGATCCAGCGGCACGACGGCGAACGCGCCCGGCGGGCGATGGTGCAGCTCATGGAGCAGGCGTTCGACGAGATGAAGTCGATCTGGGAGCAGAGCGCCGAGCCGGACGTTTCCTGACCGGCCCCTTCCGCGCGTCCCTCCCGAAGCTCCACCCGCCCGCGTATGCTGGTGGCGGCGCCGTCCCGCGCCCCACCTCCTTACCGGTGCTCACGCCGCCGGCCGCGCGGAGGCAAAGGGAACCTGGTGTTCTCGGGATGCCGTGCCACATGCCTTCTCCGGCGCGGTCGACGGGAGCGTGAGTCCCTGCGACCGTGCCGTTGACAGGGAGCATGTGATGACGCATCAGCGCACCTTCAAGGACCGGGTCCGCAGCCGGATGGCCAAGACCGGCGAGAGCTACACCACCGCCCGCCGGCAACTGCTCGCCCGCGCCCAGGCCACCCCGACCGAGCCCGCCGCACCCGCCGCCCCGGCCCACCCGACGACCCCGGCCGCAGCAGCCCCGGCCGAGCCGGCGACCCCGGCCGAGCCGACGGTCCCAGCGGCGGCCCCGATCTCCGCGGCCACGGGCCCGGCGGGAGCGTCGGTACCCGACCAGGCCGGTCCGGCGGCGGCCGAGACCGCCACCGGGCCGGCGGAGCAGACCGAACGGATCTCCGACGCGCTGCTCAGCGAGCGCACCGGGCGCGCCTGGGCGCAGTGGTTCGCCCTGCTCGACGAGTGGGGCGGCACCGGGCGTACGCACACCGAGATCGCCCGTTGGCTGGTCACCACCCACGAGGTGCCCGGCTGGTGGGCGCAGACGGTCACCGTCGGCTACGAGCAGGCGCGCGGTCTGCGGGCACCCGGGCAGCGGCGCGGCGGCGGGTTCTCCGCCAACGGCTCCCGTACCGTCGCGGTGCCGGTGCGGCGGCTCTTCGACGCGTTCGCCGACGACGCGCTGCGCCGGCGGTGGCTGCCCGAGGACGTCCGGGTCCGTACGGCCACCGCACCGAAGTCGTTCCGCGCGGACTGGACCGACGGGTCGAGCCGGATCCTGGTCGGCTTCGCGGCCGCCGGCGAGTCGAAGTCCCGGGTGGCGGTGCAGCACGAGAAGCTCGCGGACGCCGAGCAGGCGGCGCGGCTGAAGGCGTACTGGCGGGAGCGGCTGGCCGCGCTCAAGCAGCTCCTCGAATCGGACGGAGACCCGCGATGACGACGACCTTCATCAACCTGCCGGTCCGCGACCTGACCACCTCCACCGAGTTCTTCCGGATCCTCGGGTTCCACGCCAGCGACCTGTCGCCGGACGGCACCAGCATCCAGCTCACCCTCACCGACACGACCCACCTGATGCTGCACAACTCCAGCTCGTTCGCCGCCTACACCGGCGTCGACGTGCCGGACACGGCGACCACCCGGGAGGTGATCGTCGGGCTCGGCCTGGACAGCCGGGAGCAGGTCGACGACCTGATCGGCCGGGCCGTGGCGGCCGGGGCCGAGAGCCTCGGCGAACCGCAGGAGCGGGGCGGCCTCTACATGGGCGGCTTCCGCGACCTCGACGGCCACCAGTGGTCGTTCCTGCACGTCGGCGGCTGATCGCCGGGTCCGGTGGCGGTCGGTCGGCCGCCACCGGACCGGCAGCCATCCGGTAGCCCCGGCCCCGCACCGCCCAGCGGTCGCGCCACCGCCTCCGCCGACGCCGCCCCAGCCGAGCCGCGGGCCCCGGGCGGGCGCGTCTGACGATCGACCAGAATGGCGCCATGGCGCAGGAGATGACCGACGAACAGTGGCGGGCGTTCGTCAGCCACGGCACCCGGACCGGCAAGCTGGCCACCGTACGGGCCGACGGTTCGCCGCACGTGGCGCCGGTCTGGTTCGTGCTCGATGGCGACGAACTGGTCTTCAACACCGGGCGGAGCAGCGTGAAGGGGCGCAACCTGCGGCGCGACCCGCGGGCGGCGCTGACCGTCGACGAGGAGCACCCGCCGTACGCGTTCGTCGCGGTGCGTGGCCGGGTCACCGTCAGCGAGGACCTCGACGAGATGCTCACCTGGGCGACCCGGATCGCCGCCCGCTACGTCGGCGACGACCAGGCGCAGCGATATGGCCGGCGCAACGCGGTGCCGGGCGAGTTGCTGGTGCGGCTGCGGGTGGAGCGGGTGGTGGCCTTCACCGGCATCGCCGACTGACCCGGCGAAGGCCACCGGCGGCTAGCGCCCGGCTGCCGCGCGCCGCCCGCCACGACCGGGCGCGGGCGCCCCTCGCCGCCGCCCGCCGAGCGCCAGCGGCACCGCGAGCAGCGGGTACACCGCCGCGGCCACCGCGAAGGCCACCCCGTTGCCGGCCGCCGTGGCGACCACTCCGTACCCGGCGTAGACCACGATGATGGTCAGGTCGGTGGCCATCCCGGCCAGCGACGTGACGGTGGCCCGCCCGGGGCCGGTGATCCGGGCCTGCAACCGCGCCTCGGCCAGCACGCTGGCCAGTTGGAAGCCGCAGAAGGCCAGGCCGACCAGGACGAAGCCGACCGGCCGGCCGAGCAGCGCCCCGGCGGCCAGGGCCAGACCGGCGAACGCCAGCAGGGCCGCCTGACCGCGCCGGCCGAGCCGCTCACCGGCCGGGGCGAGCAGCCCGCCGACGCTCACCCCGACCCAGGTCAGCAGGAGCAGCAGCGGCACGGTCTCGGCGGCGACGCCGGTGTCCCGGGCCAGCAGCGGGGTGTACTCGTCCAGCGCGCCCCACACCGCGGTGACCGCGGCGACCAGCAGCACCGCCGAGCGGACCGCCGGGTCGGCGCGCACCTCGGCCAGCCCGGCGCGCAGGCTGGCCCACCAACCCAGGTCGTCCTCCTCCGGCTCCCCCACCCCGGCCGGGTCGGGCGCGCCGGCCGTGTCGGGGCTGGCCGTGCCGGGACCGGACAGAACGGAGACCGTTGGTGCGGCGCTGACCGGCGCCTCGGGGGTGCGGGTGTCCAGGTCGTCGAGGATGCCGCTGGCAGGGCTGGTCGGTGCGGCGCTGGTCGGTCCGGCGCCGAGCGGGGCGGCGGGGCTGGTCACCGCGGTGCGGTGTTCCGGGAACCGGGTGGCGACGGCGGCGGCGAGCAGGCAGGCCAGCACGCTGGCCGCGCCGACCGCCGGGTACCCGCCGGCGGCGAGCACCGGGGCGGCCAGCACGATCGAGGCGAGCACGGCGAGCGTCTCGGCGGTCCGTGCCCGACCGATGGTCCGGGCGTACCGGCCGGCCGCGCCGAGGCGGTCCAGTTCGGTGAAGACCAGCGCCTCCAGCGCGCCGGAGGCGAGCGCCCCGCCGGCGCCCCAGAGCACGAAGCCGACGGCGAAGGCCGGGTAGGACGGGACGATCACCCAGAGCGCGAACGCGGCGGCGCTGACCAGCGGAGCGAGACAGAGCAGCAGCCGGCGGGAGACCGCGTCGGCCCAGGCCCCGGAGGGCACCTCCAGCAGGATGCTGCTGGCCGACCAGATCACGAAGAGCGAGCTGATCTGCCACACGGACAGGCCGGTGTCGCTGAACAGCAGCGCGTACACCGGATAGAGCAGGACGAGTTCACTGAGGAACGCGTACCCGTAGAGGGTGGCCGCCAGCCGGCGGACACGCGGATCGGGCACGCGCGCGGTGATGGGAGTCATGAGGCCTTCCCGGAAGGACGAAACGGACGCCGGACGTACGGCGACCGCGGCGGCCCACGGCAGTGGCCTCTAGCGGAGCATCAACATCGCCAGGTCATGCGGCGATGGTAGTCGGACCGGGCCGGGCCGGTCATGCCCATTCGCCGGACACGCGCCGGGGTGGGACCCGACGGGTCCCACCCCGGACGGTCGGCGACGGGTCAGCGCCGGTCGCGGTCCACCGGCGGAATGACCATGGTGGCCTCGGCGTCGTCACCGGTCGGCTGCGCTGGGATGGTGGCGCCCCGCGGCGTGGGCTGGGTGGCGTCCGGGTCGGTCTGCGCCGGAGCGACGGCTCCGGGGTGGCCGGGCGTGGCGGGCACCACCTGGGTGGCCTCCGGGTCGCCGCCGGCCGGACCCGCGGCGGGCGCCGACTCGGCCAGCCGGGCCGCGGTGTCCCGGCGGCCGGCCTGGTACGCCCGGGCGTGCGTGGCGATCGCCTGGGACTCCTGCTCGGCCCGGGTCAGCCAGGACTCCCAACGGCTCTGCATCGGCCGGACCAGCCCGCCGCCGACGCCGACGATCAGGATGCCGCCGACCGTGGCCAGCACGGCGATCAGCACCGGGGTGGTCACCGCGGTGGCCACGCCGATCTGGTTGAGCGCGGCGATGATCCCCAGGCCGAGGATGAACACCGACGCGATGGTGGCCAGGATCCGGCCGTACGACAGCCCGCCGAGGGCGCCGCTGATGATGTCCTTGACCGCGTTGGCGATCGCCGCGGCCACCACCACGATGACGATCGCGACGAAGGCCCTCGGCAGCCAGGCGATGACCCCGGCGATCAGGTCCGAGATGGGGTTCGGCCCCCAGATGCCGAACGCGAGTTGCAGGGTCACCAGCAGCACGCCGTAGTAGACGAGCTTGGCGACGATGTCGCTGGCGTCGTACCGCGATCGGGCCAGTGCCCGGCGGATGCCGCCGCGCTCGACGGCCCGGTCGAAGCCGACCCGCTCCAGCACCTTGTCCACGAGCTTGCGCAGCGCCTTCGCCGCCAGCCAGCCGACCACCAGGATGGCCACGAAGCCGACGGCCTTGGGCAGGAAGAGCAGCACCGAACGGAGGGCGTCCCCCACGGCGTCACCGAAGTTGTCTCGCATCGAAATCCTCCACAGCACCGGTTCGTCCCGGCCGACCTACCCCGTGGGGATCCACCGGAAACCCGGGCGCGGCGGCGCCGGGAGGTCACGGTCGGCAGTCGTACGCGACCTCGGTCTGCGCCTGCATCGGCGCCGGGGAGGTGATGTTGACGGTGGCCGTCTGCCGGGTGCTGCCGACGCCGGTGAACGTCCACTCCAGCGTGAGGTCGACGGTGCGCTGCCCCCGGCCGACCCGCTCGGTCAGCACGTTGCTCGGCGGGCTGCCGGAGCGCAGCCACTGGTACTCGACGACCCCGCCCCGGCCGTTGGTGCGTACCGTCGCGACCACGTCGACGGTGACGTCACACCGGTCACCGGCCGGCTCGGGCACCGCCACGGTCACCCCGGTGATCTCCAGCGGGCTGATTCGCTGCCACAGGTAGATTCCGACGGCGGCGAGCAGCGCCAGGGTGAGCAGAGTGGACAGCACCGAGGTGAGCGTCCGCCAGACCGACCGTGGGCGTCGCGGCGGCGGCGGCGCCGGCCAGGCCGGTGCGGCCGGCGGCGTGGCCGGGACGCCGGGTCCGAACCGCACCTCGCCGCCGGCCGGTACGGCAGCCGCACCGGGTGCCCCGGCGGCCGCGCCGGCCCTGCCGGGCGTGGCCGCGCCGGCCCTGCCCGGCGTGGTCGCGCCGGTTCCGCCCGGCGTGGTCGCGCCGGTCACACCGGTGCTGCCGGGCGTGGCTGCGGCGGTACGCGGGCCGTAGAGCGTGCCGGTCCCGGCGGCGGTGGTGGCCCCACCGGTCGGATGGGTCGGATGGGTCGAATCCGGCGCGGCCGGCCAGGCCGCCGGACCGGGGCGACCGGCCGCGCCCATGTCGACTGTCGACTCCCCCGCCGACGGCGGAGACCATCCAGCCGCCCGATGACCGGTCGACCCGGCGGCACCCCAGCGGACCGTCGGCTCGCCACCGCCCAACTGAACCGTCGCCTCCCCCGCACCCAGGTGCACCGTCGACTCCCTCGCGCCCAGGTGCACCGTCTCCCCCGCGCCGGGGTGCACGGTCGGCTCCCCCGCGCCCAGGTGCACCGTCGGCTCCCCCGCGCCCAGGTGCACCGTCGGCTCCCCCGCGCCCAGGTGCACCGTCGGCTCCGCTCCGCCCGGCTGCCTCGGCGGCGGGGCCAGGTGGACGGTCGGCTCGACCGGCTCCGGACGCTCGGCGGACTCGGGGGCGAGCCGCACGGTGGGCTCGGCCGGCGGCGCCGGGCCGGCGGGCCGGCCGAGCGGGCCGGGCGGGTCGGGCTGGCCGGGCGGGTCGGGCGGGTCGGGCGGGTCGGGCGGGTCGTCGTACCACGCGCGGGTGGGCAGCGCCTCGGTCGGGTCGTTCGGCTGGGTCACGGCGGCCGTCCTGTCTCGTCGTCGTCGGCTTGGCGTCCGGGAGCGGTCAGCCCGGGGTGCAGTTCGAGTCGAGGGTGACGTACACCGGTCCGCCCTCGGCGGTGTTGCCGGCCTGGTCGGTGGCGAGCACGCGGACCGGGATCCGGATGGCGTTCGCGGGCCGCGGCAGGTCGCCGAAGGCGCCCCGGAACGACCCGTCGCGGCTCGGGGACATGGCGACGTCGGTGGACCGGCCGTCGAGGGTGTAGCGGAGCCGCACCCGCAGCGAGCCGACCGGCGTACGGTCGTCGGCGACGGCCGCGGCGATGGTGCTCGACGTCGGCCCGTACGGGCAGCCCCGCGGATCGAGCCTGGTCGGGTTGGCCGCCACCTTCCCCACCGTCGGGGCGACGGTGTCCGGCGGCGGCGGGGGGCTGGTGCCGGTCGACGCGCTCGGGCTCGGGCTCCGGGTGGGCGGGCGGGTCGTCGCACCGGGGGTGGGCGGCTCCGGCGCCGCCGTCGTCGTGCCCGGCTCGCCCGACGGGGTGGGGGTGGCGCTCGGCGTCGGGGTGGGCGACCCGGCGCCGGGCGTCGCCGCCGCGCCGCCGGTCACGGTGGTCGAGCCCGAGGTGCCCGCCCCGGCCGCGGGCAGCGGCTCGTCCCGGGCGGCGTAGCTGAGCCCGGCACCACCGACCAGCAGGGTGGCCACCACCCCGGCGCCGACCAGCGACCTACGGGCCCGGCCGGGGCGCAGCCACGTCCACCGTCCGGTGCTCGCGCCGAGGGCGGTGCTGGCCAGGCTGGTGGCACCGCCGGTGCCGGCCGGGAAGGGGAAGAGGGCGGCCAGCAACGCCGCCCGGCGGGCCAGTTCCCGCAGCCCGCGCTCCTCCCAGTCCGCGCCGTACGCCCGGCCCGCCACCTGTTCGAGCAGGACGAGGAACGCCTGGGCGGGTTGCGGCCGGTCGGCCGGCTGCTTGGCCATGCCGTGCCGCAGCAGGTCGTGCACCGGCGCGGGGGCCGGGTCGGTGGGGATCGGCGCGGTGGCGTGCTGCTGGCGCAGGGTGAGCAGGTCCCGCCCGTCGTACGGTGGACGCCCGGTGAGGCATTCGTAGAAGGTCGCGGTCGCCGCGTAGATGTCGCAGGCCGGGCTGGCCGGGGCGCCGGTCCACTGCTCCGGGGCCATGTAGCGGGGCGTGCCGGTGACCGAGACGCCCGAACCGGCGCCGACCGGCATGGCGATGCCGAAGTCGGCCAGCTTGCTGGCGCCCTCGGCGGTCACCAACACGTTCTCCGGCTTGTAGTCGCGGTGCACCACGCCGCGGGCGTGCGCCGCCCCGAGCCCGGCCAGCGATCCCTTGAGGACGCAGAGCGCCGACTCCGGCGCGGTCGGGCCGTGCGCGCGCAGCATCTGCCGCAGCGACACGCCGTTGACCAGCTCCATCACGATCGCCGCGCCGTCGGGCGACTCGACGTACTCGTAGAGGCGCGAGACGTGCGGGTCGTCGATCTCGCCGAGCAGCCGGGCCTCGTCGCGGAAGGCGGTCCGGAACGACGGGTCGTCGCCGACGCCACCGGTGAGGTACTTGATCGCCACCGGGGTGCCGGTCGCGTCGTGCACGGCCAGGTCCACCCGGCCCGACGCGCCCGCGCCGAGCTGCCGCACCGGCGTGTAGCCGGACACCTGCCAGCCGGTCACGCGATCACCTCCCCGCTCGGCGAGTCGTCACGGGCGCCACGCTGGTCATTGTGGCCGCCGCTGTGGGTCGGGCCATCGGCGCAACGGGTGCTTCCGCCGCCCCGGACGTCGGCCGGCGCGCGGCGGGCCGGGCCGGGCCGGACCCGCCCGCCCGACGGTCACCGCTGGGCGGCCGGGTGACGGCGTCACGGTCGGGTGCTGGCATGGTCGATCGCGGACACACGTCCACACAGGTAGCAGCTCCCGGCAAGCCTGCGCGCTGGCCGTCCGCCCACCGCGCCGGGCCGACCCGGCTCGGTTAATGTGCAGGCCGTGAGCGACAGCGGAACGGTTCCGGCGACGGACAGCCGGCGGAGGACGACCCGGTGGTGGCTCAGTGTCATGTTGCTGACCATGGCCGCCCTCGTCGTGCTCGGTGGTGGCCTGGGCGCCGCCGCCCTCACGCACACCGCGGCCGTGTCCGACCGGTTGGCCGACCGGATCGCCCCGGCCCGTACGGCCGTCGGGGAGCTCGACAGCGAGCTGGTGAGCCAGCGTGCGGCCGTGTTCGCGTACGCCCTCAGCGGCGAGGACCGATACCTCGCCACGTACCGGCAGAACCTCGAAGCCGAACCGGTCACGATGGCCCGGCTGCGCGACCTGCTGGCCGACGAGCCGGCGGCGCTGCGCGACCTGGAACACGCCGAGGCGCTCGCCGGCCGGTGGCACAACGACGTCGCCGAGCCGCTGATCCGGGGCCGGCAGGCCGGCACCGACCCGGCGGAGCTGGCGGCGGTGGCGACCCGCGGCCTGGACACCTTCGAGGCGCTCCGGGCGGAGTTCAGCGCGCTGGTGGCGCGGCTGGACCAGATCCGGGACGCCAGCCGGGCGGACCTCGACCGGGCCCGTGGGCTGCGGGACCTCACCTTCGTGGCGATCCTCGCCGCGCTGCTGCTGACCAGCGTGGTCAGCTCCGTGCTGGTACGGCTGACGGTGCTCCGCCCACTGGAGCGGCTCGGCGAGTCGGTGCGGCAGGTGGCCGGCGGGAACTTCCGCCACCGGCTGCGCCCGCAGGGGCCGGCCGACATCGCCCGGCTCGCCGACGACGTGGAGACGATGCGGCAGCGGATGGTGGACGCGCTGGAGCGCGGCCAGCACGACCGGGACGCCCTCGAACAGCAGGCCGCCGAGCTGCGCCGGTCGAACGAGGACCTGGAGCAGTTCGCCTACGTCGCGTCGCACGACCTGCAGGAGCCGCTGCGCAAGGTGGCCTCGTTCTGCCAGATGCTGCAGCGCCGCTACGGCGACCAGCTCGACGACCGGGCCCGGCAGTACATCGGCTTCGCGGTCGACGGGGCGACCCGGATGCAGGAGCTGATCAACGACCTGCTGGCGTTCTCCCGGATCGGCCGGGTCTACAGCGACCTGCGCGAGGTGGATCTGGCCGAGGTCTTCGAACAGGCGGCGGCGAACCTGTCCGGCGCGGTCGAGGAGGCCGGCGCGGAGATCACCCGCGATCCGCTGCCGACCGTGCAGGGCGACCCGACGCTGCTGACCATGCTGTGGCAGAACCTGCTCGGCAACGCGGTCAAGTTCCGCAGCCCGGAGCGGGACCCCCGGGTCCGGGTGACGGTGGCCGACACGCCGGACGGCTGGTCGTTCACGGTCGAGGACAACGGCATCGGCATCGACCCCCGGTACGCCGAGAAGATCTTCGTGATCTTCCAGCGGCTGCACCCCCGCGGCTCGTACCCGGGCACCGGCATCGGCTTGGCGGTCTGCAAGAAGATCGTGGAGTACCACGGCGGCACCCTGAGCCTGGACGAGACGTACACCGGCGGGGCGCGGTTCCGGTTCACGCTGCCCCGCCCGGCGCCGCCCGCCGTACCAGAACAGCCGGCCGAGCCGGCGGCGGAGTCGGCGGTCCCGGCCTGAGCCGGGTGGCGACCGCGACCAGCAGCGCGACGGCGGCGACGGCCAGGCAGGCCCGGGGGGCTCATGCCGGCGGCACATGACAGGTTGCCGGTACAGCTGTCCCGTCAGGTCGCCGGGGAGCCGCCGTCGGGCTCGGCGGCCGCCGCGACCGTCCCGGTGACCGGCCCGAGATCCGGCCCGCCCGCCGCACTCTGCTCCGGCGTGGTACGGCTGAACTGGTCGAAGAAGCGCAGCAGCTCCACCGGGAACGGCATCACCAGGGTGCTGTTCTTCTCCGCCGCCACGTCCACCACGGTCTGCAGCAGGCGCAGCTGGTACGCCCCCGGCGTGGCCGCCATCGCCCGGGAGGCGTCGGCGAGCCGGCGGGACGCCTGGTACTCGCCGTCGGCGGCGATCACCCGGGCCCGGCGTTCCCGCTCCGCCTCGGCCTGGCGGGACATCGACCGCTTCATCCCCTCGGGCAGCGCCACGTCCTTGACCTCGACCCGCTCGATCAGCAGGCCCCAGGGCTTCTCGGTCGGCGCGTCGATGACCGCCTTCAGCTCGGCGTTGACCCGTTCCCGGTCGCCGAGCACGGTGTCCAGGTCGGCCTTGCCGATCACCGAGCGGAGCGCGGTCTGCGCCACCTGAAGCACCGCCGAGGGATAGTCGTGCACGTTGACCAGCGCTTTCACCGGATCGACCACCCGGTAGTAGACGACCGCGTCGACGGTCAGCGTCACGTTGTCCCGGGTGATGGCGCCCTGCGGCGGCACGCCCATCACCACGGTCTGCATGCTCACCCGCACCATCCGGTCGGCGACCGGAACGATGAACTGCAGGCCCGGCTGTCGGACCCGGTCGAGCACCCGGCCGAACCGGAAGACGATGCCGCGCTGGTACTGCTGCACCAGCCGGACGCTGAGCGCCCCGAGCAGCGCCAGCAGCGCGAGGACGATCACCACGCCGATCACCGTGGCCTCCACGGCACCCCCGATCCGGGCGGCCACGGCCGCCGCCCGGGACGCCGCATACCCGTTGAATCGCCGGACACGCCTGCCGGCCGTTACGGGGCGGAACGGATCGACTTCGGTTGGTAACGTGACCGGGGCTCGCACCGGCGGGACGGGGAGGCTCCGAGGTGTGGACGGACGAGGCGGCGCTGGACGCCGCACGACGACGGGTCGACGACTGGGAGGCCACGATCGCCGAGCGGGCGACGCGGACCACCGCGCTGACCCGCGAACTGGCGGCGCTCACCGCGACGGCCCGCAGCCCCGACGGTGCGGTCGAGGCGACCGTCGACGCCGAGGATGTCATTCGTGGACCTGTACGACGTCGTCGAGCTGACGACCGACCTCCCCGAGGAGCGCCTTGCGGCGGGCTCGATCGGCACGATCGTGCACGTCTTCGAGCGGCCGGAACTCGCCTATGAAGTGGAGTTCGTCGACGACGATGGGCGCACGCTCGCGGCGGTCGCCCTGACGCCGGACAAAATCCGCCCATCACGATAGAGGTCCAGCGGTCCGAGCAGGGCTTCGATAGTGGGCGCGGGTTGAGGGCGGCGGGAGCACGTGGCAGGGTCGTGCCTCATGATCGATGACTTCGCGAAGACGTACCTGCACGACGATCTGCGGCATGTTCGTGAGGTGGTCGTCTGGAAGCTCGACGGGCTCGGTGAGTACGACATCCGCCGCCCCCTGACCGCGACCGGCACCAATCTGCTCGGTCTGGTCAAGCACCTGTCGGTCTGCGAGGCCCGGTACTTCGGCGAGGTCTTCGGGCGGCCGTTCCCCGAACCCCTGGCCCGCTGGGACGACGCCGAGGCGGGCGAGACCGAGATGTGGGCTAGCGAGCACGAAACGCGCGAGGAGATCGTCGACCGCTACCGCCGGGTGTGGGAGCACTCGGACGCGACGATCCTCGCCCTGGCCATCGACTCGCCCGGCTACGTGCCCTGGTGGCCGCGCCCACAGGTCATGCTGTTCAACATCCTGGTCCACGTGCTCGCCGAGACGAACCGCCACGCCGGGCACGCCGACATCCTGCGCGAACACCTCGACGGGTCGACGGGGTTCGCCGCCCGGTACGCCGACGGGCAGCGCGACGCGGCCTTCTGGGCAGCCCGGCGCGCGGAGATCGAGCGGGCCGCCCGGGCGGGCGATCCAACCCTTGCCTGACGGCGTTCGTCAGCGGTGATCCGCTTTCCCTTGTGGGGCCGCTGCCGGTCACCGAGCCGCCGCGACGACGAACGATGGCCGCCCGAGCCGTCCAGCGTCATTCTCCGGCTGGGTGTGGAGTTCCCCGAGCCCGCCCTCGCCGTCGTGGATCTGCACGTGGTGATGTGCTGTGCGCGGTGCGCTGTCACCTGTCCTCTGTGCTGGGCGGCTCTGTGAGTCGAGGAGTCGAACCTCCGCGCTGCCCGTCGCGCGCCAGAGAAAGGAGGCCGGTTCGCAGCCGGCTTTTGTGCTGTGCACGCCTCCACGACGGCTACCTGCTCCACACCTGGCTAGTCCAGCAGGTCCGCCTCCCAGTTGGTGCGCTGGATCAGCACGTCCAGCTCGCGCAGTTCACGGGCCAGCGCGTCGGCCTGGCCGCGCAGCTCGGCCACCGGGAGCGCGGTGAGCATCTTCAGCTCCGAGCGCAGCTGCCGGACCGCGTGCCGCCCGCCCGCGGCCGCGTCGGCGGCCGCGGTGAGCACCGAGTGCCGCAGCCGCAGTACGTCCCGGCGCGCGAGCACGTCGGTGAGCGTGCCGTGGTCGCCGGCCGGCGCCGAGGCGTTGGTCCGGTTGATCCGGCGGATCAGCGACTCCAGCTGGTCGAGCGTCTCGGCCAGCTCGCCGAGCAGGGCGTTGGCGTCCTCCGGCGGCACCTCGCCCTCCTGGTACCGGGCGCTGCCCACGATCCGCGCGCGTAGCTGTTCCACCCGCCGGACCGCGTCGGCCCGATCCGCCAGCGCCTCACCGAGCTTCAATGCCCACCTCCCGCGTCGAGCCCGGCAAGACTAGATGATCTCGGTCGCCGGCGGAGACCGATTTTCGGGCGTACGCGGGCCAGCCGATCCGGATTGGACCTGGCTGCCGCGCCGGTCGGCCTCCCTACGATGGCGACCCACTATTCCCAGTCGCCCCGGAGGACGCCATGGTGGAGCACCTCGCCGACCTGCCCACGCCGCTGCTGGCCGACGCCTGCGTACGACTGGACGTGCCGCTGCGGGTGGCACCCGCGGGCGTCCGGCCGGTCGTGCCCGGCCAGCGGGTGGCCGGCCGGGTGCTGCCGGTGCGGCACCACGGCAGCGTGGACGTGTTCCTGGAGGCGTACGGCTCGGCGGCGCCCGGGGACGTGCTGGTGATCGACAACGGCGGGCGGACGGACGAGGCGTGCGTGGGCGACCTGGCGGTGCTGGAGGCCGCCGCGGCCGGGGTGGCCGGGCTGGTGGTGTGGGGACTGCACCGCGACACCGCCGAGCTGGTGGAGATCGGCCTGCCGGTGTTCAGCTACGGCAGTTGCCCGCTCGGGCCGACCCGGCTGGACGATCGGGAGGCGCAGACGCTGGTCAGCGCGCGGGTGGGCGCGCACCTGGTCACCGCCGACGACCTGGTCTGCGCCGACGACGACGGCGTGCTCTTCCTGCCCGCCGCCCGCGCCGAGGAGGTGCTGGCGGCGGCGGCGCGGATCCGGCGCACCGAGCGGACCCAGGCGGCCCGGATCCGCGCCGGTGAGACGTTGCGCCAGCAGACCGCGTTCGACGACTACCTGGCCCGGCGCGCGGCGGAGCCCGGCTACACCTTCCGCCAGCACCTGCGCCGGGTGGGTGGGGCGATCGAGGAGTGACCGGTCAGGGCCGGGCGGCGCCGTACACCCGCAGGATGCTGGTGCGCAGCGCGGCGGCGGCCTGGTCGGCGGCCATCCGCCCGGCGGCGACCTCGGCGCCGGCGGCGTGGCCCAGGGCGATGGTGGTGGCGGCCAGCCAGGTGGGCGGCAGCGCCGGGTCGAGCTTCGCGGAGCTGGTGCTCAAGACCCACAGCCGCCTGCTCATCGCCCAGAAGTACGCCAACCACGCGCCCCACGACGACAGCGAGCTGGCGGGGGCTGATCCATCTGGTGCTCGACTCGGCGCTCAGCGCGTGATCTGACGCACTGATCGTCACGCGCCGCCGGGCGCGCGGTGTCTTGATGCCGCACCTTGAAGACGAAGGAGAGGCCATGGCTGAGAACACCGATGTCATCGTGGTCGGCGGCGGATACGCCGGCGTGATGGCGGCCAACCGCCTGACTCGGCGCGACGGCGTGACGGTAACCCTGATCAACCCGCGTCCGGCTTTTGTCGAGCGGATCCGCCTGCACCAGCTCGTCGGCGGGTCGGACGACGCGGTTGTGGACTACCAGAGGATTCTGGCCGGCGGCGTCGGGCTCGTGGTCGACACCGTGACCCGGATCGACGCGGCCGGGCGTCGCGTGACCTTGGCGAGCGGCGGAACGCTCGGCTACGACTATCTGATCTACGCTGTGGGCAGCGGCAACGCCGACCCGAGCGTGCCCGGCGCGGCAGAGCACGCCTACCCGATCGCCACCCTGGAGGATGCGCAGCAGCTGCGGCCGGTCATCGACGCCGCGCCCGCATCGGCCACGGTCACGGTGGTGGGAGCCGGGTCGACCGGCCTTGAAACCGCTTCCGAGCTGGCGGAGCTGGGCCGGAAGGTGACCCTCGTGTGCGGAAAGGTACTCGGACCCTACCTGCATCCCCGTGCCCGGCGCTCGGTGGCCGAGCGGCTCACCAAGCTCGGCGTGACCATGATCGAGGGCCCCGGCGCGACGGTGACCGGCGTGACAGGTGATGCAGTCCAGCTCGCCGACGGCCGCGAGTTGCCCAGCGGCGTGACCATCTGGACCGCGGGGTTCGGCGTGCCGGATCTGGCCGCCCGCAGCGGGCTGAGCACGGACGCCTTGGGGCGCCTGCTCACCGACGAGACGCTCACGAGTGTGGACGACGCACGCATCGTCGCGGCCGGGGACTCGGGGGCACCGTCGAACCTGCCGGTGCGGATGAGCTGCCAGTCCGCAGTCCAGTTGGGCCCGCAGGCCGCCGAGACGGTGCTGAACAGGATCTCCGGCAAGCAGCCTGCCGACTTCAACGTCGGGCTCTTCGGCCAGTGCATCAGCCTGGGGCGCGGCGCCGGAATCGTCCAGTACGCCAAGAAGGACGACACCGTGACAGGGATGTTTCACCTGGGCGGCCGGTCCATGGCGATACTCAAGGAAGCCGTGTGCAAGAGCACCGTCTGGCAGATGGCGCACGAGGCACGTAGGCCCGGCTCGCTCAATCTGTGGTTCACGGATCGCCGGCGCCAGGAGTTGCGGCACACCAAGGCCGGTGAAGCGCCGACGGTCACCGGCCGGCGGGCCTAGGGAGAGGTATCGAGATGAGCGACCACGCCGGTGACCCGGCGACCGAGGCCTTCGTCGCCCACCGAAACCTGCTCTTCACCGTCGCCTACGAGATCCTCGGATCGGCGGCCGACGCGGAGGACGTACTGCAGGAGGCCTGGTTACGGTGGGTCAAGGTCGATCTGGATCAGGTAGGCGATCAGCGCGCCTACCTGATCCGGATCACCACCCGCCAGTCGCTCAACCGCCTGCGCACCATGCAGCGGCGCAAGGAGGCGTATGTCGGTCCCTGGCTGCCCGAGCCGCTGCTCACCGCGCCGGACACAGCCGAGAATGCCGAGCTGGCCGAGAGTGTGTCGATGGCGACGATGGTCGTCCTCGAGACGCTCTCGCCGACCGAGCGCGCCGTCTTCGTGCTGCGCGAGGCATTCGAAATCAGCTACGACGAGATTGCGGCGGCCGTCGGCAGGAGCCCCGCGGCCGTACGCCAGATCGCGCTCCGCGCCCGGCGGCACGTCGGTGCCCGCCGCCCCCGCAAGGCGGTTTCCCAGAACGAGAGGCGGGCGGCGCTGAAGGCGTTCCAGCGCGCGGTCGAGACCAACGACCTGCGGGGCCTGCTCGACGTGCTGGCGCCCGAGGTGGTCGTGGTCAGCGACGGCGGCGGCGTCAAACAGGCCGCGCTGCGGCCGATCGTCGGCGCAGAGAAGGCGGTCCGCATGTTCGTCGGTAGCATGCAGAAGGTCGGAGGGACGCTCACCACCGAACCGACCGTGATCAACGGCAACCCGGCACTGCTGTTTCGCCTCGACGGGGAGACTGACGGCGTCGCCGCGCTGCGGATCGAGGACGGCCGCGTCACCGGCATCTACTACGTCCGTAACCCGGAGAAGTTGTCCCGCATCGAATCCGAAACGCCACTCACCCTGCGCTGAGCCTTTCCGATCGCGGAGCCGGTTGTGGACGCGGTTGAACAGCGGTATCCAGTTCTCCGCGGGCGGGGCGGGGCTGGCGGTCCAGGGCGGACGGTGCTGGCGGGCACGGACGGAGATTGACCTCTAGCGCGGGCCGGAGGAATGGCAATATCCTCCACAGGACGCGCGGCCGATGGAGCTACTTTTCACCCACTCGGCCCTTCCCCCGTCGTCGGCCGCAGAGGAGATGCGATGCACGTCGACCATTCCGAACTGGACCGCCGTACCCTGCTGCGGGCCGGCCTCGGCGCCGCCACGGTGGCGGTCGTCGGGAGCGAACTCGCCTTCCCGGCGGCCGCGCAGGCGGACCCGGGCGCGGACCTGGACTGGATCTACAGCTGCGACGAGTGGGGGGCGCGCCCGCCCGCCGATCCGCTGTCGGTCAGCGCCATCCCGACCAACAAGATCATCGTGCACCACATGGCGTTCCCGAACGTCACCGACTACTCCGAGGCGCAGGCGATCAAGCTCGCCCGCGACTGCCAGGACCTGCACATGGACGGCAACGGCTGGTCCGACACCGGCCAGCACTTCACCATCAGCCGGGGCGGCTACGTGCTGGAGGGCCGGCGCGGCAGCCTGGAGCGCCTGCAGGCCGGCGACCGGCAGATGATCTCGGCGCACTGCCCGGGCGAGAACGGCCGGGCCATCGGCATCGAGAACGAGGGCACTTACGTCACCGAGACGCCGCCCGAGGCCCTGCTGGACTCGCTGGTGAAGCTCTGCACCACGATCTGCCGCCAGTACGGCCTCTCCGCCCACGACATCTTCGGCCACTGGGACTTCCGCACCACGCTGTGCCCGGGCGCCGCGTTCTACCGGCAGTTCCCGATGCTGCGCCGGCGGGTGTTCCGCGAGCTCGGCACCGACCTCGCGGACGTGCCGGCGCGTCGCTGGCCCGACCTGTGGCGGTTCGTCGGCTCGCCGTCGGTCCGCGTGGTGCAGTACCTGCTGGCCCACCGCGGCTACACCGTGCCGGTGAACAGCGTCTTCGACGCGGCGACCGTGGCAGCCGTGCAGGACTGGCAGTCCCGCAACGGCATCCCGGTCGACGTGGACGCCACCCTCACCACCCCGACCTGGGAGACCCTGGTGCCGGAGTTGGACAAGGACGCCAGCGGCATCCCGGTCAGCGCTGTGCAGTTCATGCTCAACTTCAAGGGATGGACCGAGGTCGCCGTCACCGGCGAGTACGACTACGCCACGAAGAAGGCGGTCCAGGACCTCCAGGCCCTGCACGGCCTGCCGCGCAACGGCAAGGTCACCACCAGCACCTGGTGCGTCCTGGTCGGCGGGGTGGTCCGGCAGTCCTTCCGGCACCGCTGACGAGCCGCGCCGTGGCGGGGGTGGTGAGCCGGCCACCTCCGCCACGGCCCGCCCGGGCGACCGCCGGGCGATTCGCGTGCTCGGGCACCCCTGCTCTGCGACGATGGCCCCTGGCCAGGACCAAGGAGGGCGCCATGACCTCGCGACTCAACCCGTACCTCAGCTTCGACGGCAACGCCCGGGAGGCGATGGAGTTCTACCGGCAGGTGTTCGGCGGCGACCTGACGTTGAGCACCTTCGGGGAGTTCGGCACCGACGACCCGACGCTGGCCGACAAGGTCATGCACGGCATGCTGGAGACGCCGTCCGGCTACACCCTGATGGCCTCCGACACCGCCCCGGGCATGCAGCACGTCCCCGGCAACAACGTCTCGGTGAGCGTCAGCGGCGACGACGGCAACGAGCTGCGCGGCTACTGGGACAAGCTCACCGTCGGCGGCACGGTGACCGTCCCGCTGGAGAAGCAGATGTGGGGCGACGAGTTCGGCATGTGCGTCGACCGGTTCGGCATCGGGTGGCTGGTGAACATCAGCCAGGCCCAGCGCTGACCCGCCGCGACGACGCCAGGTGCAGCGCGACGGCGGTCAGGAACCGCCGCGCGCACCGTCCGGTCCGGAAACCGGCCGATCGGGCGTATCCGGAAGGGCCCTGGCGGCGCTAGCGTACGGCAGGCTTCCGCGACGCGGATCTCCTGCGAGGAGAGGACCGGGGAGATGGACGGTAGGGCGCGCCCGCACCGACTGACCCGACTGTTCACCGCCGCCGCCCTGGTGGCGGCCGGTCTGGGGCTGGTCGCCCCGCCCGCGCAGGCCCAGCCGGGCGCCAAGATCACGGTGATGACCCGGAACCTCTACCTCGGTGGCGACCTCACCCCGTCGATGACCGCGCCGAACCTGCCGGCGTTCCTGGCGGCGAACGCGGCCCTGCTCGGTCACGTGGACCTGGTCGACTTCCCCGCCCGGGCGAAGCTGGTCGCGGCGGAGATCCGCGAGCACAAGCCCGACGTGGTGGGCCTGCAGGAGGTGGCGCTGTGGCGCACCGGGCCACTCGGTGACCCGGCCCCGGCCACCACTGTCCGCTACGACTACCTGGCCCTGCTGATGGCGGAACTGGCGGTGGCCGGCCACCGCTACGACGTGGCCGTGGTGCAGGACGAGGCGGACCTCGAGGCTCCGGCCGGGGCACCGCACCTGGTGGACGCCCGGCTCACCATGCGCGACGTGATCCTGGTCCGCCACGGCGGACGGGTGAAGGTCACCGGCACCTCGTCGGGGAACTTCGTCACCAACATGGTGACCCCGCTGCCCGCCACCGGTGACTCCGTGACCAGCACGCGGGGCTGGACAGCGGTGGACGTGGTCCACGGCCGGCGGGCGTTCCGGGTGGTCAACACCCACCTGGAGGCGTTCCACCCCGGCGTCCGGGTGCGACAGGCCGAGGAACTGCTGGCCGGGCCGCTGGACGTACCCGGCCGGGTGGTCCTCGTCGGCGACCTCAACACCGGGCCGGAGCTGCCGGAGCCGGTCAACCGGCTGGCCTACTTCACGCTGGTCGCCGGCGGGATGGTGGACACCTGGCCGATCCTGCACCCGGGCGACCCGGGCTACACCGCCGGCCTCGGCGACGACCTGACCGAACCGGCCGACGACGTCGAGCACCGGATCGACATGGTGCTGGTCCGCGGCACGGTGGTGCCGGTGGCCAGCGAGGTCTTCGGGGTCGAACGGCGTACGCCGGACGGCCGCTGGGCCTCCGACCACCTGGGGCACGTCGCGGTGCTCGCCCTGCCCTAGGTGTACCCGGCCCGACCCGGCCGCCGCAGGTCAGACACCTCCCCGCAGCACAGCGCGACTAGGATCCTTGCGTGGTCGACACAGGGCTCATCCAGGACGACGAGCGGCTGCGCCGCATCGAGGCGGTGACGGACGCGACCCTGTCCCGCCTCGATGTCGCCGACCTCTTCGACGAACTGCTGGAGCGGGTCCGGGACCTGCTGGACGTCGACACCGCCGCGATCCTGCTGCTCGACGCGCACGCCCGGCAGTTGGTGGCGACCGCGGCGAAGGGGTTGGAGGAGGAGGTCCGGCAGGGTTTCCGGGTCGCGCTCGGCCGTGGATTCGCCGGCCGGATCGCGCTCACCCGGCGGCCCGTGCTGATCGAGGACGTCAGCCCGGGTGACGTGGTCAACCCGGTCCTGCTGGAGATGGGACTGCGCGCCCTGCTCGGCGTGCCGATGTTCGCCCGCGGTCAGCTCATCGGCGTGCTGCACGTCGGGACACTGCGCCCCCGCACCTTCACCGCCGACGACGTACGCCTGCTCGAACTGGTCGCCGACCGGGCCGGCCTGGCCAGCCTGACCCGCTCGGACAACCTCGACCACAACGCCGCTCTCGCCCTGCAACGCAGCCTGCTGCCCACCCGGCTGCCCGAGGTGGCGGGGCTGGAGATGGCGGCCCGGTACGTGCCGGGCCACGTCGCCGGCATCGGCGGCGACTGGTACGACGTGTTCACCCTGCCGTCGGGCTGGCTCGGTCTGGTCATCGGCGACGTGTCCGGCCACGGGTTGCAGTCCGCGGTGGTGATGGGCCGGGTACGCAGCGCGCTGCGCGCGTACGCGCTGGTCTGCGACGAACCGGCGGACGCGTTGACCCTCCTCGACCGCAAGGTCGCCCACTTCGAGGCGGGCAGCCTCACCACCGCGCTCTACGCGATGATCTCGCCGGACCGGGAGACCGTCCACCTCTCCGTGGCCGGGCACCTGCTCCCCGTGCTCGCCGCTCCCGGCGAACCGGCCACCCTGCTGCCGGCGCACGTCGACCCGCCGCTGGGCACCGGCCGGCGACTGCCGCACCGGCGGCAGACCACCGTCCGGCTGCCGCCCGGCGCCGTGCTGGTCTGCTACACCGACGGCCTGGTGGAACGGCGCGGCGAAGTGATCGACGTCGGGGTCGAGCAGTTGCTCGGCGCGGTCGGGCCGGGGCCGGCGGAGGAGGTGTGCGCCACCGTCATGAACGCGTTCGGGGTCGAGCGTCCCACCGACGACATCGCCCTGCTGGCCGTCCGCCGCCACCCGACCGGCCACTGACCGGCCAAACTGCCCGGCGCCGGCGCCGGCCGGGCAGTTTGGCCGGTCACGATCGCGGAAAGAGTGGCGGGCATGAAGTGGGCCAGCCGAGCCGTACCCGCCGTCGCCGCCGCCGTCGCCGCCCTGGCCACGCGGGACCTCCTGCAACGCGACCACGCGCTGCTGCGCAACTTCCCGGTGCTCGGGCGGGCCCGCTACCTGCTCGAGGCGATCGGCCCGGAGCTGCGCCAGTACATCGTGGCCGGCAACAACGAGGAACGGCCGTTCACCCGGGACCAGCGGCGCTGGGTGTACGCGTCGGCGAAGGGGCAGAACAACTACTTCGGCTTCGGCACCGACAACGACATCGAGTTCACCCCCGGCTACCCCATCATCAAGCACCGCACCTTCGGCCGGGCGGTGCCGCCGTCCACGCCGGGCGCCGGTCACGACGTACGGCTGCCGTGTGCCAAGGTGCTCGGCGGCGCGCGGGGACGGGCCGGTGCCTTCCGGCCCGGGTCGGTGGTGAACATCTCCGGGATGAGCTTCGGGTCGCTGTCCGGCAACGCGGTAGAGGCGTTGAACCGCGGCGCGGCGCTGGCCGGTTGCCTGCAGAACACCGGTGAGGGTGGCCTGTCGCCGTACCACCGCAAGGGTGGTGAGCTGGTCTTCCAGATCGGCACCGCGTACTTCGGTTGCCGCGACGAGCACGGCCGGTTCAGCCTGGACCGGCTCAAGGACCTGGTCGCCGGCGCGCCGGTGCGGGCGCTGGAGATCAAGCTCAGCCAGGGCGCGAAGCCCAGCCTCGGCGGGCTGTTGCCCGGCGCCAAGGTGTCGGCGGAGATCGCCGCCACCCGGGGCGTCCCGCCGGGGCGCGACTGCGTCAGCCCGTCCCGGCACGCCGAGTTCTCCGACTGCGACAGCCTGCTCGACTGGGTGGAGTTGCTGGCCGCCGAGACCGGGCTGCCGGTCGGCATCAAGTCCGCGGTCGGCGACCTGGGCTTCTGGGCGGAACTGACCACGCTGATGCGCGACACCGGCCGGGGCGTCGACTTCGTCACCATCGACGGCGGCGAGGGCGGCACCGGCGCCGCCCCGCTGATCTTCACCGACTCGGTGTCGCTCCCCTTCCAGCAGGGCTTCGCCCGGGTCTACCAGACCTTCGCCGAGCGGGACCTGCACGAGCAGGTGGTCTTCGTCGGCGCCGGCAAGCTCGGCCTGCCGGACAACGCGGTGGTGGCCCTCGCGCTCGGTTGCGACCTGGTCAACGTCGGCCGGGAGGCGATGCTGGCGATCGGCTGCATCCAGGCGCAGAAGTGCCACACCGACACCTGCCCGACCGGGGTGGCCACCCAGAACGCGTGGCTCGCCCGGGGCCTGGACCCGGCGTCGAAGTCGGTCCGCGCGGCTAACTACGTCCGGACGTTGCGCCGAGACCTGATGAAGGTGGCCGAGGCGTGCGGGGTGGAACACCCCGGCCTCATCTCCACCGACGCCGTCGAGGTGCTCGACGGACGCACCTCGTCCACGCCGCTGCGCGAGGTGTACGGGTACCGGCCGGAGTGGGGCCTGCCGGCACCGGCCGACCGGGCGGAGATCGTCCGGCTGATGACCGCCGAGGCGCCGCAGGGCGGCTCCGCCCCGCCCTCCCCCACCGCGGTCGGCTGAGCCGAGCCGCACCGCCGCGCCGCCGGTCGCGGGACGGCGGCCGCCGCCGGATGCCGGCTCTGCGGTTACCGGCCGCCGGAAACGCCGTCGCGGCCGGGCGACCGCGCGTCCTATGGTGACGCGATGTTGATCAGACGCGAGACCGCGGGCGACGTCGAGGCCGTCCGGGCGGTGCACACCGCCGCGTTCGCCAAGGCGGACCAGCCCGGTGCCGTACCCGTGGAGGCGACCCTGGTCGACGCGCTGCGCGCCGACGACGGCTGGCTGCCGGCGCTGTCCCTGGTCGCGGCGGATCCGGACGGGCAGGTCGTCGGGCACGTGGTGTGCACCCGCGGTCGGGTGGCCGGCGAGCCGGTGGCGCTCGGGCTCGGGCCGCTCGGGGTGCTGCCGGCGTGGCAGCGGCGCGGCGTGGGCAGCGCGCTGATGCACGCCGTGCTCGGCGCGGCGGAGGCGCTCGGCGAGCCGCTGGTGGTGCTGCTCGGCCACCCCGACTACTACCCCCGGTTCGGCTTCCGGCCGGCGGTGGACCTCGGCGTCACGCCACCCGGGCCGTGGGGGCCGCGCTACTTCATGGCCCGCCCGATGAGCGCCTGGCGACCGTCGATCCGCGGCGAATTCCGGTACGCGGCGCCGTTCGACGATCTCTGACCTTTCGCGGGATCACCGATTGTTGCATTCTGGTTGCCATGGGAGAGGTGTTGCCGATGCCCGGGTTCGGCGACCTGTTCGCCGACGCGCGGGGCGACGATCGGACGATGCGAGTCAGCTACCACCCCGAGCGGGGGGCCGTGGTGCTGTCCCTGTGGAGCGGCACGGTGTGCCGGGGGTCCTTCCGGCTGGCCGTCGGCGACGCGCCCCGGCTGCTGTCGCTGCTCGGCCAGGTCAGCGCGGCCGCGGCGCCCGGGGCACCGCCGGACGACCCGACCACCAGGCAGGGCACCCGCGCGACGGCGGCGGTGCCCGCACCGGCCCCCGATCCGGTCGAGCAGACCGGCCAGATCGCCCGCCCGGCGCACCGCGCCGCGCTGCCGATCGTGCCGGCGCCACGGGTCGCCTGACGTCCGGGCCGGCACCCGGCAGCGGCCCGGGCGTCCCGCAGCCGGTCCGCCGTCCGTGCCCGGCCGGCGTTCGGCCCGCCGCCGAAGGGGCCGTGAGTGCGCACGTTCCGGCAGGTCAGTGCCGGAATCGCGGCGGCCGTGCGAACATGTGTTCGTGTCGGGCGAGGCGAGCATCCTGCACGCCGACCTGGACGCGTTCTACGCGTCGGTCGAGCAGCGGGACGACCCGCGCCTGCGCGGCCGGCCGGTGATCGTCGGTGGCGGGGTGGTCCTCGCCGCCAGCTACGAGGCGAAGGCCCGGGGCGTACGCAGCGCGATGGGCGGCCGGCAGGCCCGCCGGCTGTGCCCGGAGGCGATCGTGGTGCCGCCCCGGATGTCGGCGTACACGGCGGCCAGCCGCGCGGTGTTCGAGATCTTCCGGCAGACCACCCCGCTGGTCGAGGGGCTCTCGGTCGACGAGGCGTTCCTCGACGTGGGTGGCCTGCGCCGGCTGGCGGGGCCGCCGGCCGACATCGCCGCCCGGCTGCGGCACGAGGTGCGCCATCGGGTTGGCCTGCCGATCACGGTGGGCGTGGCCCGGACGAAGTTCCTGGCCAAGGTGGCCAGCGGGGTGGCCAAGCCGGACGGCCTACTGGTCGTGCCGCCCGACGGCGAGCTTGCCTTCCTGCATCCGCTGCCGGTGGAGCGGCTGTGGGGCGTCGGGCCGGTCACCGCGACGAAGCTGCGCGAGCGCGGCATCCGTACCGTCGGCCAGGTCGCCCGGCTCGGCGAGGCGACCCTGGTCTCGCTGCTCGGCGCGGGCGCCGGCCGGCACCTGCACGCCCTGGCGCACAACCGCGACCCCCGGCCGGTGCAGGTGGGCCGGCGCCGCGCGTCGATGGGGGCGCAACACGCCCTCGGCGGCCCGGCGCACTCGCCGGCCGAGCTGGACGCCGTCCTCGCCGGCCTGGTCGACCGGGTGACCCGGCGGATGCGCGGAGCCACCCGCACCGGCCGGACGGTGACGCTGCGGCTGCGTTTCGCCGACTACACCCGGGCGACCCGTTCACACACCCTGCCGAAGGCGACCGCGGACACCCAGCCGCTGCTCGCCGCCGCCCGGGCGCTGCTGCGCGCGGCCCTGCCGGAGATCGACCGGCGCGGCATCACCCTGCTCGGGGTCTCGGTGGCGAACCTGGACGGCGGGCACGTGCAGCCGCCGTTGCCGTTCGAGCGCGATCCGGGCGCCGACCTCGACGCCGCGGTCGACGCGGTGCGGGACCGGTTCGGATCGGCCGCACTCACCCGCGCGGTGCTGCTCGGTCGGGACACCGGCCCGGAGATGCCCCGACTGCCGGACTGACCGGCGGCCGCGCCGGGGATCGCGCCGGCCCGAAGCAGCAGCCGCCGGACGGGGGCACCGTCAGCGGGCCGCCGCCGTGTTCAGCAGGGCACCTCACGCCAGGTCGACCGGCCACCGCGCCAGGCGCTGGCGAGGATGACGGCGGCGGCGCGACTCGGGCAACCCTGCACCTGCGACCGGCCAGAGGCTCCGCCGATCTGCGCCTGCACCTCCCAGCGCTGCCCGTCGGTGCGGATGTACACGTCCCGGCGCCCGCGGGGGGTGGGGTCGCCGTTCCACCAATGCTGCTCAAGAGTCACAACCCCGACCGTAGAGCACCCGGATCGGAAGCAGTAGTGGCAGGTGGGTGCCGTTATCGGAGCGCGTCCGAGCGGCGGCGCGACCGGCCGGCGCCGGCCGTACCGGCGCCGTTCGTCGGCGCGGCCGCCGCGGTGGCCCGACAGATCACGGAGTGTTCGTGCGCGATGACGGTGCGCTGACGTCGCCCGCTGCCAACGCCTCGGCGGCCAGTCGTCGGCAGTCCGCGAGGGTGTGCGCGGCGAGCGCCTCCCGCACCTCGGGCACGGCCCGGGGCGCCATCGACAGGCTGGTCACGCCGAGGCCGACGAGAACGGGTGCGAGCCTCGGGTCGGCCGCCGCCTCGCCGCAGACCCCGACCGGCTTGCCGGCCGCCTGGCCAGCGGCCGCGCAGGCGGCGACCAGCTCGAGCAGCGCGGGCTGCCCCGGATCGAGCAGGTCGGCGAGTTGCCCACACTGGCGGTCGGCGGCGAAGGTGTACTGGCTCAGGTCGTTCGTGCCGATGCTCAGGAAATCGACCACGCCGAGCAGCGCCCGCGCCCGGAGCGCCGCCGCCGGCACCTCGACCATCGCCCCCGCCGTCGGCAGACCGACATCGCGACAGACGGCGGCGAACCCGGCCGCCTCGGCGACCGTCGCCACCATCGGCGCCATCACCCAGACGTCGGCCGTCGCGGACCGGGCCGCCTGCGCGATCGCCTCCAGTTGAGCGCGCAGGACGTCCGGTCGCCGCCGCGCCAGGCGCAGGCCGCGAATCCCCAGCGCGGGGTTTGGCTCGTCGCCGTGATGAAGGAACGGCAGGGGTTTGTCGGCCCCGGCGTCCAGGGTCCGGACGATCACCCGCCGCCCGGGCAGTGCGGCGAAGACCTCCGCGTACGCCGCGGCCTGCTCGTCGCGGCCGGGCGCGTCGGCCCGGTCCAGGTAGAGCAGTTCGGTGCGGAACAGCCCGACGCCCTCCAGGTTGCCGTGCAGGTCCCGGGCCGACCCGATGTTGCCGTACAGCGCGACCGGGTGCCCGTCGGCGGTGCGGCCCGGCCCCTGCCCGGCGGCGAGCCGCCGCCGGCGGCGTTGCTCGGCGATCCGGCTCGCCGCGATGGCGTGCCGGTCGACGCCCACCGCGACCTCGCCGGTCGAGCCGTCGACGGCGACCGGTACGCCGTCGGCGATCTCCAGCGCGCCCGGGCAGCGGACCACGGCCGGCAGCCCGGCGGCGCGCGCCAGGATGGCGGTGTGGCTGGTCGGGCCGCCGTCCTCGGTGACCAGAGCGAGCACCCGCCCGGGGTCGAGCCCGGCGGTGTCGGCCGGCGCGAGGTCGCGGGCGACCAGCACGAACGGATGGCCGGGGTCGGGGATGCCGGGCGGCGGCAGGCCCAGACACGCGGCGACGGCCCGGTCCCGGATGTCGTCCAGGTCGGCGACCCGTTCGGCGAGATAGCCCCCGGCGGACTGGAAGGCCTGCCGGTGCACGGCGAGCACGCGGTCGATGGCGACCGGGGCGCTGCACCCGGAACGCACCTGCGCGAGCACCGCGGCGGTCAACTCGGGGTCCTCCGCCATCAGGACCTGCGCTCGCAGGATCTCGGCGCCGGCGCCGGACGCGGCGGCCGCGGCGCGGCGGGTCAGGTCCGCGGCCACCGCGGCCAGCGCCGCCGCCGCTCGGCCGGCCTCAGCGTCGGGATCGGTCACGGGGGTGGGTGCGGGCACTGGTGGCGGCGGCGTCATCCGGTACGCCGGGCCGGCCGCGCGGCCAGGGCTGACGCCGATGCCGCGCAACGATTCAACCATCGCCCTGCTGCCCTTCCTCGGCGTCCAGGTCACGGGCGATCAGTGCGGCCAACGCGTCGAGCGCCGCGTCGGCGGCCGGGCCGTCGGCTTCGAGGATCACCTCGGTGCCGTGCTTGGCGGCGAGGGAGAGCACCGACAGCATGCTGCGGGCGGGTACCGGGGACCTGCCGCTGGTCCGGATGGTCACTGGGACGGGCTGGGCCGCGGCGGCGGCGACGAAGATCGCGGCGGGCCGGGCGTGCAGGCCGCTGGCGGAGCCGACCGTGACGGTTCGGGTGGGCATTCGCTGGCTCCTTCGCGGGGAGGGGGCGGCGGGGTTGAGGGGTGGCGCTCGCCGGGTCAGGGCTCGATGGTCACCTTGATCGCCTCGCCGGCGGCCACCAGGTCGAACGCGTCGAGCGCGCCGTCGAGCGGCAGCCGGTGGGTGATCAGGTCGCCGACCGGCACCGCGCCGGATGCGATGAGGCGCAGCGCCTCGGCGTTGTGGTCGGGACTGGATCCGTTCGCGCCGACGATCGTCAGTTCGCGGTAGTGCACCAGGTTGGCGTCCAGGTTGATCACCGGCTGGTCCTTGGGGAGGCCACCGAAGAGGCTGATCCGGCCCTGCCGGGCAGCCATCTGGACGGCCTGTTCCTGCGCCGCCCCGGACGCGGCGGCGGTGACGACGACATCGGCTCCGCGCCCGTCGGTGAGCTTCAGGACGGCGTCCACCGGGTCGACGTCGGCGGCGCAGACGGCCGCGTCCGGTGCGACCAGGGCCGCCGCCCGGTCGAGCCGGTCCCGGTTGAGTTCGACGAGGACGACCCGGGCGGCGCCCCGGGCCCGGGCCAGGCGGACGTGCAGGCAGCCGATCGGGCCCGAACCGATCACGACCACGTCGTCGCCCGCGCCGACCCGGGCGAGGTTCTGCCCGTTCAGGGCGCAGGCGAGCGGCTCGGCCACCGACGCCTCGGCGTAGCCGAGCCCGTCGGGGATGCGGTGGAGCCCGCCGACGGCGAGCACCTTGGCCGGTACGACCAGGTACTCGGCGAAGCCGCCGTCGTAGTGGTAGCCCATCGACTCCTGGTTGGGGCAGACCGTGCGCCGCCCCCGGCGGCACTCGCCGCACCGCCCGCAGGGGATGGCGGCGATGACCTGGACCCGGTCGCCCGGCGTCCACCTGTCGACGCCCGCGCCGACCGCCACCACCTCGCCGGCGATCTCGTGCCCCATCACCCGGGGCGGGACGATGTGGTGGTGGCCGAAGCGGGAGATCTTCACGTCGGTGCCGCAGGTGGAGCAGTTGCGTACCCGGATCTTCACGTCCCCCGGCCCGGGCTCGGGCTCCGGTACGTTCTCGAGCCGGACGTCGCCGGGAGCGTGGAAACGCAGGACCTTCATGCCGCTGGTTCCTCTCGGGTCTGGAGGTCAACGGCCGCGCCGGACAGCAGCCGTCGTACCTGCTCGGGGTGGTCCGCCTCGCGCAGCGCGCGGGCCCGGTCCGGGTCCAGGAGGATCTCGGCGAGTTCGGCGAGCAGGTCGACGTGACCGTCGCCCTGGGCGGCGATGGCCACGCAGACCGTGACCCGGTCGCCGCCCCAGTCCACCCCGGCGGGAAAGCGGAGGACGGCGAGGGCGTCCCGGCGGATCGCCGTCCGGCCGCCGGAGGTGCCGTGCGGGATGGCGACCCCCTCCCCCACGTAGGTGGAGATGGATCTCTCCCGGTCCAGCATGGTCGTGACGTACGCCGGGTCGACGGCGCCGATCTCGACCAGCACGGCGCCGCAGCGCCGGACGGCGTCCTCCCGGGTGCTGGCCTGCTCGTCGAGCCGGATGGCGTCCGGCGTCAGCAGGTTGTCATCCATTCAGCTCACCGCCGGTCTGCACGGCCTTGACGACCTTGGCCACCGCCGGGTCGCCGATGAAGACCCGGATCGGGATGACGATCACGTCCGGTGCGCTGCGTCGGGCGCGCTCGGCGAGGCCCTGGTGGCAGATCACCACGTCGGCGTCGGCCGGGATGGCGTCGACCGGCGTGTGCTCGACGGTCACCGAGTGCTTGCCGAGTTGGCGGCGGAGCTGGCCGGCGAGCATCGCGCTGCTGCCCATGCCGGCGTCGCAGGCGACGACGACCTTGCGGATGGCGGTGCCGTGGATGGTGGTCATGGTGATCAGGCCTCTCTCACGGGGCTGGGGCTGCTGCCGTCGTCGAGCGACTCGCGGGCGGTCGGCGCCGGCCGCTTGTTGGCGGCCGACCGGCGTTGCGCGGCGGCCAGCTCCGCCCGCTCGAGGTCGGCCTGCTCCTCGGGGGTGACGGCCTCGCCGTCGGCGTCGTCCGGCTCCTTGCGTCCGAACGCGAGCAGCACCGCCGCGACGCCGAAGGTGACCGCGGCGGCGATCAGGATGCCGAGGGTGACGCCGAACCAGCCGCCCTTCGGGGTGACCGCGAAGTAGGCGAAGATGCTGCCCGGCGAGGGTGTGGCGACCAGGCCGGCGCCGGTGACCATGAAGGTGGAGACGCCGGCCGCCCCACCGGCGATCATCGCGAGGATCAGGCGGGGCTTCATCAGCACGTACGGGAAGTAGACCTCGTGGATGCCGCCGAGGAAGTGGATGATCATCGCGGCGGGTGCGGTCGGGCGCAGCGACCGCGGGCCGAACAGGAAGTACGCCAGGAGCAGGCCGAGCCCGGGACCGGGATTCGTCTCGATCATGAACAGGATCGACTTGCCGTTCTCGGCCGCCTCGGTCACCCCCAGCGGCCCGAGGACGCCGTGGTTGATGGCGTTGTTGAGGAAGAGGACCTTCGCCGGCTCGACGATGACCGACACCAGCCCGAGCAGATGGTTGGTGACCAGCCAGTCCACGCCGTCGCCGGCCACGTTGGTCAGGGCGCGGACGACCGGGCCGATCCCCCACACGCCGACCAGGGCCATGCCCGCGCCGACGATACCGGCGGAGAAGTTGTCCACCAGCATCTCGAACCCGGGGCGGACCCGGTCCTGGACGAGCCCGTCGACCAGCTTCACGAGATACGCGGCCAGCGGCCCGATGATCATCGCACCGAGGAACATGGGGACCTCGGAGCCGACCACGATGCCGACCGTGGCGACGGCGCCGACGACGGCGCCGCGCTGACCGTGCACCAGGCGACCGCCGGTGTAGCCGATGAGCACCGGCAGCAGCATGGTGATCATCGGCCCGACCAGGGCCGCGAAGTCCTCGTTGGGCAGCCACCCGGTGGGGATGAACAGGGCGGTGATCAGACCCCAGGCGATGAAGGCGCCGATGTTCGGCATCACCATGCCGGCGAGGTGGCCGCCGAGCCGCTGGATCGTCGCCTTGACGCCGGTGCCGTGGACCGGGGGTGTGTAGGGAGTGGCCATCAGGTGCTCCTTCGACGCCAGGTGGGATGGGGGTCGGGTGGAGTCAGTTCAGGGTGGGCAGCGGCCGGGCCCGGTCCGGCCGGGGATGCAGGCGGACGGTCTCCCGGCGGATGTCGGCGGGGCGGGGCATCCGGCTGCCGGGCAGGCTCACGGCGGCGGCGCCCCAGGCCAGCGCTTCGGTCAGCGCCACCGCGGCCCGTTCCGGGTCGCCCTCGCCGGCGGCGGCGACACCGCCCGCGGCGAGGAAGCCGGCGAGCAGGGCGTCGCCGGCACCGACAGAACTGCGTGGCCGGGGCACCGGCGCCGCGCCGGCGAGCACGCCGCCAGCGTCGACCAGGACGGCGCCGTCCGCCCCCAGGCTGGCAAGGACCGCGCCGGCCCCCCACGAGCGCAGTTCCTGCGCGGCGTCGACGACGTCGTCGAAGCAGGTCAGCGGGCGCTCGACCACCTCGGCCAGTTCGTCCCGGTTGGGTTTCAGCAGGGCCGCGCCGGCCGTCGCGGCCGCCCGCAGGGCCGGCCCGCTGGTGTCCACGACCAGCGTGTCCCCCGCGGCCACGACCCGTGTGCAGAGTTCGAGGAACGCCTCGGCCGGCAGGCCGGGTGGTGCGCTGCCGCAGGCGACCACGCAGCCGCCCGCTCCGGCTTCGGCGAGCACCTGGTCGGTGACCGCGGTGAACTCGCCGGCGCTCAGCTCCGGACCCGGCTCGTTTATCTTCGTGACGGTGCTGTCCGGCTCGGCGAGGGTGATGTTCGACCGGGTACGACCGGAGATCGGTAGCGCCCGCACGTCGACCCCCTCGGCGCGGAGCAGGCGGATGAGCTGCCCACCCTCGTCACCACCGCAGGGCACCAGCGCCCGCGACGGCACCCCGTTCGCCAGCAGCGCCCGGGACACGTTCACGCCCTTGCCACCCGGTTCGAGATGCGCGGCGGTCGCACGGATGACGTCACCGCGGACGAGTTCGCCGATCTCGATGGTGCGGTCGAGACTCGGGTTGAGGGTGAGCGTCACGATCATGCCCGCACCACCCGCACCCCGGCGGCCTCCACATCGGACGCCAGCTCCTCGTCGACGCCGAGGTCGGTGATGAGCAGGTCGAGGTCGGACAGGGACCCGAACCGGGCGAAGTAGTCGTTACCGATCTTCGTGTGGTCGGCGAGCAGCACCACCCGGCGGGCCGCGCTGATCATGGCTCGCTTCACCGCCGCCTCGGCCGGGTCGGGCGTGGTGAGGCCCCGCTCGACGGAGCAGCCGTTGGTGCCGAGGAACGCGACGTCGACGTAGAGGTCGGCGAGTGGGCGTAGCGCCCAGTCGTCCACGGTCGCCAGGGTGCGGCCGCGCAGCCGCCCGCCGAGCAGCAGGACGTTGAGGTTCGGCCGGGTGCCGAGGATGGTGGCGAGGACCGGGGAGTTGACGACGACGGTCAGCTCCCGGTCGGTCGGCAGCGCCTCGGCGAGGCGGGCCGTCGTGGTGCCCGCGTCCAGGATGATGGCGCCCTCCTGCGGCACCTCGGCCAGGGCGAGCTTCGCGATGCGTTCCTTCTCCTCGATCAGGACCGAGTCCCGGGCGGCCAGCGCCGGCTCGAACCCGATCCGTTCCATCGGGATGGCGCCGCCGTGCACCCGACGCAGGACGCCGGCCCGCTCCAGCGTGGTCAGGTCGCGCCGGATGGTCTCGGCAGTGACCTGGAGGCTGTCGGCGAGCGTCGCCACGTCGACGCGTCCGTTGGACCGTGCCAACCGGACGATCTCCTGCTGTCGCTCCTCGGCGTACATGTGGTTTCACCGCCGTTTCGAGTTGGTGCCTTTTTGTTTACGCCCGTTCATGTGGGGTGTCAAGGGTTGCCTCGCCCCGCGCACGCCGTCAGGGTCGACCTCCTCGTTGAGCAGATGGGCCCGCCCCTGTCGCGCGCCGCCGATCCGGCGTCCGACATCCGACGGGTAGGGAGGAAGCTGGTGTTCGACGGTTTCGAGGAACTGGACGTCGCCACCGCCGAGAGCGTCATCCACCTCCGCCGGGGTGGCGGTGGCCCGCCGGTCCTGCTGCTGCACGGGATGCCGGAGACCCACCTGATGTGGCACCGGGTCGCGCCGCGGCTGGCCGAGCGCTTCACCGTCGTCGCCACCGACCTGCGCGGCTTCGGCGACAGCGGCAGCCCGCCCAGCGACGCCGAGCACACCCCGTACGGCATGCGCGAGGTGGCCCGCGAGCAGGTGGCGGTGATGCGGTCACTCGGGCACGACACGTTCGCCGTCGTCGGGCACGACCGCGGCGGCCGCTGCGGCTACCGGATGGCGCTGGACCATCCGGATGTCGTCACCCGGCTCGCGGTGCTCGACATCGTGCCCACCGGCGACGCGTTCGGCCGCGCCGACATGGACTTCAGCCTCGGGTTCTGGCTCTGGTCGTTCCTCGCAGCGCCGGAGCCGGTGCCCGAACGGCTCATCGCCGGGGCGCCGGAGGTGATCGTCGACCACATGCTCGACGACCTCTCCGAGGTGCCCGACGCGTTTCCGACCGACGTCCGGGCCGCCTACGTCCGGACACTGCGCGACCCGGACCGGGTCCACGCCGTCTGCGAGCAGTATCGCGCCGCCGCCACGCTGGACTACCGGCAGGACGAGGCCGACCGGGGCAGCCGCCGGATCACCTGCCCGGTGCTGGTGCTGTGGAGCCACGCGGGCCCCGTGGCGAGCTGGTACCGGCCGCTGGAGGTGTGGCGGGCGTGGGCCGACGAGGTGACCGGCGGGCCGGTGGCGGCCGGCCACTTCCTGCCCGAGGAGGCGCCCGAGGAGACGACCCGGCAGTTGCTGACGTTCCTCAGCTAGGCGTCGCCGCCGGTCCGGCCGGTTCGGCGAACGGCCCGGCGAGTTCGGCGGACGACCCGGCCGGTTGGGCGAAAGGCCCGGCGAGTTCGGCGAACCTGCGCGGGCCCGCTTCGAAGATGTCCCGCACCGCGAGGCCGGACGTCTCCGCCACGCCGTGCACCGCGGCCGTGTCCAGTCGGGCCCACCGGAACGTCCGGCCGCGACGGAGCACGCCGTCGGTCGACCGGGACGCCAGCCGGGCGTGCCCGCGCCACAGGCCCGGCCCGGGCGGTTCCAGCTCGACGACGATCGTCCCGGTCGGATGGAGCAGGTGCCGGCACCGCCGCAGCAGCGCCACCGGGTCGCCGCCGATGCCGATGTTGCCGTCCATCAGCAGCACGTGACGCCAGCGGCCCTCGGCGGGGAGGGCGGTGAAGACGTCCCGCCGGATGGCGACCGCACCGCGCATCCGGGTGAGCCGTACCGCGTGCGCGGAGACGTCCACGCCGAGCGCGGTGCGGCCGGCCCGGGCCAGCGCGAGGGTGAACCGGCCCGGCCCGCACCCGACGTCCAGTGTCGGACCGGCGCAGCGGACCACCACCGCCGCCGTCGCCGGCTCGGGCGGGCCGTGCCACCGGCGTACCGGCAGCGGGGCGTGGTGGCCGTCGCTCTGCTCCAGCCAGTGGGTGCCGGGGTGGGGGCGCAGGGCGGCGGCGAAGGCGACGTCAGGGGCGTCCGGGACACTACCGGGACCCAGGTCGCGGTTGGCCGCCCCGACGGCGTGCACCGTCACCGGCGACCACCGGCGGGCAGCGGCCGCACCGCCGCCACCTGACGGGCGAACCGGCTTCCGGTGGCCTCGGCGGCCACCGCGAGCGCGTCCGGCCACTCGTCCACGTCGCGCAGCACGGGCAGCGCCGCGGGCCGCAGCCCTCGCTCGTCGAGCGCCGCCCGGGTGTGCCACGCGGTCCGCGCGGTGGACATCGGCACGGTACGCAGGGCGGCGGCGTGCCGCGGGTCGCGCAGCCCGAGCGCCCACCAGCCGCCGTCGACGGCCCGGCCGAGCGCCGCGTCGGCCGAGGCGAGCCGGCGGATCGCGGCGCCCAACCGGGCGGGGGTCAGCTGCGGGGTGTCCATGCCGATCTGCACCACGGCCTGTCCCGGGAAGGCGACCGCGACCTCCGCGTGGGCGTTGGCCAGCCGCTCACCGAGTCCCGCGCCGCGCTGGGCGAACACGGTCCAGCCGGCGAGCGCCACCGCCAGCTCGGCGCCGCGCTCGGCGTCGTCGAGCCGCCCGGACAGCGCCAGCACCGGGACCGCGCCGGGCACGGCGCGGACCGCGTCCAGGGTGTCCAGCAGGGCGGCCGCGGCGATCCGGGCCGCCTGGGCCGGGGTCGCCGGCGGGGCCAGCCGGGTCTTCACCACGCCCGGCACCGGCGCCTTGGCCATCACCAGCAGCACGCTCATCGCGGCCGGCCGACGGTGCGCAGCACGCCGGCGAAGTCGCGGGTGGCGCGCAGGGTGCCGCGTACCGAGCCGGAGACCTTGGACCGGGTGCCGGCGGCGCGTGGGGCGTAACTGACGTCCAGCTCGTGGATGCGCCAGCCGGCGGCGGCGGCGCGAATCAGCAGTTCCAGCGGGTAGCCGAAGGCGCGGTCGGCGACACCGAGGGCGAGCAGCGCGTCGCGGCGGGCGGCGCGGATCGGGCTGAGGTCGCGCAGCGGTACGCCCCGCTGCCGCAGCAGGGCCGCGATCAGCGCGGTGCCGGCGCGGGCGTGCCACGGCCACGCCCCGGCCGAGACCGGCCGGCGCCGTCCCACGCTGAGGTCGGCGGCCCCGTCGGCCACCGGCGCGACCAGGGCGGGCAGCTCGCCAGGATCGAAGGAGCCGTCGGCGTCGAGCACGCAGACCAGTTCCGCCTCGGCCGCCTCCAGCCCGGCGTGCACGGCGGCGCCATACCCGCGGCGCGGTTCGTGCACCACCCGGGCGCCGTGCCGGGCCGCCACCTGCGGCGACCCGTCCCGGGATCCGTTGTCCACCACGATGGCCCGGTAACCGGGCGGCAGCGCGGTGAGCAGGCCGGGCAGGGCGGCCGCCTCGTCCAGGCAGGGCAGCACCACGTCGATCTGGGTCGGCATACCGCCGACGCTAGGACGCCAGCCGGGCGCCGGAGGGCAGATCGGCCCTTACGGATCTGTTACCGACGGATGGGTTCTTACCGGACGGTGACAGTCCCGCCGTTCGCCTGTCGTGGACGGTGTCGAGGACGTACCGTGCGGTCGGCATGAGGACGACCACGAGGCCACCCGACGCGCCCGGGCGGGCGCCGACCCGCCGGCGGCGGGTCGACCTGACCGTGCTCGGGGTCGAGGCGGCGCTGCTGCTCCTCGCCGTGGCGGTCGGCGCGGTGCTCAACGCCCGCGACACCGGCCTGCACGCGGACGCCGCGCCGCTCTACGCGACCTGGCGGCCGCACCTCGGTTGGGGCACCCCGGCGGCGGTGCTGGTGGCGGTCGTGACGGTCGGGGCCGGGGTGCGGTGGGCGTCGACCGCCCGCTGGGGCCCGCTGCTCGGCACGGCCTGGCTGGCGTCGGCGGCGTGGACGCTGTCCCTGGCGCTAGTGGACGGCTGGTCGGCCGGGCTCACCGAGCGGCTCACCCCGCAGGCCGAGTACCTGCACGAGGTCCCCGGGGTCACGGACGTCCCCGCCATGCTGGCCGGGTTCACCGGACGGATCCTGGACTTCCAACCGGACTCGTGGTCCACCCACACCGCCGGGCATCCACCCGGCGCGCTGCTGTTCTTCGTCGGGCTGGACCGGGTGGGGCTCGGCGGGGGCACCGCCGCCGCGCTGGCATGCGTGCTGCTGGGCACCAGCGTCACCGTGTCGGTGCCGGTCGCGTTGCGGGCGCTCGGCGCCGAGCCGGCCGCCCGCGCGGTGCTGCCGTTCCTGGTGCTGCTGCCGGGCGCGGTGTGGGTGGGTGCCTCGGCCGACGGCGTCTTCACCGGCGTGGTCGCCGCGGGGCTGGCCCTGCTGGCGGTCCGCGGACGACTGGCACCCGCCGCCGGCGGGCTGCTGCTCGGCGTCGCGCTGCACCTGTCGTACGGCTTCGTGCTGGTCGGCGTGCTGGCGGTGGCGGTGCTGGCGCTGCGGCCGGCGGGGCGGGTCGCCGCCCTGGCCGCCGGGCTCGCCGGAGTCGGCACCGTGGTGGTCGCGTTCACCATGGCCGGCTTCTGGTGGTGGGACGGCTACCGGCTGGTGGTGGAGCGGTACTACCAGGGGTGGGCGGCCGACCGGCCGTACGGCTACTGGGTGTGGGCCAACCTGGCGGCGCTGCTGCTCTGCGCCGGCCCCACGGTCGGGCCGGCGCTGCGCCGGGCGGTGGCGGCCGGCGTGGTGGCGGTCCGGTCCGCGTGGCGCAGCGCCACCCTCCGGCTCGCTGCGCGGGCCGCCGGGCCGACAGTGGTGCTGCCGGTGGCCGCGGCGGTCGCGGTGCTCGCCGCGGACCTGTCCGGGCTGAGCAAGGCCGAGGTGGAGCGGATCTGGCTGCCCTTCGCGGTCTGGCTGCTGGTTGCCACCGCACACCTGCCGGCGGCGACCCGCCGCTGGTGGCTGGCCGGTCAGGCGGTGACCGCGCTCGCGGTCAACCACCTGCTCTGGACGGTCTCCTGAGCACGTCGCGGCAGCGCGGCGGCCGGTCAGGCGGGCAGAGTCGCCGGCTCCGCTCCACGCGTCGGTGGCGTGGCGCCGGTCAGGCGGGCAGGGCCGCCGGCTCGCGCAGCGGATCGGTGACGTGGTGCCCGTCAGGCGGGCAGGGCCGCCGGCTCGCGCAGCGGGTCGGTGGCGAAGGCCGCCACGCCGTCGGCGAACCGGACCCGGGCGGTGAAGCCGAGCAGGTCGGCCGCGCGGGTCGGGTCGGCGACCACGTGCCGGACGTCGGCCGGGCGGGCGCCGCCGACCACCATCGGGGCCGGTCCGCCCATCGCGGTGGCCAGGGTGGCGGCCAGCTCGCCGACGGTGCGCGGCTCCCCGGAACAGACGTTGACCGCCGTGAGGGGCTCCGAGGGCGCCGTGGCCAGCGCGAGCAGGTTGGCCCGCGCCACGTCGGTGACGTGCACGAAGTCCCGCCGCTGCCGGCCGTCCTCCAGCACGGTGGGGGGCCGGCCGTCGGCCAACGCGGACCGGAAGATCGAGGCCACCCCGGCGTACGGGGTGTCGCGCGGCATGCGTGGGCCGTAGACGTTGTGGTACCGCAGCGCCCACACCTGCCCGTCGGTCTGCCGGGCCCAGGCGCCGGCCAGGTGCTCCTGGGCGAGCTTGCTGGCCGCGTACGTGCTGCGCGGTTCCAGGGGCGCGTCCTCGGGCACCAGCAGCGACGTCAGCGGGTCGGCGCAGCGCGGGCACGTCGGGTCGTAGCGGCCGGCGGCCAGGTCGGCGGGGCGGCGCGGGGCGGGACGGACGACACCGTGGCTGGGGCACTCGTAGCGGCCCTCGCCGTAGACCACCATCGAGCTGGCCAGCACCAGCCGGCGCACGCCGGCGCGGTGCATGGCGGCCAGCAGCACCGCCGTGCCGTAGTCGTTGTGGCTCGCGTACGCCGGGGCGTCGGACGGGTCCAGCCCGTGGCCGACCATGGCTGCCTGGTGGCAGACCGCGTCGACCCCGGGCAGCAACCGGTCGAGCAGGTCGGGGTCGCGGACGTCGCCGACCACCGGGGCGTGCGGGCGGCTCCACTCCGGCAGCTCGGCGCCGTGCGCCTGAGGCAGCAGCGCGTCCAGCGCCACCACCTCGTGCCCCGCGCCGGTGAGCAGGTCGACGACCTGGGACCCGATGAACCCGGCCGCGCCGGTGACCAGTACCCGCATCCGGTCAGGGTAGGTCGGCCGGCACCGCCGCCGGGGCGGTTCGCCGGGCCCGTAAGCACCCCGAAACATCGGCCACCCCCGTCGGTGGCGGCGGCGGCTGGCGCAGGCGGTAAGGATCCGGTAATCGCGCAACCCGGGCCCGACCGCCGGCGCCGCCTCTAGCCTGCGGGAGTGAGCACCGACAGCGGTTCCCCGCCCGGCGGCGCCCCGGTCACGCCGGAGCCCGACCGGGCGGCGTACGGCTTTCCCCGGCGGTGGTGGCGGTTCCTGGCGCGGCATTCCCCACCAGGCGCCGCGACGGTGGCCGGCCGCTGGCGCAGCCCGCTGCGCGGCCCCTGGCTGACCAGCGTGTTCGGGGCGGTATTGCTGGTCACCCTGCCGTTGCTGATCGTCACCGGGCTGCTCGACCACGCCGCCTACAGCCCGCAGTTCGGTCAGGCGTTCCCCCGCGACGTGGGCTGGCTGCGGCTACCGCCGTTCGACTGGCCGACCCGCCCGTCCTGGCTGTTCCGGCTCACCCAGGGGCTGCACGTGACGCTCGGCATCATGCTGGTCCCGGTGGTGCTGGCGAAGCTCTGGTCGGTCATCCCGAAGCTGTTCGACTGGCCGCCGGCCCGCTCGGTCGCGCAGGTGCTGGAGCGACTGTCGCTGCTCCTGCTGGTCGGCGGCATCCTGTTCCAGTTCGCCACCGGGCTGCTGAACATCCAGTACGCGTACCTGTTCGGGTTCGACTTCTACACCGCGCACTACTACGGCGCCTGGGTGTTCACCGCGGCGCTGGTCGCGCACGTGGGCTTGAAGCTGCCGCGGCTGGTCTCCGCGCTGCGGTCCCGCCCGCCCCGCCGCGAGCTGGCCACCCCGCGGGCCGGCACCCGCCCCGAGCCGCCGGACCCGGACGCTCTGGTGCCCGTCCACCCCGGGGCGGCGACGATCAGCCGGCGCGGCGCCCTCGCCCTGGTCGGCGGGCTGTCCCTGCTGCTGGGCGCACTCACCGTCGGGCAGAGTCTGGACGGGGCGTGGCGTCGCACGGCCCTGCTGCTGCCCCGCGGCCGCGAGCCCGGTGGCGGACCGAACGGCTTCCCGGTCAACCGCACCGCTGCCGCCGCCGGCGTCCGGGACGACGACACCGGCGAAGGGTGGCGGGTGACGCTGCGGGCCGGCGGGCGGACGGTCGCCCTGGACCGCGCGGCGTTGCTGGCCCTGCCCCAGCACACCGCCCGGCTGCCGATCGCCTGCGTGGAGGGCTGGTCCACCCTGCAGACCTGGACCGGCGTCCGGCTGCGCGACCTCGCCGCGCTCGCCGGGGCGGGCGACCTCAACTCGGCGCACGTCCGCTCGCTGGAGCGGGCCGGGCTGTTCAACCAGGCGACGCTGCAGGCCAACCAGGTGCTCGACGGCGACTCGCTGCTCGCGCTGACCGTCAACGGGGCGGACCTCTCCCCCGACCACGGCTTCCCGGCGCGGATCATCGTCCCCGCGCTGCCCGGCGTGCACTGCACGAAGTGGGTCAGCGAGATCGAGTTCCGGACGCGTGGCGATGGCTGAGCTGCGCTCCCGGCTCCGCGCGGCGTACGGCGCCGGGGCGCGGCACCTGCTGCTGATGGCGATCGCCTTCGCGGTCACCGGATGGGTGGCGCTGCGGCTCGCCGGGGAGCCGACCGCCGGGGCCATGCTGGTCTGGTTCGTCGGCGCGGCGATCGCCCACGACCTGGTGCTCTTCCCGGTCTACGCGCTGGCCGACCGGGCCCTGCGAGCAGCCGTCCGCCCGCCGGCGGCCGGGCCTTCGCTGGTGAACCACATCCGGGTGCCGGCGCTGGCCGCCGGGCTGCTGTTCCTCGTCTACCTGCCCGGCATCCTCCGGCAGGGCGGGCCGACCTACCGCGCCGCGACCGGCCAGGACCAGCAGCCCTTCCTGGGCCGCTGGCTGCTGGCCACCGGCGTCCTGTTCCTGGCCAGCGGCGCGGTGTACGCGCTGCGCCGGCTCCGCGCACGCCGCCCCTGAGGCCCGCCGCCGGCGCCACTGAGGCCCGCCACTGGTGCCGCTGAGGCCCGCCACTGGTGCCGCCGGAAACGGCCGGCGGGCGCTGCGATGACGCGGGTCGACACGTCCAGCGGGCCGTCGCCCGATGGGGCGCCGCCAGGCGTCCACCCTCGCCGACCTGTCCGCCGGACGGTGGAGGGTCGCTCCTCGACGGCGGCGGGCGACGGCCATCGACGTCGCGGCAGTGGTGTTGAATGTAGACACTCGTACGGAGGTGTGCTGTGACCGAGCTGCTGCTGTCGATCCAACCGCGACCGTCGACGCCCGCCGAGCGGGTGGACGGGCTCGCCGGCCAACTGGCGGACGACCTGCGTACGGTGCCGGGGCTGCGGATCGCGCACGCCCAGTCGGCGGCCGACGGGCACGGCAAGTCGCAGCAGGCGTGGGAGCTGGGGATGCTGGCGGTGGGCGGCCTCTTCTCGGCCGCGAGCCTGCGCGCCCTCGCGTACGTCGCCGTCGCCTACGCCGACCGGGTCAAGGCCCGGTCGATCACGCTGCGCAGCGGCGACAACGAGCTGGTGATCACCGGGTCGACCCGGGTCGACGCGCGCCTCGTCACCGAGCTGACGCAGCTCATCGGCGGCACACCGGCGGGCACCGCCGAGCTTCCGGCCCAGGCGGGCACCGCCGAGCTTCCGGCCCAGCCGGAGCGACGGCCGGTGGCCGGTCAGCACGGTGGCGGCGGCGCCGGGAGCTGACCCGTGGGAGAGCGCCGCGCCCTGCTGATCGCCAACGACCGCTACATCGACGAGTCGTTGACGGACCTCTACGCACCGCGGGAAGAGGCGCGTGACCTGCTGAGCCTGCTGGCCGACGCGGACGTCGGCGCCTTCGACCAGACCATGCTGCTGGAGAACGAGTCGAAGAGCTCGATCGAGCGGGCGATCGAGTCGATGCTCCGGGCGGCCGGGCCGGAGGACCTGGTCCTGCTCTACTTCTCCGGCCACGGGGTGCGCAGCAGCAAACGGGGCCGGCTCTACCTGGCGGTCGCCAACACCGAGGTGGACCACCTCTCCTCGACGGCGGTGTCCGCGTCCTTCGTCCGGGAACTACTCGACGAGTCGGACGCCGCCAGCTCCGTGATCCTGCTGGACTGCTGTTACAGCGGCGCGTTCGAGGGGCACGGCCTGAAGACGACCGACGACCTGGCCATCGACGGCGAGCTGCGCACCGGCTACGGCCGCTACGTCATCACCGCTACCAACTCGGTGGAGCGGGCCGACGACGGCCGGCCGGCCTCGGAGACCACGTCGCGGCTGCGCTCGGCCTTCACCGAGACGATCATCCAGGGCCTGAGCACCGGCGCGGCCGACATCACCGGGCAGGGCCGCATCACCCCGGACGACCTGTGGCGGTACGTCCGGCTGGAACTGCCGAAGCGGACCTCCTCCCAGTCACCGTGCCAGTTCGGGCAGGCCAGCGACGAGGTGCACATCGCGCTGTCCCGGGAGGGGCACCACCGCCAGCGGCGCCGGCGGGACCAACGCGAACCGCGGCTCGGCGACCTGCTGGGTCCGCTGGAACCCGGTGGCGACGTGAAGCTCTGCGCCACCGACTGGCGGCGACGAGGGCTGCTGAAGGTGCCGATCGGTCAGGCGCAGCGGATCGACCAGCCGGCCGGTGAGCTGGTCTGGCTCGACCTGGCCGCCGCGGAGGGGCACCTGCTGCTCGTCGGCCGGACCGGCACCGGCAAGACCACGCTGTTGTGCTCCCTCATCGCCGGGCTGGCGCTCACCCACTCCGACCGGGAGGTCGCCTTCTACTGCCTGGAGTCGGGCGGAAACCTGCTCGGGCCGATGCGGCGGCTGCCGCACGTCCGCGCGGTGGTCGGCGACGACGAGGTCGGTGCGGTGCGCGCGCTGCTCGACCTGCTGGAACAGGAGGTCCTCGACCGCAAGCAGCTGTTCCGGCGGCACGAGCTGGAGTCGCCGGCCAGCCTGCGGGCCTGGCGGGCCGGCGTCGAGGCCAACCCCTATCCGGACGTGTTCCTGGTCGTCGACCGGTGGCAGGACTTCGCGACGCTGTTGCCCGACTTCGCCCCCCGGGTGGTGGACCTCGCGAACAAGGGGCTGGGCTACGGGCTGCACGTCGTGGTGCTCGAACGCAGCTGGCGGGTCATCCCGGAGGAGTTGCTGGAGCTGCCCCAGGCCCGGATCGAGACCCGGCTGTCGCAGCCGCACGAGTCGCGGGTCAACCCGGACCAGGCCGCCCGCCTGCCGATGAACGTGCCGGGCTGGGCCCTCTACGGCCGGCGCACCTTCCGGGTGGCGCTGCCCGACCTCACGGTCAGCGGGACCGATCCGGAGACGGAGATCGAGACCGAAGGTCGGCCGACGGGCGGGGCCCGGGCGATGGTGTCGGTGATCGCGGAGGCCTGGGGCATGCCCCGGGTCGACGCCGGCCGGATCGACGCTCGCCCCGACACGACCAGGGCGCTGGACGAGCCGTTGGCCGTCCTCGGCATCCCGGACTACGCCGCGTTGTGGAGCTTCGCGGGGCACCGGACCCCGCTCGGACCGGACTACCTGCGGGTGCCGATCGGCGTCGACGATGGCGGGGCGCCGGTGCTGCTCGACCTGAAGGAGTCGGCGCAGGACGGGATGGGGCCGCACGGGCTGCTCGTCGGCGCGACCGGCTCGGGCAAGAGCGAGCTGCTCCGTACGATCGTCGTGGCGCTCGCGGCGCGACACTCGTCGGCCGACCTCAACCTCGTCCTGATCGACTTCAAGGGCGGCGCCACCTTCAGTTCGCTGGAGGGACTGCCGCACACCAGCGCGGTCATCACCAACCTCGCCGACCAGCTCCCCCTGGTCGAGCGGACGCGCGAGGCGCTCGCCGGCGAGCTGGTCCGGCGGCAGGAGCTGCTGCGGACGGCCGGCAACTACGTCTCCCGGCTCGACTACGAGCGGGCCCGGGACGCCGGGGCGCCGCTGGCGCCGCTACCCAGCCTGCTGATCATCTGTGACGAGTTCAGCGAGCTGCTCGCCGCGCAACCCGACTTCATCGATCTCTTCGTGATGATCGGCCGGCTGGGCCGGTCGCTCGGCGTGCACCTGCTGCTGGCCACCCAGCGGCTGGAGGAGGGGCGGCTGCGCGGGCTGGACACCCACCTGTCGTACCGGATCGGCCTGCGTACCTTCTCCGCGTTCGAGAGCCGCACCGTGCTCGGCGTGCCGGACGCGTACGAGCTGCCCAACGCCCCCGGCCACGGCTACCTGAAGACGGGCGCCGCGATGACCCGGTTCCGGGCCACGTACGTCTCCGGTCCGCCGGCCCTCACCGGCGTCGACGCCGGCGCGACCGTGCCCCCGGAACTCGCCGGTCGCAGCCTGCTCCACGTCGTGGTGCACCAGTTGCGCGACGGCGGGCCGCCCGCGCACCAGATCTGGCTGCCGCCGCTGGCCGAGCCGCCCACCCTGGACGAGCTGCTGCCGCTGACCCGCAAGCCCGCCCGCGGCCTCACCTCGACCGTCGGCGCCGGGTCGCTGACCGCGCCGGTCGGCCTCGTCGACCGGCCGTACGAGCAGCGCCGCGACCCGTTGCTGGTCGACCTCGCCGGGGCCGGCGGCAACGTGGCCGTCGTCGGCGCCTCGCTCAGCGGCAAGAGCACCATGCTGCGCTCGCTGATCGCCTCGCTGGCGCTGACCCACACCCCGCGCGAGGTGCAGTTCTTCTGCCTCGACTTCGGCGGCGGCGCGCTGCGCAGCCTCGCGGCGCTGCCGCACGTCTCCGGGGTGGCCGGCCGCCGCGACACCGAGGCGGTGCGCCGCACGGTCGCCGAGGTGTTGGCGCTGCTCGACGGGCGGGAGGCCCGCTTCGCCGAGCAGGGTGTCGAGTCCATGGCCAGCTACCGCCAGCGGCGCGCGGCCGGCGAGTTCCCCGACGACCCGTTCGGCGACGTGTTCCTCGTCGTGGACGGCTGGAACATCCTGCGCCTGGAGTACGCCGAGCTCGAGGAGACCGTCACGCTCCTCGCCCAGCGCGGGCTCCAGTACGGCGTGCACGTGGTGCTCACCGCCATCCGCTGGTCGGAGCTGCGGCTCAGCATGCGCGACCTGCTCGGCACCAAGCTGGAGCTGCGGCTCGGTGATCCCAGCGAGTCGGAGTTCAACCGGCGGATCGCGGCGAACGTCCCGGAGGCGGCGCCGGGCCGCGGCCTGACCCGGGATCGGCTGCACTTCCTCACCGCCCTGTCCCGCCTCGACGGCAAGCACAGCGTCGACGACCTGGCCGAGGCGACGGCCACGCTGGCGGACCAGGTCGCCGAGGCCTGGCCGGGCCGGTCCGCACCGCCGGTGCGGATGCTGCCGCGCCGCCTCACCCGGGCGGAGTTGAACGAGGTGAGCGACCCGTCCGCCGCGGGCCTGCCGATCGGCGTCGACGAGGCCTCGCTCGCGCCGGTCTACCTCGACCTGGACAGCGACCCGCACCTGACCGTGTTCGGCGACGCGGAGTGCGGCAAGAGCAACCTGCTCCGGCTGGTCGCCCAACAGCTGGTGGCACGCCGCACGCCGGCCGAGGCCCGGCTGGTGGTCGCCGACTACCGCCGCAGCCTGCTCGGCGCCGTGCCCGCCGAGCACCTCCTCGAGTACGCACCGTCCAACCAGGGCTTCGCCCAGGCGCTCGCCTCGATCCGGGAGGCCATGACGAACCGGCTGCCCGGCCCGGACGTCACGACGGAGCAGCTACGGACCCGTAGCTGGTGGCGGGGGCCGGAACTGTTCATCCTGGTGGACGACTACGACCTGGTGGCGTCGGCGGGCAACAACCCGCTCAGCGTGCTGCACGATCTGCTGCCCCAGGCCCGCGACATCGGTCTGCACCTGATCCTCGCCCGCCGGGTCGGCGGCCTCGCCCGGGCGCTCTACGAGCCGGTGCTCCAGCGGCTGCGCGAACTGGATTCACCCGGGCTGCTGATGTCGGGCCACCGCGAGGAGGGGCAGGTGCTGGGCAACCTCCGGCCGCAGCCGATGCCACCCGGTCGTGGCACGCTGGTACGCCGCCGCGACGGTGCCCGGCTCATCCAGACCGCCCTCGCCGAGTCCTGACCTCCCGGCGGGCCGGTGCCCCGCCGGGGTCAGCGGGACGCCGCCAGCGCGGCGAGGACGTCGGCGGCGCGGGCCCGCGCCGCGTCGGCGTGGGCCATCGCCTCGGCGAGCGCGGCGGAGAGCCGCCGGGCGAGCGCCCGCACCGCCATCGGCGCGGCGCCGGCGGCCGGCGGAACGACCTCGCCGTCCGGCGTGACGACGAGCCCCAGCTGGTGCGCCTCGGCCACCGTCCGGCTGATCAGCTGTTCGGCCCGGGCCACCTCCCGGTCCCGGATCGCCAGCGCTTCGGCGACGGCTCGGTAGGTGTCGTGGGCGTCCTCCAGGCGCCGGACCAGGCGGCGCAGCGTCTCATCGACGTTGTCGAGCCCGACCCCCGCGCGCCAGTGCGCGGGCAGGTCACGGTGCACCCGATGGAGCTCGTCCGCGGCCTGCCCGGCGGCCCGTGCCGCGTCCGCCCACCGGTCGACCGCGTCGGTGCCGGCGACGGCCAGCCGCCGGTGCGGGTCACCGGCCATCGGAGACGTCCCGGAGCAGGCGGGTCAGTTGGGCTGCCATCTCCTCGTCCACCGTCCGCACGGAACCCGCGACCTGTCGGACGATGCCGGCGAGTTCGCGCAGCTCGCTGGCGGTGCGGGGCAGCTCGTCCAGCCAGCGCGTGGCCGCGTCGCGCAGCGGCCGGCCGTCCGGACCCGCCGTCGCGGGCAAATCGCCGCTGTCGGGCCACTCGACCGCCGCCAGGCGCTCCGCGACACCGGTCATCCGGTCCGCCAGGCCCGCCAGGCCCGCCGGATCCACGTCGAGCCAGCTCTCCCTGCCCACGGTCGCCTCCCGCCACCGTCGCCCGTGCGCAAAGCCTAGTCGAGCCGGCGGCGACAGTCCGGTCCCGCCGGGCCGGGATGCCGGCGCCGGCAACAGTCAGACGGCGGTGGCCCGGGTCACCTTCCAGTCGCCGCCGACCCGCTCCAGGGTGAGCACGACCCGGTTCTGGTCCACCTTCTCCCCCGCCGTGGTGACGTTGCGCCGGTACTGGTTGAGGTAGACCAGCAGTTCCACCCGGTCGGCGGTGGCGGTGACCACGCCGGTCGAGGTGACCTCCGCCAGCACCACCGCCTGCTGCTTGGTGGCGGTCTGCTTCAGCGTCGCCGTGGTCTGCGCGTACTCGTCGGCGAAGGCGCCGGTGGTGAAGGTCCGGGCGTTCGCGACGCTGTCGTCGAAGGTCCGGTAGTCGTACGAGAAGATGGCCTTCGCGGCCGCCGGGGCGGTGGCCAGCGCCTGCCGGACGGCGGCGTCGCGGCGGTCGGCCGCGCGGTCGGCGTACCAGCCGGCGACGGCGACGCCCGCCGCCAGCACGATCGCCACGACCAGCGCGGGCACCGGCCGGACCCGCGGCGGGCAGGCGGGCCGCAGCCGGGGGCGTGGGATGCGGGCGAGCAGACGCATCGGTCCTCCTTGGAGTCGTCGCGCCGGGGTCATCCGACGAACTGCAGTCGGGACACGAGCCATTCACCGGAGTCCCGGTCGCGGACCATGTCCAGTTGGATCCGGTAGTGCGACGGCCGACCCTCGGGCGCCTTGGCGTTCTTCACGGTGGCGTCGACGGCCACGATGACCACCGCCCGGTTCCGGTCGCCGGAGACCAGGCCGGCGCGCAGCACCGACCCCCGCGAGTCGACCTTGTTCTCCACCACAGCGGCGCGGACCTGCGCCTGACCACGGGTGAACTCGTCCTTGAACTCGCCGGTCGCCCCGGCGGAGATCCGCTGCAGGTCCCGGTCGACGCTGGCCGCGCTGACCGAGACGAAGTCGACGCTGGCCTGCCGGGCCGCGGCCACCGCCGCCTGGTGGGCCTCTTCGACGGCGCGCACGGTGTACCAGCGGTGCCCGTAGAATCCGGCCCCGGCCAGGGCCGCGGCGAGCAGCACGACGAGCAGGCCCACGAGAGCTCGCCGGCGGCCGGCCACGGCCCGGTCCACCGCCGCGCGGTCGGCGGCGGTCCCGTCGGCCGCCGCGGGCTCGTCGGTGGCGGACGGCTCGTCCCCGGCGGGTGGGTCGTCGGCCCGTGCCGGGTCGCCCAGCGCCGTCAGCTCGTCGACGTCGTCCGGGTCCGCCACCGGCTCCTGGTCGAGCCGCTCCAGCACGGCCTCGATCGACGGCTCCGGCCGCGGCACGGGACGGCTGACCAGCCGGCGCTGGGCCGGCCGGCCGGGTGCGCCGGCCTTGGCACCCTTGATCACTTTCAGTCTGCGGTCCCTGCGGGTCTGCACGGGCTCCTCCTCGGATCTGCCGGTCACGGGGTCACCCCGGCGAGCAGCAACTGCTTCCACGACTGGTCACCGGCCGTCCGGTACTGGCCGCCGGTCCCGCCGAACTGCAACGGTCGCCCGTCGGAGCCGAGCACCAACCCGGTCGCCGGGTCGTAGCCGACCATCCCGGTCGTAGCGGCGGGCGGGGTGCCGGTGGCGGGCGCCGGGTCGGCCCCGCCCGGGCGGGGCGCGTTCGGGGCGCCGCGCACCCCGGCGCCGGCCGCCCGGTCCTGCTGGCCGCACTGCCGGCTGCCGCCCCGGTACACGCAGGACGGCGGGTTGTTGACGTTGAGCACCAGGCCGAGGTGGGCGGTGCCGTCGCCCGGGGTGACGGTGAAGCCGCCGGCGACCGCGATCGGGTACGCCACGAGCAACTGCTCGATGCCGGGCAGCCGCCGGGCGGCGATGCCGTTGACGGTCACCAGGTTGCCGAGCAGGGTGCCGATGGTCGGCTCCAGGCCGCGCAGCAGCGCGATCGTCTCGGTCGCGGCGGGCGGGCCGGCGGCCAGGACGCGCCGCAGGTCGGGGTCCGCTTCCCGAACGGTGGCGGCCAGCTCGGCCAGGCCGCGCGCCCAGCGCCGCAACGCCTCCGCCGACTCGGCCTGGGTGGTCAGCACGGTGCGCCCGTCGTGGATCAGGGCGAGGGTCTCGGGCAGGGCCGCTGTCGCGTCGGTGAGCAGCGCGTCCCCCGCGTCGAGGATCCGGGCGAGCGCGGCCTCGTTGCCCTGGAACGCGGTGCCCAGCTCGGTGATCAGCACTGCCAGGTCCTCCGGGCCGACCGAGCGGACCAGCGCGTCCAGGTTGGACAGCAGCACCTCGGGGGCGAGCGGGACGCCGGTGCGGTCGGCGGGGATCACCGACCCGTCGCGCAGGTACGGGCCGTCGTCGCGGTCCGGCCGCAGGTCGAGGTACTGCTCGCCGACGGCGGAGCGGTGCGCCACCACCGCGCGCAGCTCGGCGGGCACCCGGACGTCCCGGTCGATCCGCAGGTCGGCGCGGACGCCGTCGCCGTGCAGATTGACCGCGGTGACCCGGCCGACGGGCACCCCGCGGTAGGTGACCGGGGCGTTGGCGAACAGGCCGCCGGCGCGGGCGAGGTCGACGTGCACCACGTACCCGCCGCCGAGCAGCCGGTCGCCGAGGCCGACGTAGCGCACCCCGACGTAGCCGACGCCGAGCAGGCTCACCAGTACGAAGGCGATGACCTGGAGTTTCACGGTCCGTCCGATCATGGCAGCAGCCCGCCTCCGAGGATGTCGGTCAGGCCGCCGACCGTGCCGGTTATCGCGCCGGTCACCGGCAGGATGCAGTCGGCGGAGAGGATCGTGCCGGCGGGCAGTTCCGTGCCGGCGGGGAAGGCGGTGCCGGGCGGCACGATCCCCTTGGGCAGGATCAGCCCGCCGACGGGCACCTTGGAGCCGGGCTTGAGCAGCTGGCAGCCCTCCGGCAGCTGGCACTCCTTCGGCGGCGTCCAGGTCGTCGGGAACTTGGTCAGGTCCGGCAGGCACTTCAGCAGCGGCAGGTCCGGCAGGGAGCCGTCGGGGCGGGCTCCCGGGCGGGACCCGCCGGCCGTGGGCGGGGGTGCGGCGCCGGGCGTCCGCCCGCCGGTGGCCGACCCGGCGGGCGCTGGGGCGGCGGCGACCAGGTTGGCCAGGATCGAGGCGGCGTCCAGGTCGGCGGTGATGGAAAGGTTGACGAAGTCGCCGACGATCGCGCCGGTCACGTTCGGCGGGAACGGGTACGACAGCATGAAGTCCAGTGACTTCGGCAGGTCGTCCCCGGCACGGACCAGCTGTTCGAGGATCGGTTTCAGCGACCGCAGGCTGGCCAGGGTGTCGTCGCGGCTGCGGTTGACCACCCGGGTGCCGACCCGCCCGAGTTCGCCGAGGGCGGTCAGCGCGCTGGTCAGCTGGGCGCGCTGGCGGGCCAGCGTGGTCATCCCGGGGGCAAGCGCGTCGACGGCCTCGCCGACGACCTGCCGCTGCCGGGCGAGCCGGCCGGTCAGCCGGTCCAGCGCCTCGACCGCCCGGACGATGTCCGCCTTCTGCCGTTCCAGCCCGCCGACGAACTCGTCGAGCCGGTGCAACGCGTCGCGGATCGCGGGTTCGCGGCCGTCGAGCGCCCGGCCGAGTTCCTGGTCGATGGTGCGCAGCTGGGCCAGGCCGCCGCCGTTGAGCAGCAGCCCCAGCGCGGCGAGCACCTCCTCCACCTCGGCGCCGCGCGTGGTGCGGGCCAGCGGGATGACGTCGCCGTCGGCGAGCCGGCCGCGGCGCGGCTCGGTGGTCGGGGCGGTGACCGTCACGTACTTCTCGCCGAGCAGGCTGCTCTGCCGGACCGCCGCGGTGGCGTTGGCGGGCAGCTGGACCTCGCGGTCGATCCGCAGGATGACCCGGGCGGTCCAGCCGGCGAGGGAGATCTTCTCGACGCTGCCCACCGTGACGTCGTCGACCTTGACGGCCGCCTGCGGCACCAGGTCGAGCACGTCGGTGAACTCGGCGGTGACCCGGTACCCGGGGCCGGCCGGCGCGCCGCCGGGCAGCGGCAGGTCGGTCAGCTCCGGCAGGCCGCAGCCGGCGGGCAGCAGCGCCACGGCCAGGGCCGCGGCCAGCAGCCGGCGCGCCCGGGCGGTCATGCCGGGCCTCGCAGGATGCCGCCGAGGGTACGGTCCAGGGTGTCGACGGGGCCGCCCGGCGCCAGGTCGAGGGCCGGCCCACCGGGCTGGGTGGATGGAGGTTCGCCCGGCGGGACCGGGCCGGCCGTCGGGGCGCCGGGCGGCAGCTTGAGCAGCTTGCGCAGCTGATCGGTCATCGGCAGCCCGCGCGCGTGCAGCGTCTGCGCGAGCGCGTGGCAGGTGGCCGGGACCTGTTTCGCGGGCAGCTGGTCGACGATCAGCGAGCAGGCGAAGCCGGCCGGGTCGTACGGGCCGGTGGCGTTGTCGCGGGTGTCCAGGGTGCCCGACCGGGGGTTGTACGCCAACGCGAGGTTGTTCAGTGCCAGCGGCGCCACGTCGAGGATCTCGATGACCGCCTCCTGCTGGCGGACCAGCACCCCGGTGATGTCGGCGAGCGCGGCGACGTCGGCGGTGAGCAGCTGGCGGTTCTTCTTCACGAAGGCGGTGACGTCGGCCAGCGCGACGGCCAGGCTGCGCAGCGCGGCGGAGAGTTCGTCGCGTTCGCCGGAGAGCTGTTCGGCCACGTCGGCCAGCTGCCGCTGGAAGGCGCGCACCTGCTGGTCGCTCTCGGCCAGGGTGGTGGTGAACCGTTGCAGGTTGGCCACCGAGCCGAACAGGTCCTGCCGGCCGTCGGCGAGCGTGGTCAACGCCCGGGACAGCCCGTCGAGGGTCTCCCGCAGCTGCTCGCCGTTGCCCTCCAGGTTGGCCCGGCCGGTGGCGACGAGGTCGGACAGCGCGCCGTCGGCGTTCGCGCCATCCGGGCCGAGCGCCCGGTTGAAGTCGTCCAGCGCCCGGTAGATGTCGTCGATCTCCATCGGCGCCGCGGTGCGGGTCAGCGGGATCTCGGCGCCGTCGGCGAGCGGGGCGCCGCCGGCGTACGCGGGGGTGAGTTGGACGTACCGGTCGCTGACCACGCTGGGCGGGACGATCACCGCCTGCGCGTCGGACGGGATCTGCACGCCCGGGTCGTAGCGCATGGCGACCTCGACGGTGCGCCCGCGCGGGGTCACCGCCACCACCTCGCCGACCCGGACGCCGAGGACCCGCACGTCGGAGCCGGGGTGTACGCCGACCGCCCGGGTGAAGTGGGCGGTCAGCCGCCGCTGGGGCGGCTCGTGCCGGGCGACCACCACGGCGGCGGCCAGCGCGGTGAGCAGGACGGTGGCGGCGGCGACCGGCCGGCGCCAGCGGTGGGCGGCCATCACCGGCCACCCGTGGGCACGTACGGCTGCACCAGCCCGTGCACGTACGAGTCGAACCAGCGGCCGTTGCCGACCACGTTGGCGAACGCGGTGACGAACGGCGCCATCCGCGCGATGCTGCGTTCCAGGTTGTCCCGGTTGCGTTGCAGCACGGCGATCACCTCCCGCAGCTCCCGCAGGGCCGGGTCGAGTTCGGTCCGGTTGTCGGCGACCAGTCCGGACAACTGGGTGGCCAGGTCGTTGGTGCCGACCAGCAGCTTGTGGATGGCGTCCCGGCGGCGGGTCACCTCGGCCAGCAGCGCCTCGCCGTCGGTCACCAGCTTGCGGAACTCCTCGTCGCGGGTGGCCAGCACGTCGGTGACCTCGCGGGCCCGGGTCAGCAGCGACCGCAGTTCGGCGTCCCGGTCGGCGACGGTGCGGGAGAGCCGGGCCAGCCCGCCCAGCGCGGAGTCGACGCTGGCGGGGGTGTCGGCGAAGGTCTCCGACAGGGTGGCGAAGGCGGCGGCGAGCTGGTCGGTGTCGACCTTGTCGAGGGTGTCGGCGAGCCCGGTGACCGCCTGGACCACGTCGAACGGGGCGGCGGTGCGGTCCAGCGGGATCTGCCCGCCCTCCGGCAGCCGGCCCGCCCCGGCGGGCGCCAGGGCCAGGTACTTCTGCCCGAGCACCGTCTTGATCCGGATCGTCGCGCCGGTGCGGTCGCCCAGGCGTACGCCGTCGTCGTCGACCCGGAACCGGACCCGCACGTACGACCGGGTGTCGCGGGCGAGTTCGACGGCGGTGACCTTGCCGACGCGGACCCCGGCGACCCGCACCTCGTTGCCGGCGGCGAGGCCGCTGGCGTCGGTGAAGGCCGCCTGGTAGGCCCGGCCGGTGAACGCGGCGAGCCGGTCGAGCTGGAAGGCGCCGAGCAGCGCGGCGACGATCAGGGTCAACCCGACGGCGCCGGTGACCACGGGGTTGCGTTCGCGGAACGGTTTCATCGGCTGCCTCCGGTGGCGCACCGCGCGGCCGGCGCGCTGAAGGTGACGGGGTTCAGGGTCTGGCCGGCGGCCGACACCCGGCCGTCGAAGTCGCAGAGGTAGAAGTTGAACCAGGAGCCGTACGAGGCGACCCGGGTCAGCGACTCGTAGCGCTGCGGCAGCCGGCCGAGCGTGCTGTCGATGACCGCGGAGTTGCGGTTGAGCGTGCCGGCGAGCTCGTCGAGGGCGCGGATGTCGGCGGCGAGCGGTGGCCGGGCCTCGCCCACCAGCGACGAGGTCGCCTCGGTGAGGTCGCCAAGGTTGACCAGCGCCTCGCCGATGGCGGTCCGGTCGGCGGCCAGCCCGGAGACGAACTCCTGCAGTTGGGTGATGGTCCGGTCGAGGTCCCGGTCCCGGGTGGCGAGGGTGGTCAGCACGGTGTTGAGGTTGGTGACCACGCGGCCGATGACGGCGTCCCGGTCGGCGAGGGTGTTGGTCAGCGAGGCGGTCCGGCTCAGCAGGCTCGACACGGTGCCGCCCTCGCCCTGGAGCACCTGGATGATCTCGTAGGCGAGTTTGTTGACGTCCTCCGGACGCAGCGCGGTGAACAGCGGCCGGAAGCCGTTGAACAGCACGGTCAGGTCCAGCGCCGGGGTGGTCTGCCCGATCGGGATGAGCCCGTCCGGCCGCAGCGGCCGGCGCTCCCCCGGCCCCTCGGTGAGCGCGAGGTAGCGCTGCCCGACCAGGTTGCGGTAGCGGATGGCGGCGCGGACGCCGGTGGCCAGCGGGACGTCCTCGGTGAGGGTGAACTCGACCTCGGCCACGGTGTCGTCGACGACCCGGATGTCGGCGACCCGGCCGACCCGGACGCCGGCGATCCGCACGTCGTCGCCGGGCAGCAGGCCGGTGACGTCGGTGAACCGGGCCCGGTAGTTGACGCCGCCGGCCGGGAAGGCGCCCAGGGTCTGGGCGAGCAGCGCGGTCAGCAGCAGCGTCACCGCGGCGAAGACCAGCAGCTTCACCAGCGGGCGGATGGTGCCGGTCATCGGGCGTTCACCACCGCTCCGCGCAGCAGCGGCCCCCACAGCAGCACCGCGATGTCGGGCACCTCCGCCGGCGGGGTGCCGGTGACCGCGCCGAGCAGCGGTTTCACCAGGGCGCGTTCCTGGCCGGTGGCGGCCTGGCCCATGGCCGGGGAGGCGCCGGCGGCCGGGGCGGGCAGGCCGACCGGCAGGGTGACCGGCGGCCGGGGGCCGGAGTAGTCGTAGCCGTCGTCGATCGGCTTCTCCGGGGCGGGACTGGCCGGTCGGGGCAGGCCGTGGCACTGCGGGCCGTCGTCGGCGCGGTAGACCGGTTCGTCGCGGCCACGCTCGTACTTGCCGCCGTCGCGGGTGACCTCCAGGGTGATCCGCATCCGGCCGCCGGCGAAGACCTCCTCCACCCGGGGTTGCAGGGCCACCAGGCCGCTCATCAGGCACGGGTACTCGGGCGCGTAGGTGGCGAGCAGTTCGAGCACCGGCCGGCTCACCGCGCCGAGCCGGATGAGCTGGTCGCCGTGCCGGTCGAGGAAGCCGTGCGCGACGTCGGCGGCGTCGGTGGCCTCGGCGAGGAACGCGGCCAGCTGGGTGCGCTGGTCGGTGACCGTGCGGGCGGTGACGCTGACGTCGCGCAGCAGCGCCAGCAGGTCGGGCAGCGCGGCGTCGTAGCTGTCCAGCACCGCGGCCAGGGCGCGCACGTCCGCCGCGATGGCCGGCATGGCCGGGTTGAGCCGTTCGAGGTACGCCTCCAGCCGGGCCAGGTTCGCGCCGAGCTGCTCGCCGCGGCCCTCCAGCGCGGTGGCCAGCGCGCCCAGCGTGGTGGCCAGCTGGTCGGGCCGGATCGCCTGCAACAGCGGCAGCGCCTCGTCGAGCACCCGCTCCAGCTCCACGGCGGTGCGGCTGCGGTCCTGGGTGATGACCGCGCCGTCGCGGATCGGCCCGGCGGTGCTGCCCGTCGGCGGGACGAGTTCGACGTAGCGTTCACCGAAGAGCGTCTTGGGCAGCAGGCGCGCGGTGACGTCGGCCGGGATCCGGCCGGTGGTCGCCGGGTCGAGGGCCAGCCGCAGGGTGGCCCCGTCGCCGTCGCCGCGTACCGAGCGGACGTCGCCGACCAGCACGCCGCGTACCTTCACGTCGGCGCCGTCGGCGAGTTGCAGGCCGGCGCGGTCGGCGTGCAGGGTGACCCAGGCGACCGGGGTGAACGCCTTGCGGTACTGCAGCACGGAGCCGGTCAGCGCCGCGGCCAGGACGGCGACGAAGACGATGCCGAGGATGCGATGTTTCATGCTCACCCCGCGATCCGGACGGTGGTGGTGGCGCCCCAGATGGCCAGGGACAGGAAGAAGTCGACGATGTTGACGGCGACGATGGCCAGCCGAACGGCGCGGCCGACGGCGACGCCGACGCCGGCCGGTCCGCCGCTGGCGGTGTAGCCGTACCAGCAGTGCACCAGCACCACGATCACGCTGAAGACCAGCACCTTGCCGAAGGACCAGAGCACGTCGCCGGGCGGCAGGAACAGGTGGAAGTAGTAGTCGTAGGTGCCCGCCGACTGTCCGAAGTAGAAGACGGCGATGGCGCGGGTGGCCAGGTAGCTGGAGAGCAGCCCGATCACGTACAGCGGGATCACCGCGATGAAGCCGGCGATCATCCGGGTGGTGACCAGGAACGGCAGCGACGGCACGCCCATCACCTCGAGCGCGTCGACCTCCTCGGAGATCCGCATGGCGCCGAGCTGGGCGGTGAAGCCGCAGCCCACGGTGGCCGACAGCGCCAACGCGGCCACCAGCGGGGAGATCTCCCGGGTGTTGAAGTACGCCGAGATGAAGCCGGTGAAGGCGCTGCTGCCGATCTGGTTGAGCGCCTGGTAGCCCTGCAGGCCGACCTCGGTGCCGGTGAAGAAGGTCAGGAAGCAGATGACGCCGACGGTGCCGCCGAGCACCGCGAGCGCCCCGGTGCCGAAGCTGACCTCGGCGAGCAGCCGTACCACCTCGCGCCGGTAGCGGCGCAGGGTGCGCGGCGCCCAGCCGAAGGCGCGCAGGTAGAAGGCGAGCTGTCCGCCCAGGTCGTCGAGCTGTCGCAGCACCGGCACGTCAGCTTCCCTTCTGCGGTACGACCTGGAAGTACACGGCCGTGACGAGGAAGTTCAGCGCGAACAGCAGCATGAAGGTGAACACGACGCTCTGGTTGACCGCGTCGCCGACGCCCTTCGGGCCGCCCCGCGCGTTCATCCCCTGGTAGGACGCGACCAGGGCCGCGGTGGCGCCGAACAGCAGCGCCTTGACCTCGCCCACCAGCAGGTCGGGCAGTTGCCCGAGGGCCTGGAAGCTGGCCAGGTACGCACCGGGGGTGCCGCCCTGCATGACCACGTTGAACAGGTAGCCGCCGGTGACGCCGACGACGCTGACCAGGCCGTTGAGCAGGACGGCGACCAGCATCGCGGCGAGCACCCGGGGCACCACGAGCCGGTGGATCGGGTCGATGCCCAGCACCCGCATCGCGTCGAGTTCCTCGCGGATCTTGCGGGAGCCGAGGTCGGCGCAGATCGCCGAGCCGCCGGCGCCGGCGATGACCAGGGCGGTGACGATCGGACCGGCCTCGCGGACCACGGCGAGCACCGAGGCGGCGCCGGTGAACGACTGCGCGCCGAGCTGCCGCACCAGCGAGCCGAGTTGCAGCGCGATGACCGCGCCGAACGGGATCGAGACGAGCGCGGCCGGCAGGATCGACACCGAGCTGATGAACCAGGCCTGCTGGACGAACTCGCGCACCTGCACCGGCCGGCGGGGCAGGGCCCGCAGCGTGTCGAGGCAGAAGCCGAAGAAGTCGCCGGAGCGGCGGACGGCGGCCAGCGGGGCGCCGAACCTGACGACTCGCTCGCCGCGCCCGCTCATTTGGCCGCCTCCCCGTTCCGGGCGCCGACCGGGAGCTCGACCGTCGGGCGGTCGGCGGCCGGGCGGTCGGCGAAGGAGCCCGGCGGCGGGGTGACGCCGTGCTCGCGGCACCACGCGCCGGGCGGGCGCTCGGCCCGCCGGGGTCGGCCGTCGGAGGGCTGCAGTTGGGTCGGGATGGGCGGCAGCGGCGGCAGTTCCACACCGGCCTGGGCCTCGGCCCGCAGTTCCTCGGCGTCCTTCTCCTCGGCCATCCCGATCGGCCCGATCCGCTGGGCGTTGAGGAACTGCCGGACCACCGGTTCGGTGCTGGACAGCAGCATCTCCCGGGGCCCGAACATGGCCAGGTGCCCGTGGTAGATCAGCCCGATGTTGTCCGGCACGGTGCGGGCGGTGTTGATGTCGTGGGTGACGATCAGGAACGTCGCCTCGGTGCGCTGGTTGAGGTCGATGATCAGCTGGTTGAGGTACGCGGTGCGCACCGGGTCGAGCCCCGAGTCCGGCTCGTCGAAGAGGATGATCTGCGGGTCGAGGACGAGTGCGCGGGCCAGCCCGGCGCGCTTGCGCATCCCACCGGAGATCTCCCCGGGCAGCTTCCGCTCGGCGCCGGTCAGGCCGACCATCTCCAGCTTCTCGCCGACCACCGCCCGGATCTGCGCCTCGCTCTTGCGGGTGTGCTCGCGCAGCGGGAAGGCCACGTTGTCGTAGATGGTCATCGAGCCGAACAGGGCGCCGTCCTGGAACAGCACGCCGAACAGCTTGCGGACCTCGTACAGGGCGCGCTCGGAGAGCCGGGGCAGGTTGTGGCCGGAGATCCAGATGTCGCCGCGGTCGGGCCGGAGCAGCCCCACCAGGGTCTTGAGGAACACCGACTTGCCGGTGCCCGACGGGCCCAGCAGCACCGAGATCTCGCCGGCCGGCAGCGTCAGGCTGACGTCCGACCAGACCGGCTGTCCGCCGAAGGACTTGGTCAGCCCCTGCACGGCCACCTCGACGCCCACGCGGTCCCCTCTCCTCGGTGCTGCTACTTCGGACATCGCTGCGGCGTGGCGCGGTGTAACAGATTTCTCGCGATTTCTTTGCGGTACGACGGAGCTACTCGCGGTGAGCTAGGCAAAATCCGGTCGGCTCGATAGCGTGCGCGTTAACCGGCCGGTAACGAAGGTGCTCCGCGACGCGATGACCACAACGATCGAGCCCGAACTCATCCGGCGGGCCGCAGAGGGCGACTCCAGGGCAATGGCGGCCCTGCTCACCGACGTGCGCCCGGGGCTGGTGCGGTACTGCCGGGCCCGGCTGGGACGGATCGGCGGGGCGTACACCACGGCGGACGACGTCGCGCAGGAGATCTGCCTCGCCGTGCTGCGGGCGCTGCCCCGCTACCGCGACCAGGGCACTCCGTTCTCCGCGTTCGTCTACGCCATCGCCGGGCACAAGGTGGCCGACGCGCAGCGCGCCGCGGCGCGGGCCGCCGCGGTGACCGCGACCGTCGACGCCTCCCTCGACACCCCCGCCGCGGAGCCCGGCCCGGAGCAGCAGGCCGTCGCCACCGACCTCGCCCGCCGCCTGTCGGTGCTGCTCGACCGCCTGCCGGACGCGCAGCGGGAGATCGTCCTGCTCCGGGTGGCGGTCGGCCTCACCGCCGAGGAGGTAGGGGCGATCGTCGGGATGTCCGCCGCCGCGGTGCGGGTGGCCCAGTCCCGCGCCCTGGCCCGCCTCCGTACCCTGGCAGGCGACACACTCGACGAGGTGGCGGCATGACCGAGCAGCGGCCCCAGGGGGGCGACGAGCTGGACCTGGCGACCATCGCCCGGGACGACCAGCTGCTCGACGCGCTCGGCCGGGGCGAGCCGGCGCCGGACGGCGACGACGTGGCCGCGCTGCTCGCCGCCTGGCGGGCCGACCTCGACAGCGCCGACGACGAGCCGGTCCTGCGGCCCGCCGTGCAGCCGCCGCCCGCGGCGCCCGCGCCCCGATCGGCGGCGTTCGGGCGGCGCGTGCTGCGCCTCGCGGCAGCGGTGGTCGTCCTGGTGGCCATCGCCACCGCGCTCGGCGTCGGCAGCCGCAACGCCGGGCCGAGCAGCCCGCTCTGGTCGCTGACGAAGGTGCTCCACCCGCAGCAGGCGCAGGTACGCACCGTCGAGGACACCATCGACCGCGCCCGGGCCGCACTGTCGGCCGGCCGGCTGGCGGAGGCCGCGCAGCTCATCGAGCAGGGTCGCGGCGGCCTCGCCGGGATTGACGACCCGACGCTGGCCACCCGGCTGCGAGCGGAACTCGACGCCCTGCACCGCGACCTGCTGGCCGCGCTGTCGCCGCCACCCGCGCCCGCCACGGCGGGCCCGACGCCCGCACCCACCGCCGGTGGCGGGTCCGCCCCGCCGGCCGGTCCCGGCCCGGTCGGCTCGCCGCCACCCCCGTCACCGTCGGGCGCCGGAGAGCCCGGTCTCCCCGACATCCTCCCGCTGCCGTCACTGCCCACCCTGCTGCCGAGCGGGGGTCTGCCGCCGCTGCTCCCGTCGCTGCCCGGCCTGCCGCTACCCACCGCGAACCCGCTGGGCTGAACGCGCCAAGTCCAGCGGTCCGCGGTTCGCCGCGCCCGGCCGGCTGGCTCGCCGCGCCTGGTCGGCGGCCGGTTGCTCGCCCGCCCGCCCGGTCGGCGGCCGGCGGTTCCGGCGTGGCCGGTCGGCGGCCGGCGGCGCCGGCCGATCCTGACGTGCCCCCGCCGGTTCGCCGTGTCCGGTCGACGGCCGGCGGTTTCGGCGTGGCCCCCGCCGGTCCGCGGTCCTTCGGCTGATGTCGATTTGTCGTGTGTCGGACCGTGTCCACCCGGTCACCGTTCGGCACAATCAGACCTGCCCTGAAGAGGACCCCGGAGGTGCGCGTGGTGCGGCGTCGCGGCCGGCTGGCTCAGACGATGCTGCGTGGGCTGCTGCTGGTCGGGGGCGCCCTCGGCGCCTGGGGCGCGTACGACGCGGCCGCCGACGAGCCCGCGTACGCCGCCGGTTCCAGCGGGCCGTGCCTGCTCGGCGAGCTGATCGACGGCGTGCGGACGATCCTCGGCACCCCACTGTCCTGTGTCCCGACCGCCGGGCCAAACGGCGACGAGGCAGCCGAGCCCGCGGCACGCGAGCGGGCAGCCGAGCCCGGGGCGGGAGAGGGAACACGGCGCCCCGGCACCGGTCAGCCACCGGCGTGGATCGAGCGGGTCGCCCCTCCCTCCGAGCAGCGGGCGGGCCGCATGCCGTCGGCGAATGCTCCGGCACCGGTGGGCCGCGGGGCGGCCGCGCCGGCCCGGGACGGGTCGCGGGCCGACAGCTCCACCGCGCCCGGGCGGAGCCAGGGCGCCGCGAACGCCGGCGAGGCGACGCCCACCACGGCCGGGCCGGCCGAGCCGGCGCCGGACCCGCTGGCGCCGGCACTGTGCCCGGCGAAGCCGATCCTGGACACGCTCGACCCGGCACTGCGCCCGGCCAAGCCGATCCTGGACACGCTCGACCCGGCGCTCCGCCCGGCCACGCCGATCCTGGACACGCTCGACCCGGCGCTCCGCCCGGCCACGCCGATCCTGGACACGCTCGACCCGGCGCTCCGCCCGGCCACGCCGATCCTGGACACGCTCGACCCGGCGCTCCGCCCGGCCACGCCGATCCTGGACACGCTCGACCCGGTGCTCGGTCCGGCCACGCCGATCGGGCCGGCGCTCGGCCTGGCGGAGCCGGTCGTGGAAACCCTCGAACCGGTGCTGGGCCTGGTCGAGCCGGTGGTGGAAGCGCTGACCCCGGTGCTCGACGTCGTCCAGCCCGTTCCCGGCGGGCCCGCCGGTCCCCGGACGCCACCGGAGAGTGCCGGCGGCGTCCGGTCACCAGCGATCACGCCGCCGCCGGTGACCACCGCGCCGCCCAGGACCGCCCACCCGACACCCGCGGTCGATCCGCACGGGCGCTGGTCCGGGTCGACGTTCCGGCCGTCGGGTGGCGACCGGTCGGCCGCCGGCGACCCCGAGGCGATCCGGCACCGTCCGCCGGCCGGTGATCCCGGGCACGCCCACCACGGGACGCCCGCCGGCTGCGGCACGGCCGGCCACAGCGCGGCGGGCTGCTGGTCCGGGATCACCGAGGGTGCCCTGTCCTGGGCCTGGCACCCGGAGCTGTGGCCGCTCGGCGGTCAGCCGGCCCGGAGCGACAAGCTGACCCACCGGGCGAGTCGGCCGGACACCAGGCCAGCCTGACACCCCTTGTGGCGGCGGCCGCCGCGACCGCTCCGACCGGGCGACCGGCGTTCGTGCCGGTACCACCCGCACGGTGAGCGTCGCCGTCCGGCCACCCCGCGAGGCACACCGGCGCGGTGGCCGCCGGACGGGTCTTCCCGGAACCGGTCCGGTCGTCCCCGACACGCCGACCCGATGCGCGGCCCCGGCCGGCCGCGCCACCACGACGGGATGCCGAGGCTCCGGCCGGCGCCCGACTCCCGCAGTCACGAAAGACCTGCTCCACCGCAACTCCGTCGCGCGGGCTCAGCTCCCCGCGCACCTGGGAAGGAGAGCTCGTGAAGAAGACCCTGCCGGTCGCCCGCGCCCGTTGGTGCGACATCGACGACATCGTGGACCTGGTCGCCGGCGCACTCGCCCGCACCGGCACCGGCGCCTGGCTCGTGCCCGACGTCCACCGCCGGCGTCGGGTGCTCCGCGCCGTCACCCGGATCTGGACCGAGCACGCGCTGCTGTTCGGCGAGGCGTACCTGGCCAGCGACCGTACGGCCGCCGCCGTCTGGTTCCACCGGTACGGCCCGATCCCGCCGCCGCCCGGGTACGGCGAGCGGCTCGCCGTCGCCTGCGGCGACTACCTCGACCGGTTCCTCCGCCTCGACGAGGTGCTCGCCGCCCGGCGGCCCACCGGCCCGCACAACCACCTGGCGTTCTTCGCGGCCGTACCCGAGCCGCGGGGCGGCGACCAGTCCGGCACGCTGCTCGCCACCAGCCGCGCCCGGATGGACGCCAGCCTGCTGCCCTCGTACACCGAGGCGACGACGCCCACCGAACGGGACCTGTACGCCCGGCACGGCTATGTCGCCCACGGGTCGTTCACGCTGCCCGACGGCACCACCGCGTACCCGATGTGGCGCCGGCCGTGACGGCCGCCGGTGCGTCCACCCGGACCCTCCGGCGGCCGACCGGCGGTCACCGCGGCGGCACGCCCGCGGCTTCCAGTCCCGCGAGGGCTCGCCGCAGCGCCCCGGCCCGCGCCGCCGGGGTGCGTGCCTTGAGCAGCGGCAGGAACACCGCGTACCGGTCGCTGCGGCCGAGCGCCTGGTAGGCCGCGCGGGCGCGGTCGTTCGCCGCGAGAGCCGCGGCGAGGTCGTCGGGTACGGCGGCGGTGCGCTGCGGCGCGTACGCCGCCGCCCAGCGGCCGTCGGCCTGCGCGGCCGCGACCTGGGCCCGGCCGCCGGGGCGCATCCGGCCGGCCGCCTCCAGCGCGGTGACCCGATCGACGTTGACCCGGGACCAGGGGCTGCCCGGCCGGCGCGGCGAGTAGCGCTGCAGAAAGTGGGTGTCGTCCAGGCGGCGGCGGTGGCCGTCGATCCAGCCGTGGCAGATGGCCACGTCGCCAGCCTCGGTCGCGGTCATGGCGGCCGCGCCGCTGCCCTTGCGGGCGATGGCGAGCCAGACGTCCGACCGGCTCGTGCCGTGCGCGGCGAGCCACCGGTCCCACTCGCCGGCGTCGGCGCAGCGGAGGATCTCTACGTCGTCCACGGTGGTCACTCCTTCCCGTCGACGATCTCGACGTAGTGCGGGTTGTACATGACGCCGAGCAGGTTGCCGAACGGGTCGACCACGGTGGCGGTGACGAAGCCCGCGCCCCGGTCCTGCGGCGGCTCATGTTCGGTGGCGCCCATGGCGAGCAGCCGCGCCACCATGGCGGGCACGTCGTCGACGTGCCAGTAGAGGACCACCCCGCCGGGTCCGGCGGCCGTGCCCGGCGGCCGGTAGCGGCTGTCGATCAGGCCGAGTTCGTCCTGGTGGTCGCCGAGGCGCCATTCCGCGTAGCCGTCGCGCAGGAAGTACGGCTCGAAGCCGATCAGTTCGCTGTACCAGGCCTTGGCCGCCGGCCAGTCCGCAGCCCAGTAGCTGACGTTGGCCATGCCCCGCAGTTTCGGTGTCGTCGTCATGACCCTCACGCTAGGAGGTGTTGAGGAACGTTAGATTCCTCAATCTGACGCAGAATGAGGGAATGTTGGAAACCTCGGCACGACTGCTGCGGCTACTCTCGTTGTTGCAGCAGCGGCGGGACTGGTCCGGTGCGGAGCTGGCCGGCCGGCTTTCGGTCACCACGCGGACGGTGCGCAACGACGTCGACCGGCTGCGGCAGCTCGGCTACCAGGTGAAGTCGACCACCGGCCCGGCCGGCGGTTACCGGCTGGGCGCGGGTGCCGCGCTGCCGCCGCTGCTGCTCGACGACGACGAGGCGGTGGCGGTCGCGGTGGGGCTGCGCGCCGCCGCGGCGGGCACGGTCACCGGCATGGAGGACGTGTCGCTGCGGGCGTTGACCAAGCTGGAGCGGACGCTACCGGCCCGGCTGCGGCCGCGGGTCGACGCCCTGCGCGGGACGACCGTCTCGGCGGCCGGCGGCGGGCCGACGGTCGACGCCGACACGCTGACCACGATCGCGGCGGCCGCGCACGACCACGAACGGCTCCGGTTCCGCTACGTGGGCCACGACGGGCAGAGCACCGAGCGCGACGTCGAGCCGCACACCCTCGTCTACACCGGCCGCCGCTGGTACCTGCTGGCCTGGGACACCGATCGGCGGGACTGGCGTACCTTCCGGGCCGACCGGGTGCGGCCGTTGCCGCCGGCCGGGCCGCGGTTCGTGCCGCGCGAGCCGCCCGGTGGCGACGCCGCCGCGCACGTGCTGCGCGGTGTCCGCTCGGAGGTCTGGACGTACCGGGCGCGGATCCGGATGCAGGCGCCGGCCGCGGTGGTGGCCGAACGCAGCACCACCACCTCCGGGCAGGTCGTCCCGCTCGACGACGGGACGTGCGAGCTGGTCACCGGCACCGACTCGCTCACCGACCTGGCCACCTACCTGGCCAAGTTCGAGGTGCCGTTCACCGTGCTGGAGCCGCCCGAGCTCCGCGAGACGCTGCGCGAACTGGCCGCCCGCTACCTGGCGGCCGCCGGGTGAGGGCGGTCGGCCGCTGTTTGCCGGGCGGAGACGCGGGTAGACGCCGCTGTCCACGCAGAGAAAGGCCCGGCAGGTGGAGAACAGCGAGTTCATCGACTCGGTGGCGCGACGCTTGCGCACCTCACCGGAGCAGGCGACCGCCATCACCCGCGCCACGCTCACGACCCTCGCCGAGCGGATCGACGGGGGCGAGGCACGGGACCTGTCCGCCCGGCTCCCGGAAGGGCTGCGGGCGTACGCGTTCGCGCCTCGGGACAAGGCCCAGCGGTTCGGGCTGGACGTCTTCGTGCAGCAGGTCAGCGGCCGGGCGGAGGTGGACGGCGACCTGGCGAAGGCGGGCATGCGGGCGGTGTTCGACACCCTCCGCGAGGCCATCCCACCCGGCGAGTACGACGACGTCATCACCCACCTGCCGGCGGAGTTCTGGGACCTCACCGACTCGGCCGCCCGGTACGACGGGGAAACCCGCCGCGGCTGACCCGCACCCGCGCCGGTTCGAGGGTCGTCGGCTCAGCGGAGCTTGGGGTCGAGGGCCTCGCGGACCGCCTCACCGAGCATCACGAAGCTCAGCACGGCGGTGACGAGGAACGCGGCGGGGAAGAAGAGCAGGAACGGCGAGACGCGGATGTAGTTCTGCGCCTCACTGATCATGATGCCCCAGGACACCACCGGGGTCTTCAGGCCGACGCCCAGGAAGGACAGCGTCGCCTCGGCGCCGATGAACGAACCCACCATGATCGTGCCGTACACCAGCAGCGGCGCCAGGCAGTTCGGCAGCAGGTGCTTCAGGATGATCCGGCCGGTGCCGGCACCCAGCGCCCGCGCGGCCACGATGTAGTCCGCCTCCTTGGTGGCCAGCACCGAGGAGCGCATCAGCCGCATCACCACCGGCCACATGAGAACGGTCAACGACAACATGACCAGCCCCATGATCTCCGCGGTGCTGTTGTCGGACCCCGAGCCGTTGAACGTGGTCAGGATGACGATCGCGCCGAGGATGAACGGCAGGCCGAAGAAGACGTCGGCGATCCGGGACAGCAGGCCGTCCACCCAGCCGCCGCGGTAGCCGGCGATGATGCCCATCGTGCCGCCGATCAGCAGCGTGCCGGCCACCGAGAGCACCGCCACCACGATCGAGGCGCGGGCGCCGTAGATGACCCGGGCGTACACGTCGCGGCCCTGCACGTCGTAGCCGAACCAGCCGTTGGCCCCCGGCTCCACCCGGCTGTTCGACAGCGAGCCGTTGACCGGGTCGCCGTTGGTGAACAGCGACGGGAACGCCGCCATCACCAGGAAGATCACGATGAACGTGGCCGAGATCCAGAACAGCGGCTTGCGGCGCAGGTCACGCCACGCGTCGCCGAGCAGGCCCCGGGGCTTGTCGGCGCGGGCGCCGCCAGGCACCCCCGGGTTGACCGGCGCGCCGATCTCGGTCGGCTGCTCGGGGCGGGGCGCCGAGGCGATCGACGCGGTGCTCGGATCACTCATGACGGCTCCTCCGGTCCCGGGCGGCGTGGAGCAGATCCACCAGCAGGTCTACCAGGAACGTGATGGCGCCACAACAGACGGTCCGCCAGAACGCGCTCAGCCCTCCCGGTACGCGGGCAGCCCGAGCGCGGCCCGCACCCGGCCGGCCTCCTCGGCGCCGCTGTGCGCCGCCGCCGCCCGGATCTCCCGCATCAGCGCCTCGGCGTCGGCCGCCTCGCCGGCGCGGCGCCAGTGCCGCAGCGCGACGTCGTTCTCGGCCAGCAGGGCGGCCATCGGCGCCCGGGCCGCCGCCGGCCAGGTCGTCTCCCGCAGCGCCGCCGCGTGCGTCGCGTTCGTCCGGGCCACCTCGGCGGCCAGCTTCCGCACCGTCCGCCACGGCTTCCCCGCGTTGGCCGCCGTCTCGAGCTTCTCCAGCGCGGTGTTGTACGGCTCGACGATCGCCAGGTAGCGGCGCTTCGCCTCCTCGGGGGTCAGCGCGGCCGGCGTGGCCGGGTCGGCCGACGCGCCGCCCTGCCAGGCCGGCTGCTGGTTCAGAGTCTCGGTCGGTTCGCCGCCGCCGCAACCGGCGAGCACCACGGTCATGGCCAGGGCGGCCGTCCAGCGACGCACGTCATTCCCCTCCGTCGAGCTGCGGAACAGCCGGAGTCTAGGTGGCGCCCAACGTTCCCGGGGTCCCGCTCACCGGCCCCGCACCCCGCGACACCGGTGGACCGCGCGCGGGATCTTGACCGGCCAAAATCGCAGGTCATAGGCTTCGATCAATGTGAGCCAGTTCCCGGGAAGGGAAACACGAGATGGCCCCAGCGACGCGTCCGCTCTGGACGGTTCCTCCCCGACGGTTGGCCAGCGCCACGGCCCTCGCGCTCGTGCTCGGCATGACGCCCCTGCTGGGCGCCGCGCCGGCCGCAGCCACCCCACGACCCGCCCCCTGCAGCACCGACCCCACCGCCCGGCTGGCCGCCGTGCCCAGCCCGGAACAGGCCCTCGGCTTCCCCCTCGGCCTCGGCCAGGAGCGGGTGGTCAGCACCGACGAGATCCGCCGCTACCTCGGCGCCGTCGACGCCGCCTCCGACCGCGTCGTCACCGGCGTCCTGGGCACCAGCGTGCTCGGCCAGCCGCTGCCGTACGCGGTGGTGTCCACCGAGCGGAACGTCCGGCCGGCCACCCTGCGGAAGATCGCCGAGGACGTCCGCGACCTGCGGGACCCGCGCCGCACCTCGGCGCGGAAGGCCGCCGCGACCGCGGCCGGCGACCCGGCCATCGTCTGGGTCACCGGGAACGTGCACGGCGGCGAGAAGAGTGGCGCCGACGCCGCGCTCAAGACGCTCTACGAGCTGGCGTCGGGCCTGTCCTGCGAGGTCGCCCGGCGCAACGACAACCTGGTCACCGTCATCGTGCCGACGCAGAACCCGGACGGCCGGGACGCCAGCCGCCGACAGAACGAGTACGGCTTCGACCTGAACCGCGACTGGTTCGCCCGCACCCAGCGGGAGACCGACAGCAAGCTGGAGCTGATGCGCCGGTACCCGCCGCAGGTGTTCATCGACGCGCACGAGATGGGCGGCCGGCAGTACTTCTTCCCGCCCAACGCCGACCCGATCCACCACGAGATCGCCGGTGAGGCGGTCGACTGGATCAACCGGATCGGCGAGGCCAACAAGGCCGGCTTCGGCTACAACGGCGCCTGCGGCGGCGCGGTCACCACCGAGTGCTACTTCAACTACTCCACCTATGACCTGTTCTTCATGGGCTACGGCGACACCGTCCCGGCCGCCGGCTTCGGCGCCGCCGGGATGACCTTCGAGAAGGGCAGCGCCTCGGCGGTGGCCGACCGGGTCCAGCAGCAGTTCCACACCCAGTGGTCCACACTCGGCTGGGCCGCGGCGCACAAGCGTGAGCTGCTGACCGGCTACTTCCGGATCTGGACCGACGCGCTGGCCCAGGGCCGGGCCGGCGCGCTGGAGCCGAACGAGGTGGTCCAGCCCACCAACACCGTGCAGTTCCCGGTGCCGGACATCCGGATCCGCTCGTACTTCCTGCTGCCCGACCGACAGCTCGCCGACGTGCGCCAGCTGGTCGAGCGGCTGCGGCGGATGGACGTCGAGGTGTACGAGGTGCAGCGGCCAACGAGGTTGCCGACCGCGCGGATCTTCGGCGGGCGCAGCGCCACCAACCTGACCGTGCCGAAGGGCGCGTACTGGATCCCGATGGACCAGCCGCAGAAGCACTGGATCCAGGCGATCATGGGCGAGGACCCGTACACCCCGTTCCCGTACTTCTACGACGTGTCGTCCTGGAGCAACCCGCTGCTGATGGGGGTGTCCACGGTCTACACCGGCGACGACGTACGGCCCCAGGCCCGGCTGGTCCGGGAGATCAGCGGTGGCCGCACCGGCTGGGCCAGGCCCACCGGCTCGTACGCGTACCCGCTGGACTCCGCCGCCGCCGCGGAGTTCACCTTCGCGCTGCTGCGTCGGGGCGTGCCACTGGTGCGGGACCTGGACAGCGGCGTGGTCGGCCTGCCGGCGACCAGCCTGACCCGCGAGGTCGACCGGCTCGCCGGGTCGCTCGGGGTGAGCCTGACCGCACGGCGCGGACCGGCCGCGGGCGCCCGGCTCGACCTGCCGGACGTGGGGCTGTTCCAGGGCACCGGCATCTCCACCACCGCCGGCTCGCACGGCGAGGCCCGCTACGTGCTCGGCAAGCGGTGGGGCCTGGAGCTCAAACCGGTGACCACCGCCGACATCAACGACAACACCGAGGCGTTCACCGGGCGCACCGTGCTGCTCGTACCGGACGGCAGCAGCCCGACCGGTGGTCTCACCGCCGCCGGGCAGGCCAACCTGCGGACCTGGATCGCCCAGGGCAACACCTACCTGGGGCTGCGCAACGAGGGCACCCGGATGGCCCGGGCCGCCGGGCTCACCTCCACCACCGAGCAGCCCAAACCGACCGGCTACACGGTGATCGGCTCACACCTGCGGGTGGACGTCGACCGGGACAGCCCGGTCGCGCTGGGCCGACCGGCGGAGGACTTCGAGTTCAACAACAACGACCCGATCCTGACCCCGAGCACCACCGGGACGAACGTGCTGCGCTACCCCAGCGGCGACACCTTCTGGGCCAACGGCTACACCGTCGGCGCGGACGCGCTGAAGGGGACGGTCGCGCTGGTCGACGAGCCGACCGGGGCCGGCCGGGCGGTGCTGTTCGCGTTCAACCCGCTGTTCCGGGCGTACAACGAGAACGGGCTGCACCTGGTGGCCAACGCGCTGCTGCTGCCCGGCGGCGCGGCCGGCCGCGCCGCGACGCCGCCCGCCGTCGGCCCGGCCCGGGCGGCCGCCGCGGCCGCGCCGGTGCCGGCGGATCTCGGCGGCGGCTGGCGGCCGATCACCATCGAGGTCGCCCCCGGCGATCTGGCCCGGACCCGGGCGGTCGTCGCCGGGTTCGCCGGCGACAGCCGGGTGTCCGAGGCGAACGGCTCGGCCTACCTGGTGATCCCGAACCCGGACGGCCGCCAGGCCGACGAGCACCCGTTCCTCGGTGACCTGGTACGGGCGCTGCGGGACGCCCGGGTGCCACTGCGCTCCGTGGTGGCCTGAGGCCCGCCCTCCGGTGGTCCGGCCGGTCGACGGCGGCCGGGCCACCGGAGGCCCGCGATGACGCTCCGCGGCCGGCGGGACCGCCGTACCGGTCAGGCGGGCCGGGCGGTCAGCAGGTAGTCGTCCGCCTCCGGGCTCCACTGCAGGTCGACGATGCCGCTGGTGGCCGCCGCCTTGCAGAACTGCAGGAAGCTGCGGTAGCCGAGCTTCTTCTCGCTGAAGTCGGGCCGGGCCCGGCGCAGCTGGTTCTTCAGGCCGGACAGCGCCACCGCGCCGTCGCCGGCGGCCAGGTCGAGCACGACGGAGCGGAGCAGCCCGAACGCCACCTCGCGGTCGCCGTGCTCGGGCAACGAGACCTCGGGGTCGCCCTTGGCCGGGCCCTCCGCCAGCTCGACGACGTTGTGCTCGGCCAGGTGGCGCAGGAGCTCGCCGAAGGTGCGGTAGCCGTAGTCGGACTCGCTGAAGGTGGGGTCCTTGCGCAGCAGGGTGCGCTTCAGCCGGGACGCGGTCACCTCGCCGCCGGAGCTGCCCTGCAGGCCGGCCACCGTCTGGGCCACCAGGACGGAGAGCGTGTCGACGTCGCGGGCCGGCTCCTCGGCCGCCGGCGGCGCCTCGGGCTCCTGCTCCACCGGCTCCGCCTGCTCCAGCTGCTCCACCTGCTGCGGTTCTCGGCTGGGCCGGGCCGGCCGCCCGCGCCGGCCCCGGGTGGTCGGGATGTCGACGCCTTCGAGCCGGTCGTAGTAGAGGAACTCGTCGCAGGCGGGCGGCAGCAGCGCCGAGGTGGACTTCTCGACCCCGACGCCGATCACCTGCTTGTTGAGTTCGCGGAGCTTGTGCACCAGCGGAGTGAAGTCGCTGTCGCCGGTGCAGATCACGAACGTCGAGATGTAGTCGCGCTCGAAGGCCAACTCCACGGCGTCGACGGCCATCTTGATGTCGGCGGCGTTCTTCCGGGTGGCGCCCATCCGCTGCGGGATCTCGATGAGTTCGACGTGCGACCGGGTGAGCATCCGGCGGTCCTCGTCGAAGTAGGACCAGTCCGCGTACGCCCGCCGCACCACCACCCGCCCCCGCTCGGCGAGCGCGTCGGCGATCGGGCGGAAGTCGAACGCCGTGCCGTGGTGGTCGCGCGCGCCCAGGGCGAGGTTCTCGTAGTCGAGGAACAGGGCGATCCGGTCTTCTTGATCCACGGAAGCCAGCCTACGCCCGGTGCCCGCTCCGGACCGGCAACCGCCCGGGCCCGCCGCACCAGCCGCCGGCGGTCGCCGCGCCCCGCCGCCGCAACCAACTGGCAACAGTCTTGACAAAAGAGACGGGCATCGACAAGCATCGCTAGAGAGCGCTCTCTCACGTTCCGGCAGGGCTCAGCGGCGTGTGCCACCACCGGATCGCAGCGGAACTTCCCCCCGGGGCGGCCCGCCCGCCCCGCCGACCACCCGTGCCCGGCCGAGGGCCCGGCCACCGCCCCGATCCCCGACCCGTCCACAGGAGAGACCCATGTTCACCGCACTACGCCGACCACGCGCGCTCGTCCTCGCCGCGGTCGCGATCGTCGGCCTCACCGCAGCCCTCGTCCTGCCCGGCCGCTCCGACACCGCCGAGGCCGCCATCGGCGGCATCACCTGGCAGGACGAGTTCAACGCGCCCGCCGGCACCCCCGTCGACCAGGGCAAGTGGCGCTTCGACATCGGCGGCCACGGCTGGGGCAACAACGAGCGGCAGTACTACACCAACAGCACCAGCAACGCGGTGCACGACGGCCAGGGCAACCTGGTCATCACCGCCCGGCGGGAGAACCCGGCCAACTACCAGTGCCACTACGGCCGGTGCGAGTACACCTCCGCCCGGCTGCTGACCGCGGCCACCTTCACCCAGGCGTACGGGCGGTTCGAGGCCCGCATCAAGATCCCGCGCGGGCAGGGCATCTGGCCCGCGTTCTGGATGCTCGGCAACGACATGGGCACCGTCGGCTGGCCGGCCGCCGGCGAGATCGACATCATGGAGAACATCGGCCGGGAACCGAACACCGTCTACGGCACCATCCACGGCCCGGGCTACTCCGGCGGTGGCGGCATCACCGGCAGCCGCACCATCGGCCAGCCGCTGGCGGACGCCTTCCACACCTACCGGGTGGACTGGGAGCCGAACTCGATCATCTGGTACCTGGACGGCGTCGAGTACCACCGGGTCGACCCGAGCCGGCTCGGCGGCAACCGCTGGGTCTTCGACCACCCCTTCTTCATGATCCTCAACGTGGCGGTCGGCGGTAACTGGCCCGGCTACCCGGACGGCTCGACCCAGTTCCCGCAGCAGATGCTGGTGGACTACGTCCGGGTCTCCGGCTACACCTCGGGCGGCACCCCGCCGCCGTCCGGCACCACCCGGCTCCGGGGCGCGCACAGCGGCCGGTGCATCGACATCCCCGGCGCCAACCCGGTCGACGGGGCGAAGTTGCAGATCTGGGACTGCAACACCACCGCCGCGCAGGCGTGGACCTTCGCCGCCGACGGCACCGTCCGGGCGATGGGCAAGTGCATGGACCCGGCCTGGGCCGGCACGGCCAACGGCACCGAGGTCAACCTGGTCACCTGCAACGGCAACCCGGCGCAACGGTTCACCCTCAACGCCGCCGGCGACCTGGTCAACCTGAGCAGCAACCGGTGCGTCGACGTGCGGGACTGGGTCGCCACCAACGGCGGCAAGCTGCACCTGTGGGACTGCACCGGCGGCGCCAACCAGAAGTGGTCACGCTACTGAGCCGTACGCCGGGAAGGGCCGGCACGCCGCGAGCGGCGGACCGGCCCGCGAGGTGGAGAGGGCCGTACGCCGACCGGCGTGCGGCCCTCCCCCGCGCCGCCGCCACCCGCAATGCCGCCATGGGAGTGAAGTGCCGCCCACGCGGGGCGTAAGTTCGGTGCCATCGGGGCCGGGCGGTCCGGCGGTACGAGACGGGGGTGGCATGGCGGGCACGACGCGGGCGCCGTTGCGGGTGGGTCTGCTGGGCTATGGGATCGCCGGTCGGGTGTTCCACGCCCCGCTGATCGCCGCGACGCCCGGGCTGCGGCTGGCGGCGGTGCTGACCCGCGACCCGCAGCGACGCGAGCAGGCGCGCGACGAGCACCCGGACGCCCGGATCGTCGACGACGCCGACCAGCTGTGGCGCACGCCGGACGAGCTGGACCTGGTCGTGGTGGCGACGCCGAACCGCCTGCACGTGCCGATGGCCCGGGCGGCGGTGGCCGCGGGGCTGCCGGTGGTGGTGGACAAGCCGCTCGCCGCCACCGCGGCGCAGGCGCGCGACCTGGTCGACGAGGCGGCCCGCCGCGGCGTGCCGCTGACGGTGTTCCAGAACCGGCGCTGGGACGGCGACTTCCTGACCGCCCGCCGGCTGGTCGAGGAGGGCGCGCTGGGGCGGGTGGTCCGCTACGAGTCCCGCTTCGAACGCTGGCGGCCGGCGATCAAGCCCGGCTGGCGGGAGAGCGGGACCCCCGACGAGGCCGGCGGCACCCTCTACGACCTGGGCGCGCACCTCGTCGACCAGGCGGTGCAGCTGTTCGGGCCGGTGCGCGCCGTCTACGCCGAGGTGGACCGCCGGCGCCCGGGCGCCCAGGTCGACGACGACGCCTTCGTCGCGCTGACCCACACCAACGGCGTCCGCTCCCACCTCTGGATGACCACGCTGGCCGCGCAGCTCGGACCGCGCCTGCGGATCCTCGGCGACCGCGCCGCCTACACCAGCTACGGGCTCGACGTGCAGGAGGCCGCGCTGCGCGCCGGGGAGCGGCCCGGCACGCCGGGCTGGGGCGAGGTCACCCCCGAGCGGTACGGCCAGCTCGGCGTCGACGGCGACCTGCGCCCGGTGCCCACCGAGCCCGGCCGGTACCAGAGCTTCTACCAGCAGGTGGCGGCGGCACTACGGGACGGCGCGTCGCTGCCGGTCGACCCGTACGACGCGGTGGACACCGTCGCGCTGATCGAGCTGGCCCACCTCTCCGCCGCGGAGGGCCGGGTGCTGACCGTGGCGCCGACGGGACCGTCCGTCCACGCCTGACCAGGAGGGTTGCATGCCGGACAGCGAACGCGAGGCCGAACTGCTCGACGCCGAGCGCCGCCTCCAGGCCGCCCAGCGCGCCGGGGACGTGGCCGCGCTCGACGAGCTGCTCGACGACCACCTGATCGCCATCGGCCCGGACGGCCAGCGGTACGGCAAGCGCGACGACCTGGCCGCCCACCGCAGCCGGACGTCGATCGTCGACGAGCTGGTCGAGGAACAGCTGGACCTGATCGTCGAGGGCACCACCGGGGTGACCATCTTCGTCGGGCGGGTGACCGGGCTCTTCGGCGGGGAGCCGTTCGCGGCCCGGCTGCGCTACACCCGCACCTGGGTGTACGACGACGACCGCGGCTGGCGGATCCTCGCGGCACACATCAGCCCCGCCTGAGCAGGTCCGACCGGGTGTGGCGTGGGTCGTGCCTGACCTCGGTGCGGTCGCCTGACCCACCTCGGCGGGCCACTGCCCGACGCGCCGGCAGGCGGCTGGTCGATCTTGGTCCGGTGGGTGGCTGGCGCGGTGGGCCGACGCGGAGTCGGGGTCAGAGGCCGGCGCAGGGGTTGCCGTTCACGGTGCACTCCTCGGGCGCCTTGCGGATACCGGCGTCGCGGACGTCGAACTCGACCGTCTGCGACCCGCCCGCCGGCACGGGCTGCCCGGTGAAGGTGACGACCCGCCCGTCCTGGCGCCACTCCACCTTCTTGGCGCCGGTGACCGTGCTGCCCTCGGGCAGCGTGAGCACCAGCGTCCAGCCGGTCGCCGCCGCGTCGCCCGGGTTGTCGAGCACCACCTCCGCGGTGTAGCCGAGCAGCCGGGTCGACACCGACTCGTAGCGGCCGGCCAACGGGGGCGCCGACGGTGGGGCCGAGGCGGACGTGCGGGTGGGCTTCGCCGTGGGGGTCCGGCTCGACCGGTCGGCGCCGGGCGTGGCGCTCCGGCTCGGGCGCGCGGAGGGCGTCGACCGGGACGCTTCGGCGGTGGCGGTAGCGGCGGTCGGCAACGCGAGCGGGTCGGGGCTGGCGGATCCGCCCGACTCGCCGGGCAGCACGGCCCAGGCCACCACCCCGGCGGCGACCAGCACGACGCCGACCAGCGCCCCGACCAGCACCGGACGGAAGCGGCGGTCGGCCGGCGTCGGCTCCTCCCCGAGCACCTCGGTCACCGGCATCTCGGCGGTCATCGCGACGTCGCCGCGGCGCAGGTCGATCTGCTGGAAGGCGAGCCAGTCCAGGATGGCCGGCAACTGCACAGTGAGGATCTGCTGGTAGAACTCCTCGCGGCGGGCGCGCTGGTCGTCCGGCCAGTTGCCGTGCTCCAGGCTCTCGGTGACCGACAGCCGGCAGCCCTCGGCGGTGGAAGCGATGGCGCAGGTCAGCCGGGTACGCCGATTCGCCTCCTGGCAGCGCAGCGCGAGCAGTTCCGGTGCCCGCCGGTCGACCACCTCGGCGTCCACGGCAGCGTCGAAACCCGGCAACCCGGCGGTGTGCAGCAGCAGTCGCTGCTCCGCCCCGGCCACCGGCTCGACCTCGGTGAACCACCGGGCGAGCGCCGTCCGATCCGTCAGCGCGTGCCACACCCGGTCGGCCGGGTGGAACAAGTTGACCTGCGCACCGATCTCAGTCACGGCGAGACTCTACGACCCGCATCGCCGCCCGGCCCTACCGGACGGGTTCGACGGTCGCAGTCCAGGTCGATTACCACCAGGCAGTGGTCGGACGGGTACCGATCGTCGATGGGCCGGTCCTGGCAAGGCAGGCTCGCGGGATGCGGGTGCCTCTGGGGGTCCGGGCGGGGCGGTCGTGGGGCGTGGCCCCGTTGCGCCGTTGGGGTGGGCGACGAGGTGGGTTGGGGCCGGGCGGAACGCCGAGGGTGGGGACGTCCCGCCCAGCCGTGGCCAGCCATCGCACCCGACTGTCCACTGTGTTGCGTCGCCGATCATGCCCCACCCCTACATCGATGTAAACCCCCCATTTCTCGCAGCCTGCCGCGAATCGACTTCCTTGATCGTCTGATGCTGAGGAGGTGCAGACAGGGGCTTCTGCCCTGCTGCCGATCAGACGATCACGAAGCAGCTGCCGCGCGGCGGGTGGCGAGGATGGCGAGGGTTTCGCGGCGTACCTCTTCGGGGGTGTGGGTGAGGCGTCGGTGGGTGAAGCGGACCACCAGAATGCCCCGGGTGGCCAGCAGGGCGTCCCAGCGCAGGTCGATCTCGCGCTCACGCGGGTCGCCGTGGATGGTGGCGCCGTCGAGTTCGATGTCGACCCGCTCCGCCTCGGCGAACAGATCGAGGTAGAACGTCCGCGCGGCCACCCGCACCCTGGCCTGCCGCCGGAACGCCGGCATGCCGGGGCCGGTGAAGACGTGGTCGTGCCCCCAGATCTCCAGCGGGCTGCGGCACCCGGCGGCGAGCCGGTCCAGCAGCCGCCGCAGCGCGGCCCGATCGGCCAGCCGGGGTGCCTGCCCGAGCGCGACGCCGATCCGGCGCGGCGTGGTCAGCCGGTGGTTGACGGCGCGGATGAGCGGGGCGGGTCGGTCCGGCCGGGGCAGCAGCGGCCAGGCGTCGACCAAGGCTCGTTCCAGCCGGGTCACCGCCTCGCCGCCCCGCACCACCACGTGCGGGGGCCCGACAGCGAAACCCCTGCGGTGATGCACCACCACCTGCTCCCGGCTACGGATTCCGCACTCCGCGGGCACCTCGACGTGCACCGGCTCGCCCGCCGGCTGCCGACGCAGTCCCCACACGTCGAGCGCGGTGAGGTGACTCAGGGCGCCCCGCCCGCCCGCGTACGCCAGCGCCGCCCGGCGCGCCAGCGCCGGCTCGACGCGGCGTAGCGGTGGCCCCCCGACGCCGTCCACCAGTCGCGCGTCCACGTAGACCCCGGGCAGCAGCCGGAGCAGGCGACCCGAGCGGCAGGCGTCCTGCAACGCCCAGGGCGGGGTCACCCGCAGCGCGGCCTCCCAGGTGACCACTCCACCGCTCCGCTCGACCAGTCGCTGAAGCACGTCGTTCACCCGCACGACCGTGCCCCCGCGCCCACCTCCCCAGCGACCCCACACCCTCCCGCTGTGGACACCACAACCCCCTGTGGACGCCACCCCAAGCAACCGCGGCTCGTGCTATGGAAACCCGTGATCGTCTGATCCCCAGCAGGTCCCGCAAGACGGTTTCCACCTGCTCACCATCAGACGATCAAGAACCCGACGTTCAGGGCTCGCGCATCCAGGTCTTGGGGTCGGTGACGAAGACACCCTTGCCCTGCTGTCGCCGGATCACCCGTAGCGCCTCCAGCCGGGCATACGACATCTGCACAGTTCCGTGGCTGACCCCATACCTGTCGCGCAGCTCGGCAATTGAGGGCAACCTGTCCCCGGCTTCAATCTCCTGGCTTTGACGTCGGCGATCACATCGTCGGCGATGCGCCAGTAATCCGGCACTTCTCGCATGGCACTCCTCGCGTGGCAATCCGATTCGATCACACCGCGACGCGCCTAACAAGCGACGTTGACTCATCTGACTTATCTAGATATGTTGACTCCGGGCCGGTCCTCGCGTGGCAACGAGTTCGGCTCATTCCCTGGTCGGGGCGGGTGCGCCTGCCCGTCCCGACCCACCCGCGCATGCCCTTGGTGCTTCCGCCTGCTTTGGAGGGGATCGTCGTGGCTCAGCTGTATCGGGGTGGACAGCCCTACCCGGCCGGCTATCCGGGCCGGTTGACGCCGCACGAGGTGCGGACCCGCGCGTTCGCCGCGTGCCGGCGTGGCGTCGACCCGCTGGAGGTACGCGAGTTCCAGGCCCGGGTGGCCGACGAACTGGCCGCCCTCAACGAGGCCGTGCGGCTGCTCAGTCAGGAGAACGACCGGATCAAGCGGGCGCTGCGCGACTGGCAGACGATGCACGCCCGGGAGTGCCGGCCACCGCAGGAGCACCATGTCAACGAGCGACCCTGGTGACCGGGTGCCCTCCCCCGGCGACCTGCTTCTCGTCGACGGCCGGGCCTCGGTGCAGTTCGCCGGAGACCGCGCCCTGAGGTTCCGCGTCGTCTCGGTTTCGCGCCAGCCGACGTACCCCGGCTGGGTCTGGCTGACCGGCTACGTCCTCAATCGCCGGGGCGAGGCGGCCGCCAGACGCGAGGTCTACGTCCAGCTCGCCGGCCTGCGCCGGCACCCAGCACCCCGCCCTGTGAACGCGTCGGGTGACCCGGTGCTTCGCGGCGTGACGACGGCGGATCCGGTCAGTGCCGGCGGGCGAGCGCGGCGACCATGAGTTCGCGCAGTTCCGGCCGTGCCAGGTCGTCGGCGTGGCGAATCTGCACGTGCCGGTGCACCTTGCCGGTGCCGGCCATGAGGCCAGCCGGGTCGGGAAGCGTCGCGCCCCCGGCGATGCCGAGGTTGACGTGCCGGATGTGCGGTGTCACCACGAAGACCAGCCCGGTGTATCCGGTGCCGCTGCCGAACCCGATGTCGCCTCCGTCCACCGTGACGACGGCTTCCGGGTAGACCGCCAGGATCAGCGCGGAGAGGCTCCGGGCCAGCTCGGCGACCCGCGGCTCCCGCGCGGCGAGCAGTCGCTCCGCGTCCTCGTTCACGACCGACATGCTATCGAGAATGATCTCCGTGGCGAGGGCAACGGCCGGCTACGAGCCGAGCAGGTCGAGGGTGAAGCCGGCGACGAAGAAGCCGACGCCGAGCCAGCGCAGCAGGTGCCCGGGGTTCGCGTTGTCCAGCACCGCCGCGATCGGCGCCAGGATCAGTGTGGCCAGCAGCCAGAACAGGCCGATGAACGGCATCCGCACGCCGTACTGCACCGCCGGCCCGCCAATCAGGAGGAGCACCCCGAACGCCACCACCGAGACGGCGAGCGGCGCCAGCAGGGCGGGATTCTGCCGGACGGTCGCCCACTGGGCGGCGACCAGGATGGCCAGGCCGACGTTGGCGACCAGCAGGACCTGCGCCATGGCGCTCCGCACGGCGGCCGGCAGCGTCCGCTTGATCTCGGGACGCATCGCCGTGGCGAGTCGTCGGGCCTCGGCGTAGCTGGCCGACAGCCGCCGGCCCGCGCTCCTGAGCCGCTCCGGCCCGACCAGGTCGAGCAGGACCACCAGACCGGCGGCGAACTGCAACAGCTTGCCGACCCGCGCCCACCACATCACGGTGTGTCCCCACAGCGGCTCCTGGCTCGCCGACCGGCCGTCCCACCAGACCGACCACGCCGCGCCGAACTCACCGAAGCCGGAGGACAGGGCAGCCTCTCCCGCAGCGGGCAGGAGCAGTGGCACCGCGAGCAGCACGGCAGTCTGCACGGGCGAAGGGCGGCGCCGTTCCACCCGCACCGAGTAGCCGCCGCCGTCCGCGGTCGAGCCGGTCATTTCGTCCGGGACCTCGACCCCACCGCCGCGTTGAGCGGTCAACGCGGGGACCGCCGACGGCCGAGCCGCACGGACCGGCCTCCTCGGTCTCGGAGCACCCCGGCGTCTCGCCTTCGACAACCCGCCCGCCCTCCCCGCCGCCCACCTGATCCGGGGCCTGGCCGAAGAGTCTGCGGGAACACGTCCACCGCCGGCGCCAGTTGTCCGGCACCCGACAGGGCCGACCGGCGCCGCGTACTTCAGAAGTTGTGGCCTCGGAAGGCCGAGGCCACAACTTCCCTGAAGGTGCGACAGCGAGCGCGTCAGGAGGGGACGTCGCGGTGGCGGAAGGCGGCCGCGCCGGCGGCGTGCAGCGCCACCGCCACGGCGGTCAGCACCACCAGCGGCAGCGCCGTCGCCTCGACCGCCGGCACCGACGGGACGTGGGTGTACGGGGAGAGGTTCAGCGCGGCCTGCGGCAGTTCGAGCACCGCGCCGAGTTGACCGAGCAGCAGGAAGACCAGCAGCGCGGTCCAGGACAGCGCCACCGACCAGCGGGGCAGCAGGCCGAACAGCGCGGTCACCACGCCGACCACCACGAGCAGGGCCGGCAGCCGCAGCAGCGCGGCGCCGCCCAGGTCGACGGCGCGCCCGACCGGGTCGCCGGCGACCAGGCCGTGCCCCAGGCCGGTGGTGAGGCCGGCGAGCAGCACCAGGGCCAGCGCGCCGAGCGCCGCGGCGGCCACCTGGGTGCCCAGCCAGCGGCCCCGGCTCACCCCGGTGGCGAGGACGGCCTCCAGCACGCCGTCGGACTCGTCGCCGCGCACCCGCAGCATGGCCTGCACGACGTACGCCCCGATGGTCAGCGCGAACAGCCCGAGCATGGCGGCCAGGTACGCGTCGACCAGGTCGACCCCGCCGCCCATCGCGGCGATCGCCTCGGCGGCGGCCGGGTTCTCCTCGATCATGGCGTTGAACTCGTCGGCGGCGATGCCCATCGAGAACCCGAGCACGGCCACCCCGACCGCCCAGCCGAGCAGCGCGCCGCGCTGCAGCCGCCAGGCCAGCCCGGCGGGGCTGAGCAGCCCGGCCGGGGCGTTCGCCGGACCGCGCCGGGGCGCTACCAGGCCGGCGCCGATGTCCCGCCGCTCGGCCAGCGCATAGGCGGCCGCCACCGCGGCGAGCAGCAGCGCGACGGGCAGCGCGAGGACCCACCACCGGTCGTCGACGTAGGCGCGCACCTGGTTGCCCCAGCCGAGCGGCGAGAGCCAGGACGGCCAGGCGCTGACCACCCGCAGCCCACCGTCGGTCTGGTCGCCGAGCACGTCGCCGGCGGCGCGGAGCAGGAAGGCGACCCCGACGACGGCGGCGGCGAGCGCGTTGGCGCCCCGGGAGGTGACCGAGAGCTGGGCGGTGACGGCGGCGACGCCGGTGAAGGCCACCCCGACGCCGCCGATCGCGCCGGCGGCGACGAGCGAGCCGGCCAGCGGCAGGCCGGCGGCGGCCAGGCCGGCGGCGAGCAGGGCGGCGGCCGCCACGTTCGCCGCGACGACCACCAGCAGCGCGGCGGTGAGCAGCGCGTACCGGCCGACCACGGAGGCGCCGAGCAGCTCCGCCCGGCCGGTCTCCTCGTTCTGTCGAGTGTGCCGGACCACCGCGAACGTGCTCAGCAGCGCGAAGATCAAAGCCAACGTGACGTACGTTTCGGCGACCACCACCGCGCCCAGGTCGGTGCCGGCGATCGGCCCGTTGAACGCGCGGGCGACCAGGCTGGACGCCGACGTGGTGGCGTAGCCGACCCGGGCGGACTCGTCCGGGTAGATGCCGACGACGCTCTCGGCGGGGGCGTAGCCGAGCAGGGGCGCGCCGAGCACCCAGATGGCGAGCCGGACCCGGTCGCGGCGCAGCACGAGCCGGGCCAGCGCGCCGGTGCCGGTGAGCGCGCTCATCGGGCACCTGCCCGGCGGCCGTCCGGGCGGGCGGCCTCCCCGGCCGCCTCGGCGGCCGGCCGCTCGTCGCCGTAGTGGCGCAGGAACAGCTCCTCCAGGGTGGGCGGGGCGCTGGTCAGGGCGCGGACCCCGAACCGGACCAGGTGCCCGAGCAGCTCGTCGAGGTGGGCGGGCTCCACCTCCAGGTGGGTACGCCCGTCGACCTCGCGCACGTCGTGTACGCCGGCCAGCGCGTCCAGGCCGGTCAGCGGCCGGGCGGTCTCGACGGTCACCGCGGTGCGGGTGAGGTGCCGCAGCTCGGTGAGGGTGCCGGACTCGACGGTGCGGCCCTCGCGGATGATGCTGACCCGGTCGCAGAGCGCCTCGACCTCGGCGAGCACGTGGCTGGAGAGCAGCACGGTGGCGCCGTCGGACTTGATCCGCCGCACCTCGTCCTGGAACACCGCCTCCATCAGCGGGTCGAGCCCGGAGGTCGGCTCGTCGAGCACGTACAGCTCGACGTTCGAGGCGAAGGCCGCGACGATGGCGACCTTCTGCCGGTTGCCCTTAGAGTAGGTGCGGCACTTGCGGGTGGGGTCCAGGTCGAAGTGGTCGAGCAGTTCGTCGCGGCGCCGCCGGTCCAGGCCGCCGCGCAGCTTGCCGAGCAGGTCGATCGCCTCGCCGCCGGAGAGGTTCGGCCAGAGGCTGACGTCGCCCGGCACGTACGCCAGCCGGCGGTGCAGGGCGACCGCGTCGCGCCACGGGTCGGCGTCGAACACCCGCGCCTGGCCCGAGTCGCGTCGCAGCAGGCCGAGCAGGATGCGGATGGTGGTGGACTTGCCGGAGCCGTTCGGGCCGAGGAAACCGTGCACCTCCCCCGCCTCGACCCGCAGGTCGAGCCCGTCGAGCGCGCGGACGCTGCCGAACGTCTTGACCAGGTCGCCGATCTCGATGACGGGCATCGCCCCTCCTGCCGTTGACACCTCGACGAACCCCACTGTACTGACCGGCGGTCAGCGCAATCAACAGTGACACCGGCCACGGGTCAGGGCGCCGGCTAGGCTTGCCGGCATGACCGCCGAGCCCGCCGACGACACCCGGACCCGGATCCTGCGCGCCGCGCTCGACCTGTTCGCCGAGCACGGCTACCAGCGCACCGCGCTGCGGCAGATCGCCGACCGGCTGCGGCTGACCAAGGCCGCCATCCTCTACCACTTCCCGGCCAAGGAGCACCTGCTGGCGGCCTTGATCGAGCCGCTGGTGGCGGATCTGGAGCAGCTGCTGGACAGCGCCCAGGAGCTGCCCACCGACCAGGCCCGGTGGACGGTGCTGGAGGGCTGGGTGGACACCATGCTCACCCACCGCCGCCCGCTCGGCATGCTCTTCCACGACATCGCGCTGATCACCCGCGGCGACACCTACAACCGGCTGATGCGCATCGCCATGCGGGCCAACGACCTCATCGCCGGGCCGGACGCCGCGCGCCGGGAGCGGGTCCGGGCGGTGCAGGCGGTCGCCATGTGCAGCGACCCGGTGGTCTTCTTCGCCGACGTGTCCGACGAGGTGCTGCGCGCGGACATGCTGGACGGCGCACGCCGGCTGCTGGCCGCACCCGGCGCGGACGCCCCGCGTGCGGTGGAGCCCGGGCCGGCGACCGGGCGGCGGCGGCCGGGCCGGCCGCGGGCGCTCGGTCGCGAGCAGGTGGAGGCGGCCCGCCGCATGCACGCCGCGGGCACCCACTCGGTGGACGACATCGCCGCCGCCCTCGGGGTGTCCCGGGCGACCGTCTACCGCCACCTGGAGCAGACCACCGCCGGATAACGAGACTTTTTAGCGACTTTTTTGAGACGGTAGTGAGACGGCATTGGCCTCGGCGGCGACCGCGCGGTCGAGGAGCGCCTGCTCTAGCAACGCCGACTGCGCCACCGAGCCGCCGCGGACGGCGATGCTCCGCCGAGCCGCCCGGTAGAAGCCGTCCCGCGCCTCGTTGACCCGGGAGAGCACGGCGGTCATGTCCGGTTCCGGGTCGACGATCCCCCGGGCCAGCCGCTCCAGCTGCCACACCGCGTCCCGCCAGACGCCGGCCGCGGCGACCGTCGCCTCGTCGCCGAGCAGCAGCATGTTCTCCCAGGCGATGGTGCGCCGGGCGTCCGCCTCGGCCAGCCTCGCCAGGCCGGCCTCCCGGTCGATCGGGTGGCTGTGGGAGTTCGGCCGGCGGTCGGCGGTCATCCGCAGGGCAGTGGCGTGGCTCTCCTTGACGGCGTGCGCGTACTCGACGTAGGCGTCGAGCCGCCGCTCGTCCCATCGGATGCTCTGGTTGCGCCGCCACCGGGCCCGGTCGGCCAGCGACGTGGCGAGGATCGTGCCCAGGGTTCCGACCAGTACGCCCAACAGCGCCGGAAGCTGCGCCAGCAAGGTGCCCACGCCGCCGAGGCTGCCATGCCGCGGCAAGCCCGCGCCAGGCCGTCGAGCGCCGGCCCGACCCGGCCGACCGGGACACCCTCGCCCGCATCCTCGCCGCCCTGCGCGGCTGATCCGCCGGCGCCCTCCGCTCGATCGACTCCGTGCCGCCGAAACGGGGGTGTCGACGCGAGCGGGACGCCGCGATATCGGCGGAACGGAGTCGATCACGCCGACCGGGCGAGTCGAAGGACTGCCGGGCGGGCCACTCGCCAACGAGGGTGATACCTCACAGTCATCACAATGACTCCGAGGTATCACCCTCGCGGGGCACATCTCGACCCGCCACGACCCCGGCCGGATGGCGCGCCAGCGGGCCGGGGATGCGAGCAGGGCGGGGGCCGTGCGGGGTCGGCTCAGCGCCCGCGGTGCCGCGAGGCCCGGGCGGAGTTTGGGCGCGCCAGCGGCGGGTAGCCGAGCTGCCCGTCCTGCGGACGGGACCCGGACCCCCGTAGGGGCGGTCCGTCACAGGCGGCGGCGGGACGGGAGTGGTGACGGTGGGTCCGGTGCCCCGGGCGAGCGGTGGCCGCTGAGCATGTGCGGAATCAGCGGCGAGGCGAGGTTCGACGGCTCGACGCCGGACGCCGCGGCGGTCACCCGGATGACCGAGGCGATGCGGTCGCGCGGCCCGGACGGCGAGGGGCTGTGGCGCGACGGCTGGGTGACCCTCGGGCACCGCCGGCTGACCATCATCGACCTCTCCGACGCCGGCGGCCAGCCGATGGTCCGCGAGGACCTCGGCCTCGGCCTGGTCTTCAACGGCTGCGTCTACAACTACCCGCAGCTGCGTGACGAGCTGCGCGCCGCCGGGTACACGTTCCACTCCACCAGCGACACCGAGGTGATCCTGGTGGCGTACGCCCACTGGGGGGAACGCTTCGTCGACCACCTGGTCGGCATGTTCGCGATCGGCCTGGTCGACCGGCGGCGGCGCCGCCTGCTGCTGGCCCGCGACCGGCTCGGCATCAAGCCGCTCTACCTCGCCGAGACGCCCGGGCGGCTGCGGTTCGCCAGCACCCTGCCGGCGCTGCTGCGTGCCGGTGACGTCGACACCGGGATCGACCCGGTGGCCCTGCACCACTACCTGTCCTGGCACTCGATCGTCCCGGCGCCGCGGACCGTGCTGCGCGGGGTGCGCAAGCTCCCCCCGGCCACCCTGCGGGTGATCGAGGCGGACGGGCGCAGCCGGGACCACGTCTACTGGCGGCCGGAGTACCTGCGCGACCCGGCGCACGCCGGCATGGACGCGGCGGACTGGCGGGCCATGGTCGGCGACGCCCTGCGCACGGCGGTACGCCGGCGGCTGGTCGCCGACGTGCCGGTCGGCGTGCTCCTCTCCGGCGGCCTGGACTCCAGCATGATCGTGGCGCTGCTCGCCGAGGCCGGCCAGCACCACCTCCAGACGTTCAGCATCGGCTTCGACAGCCGCGGCGAGGAGACCGGCGACGAGTTCCACTACTCCGACCTGGTGGCCCGCGCCTTCGACACCGACCACCGCCGGATCCGGCTCGCCGACGACGACCTGGTCCCGGCGGTACGCCGTACCGTGCTGGCGATGACCGAGCCGATGGGCAGCCACGACGTGGTCGCCTTCCATCTGCTCTCCGAGCAGGTGGCCCGGCACGTCAAGGTGGCTCAGTCGGGGCAGGGCGCGGACGAGGTGTTCGCCGGGTACGGCTACCACCAGCCGCTGGCCCGGGTGCCCCGGGACGGGGCGGCGGAGGCGTTCGCCGCCGCGTTCTTCGACCGCGACCACGCGGAGCTGCACCGGGTGGTCAGCCCGGCGTACGCCTGCGCGCACGACGCCAGCCGGGAGCTGCTCGCCGCCGAGCTGGCCGCGCCCGGCGCGGACACCGCGCTGGACGCGGTGCTGCGGCTGGACACCCACCTGATGCTGCCCGACGACCCGGTCAAGCGGGTGGACAGCATGAGCATGGCGTGGGGGCTGGAGGTGCGCACCCCGTTCCTCGACCAGGACCTGGTCGCGCTGGCCGCGGCCTGCCCGCCCGAGCACAAGGTGGCCGACGGCGGCAAGGCGGTGCTGAAGGAGGTGGCCCGCGAGGTGCTGCCGGCCGAGGTGGTCGACCGGCCCAAGGGCTACTTCCCGGTGCCCGCGCTGCGCAACGTCGACGGCCCGGTGCGCCAACTGGTCACCGAGGCGCTGCGCGCGCCGGCCGCCCGGGAGCGCGGGCTGTTCCGCCCGGAGTACGTCGCCGAGCTGCTGGCCGAGCCGGACCGGGCCGAGGCGGCCGCCGGCAGCAACAAGCTGTGGCAGCTCGGCCTGCTGGAACTCTGGCTCCAGACGCACGACATCCGGTGAGCCACCGGGGCGCAGGCGGTGGCGGCGTCGCCCGGCAGCCCGCGCCGGCCAGCCGGCAGCGGCCGGGCGGCGCCGGTCAGCCGAGCCGGCGATCGTGTGGGCGGCGGCGTGGTCAGCCGGTGATCGTCTGGGCGGCGACGTGGTCCAGCACGGCGCGGATGTCGCCGCCGGTCTCGGCCATGATGCGCCGCTGGCGGGTCGCGCCGGTGCCCTCGCCGCGCAGCCGGATCAGCTGCGCGACGGCGTAGTCCAGGTCGCCGTGCCGCGCCAGCGCCGGGGTCACCGCGGCGAACATCTCGTCGACCAGGTCCCACGCCGGCCGGGCGCCGCCGGCGTGCAGATCGATCAGGTCGCCGTCGAGGCCGTCGTGGGCGGCCCGCCAGTGCGCCGCCGAGACCAGGCAGTTGCGGATCCGGGGGGCGGCCACCCCGGAGCGGACGTCGTCGACGGCCGTGGCGACCAGCGCCCGGACCAGGGCGGCGACCAGCACGGTGTCGTCCACGGTCGGGCACACGTCGCCGACCCGGACCTCCACCGTCGGGTACGCCGCCGACGGCCGGGCGTACCAGTAGACCATCGCCGCGTCGAGCATGATGCCGGCGGCGATCAGGTCGTTCACGGTGCGGTCGTAGTCGGCCGCGGAGTCGAAGTGCGGCGTCGGGCCGATGCTCGGCCAGCGCTCCAACTGCATCGACCGCCAGCTGGCGTGCCCGGTGTCCCGCCCGTCGTGCAGCGGGGAGTTGGTGGTGATCGCCTGCACCACCGGCAGCCACGGCCGCAGGTGGTTGCAGACCTGCACGGCCAGTTCCCGGTCGGGAACCCCGACGTGCACGTGGCAGCCGCAGACCGCCGGGTCGTGTGCCACCGGGCCGAAGCGGCGGGACATGGCGTGGTAGCGCGGCTTGTCCGGCACCGTCCGGTGCGGTTCGTGCACCGGGGTGGCACCGACCGCGACCAGCCGGGCGCCGGCCGCCTCGGCCGCCGCCGCCGCGGAACGCCGCAACCCGACCAACCGGTCCCGCAACTCCCCCAGGTCGGCGCAGACCGGGCTGACCATCTCCACCATGCTGTGCCGGAACTCCTGGCGGCTCTGGTCCCGGGCGGTGCCGTGCAGGGCCGTGAGCACCCGGTCTGCCACCGGCAGGCTCTCCCCGGTGGTCGGGTCGAGCAACAGGTACTCCTCCTCCACCCCGAGGGTCAGGGTGGTCAGGTCGGGGACGCTGGTGGCAACTGCCGGACGGTACGTCATCGGTGGTCGGCGTCCGTTTCGTCGGGCGGCCCGCGCCGCACGGCTGGGCGACACCCGTTCCCGTCAGCCGGGCCGGGCAAACGTCCCCGAGCGCCCGGTCCCCGCCACCGGCACGCCCGCGGGGCCGCGCGTCCGCTATCCGCCGGCCCGCGCCGTCACCGCCCGCCGGGTCAGGAAGTCACGTTCGGTCGCGTTCGCGGTCAGTTCGGCGGCCCGCCGGTACGCCGCCGCCGCCTCTTCCGGCCGCCCGAGCCGGCCCAGCAGGTCGGCCCGGACCGCGTGGAAGACGTGGTAGCCGGCCAGGTCCAGGCGGTCCACCTCGGCCAGCGCCGCGGCCGGGCCGGCCACCTCGGCCAGCGCGACCGCCCGGTTGAGCGCCACCACCGGCCCGGGAAGGTACGCCAGAAGCTGGTCGTACAGCGCCAGGATCTGGGCCCAGTCGGTGCCGGCCGCGTCCGGCGCGGCGCTGTGCACGGCGGCGATGGCGGCCTGGAGCTGGTACGGGCCGGGCTGGTCCCGGCGCAGGCAGCGGCGGACCAGCTCCTGCCCCTGCCCGACCAGCCCGGCGTCCCAGCGCCGCCGGTCCTGTTCCGGCAGCGGCACCAGCGCGCCGTCGGCGGTGGTGCGGGCGGGCCGGCGCGCCTCGGTGAGCAGCATCAGGGCCAGCAGACCCTGCGCCTCCGGCTCGTCCGGCATCAGCTCCACCAGCAGCCGGCCGAGCCGGATCGCCTCGGCGCACAGGTCGTCGCGGACCAGCCGGGCGCCGGAGGTCGCCGTGTGCCCCTCGGTGAAGATCAGGTAGATCACCGCCAGCACGGCCCGGAGCCGATCGGGCAGGTCGGCCTCCCGAGGCACCCGGTACGGGATGCCGGCGTCCCGAATCTTCGCCTTGGCCCGGACCAGCCGCTGCGCCATGGTCTTCTCCGGCACCAGGAACGCCCGGGCGATCTCGGCGGTGCTCAGCCCGCCGAGCAGGCGCAGGGTCAGCGTGACCCGGGCGGCCGGGTTCAACGCCGGGTGGCAGCAGGTGAAGATCAACCGGAGCCGGTCGTCGCGCACGGGTCCCTCCTCGACGGGTTCGCCGGCGGCGTACAGCAGGGCGGCCTGGGCGTGCCGGTCGGCCCGGGACGCCTCCCGGCGCAGCCGGTCGATCGCCCGGTTCCGGGCGGTGGTGATGATCCACCCGGCCGGGCTGGGCGGCGGACCGGTCTCCGGCCAGCGGGCGGCGGCGACGGTGAAGGCGTCCTGCACCGCCTCCTCGGCGAGGTCGAGGTCGCCGAGGAGACGGGCCAGGACGGCCACCGCGCGGCCGTACTCCGCGCGGAAGACCTGCTCCACATCGGCCACCGGCCTCCTCCTCCGGGGCGGCCGGCCCGACGCCGGCCTCTCATCCTCTACACGAACCGCCCCGGCCCGAAACGACACGGCGGCCCCGGCGTGCCGCACCGCCGCCGAAACCGGCCGCCGGCCGCGGGCGGAGTCACCGGGCGAAGGCACCGGGCGGGGTCACCGGTCGGCGCGGCCACGCCCGAAGACGTCGGCCCTACCCCAGCGTCCCGGGATGTCGAGCAGTTCGATCCGCCCGACCTTCACCGGCACCGCCGGCCGGGCCACCAGGTGGTCGCCGCGCGGGTCCATCCCGAGCATCGTGCGCAGCAGCAGCAGCGGGGTCCCGGTGGACCACGCCTGCGGGCTGCACGCCGTCGGGTAGTGCACCGGATACCGGGTCAGCTCCCGGTCGTACCCGGCGAATGCCTCCGGTAGCCGGCCGTGGAACAGGTCGGCCGCGTCGATGATGCCCTCGGCGATCCGGGCGGCCTCCCGGTCGTAGCCGTAGCGGCGCAGCCCCCAGGCGATGAACGAGTTGTCGAACGGCCAGACGGTGCCAACGTGGTAGCCGACCGGGTTGTACCGCGACTGGCCGGTGGCCAGCGTCCGCACCCCCCAGCCGGAGAAGAGCCGGGGGCCGAGCAGGTGTTCGGCGATCTTCCCGGCTCGGGATTCGTCGACGATGCCGCTCCACAGCAGGTGGCCGATGTTCGACGACAGCGCGTCGACCTGCCGGCCGTCGGCGTCCAGGGCGAGGGCGTAGTACTCGCCGTCGGCGACCCAGAAGTCCCGGTTGAACCGCTGCTTGAGCTCGGCCGCCTCCCGCTCCAACCGGTCGGCGTAGACCGGATCGTGCCAGAACTCCCGCGCCAGCCGGGCGCCGCGCCGCTTCGCGTCGTAGGCGTAGCCCTGCAACTCGCAGGTGGCCCGGGGCAGGCCCGGCAACGTCCCGTCCCGGTACGAGATCGAGTCCCAGGAGTCCTTCCAGCACTGGTTGTCCAGCCCGCACCGCTCGTTGCGGCGCTGGTAGCGCACGTAGCCGTCACCGAGCAGGTCGCCGTACTCGTCGATCCAGTGCAGCGCCGCCCGCCCAGCCCGTTCGAGGTGGCGAACCGTCTCGGCGTCCCCGGACCAGCGTTCGTACTCGTCGAGCAGGACCACGTAGAGCGGGGTCGCGTCGGCGCTGCCGAAGTACGGCGAGTGCGGCTGTTCCTCGAAGCCGATGCTCTCGCCGTAGCGCAACTCGTGCAGGATCTTGCCCGGCTCCTCCTCCCGGAAGTCGTCCAGCACGGAGCCCTGGGTCAGGGCCAGCAGGCGCAGCGTGGTGGCGGCCAGATCGGGGGCGAACGGCAGGGCCTGGAGGCTGGTGAGGATGCTGTCCCGGCCGAACACCGCCATGAACCAGGGCAGCCCGGCAGCGGGCACGGTCCGCCCGCCCATCGTCAGCGGCGTGAACCGCAGCGCGGCGAGGTCCACCAGGCTGCGCCGGTAAGTCCTGGTGAGCGACTCGCAGTCGCAGGTCAGCCGGGGCGCCTCGGCGAGCCACCGTTCGAGATCCCGGCGCAGCTCCGTCCGGCGCCGGACGGGCCGGCCCTCGAGGCTCTCCCGGATGTCCCGCCCGTGCACGCCCAACGTCCTGACCCGCAGTTCGGTGGCCCATTCGGCGTGCGGTCCGATCTGGACGTGATAGCTCAGCCCGTTTTCGTCGACGTGCGCCGGCACCGTGCTCGAGATCACCGTCTCGCGCCGGAAATCCGCCCGCTCGTAACCGAGCCGCAGGCATCCGTTCTCCACCCGCGCGTAGTAGGTCCCCTTCTTGTTTCGCACGTCCTTGATCTCGAACAGGTCGGCGAAGTCGCTGCCGACGTCGAGCCGGATCCCCAGCTCGACCGGGGTGGCCTGGTGGTTGACCACGGTCAGCCGCTCGATGAGCCCGCCGTCGATCGAGCGCTGGCGGATCACCGACACCGTTGGGTCGGTGAGCGGCGTCGAGGTGACCGGGACGAGGAAGAAGCGGGCCTCGAAGTACTCGATGTCGTCGATGGTGAGCGGGCTGAGCCGTACCCCGTCGACGGTCAGGATCCACCTGGACAGGAATCGGGTGTCGAACGAGAACAGGCCGGTCGGGATGGTCGGAGAGGCGTCGACGTCACCGCTCTCCTCGCTGACCACGAACGTGTTGCCGTCCAGCAGCCGGACGAGGTCCTCGCTCATGCGGGCCGACTCCGTTCCGCCACGAAGGTCCGCGGGTGGCGCGCGCCCGCCGGCTGCGGCATGATCCGCTGGAGCAACCAGGGCAACAGCACGTCGCCCTCGGCGATCAGCTCGTTGCGCACCCACGCCGCGTAGATGTTCGCCTCCCCGGTGACGAACCGGTCGAACAGCGCCCGATCGACACGGAGGACCGCGTCGGCCTCGCGGTCCGCCCGGGTGACGTGGACGCCCCCGTGGGTGATCACCACGAACCAGCGGTCGACGCCGCGGTCGTGCACGAGGTCGACACGGAGGGTGCCGGAGGCTCCCTCGAACAGGGGTTCGTGCCCGCGACGGTCGAGCCGGTCGAAGAACTCCGCCGTACGATCCGACATCAGACTCCCTCGGGTCAGCACTGACACGTCAGCCTCGCGCGGGTTCGAGCGCCCCGTCATCACCCGGAACGGGTGAGATCCGGCGGCGGGTTCGCCTCGCCGGCGCGTGCCCCGCCGATCTCACCCGGAGCGGGTGATGCGGCCGTGCGGTGCTCCGGGTGATGCTTTATCTCGGCCGGGCCGACTCGCTGCGGGGGGTGCTGATGTCGGACACGACCGAGGAGTTCTTCGACCGGCTCGCGCGCCACGGCGCCGAGCGCCTGCTGCGGAAGACCACCGGCACGATCCGCTTCGACCTCGCGCACGAGCACGGGGACGACCACTGGTTCGTCACCATCCGGAACGGTCAGGTACGGGTGTCCAGAGAGGAGAGTGACGCCGATTGCGTGATCCATGCCGAGAACGCCGTCTTCGACCGGATGGTGCTCGGCGAGGTCAAACCGCTGCCCGCCTGGCTGCGCAACGACATCACCACCGAGGGCGAATACTGGCCGATCGTCCTGCTCGAGCGGCTGTTCCGGCAGCCGCCCGGGGCGCACCACCCGCGCGAGTTCGTCCGGGAGCACAGGGGACGGCGATGAGGTCGGACCTGGTCAGGATCCTGGACGGCAACATCTTCGTGCTCAGCTACCGCAGCGGCGACATCGAGTCGTCGCCCGCCGTTCCGTGCGGGTTCTTCTCCTTCGACACCCGGTTCCTCTCCAAGTGGCAGCTGACGGTCGACGGCGAGCGGCTGCACGCCCTGGCCATCGACGACCTGAAGTACTTCGCGGTGCGCTTCTTCCTGGTGCCGGGCGAGCCGACCCACTACCTCGACGCCAAGGTGTCGGTCCTGCGCGAGCGGTCCGTCGCGGGCAGCTTCGAGGAGCGGCTGACCGTCCTCAACCACAGCGACGAACCGGCCGACTTCACCGTCCGCCTGACGGCGGACAGTGACTTCATCCCGATCCTGGCGGTCGCGCAACCCCCGAACCCGGCGGGCCGGACCTACCGGAGCGTCGAGGCCGGATGCCTGCGGCTCGGCTACGAACGGGAGAAGTTCCGGCGCGAGACGACCATCGTCACCAGCGAGCCGGCCCAGATCGACGAACACGGGCTGACGTACCACATCCGGGTCGGGCCGCACGGTTCGTGGAGCACCACCCTGCACATCCGCGGGTCGGTGCTGCGCCCGGACGGCGACGACGTCCGGGACCGCATCCGTCCGCCGCGCCGCCGGCGGACCGCGCCGCAACTCCAGCGCGATCTCGACCGGTGGCTCGACCGGGCGCCGAAGCTGAAATGCGACTGGCCGGCCCTGACCAGCATCTACCGGCGCAGCCTGGTCGACCTCGCGGCGTTGCGCTACTCGCCGCTGACCCTCCCGGACCAGGCCATGCCCGCCGCCGGTCTGCCGTGGGCCGCCACCATCATCGGTCGGGACAGCATCCTTGCCAGCTTCCAGTCGCTGCACATCGCGCCGGAACTGGCCGCCGCGACACTGCGCATGCTCGGCGTCGACCAGGGCTCCGTGCTGGACGACTTCCGGGACGAAGAGCCGGGCAAGATCCTGCGCGAGTTCCGCTACGGCGAGTGGGCCGCGTTCGAGGAACGACCACAGTCGCCCTACTTCGGCACCGCCGACGCGACCCCGCTCTACGTGGTCCTGCTCGACGAGTACGAACGCTGGACCGGCGACGTCGGGCTGGTACGGGAGTTCGAGGACGAAGCACGGGCGGCGCTGCACTGGATCGACGAGTACGGCGACCTGCTCGGCGACGGCTACGTGCGCTACCAGCGCCGCAACGAACGCACCGGCCTGGAGAACCAGTCCTGGAAGGAGTCGTGGGACTCGATCTCGTACCGGGACGGCACGTTGCCGGGCCTGCCCCGGGCCACGTGCGAGTTGCAGGGCTACGCCTACGACGCGAAGCGGCGCGGCGCCCGACTGGCCCGACAGTTCTGGGGTGACCCGGTCTACGCCGACCGGTTGGAGCGGGAGGCGGCCGAGCTCAAGCAGCGGTTCAACCGGGACTTCTGGGTCGCCGACGGCGAGTACTACGCCCTCGCCCTGGACGCCGACGGCCGGCAGGTCGACGCCCTGTCCTCGAACATCGGCCACCTGCTGTGGAGCGGCATCGTCGACGAATCCCGGGCCGGAAAGATCGCTGAACACCTGCTCGGTCCCCGACTCTTCTCCGGCTGGGGCGTGCGGACGCTGGCCACCGGCCAGGCGCGGTACAACCCGCTCGGCTACCACGTCGGCACCGTCTGGCCGGCCGACAACTCGTTCATCGCCTGGGGGCTGCGCCGGTACGGGTACGGCCGGGAGGCGGCCCGCATCGCCGAGGGCATCATCGACGCCGGGGACTTCTTCGACGGCCGGCTGCCGGAGGCGTTCGGCGGGTACGACCGCGAGCTGACCCGGCACCCGGTCCAGTACCCCACGGCCTCCAGCCCGTACGCCGGCTCCACCGGGGCCGCGTTCCTGCTGCTGCGGACGGTGCTGGGGTTGAATCCGTACGGCGAGGACCTGGTGGTCGACCCGGAGCTGTCCGAGCGCTTCGGCCGGGTGGAACTGCTCGACATCCCCGGCCGGTGGGGCCGGCTCGACGCCATCGGTAACGTGCGCACCGACGCCCGCCGGGCGTAGCGCTTCGGGTGGGCCCGGCCGGACACCCGGCCGGGCCCGCCGCGGGATCGGCCTACGGGTAGTTGGTCAGGTAGGACTGCTGGTGGGCGGCGTTCGCGGTGTCACCGGTGTTGTTGATCACCCTGTTGATCGTGCCGACCCCGCCGAGCGAGACGGTGACCATGTTGGTGAACCGCACGTTCGGGTTGGTCGGCACCTCGAAGGCCCGGTCGGCGACCACCGCGGGGTTGACGTTGAAGTAACAGTAGCTGCCCAGCCCCCACGCCTGGTGGCTGGTCACCGAGTCGGCCACCTTGTACGCGGCGTAGCCCCGGGTCGACCCGTTCATCCAGCCGGCCTGGTTCGGCGGGTCGTACGGCATCTCGTTCTGGTAGAAGTACGTCCGCCCGCCGTTGCCGTTCCAGACGGTCTGGTACTTCTGGTAGTGCTCGACGAAGAGGCCGTACATGGTGACGTTGTCGCCGTTCACGGTGAGCCCGGTGTCGGCGGTGTTGACCGTCCACCCGACACCGTCGCCGTGGTCGGCCCGCCACAGCCACATGTGATCGCCGATCACGTTGTCGCTGTGGATGGTCAGCGTGTTGGTGGCCCGGCCGACGCCCGGCCCGCCGATCCGGAAGAACACGTCGTGCAGCGAGGTCGGGTTGGCCGCGTGGCTGGCCGCCGAGCCGGGCGGGCCGACCTCCATCAGCACCGGCGAGGTGACCTGGCCGGCCTCGAACATGATGCCGGCCACCTTGACGCCGTCCACGTCGGCCACCCGCATCGCCACGGTGCCGTTGTCGGCCTGGATGGTGGCCAGGCCGAGGCCGAGGACCACCGTGTCCGGCCGGTCCACCCGGATCGGCTCGGTGACGTGGTGCACGCCCGGGGTGAACAGCAGGTGCCGGCCCTGGGCGAGGGCGGCGTTGATGGTGGCCGCGCTGGTGCCCGGCTGGACCAGGTAGAACTGCGACAGCGAGATGGACGAGCCGGCCGGGGTCCTGCCGTACCAGCTGGTGCCGGTGGAGTTGGTGCGCAGCGCCGGGACGAAGACGCGGTACTCGCCGGTGCCGTCGACGTAGAGGAACGGCTTCTCCCGCACCTGTGGGGTCTGCGCGATGACGGTGTGCGACGGGTTCGGGAAGTGCGGCGCGGGTGCCCCGACGACGCCCTGGAAGACCATGTTCCACACCGAGCCGGTCCAGCCGTTGCCGAACTCGCTGTTGCGCGAGTACCACTGCTGCTGGGAGCCGGAGACGACCAGGCCGTCGATCCGGGTGTCGGCCATCAGCCCGCCGCTGGACCAGCCGTCGCCGCCGTTCCAGAGCTGGATCTGGTTCTGCCCGCCGCGCAGGTGCATCCGGCGGTACGGCGCGGCCTGGGACACCGCCCACCGCTCCACGGTCACCCCGGCCGGCAGGGTCACCGACAGGTTCTCGGCGGCCCGCCAGAAGTTCTGGGTGGCGTTGCCGCCCATCCAGAACGCCTCGACCCGGACGTGGCCGTTGAGGTTCACGTCGTCCGGGCTCATGCCGAGCCCGGCGACCTGGGTGAAGAAGCCGAGGTTGACGTCGGCGGTGTAGCTGCCGGGCTTGAACAGCACCGCGTACCGCTGCGGGCCGAACTGGTTGGTCTCCTGCTGGGTGAACAGGGTGTTCAGCCGGCTCTGGATGGTGGCGGTCGGGGTGGACGGGTCGAAGACGAACGTGTTCGGGCCGAAGTTCGGGTTGCGTGGGTCGGTCGGCGGGATGCCCGGGTCGGTCGTGCCTCCGGTGGTGTTCACCTGGAACTCCCAGAGCGAGTAGCCGTAGCCGGTGCCCCGCGCGGTGCCGTAGACCCGCAGGTAGCGGCCGCTGCCGGTCACGTCGAGGGTCTGCACACCGCCGGTGCCGGTGGTGGTGCTGTAGATCGTGGTCCAGGCGGCGCCGTCGACGGACGTCTGCAGCTGGAACGCCCGGGCGTACGCGGCCTCCCAGTTCAGCACCACCCGGCAGATGGTCTGGGTGCTGCCCAGGTCGACCCGGAGCCACTGGGGGTCGCTCGCCGCGCTGGCCCAGCGGGTCCCGGTGTTGCCGTCCACCGCGGCCGAGGCGGGCAGGCCGGGGTTCTCGGTGGACGAGGCGGTGGCCGGGCGGCCCTGGGCGGCGTTGGCGCTGCCGCAGGTGGGCGTGCCGCCGCCGGTCTCGCCGTAGACCTGGAACTCCCAGAGCGAGTAACCGTAGCCGGTGGCGCGCGCGGTGCCGTACATCCGGACGTAGCGGCCGGCGCCGCTGACCGTCAGGGTCTGCGTGCCGCCGGTGCCGGCGGTGGTGGTGTGGATGGTGGTCCAGGTGCTGCCGTCGTCGGAGGTCTGGAGCTGGAAGGCCCGGGCGTAGGCGCCCTCCCAGACCAGGGTGACCTGGCTGATGGTGGCCCGGGCGCCGAGGTCGACCCGGAGCCACTGCGGGTCGCTGAAGGCGCTGGACCAGCGGGTGCCGGTGTTCCCGTCGACGGCGGCCGCGGCGGGGGTGCCGGCGTTCTCGGTGGAGGAGGCGGTGGCCGGGCGGCCCTGGGAGAGCAGCACCGGCGCCGCCTGCGCCGGGGGTGTCGGGCCGGTCGGCGCCAGCGCCGCGACGAGCGCGACCACCAGGCCGATGAGGGTACGCCGGCGGGGTCGCCGGCCCGGTGCCGGGCGTACGGATGTAGCGCGAGATGTCATGACTTCGCCTGTCGATAGGGGGTACGGACGCCGGGCATGACGGGGTGACGGGAGGCCGGCCGCGGCGCGGGACGTGTGCCACCGGGACGGGCACCGCGACCGGAGAGCGCTCTCGGGGAAGTGTTACGGCGCGGTTGCGACGGCGTCAAGACATCGATCTATAACGCTGTTATATATCCCGAAGGTTCGATGCGTGCGGTTTGCCCGACGGGCCGGTCAGGGCCGGACGCCGCCGGCCGCCAGCAGCCGGGCGATCGGCAGGGTGGCCGCCCCCAGCGCCACCGCGTCGACACCGAGCCGGCACAGCTCGATCGACGCCTGCTCGTACGGCTGGCGCAGCGCCTGCCGGCCGGCGGCCTCGCGCACCGCCGGCAGCAGGTCGCCCAGCGCCATCGCGGCCCAGCCGCCCAGCACCACCCGCTCCGGGTTGAACAGGTTGATCAGGTTGGCCACCCCGGCGCCCAGGTAGCCGGCGGTCTCGTCGAGCACCTGGCGGGCGGTGGCCGACGTGGCGGCCGCCTCGACCAGGGCGGCCAGCTGGGACTCCTCGTCGTCGCCCGGCACCGCCCGGCCGCCCCGCGCCTCCCGGTACCGGTCGATCAGCGCCTCGGCCCCGACGTACGCCTCCAGGCAGCCCCGCGCGCCGCAACGGCAGGGCCGGCCCCCGTACACCAGGGTGGTGTGCCCCCACTCCCCCGCGCTGCTGGACGCCCCCCGGTAGGTGACCCCGTTGGTCACCACGGCGGCCCCGACGCCGGAGCCGACCAGCGCGAACACCGCGTGCCGGGCGCCCCGGCCGGCGCCGAACCACATCTCCGCCTGGCCGAGGGTCTTGGCGCCGTTGTCGATGTGCAGCGGCAGGTCGGTGCCGGCGGCGATCAGCCCCTCCAGCGGCACGCGGTCCCAGCCGAGCGCCTGGGCGTGCACCACCGCCCGATCCCCCTGCTCGACCACGCCGGAGACGCCGATGCCGACGCCGAGCACGTCGTCGGTGTCCACCCCGGCCCGGTCGGTGACCGCGTCGATCCCGGCCAGCACGTGCCCGGCCACCACCGACGGCTCGGTACGCGCCGGGTCCAGCGGGTACTCGACGCTGGCCAGCAGGGCCATCGCGAAGTCGAACAGCTCGACCCGCACCCGGGTCTCACCGACATCCACGCCGACCACGAAGGCGAACCGCGGCGCGACCCGGAGGATCATGCTGGGCCGGCCGCCGTCGGACTCGGCCGCGCCCGCCTCGACCACCAGGCCCTCGTCGATCAGGTCGCCCACCACGTTGCTCACCGCCGGCTGGCTGAGCCCGGTGCTGCGGACCAGGTCCTGACGGGTCAGCGGGCCGTCGAGGAAGAGCTTCGACAGCAGCGCCGACCGGTTCCGCAGCCGGACGCCACGATTCGTCGCTCGGGCCAACTCCACACGCCACCTCGATCCCCCGGGCCGTCCGAGGCGACTGTACGACCCCGTGCTTGACGGCCCATGACGACAACCACTTTAATGACGACATTCATTAAGCCGTGATGCAACTCCCGCGACACCGTCCGGCGGCCACCGCCGGAACCGGCCCCACCCGTTCCGCCGGCCCGTCCGCGACCCCCGCACCACCCGGCGCCGGCGACCCCCACCACTCGCACCGGAAGGGCAGACCCGTGTCGAGACGACACCTGGCGATACTCACCGCGGCCGTGCTGGCCGCCGCCTCGCTGACCGCCTGCGGCGGCGACGACTCCTCCTCGGGCGGCGCGAAGACGCTCACCTACTGGGCCAGCAACCAGGGCGCCAGCCTGGAGGCCGACAAGCAGATCCTCCAGCCTGAGCTGGACAAGTTCGAGCAGCAGACCGGCATCAAGGTCAACGTCGAGGTGGTGCCCTGGTCGGACCTGCTCAACCGGCTGCTCGCCGCCGCCACCTCCGGCCAGGGCCCGGACGTGGTCAACATCGGCAACACCTGGTCGGCCTCGTTGCAGGCCACCGGCGCGCTGGTGGAGTTCGACGACGCCACGCTGGCCAAGGTCGGCGGCAAGGACCGGTTCGTCCCGGCCGCGCTGGCCGCCGCCGGCGCCCCCGGCAAGCCGCCCGCGGCGGTGCCCCTCTACAGCCTCGCCTACGCCCTCTACTACAACAAGAAGGCGTTCGCCGACGCCGGCATCACCAGCCCGCCGACCACCTGGGAGCAGGTGGCCGAGGCCGGCCGGAAGCTCACCGGCGGCGGCCGGTGGGGCCTCGCGGTCGAGGGCGCCAACCCGTCGGAGAACGCCCACCACGCCTTCACCTTCAGCCAGCAGTACGGCGGCGAGTGGTTCGACTCGGCCGGCAAGCCGACCTTCGACACCCCGCAGAACGTCGCGGCGGTGAAGCGCTACGTCGACCTGATGGCCGCCGACAAGATCGTCAACCCGAGCAACGCCGAGTACGCGCAGAACCAGTCCGTCTCCGACTTCGCCAACGGCAAGGCCGCGATGCTGCTCTGGCAGGCCGCCGGGTCGAACCTGAAGTCGCAGAACATGGCCGCGGACGCGTACGGGATCGCCCCGGTGCCGTTCCTGGCCGCCCCGCCGGCCGGTGGCAAGAAGGTCAACAGCATGGTCGCCGGGATCAACATGGCGGTCTTCAAGCACACGAAGAACCGGGACGCCGCGCTGGAGTTCGTCAAGTTCATGACCAGCGACGCCGAGCAGGTGACGCTCAACAAGACGTACGGCTCGCTGCCCCCGGTGAAGACCGTGGCCGGCGACCCGGCGTTCGCCGCCCCGGAGCAGAAGGTGCTCCAGGAGACCCTGGCCAGCACGGCCGCGCCACTGCCGCAGGTGCCCGAGGAGAGCACCTTCGAGACGCTGGTCGGCACCGCCATCAAGGAGCTTTTCGCCGACGCGGCCAGCGGCAAGCCGGTGACCGAGGACAGCGTCCGACAGAAGTTGACCCAGGCCCAGCAGCAGATGCGCTGACGACGCGCCGACGACGCGCTGCCCGCCGGACCGGTGGCCGTGGGAGGGACGCCGACCCTCCCACGGCCACCCAGCGAGAGGACCCCGATGGCAACCAGCACCACCCCCCGGGACGTCACCGCGCCCGACCGACCGGCCCGGGGCGGCAAGCCGGGCCGGAGCCGCCTGCGGCGGCCCCGCCGGTCGCTCCTGCCGTACCTGCTGCTCGCCCCGGCCATCGTGCTGGAGCTGGCGATCCACGTGGTGCCGATGCTGGTCGGCGCGTGGATGAGCCTGCTGGAGCTGACCCAGTTCCACATTCGCGACTGGTCGACCGCGCCCTTCGTCGGTCTGGAGAACTACCGGGTGGTGCTCGACTTCGACTCCGCCGCCGGGGCCGAACTGCTGCACTCGTTCTGGGTGACCGTGCTCTACACGGTCGCCTCGGTCGGGCTCTCCTGGCTGCTCGGCACCACCGCGGCGGTGCTGCTGCAACGGCCGTTCCGCGGCCGCGGCGTGCTGCGCGCGCTCTTCCTCACCCCGTACGCGCTGCCGGTCTACACCGCGGTGATCACCTGGAGCTTCCTGTTCCAGCGGGACACCGGCCTGGTCAACCACGTCCTGGTCGACCAGCTGCACCTGTTCGGCGAGAAGCCGTTCTGGCTGATCGGCGGGAACAGCTTCGTCGCGCTGCTGATCGTGTCGGTCTGGCGCTCCTGGCCGTTCGCCTTCCTGTGCATCATGGCCGGCCTGCAGAACATCCCCGGCGACCTGTACGAGGCCGCGGCCATGGACGGGGCCGGCTTCTGGCGGCGGCTGCGCTCGGTGACCCTGCCCATGCTGCGGCCGGTGAACCTGGTGCTGGTGCTGGTGCTGTTCCTGTGGACCTTCAACGACTTCAACACCCCGTACGTGCTCTTCGGCGGCTCCGCGCCGGAGCAGGCGGACCTGATCTCGATCCACATCTACCGCAGCTCCTTCAAGACCTGGGACTTCGGCTCCGGCTCGGCGATGTCGGTGGCGCTGCTGCTGTTCCTGCTCGTGGTCACCGCCGGGTACCTGCTGATCACCAACCGCCGGAGGAACGATGCGTGAGACCGCGACCGAGCGCTGGGCCCGCCGGATGGTGCTGACCCTGCTGGCGATCTTCGTGCTGGTGCCGCTGTACGTGATGGTCAGCTCGGCGATCAAGCCGCTGCAGGACGTGCAGAACGCGTTCACCTGGTGGCCGCGGCGCCCGACGTTGCAGGCGTTCGTGGACATGTGGTCGACCGTGCCACTCGGCCGCTACCTGGTGAACAGCCTGGTCGTCGCCAGCGTGGCGGCGGTCTTCTCGGTCACCGTGGCGATCTTCGCGGCGTTCGCGGTGAGCCGCTACCGGTTCCGCGGCCGGGGCCTGTTCTCGGTCACCGTGCTGTCGACCCAGATGTTCCCCGGGATCCTGTTCCTGCTGCCGCTCTTCCTGATCTACGTCAACCTCGGCAACGCCACCGGCCTCCAGCTGTACGCCAGCCGGACCGGCCTGATCATCACGTACCTGACCTTCTCGCTGCCGTTCTCGATCTGGATGCTGGTGGGCTACTTCGACTCCATCCCCCGCGGGCTGGACGAGGCCGCCCAGGTCGACGGGGCCGGGCCGCTGCGCACCCTGTTCCAGGTGGTGCTGCCGGCGGCGGTGCCCGGCGTGGTCGCGGTGACCGTGTACGCGTTCATGACCGCCTGGGGCGAGGTGCTCTTCGCCTCGGTGATGACCGACGAGTCCAGCCGCACGCTGGCCGTCGGTCTGCAGGGCTACTCCACCCAGTTCAACGTCTACTGGAACCAGATCATGGCGGCGTCGCTGGTGGTCAGCGTCCCGGTCGTCGCCGGCTTCCTGGCGTTGCAGCGCTACTTCGTCGCCGGCCTGACCGCCGGCGCGGTCAAGTAGGACCACGTTCACCGCCGTCTGAAGGAGAATCGAGAAGTGCCGGACCTGTCCAACCTGCCGCCCGACTTCCTCTGGGGCGTCGCCACCTCGGCGTACCAGATCGAGGGCGCCGTCGACACCGACGGTCGGGCACCGTCCATCTGGGACACCTTCTGCCGGCTGCCCGGGGCCGTCGACAACGGCGACACCGGCGCCGTCGCCTGCGACCACTACCGCCGCTGGCCGGAGGACGTGGCGCTGATGCGGCGGCTCGGCGTCGACGCGTACCGGTTCTCGGTGGCCTGGCCGCGGGTGCGCCCGGACGGCGTCGGCGCGGTGAACGCGAAGGGGCTGGACTTCTACGACCGGCTGGTCGACGCGCTGCTGGCCGCCGGGATCCGACCGTTCGTCACGCTCTACCACTGGGACCTGCCGCAGGTGCTCCAGGACCGGGGCGGCTGGCCGGAGCGGTCCACCGCCGAGGCGTTCGCGGACTACGCGGCCGTGGTGGCCGCCCGGCTCGGCGACCGGGTGGCCGACTGGACCACCGTCAACGAGCCGCTCTGCGTGTGCTGGATCGGGCACCTGGAGGGGCGGATGGCCCCGGGTGAGCGGGACCTGGGCCGGGCGGTCCGCGCCGCGCACCACGTGCTGCTCGGGCACGGCCTGGCCACCCGGGCGATCCGGGCGAACGCCGCGCGCCCCGCGTCGGTCGGGCTGGTGCTCAACCTCAGCCCGATCGAGCCGGCCGCCACCGACCGGCCGGCGGACGTCGCGGCGGCCCGGCGGATGGACGGCCACGTCAACCGCTGGTGGCTGGACCCGGTGCACGGCCGCGGCTATCCCGCCGACATGCTCGCCACCTACGGGGTGGAGCCGCCGGTGCGCGGCGACGACCTGGCGGTGATCGCCACCCCGACCGACTTCCTCGGCGTCAACTACTACTTCCGGCAGGTGGTGATGGACGACCCGGCCGGGCCGCCGCCGTACGCCCGGCAGGTGCCGGTGCCCGGCTCGGTGGAGACCGCGATGGGCTGGGAGATGTACCCGCCCGGGCTGGAGCAGCTGCTGGTCGCGGTGCACGAGGAGTACCGGCCGGCGAGGATCGTCGTCACCGAGAGCGGCTCGGCCTGGCCGGACGACGAGGTCACCCCGGACGGCACCGTGGAGGACAAGGAGCGCACCGACCACCTGGAGCAGCACCTGGCCGCCTGCGCCGGGGCGGTCGGCCGGGGCGTCCCGCTCGCCGGCTACTTCGTCTGGTCGCTGCTGGACAACTTCGAGTGGGCGTACGGCTACGACAAGCGGTTCGGCCTGGTGCACGTGGACTACCCGACGCAGCGGCGGACGGTGAAGGCGAGCGGTCACCGCTACGCCGAGCTGATCCGCTCCCACCAGCGGCGCGCCGGAGCGGCGGAGGCCGTCGCCCCGGTGGCCGGATAGCGGGCCGACGGGGCCCGGGAACCCTGGGTGCCGCACCGGGCGGCACCCAGGGCCCCGTCCGGGTGGTCGGTCGCGGAGGCACTCCGGCGCCGGCCCGAACGGCGATAGCCTCCCCCCGTGGCCGCGACGGAGCAGGACCCGACGGGCGGCGCCAGCCTGGCCGAGATCGACCGGATGAAGGCGTTCAGCGACGGCGTCTTCGCGATCGTCATCACCCTCCTCGTGCTGGAATTGCGCGTCCCGTCGTACGAGCCGGGCGAACTGCTGACCGGGCTGCTGCACGAGGGCTCCGCCTATCTCGCCTTCGTGATCTCCTTCGGCTACGTCGGCGTTCTCTGGCTCAACCACCACGCGCTGCTGCGGCTGCTGCGCGGCACCAATCCGGCCCTGAACTGGATCAACCTGGCGATCCTGTTCGGCGTGGTGATCATCCCGTTTCCGACCGCGGTGCTCGCCTCGGCGTTCACCGACCACGGCGACCGGCACGACCGGCAGGCGGCGGTCGCTCTGTACGCGCTCGCCGCGGCGCTGATGTCGCTGCCGTGGCTGGTGGTCTTCGGCTACCTGCGCCGGCGGCCGGAGGTGTACGCGACTGGCGTCGACCACGCCTACGTGCGGGCTCAGGCGCGGCGGCCGATCACCGGCCTGGTCCTCTACGGTCTGGCCGGGCTGCTCGGCTGGTTCGTGGACCCGATGGTCGGGCTGGTCGCCATCATCGTCATGATCATCTATCACGCCGTCACCAGCGAGGGAATCCGCCGCCGGCGCTCGCCGGCTCGCCGGCCGGGCTGATCCGCCGGGCCGACCCCGCCGACCCCTATGCGTCCTCGCTTAAATAAGCGTGTACTGATATAAAGGTCCGGTGCATGCCTTCGACGTGCTCGGCGATCCGGTGCGGCGCCGGATCCTCGAACTGCTCGCCGGCGGCGAGATGACCGCCGGCGGGCTCTGCGACGTGATCCGCGCCGAGTTCGGCATCTCCCAGCCGGCCGTCTCCCAGCACCTGAAGGTGCTGCGGGACAGCGGCTTCACCACCGTGCGGCCGGAGGGGACCCGCCGGCTCTACGCCGTGGACCCGGCGCCGCTGCGCGAGGTCGACGACTGGCTCGGTCACTTCCGCCGGTTCTGGACCCCACCGCTGCAGGCGCTCGCCACCGAGCTCGCCAGGGGCAAGCGCGAACGGCGACTGCGCGAGCAGCGCGCCGAGGCTCCCGACGACAGGAGAGAATCATGATCGACGCGACCAGCCAGCTCAACGCCGTGCGTCGCCAGGTGGGCCAGCGGACGCTGGAGGCCGGCGAGGCCCGGGTGACGACCATCAGCCAGACGTACGACGCGCCGCTGGAGGACGTCTGGGACGCCTGCACCAACGCCGAGCGCATCCCCCGCTGGTTCCTGCCGGTCAGCGGCGACCTGCGCCTGCACGGCCGCTACCAGTTGGAGGGCAACGCCTCCGGCGTCATCGAGCGCTGCGACCCACCGAAGAGCTTCGCCGCCACCTGGGAGATGATGGGCGAGGTGAGCTGGATCGAGGTCCGGCTGACCCCGACCGGCGACGGTCGCACCCGGTTCGAGCTGGAGCACATCGCGCACGTCGACCAGGAGCGCTGGGACCAGTTCGGCCCCGGCGCGGTCGGGGTGGGCTGGGACCTGGCCCTGCTCGGCCTGGCCACACACCTGGCCGACGACGGCAGCGGGGTCAGCCCCGAGCAGAGCGAGGTCTGGAGCGCCTCCCCGGAGGGCCGGGCGTTCATGTCGTCGGCCAGCGACCGGTGGGGGGACGCGAGCATCGCCGCCGGCACCGACGCCGCGGCGGCCCGGGCCGCCGCCGGGCGCACCACCGCCTTCTACACCGGCACCCCGGAGAGCTGACCCCCGCCGCCCGAACGGTTCCGGTCGAGCGCGCCGCCCGTCGTGCGGGCCCACGCCGCCCGTCGTGAGGGCCCACCCCGGGCCGGTAACGTGCAGCGGCATGAGTGGCGTGCCGTACTCCCACTGCTCCTACTGCGGGGCCGCCTACCCGGCGGCGGCCGGCTGGCCGCGGATCTGCGCGGTCTGCGGCCAGACGGTCTGGCGCAACCCGCTGCCCGTCGCGGTGGCGGTGCTGCCGGTCCGCACGGCCGCGGGTCTCGGCGTCGTCGTCGTACGCCGGGACATCGAGCCGGCCCGCGGGCTGCTCGCGCTGCCGGGCGGCTTCGTCGAGTACGGCGAGGAGTGGAACGACGCGCTGGTGCGGGAACTGCGCGAGGAGACGGGCCTGCTCGCCGACGCCGCCGACGCCCGGCTCTTCGCGGTGCACAGCGCCCCGGCCGGCGGCACCATGATGCTCTTCGGCGAACTGCCCGAGCGGCCGGCCGAGGAGTTGCCGCCGTCCGCGCCGACCGAGGAGGCGACCGAGTGGCTGGTGCTCACCGAGCCGACCGAGCTGGCGTTCTCCACGCACACCCGGGTACTGGCCGACTTCCTCGCCCGCCGCGCCGGCTGAGCCGCGCCCCCGCCGCCGGCGGTGACTGCGACGCTCAGTCGGTGCCGGTCAGGTAGCCGGCGGGGACCGCATCGGTGAGCCAGACCCCGTTCGCGCTGCGATAGAAGACGTGTCCGTCGCGGGCCATCGCCGCCGCGTCGATGCTGAGCACCACCACCGCCCCATTACGCCGGGCGCCCACCCGCCGGGCGGTCTCGACGTCGGGCGACAGGTGGACGTGGTGCCGTCCGCCGCGGTGCAGGCCGGAGGCCCGGATCGACGCGACGGCGGCCGCCCCGGTGCCGTGGTAGAGCGTGTCCGGCGGTGGCACGGGCACCAACCCGAGGTCGACCGGGATCGAGTGCCCCTGGCTGGCCCGGATCCGCTCCACCCCGTCCGGACCCCGCTCGACCGCGAACCGCTGCTTGTCGTTGCCGGCCACCACCGCGTCGAGGTCGGCGCGGTCGATCCGCAGCGCGGCGAGGAACTCCCCGACCGGCACCCAGCCCGCCCCGTCGAGCGTGAGGCCGAACCGGCCGGGCTGGTGCCGCAACGCGAGCGACATCCGCTTGCTCAACCTGACCAGATCCGCGTGATCCACCTCGGCATTGTCACCCGAGCGCGCCCCCCCGATCACGACCCGTCCCGGCGCAGGTCCCGCGAACGGCTCGCCTACCGGCCGCTGAACGTGTCGCTCTTGACGAAGGCCAGGTCGATGGCGGGATCGGTGAAGGTGATCGCACCGGTCGACATGATCGGGACGCCGGCCGGCACCGGCAGGTCGGGAGCCAGCGTGATGGTGAAGCCGGGGAGTCGCCCGACGAAGCGGGTGGCGTAGAGCGCGACGTCACCGCGGGCCGTCACGGCGGCGAGCCGGACGGTCCGGTCCGGCGGGCCCGGCGGCCGCAGCACGACATCCTCGGTGACCGCCTCGTTCATGCTGAACTTCAACGCCGTGAGGGGGCCGTCGGCGGTGGGCAGTTGGACGATCCCTTCCAGCCGGAGCCCGCTCATGGTCAGCTTGGAGCCGGTCAGCTTCGCGGGGATCGCCGCGACCAGCGGCTGCCCCGGATCGGCGCTGATCCACGGCAACGCGGTACCGGCGTCGACGCCGCCGGTCGCGCCCGGGAACGACTTCGCTCGGTCGCAGTCAGCCGGACGGACGCCGCTCGGGCCGGACGACGCGGGCGGACTCCCCTGCGGCACGCCCGGTCCCGGCGGGCTCGGGCAGGTAGGTCCGTCCCGCACAGTAGCCGGCACCGCGGACGCCCGCGTCGGGCTCAGCGCGGCGGGCGCCACGGCGGCCACCAGGCCGAGCAGTCCGAGCAGCACCGCGACGGTCCGGCGGTCGGGCTTGCGAGGCGGGACGTCACCGATTCGCTGGGCCGTCCCCGGCCCGCAGGGAACCTCGTCGGCGGCTGCCCGCGAGACGACGCGCGGACCGCAGCCGTCCCGGCCCGACATCAGCTCGTCGACGACGGCCGGCTACTCCCGCTCGGCGCCGGTCCTGCACCGGGGGCCGGGCGGTCAGGGTCCGGCCCGGCCGCCCGATCGCGCCGCGTCGTCGCCTCGTCCGGTGACCCGTCCCGCGCGGCGTCGGGCGACCCGCCCCGCCCCTCCCCGGTCGACTCGCGTGTCGTCGCGTCGTCCTCGGGCTCTGCGCGTCCGACCGCGGGGGCGGGTTCCGGCGTCCACGCGTAGCCCAGGGCACTGCCCACGATGCCGAGGATCAGACCGAAGAAGAAGCCGCCGAGGTTGACCCCGATCAGCGAGAAGAGGGCGGTGACCGCGGCGACCACGGCGTAGAGGGCCCGGTGTTGCGGCTTGAACCACATCAGCAGCCCGCAGGTCACCAGGATGGCGGGGATCAGCCAGGAGAGAAAGCCCGTCGGCCCCGTCTGGAAGGAGAGACCAGCGAGCGACATCTGGGTGGTGCCGAAGATTTCGAGGCCGGCCAGGCCGGTGAGCAGGCCGCCCCAGAAGGGCCGGGTCCGCCGCCAGTGGCGGAAACCGTCCCGTGCCAGGCGGAACCGGCCGGGCCGGGCCTGCTGGAGTTCGGCGTCTGTCACGCATCCTCCTGCCGGATGAGGAGTGGACGGTGGGGAGGGCACGCGGAGAGCCTGGCGGCCGGGACGGCCGGCTCAGAAGCATTCCCTGGCGGCCGGGCCGACATTGACCTTCAACCGCAGTCCGGTGAGGTTGAACTGCCCGGCCTGGGTGGAGCGGGCCACCTGACGCAGGTTCTTGATGTTGACCGCGTCGGCCTGTTGGCCGAAGGCGCCCCGGGGACCCCGGGCGCCGGGCGGGCCGCCCTCGAGGGTCGACGCGTCCTGCCCGATGTTGATGTTGGTGAACCTGACGTCGCCCTCGAGCGACTCGACATCGAGCAGCAGGTCGCTCGCCGTGGCGGGTCGGCCGCCACCGCCGGCGGTGATGGTGAGCACTACGGGAGCGCCCGGCGCCTTCACCGACTGGCACAGGTCGAACAGCCGCGCCTCGCGGATGCCGGTGACCGCCACCGGGTGCTCCGTTCCGTCGACCTCCCTGGCGACCCCGCCGTACTGGACGAAGCCCTCCCCTTGCAACTCCGAGGCCGACACCTTGAACGTCTGCCCGGACACGGCGAACGAGGCGGCGATCGCGCCGTTGGCCATACCGAAGACGATCCCGGCAGCGACCGCGCTCGCCGGCACCAGCATCGCGGCGAACCTTCGCCACCGGGTACGTCCCACGGGGTTACCGATCCGTTCCTGCACGATTGCTCCTCGGGTGGATGTCGCGCGGTCTTCCGGACGGATGTGGTGGTCGCGCACGGCGCCTGACCACCTGTTGTCGGGCAGGGCGATGGGTTCCGGTGTGATGGCGCAAGTGCCGCACATCACAGGGCCCGCCTCCTCGACGCTAACACAGAGTGGACTTCTCGGGGTCAATTCCTCACTGAGCGTAAGATGGCCCCGATTGCGCCGGCTGGCGCCTGCGGAACGGACAGCCCGGACCGTGGTGCACTGAACCGTCGAATCGCCACTGGCGGCCAGTCGGGGGACGACCAGGGCCCGCCGGTCGGCCTGCGCGCCGAGTCGAGGTGCGTGGACTTTCTCCGCTATCACCGGCGACACCTTCGCCCCGCAGGCCACGACTTCCGGCGATGTCCTGCGCCATCACCCGGGTGACATCGATGATGCCCCTAACTTCGCCTGCTGCCGTTCGGACGGTCGGGCCATCCGGGATCGCAGCCCACCTGCGGGAGACGTCGGGGCGAAGAGCGCGGGCGGCAGGCCCGGGAGGCAAGACAGGGAGACGCATTCCGGTTGGGGAGCTTCGTGATGGTCAGCGTGAACGCTTCGCTCCGGACCGATCTCGAAAGGTCACTCCATGTTCGCACGCAGGGCGCACCATCTCATTCCCGCGCTGGCGATGGCGCTGGGTATGTCCGCCGTGGCCGTGGCACCCGCGTCAACTCCGGTCGCTGCGCCCGCCGAGGCCTGCACGAAGAATCCGAGAAGCAAGAGCGGCCGGGAGGACGACGCTGTCGTCGAGAAGTTCATGGTGGCCGCCGCCCATCCGCTCGCCGCCGAGGCCGGTTGCAAGATCATTGCCAGGGGCGGCAGCGCCGCGGACGCCGCGGTGTCCGTTCAGGCGGTCCTCGCTGTCGTGGAGCCGCACGCCTCCGGGCTCGCCGGCGGCACGCTCATCAACCACTGGGACAAGGACAAGCGCGACATCCGCTTCTTCGACGGCATGTCCAGAGCGCCGCGGAACGTGACCGAGAATGTGCGGACGCCCACCGCGCAGGAGGCCGAGGATCTCGGAACGGATCGCTTCCCGAACGACGCCTCGGCGACCGGACGCGCGTTCGGCGTTCCCGGCACCCTGCGGGTGCTCGCGGACGTGCACGAGTTGTACGGCGAACTCCCGTGGAACCAGCTCTTCGACGACGCCATCAGGCTGGCCAAGGACGGGTTCCCCATGTCCCCGAACCTGCACGACGGTTTCGAGGAGCGTTTCAACGGGCGGAAGCGCTGCAACTATCCCGACCTGCGCCCCCGCTACTGCAACGGCGACGAGCCCAAGCCGGTGGGCAGCACGCTCTACAACCCTGAGATCGCCGAGGTGCTGCGGCTGGTGCGGGACGGGGGCGCGGAGGCGTTCTACGACCCGGACGGCGAGATCGCCCCGACCATCGCCAAGCACGCGGCGAAGGGCCCGATCAAGCTCAAGGGCAACACGGCGGGCCCGGTGGTGATCCCCTCCCTGATCACCCCGCAGGACTTCGCCGACTACACCCCGGTGGAGCGCACCGAGATCTGCCGGAAGCCGTTCGGCGTCTCGGTGTGCACCTCACCGCCCCCCGCGTTCGGCGGAGTGGCGGTCCTGGAAGAGCTCGGCCTGCTCGAACGCGGCGACGTGAAGAAGACCGACCCGGGCTCGGCCGCCCGAATCCATCTGTCGCTGGAGGCCAGCCGGTTGGCGAATCTGGACCGTCGCGCCTACATCGGTGACCCGGACTATCACGGCGTGCCCGTGGACGGTCTCCTCGACGACCGGTACCTCGACAACCGCTTCTCCCTCTTCTCTCGCGACCGGGCGGTCCGACCCGTCGAACCGGGTGACCCGCCGGGAGTGCGACCCGAACCTCCGGTGGTGGGCGACGAACCCGCCACGGTGGACGTCGGCGACCCGACGAGCAACGTGAGCATCGTCGACGCCGAGGGCAACGCCGTCTCCATGACGACCACCAACAACAGTCATTTCGGGTCGCACCTGGAAGTCCAGGGGATGATTCTCAACAACGCGTTGAACAACTTCACGGACACCGCGTCGGTCTCACCGGGAAAGCCCGTCAACGTCATGCAGCCGGGGAAGCGGCCCACGGCCTCGATGGCGCCGACGCTCGTGCTGGACGGTGAGGGTAAGGAACTGAGGCTGGTGGTCGGCGCTGCCGGCGGCTCCCACATTCCTGACTACGTGGTCCAGACCATCGTGGGAGTGATCGTCGACGGCATGACCCCGGCAGAGGCGATCAACCAGGGCCATTACAGCGGACAGGACATCACCCGCGACTGTGATGGGGAACGGGATGCGCCGTCGGCCATCGAGGCGAACCGGAGAGTGGCCCTACGGATGCCGAACCTCGTCGAGCGTCGGCACCCCTGTCCCCGACTCATCGCACTGGACAGCGGTCTCACGGCGATCGAGATTCGCGGCAAGCAGCTGCTCGGCGCGGCCGACCCACGCCGGGACGGCACCGCCACCGGGGGCTGACGTCACGCCGGCCGGTGTCGTGCCGCGCCGGCCCGGCACGCGGGTTCATCTCGGCAGGGTGAGGCTGGCTCACCCTGCCGAGTTCCATGATCGGGTCATACCGCCCCATCCAGCGTTTGGCGGGGTCCGGCAGAGGTCCGAGGCATGCCCAGGTTCGTCCCGGTGAGGTGATGCTGGCTCACCCCGTCGAGTCCGATGATCGATTCGACCGTGCAACTTCCGGTGTTCACGGAAGGGAAGGGGTCGCCATGAATAGAAGGAGCGAAGGCGAACAGCCTGCGCCTGACCGGGACACAGAACAGCAGAGCTTCCGTGGCCAGGCTCCCGTGACGGGGAAGCCGGCCGAGCTGCCGCCGGAGGAAATGGTCGCCTGGCGGCGACGCGCCCTGGAGCAGCAGCTACCGGCTGCCGGGTTTCCAGCGGGTTCCGGGACACCCTCGCTGGTGTATCTCTGGGTGACGATGTGCCTGGCGGCGGCCATCGTGCTGGGGTTCGCCGTCAACCACCAGCGGGGCGTGCCCCCCGCCGTGGTGGATTCGCAACGGGACAACGTGTCGAAGGTCGCCACCAGCACGCGAATGACCATCCAGCACTCGGTCGAGGAGCTCGACCAGCGGGTCTCCACCCGGGCACCCGGGACGCCGGACCCCGAACTGCTGAAGCAGGCGGTGGGCGACGGAGCCACCTGGAACGGGGCCACGATCATGGAAACGGCCAGCCGGCGCCCGGTGGCGACCCTGGGGCCGCAGCTGCCGCTCGAGCAACTGCCGCCGACACTGCCGGCCAACGTGTTCCCGGTCAGCACGGCCGACGGTCCGGCGCTGGTCCGCAGTATCGCGCTTGACCAGTCGCGGACCTTGCTGGCGATGCAACCGCTCAACGTGGACGAGTTGCGGCTCAATCCCAAGGCCCGCCAGGGCGTCTTCGTGCTCACGCCGGACGGGAAGAGCACGCTGATGCAGGGGGTGAGTGCCGTCGACGAGGTCCACCTGCCGGTGGTCTTCGGCGAGCTGGCACAGTCCGACTCCAGCGAGGGCCACCCGATCAGGGTGACCGAGTGGCAGGACCGCCAGTTGGTCGTCTCGTCCGCTCCGGTGGGGAACACCGGCGTGACGCTGGCGACCCTGATCGTCGCCGACGAGGCGGGCGGTACCTCCGCGGTCCGCGGTCTCCTGCTCGGCCTGACCCTGTTGGCGTTGGCGGTGCCGAGCTTCCTGTTGATGCGGCTGGCGCTGGTCCGTCCCGTGCGCTCGCTGCTCGAGCAGGCCAAGGCCAACGCCTCCGGCGCCGCCCCGGCCAAACGACATCCGCTGCGGATCGCGGAGGCGCACCGCATCGCCCAGGCGCTGGCTTTCACGTCCGGCGACACCTCGTCGGCCAGCAGCCCGCGCACCCGGTGGCGGTGGCGTTGGCGGCCGACCGTGACGCAGGCCCTGGCCGTGGCCACGGTCGTAGCGCTGCTCTGGCCGGCGGCGGCGGTGGCGACCGCCCTCGGCGCGCCCAAGCCGTCGATCCCCGACCAGCTCGTCAAGGACGAGGAGAGCCGGGCCGAGGCGGCGAGCACGATGATGGGCAAGGCGCTCAACAACGGGCTGCAGACGGTGATCCGCGTCTCGCAGACCGCCGAGTCCAGCGACCCCGCGCAGCTGACGCCGCTACTCAAGCACGAACTGGCCGACAAGCAGCGGTTCCGCAGCCTCTACCTGATGGATTCGAGCGGATCGGTGATCAGCTCGGCCGGACGCGAGCCGCTGCGGAAGGAGCCGCTGCGGGGTGAGGCCGGCATCGACCTGGACGACAAGACCGCCCGAGTCCCGGTGGTCTACGCCTTCCGGGTCGGCGCCAACGGCGTCGCCACGGTGGGTGAGTACAACATCGACTACCTGCTGGGGATGCTGCGCGAGGTGGACGGCCAGGCCCGGATCGTGGACGAGGATCTGCGCACGGTCTTCGACTCGGAGGGCTTCCGCGCCTTCGAGGAGCTGGAGGGCAGCGCCCGTGGCGCCGCGGCCGAGGCGTTGAAGGGCGGCACCGTGGGGCGGGCCGAGACGCCTGGGGGCGGTGCGGCCCTGATCGCCGCCGCCGGCTTGAACAAACCCAACACGGTTGCGCCGCTGAAGTGGTCCCTGGTCGTGGAGCAGGACCTGGCCGGACTGCGGCTGCCGCAGAGCGACGGACGCCGGTGGACGCTGCTGGTCGCCGGCGCCGCGACCGGTGTCGTGCTGCTCAGTCAGGTGTGGCAGTACTACGTCTTCGCCCGGCCGCTGCGGCGGCTGGCGACCGAAGCCGACCGGATCCGCGGCGGCTCGGTCGAGACGCCCATCCCGCCGCAGCGGCACGACGACATCGGGGAACTGGCCATGTGTCTGGAGGTCTGCCGTCAGGCCCGGCACACCGGCTCGGATCGGTTGGGCGGGGTGCCGCGGATTCGCGGCACGGAGGACGACCCGACCGTGGTGCTCCCCGAGGTGCCACCGCCGGCCAGTCCGGAGAGGGTCGCCCCGCCGACCGTCTATCGCGGCGGTCACCAGTCTGCCGGCCGAGACGAAGGGGATTGACGTGGCATATCTATACGTCGTATTCGTCCTTTGCTGCCTGGCTCTGCTCGTCGCCGGGATCGTCGAGCACCGCAACCACAACCGCAACCTGGACAAGATCCCGGACCGCGTGCTGGTCAACGGCATTCGCGGCAAGAGCTCCATCACCCGGCTCTGTGCCGGCGCGCTGCGCGGCGGTGGGCGGGTGGTGGTGGCCAAGACCACCGGCACCGCGGCCCGGTTCATCTTCCCGGACGCCAGTGAAGAGCCGGTGCACCGGAAGTTCGGCATCGCGAACGTGGTGGAGCAGATCGGGATCGTGCGGCGGGCCGCCGTCTACCACCCCGACGCCCTGGTCATGGAGTGCATGGCGGTGATGCCGGCGCTGCAGGAGGTCAACCAGAGCAAGCTGATCCGGTCGAACATCGGGGTGCTGTGCAACGTGCGCGAGGACCATCTCACCGAGATGGGTCCCACCCTGGACGATGTGGCCCGGTCGCTGAGCCGGTCCATGCCGGTGGGTGGTGTCTGCATCACCGCCGAGCGGGAACGGCTGGCGATCCTGCAGGAGGAGGCCGAACGGCGCGACTGCCGCCTGATCGCGGTCGATCCCGAGTCGGTGACCGACCGCGAGATGGACGGGTTCGGGTGGATCACGTTCAAGGAGAACGTCGCCATCGCGCTGGCCGTCGCCGAGCAACTGGGCGTTGACCGGCACAGCGCGCTGCGGGGCATGTGGGAGGCCCCGCCCGACCCCGGTGTGCTGTCCGTGGCGCGGGTGATGCACGGCAGCAAGCGGATGCGGTTCGCCAACATCTTCGCCGCCAACGATCCCGAGTCCACCTTCATGAACATCCAGCAACTGGAGAATCAGCACCTCATCACCCGTCCGCTGACGATGGTGGTCAACTGCCGGCCGGACCGGATCGAGCGCAACGGTCAGATGGGTGAACTCAGCGGCCGGGTGCGACCGGAGAAGATCGTTCTCATCGGCGAGGTGACCAAGAGCGCGCGGACGAGCGTGCCGTCGGAGCTTCAGGACCGGGTGGTCGACATCGGCGGCAAGCTCGCCCCTGACCGCCTGCTGGAGGGCGTGATGGCGGAGACGCCGGCCGACTCCTCGATCGTCGCCGTGGGGAACATCCACGGGCAAGGCGAGGTCCTGATCCACAAGCTGGCGGAACTGCCGGGCTGGACCTGCGAGGACGGGTCTCCATCGGCCTCCACGCTTCGTACGCCGACCGGAGAAAGGATTCAGCGATGACCTTCGGCGGAGAACTCAGCGCCCAACTGGCCACCGCGAGCCTCGGGATCGGCCTGGTGTTCGCGCTGCTGTGCTATCTGACCACGAACCTCTCGCCGGGCGGCATGATCACGCCCGGGTGGATCGCCCTGACGCTCATCGAGGACCAACTGCAGGCGGTGATCATCGCCGGGATGACCGTGCTCACCTACCTGCTCACCCTGCTGATGCAACGGGTGGTGATCCTGTACGGCAAGCGGCTGTTCGCGGCGATCGTGCTACTCAGCGTCCTGTTGCAGCTGACCCTGTTCGTCATCGTCCAACGTGACCTTCCGCTGCTGTTCGCCCACCAGACGCTGGGCTTCGTCATCCCCGGGCTCATCGCGTACCAGCTCGTGCGGCAGCCGCCGAAGGCCACCATCATGGCGACCGTCATCGTCACCGCCATCACCTTCGGGGTCGCGTACAGCGGCGTCGTGGCCGGTTTCGTGCCGGTGACCTGACCGCAGCCCAGAGCCGAGTCGCGAAAGGAGACGCGGGCATGAAGTACTGGACGTACCTGCGCAGACGGACCGTACTTCTGACTACCGGCGTGTTCGTCCTGCTGCTCACCGCCGGTGCGGGTACCTACGCGGTGGTGCTGCCGTCGCCGGCGGACCAGACGGAGATCACCCTGGGCACGGGCATGCCGTCCCAGGGCCCGACCCGCGGCGCGTCCGGGTACACCTACCAGCGCCTGACGGAGCCTGATCGCACGGAGATCATCGACTCGTCGGGGGAACCCGTCGCGACCATGACCGACGGCGCGCGGACCGTGCAGATCTACGGTCCGCTCCGAACGTTCGAGGAACCACGCTTCACCGCCGCCAAGGTCGAGACCAACGTCTGGGTCCGCCTCGCCCCACAGGCGTGGCGGGCGGGCGCCGAACAGGAGCAGTGGTTCATCGACTGGCTCGAGGGGGTGCGCAACGACCGCTCGCCGGACGTGCTGGCGATCGCCTTCGAATATGTCGACGGCGCGCCGGCGAAGAAGGACAACCAGGGACAGCAGTATTCCGGCGACGCGTCGTTCGGGCCACCGGACCCGTTGGATCCCGATGGCCGGGCCGAGCGCTCGGACTTCTACGACTACCTGCAGGTCCCGTGGTCGTTCTCGGACGGTAAGAACTCGCTGCCCGACCCCGAACGCGCCCTGGCGCTGGACTGCTCCGGCTACCTGCGGATGGTCTACGGGCACCGGCTCGGGTTTCCGCTGCTCGGCACCAACAACCCGGGTGACGGGCTGCCGCGCCGCGCGTACGCGATGGCCGAAGTGGGCCCAGGGGTCGCCCTGACGCCGAACACCGGTCAGCGAGCCCGCGGCATCGACCGCCTGCTCCCCGGCGACCTGTTGTTCTTCAACGCGCAGCCGGTACCGAGCCGGCAGATCGACCACTCCGGCATCTACCTCGGCCTCGATGACAGCGGCCATCACCGGTTCGTCTCCAGCCGTTCGCAGACGGACGGCCCGACCATGGGCGACCTGTCCGGCGAACCCATCCTCGACGGCATGGGCTACTGGCCGGACCGGTGGCGCACCGCCCGCCGGATCTGAGCCGCCCACCGAGCGTCAGCGGCACCGGCTACGCGTTCCCGCCGCCGGGCGGCATGCCCCGCCCGGCGGCCCACCCGCGGCCGAGTCGGGTATCGCACGACGATGCCCGACCGGCCCCGTCTGGTCGTCAGCGGGCGGTTGAGCAGCGCACGAGGCTGCTCAACCGCCCGCTGATCGCTACCCGCTCAGGGTCAGGGCCGGCGGCGGGTATCCGCAGCTGGCTGAGTCCCGCCGCCGCAACTGTCGGAGCCTGGGGCGGCAGACCGGCCGTCGCTCCGGCTGAGTCCCCGCCGCAGCTGTCGGATGCCGGGGCGGCAGCGGGTTCGAGGTGGACGCGGAAGCGCCCGTCCACGGGCCGGCGAACCAGCTCTGGATCGGTCGTCCCCGGTGCGGCTTGGCCCCTTGCGTGGGAGCGATCCCGGAGCTCGACGGACCGGGGCGGATGGGTCGGCCACCGCCGGGGCTCGAGGGGGACCAGGAGTGTAGTACCAACCGCGTCGGCCTGCGGGCGTTTTCACGAACCCGGGCCGGGTAATCGTCTGGCGAGAGAGCCGGGAAGCCAATCGAGAGCCCGGGAACCGGGAGCGTCCGGAAACAGCGACTCCGGCGTACGCGCGGGGTTCTGCTACCTGCGGTGCTTGCGCTCCCGATCCCAGCGGCGTCAACCCCGATGGGAGCTTCACGATGAACTCGATCTTCCGCAAGAGCGCGCTGTCGGTTGCCGGTCTGCTGATGACCGGTGGAGCCGTCGCCGTTCCGGCGATCGCCGCCGAGACCGCGCCAGCGAAACCGGCCATCGCGGTGCAGGCGGAGGAGCCCCCTGGTCAGGACAAGAAGGTGCTCGACCACGAGTACCAGCGGCAACCGAACGCGTACTACTGCGCTCCGGCGGCGACTCGGATCGCCCTGTCCACGCAGGGTAAGACGCCGAGTCAGCGCGAGGTGGCGGAGAAGCTGGGCACCACCAAGGCCGGTACCCAGTCGGCCGACGACACCACCCGCGTCCTGAACGAGATGACCGGCGGCGGCTACGAGACCACCGAGATCGACGGCCCCACCGCCGAGCCGGCACAGGTCGATGAGCTGCGCGCCGACGTGGTCGAGGCGGTCGACGGCAAGCGGGGCGTGGTGGCCAACACCATGGGCACCGCTGTCGACACCGAGGGCCGGCGACACTCGTTCCCGGGCGGACACTACGTGACCATCATCGGCTACCGCGACAACGGTGAGGCGGTGCAGATCGCCGACCCGTACGACCCGAAGAAGCACTACTGGATGAGCGACGACAAGGTGGCCACCTGGATCGCGGAGCGCGGCTACTCCAGCTGACGCCGCGTGGCATGGTCGTGGCCCGGGCTCCCGGCGGGAGCCCGGGCCACGGCTTTCCCGCGCCCGACGCCCGGCGCCACAGGCGTCCGCCCTCAGGCGGCGGCGCGGTCGGCGGTCGGGCGGCGCCGGCGGGCCGGATCGGTCAGCGCCGGCGGGCGCCAGACGCCGTCGGGGGCGTACAGGTTGGTGCCGGGCGGGACGATCTCGTCGATCCGGTCCAGGGTGGCGTCGTCGAGGGTCAGGGTGGCGCCGGCGAGCAGCCCGTCCAGCTGGTCCATGGTGCGCGGGCCGATGATCGTCGAGGTCACCCCCGGGTGAGCGACGGTGAACGCCACCGCCAGTTCCGGCAGCGTCCGACCGAGGTCGGCGGCCAGCTCCACGAGCTGCTCGACCGCGCGGTACTTGGCTCCGTTGCCGGGCAGCGCCGGGTCGAAGCGGGCCGGGGTCAGCGCGGGACGACCCGCCGTCAGGTCCACCGGCCGGCCCTGCCGGTAGCGGCCGGAGAGGAAGCCGGAGGCGAGCGGGCTCCAGACCAGCACCCCCATGCCGTACCGCTGACAGACCGGCAGCACGTCGGCCTCGATGCCCCGGGCCAGGATCGAGTACGGCGGCTGCTCGGTGCGGAACCGTCCCAGAGCGCGCCGCTCGGCGACGTGGTGCGCCTCGACGATCTCCTCGGCCGGGAAGGTGGAGCAGCCGAACGCCCGGATGGTGCCGGCCCGGACCAGGTCACTGAGCACGCCGAGGGTCTCCTCGACGTCGGTGGTGTGGTCGGGACGGTGGACCTGGTAGAGGTCGATCCAGTCGGTGCCCAGCCGGCGCAGGCTGTCGTGCACCGCGCGCAGGATCCAGCGGCGCGAGTTGCCGCCCCGGTTGGGGCCCTCGCCCATCGGGAAGTGCACCTTGGTGGCGAGCACCACGTCGTCCCGCCGGCCCCGCAGCGCCCGGCCGACGATTCGCTCGCTCTCCCCGGCCGAGTACATGTCCGCGGTGTCGACCAGGTTGATCCCCCGGTCGAGCGCGGCGTGGATGATCCGCACGCAGTCGTCGTGGTCGGGGTTGCCGACCGCGCCGAACATCATCGTGCCGAGGGCGTGGACGCTGACCTCGATGCCGGTGCCGCCCAGTACCCGGTAACGCATGGTGGTGCTCCTCGCGGTGTCCGCCCCGGCGGCGGATCCGCCGGCGGCGCCGCCCACGCTAGGAATTCGAGTGCGCTCGAGGTCAACACCGGGCGGTGCCGCCGCGACGCCCCGGATCGCCGGACGCGCCAGCCCGTGCCGCCGACCGAGCGGACGTGCCCCGGCCGTGGTGGCCGGTCACCGGGGCACGGCGTCGCCGGCCTGCGGGGAGCCGGCCAGGTAGCCGCTGGCCTGCAGGTCGAACAGCTCACGGTAGAGGCCGTCGGCGGCCATCAGCTCGTCGTGGGTGCCGTGCTGGACCAACCGCCCCTGGTCGAGCACGAAGATCTGGTCGGCGTGCCGGACGTTGGCGAGCCGGTGGGTGATCAGGACGACGGCCCGGTCCGGGTGCCGGCGCAGGTGCTGGAAGAGCGCGTGCTCGGCCCGGGCGTCGAGGGAGGCGGACGGCTCGTCACAGATCAGCAGCGCGGCGTCGCGGTAGAGCCCACGCGCGGCGACCAGCCGCTGCCACTGCCCGCCGGACAGGTCGTGGCCGTTCTTGAACTCGCGGTCCAGCAGCGTGTCGTAGCCGTACGGCAGGTTGTCGATCACCTCGTCGGCGGCGGCGGCCCGGGCGGCCTCCCGCACGCTCGGCCCGGATCGCCCGGGCGCCCGGTCGTGGCGGCCGATGCGGATGTTCTGCCCCGCGGTGAACGGGAACCGCCACCAGTCCTGGGTCATCACCGCCACGTGCTCGCCGACCGCCCGCGGGTCGAGATCGGCGGTGTCCACCCCGTCCCACCTGATGACGCCCCCGGTCGGCCGGTAGAGGCCGGCGATCAGCTTGGCCAGGGTGGTCTTGCCCGAGCCGTTCTCGCCGACCAGCGCGATCACCTGGCCCCGGCGCAGGGTGAGGCTCACCTCGTCGACGGCCGGCTGCTCGGTGTCCGGGTAGCGCAGGCTGACCCGGTCGAGTTCGATCACGTCGAAGCCGTCGACGGCCCGCCCGCCGGTGGCCGGCATCCGGCTCCGGGCGCGCTCCAGGAAGTCGCGGTAGTCCTGGTAGTAGAGGGCGTCCTCGTAGAGCGAGTTGGTGGCCAGGACCGCGACGCCGAGGCTGGTCCGGGCGGACTGGATGGCCAGCAGCGCCGTGGCCGCCGCGGCGAGCGCGACCAGCCCGCCGAGCAGCAGCGCGCCGAGGACGGCGTAGACGCCGAACGCGGCGAGCCCGGCGACGCTCGCACCGGCCACCCGGGTGCCGGTCTGCGACCGGACCAGGCGCAGCTGGGCCCGGGTCTCGACGGCCATCACCCGGCGGTACTCGGCGATCAGGAACCCGCGCATCTGGTAGGCGCGCACCTCGGCCGCGGTGCGTCGGTTGGCCATCAGGTGCGCCAGCATCCACATCCGCCGGCGGCGGGTGATCCGGGCCAGCATGGCCAGGTACTGCCGGCGGGCCACCCGGACTGCGGTGACCGCCTCCGGCACCGCCGCGAGCAGCAGGCAGGGCAGCAGGATCGGCTGGATCACCGCGACCGCCACCGCGGTGGCGGCCATCCCGACCACCCCGGTTACCAGGTTGACAGTGTGGTCCACGATGTACGCCGCCTCGGCCATCCCCCGCTCCCGGGCCCGGTCCATCTCCTCGGCGAAACCGGCGTCGTCGAACGCGGCGAGGTCGACCGCCGTGGTGGCCTCGAACAGGCGCAGCTCCACCTCGTAGTTGATCTGCGGGGTGAGCCGGGCCTGGGCCCAGCCGGCCGCGATCATCAACCCGCCCCGGGCGGAGACCGCCGCGGCGGCCAGGACCAGCGCCGGCAGCGCCGCGCGCACCCGGTCCGGAGTGGGGCCGGCGGCGAACAGCTCGCGCAGCACGCTGGTCGTGGCGAGCAGCCCGAACGTGGTCATCACCCCGGCGGCGACGTTCAGCCCGATGGAGGCGACGGTGTCCCGGCGACTGGTGGCCCAGGCCAGCGCCACCGCGTCCCGCACCAGCCGGGGCAGCCGGCGGGCCACCGCGCGAAAGCTGGTGTGCGCGAACGCGGTGGCGTGGTGCATCCAGGCGGCGTCCTCCAGCTCCGGCAGGACCGGGCCGGTGACGGTGTCGTCGGTCGGTTCGGCCGGTGGGTCGTCCGGCTCGGACGGGTGGCGCTGGCGGGCCATCGACTCCACGGACCCTCCCGGGGGACGCGGGTGAACCGGACGCCGCCCGAGACTACCGACAGCGATCGGGTCGTGTCGTGGCGTGAACGGCGTGTCGAACTCCCGTGCCAACGGCGTGTCGGCCGGGCCGCGTCAGGGCACCGGCTCCGGTCCGGCCGCCGGGGCGGCGGTCAGCGGCAGCAGCACCCGGAAGGTGGTGGCGCCGGGGGTCGACTCGACCCGGATGTCGCCGTGGTGCTTGTGGACCACGATCCGGTACGAGATGTCCAACCCCAGGCCGGTGCCGGAGCCGACCGGCTTGGTGGTGAAGAACGGCTCGAAGATGCGCGGCCGCACGTCCGGCGGGATGCCCGGCCCGGTGTCGGCGATCTCCACCGCGAGCAGGTCGCCATCCCGCCCGGTCCGCAGGGTCAGCGTGCCCTTCTCCCCCATCGCGCCGAGCGCGTTGTCGATCAGGTTGGTCCAGACCTGGTTGAGCTCCGCCGCGTACGCCGGCACCGGCGGGAGGCCGCGGTCGTACTCCTTGACCAGCCGGACCCCGGCGGGCAGCTTGCCCTTGAACATCACCAGGGTGGCGTCGAGCAGGTCGTGCACGTCGACCACCTGGTACGGCGCCCGGTCCAGCTGCGAGTACTGCTTGGCCGCGCCGACCAGGCCGGAGATCCGGGTGACCGCGTCGCCGATCTCCCGCATCAGCAACTCGGTCTCGACCGTGTAGGTCAACCACCGGACGGCGGCCTCCAGGTCCGCCGCGCCCACCGCCGCCCGCACCCGGGCCAGCCACTCCTCGTCCAGCCCGCCGGCGACCAGGGTCGGCGCCAGGTCCCAGCCGGCGCCGATCCGCTGCTCCGCCAGCCAGTCGGCCAGGGCGTCCTCGGCGTCCGCGGCGGCCATCGCGCTCAGCTGCGGTGCGGCGGCCACCCGGGCGACCGCCTCCTCCTGGAGTTCCACCAGCGTGTGCAGTGCCCGCCCGTCCAGCCGCCCGTCGGCGATCATCGCCAGCTTGTGCCGCATCCCGGCCACCCGGTCGCGCAGCACCGAGGTGGCCCGGACCGCCGCGGCGGCCGGGTTGTTCAGCTCGTGGGTCAGCCCCGCCGACAGGGAGCCCAGCGCCAGCAACCGTTCCCGCTCGCCGACGATGGTCTGGGCGTTCCGCATCCCGATGAAGAGCCCCTCCAGCAGGTGCATCGCCATCGGGAACCAGGAGCGCACGGCGTGCGCGAAGCTCTCCGCGGGGAGCACGAAGAACTCCGCCTCGTCGACCGCCCGCAAGGTGTTGCGGTAGACCTGCTCGGCCTCGTCGTCGAGGTACGCCTGGGTCGCCCCGCCGTACACCCCGCGCTGGCCGGTCCGGGTGACCTCCACCTCGTCGCCGTGCACCCGCCGGCTCAGCGCCACCGCCCCGCGGAGCAGGACGAAGAAGCAGGTCGCCGGCTCGCCCTCGGCGTAGACGACGGTGCCGGCGGCGCGCTGCTCCACCCGGCCGTGCTCGGCCAGCCAGTCGAGCTGCCGGTCGTCGAGCGCCTCGAACAGGAACAGGGTGCGCAGCTCGTCGGGGGTCAGCCGGTCGGTCGGGGTGGTCACTGCGCCTCCAGGTAGCGATGCACCAGCGAGACGGCCATCGCGCCCTCGCCGACGGCGGAGGCGACCCGTTTCACCGACTCGGCCCGGACGTCGCCGGCGGCGAAGACGCCCGGCAGGCTGGTCTCCAGGTGGTACGGGTCCCGCGACAGCGCCCAGCCGGCCGGCCGCCGGCCGTCGGTGACCAGGTCGGGACCGGTGACCACGAAACCCCGCCGGTCCCGGACCAGCACCCCGTCCAGCCACTCGGTGCGCGGCTCCGCGCCGATGAAGATGAACAGCCAGGACGCGTCCACCGTGCGGGTCTCACCGCTGCGGGTGTCGCAGAGGGTGAGCTGTTCCAGGTGGCCGCTGCCGGATCCGCCGGCCACCACGGTGTGCGGGTGCACGACGATGTTGTCGATCCGGTCGAGCTGGTTGATCAGGTAGCGCGACATCGAGGCGGTGAGGTCGGCACCGCGGATCAGCAGGTGCACCCGCGCGGCGTACCGGGCGAAGTGCACCGCCGCCTGGCCGGCCGAGTTGGCCCCACCCACGATGTAGACGTCCTGCGCCTCGCAGCTCGGCGCCTCGGTCGCGGTGGAGCCGTAGAAGACGCCCTGCCCGGTGAACTCGGCCAGCCCGGGGGCGTCGAGCACCCGGTAGGACACGCCGGTGGCCAGCACCACGGTGTGCGCGGCGATCTCGGTGCCGTCGCCGAAGCGCAGCAGCCGGGCCGAGCCGGCCTCGGCCAGCCCCACCACCTCCCGCGTGCTGAGCAGCTCGGCGCCGAACTTCAACGCCTGCCGGCGGGCCCGGTCGGTGAGCTGCGCGCCGGAGACCCCGTCGGGAAAGCCCAGGTAGTTCTCGATCCGGCTGCTCTGCCCGGCCTGCCCGCCGGTGGCCCGGCGTTCGACCAGCACCGTGCGCAGTCCCTCGGAGGCGCCGTACACCGCCGCGCCGAGGCCGGCCGGGCCGCCGCCGACCACCACCAGGTCGTAGAAGTCGGCAGCGGGCACCACGGTGAGCCCGGCCAGCCCGGCCAGCTCCGCCTCGGTCGGGGCGACCAACGCCTTGCCCTCGCCGGTGACCACCAGCGGCAGGTCCGCCTCGGTCGCTCCGGCCGCGGCGAGCAGCCGGACGCCCTCCGGGTCGTCGGCCAGCAGCCAGCGGAACGGGACCAGGTTGCGGGCGAGGAAGTCGCGCACCTTGAACGACGGGGCCGACCAGCGGTGCCCGACCACCCGGATCTCGGTCGCCGTGGCGTCCGGGCTGGCTGCCCACGCCCGAAGCAGCGTGTCCACCACCGGGTACAGCTTCTCCTCCGGCGGATGCCACGGCTTGAGCAGGTAGTGGTCCAGGTCGACGAGGTTGATCGCGTCGATCGCGGCGTCGGTGTCCGCGTACGCGGTGAGCAGCACCCGGCGGGCGGCCGGGAACAGGTCCATCGCGGCCTCGAGGAAATCGATGCCGTTCATCTCCGGCATCCGGTAGTCGGCCAGCAGCACGGCCACCTGCTCGCCACGGAGTTTGATCTCCCGCAGCGCGGTCAACCCGTCCGCGCCGGAGGCCGCCCGGACCACCCGGTACCGGTCGCCGTAGCGGCGGCGCAGGTCGCGGGCGACCGCGCGGGACACCGCCGGGTCGTCGTCGATGCTCAGGATCACCGGGTTCGCCATGGCGTGATCCAACCACCCGCCGACCGGGCGGCGCACCACCGGCCGGGGCGCGGACGGTCGCCCGCGCCGCACGGCGGCACGGTTGACCAGCCCCAGGACGGGTAGACGGTGCCGGCGCCGGGTGGCCGGCGGCACCGGCCGGAGACGTCTCGGGGAGCCGATGTCCGATGGACCGGCGGCGTCGTACGACGTCGTGGAGCTGCGGGTGCACGGGGTGTCCGGCGCGGGCGCGGACCAGGTGCTGGACCGCCCGAACGTGGCGCAGGTGGCCGGGGACCGCAGCGGCGGCTTCTTCCGGCCGCGCCCCGGCTACCCGGACACCCGAGGGTCGGCCGGTGTGGTGCTGGAGGCGTACCGCTGGAGCGACCTGCCCTCGGGCACCGCGATCCGGACGCTGTCGCTGGTCTTCCTGCTGCCCTTCATGCTCTGCAACGTGGCGATCTGGATGCGTCCGCGCGGCCTGGGTCGCAGCGAACTGGTACTCAAGGCGCTGTGCCGGGTGCTGGCGCTCTCACTGACCGCCCTGTACGTGCTCTCCATCGTCGGGGTGGCGCTGGACCTGGTCGCCTGGCGGTGCCTGGCGTCGCCGCAGTGCTTGAGCGAGCGCACCTGGCTGTCCTGGCTCGGCGATCGGCCGGCGGGCCTGCGGCTGGCCGTGCTCTCGATCGTCCCGATCGCCGCGATCGGCCTGGTCTGGCGGCTCGGCGCCCGCCCGGGTCGCAACTTCGACGCGTTCCGGGCGCCGCGCGCCACCACCACCGTGCACCAGCTCAGCGCCGTGGGCCAGTGGGACGCGGCGCCGCTGGTCGGGCGGCTGCGGTCGATCCATGTCGCGGTCGCGTTCGGCACGCTGGACGCCGCCCTGCTCACCGCGCGGGCCCGGGCGGGCGCCGCCCCGGCCACCGTCGTGCTCGCGGTGGCCACCGGCGCGGTGCTGGTGACCTGTGTCGTGCTGGTCTGCGCGCATCCGGCGATCGACCAGACCGAGGTGGGCCGGCGGGTCGACCGGGTGGCCCGCTGGCTACGGTTCACCGCCAGCGGCCTGACCGTGCTGGTGCTCGTCGTGGTGGCGGCGCACCCGGCGCCCTGGCCCGCCGCGGTCGGCCTGCCCGGGCACGGGGAGATGGTCACCTACCTGCTGGTCTTCCAGACCCTCCTGCTCGCCGGGCTCGGGGCGCTGGTGCTGTGGGTGCGCGTCCGGCGCAGCGGCTGGCGGCGGCGGGGCCGACACGGCGGCGGGCCGCTGCGCGCGCTGGGCGCCCCGATCATCGCGGCCGCCGCGACCGGCCTGGCGGTGGCGTTCTCCGCCGAGCTGGTCTACCGGGCGGCGGACTTCCTCGACCGCAACGAGCCGACCGCGGACCGGGTGGCGCTCAGCCCGCCGCTGATGTACAAGTGGGCGATCTTCGGCTTCTTCCTCGCGGTGCTCACCATGCTGCTGGCCGCCGCGCTGGTCACCGTGCTCACCCGCCGGGGTCGGCTGCGCGCCGCCGCGGCGACCGTCGCCCGGGATTTCCCCGACGCCCCGCCGGAGGCCGCTGCCCGGCTGCGGCAGGTCACCCGGACGATCGCGCGGGCCCGGTTCACCGAGCGGTTGGAACCGCTCGCCGCGGTGTACGCCTGCCTGATCGCGCTCGGCATGGCCACCAGCGTCCTCGGGCTGCTGGACCTCCACCCGGGCGAGTTCGTCCAGCGGTACCTCGGGGTGCCGGCCGACATGGTCAACTTTGGCATCGGCATGGGCAGCTACGCGGTCGCGGGCGTGGTGCTCGTGCTGGTGATGGGTGGCATCTTCGCCTACCGGACGGCCGAGTTCCGCCGGTACATCGGGGTGCTGTGGGACCTGGGCACCTTCTGGCCGCGGGCGGCCCATCCGTTCGCGCCGCCCTGCTACGCCGAGCGGGCCGTACCGGAGTTGGGCCGGCGGATCACCTACCTCGCCGAGAGCGGCGTCGGGGTGCTGCTGGCCGGGCACAGTCACGGCTCGGTGCTGCTCGCCGCGACCGTGCTCCAACTGCCGGCGCACGTCAGCGACCGGGTGGCCCTGCTGACGTACGGGTCGCCGCTGCGCCGGCTCTACACCCGGCTCTTCCCCGAGTACGTCAACCCCGACGTGCTGCGCGAGGTGGGCGACCGGGTCGGCTGGCGGTGGGTGAACCTGTGGCGCGACACCGACCAGATCGGCAGCTGGATCTTCTCCCCGCACCGCCTTGGCGAGCCGCCGGCGGCGCCCGGACCGGCGGGCACGGTCGACCGGCGGCTGCGTGACCCGTGGGACGTGGTGCCCCCGCCCAGCGACAGCGTCCCGCCGCCGATCCTCGGGCACTGGCCCGCCGAGTCCGACGACCGCTTCGCCGAGGCGGTCCGGGAACTGGCCGAGCGGCTGCGCCGGCAGGCGTACCGCTGACCGCCGGGACCCCGGCGGCCCGGGGCGGGCCGGTTCGCCCGGCGGTCAGGCCCGCCCGGCCGGCACGGCGGCGGTCACCTCCACCTCGATCAGCGCGTCGGGCAGGAAGAGCCGGCTCACCTCCACGGTCGTGCTGGCCGGCGGCGGCACGGCGGTGAAGAGCCGGCGCCGGACCACGGCGTAGCCGGGCAGGTCGCCGAGGTCGGTGAGGAACGTCCGGATGTGCAGCACGTCGGCCAGGGTCGCGCCGTGGGCGGCCAGCACCCCGCCGACGATCTCGAAGATCCGCTCGGACTGCGCGACGATGTCGCCCACCCCGACCACCGCACCGGCGTCGTCGACGGCCACCTGGCCGGCGAGCACGAGCAGGGCGCCGCCGCCGGGCAGGTCGAGGCGGGCCAGGTGGGCGAAGCGGTCGCCGAACGGGGCGGCGACGGTGCTCGGGTTGTCGAGGGTGAGCTTCACAGGTACTCCCGGGTGACGAGGGTGGCGATGTCGGCGGTGGGGTCGGAGGCGGCGGCCAGCGCGGTGCGGGCCGCGCTGACGAGGGGTGCCGGTGCGCCGGCGAGGGCGGCCCGCACCAGGTCGAGGTCCTTGCCGGCGAGCGCGACCGGGAAGTCGGCGTCCGGCGCGGTGGCCCGGGCGAGCGCCCCGGCGAGCGGGCCGCCGGCCAGCGCGTCCAGGGCGGTCCGCGGGTCGACACCGACCGCGCCGGCCACCGCGAGCGTGTCGGCCAGCCCGGTGACCGCGACCAGCAGCGCGGTGTTCAGCACCAGCTTCAGCGCCGCGCCGCTGCCGAGGTCGCCGCAGTGCCGGACGCTGCCGAGCGCGGCGAGCACGGGGGTGACCCGCTCCACCGCCGGGGCGGCGCCGCCGGCGAACACCCGTAGCTGGCCGGCCCGGGCGGCGGCGACGCTGCCGCCGACGGGGGCGTCGACCAGGTCGACCGCCGGGGGCAGCCGGCGCGCCAGGTCCCGCACCGCGGCCGGGCCGATGGTCGACATCTCGACGAGGCAGGCGCCCGGAGCCAGCGCCGCCGCCGCGCCGTGCGGACCGGACAGCACCGCGTCGACGGCGGTCGCGTCGGTGAGCATGGTGACGACGACGGCGGCCCGACGGACGGCGTCGGCCGGGGAGCCGGCCACCCGGGCGCCGGCGCGCTGGAGCGGCACGGTGCGTACGGCGGTGCGGTTCCACACCGTCACCGGGTGACCGGCGTCGAGCAGCCGGTGGGCGACCGACGCGCCCATCCGGCCCGTGCCGAGTACGGCGATCTCTGTCATGCCGGCAACGGTAGGAGCGCCGAAAGGATGCTACCAACGAATGTTGGGGATGACTGCCATGCGTTCCACGCATGGCACCGGATAGCCTGCCGGTCATGCAGCCGCACTCCCTCGACGTGTTCCGCACCGTGGCCCGGCACGGGTCGATCACCGCCGCCGCGCGGGAACTCCGGTACACCCAGTCGGCCGTGTCCCGGCAGATCGCCGCCCTGGAGGCCGACCTCGGGGTGGTGCTCTTCGACCGGCTGCCCCGCGGGGTGGCGCTGACCGAACCGGGGCGCTGCCTGCTGCCGCACGCGGAGGCGGTGCTGGAGCGGCTGGACACGGTGCACCGCGAACTGGACGCGCTGCGCGGGCTGGGTGCCGGCCGCCTCCGGGTCGGGGCGTTCCCCACCGCGATGGCGGCCCTCGTGCCACGCGCACTGGCCGCGTTCCGGGCCGCCCACCGGCAGGTGGCGCTCTCCCTGGTGGAGGGTCGGACGCCGGTCCTGCTGGAGCGGCTGCTGGCCGGCGACGCCGACCTGGCGGTGGTGACCGCGCCGCCGGACCAGCCGCTGGACGCCGGCCGGTTCGACCTGCGCCACCTGCTCGACGAGCGGCTGCTGGTGGCCGTGCCCCGAGACCACCGGCTGGCCCGGCGGCGCACGGTACGCCTGGCCGAACTGGGCGACGACTCGTTCGTCACCGGCTCGACCGGCGCCGACGACCCGCTGATGCGGGCCGCCATGCCGCCCGGCTTCCGGCCCCGGATCGACATCGTCGCCGCCGACTGGACCGGCAAGCTGGGCTGCGTTGCGGCCGGGCTGGGCGTCGCGCTGGTGCCCGCGCTGGCCGTCCGGGCCGCCCCGGCCGACCTGGCGCTGCTCCGGCTGCACCCCGACGACGCCCCGGTGCGGCGGGTGTACGCGGCCACCGTCGCCGGGCGGCACCGCTCGCCCGCGGTCGACCGGCTGCTCGACGGCCTCGCCACCCAGGCCCGCGCCGGCTGACCGGCGGCTATCCTTCGCCCGGTGGACCGGTCCCGGCAGGAACGCACGCTGATCGCCTCGAACAAGCGGGCGCGGCACGACTACACCGTGCTCAAGACGTACGAGGCGGGGATCGTGCTGGCCGGCACCGAGGTGAAGTCGCTGCGCGAGGGCCGGGCGTCGCTGGTCGACGCGTTCGCCCAGGAGCGCGACGGCGAGCTCATGCTGTACGGCCTGCACATCGCCGAGTACGGCTTCGGCAGCTGGACCAACCACGCGCCGCGGCGGACCCGCAAGCTGCTGCTGCATCGGGTCGAGATCGACCGGATCCGGGAGAAGGTCCGCGAGGGTGGCCTGACCCTGGTGCCGCTGTCGATGTACTTCGCCAACGGGTGGGCCAAGGTCGAGCTCGCCCTGGCCAAGGGCCGCCGGTCGTACGACAAGCGGCAGGCGCTGGCCGAGCGGGACGCCAACCGGGAGATCGCCCGGGAACTGGGCCGCCACCTCAAGGGCCGGACCCGGCGCGGCTGACCGCCGGCAGCCCTCGTCCCCGTACCCCGCCACGGCCCGGCCGCCCGTCACCGACGCGCACCGCCGCGCCGCCGCCGATCACGTGCTGTCGACGCGACCCGCCGGAACCTGTTGACGCCCTCGTCGACCCTGTGGTGTCCTCAGCGTACGTCGGTAATGGAAACCGTGTTCATTACCAATCCGACCTGAGGACCCACCGAAGGAGATGCCATGTCGCTCACCGTCTCACCCGCCCTGCTCGACGCCGCCGAGCGCGGCCCGGTCGACGACGCCGAGTTCGTCGCCTGCGTCCGCGACTCCCTGCCGTACGCCTTCGAGACCGTGCGCCGGGTGGTGACCGAACTGGAGGCCACCGGCGCCGACCACGCCGACGACGCCGTCCCGCCACCCACCGAGGCCGAGCGCGGCCAGTTGCTGCGGGCCCTGGCCAGCGACGCGATCCGGGGCGGCCTGGAGCGGCACTTCAACGTCCGGCTCGCCTTCCAGAACTGCCACCGGGTGGCCGCGTTCCGCCCGGCCGCGGTCGACTCCGCGGCGTACCGGGCCTTCGTCTCAGCCCGGGGCCAGTTGCTCAACCAGTCCCCCGAGCTGCGCAACTGCTGACCGGGCCGGTCGGGACGTCCCGCACCGGCGCGGGACGTCCCGATGCCCGCCGCAGGTGCGAGGCGTTCCTGCCATCCGAGCCGCGATCCACGGCTGATCAGGGCAGCACCGGTTCGCAGATGCGTCCGCTATGGTGGCCCGGTGACGAGGTTCCGGATCGGGGAGGCGGCCGAACTGCTCGGCGTCAGCCCGGACACCGTACGGCGGTGGATCGACGGCGGCCGGCTCGCCGCGGTCCGCGACGAGCACGGCCACCGGGTGGTCGACGGCGTCGACCTGGCCGCGTACGCCCGGTCGCAGGCGGCCGATCCGGACGACCGCTCGGACGCCTCCTCCGCCCGCAACCGGCTGCGCGGCATCGTCGTCAACGTCGTCAAGGACACCGTGATGGCGCAGGTCGACATCCAGGCCGGGCCGTTCCGGCTCGTGTCGCTGATGAGCCGGGAGGCGGTCGACGAGCTGGACCTGCGGGTCGGCACGGTGGCGGTAGCGGTGATCAAGTCGACCACCGTGGTGGTGGAGCGCGGCGGGCCGGCCGGCGCCGGCCGGGGACGGGGCGCCGCGTGAGGCGGGTGCGGGCCCTGGCCGGCGCCGCGGTGGCCGCCCTGGTCGCCGGGTGTGGCGGCGACCCGGCCACCGGGCCGGCCGACGCGACCGGCGGCGTCACCGGCACGGTGAGCGTCTTCGCGGCCGCGTCGCTGACCGAGTCCTTCACCCGGATCGGCCGGGACTTCGAGGCCGCCCACCCGGGCACCACGGTGGTCTTCAACTTCGCCGGCAGCTCCGGGCTCGCCACCCAGATCAACCAGGGCGCGCCGGCCGACGTCTTCGCCTCGGCCGCCGCCCGCACCATGGTCACCGTCACCGAGGCCGGCAACGCCGACGGCACGCCGGTCACCTTCGCCCGCAACCAGTTGGTCATCGCCGTGCCGGCCGGCAACCCGAAGGGCATCACCGGCCTCGCCGACCTGGCAGGCCCGGACGTGACGGTGGCGCTCTGCGCCGACCAGGTGCCCTGCGGCACGGCCGCCCGCGTTGCGCTGGACGCCGCGTCGGTGGCGCTCACCCCGGTCACCCTCGAGCGGGACGTGAAGGGGGCGTTGTCCAAGGTGACGCTCGGCGAGGTCGACGCCGCCCTGGTCTACCGCACGGACACCCGGGCCGTCGCGGCGAAGGTGACCGGCGTCGAGTTCCCCGAGTCGGCCCGGGCCGTCACCGACTACCCGATCGTCGCGCTCCGGGACGCGCCGAACCCGGCGGGCGGGCGGGCGTTCGTCGAGTACGTCCGCTCCGGCCGGGGGCAGGCGGTGCTCGCCGAGGCCGGGTTCCAGGCACCGTAGCGCCGATGGCCCGCACCGACACCTCGGCTCCGCCACGGGTCAGGCCGGCCCGGGCGCGCCCGGGCATTCCCGTCGCGCTGCTGCTCCCGGCGGCACTCGGGCTGGTCTTCCTCACCCTGCCGCTGGTCGGGCTGCTGGCCCGTACGCCCTGGGCCGACCTGCCACGGCGGCTCGCCGAGCCCGGCGTGCTCACCGCGCTGCGGCTGTCGCTGCAGACCGCCACCCTGGCCACCCTGCTCTGCCTGCTGCTCGGGGTGCCGCTGGCCTGGCTGCTGGCCCGGGTCGAGTTCCCCGGCCGGCGGTTGGTCCGCGCCCTGGTCACCGTGCCGCTGGTGCTGCCGCCGGTGGTCGGCGGGGTGGCGCTGCTGCTGGTCTTCGGCCGGCGCGGACTGCTCGGCGGCTGGCTCGACGCGACGTTCGGCATCACCCTGCCGTTCACCACCGCCGGCGTGGTGCTCGCCGAGGCGTTCGTCGCGATGCCGTTCCTGGTCATCGCGGTCGAAGGCGCGCTGCGCGGGGCGGACCAGCGTTACGAGGAGGCGGCAGCCACCCTCGGCGCCGGCCGGTGGACCACCTTCACCCACGTCACCGTGCCGCTGGTGGCCCCCGGGCTGGCCGCCGGCGCGGTGCTCTGCTGGGCTCGGGCGCTGGGCGAGTTCGGCGCCACCATCACCTTCGCCGGCAACTACCCGGGCCGGACGCAGACCATGCCGCTGGCGGTCTACCTGGCGCTGGAGACCGACCTGGAGGCGGCCGTGGTGCTCAGCCTGATCCTGCTCACCGTCTCGGTTGCCATCCTCGCCGCCCTGCGCGACCGGTGGATCACCAGCCCATGACCGACGCGCTGCTCGACGCCCACCTCGTCGCCGACCGGGGCACGTTTCACCTCGACGTGCCGCTGCGGATCGCCGCCGGCGAGGTGGTCGCGCTGCTCGGCCCGAACGGCGCCGGCAAGACCACCGCGCTGCGCGCGCTCGCCGGCCTGCATCCGCTGACCGACGGGCACGTCACGCTGGCCGGCGCGGACCTGGACCGGCCCCGGCGCCGGGTGCGTACGCCGACCGAGCGCCGGCCGGTCGGCGTGGTCTTCCAGGACTACCTGCTCTTCCCGCACCTCAGCGCGCGGGACAACGTGGCCTTCGGGCTACGCCGGCACGGCCTGGACCGGCGTGCCGCCCGGCGGACGGCCCTCGACTGGCTCGACCGGGTGGGGCTGGCCGAGCACGCCCACCGGCGACCCCGGCAGCTCTCCGGCGGGCAGGCCCAGCGGGTGGCGCTGGCCCGCGCGCTCGCCGTCACGCCGTCGCTGCTGCTGCTGGACGAGCCGCTCGCCGCCCTGGACGCGCGGACCCGGCTGGACACCCGCGCCGAACTGCACCGGCATCTCGCCGCCCACCCGGGGGCGACGCTGCTGGTCACCCACGACCCGCTGGACGCGCTGGTGCTGGCCGACCGGCTGGTCATCGTGGAGGACGGCCGGGTGGTGCAGGAGGGCGACGCCGCCACGGTGACCGCCCGGCCGCGCACCGACTACGTGGCCCGGCTGGTCGGGCTGAACCTGCACCGCGGCAAGGCGGACGGGCACGTCGTGCGGGTCGCCGACGACCTGGCGCTCACCGTCGCCGAGCGGCTCGACGGGGACGCCTTCGTGGCCTTCCGGCCGGCGGCGGTGGCCCTGCATCCGGACCGCCCCGCGGGCAGCCCGCGCAACACCTGGCCGGCGCGGGTGAGCGGGGTGCAGCGGCACGGCGACAACCTGCGGGTGCAGTTGGACGGCCCGATCGTGGTCGCCGCGGACGTCACCCCGGCGGCCGCCGCCCAGCTGCGCCTGGCGCCCGGGCAGCCGGTCTGGGCGGCGGTGAAGGCCGCCGAGACCCACGCCTACCCGGCGAGCGGCTGACCGGCCCTCGACCGGCTCCGCCGGCCCGGTCACGGTCCGACGGCTTCCCCGGCCCCCGCGGGCGTCGAGCGGTCGGTGAAGAACTCCCGGGCCGCCTCGATCAGGGTGTCGAGCTTGTCGCGGGTGGCGACCAGGTCGGCGACCTTCGCGTCGATGCGGTCGCGCTCGGCCGACATCTTCCCGAGCATCTCCGGCGCGCTGACCGAATCGGGCGAGAACACGCAGGGAAGCAGGCCGGCGACCGTGCGGCTGGGCAGGCCGGCCGCATAGAGCCGCTGGATCCACTGGACCCGGGCGACAGCGCTCTCCGGGTAGTGCCGCTGGCCGCTCGCGCTGCGCTCGGCGGTCAGCAGCTTCTGCTCCTCGTAGTAGCGCAGGGCCCGGGTGCTGACGCCGGCCCTGGCGGCGAGCTCGCCGATGCGCACGGGTCCTCCTCACCATGGTCCGGGTCACAACATTTGCCTTTGACGTCAACGTCAGGTTTTAGCGTAGCGCCCGTACGACCCACTCATCGACCTTGGGAGACCAGCATGAAGATCGCCGATTCCGTCGCACTCGTCACCGGCGCCAACCGGGGCATCGGCCGCCGCCTCGCCGAGCAACTCGTGGCGCGGGGCGCGGCGAAGGTCTACGCGACCGCCCGCGACCCCGAGCGCGTCGACATCCCGGGCGTGGAGCCCCTCCGCCTGGACGTCACCGACCCCGCGTCGGTCGCCGCCGCGGCAGCCGTGGCCACGGACGTCACCCTGCTGGTCAACAACGCCGGCGTACTGACCCACGCCAACCTGGTCACCGGGGACATGGACCAGATCCGGCTCGAGATGGACACCCACTTCTACGGCACCCTGCGGCTGGTCCGCGCGTTCGCGCCGGTGCTGGGCGCCAACGGGGGCGGGGCGATCCTGAACACGTTGTCCGCGCTGTCCTGGTTCGCCTACGACGGCGCCAACGCCTACGCCGCCGCCAAGGCCGCCGCCTGGAACCTCACCAACGGCATCCGGCTCGAACTCGCCGGCCAGGGGACGCTGGTGACCGGCCTGCACCTCGGCGCCGCCGACACCGACATGAGCGCCGACGTCGAAGGGGACAAGGTGGACCCCGCCGAGGTCGCCCGGGCGGCCCTGGACGGCGTCGAGGCGGGCATGCTGGAGGTGCTCGTCGACGACTGGAGCCGGCACGTCAAGGCGTCGCTGGCCCGCGACCCCGGCGAGTTCTACACCTGGGTCGGCCGGGCCGCCTGAACTCCGATCTCCCGGACGCCCACGTCGCCAGTGGAAGGGGTGGCTCGACGCCGGCGACGTGCTGACCACGGGTGCCACCCGGGATCGGGCCCGCCACCGACCGGGCCGGACGTGGCGCCGCGGCGCTGCTCAGCGGGGCAGCAGGTCGGCGTGCGCGGCGCGCAGCCGGGTCAGCCCGGGATCGCTGCCCGGCACCACCCGGCGGTCCAGCTCGGCCCAGACCTCGGCGAGCGCGGTGCGCACCGCGTGCAGCTCGGCGGCGTGCCGCCGGCCGCTCTGCCGGTGCAGGTCGTCCAGGCGGCGCGCCCAGCCGGCGGTGACCTCGGCGAGCCGGTCGGCGTCGGCGCGGGCCTGGGCGGCGGTGCGGGCGGCGGCGGCCGGCACGATCGCGGCCACCGGACGGGCGTCGCGGTCGCGGGTGAGCACCGTGACGGTGTCGGTCAGCTCGGCGAGCGCGACGAGCTGGGTCAGCCGGGTGCGCGCCTCGCGCAGGGGCAGCGAGCGCGGCTGGGCCGACGGCGGGGTGCGGGCGGGGACAGCCATGGATGCATGGTGACCGCCGGGTACGACAATCTCCGGCCGGGCGTCCTGGTAGGACGGATCATCGGCGGAGGCAACGGCGGCCCGGTGGATCCGCGGCAGGAGTGCCGGACGAGGGCTGGACATCTACAGTTAACAATCCTAATAATTGTGCATCCGTCGATCCGACGGCCCTCGAACCGGGAGGTCCGGATGCGTCGCCCTGCCCGACACCTGTTGCTGGCCGCGGTCGCGGCCCTCACCACCGCCGCCGCCACCACGCTCGTCCTGGCCGCCCCGGCCCGGGCCGCCGGCCCGACCGCCACCTTCGTCAAGACCGCCGACTGGGGCACCGGCTGGGAGGGCAGATACACCATCACCAACGGCGGCACCGGCACGATCAACGGCTGGCAGGTCGCCTTCAGCCTGCCGGCCGGCACCACGCTCGGGTCCTACTGGGACGCCACGGTGAGCAGCGCCGGCCAGCGGCACACCTTCACCAACCGCTCGTGGAACGGCACCATCGCCCCCGGCGCCTCGGTCTCGTTCGGCTTCCTGGCCACCGGTTCCGGCTCCCCCACCGACTGCACGTTGAACGGCGCGCCGTGCGGCGGTGGCACCCCGACCAGCCCGCCGACCACGCCGCCGCCCACCAGCACCCCACCCACCACCCCACCGCCGACGACCCCGCCACCGACCACGCCGCCGCCCACCACGCCGCCCGCCGGCGGGCTGCCCAAGCACGCGCTGATCGGCTACCTGCACGCCAGCTTCGCCAACGGCTCCGGCTATCTGCGGATGGCCGACGTGCCGGCCGACTGGGACATCGTCAACCTGGCCTTCGGCGAACCCACCTCGGTGACCTCCGGCGACATCCGCTTCCAGCTCTGCCCGCCGGCCGAGTGCCCGGGCGTGGAGAGCGAGGCCGAGTTCATCGCCGCGATCCGCGCCAAGCAGCAGCAGGGCAAGAAGGTGCTGCTCTCCATCGGCGGGCAGAACGGCCAGGTGCAGCTCACCACCACCGCCGCCCGGGACACCTTCGTCCGGTCCGTCTCGGCGATCATCGACCGGTACGGGCTGAACGGGCTGGACATCGACTTCGAGGGGCACTCGCTCTACCTGAACGCCGGCGACACCGACTTCCGCAACCCCACCACGCCGGTGATCGTCAACCTGATCTCCGCGATCCGCGCGTTGAAGCAGCGGTACGGGGCGAACTTCGTGCTCACCATGGCTCCGGAGACGTTCTTCGTCCAGCTCGGCTACCAGTTCTACGGGCCGGGGCCGTGGGGCGGGCAGGACCCGCGCGCCGGGTCGTACCTGCCGGTGATCCACGCGCTGCGCGACGACCTGACCGTGCTGCACGTGCAGGACTACAACTCCGGACCGATCGTCGGGCTGGACAACCAGTACCACACGATGGGCGGGGCCGATTTCCACATCGCGATGACCGACATGCTGCTCGCCGGGTTCCCGGTGGCCGGCAACGCCAACGCCGTCTTCCCGCCGCTGCGCGAGGACCAGGTCGCCTTCGGCGCGCCGTCCTCGGTCAGCGCCGGCAACGGTTACGTCGCCCCGGCCGGGGTGCAGGCGGCGGTGACCTGCCTGGTACGCGGCCAGAGCTGCGGGTCGTACACCCCGCGCAGCGGCACCAACCCCAACTTCCGCGGCCTGATGACCTGGTCGATCAACTGGGACCGCTACTACAACTGGGAGTTCCGGCTGAACCACGGCCCCTTCCTGAAGGCACTGCCCTGACCGGCGCCTCCGCTCGCCGCCCGGTGCCCCGGCCGACCCCGGCCGGGGCACCACCGGGCCCGCCGGGCCGGCCGAGGCACCGCCGGCCGGCCGGGTCACCGCCGGCCAGCCGGGTCACCGCCGGCCGGACGGGTCACCGTGGTCGCGGTCCAGCGGCGCGGCGGCGGGCGTGGCGCACGGCGAATTACGGTGGGCGCGCGACGCGGTCGCCGGCATGATGGCCGGGACCGAGCTGGAGGTGTCCCGTGCGGATCGAACTCGGCGCCGTCGTCGACGCCCGCGCCGTCGTCCTGGTCGAGGGGGTCAGCGACCGGGCCGCGGTGCTGGCCCTCGCGGCCCGACGCGGTCGCGACCTCGCCGCCGAGGGCGTGCACGTGGTGGTGATGGGCGGCGTCACCAACGTCGGCCACTTCCTCGCCCGGCTCGGCCCACCCGGGCGCGACCTGCGGCTGGCCGGTCTCTACGACGAAAACGAGGAGGGCTTCGTCCGGCGGAGCCTGGAGCGGGCCGGCCTCGGCGCCGGCCTGTCCCGGGCGGCCATGGCAAAGCTGGGCTTCCACGCCTGTGTCGCCGACCTGGAGGACGAACTCGTCCGCGCGGTCGGCCCCGCCGGCGTCCGGGAGGTGTTCGCCGCCCAGGGCGAGCTGCGCGCCTTCCGGATCTTCGAACGCCAGCCGGCGCAGCAGGGCCGCCCGGTCACCGCCCAGCTGCGCCGGTTCCTCGGCACCCGGTCCGGCCGCAAGGAGGCGTACGGGCGGCTGCTGGTCGAGGCGCTGGAGCCGGACCGGATGCCCCGGTCACTGGACGCGGTGCTCGCGCACGTCTGACCCGCCGCGCCACTCGGGTTCCAGCACCGACCACACCTCGATGTCGATGCGCCGCCCGGCCGGGCCGGGGTAGACCTGCCGCAGCGTTCCGTCGTGGTGCATGCCGAGCCGGCGGGCGACCGCGATGCTGCGCGCGTTCTCGGCGTTGGTCCGCCACTCCACCCGCTGGATGCCCCGCTCCCGTACCGCCCAGTCGACGATCCGGGTGACCGCCCGGCTGATCAGGCCGCGCCCCTCGGCGCCCGGTTCCAGCCAGCAGCCCGCCTCGGCCACGCCGACCGCCACGTCGAACGAGACGAACATGACCCCGCCGACCAGGGTGCCGGCCTGCCAGATGCCCCAGATGCCACCTGCGTCGCGCGCCCAGCGGTCGGCGTAGCGCTGCAGGACGGCGCGGGCCGAGGGCAGGTCGGTGGCCACGAAGGACGGAGACACCCAGGGCGCGATGTGCTCGCGGGCCCGGTCCAGGTGGGCCAGGAACTCCTCGGCCAGCCACGGGTCGAGCGGACGCAGCTCGGCGTCCTCGGTGATGGGCAGGGCGAACACGGAACCTCCGTCGGGTGCGGGACAGGTCGCCCCTGATCTTGCCGCCGGCCGGAGCCGGCCGCCCGAGCGCCCCTGGCGGGACCGGACAGCCGGGAGCTTCCGGGTGTATACATCCGGCGTATACGCGGTGTGTATAGTCCCCGCATGTCGATCGGACAGACCTTCCTCGGCCTCCTGGAGGCCACCCCCCGGCACGGCTACGACATCAAACGCCTCTACGACGAGCGCTTCGGCCACGCCCGCCCGCTCGCCTACGGCCAGGTCTACGCCACCCTGTCCCGGCTGCTGCGCAGTGGCCTGGTCGAGGTCGAGGCCGTCGAGCCCGGCGAGGGCCCGGAGCGTAAGCGGTACGCGATCACCGACGCCGGTGTCACCGACGTGGCCGGCTGGCTGGCCCGCGCCGAGAAGCCCGAGCCCTACCTGCAGAGCACCCTCTACACCAAGGTGGTGCTCGCGCTGCTCACCGGCCGCAGCGCCGCCGATCTGCTCGACGTGCAGCGCGCGGAGCACCTGCGGATGATGCGCGAGCTGACCCGCCGCAAGCGCGACGGCGACCTCGCCGAGCAGCTGATCTGCGACCACGCCCTGTTCCATTTGGAGGCCGACCTGCGCTGGCTGGAGCTGACCGCGGCCCGCCTCGACGAGCTGGCCAAGGCGGTGCTGGCGTGACCGCCCCGCTGCTGGTCGCCGATGACCTGCACCGCTGTTTCGGGCCGACCCGGGCCCTGGCCGGCGCCAGCCTGCGGGTCGACCGGGGTGAGGTGGTGGCCGTGATGGGCTCGTCCGGCTCCGGGAAGTCCACCCTGCTGCACTGCCTGGCCGGCATCGTCCGGCCGGACTCCGGCCGGGTGCTCTTCGCCGGGCGTGACCTGGGCGCCCTCTCCGACACCGAGCGCAGCGCGCTGCGCCGCGCGGCGTTCGGCTTCGTGTTCCAGTTCGGTCAGCTGGTGCCGGAGCTGACCTGCCTGGAGAACGTGGCGCTGCCGCTGCGGCTGGACCGCGTCGGCCGGCGGGAAGCCGAGCGCCGGGCGGCCGAGTGGCTGGACCGGCTGGAGGTCGCCGAGGTGGCCGGCAAGCGGCCCGGCGAGGTCTCCGGCGGGCAGGGCCAGCGGGTGGCGGTGGCCCGTGCGCTGGTGACCCGGCCACAGGTGGTCTTCGCCGACGAACCGACCGGGGCGCTGGACTCGCTCAACGGCGAACGGGTGATGCGGCTGCTCACCGGGGCCGCCCGGGAGACCGGCGCCGCGGTGGTGCTGGTGACGCACGAGGCGCGGGTGGCCGCGTACTCCGACCGGGAGGTGGTGGTGCGCGACGGGCGTACCCGCGACCTGGAGATCGCGGCGTGACCCGGCTGCGTGCCGGCGCGGCCGACCTCGCGATGGGCGCCCGGATGGCCGTCACCGGTGGCCGGGACGGCTGGCTGCGTGCGCTGCTGACCGCGCTCGGCGTCGGCATCGGCGTGGCGATGCTGCTACTCGCCGCCGCCGTACCGCAGGCGCTGGACGCCCGGGAGGCCCGCGGCGACGCCCGCGACGACCTACGGATGGGCGCCCAGATCCCGGCCGCCGCGAACACCCTGCTGATCCGGGCGACCGACACCGCCTTCCGGGACCGGCCGATCCGGGGCCGGGTGCTGCGTCCGGAGGGTCCGGCCGCGCCGGTGCCGCCGGGGGTCGCCGCGCTGCCCGGTCCGGGCGAGGTGGTGGTCTCCCCCGCGCTGCGCGACCTGCTCGACTCACCCGATGGCGCGCTGCTCGCCCCGCGCCTCGGTGGCGCCCGGGTTACCGGCACCATCGGCGCCGAGGGCCTGGCCGGGCCGAACGAGCTGGCCTACTACCTGGGCAGCGACACGCTCTCGGCCGACGAGGGCGCGGCCCGGCTGGACGAGTTCGGCGGCGGGCTGCCGGGCGAGGGGTTCGGGCCGGTGCTCATGCTGCTCGTGGTGGTCATCTTCGTCGTACTGCTGCTGCCCATCGCGGTCTTCCTCGGCGCGGCCGTGCGGTTCGGCGGCGAACGCCGGGACCGGCGGCTGGCCGCGCTGCGGCTGGTCGGTGCGGACGCCGGCATGATCCGCCGGATCGCCGCCGGCGAGGCCGCCGCCGCCGCGCTGCTCGGCGTCGCGGTCGGTGGGCTGTTCTTCCTGGCCGGACGCCAGGTGGTGCCGCTGGTCACGCTGCTGGACCTGAGCGTGTACGCGGCCGACGTGCGCCCGCCGCTGCCGCTGGTCGTCGGGGTCGCCCTGGCGGTGCCCGCGCTGGCGGTGCTGGTGGCCATGGTGGCGCTGCGCGCCGTGGTGGTCGAGCCGCTCGGGGTGACCCGCCGGGCCACCCCGGTCCGTCGCCGGCTGGCGTGGCGGCTGCTGCTGCCGGCCGCCGGGCTGGGGCTGCTGCTGGCCGCCGCGGCCGGCGTCGCCCCGGCCGGCGCCGAGAACCAGACCGCGGCCGGCGCGGTGCTGCTGCTGGTCGGCACGGTCACCCTGCTGCCCTGGCTGACCGACCTGGTGGTACGCCGGCTGCACGGCGGCCCGGTGCCGTGGCAGCTGGCGGTACGCCGGCTCCAGATCGACAGCGCCGCCTCGGCGCGGCTGGTGAACGGCATCGCGGTCGCCGTCGCCGGCACCATCGGACTGCAGATGCTCTTCGCCGGCGTGGCCGACCAGTTCACCCACTCGACCGGGCAGGATCCGTCCCGCGCCCAGGTGCTGGTGCAGTTCCCGGCCCGGGCCGACGTCACCGCCGCGGTGGACCGGCTGGCCACCGCGCCCGGCGTCAGCGCCAGCAACGCCACGCTGGTCACCGGGCTCACCGCCGGGCACGACTACGCCGACCTGCGGATCGGCGACTGTGCCACGCTGGCCGAGTTTGCCCGGCTGGACCGCTGCGCCGACGGCGACGTGTTCCTGGTCCGGGATCCGGCAGCCGAGAGCCGGCCGGCCATCCGGCCCGGAGCGCCGTGGCGGTGGGCGACGGCGGCAGCTGGCAGGTGCCCGGGACCGCCCGGGAGGTTCCCGGCCGGCCGGACCCGGTCGGCCGTCAGGAGTCGGCCGTGCTGGCCACCCCGGCCGCGGTCGGGGCGGCCCGGCTGGGCCCGCTGCGCTCCGACGCGTACCTGCGGCTCGACCCTGGACGGCCGGACGCGATCGAGCACGTCCGCAACGCGGCCGCCGGCGGCGACCTGTTCGCCAGCGTCCTCACGCTGACCGGCACCACCCAGGCCACCAAGTTCGTCAACATCCAGCGCGGCCTCTACGTCGGCGCGGTGGTCACCCTGCTGCTGATCGCCGCCAGCATGCTCGTCGGCATCCTGGAGCAGCTCCGCGAACGGCGCCGGCTGCTGGCCATGCTGGTCGCGGTCGGCACCCGGCCGGGCACGCTGAGCTGGTCGGTGCTCTGGCAGACCGCGGTGCCGGTGCTGATCGGGCTGGCCCTGGCGGTGGTCTTCGGGCTGGGGCTCGGCGTGGTGCTGCTGCGTATGGTGCAGGCCCCGGTGGTGATCGCCTGGCCGGTGGTCGGCCTCTCCACCGCCCTCGGCGCGGCGGTGGTGCTGCTGGTCACCGGGCTCAGCCTGCCCGTGCTGCGGCGGCTCACCCGCCCGGACGGCATCCGGACCGAGTGAGCCCGATCCCGGCCGGCGCTCCCCCGCCGGCCGGGATCGGTCCGGCCGCCCCGGTCCGGCCCGGCGTCAGGGCCGGGTCAGACCGGCGGCGTGGAGGCGGCGCGGCCGTCAGGGCCGGTCAGGCGTGGCCGCCTCGGCCAGCAGCTCGGCCAGGTGTACGGCCCGCACGGCCGACCGGCGCCGGCGCAGCCCGGTACGCAGCTGGCGCAGACAGCCGGGGTTCACCGCCACCACCAGGTCCACCCCGGCGGCTTCGATCTCGTCGAGCTTGCCGTCCAGGATCCGCCGGGAGTCCTTCGGCCGCAGCAGCGAGTACGTGCCGGCGGCGCCGCAGCAGGTGGCCGCCGAGGGCAGTTCCACGTAGTCGGCGACCTGCCGGAGCAGCGCCCGGGGCTCGGCGAAGACCCCCAGGCCGTTGCGCAGGTGGCAGGAATCCTGCAGGGTGACCCGGGCCCGCCGGCCGGCCACCCGCAGCTCGACCCCGGGCGGGCGGCCGGCGAGCCAGGTGGACAGCTCCCGCACCCGCTGCGGCCCGAGCACCGAGGCCAGGTGTGCGGCGCAGCCGCCGGAGGTGGTCACGATGGTGCCCGGCAGCTCCTCGCCGAGCCCCCGGGCCAGCCGTTCGCCGCCGGCCAGGTCGCCGTTGTGCGCGTGCAGCGCCCCGCAGCAGCCCTGCGCCGCCGGTACGGCCAGCGTCGGGTCGAGGGACCGGGCCGCCCGGCTGACCCCCGGGTAGAGCCCCCGCTCGAAGCAGCCCAGCATGAGCTGCCCGGTCGGCGGGGCGGCGGCGGGGCCGCGGGCGGCGCCGCGTACCAGGCCGAGCAGGCGCAGCAGCCAGCGTTGCCCGGCGACCAGGGTCAGCGCGCGGGCGAGCGGTGGCCGGCGCCGGCCGCGCCACTGGTGCACCCGCCACTGCTCCAGCAGGCTGCCGTACTGCACCCCGGCCGGGCAGACCGGTTCGCACGCCCGGCAGCCCAGGCAGAACGAGGACTGCTCGGCGAGGGTGGGGTCGTCCGGAGGCAGCGTGCCGTCCTGCAGGGCCCGCATCAGGGTGATCCGGCCGCGCGGCGAGGACGCCTCGTCGCCGGTCATCGCGTACGTGGGGCAGGCCGGCAGGCAGAAGCCGCAGGAGATGCAGCGGGACAGCTGCTCGGGGTCGAACACGTCGCCGCTCACGAGCCCAGCTTTCCGGGGTTGAGGATGCCCGCCGGGTCGAAGGCGGTCTTGATCCGGCGGAGCAGGGCGAGCTGGTCGTCGCCGAGCCGGGCGGCCAGGAACGGCAGCTTCGCCGCGCCCACCCCGTGCTCGCCGGTGATGGTGCCGCCGAGGTCGAGGGCGGCGGCGAAGACGTCGGCGAAGGCCGCCTCGGCGCGGCGTACCGCGTCGGTGTCGTCGGCGGAGTCGAGGACGCAGGTGGGGTGCAGGTTGCCGTCGCCGGCGTGGCCGAAGGTGGCGATGGCGACGTCGTGCCGGGCGGCGATCGCGTCGATCCGGTCGACCATCTCGGCGATCCGCGGCCGGGGGACGGTGGCGTCCTCCAGGATGGTCACCCCGCCGCGCCGGGACAGCGCGGGCAGCGCGCACCGCCGGGCGGCCAGCAGCGCCTCGGCCTGGGCGACCTCGCGGGCGGTGGTGACCTCCACCGCGCCGGCCGCGACGCAGGCCGCGCCGATCCGGTCGAGGTGGGTGGCGACCAGGTCCGCCGGGCCGTCGTCACCGAAGAGCAGCAGCGCCCCGGCGTCGGTACGCAGCCCCAGGTGCGCGAAGTCCTCCACGGCGTCGATGCAGGCCCGGTCGAGGAACTCCAGGGTCGCCGGCACCACCCCGGCCCGGATCACCCGGGCCACCGCCTCCCCCGCCTCGGCCAGCGACGGGAAGTACGCCACCCCGGTGTTCGCGGACGCGGGCGCCGGCAGCAGCGCCACGGTCGCCTCGGTGAGCACCGCGAGGGTGCCCTCGGAACCGGTGAGCAGTCGGGTGAGGTCGTAGCCGGCCACGTCCTTCCAGAGCCGGCCGCCGGTGCGGATCACCTCGCCGGTGGGCAGCACCGCCTCCAGCCCGAGCACGTAGTTGCGGGTGACCCCGTACTTCAGCCCGCGCAGCCCGCCGGCGCAGGTGGCGATGGTGCCGCCCACGGTGGCGACGGTCCGGCTGCCCGGATCCGGTGCCCAGAGCAGCCCGTGCGCGGCGACGGCGTCGGCCAGCACGGCGCTGGAGACGCCGGGCTGCACCCGGGCCAGCAACTCGTCCGCGCTGATCTCCAGGATCTCGTTCAGTCGGGTCAGCACCAGCACGATCCCGCCGCGCAGCGGCACGGTGGCCGCGCACAGGTTCGAGCCCGCGCCGCGCGGCACCACCGGCACGCCCTGCCGGGTGGCCAGCGCCAGCACCGCGGCGACCTCGGCGGTGTCGGCCGGGAAGACCACCGCGTCCGGCCGGTGGGTGAACAGCGGGGTGGCGTCGCGGGCGTACGCGACGAGGTCGCCGTCGGCGTCGTGCACGTTCGCCGGGCCGACGATGCCGGCCAGTTCGGCCCGGACGGTCGCGGACAGTGCCATGCCAACCCTTCCCGGCACGCCGGCCGCGCCCGAAGATTTCTGTCGGCCACTGATCGTTCGGCCGGCAATCACTTTCATCGGATCATAGTGAGCGGCGCCGGTCAGGTGAAGACGCCGGTCGTTCGGGCGCGCCGGCTCCGGGCGGGTCAGATGATGAAGTGGGTCCAGTAGGCGAGCCAGGTGACGAAGAGCGCGCCCTGCAGCAGGGCCAGGGCGGCGGTCAGCCAGACGTCGAGGGTGGCGTGCCGGGCCCATCGGGCCAGGGCCAGGCCGACCGGGAACACGGCGAGCAGGTAGCGCAGCAGGCTCTTGTACACCGGCGGGCCCATCGACAGCGGCACCAGCACCATGATCAGCCCGTAGACGAGATACGGCAGGCCGATCTGGCGGGCGGCCGCGAGCAGGACGACCAGCACGGCCACCGCGATCCACACCCGCAGCGCGTCCCGCGTCGGCGCGTCGGTCAGGCCGTGCCAGATCACCCGCAATGGGTTCTGCACGCTGATCCCCCAGCCCTTCTCCTGGGTGTGCTTGTAGGCGAACCAGTCCCCGCTCTGCCAGTAACAGAAGGCCATGAAGGTCAACCAGCCGGCGGGCACCAGCAGCAGCGGCCAGCCGGTGCGGACGTACCGCCACAGCGCCCGCGGCCCGAGCCGGTAGTCGCCCTGCCGCAGCAGCACCAGGGCCAGCGGGAGGACGACGAAGAACCCGACCGAGCGGCTCAGCGCCAGGAAGAAGCCGACCACGCCGACCACCAGCCAGCGCCGCCGCTCGGCGTAGTGGAACGCGGCCAGCGCCAGGCAGAGGAAGAGCGACTCGGTCAACGCCGCCTGGAACAGGAACGCCGCCGGCAGCAGCACCAGGTAACGGACGAACCGGCGGGCCGCCGGGTCGTCGCCGAGCAGCCGCTCCCCCAGCCGGTACGCGTAGTAGAGCATCAGCAGGAACGCGACGTTGGCGACCACCAGCAGGGCCAGCGCGGTGTCCCCGCCCAGCAGCGGAGCCAGCGGCCGGGCCAGGAACGGGTAGAGCAACGGGAAGCCGAAGTCGCGCCAGGGCTCGTCCAGCGGCAGCCGGGCCAGGTGGTCGTAGAGGAACGTGTCCCAGGCGAACCAGAGCGAGAACCACCGGTGACCGGAGACCGCCCGCTGCTGATCGCGCATCGCCGTCTCGTACGGCGGCGGCGCCCAGGGCGCCTCGTCGAAGGCGCTCAGCGCGAGCAGCCCGAGGAGGCTGAGCACCACCTTCGTACCGACGAAGACCGCCACCACGTACGGCCAGGGGGCCGGCACCCGGGTGACCGCCCGCCGCGCCCCGGCCGCCAGCTGCCGGGCGCGGCCGGTGAACGCGCCGCGCTCGGCCGCGTCGGCCCGCCCCCTGTCGCCCATGCCTCTCCCGGATCCGGCCACCCGGCCACGAACGGTGCCACATCCCCGTTCCGCGGCCGTTGACACGTCGGCCGGCCTGCGGAACCCGGGGGTGACATCGCCGTCAGGGTGGGTAAGCCGGCCCGTCCACAACGGCAGAAAGTGGCAGGTCATGGCTGACGAACGCGGCACGGTGGTCATCGGCGCGGGGCCGGCGGGACTGACCGCGGCGTACGAGTTGCTCCGGCGGGGCGCCCCGGTACGGGTGTTCGAGGCGGACGAGGTGGTCGGCGGGATCAGCCGCACCGTCGAGCGGGACGGCTGGCGCTTCGACATCGGCGGGCACCGGTTCTTCACCAAGGTGCCCCGGGTCGAGGAGTTCTGGCACGAGGTCCTGCCCGACGAGGACTTCCTGCTCCGCCCCCGGATGAGCCGGATCTACTACCGCGGCGCGCTCTACGACTACCCGCTGAACGCGACCAACGCGCTGCGCAACCTCGGGCTGCGCGAGGCCGCGCTCTGCATGGGCTCGTACGCCCGGGCGCGGCTGCGCCCGCCGAAGGACCAGTCGCACTTCGAGGGGTGGGTCTCGGCCCGGTTCGGCTGGCGGCTCTACTCGATCTTCTTCAAGACGTACACGGAGAAGGTCTGGGGCATGCCGGCCGACCAGTTGCAGGCCGACTGGGCAGCCCAGCGGATTAAGAACCTGTCGCTGGCCAAGGCGGTCCGCAACGCCGTGCTGCCCAAACGCAACCGCAAGGACGTGACCAGCCTGATCGAGGAGTTCCAGTACCCGAAACTGGGGCCCGGCATGATGTGGGAGCGCTGCGCCGAGGAGGTGCGCCGCCGGGGCGGTCGGGTGGACACCGGGACGTGGGTGACCGCCGTGCACCGCGACCCGGAGCACCGCCGGGCGGTCGCCGTGACCGTCAACGGCGCGGGCGGGCAGCGTACCGAGCCGGCGGAGCACGTCGTCTCCTCGATGCCGATCTCCGAGCTGGTCGCCGCGCTGCGCCCGGCCGCCCCGCCGGAGGTGCTGGCCGCCGCGGCCGACCTGCGGTACCGGGACTTCCTCACCGTCGCGCTGGTGGTGCCCGAGGAGTTCTCGTTCCCGGACAACTGGATCTATGTGCACGACCCGGCGGTGAAGGTGGGCCGGATCCAGAACTTCGGATCGTGGTCGCCGCACCTGGTCAAGGACGGTCGCACCTGCCTCGGCCTGGAGTATTTCGTCTTCGAGGACGACGAGACCTGGCGTACGCCCGACGCCGACCTGATCGCCGCCGCGACCGCCGAGCTGGAGCGGCTGGGTCTGGTCCGGCCGGGCGTCGTCGAGGCCGGCTACGTGGTGCGGATGCCGAAGGCGTACCCGGTCTACGACGAGCGTTACCAGCACAACGTCGACGTGATCCGGGAGTGGCTGGCCCGCGAGGTGCCCAACGTGCACCCGGTCGGCCGCAACGGCATGCACCGGTACAACAATCAGGACCACTCGATGTTGACCGCCATGCTCACCGCGGAGAATATCGCCTGCGGCACCCGCCACGACGTCTGGTCCGTCAACGTCGAGCAGGACTACCACGAGGAGTCCGCGGGTGGCGACGGGCGCGGCGACGGCGACAGCCGGCACGGCACCGGCCGGGACGCGCCGGTCATGCCGGCCCCGCCCCTCGGGACCGCCGGGACCTCCGGGACCGCCGGGACCGCCGGGACCGCCGGGACCGACGGTGACGGTCGCGCGCGGAAGGCACCGGTCGAGCAGCCGGCACAGATACGCCTCGGCTGACGCACAGGCTGGCCGGTCGCTGGAGTAGGGGCTGGCGCCCTTTGGAGCTGATGTCGCAGACGACTCAGCCGCCCGGGCGCCGCTCGCAGCAAACACGTCGGGTACCAGGCGCAGGAGGTTGGGCGAAGAGGGCTGGGCGCAAACGTCGCAGCGCAAGGGCTTCGCGCAAGGGTTGAGCGCGACGGGCAGCGCCGGTGCCGGGTACCGGTCGGCGGGTGCGCGGGGCGGACGGAGCGCGGGGGCGCGCACTAGTCTGGCCCGGTGACACGGATGGCGCGGCCGGGCGCGCGATGAGCGGGCCGAGTCCCACCCAGCGCGTCCTCTCCGCCGCCGACCTGGCCGACTACGTCCGTGCCTCGTTCGGGCCGGACCGTGGCGTGGCGGCCTGCGGCCCGCTGGCCGGGGGCGGCTTCGCCGCCGTCTGGTGGGTCCGCCTCGACGACGGCCGTGAGGTTGTCGTGAAGGTCGCCCCGCCGCCCACCGTCCCGCTGCTGCGCTACGAGCAGGGCCTCACCGCCGCCGAGGCCCGCTACTTCCGGCTGGTGGCGACGCACGCGCCGCGGGTTCCCGTACCGCCGGTGCTGCACCACGGTGTGGATCCGGTGCTGGGCGAGTGGCTCGTCACCGGCCGGCTGCCCGGCCGGTCGCTGAGCGACCTGGCGGCGTCCGGAGGGGACGGTGACCGGGCCCGGTACGACTTCGGAACGGCGCTGGCCGAGGTGCACCGGGTCACCGGCGACCGCTTCGGCTACGACGACGGACGTACCGGCGGGTCGACCTGGGCCGAGGCGTTCACGGCGATGATCGAGGAGCTGCTGGCCGACGGCGTCGACTGGGGCGTACCCGTGCCGGCGCAGCGGATCCGGTCCGTGGTGCGGCGGCACCGCCGGCTGCTCGACCAGGTACGCCGCCCGGCGCTGGTGCACTTCGACGGCTGGGACGGCAACGTGCTCGCCGAGCCGGCCGGCGGCGGCTCGTACCGGATGTGCGGGCTGGTCGACGGGGAGCGCTACCTCTTCGGCGATCCCATGGTGGATCTGGTCTCCCCCCTGCTGCTCCGCCGGGCGGAGGACGAGCCGGACCATCCGTTCCTCCATGGGTACGCCGCCGCTGCGGACGACCCGCCGGTCTTCGACGCCAACCTTCGGCGCCGCCTCGGGCTCTACCGGATGCACCTCTACCTGCTGATGACCGTCGAGATGCCCAGCCGTGGGATGACCGCGGACAGCCACCCCGACCGGCGCGTCGGGCTCGCCCGCCTGCTCGACGAAGAACTCACCGCCCTGTCCCACGACTGATCCCGGCGCGGTGACCTGACGGGCGAGTGGTGGTGGCCTGAAGGGGCGGCGGACGGTTTTGCGGCCGCTCCTGGTCGTGGCGGTGGACTGCTCGTGCAGGTCGCGTAGCCCGGGCGGCCGGACGTGTCGTGGCCCGGGCGGGCGGTCCACGCCGGCCGTGATGCCGCGTGATGGACTGCTCGTGCAGTTCGCGTGGCCCGGGCGGCCGGACGTGTCGTGGCCCGGGCGGGCGGTCCGCGCCGGCCGTGATGCCGCTGCGTCATGAATATGCGGTTGTGTCATCTTGCGTGTGCCTGGCCGATTCACGCCGCGTTGGTCCTTCCGTCGTGATCGACTCCGGTTGCGGCATGTGGCGCCATTGATGGCTCGAGGACACCCGCACGTCCCGTATCTGGTGTGGATCACCAGGGTGCGTGGTGAGTCGTTGGCGACATCAGCTCCACAGCGTGCCGGTCGGCCCACGCTTGCGCCGGCGGGCCGGTGCAGTCGTGATGCCGGGCGAGGGCCGGAATGTCCGTTTCGGTGTGTGTCCGGCTGTGCCGGTTGGGTAGTTTGGGTGCGGCTGTGGGGTGGGCGGGGCCACGCTGGGGGTGGAATCGGGGGCGGGTCGGGGTCGTTGAACATGGCATACCCGCGCCACACCCCCGCGGTGCTGGCATGCGGGTGGAGCGGCCCGGCCGGATTGCAGGGCGGAATGCCTACCGGCCGCGGGTCGTTGACCAATCCCCGGACGGGTCGAGCAGGCCCCCTGGAGTCGCCCGGAATGGCCGGCCGGCCCGGGTCGTTGAACAACCCCGGACGGCCGAAGCAGGCCGCCGATACACCCGGCCTCGGAGCCCCCGGAAATGGCGGGCCTGCCCGGATGGGTTACACCCCCGGTCGCCCGGCGTCGCCCGGAGCGATCCACCCTTTCGCACGACCCTTTCCTCACCGCGCGGCCCACCCATCCCCCTTGGGTGTGCCGTGTTTCCCCCGGATCGAAAGGCTTGTGATCACCATGCGTACCGACATCCTGCGTAAGACCGCCCTGACCGCCGCCGGCCTCGCGTTCACCGGCGGCGCCATCGCCGCCCCCAGCACCGCCGTCTTCGCGGCCGAGAAGCCGACCACCTCGGTGACCACCGACCGCAAGAACGGTGAGCGGGAACTGGGCGTGCGCTACGAGGCCCAGCCGAACTTCTACTACTGCGGCCCCGCCGCCGCCCGCAACGCCCTGTCCGTGCAGGGCAAGAACATCAACATGGACGCCATGGCCGAGGAAATGGGCACCACCGAGGCCGGCACCAACTCCATCAACGACATCACCCCCGTCCTGAACAAGGAAACCGGTAAGGACGTCTACCGCAGCGTCGAGATCCGCGACCGCGCCGCCGACGACAAGCAGACCGACAAGCTGCGCGCCGACGTGGTCAAGGCCGTCGACGAAGGCCGCGCCGTGGTCGCCAACATCGCCGGCACCGCCACCGACACCGACGGCAACACCCACTCCTTCGAAGGCGGGCACTACATCAGCGTCGTCGGCTACCGCGACGGCGGCAACACGGTGACCATCGCCGACTCGGCGAACCCGAACACCGCCAGCTACCGGATGAGCATCGACAACCTCGCCGACTGGATCGCCACCCGCGGCTACGCCGCCTGACACGCGAACAAGCAACACCACGAAGGGCCGACCCCCAACCCGGGGGCCGGCCCTTCGCCGTGTCCCGAGGTCGGAGATCCGGAGCGCCGGCAGCGCACCGGGCCGGCGGAAAGGCTTTGCCGGCTCCGGTGGGCGGCCTCTAGGGTGCTCGCCGTGCAGATCCGGCCGTTCACGCAGTCCGACTGGCCCCAGGTGTGGCCGATCCTCCACGAGGTGATCCGGGCGCAGGAGACCTTCCCCTACGACCCGGCGATGACCGCCGGTCAGGCGTACGACATGTGGGTGGAGCAGCCGCCGGGACTCACGGTGGTCGCGGTGGACGGCGGGGCGGTGCTCGGCACCGCCAAGATGGGCACCAACCGCCCGGGGCCCGGCTCGCACGTCTCCACGGCGAGCTTCATGGTGGCTCGGGAGGCGCGTGGCCGGGGTGTGGGCACGGCCCTGTGCCGGTACACGTTGGACTGGGCCCGCTCGCGCGGCTATGCCGGGATGCAGTTCAACGCGGTGGTGGCGACGAACACCGCCGCCGTCGAGCTGTACCGGCGGGAGGGCTTCGCGGTGGTCGGCACCGTGCCGGGCGCGTTCCGGCACCCCACCCTCGGCCGGGTCGGCCTGCACGTCATGTACCAGGAGTTCCCGAACGCCACCGTCCCGGGAGCCGCCTGACCCTCGGGCCCTCTCCCGACCGCTACCGCCCGCCACCCGCGCCGACCGAGGTCGGCGCGGGCCTGTGACGGGCGGGTGACGCCGGAACTGGAACCGGTCGCGGACGGCGACCGCTGTCAGCTGACCTTCTTGGTGGCCAGGATCGCCTTGGCCAGGTTCTCCAGCAGCGGCGCCGCGCCGGCGTACGAGAAGCGGGGCACCGCGTCCCACGGGGTGACCTGGTTGGCCTTGACGGCCGGCAGCTGCCCCCAGGTCGGCTTGGCGGCGAGGTCCTTGGGCTGCAGAGCCGTGCTGCGGTTGTCCAGCAGGATCAGGTCGGCCGGGAACTTGTTGGCGTTCTCCCAGCTCAGCGCCTCGAAGTAGTCGCCCGTCTCGAGCTTGGTGGGCACCACGATGTCGACCCCGAGTTCGGCGAAGTACATCAGGTCGGTGCTGACCTTCGGGTTGGAGACGTAGAACAGGTCGGGACTGCCGGAGGCGGCCATCACCTTGATGCCCGGGTTGGTCTTCACCGCCTGCCGGACCGACTCGGCGGCGGCCTCGAAGCGGGCCTTGGCGTCGGTGACCTTCTTGGCCGACAGGTCGGCGCCGAGCGACTCGGCGAGCTGGGCGTACCGCTCGATCGGCTTGGTCATCGGCACCCGGGCGGTGGTGACGGCCACGCTCGGGGCCAGCGGGAGGATCTTGTCCTTGCTCTCGTCCGGCACGTACCAGAGCGCGCCCGGGTCGTACATGTGGGTGACCAGCAGCTCCGGGCGCAGGGCCGCGTACTTCTCGACGCTGAACTCACCCCAGACGTTGCCGAGGATCTCCACGCTCTCCACGTTCAGGTCGCCAGCCTGCGGGTCCTTAGTGCCGTCCGCTCGCTTCGTCTCCCCGAAGACGCCGACCACCTGCGTGTCGAGTCCGAAATCGACCAGCGCCGCCGCGGTCCCGGTGAAGGCCACCACGCGGGTCGGCCGGGTGCCGGCGCTCACCTTCTCGTTGCGGTCGTCGGTGAACGACCAGGGGCCGGAACCCTTGCTGGCCGCCGGAGATGCGGAGTCACCGTCGCCACCGCAGCCGGCGAGCAGCGCGGCGAAGGTGGCGGCGCCACCGGCCAGCAGGCCGCGGCGGGAGAGTCGACGGGCGGACACGGGATCAGGCATGACGTCGTCTTTCGATCAGGGTCGGAGGGGGTGACCGTGGACAGCCCGGTTAGGTTAACCTAACCTAATCGCCTGTCAAGTTCGGCGCCCCCCAATCGGAGTTCACACTGTCCGTCATCCAGTCACCATGCAGCGGTGACCTGTCCGTGACCCCGGCCGTGCCGCCGCCGCCCCGAAGCGGCCGTGCCGCACTGCGGGCCGCCGGTCTGGTCGTCGCCCTGCTGCTGCTCGTCGCCGTCACCGTGCTCAGCATCGCCGTCGGCGCCAAGCAGCTGCCGCTCGCCGAGGTGTGGCACGGGCTGCTCGATCCCGACTCGGCCGAGTACGCCGTCGTGCACCGGATGCGGCTGCCGCGTACGCTGCTCGGCCTGCTCGCCGGCGCCGCCCTCGGGGTGGCCGGGGCGGTGATGCAGGCGCTGACCCGCAACCCGCTCGCCGACCCCGGCCTGCTCGGCATCAACGCCGGCGCCGCCGCGGCGGTCGCCACCGCCGCCGCCTTCCTCGGCGTCACCGCGATCGACGGCTACGTCTGGTTCGCGCTGCTCGGCGCCGCCGCCGTCACCGCTGGCGTGTACGCGGTCGGCGGCGGCCGGGCGGCCACCCCGGCCCGGCTCGCGCTGGCCGGCGCGGCGCTCAACGCCACCCTCTACTCGTACGTCAGCGCGGTGATGCTGCTCGACGCGGCGTCGCTGGACCGGCTGCGGTTCTGGACGGTCGGCTCGCTGGCCAGCGCCGAGACCGCGACGGTGCTGCGGGTGCTGCCGTTCATCGGCGCGGGCCTGCTGGTCGCCCTGGTCGCGGCCCGCCCGCTGAACGCCCTGGCCCTCGGCGACGACTCGGCGCGGGCGCTGGGCGCCCGCCCGGCGCTGATCCGGGCGGTGGTGATCGCCGCGATCACGCTGCTCTGCGGGGCGGCCACCGCGGCCTGCGGTCCGATCGTCTTCGTCGGGCTGCTGGTGCCGCACCTGGTCCGCGCGCTGACCGGGCCGGACCTGCGCTGGCTGCTGCCGTACTGCGCGCTGCTCGCGCCGGTGCTGCTGCTCGGCGCGGACGTGCTGGGCCGGGTGCTCGGCCGCCCCGGCGAACTCCAGGTCGGCATGGTGACCGCGGTGCTCGGCGGGCCGCTGTTCCTGTGGCTGATCCGGCGGGGAAGGGTGGCCCACCCGTGATCGTCCTGCGGACCCCGGGCGGGGTGTCGCTGCGCCTGCGCCCGCGCGCGCTCGTCGTCGGCGCCGGTTGCGCGCTGCTCGCCGCGGCCCTCGGCGTGCTCGCCCTGGGCAGCGGCGACTACCCGATGAGCGCCGCCGACGTGCTGCGCACGCTGGCCGGCGGCGGCAGCCCGGCGGAGGAGTTCATCGTCACCGAGCTGCGGCTGCCCCGGCTGGTCACCGCCGTCTGTGTCGGCGCCGCGCTGGCCCTGGCCGGCGCGGTCTTCCAGTCGCTGGTACGCAACCCGCTGGGCAGTCCGGACGTGCTCGGGTTCACCCAGGGCGCGTCCACCGGCGCGCTGCTGGTGGTGGTGGCCGGCGGCAGCAGCCTGGCGCTCGGCGCGGCCGCGGTGGCCGGCGGGCTGGTCACCGGGGTGCTGGTGCACGCCCTGGCCTGGCGGCACGGCCTGCCCGGCTTCCGGCTGATCCTGGTCGGCATCGGGGTCACCGCGATCCTCACCGGGGTCAACGGCTACCTGCTGACCCGGGCGCCGTTGATGGACGCGGCCCGGGCCGTGCTCTGGCTCACCGGCAGCCTGGACGGTCGGGGCTGGGCCAACGCGCTGCCACTGCTGGTCGCGCTGGCGGTACTGGTGCCGGTGGTGTTCCTCTGCTGCGGGCCGGCGCTGCGCATGATCGAGCTGGGCGACGACGCCGCCAGCGCGCTGGGCGTACCGGTGGAGCGGGTGCGGCTGCTGCTGCTCGGCGCGGCGGTACTGCTGGTCTCCCTCGCCGCGGCCGCCGCCGGGCCGGTCTCGTTCGTGGCGCTCACCGCGCCGCACCTGGCCCGCCGGTTGACCCGGGCGCCGGGGCCGAGCCTGTTGCCCGCGATGGCCGTCGGCGCTGCGCTGCTGGTCGGCGCCGACCAGGTGGCGCAGCGGGCGTTCAGCGGGCACCAGCTGCCGGTCGGCGTGGTCACCGGCGTGATCGGCGGCGGCTACCTGGTCTGGCTGCTCGCCACCGAACGGAAGGCCGGCCGGCTGTGACGACCACGAACGAGAACGGAGCACCGACCATGCAGGCCCACCGGCTCAGCGGCGAGGCGATGACGCTCGCCTACGAGCGCCGCACCGTCGCGCAGGACCTGACGGTCGCCGTGCCGGACCAGTCCTTCACGGTGATCATCGGCCCGAACGCGTGCGGCAAGTCGACCCTGCTGCGCGCGCTGTCCCGGCTGCTGCGGCCGGCCGCCGGGGCGGTGCTGCTGGACGGGGAGGACATCCACCGGCGCTCGGCGCGCAGCGTCGCGCGGACCCTCGGGCTGCTGCCGCAGTCGTCCATCGCGCCGGACGGGATCGGGGTCGCCGAGCTGGTCGCCCGCGGCCGCTACCCGCACCAGCGGCTGCTGCGGCAGTGGTCGCGCGAGGACGAGCGGATCGTGACCGAGTCGATGGCCGCCACCGGCGTCGCCGACCTCGCCGACCGCGCGGTCGACGAGCTCTCCGGCGGGCAGCGGCAGCGGGTCTGGATCGCCATGGCGCTGGCCCAGCAGACGCCGCTGCTGCTGCTGGACGAGCCGACCACGTACCTCGACATCGCCCACCAGATCGAGATCCTCGACCTCTGCGCCCGGCTGCACGAGGAGCAGGGCCGCACCCTGGTGGCGGTGCTGCACGACCTGAACCACGCGGCGCGCTACGCCACCCATCTGATCGCCATGCGCGAGGGGCGGGTGGTGGCCGCCGGGCCGCCGGCCGAGGTGGTCACCGCCGAGCTGGTCGAGGAGGTGTTCCGGCTGCCCTGCCGGGTCATCGAGGACCCGGAGAGCGGCACCCCGCTGGTCGTGCCCGCCGCCCGCCGTCGAGCCGGTGCGGTGGCGCCGTGAGCGACCCGACCGCGCGGTGCGGTGGCGTGGTGACCGACCGGGCAGCCCGGCGTGGCGCGCCCGATCGTCCGGCCGGTGGCGGGAGCCGGCGATGAGCATCCGGGTCTACCGGGACGCCTGGGGGGTGCCGCACCTGCGCGCGGACAGCGCCGACGAGCTGGCCTTCGCGCAGGGCCGCAACGCCGCCGTCGACCGGGCCTGGCAGCTGGAGGTCGAGCGGCACCGGTCGCAGGGCACCAGCGCGGCGTTCCTCGGCGCCGAGGCGGTGGAGTGGGACCGGTTCGCCCGCCGGGTCCGGCTGGACGACACCGCCCGGCGCTGCCACGCCGGCCTCGACCCGACCACCGCGAGCTGGGTCGGGCACTACGTCGACGGGGTCAACGCCGGCCTCGCCGAGGGCGCCGCCCGGGCCCCGGAGTTCGCCGCCACCGGCCTGGCTCCCGGCCGCTGGCAGCCGTGGACCCCGCTGGCGCTCTGGCTGAGCCACCACATCCTCTTCGCCGGCTTCCCCGGCAAGCTGTGGCGCGAGCACGTGGCCCGGCGGCTCGGGGACGCCGCGGTCACCCTCTTCCACACCGACGGGCCGGCCACCTCCGGCAGCAACGGCTGGCTGGTGGCCGGTGAGCGCACCGCGAGCGGGGCGGCGCTGCTCGCCGGCGACCCGCACCGCTTCGTCGAGGACCCGGGCATCTACCAGCAGGTCCGGCTCGCCTGCCCGGAGTACGACGTGCTGGGGCTGGCCGTGCCCGGGGTGCCCGGGATCGGCCACTTCGGGCACGCCGGCGAGGTCGCCTGGGCGATCACCAACGCGATGGCCGACTACCAGGACCTGTACGCCGAGCGGCTGCGCCGGCGCGGCGCGGCGGTGGAAGCGTACGGGCCGGACGGCTGGCGGCCGGTCCGGGCACACCTGGAGACGATCGAGGTGGCCGGGTCGGCGCCGGTCGAGGTCGAGGTGGTGGAGACCGACCGGGGCCCGGTGATCGCCGGCGGCCCGGACGACGGGACGGCGGTCAGCCTGCGCTACCCGCCCCGGGTCACCGGGGAGCTCGGCTTCGCCGCGCTGCCCGCGCTGCTGCGGGCGCGTACCGTCGCCGATGTGGACGCGGCCTTCGACCACTGGGTGGAGCCGGTGAACGTGGTGCAGGCGGCGGACACCGCCGGGGGCCTGCTGCACCGGGTCGCCGGCGCGGTGCCGGTACGGCACCCGGACAACCGGCTGCGGGTGGTGCCGGCCTGGGAGCCGGGACACGCCTGGCAGGGCTGGCACCGCCCGCTCCCCCGGGCCGAGGTCGACGGCGTCGCGGTGATGGCGAACCAGCGCGGCCTGGCCGCGCCGCTCGGGGTGGAGTTCGCCCCGCCGCACCGGGCCGACCGGATCCGCCACCTGCTCGACGCGTCGACCGCCTGGCGGGCCGAGGAGATGGTTCGGGTGCACACCGACACCCACCTGGCCTCGGCCGAGCCGCTGCTGGCACTGCTCGACGGGCTCACCGGACTGAGCCCGCTGGCCGCGGCGTTGCGCGAGCGGCTGCGCCGCTGGGACCGCCGGATGGACGCCGGCAGTGTGGACGCCGGCGCCTTCGCCGCGCTGCGCGCCGCGGTGGTCCGGCGGTTCGTGGCCCACCCCGCGCTGGCCGCGCTGGCCGACCCGCCGGCCTACCCGGAGCTGTTCCGGCCCTGGCTGGCGCTCGCCCCACGGGTCGGCTACGCGCTGGAGGCGCTGCTGCGGACCGGACTGCCCGAGGTGGACCGGCCAGCGCTGGTGCGGGCGGCGGTCGAGGAGGTGGCCGCCGACCCCGGCGGCAGCTGGGGCGAGCGGCACCGGCTCGCGCCGTGGCGCGCGCTGCCCGAGCCGGACGCCGCGCCGGGGCCGGAGCTGGCCGGCGACCACGACTGCGTGCTGGCCACCTCCAGCGTGCCCGGGGTGACCGACGCCTGCCTGCGCGCCCCGGTCGCCCGGTACGTCTGGGACCTGGCCCGGCGCGAGGAGAGCCGCTGGGTGGTGCCGCACGGCGCCTCCGGTGTGCCCGACGACCCGCACCACCACGACCAGCAGCCGCTCTGGCTGGCCGGGCGACTGGCCCGGGTGATCACCGACTGGGACCAGCTCACCGAGGAGTGAGATGAACGCTGAGCAGCGCGTCGCCGATCCGCACCGGTACGCCCGGGACGTTCCCGGTTTCGGGGCGGTGACCATCCGGCCGGTCGACCCGGACACCGACATCGACCTGCTGCACGGCTGGGTGAGCCAGGAGCGGGCCCGGTTCTGGGGGATGCTCGACGCCGACCGGGAGCGGGTCGCGGAGATCTACCGGTACCTGGACTCGTTGGGTACGCACCACGCGTACCTGGTGCACCGGGACGGCGTGCCGGTCGCGCTGCTGCAGACCTACGACCCGTACGCCGACCCGGTCGGCGAGTGCTACGACGTACGCCCCGGCGACTACGGCATCCACCTGCTGCTCGGCCCGCCGACGTCGACCGAGCACGGGTTCACCGCCACCGTGGTCGCGGAGATGCTCCGTTTCGTCCTGTCCGATCCGGACCGGCGCCGGATCGTGGTGGAGCCGGACGCGCGCAACGAGCGGGCGATCCGCCGGTTGCTGCGCTGCGGATTCGTCGCCGGCCCGCAGGTGGACCTGCCCGAGAAGCGGGCCCAACTGCTTTTCCTGGAACGGACCGACGCGCCCGGTTGACGACGGCATGACCGGCCCGATGGCCGGGCCCGGGCGGGGATCCGGCCGGGGACGCGCGGTCACTGGCCAGCCGCGGACGGGTGGCGCGGCCAGCGGCTGACGGGCCCGGTCCGGCCGTCGTCGCGGTCCGCTACGTTGGTCGCCATGCCCTTCAGTGCGCACGTGTTGCGGGTGCTGATCGCCTCGCCGGGAGACACCACGGCGGAACGCGACGCGGTGACCGAGGCCCTGCACGGCTGGAACGCCGCCCGGGCCGAGCGGGAACAGGTGGTGCTGCTCCCCCGGCGGTGGGAGACCAACGCGGTGCCCCGGCTCGGCGGCAGCGCGCAGAGCGTCATCAACGACCAGCTCGTCGACCGCGCCGACATCGTGATCGCCCTGTTCGACTCGCGGCTCGGCATGGCGACGGCGGCGGCGGTGTCCGGCACCGCCGAGGAGATCGAACGGTCGCACGCCGCGGGCAAACCGGTGCACGTCTACTTCTCCACCGAACCCATCCCGCGCGACGCGGACCTGGAGCAGGTGCATGCGCTGCGGTCGTTCCAGGAGCAACTGTCCAAACTGGGGCTGCTCGGCACGTACGCCAGCCCGGAGGACCTCGGGCACCAGGTGCGGCAGGCGATCGAGGGCGATCTGGACCTGCTCGGCCTCGGCGCCGTGCCCCGCCGCCCGAGCGGCCGGGAACGCGCCGTGCTGCGCGCGCGGTACGACAGCGAGCGGGAGCAGTACCGGGACGACCGCGGTGCGGTGCGGTACCGGACCCGGCGGGAACGGCTGGTCGTCACGAACGCCGGGGAGGCGGCGGCGCACCGGGTGCGGGTCAGCGTCGAGAGCCTCGCCGGCCAGGGCACCCCGCCCCGGCTGTACGGCGACGAAACCCCGGACATCATCCCGCGCAGCGAGTTCTCCTGGCCACTGATGGGCGCGCTCGGGGACGGCCGCGCGTTCGCCGTGGTCATGCGCTGGAACGAGGGCGACGACGAGTTCGCCGAGACGCAGCACGTCTCCCGGTAGGACGCGAACGGGGGCGGGCGCCCCGGCCCCGCGCGGCGGTCAGCCGGCGATCATGTTGATGATCTCGTTGACCAGGGTGATCACGGGCAACCCGACCCGCTGGAAGAGCGGGGTGGACGCCGGCACCGTCTCCGCGGCGTCCACGATGTCCGCGCCGATGCGCTGGAGCCGGTCCGGGCGCGGCGCCTCCGCGGTCGCCTCGCCGGTGAACGCCGCCAGGTCCCGGGCCACGCCGTCGGCGACCCCCGCGGGCAGCTCGGCGCGCAGCGCCTCGACGGCGGACTCGAGCTGCGCGATCCGGGCCGTCAGCTCCGAGGTCTCCACCCCGGCGTTGACCGCGAAGGTCCCGATCCGGTTCCGGTTTCCCACCACCGAACCCGTGACCGAGCTGCCCTCGATGCTGATCCCGTCCTTCGTCACGTTCATCTCCTCGACTCTGTGGATGATCAGGCTCTGGCCCGCCGTGCGGGGTGGCGCGGGCGCGGGTGGAAACTCGGCCGGCCGTTCCGGTGCCGCCTCCGGCACCGCCAACCGCAGGTCCCGGGCGAAGTCGCCGGCCGTCACGTAGCGGTCCTCGTCGCGCAGCGCGATGGCCCGGGTCAGGCAGGCCATCAGCGGCAACTCCACCGGCAACGGCCGGGCGCCGGCCGGCCGGCCGGCGGTGTCGAGGTCGGCGAGTTCGGTGCCGTAGGGCAGCTCGCCGTTCGGGTCGAGCATCTGGTACAGCACGACGCCCAGGGCGAAGACGTCGTCGGTCGGCAGCGCGCCGCCCTCGTCCTGGTCCAGCCGGCGCAGATAGCCCGGGCTCAGGTAGCCGGGGGTGCCGCCGCTGATCGGGTTGGCCGACCCGTCCTGGGTGCCGCGACCCCAGTCGACGACGCTGACCGTGGTGTCGTCCACGATCACGTTGCCCGGCTTGATGTTGCCATGGGTGATCCCACGCAGCCGGAACACCCGCTCCACCACGTCGCACGCGGCCGCGATCCACCGGACCAGCTTGTACGGCTCGGTCGGCACGTCGCGCTGCATCCGGGCGATCTCCGCCAGCGAGCGGCCCTCGGCGTGGTCGAAGAGGAACCAGTCCCCCTCCCGGCCGACGTACCGGGGCACCCCGGTCAGCGGCGTGCGGGACAGGTAGGTCAGGAACTCGTCGACCAGCTTGGCGGTCTCGTCGCCGGTCAGCGCCGACGAGTCGGCCCGCGACCGCCCGCCGGTGTCGGTCGTGTGGGTCACCCGCTTCGCGGTGAACAGCTGCCCCTCCCGCATCACCAGCCGGGTACGGCACGGCCCCAGCGAGTACGTCCGCTGGGTCTCGTACTGGCTCGCGTGCAGGTGGCTCTCCTCGATGGTGAACCGCAACTGGGAGAACTGCCGTTCCGCGAAGTGCTGGACGTGCAGGTTGATGATCTCGTTCGCCCACCGGTACTGCTCGCGGTCCACCCGCAGCAGGCCGATCAGCAGGTAGCGATCGATCTGGTCCATGTGCCGCGCGTCGAGTTCGCGCTTCAGCTCGGCCGTCTCGCCGAGGTCGATGGCCCCCTGCGCCCGGTTGGCGAGTTGGACGAGCAGGTCACGACCGTCCGGCCCCTCGGTGTCCAGCTTGACGATGCCGATGGTGGCGGCCGACGTCTTCGCCATGGCGAGCCCGACCTCGCCGACCAGGCTCCGGGTGACCAGCCGTCGGCGATCGGTGGTGAGCCGCAGGGCGACGTCCTTGCCGATGTGGTGGATGTGGTTCGGGTGGCCCTCGGTCAGCCGCCACACCTCGGCCCTGGCCTCCGGCAGGATGCGGGCCGTCCCGGCGAAGCCCTCCTCGAAGACCTGCTCGGTCGCCCGGCGGTCGAGGTAGCCGAGCGTCTCGGTCTGCAACTCGTCCTGCAGCGCGGTACCGGCGAGCAGCGCCTTGAGCGTGGCGCCGGTGCACGAACCGCAGAGCAGCAGGGCGACGGCTCCGCTGTTGGCGATCGTCCGCAGGCTGGCGGCCACCGGACCCAGCTCCTGCCGGGCGTGCAGGTCCTTCAGCAGTTCCTGCACCTCGTCGAGAATGACGAGGAATCCGAGCCGCTCGGCGCAGGCGGCCCGCAGCCGCCGGCACCAGCGGATGAACGCCTGCGCGTCGTCCGGCTCGGCCGGCGGCGGCGGGACCGGGTCGGTGAACCGGCCCTGCGCGGCGAGCGCCTCGGCGGCCGAGGCGATGGCCCGGCCGATGCGGCCCAGCGGGTGCGCACCCGACGGGAACGAGCTGACGTCCAGGTAGATCGGCAGCACGTACGGGATCTTCCAGCTCTCCGGCGGGCCGTCCGTCTCCAGCCACTGCAGCAGGGAGGTCTTGCCGACCTTCCGCGGCCCGGTCAGGCTGCGGATGGTGGCGTTGCGGGTGTGCGCCTCGCCGTACTCCAGGCGCAGCTTCTCCAGCTCGGCGTTGCGGCCGAAGAACATGTCCCCGGTCGCGGTGACGTTCGGGGTGAACAGCGACCGGACCGGATGCTCGTGCTGGTCGCCCACCTCGAGGGCGAGCTGCCGGACGATCTCGTCGCGCAGGCCGTCGGCGGTCTGGAAGGTCACCGTCAGGCTCACGTCGTCCGCGGCGACGTCCGCGCAGAACCCCTCGGTCCGCTGCTCCTCGGCGTCCATCCGCCCGAGGTTGGTGGTCTGGCCGCCGAGCCGCACCCGCAGCTCCCGGACCTCGACGTGCGCGGTGAACTCGACGACCGCCTCCACCGGCCCGCCGACGATCCGGGTGGCGGCGAGCACGTTCACCTCGATCGCCCCGGTGGAGCTGCGCTGGTCGCGGGCGATCTGCTCCCACCGCCCGTACAGCCACTTGCCGACGGTGGCCGCCGCCTCCTCGACCACCGGGGAGCCGAGGCCGGTCTGCAGCGAGCGGATCTGCCGCAGCACGGTCAGCAGCTCGCTGCGCAGCCCGACGTCGGTGACCGGGCCACCGACCTGGGGCAGCAGCTCCACGCAGCGCCGCCACAACCCGGCGAGCCGGTGGACCGCCTGGGCGACGCCGGTGCCCTCGGTGAAGCCGAGCAGCCGGTCGGTCAGCGCGGCCAGGGGCGGCTCGACCCGGGCGATGTCGTCGTCGGTCCTGATCCGCTGGATCTCCCACAGGGTGGCGTTGATCTTCTCGCGGTAGACCGACCTGCGGTACTCGATGCTGCTGCGTTGCGCCTCCGCCCGGTCGCTGTCCACCGGCGTGAGCAGCTGCCACTCCCGCTTGACCTCGAGCACCCGGTCCAGCCCCTCCAGGTAGAGGGTGCGTTCGCAGAACGCGGTGAGGTCGTCGAGCATGGCCCGCCGGTCCCGGGCGTTCGGGTCGAGCAGACCGAACCGGGCCGCGAACGCGTCCTCGATGAGGCCGCACTCCTCGGCGACCCGCGCGCGGAGCAGCCGCACCTCGCGGTTGCGGGCGGCGGGCAGCCGGTCCGCCAGCCGGTCGAGGAAGTTCCGCAGCCGGACCGGATCCTGGCCGGCGAAGTGGTCCACCAACCGTTCCAGGTCGGCGGGGCGCAGCTCGGGCGCGTGCGGCGCGCCGAGCGCCTCCAACCGTTGCCGCTCGATCGCCCAGTCGACCGCCTGTCGGCTGGTCAGGCGCGGCGTGAACAGCAGGCCGACGGCCCGCCGCACGAGATCGTCGTGACCGTGGCTGTCGGCGATCACCGCGGCCATCGCGGTGGAGAACTCGGGGCGGCCGGGCAGGGCGTCCTCGGCGCGGCGCAGCAGCGCCTCGGCGGCCTCCCGGGGCCGGTTCTGCAGGTGCAGGCGCAGGCCGGCCAGGCCGAACGCGTACGCGTTCGCCTCCGGAACGCCGGCCACGGAGAGCTCGGCCAGGTGGTCGGCGGCCCGGTCCAGGTCCTTCTCGGCGTACGCGAGCTGCGCGAGCAGCAGCCTGCCGTGGTGGCTGTAGGAGATCGACTCGGCGATGGCCCGGGCGTCCGACAGCCGCCCGAGGCGGATGAACGCGCCAGCGGTGTTCCGGGCCACGCCGAGATGCCGCGGCTGGAGCTGCAGCGCCGCGCCGAACTCGGTCGCGGCGAGCGGCCAGTCCTCGTGGCGCGCGGCCCGGATCCCGGCGTCCACCGCGGGTCGGGCCTCGTCCTCGATGTCCAGGAACTCGTCGCACGGAGGGTACGGGGTGAGCACGTCGACCGCCCGGCTCTCCAGCCGCTTGATCTCGGCCGAGTAGTCCGGCAGTTGCTTGAGCACCTCGACGGGTTCTCGGGTGGTCATCGACCGGACCAGGTCCTCGAGGGCGGACCGGCGTTCCCAGATCGGCCTGTTCTCGGCCGGCGGGGCGCCCCTGCCCAACAGTTTGCGCGCCTCCGCCGAGGAGGGGTTGTGCAGCAGCGCGGCCTCGGCGTACCGCCGGCGGGCCGGGCCGTCGCCCCGCTTGCGGGCGAGCTTGGCCAGGGTGAGGTAGCGGGTGTAGTCCCCGCCGTCCGCCTGCCGGGTCAGGATCTCCTCGAGCTGGGTCACCCGGGCCCGGCCGGTGGCCAGCGCCAGGGCCGGCGCGAGCAGCTCCGCGGCGAGGTCGAACCGGTCGAGGCAGTCCAGCACCATCGTCCACGCCCGCTGGTCCTCTCCGGCGAGCGCCAGGGCACGGATGTGTTCGGCGTACGGGTGGGCCGTCGGCGACGGCAGCTCCGCGAACATCTCCTCGATCTGGGCCAGCAGCAGCCGCCGACGGTCCGGCGGGGCATCGGCCATCTCGGCGCGCAGGGCGGAGCTGGCGACGATGAACCGGTGCGCGTCCGGGGCGCGCCGGAACGCCTCGACGGCGCGGGCAGCCGACACGCCGCCCGCCGGCGCCGACCGGGGCGACGGGACGGGACGCCACCCGGGGTGGGCGACCGGCATCGGCAGCGGGCGGCCCAACTCGGCGAAGAGCCGCTCCAGCGCGGCCCGCTGCTCGGGCAGGTACGTCCGGGAGGTGACCCGGGTGTGGTACTCGAAGGCGGCGCCGGCCGATTCCAGGTCACCGAGGTACGCGAAGGCGCAGCCGAGGTTCCAGGCCGCGCTGGCCACCAGGTAGAGGCGGTCGGAGGTCTGCCGGTAGAGCGCCACGGCCTCGGCCGCCCGGCCGGTGAGCACCAGCGTGCCGAGGGCGTTGGGCAGCGCCAGCCCGAAGCCGGCGGCGACGGCGTCCCGCCACAGCTGCGCCGCGGCCGCCGGACCCTGCTCGAGCTGCACCTGATGGGCCCGGTGGACGGCGGGCGGGGTGCCCGACGTGACGGCGATCTCGGTGATCCACGGTGGCGGGGCGAGCGCGGGACCGTCCGATCGGGGCGGTCCGGGCGTGGCGGGCAACCGGAGCCAGCCGCCCGGCTCGCCGTCCGGGTCGATGCCCGCGTCCCGCATCAGCCGTTGCAGGGTCAACCACACCCGGGGCAGCTCCGTCGGCCGGGCCACGGTCTCCACGCCCCGCAGCAGGTCGATCGCGTCCCGGGTGCGGCCGGCGCGGCCCAGCTCGGGGGCCAGCACCAGCACGGCGGTGAGCTGGCCCTCGGCCGGCAGGAACCGCACCAGCTCGCCGACGAGCTCGTCGGCGTGCGGCGCGGCCAGTACCTCGTCGACGATCACCGTGGCGGCCGAGGGCATCACCATGAGCGCCTGGCGCGCGAGTCCCACCAGGTGCGACGGGTCGTATGGGTCGGCGATGGCGGCGCGCACCTCGCGGACGAGGTCGCGGGGCTGCGGAAGCGGGGGCAGCGCCGAGGCGCCGGTCGCCGGCTCCGCCGCGCCGTCCAGCCGCGCCCCGGCCACCGGCCCGCCGGCGCCGATCCGCTGCCGCAACCGGTACAGCTCGTCCATCGACGCGCCGAGGTCGGCGGCCGTCCGCAGGTGCTCCTCCGCGAGGTCGGCGGCGTCGACCTCCACCGCGATCCGCGCCAGCTCGTAGTGGTGACGCCAGTTCGCGGCCCCGGCCGCCGCGATCTCCGCGACCGCCTCGCGGGCCTGGTCCAGCCAGCGCTGCTCCCGGCAGATCCGCAGCAGCAGGAAGGCGCCGGGCGAGTGCGGGGCCAGCCGCAGCAGGCGCCGGATCCGGCGCAGCGCCGCCTCGGCCTGGCCCTGCTCGTAGAGGGCCTTCGCGGCCTTCTCCTGCGCCTGCATGACGTGCTGCGGCAGGGCCACCGGCACCGGGGGCGGTGTCGGTTCCGGCGCCGGCACGCCGTTGTGGCGGAGGAACTCGGTGAGGGCCGCGCGCTGCTCCGCCGGGACCCGGTCCGCCATGATGTCGAGGAAGTACCGCAGCGCGCCGACCGCCTCGTCCCGGCAGCCCACCGCGGCGTACGCGCAGCCCAGGTTCCACGCCAACGTCGCGTTGCCGTAGAAGCGCTCCGCGCACTCGCGGTACAGCTCCAGGCCGCGCAGCGGGTCACCGGCGAAGACGTACTGGCCGACCGCCCAGCCGAGGGAGATGGCGGAGCCGGCGCGGGTCTCGTCGGCCAGCGCGTCGGCCAGCTCGGTCGCGGACGGACGGGCGTCGTCGGCGCCGGTCGACGAGTTGATCCGCGGCACCAGCAGGTCGGCGGCCGGCAGCGGGGACGCCACGGTCAGCTCGGCCGGTGGGACCGGGGGCCGGCTGCGCCGCGCCGCCTCCTCGGCGCCGGCCTCGTCGCCACGGGCGCGGCGCACCTCGGCCAGCCGGTGCAGCACCGCGGGCCGCTGCCGGGGCGGCAGGCCGGAGAGCAGCGCCTCGGCCACCTCACCGTCGGTGGCGAACCGGTCGATCATCGCGTCGACCAGCTCGACGGTGTCGGGCCGACCGAGGCGGCGGGCCAGCGCGAGCAGTTCGTCGCGGTCGCCGTCGGCGACGGCCTGCTCGATCGCCGACAGGGTGGGGACGTCGGACCCGTCGCGGCGGCGCTTGAAGTCCGCCAGCGAGGGGGTCGCCGGCGCCGCCGGCGGACGCGGGGTCGGGCCGGTCCGCGGCCGCGGACCGGTCAGCCCGTCGATCTCGGTCAGGTGGAACTCGGCGTCCTCGAACCGCTGCTCGGCGACGGCGATCCGGGCGGCCCGCAGGTGCGGGCCGGCGCCGCCGGCCAGGTCCGGGGGCATGGCCTCGATCCGGTTGCCGGTCCGGGTCAGCCGCCGCCGCAGCTCCGCGCCGCGCACCGTCACGGCGAGCAGGTCGAGGCCGTCGCGGGCGTACCCGAGGTCGCAGTCGGCGATGCCCGCGCCGATCAGCGCGGCGACCTCCTCCACTTCGGCGTCGTCGGGACAGCGGGCGGCGTATTCGAGGACCCGCTCGTGCAGGTCCTGCAACGGGGACAGGGCCTCCTCCACCTCGGCCGTCGCGATGTCCAGGCCCTCCAGCACGCCGGCCACCCGGCAACCCAGCTCGGGCGTACCGGCGTGCGCCAGCGCGGCCCGGGCCAGCGTCTCCGGGAGGCGCTCGCCGACCGGCGGCGGCTCGGCCGCGGTGAGCGCGACGGCCACGAGTTCGTCCAGCGGGGCGGGCAGGGTGTCACCGGGCACGGCGGGCGGCGCGACGGCGCCCTGCGCGAGCCGCCCCAGTTCGATCGACCGCCGTACGTGGTCCTGGATCTGTTCGGTCGCCCGTACCAGCAGTGGCCAGCGCCGGCCGTTCGTCGGGATCGGCTCGCGCAGCGTCCGGTTGACGGCGGCCACCAGGTCCTCCGGCCGCTCGGCGAGCAGGCCGGCGTCGTGCGGCTGCCCGGCCCGGGCCGCCTCGATCACCTCGCGCACCGGCCGGACGAAGAGCGGGCCGGTCACCTCCCGGTCGATCGCGCTGAGCCGGGACGCGTCCCGCTCCAGCTCGGCCAGCACCCGTTCCAGTTCCCGGTGTGCGGCCGCGCAGATCATCACCGGCGCCTCGCCGGCCTGCTCGGTCAGTGCGGCGAGCGGGGCGTGCACTGCCTCGGGCAGGTGCCGGTCGCCGTAGATGGCACCGTTGAACGGGCGGCCCAGCCACGCCCTGGCGAACCAGTCGAGCAGCTGGCTGAGCTGGTGGTCCTCGCCCGCGTACGCCGCGTCGCAGAGCCGGCCGAGCAGCCGTACGGCCCGCGACCCGGCCTCGTCGCGACGCCGGTCGTCGGGGGTGACGATGGAGGCGAGCAGCGCGGCCTCGCGCACCAGCAGGGCCGCCGCCACCGCGGCGTCGCGCAGGATCGACCCCGGGACAGCGGCCAGCGCGTCGTGCGCGTCGGCGTCGACGACGGCGACGAGCGCCTGCGCCGCGACATCCGTCCGGGGCGGCTCCTCCTCCGTGATGCTCAAGCTCACCCCCAGGCCCGGTAGGATGCGCGGCAGCCGTCGGCGCCACGCCCGCCGATGCGCCGTCCCTCCACTGTGCTGCTGACCGGCGGGCTCGCACAGGCAGAATCCCGACAGTAGGCCGCCTCGCAGACCGGCGCGGAGCCGGCCGCGGCGCGGGGCCGCACCACAGACCCTACAGACTGGACGCTCGGCGTCCGGCCCTCGGTCGATCCGGCGCCGCCGGCTCGCCGTGACCGGGAACGACCACGCCCGGCGGCGGCCCGGGCGGGGTGGTGCGCCCGGTCCGGTGGTGGCTACGGTCGGGCCGGGCCCGCGCCACCGGGGGCTCCGGTCCGCCGCCCCGGCGACCGCCCGCCGCGTCTGGGAGGTCCACGACGTGACCCTGTTGACGGCGTTGTCCACGGCCGCGGACGACCGCCCGGACGCGGTCCGGGTGGCCGGGCGGTCGATCTCCCGGGCGCGGCTGCTGGCCAGCGCCACGGCGGTCGCCGACCGCGTCCGGGGGCTGGATCGGGTGGCCGTGCTGGCCACCCCGTCACTGGAGACCGTGGTGGGGATCGTCGGCGCGCTGCTGGCCGACGTCACCGTGGTGCCGCTGCCGCCCGACGCCGGCCCGATGGAACGCGAGCACATCCTGCGGGACTCCGCGGCGGCCGCGGTGCTGGCCGCGACCGGGCACGACGTCGGCGGCGACCTGCCGGTGGTCCCGGTGTCACCGGACCTGCGCTCCTCGACCAGCCACCCGGTGCCCGCCCCGGACCGGCCCGCGCTGATCCTCTACACCAGCGGCACCACCGGGCTACCCAAGGGCGTGCTGCTCTCCCGCCGGGCGATCGCCGCCTGCCTGGACGGGCTCGCCGACGCCTGGGCCTGGACCCCGGACGACCTGCTGGTGCACGGGCTGCCGCTGTTCCACGTACACGGACTGGTGCTGGGCCTGCTCGGACCGCTGCGGCACGGCAGCCGGCTGGACCACGTCGGGCGCCCCCACCCCGAGCGGTACGCCGCCGCCGGCGGGACGCTGCTGTTCGGGGTGCCGACCGTCTGGTCCCGGATCTGCGCCGACCCGGCCGCCGCCCGCGCCCTGCGCCGGGCCCGGTTGCTGGTCTCCGGCAGCGCGGCGCTGCCGGCGGCGGTCTTCGACGGCCTGCGCGCGCTCACCGGGCACCGGGTGGCCGAGCGGTACGGGATGACCGAGACCCTGATCACGGTGAGCGCCCGGGCGGACGGCCCCCGCGAGGCCGGCTGGGTGGGCTGGCCGCTGCCCGGGGTCGGCACCCGGCTGGTCGACGAGCACGGCGACCCGCTGCCCGCGGACGGCTCGGCGATGGGCGAATTGCTGGTCCGGGGGCCGACGCTCTTCGACGGCTACCTCAACCGGCCGGACGCGGACGCCGCCACCCGGACCGGCGACGGCTGGTACCGCACCGGCGACATCGCCACCATCGGCCCGGACGGTCGGCACCGGATCGTCGGGCGCGCGTCGACTGACCTGATCAAGAGCGGCGGCTACCGGATCGGCGCCGGGGAGGTCGAGGAGGCGCTACTGGCCCACCCCGGGGTACGCGAGGCGGCGGTGGTGGGCACCCCGGACCCGGTGCTGGGCCAGCAGGTCACCGCGTACGTGGTCGGCGACGGGGTGGCCGAGCCGGAGCTGATCGACTTCGTGGCCCGGCTGCTGTCGGTCCACAAACGACCGCGCCGGGTGCACCTGGTTGACGCGCTGCCCCGCAACGCCCTCGGGAAGGTGCAGAAGACCCGGCTCGGGTGAGCGCGCGCCGCCGGCGACACCCGGGGCTAGGTGCGCGCGGCGGCCGGCGGGCGCGGCGCGAGCGAGCGCAGCGCCTCAAGGCGCAGCTTGCCGGTCTCGTCGCGGGGCAGCCGGTCGACCACCCGCCACACCCGGGGCACCTTGAACCCGGCCAGCCGGGTGCGGCAGTGCCGGTCCAGCGTGGCCGGCGCGTCGGCGGCGGCGAGCCCCTGCCCGGTCAGTTGCACCAGGGCGCACACCCGCTCGCCGAACTCCTCGTCGGGCACCCCCAGCACTGCCACGTCCTGCACCGCCTCGTGGGCCAGCAGGGCCGCCTCCACCTCGGCCGGGTAGACGTTCACCCCGCCGGAGACGATCGTCTGGCTGTGCCGTCCGGTGAGGAAGAGGTAGCCGTCGCCGTCGAGGTAGCCCAGCTCGCCGTAGGTGTAGACGCCCGGCGCCAGGTGCGCCTCGCGGGTCTTGGCGGGGTCGCCGTGGTAGTGGAAATCCTGCGCCGCGCCACGCCGGAAGAAGACCCGGCCGACCCGACCCGGGGGCAGTTCCGCGCCGTCCGGCCCGACCACCAGGATCCGGGTCGGTGGCACGGCCCGCCCGACGCTGCCCGGCCGGGCCAGCCACTCCTCGGCCTCGATGAGGGTCACCACGCCGCCCTCGGTGGCCGCGTAGTACTCCACCACCACCGGGCCCCACCACTCGATCATGCGGCGCTTCACCTCCGGCCCGCACGGCCCGCCGCCGTGCCAGACCCGGCGCAGGCTGCCGCCGTCGAAGCGGCGGCGCACCGGCTCCGGCAACCGCAGCAGGCGGACGAACTGGGTGGGCACCAGGTGGCATAGGTTGACCGACTCGGCGTCGATGAGTCGCAGCGTGCGTTCCGGATCGAACCGTTCCTCGATGCGCAGCTCGCAGCCGCGCAGCAGGGGCAGCAGCGCGAAGTACAGCTGGGCGGAGTGGTACCACGGGCCGACCAGCAGGGCCCGGCCGGTGGCCGGCACCTTCAGCACCAGTCCGGCGTACGCCAGCAGCCGGCCGACCCCGGCGAGCGGCTCGCCCTGCCGGAACACCCCGTTGACCACGCCCTTCGGCGCCCCGGTGGTGCCCGACGTGTAGAGCATCACCGACCCGCAGACCTGCCCCGGCGGTTCCGCCCCGTCGGCGGCGGCGAGCAACGGCTCGACGGGGGTGAACCCGGTCGCCGCGCCGTGGCCCGCCGACTCCTCGACGGGCGCGGAGCCGGGCGACGCCTCGACGGGCGCGGAGCCGGGCGGCTCGGCGGCGCCGACCAGCAGCCGGACCGGGCACTCGTCCGGCCGCAGCGCGGCGGCGACGACAGCGGCCCGGGACGCGTCCACCAGCACCGCGCGGCTGGCCGAGTCGGTCAGGATGTGGCGCAGCTCCGGCGCGGTGAGGTGCCAGTTCACCGGGACCACCCGCAGGCCGCCGTGCAGGCCGGCGAGCAACGCCTCGAACACCTCGACCCGGTTGCCGACCACCACCGCCACGGTGTCCCCGACCGACAGGCCGTGGTCGCGCAGCACCCGCAGCCACCGGTTCACCCGGTCGTTGAGCGCCCACCAGTCGAGCCGGCGGTGCCGGTCGGCCAGCGCCGGCTCGCCGGCCCGGTCCCGCACCAGCTCGTCGAGGAGTCGGGCCACGGTCAGTCCAGCAGGTCCGGCTCGGCGCGGACCACGTCGGCGTAGAGCGGCCGGAAGTTCAACCGGCCCAACGCGGGGGTGCCGATGGTGTCCCGGGTGGCCCGGGCGTCGTCCGGGTCGACCAGCACCGGCCGGCCGGCCGCCTCCGCCAGCAGCTGCACCTGGCAGCAGCGGTCCATCGAGACGAACCACCAGGCCGCCTCGGCCACGCTGCCGCCGACGGTGAGCAGGCCGTGGTTGCGCAGGATCACCGCCTTGCGGTCGCCGAGCGTGCCGGCGATCCGCTTGCCCTCGGCCGGGTCGAGCACCACCCCGGAGTAGTGCTCGTGCACCTCGTGGTCCTCGTAGAACGCGCAGGCGTCCTGGGTGATCGGGTCCAGCGGCCGGCCGAGGGTGGACCAGGCCCGCCCGTACGTGGAGTGGGTGTGCGCCGCGGCCACCACGTCCGGCCGGGCCAGGTGGATCTGCGAGTGGATGGCGTACCCGGCCGGGTTGATGGTGCCGGTGCCCGCCACCACCGCGCCGGCGTGGTCGACCAGGAGCAGGTCGCTGACCCGCACGTGACCGAAGTGCTGGCCGAACCGGTTGATCCAGAAGTGGTCGGGCCGGATCGGGTCGCGCGCGGTGACGTGCCCGCCGGCGCCCTCGTCGAAGCCGAGCCGGGCGAAGATCCGCAGGGTCGCGGCGAGCTGCCGCTTGCGGTGCTGCCGCTCCTCCTCGGGCGACCGCTCGGTGCGCGGAGCGTTCATGTCGCGCACGGTAGCCGGTGCCACGACGCGTGGCTACGGTGTCGCTCGTGGACCTGAACGACAGCACCGAGCAGGCCGCGTTCCGCGCCGGGCTGCGGGCCTGGCTGCGCGAACGGCTACCCGAGCCGGCGCCCGACGGTGCGCCCGGCGACCCGGCCGCGCTGCGGGACTGGACCAAGCAGGTGCACGCCGCCGGCTACGCCGGCCTCACCTGGCCGGTGGCCTACGGCGGTCGCGGCCTCTCCCCCGTGCACCAGGGCATCTTCGCCGAGGAGTGCGCCCTGGCCGGCGCCCCCGAACAGCTCAACGTGATCGGCCTGAACATGGTGGGCCCGACCCTGATCCGGTACGGCACCCCGGCGCAGCAGGAGCGCCACCTGGCCGCGATCCTCGCCGGCGACGACGTGTTCTGTCAGGGCTTCTCCGAGCCGGAGGCGGGCTCCGACCTGGCCGCCGTGCGCACCGCCGCGCGCCGGGTGCCGGGCGGGTTCGTGGTCGACGGGGAGAAACTCTGGTCCTCGTACGCCCCACTGGCCGACCACTGCCTGCTGCTGGCCCGCACCGGGCCGGACGGGCCGCGGCACCGGGGCCTCACCTGCTTCCTGCTCGACATGCGGGCCACCGGGGTGACGGTACGGCCGCTGCGGCAGATCAACGGCGCCGCGGAGTTCGGCCAGATCCTGCTGGCCGGGGTGCGGGTCGGCGACGACTGCGTGGTCGGCGAGGTCGACGCGGGGTGGGCGGTGGCGATGACCACGCTCGCCCACGAACGCGGCACCTTCGGCATCACCCTGAACGCCCGGCTCAGCGTCCAGTTCGACCGGTTGCTGGCCACCGTGCGGGCCACCGGCCACGCCGACGACCCGCTGGTCCGCGACGAGGTGGCCCAACTGCACGTCGAGGTGCAGGCCCTGCGCTGGACCGGCTACCGGGCGCTGACCGGGTTGCAGCGCACCGGTGAGCCGGGTCCGGAGAGCGCGGTGCTGAAGCTGCACTGGTCGCACGTCCACCAGCGGGTCTGCGACCTGGCGGTCCGGCTGCTCGGCGAGCGCGCGGCGCTGGACGGCGCGGACGCGTACTGGGCCGGCTACTGGCAGGGGCAGCTGCTGCGCAGCCGGGGCAACACCATCGAGGGCGGCACCTCGGAGATCCTGCGCGGGCTCATCGCCGAGCGGGTCGCCGGGCTGCCGCGCTGGCGCTGACGAGGGGGCGGGATGGAGTTCGGCTTCACCGAGCAGCAGCGGCACCTGCGGGAGGTGACCCGCGGCTACCTCGCCGAGCGCTACCCGCCGGACCGGGTGGCCGCGCTCGCCGACGGCCCCGGGCACGACCCCGACGGCTGGGCGCCGCTGATCGACCTGGGCTGGCGGGACCCCGACCTCGGCCTGGTGGAGCAGGCGGTGCTGGCCGACGAGTCCGGCTACGCGCTGCACCCGGTGCCCTGGTGGAGCACGCTGAGCGCGGCGCTGCCCGGCACCGCGCCGGCCACCGTCGCCTGCCACGACGACGACTGCGCGACGCTGGCCGTCGCGCACCGCACCAGCGCGGTACGGGCGGTCACCGGCCCGGACGGCTGGCGGGTGTCGGGGGTGAAGCGGCTCGTGCCCGACCTGGCAGCGGTCACCGAGGTGCTGCTCACCGCCGGCACCGCCGAGGGCGTGGCGCTGTTCCGGGTCCGTCGGGACGCGGTCGGGGTGACCGTGGTCGACCGCGCCGGGCTGGACGGGCTGCGCCGCCCGGCGGACCTGCGCTGCGCGGACACTCCGGCCGAGCCGGTCGCCGACGTCGCCGGCACCCCGGTGGCGCTGCGCCGGCTGCGCCGGCGGGCGTACACGCTGCTGGCGGCCGAGGCGCTGGGGGTGGCCCGCCGGGCGTACGACCTGGCCGTCGCGCACGCCCGGACCCGTACCCAGTTCGGCCGGCCGATCGGGGCGTTCCAGGGGGTCAGCTTCCGCGTCGCGGACAGCTACGTGGCCGTCGAGCTGGCGCATTCGCTGGTCTACCGGGCCGCCTGGCTGGCCGGGCGGGCCGACGGGCGGCCGGACGGGACCGTCGACGAGGCGGTCGCCGCCGCCGTGGTCGCCGCCCGCGACGCGGCGGTACGCGGCTGCGAGCACGCCATCCAGGTGCTCGGCGGGATCGGGATGACCTGGGAGCACCCGGTGCACCGGTGGTACCGGCGGGCGCTCTGGATTCGCGCCTTCGACGCGCCGTCGACCCGGCACCGGGCCGACCTGGCCCGGGCGCTGCTCGGGAGCTGACGTGCTGGGCGAGCTGCTGCCGGCCGCCGTGCGGGTCGCCGAGCGGCCCGACGACGACCCGACCGCCGTGCCCCTGGCCGAGGAGGCCGAGGCGGTGGCCCGGGCCGGCGCGGGCCGGCGCGGCGAGTTCCTCACCGGGCGGGCCTGCGCGCGGCGGGCGCTGGCCCGGTTCGGCGTGCCGCCGGTGGCCATCCCGCGCGGTGCCGACCGCGCGCCCCGCTGGCCGGCCGGCTTCGTCGGCAGCATCACCCACTGCCGCGGCTACCGGGGCGCGGCCGTGGCCCGCCGCGCCGACCTGCTCGCCGTGGGCGTCGACGCCGAGCCGCACCGGCCGCTGCCGCCCCGGGTCGCCGAGCGGGTCCTGCTGCCGGCGGAGCGGCGCTGGTTGCGCGGGCAGCCGCCGGGCGCGGCCCTCGACACGGTCCTCTTCTCGGCCAAGGAGAGCGTCTACAAGGTCTGGCACCCGGTCACCGGGCGCTGGCTCGGCTTCCGCGACGCCCTGGTCCGGCTCGACCCGGCCGGCACCTTCACCGTGGAGCTGCTGGTGCCGGCCCCCGACTGCCTGCGCGGGATCACCGGCCGGTTCCGGATCGGCGACGGGCTGGTGCTCACCGCCGCCGCGGTGCCGGCGTGATCCCCGCCCCGGAGCAGGTGACCCCGACCTGGCTGACCGGTGCCCTGCGCGCGACGGCGGCGGCCGGCGCGCGGGTGACCGCCGTGGAGTCCGCGCCGGTCGGCGGTGGGAAGTTGAGCCGCTGCGTCCGGCTGCGGCTGCGCTGGTCACCGGCCGGGGCCGGGCCAGCAACGCTGATCGGCAAGTTCGCCGCCGCCGACGAGCGCACCCGGCGCACCGGCACCGACAGCGACGCGTACCGCCGGGAACTGCTCTTCTACCGTCGGCTCGCGCCGGCCGTGCCGATCCGGGTGCCGCGCTGCCACCTGGCCGAGGCGGCGCCGGGGACCGGCGAGTTCGTGCTGCTGCTCGACGACGCCGCCCCGGCCCGCCCCCGCGACCAGGTACGCGGCGCCACCGCCGACGACGTCGCGCTGGCGCTGGGTGAGCTGGCCCGGCTGCAGGCGCGGTTCTGGGGCGGCGCCGGGCTCTGCGGCCAGGAGTGGCTGCCGGTGCCCGGCCCGGCGACCGGCCGGCGCCGGGCAGCGGCGTACCGGGTGACGGCCGAGGGGTTCCTGGCCCGGTTCGGCGCGCGGCTGTCGCCCCGGGCCCGGGCGGTGGTGACCGGATTCGGCACCCGGGTCCGCCGCTGGGCCGCCGCGCAGCAGCCGCCGTACACCCTGCTGCACGGTGACTTCCGGCTGGACAACCTGCTCTTCGGCGACGGGCCGGGCAGCGCGCCGCTGACCGTCGTGGACTGGCAGACCGTGGCGGTCGGTCCCGGCCCGAGCGACGCGGCGTACCTGGTCGGCGGCGCGCTGCCGGAGGACGTCCGGCGGGACCGCGAGGAGGAGCTGCTGCGGCTCTACCGGCGGTCGCTGGCCGCCGCCGGGGTCCGCTGGGCCGAGGCGGAGTGCCGCCGCGCGTGGCGGCTGGGCGCGCTCGCCGGGCTCCACATGACGGTGGTCGGCGCGATGCTCGTCGCCGCGGACCCGGCCAGCGACGCCATGTTCGTGTCGCTGGCCGAGCGGCACGCGGCCCACGTGACGGATCTGGAGGCGTTCGATGTCCTCGACCAGCACCGGTGAGCAGGCGCTGCCCGACGAGGCGTTCGGGCCGCCGCCCGCCGACCCGCCCGCGTACTGGCAGGAGAGCTGCTACTTCGTGGCGCACCGGCCGGACCACCCCGGCGACGTGCTGATCCTCAACCTGACCAGCCAGCCGACCCGGGACGGGTTCGACTGCCTGCAGCTGAGCCGGATCGACGGGCGGTTGCGGTTCGCCCGGTTCACCCGCCGGTACGGGGGCGACCCGCGCACCACCGCCGTCGGTCCGGCCCGGGTGGACGTGCTCGCGCCGTACCGGCGGATCCGGCTGGCGGTGGCCGAGGGCGAGGCGCCGGTCGGCTTCGACCTGACGTGGACCGCGCGCACCCGGCCGTACCTGCTGCCCCGCGGGTCGATGTCGGTCGGCGACCGGCTGGTGTGGGACCAGCGGCACCTGTTCCAGTCCGGCTGGTTCGACGGCTGGTACTCGGTCGACGGCGAGCACCGGCCGGTGCGGCGGTGGTGGGGGCAGCGCGACCACTCCTGGGGGGTGCGGGACCACGCCCGGGTGCCGCTGTGGATGTGGCTGGCCGTGCAGCTCGGCGACGGGATGCTCGGCGTCTGGTGCTGGGAGCGGCCGGACGGTGGCCGGGCCTACTGCGCGGGCTGCTGGGCCCCGGCCGGCGACCGGGAGCCGGTGCCGGTCACCGGCTTCCGGCACCGGCTGCACTGGACCGGGGCCGACGGCCGGCCGGTCGGGTACGGGCGGGCCGGCGCGGCGGTGCACGGCCTCGCCGGCCGGGTGGATTTCGACCTGGCCGACGGCCGGCGGATCGGGGTGACCGGCAGCGGGGAGTGGAACGCCCGCTACGGCCGGCGCGGCGGCGGGCAGCACCACCTCGCGGTGGTCACCGACGACGGCCGCCGCGGCACCGCGATCTACGAGATCACCGGCTCGGACCACCATCACTTCTTCCCGGGCGGCGAGCGGTGACCGGCCCGCTGCACGGGCTGCGGGTGCTGGAGCTGGCCACCGGGGTCGCCGGCCCGTACGCCGGCCGGCTGCTGGCCATGCTCGGCGCCACGGTGGTGAAGGCGGAGCCGCCCGGCGGCGACCCGGCGCGCGACCTGCCGGTCGACGGTGGGCCGCAGCACTCGCCGAGCCCGGTCTTCGTGCACCTGAACGCCGGCAAGCGGCTGGTCGGCCGGGACGTGCTGCCGGCGGCGCTGGGCTGGGCGGACGTGGTGCTGGACGACGGGACGCTGCCGCCGGTGGACGGGCCGCCGGTGGACGGGCCGCCGGTGGACGGGCCGCCGGTGGACGGGCCGCCGGTGGACGGGCCGCCGGTGGACGGGCCGCCGGTGGACGGGCCGCCGGTGGACGGGCCGCCGGTGGACGGGCCGCTGGTGGTCACGGTGACCTCCGGGCTGGCCACCGACGAGGAGTTGCTGGTGCAGGCGGCGTCCGGGCTGCTGGCGGTGAGCGTGGACGACGACGGGGTGCCGCACCGGTTCCCCGGCTGGCAGTCGCAGTACCTGGCCGGGGCGTACGCGGCGACGGCCGCGCTGGCCGGGCTGGCCCGCCGGGCGGCCGGGGCACGGGTCAGCTGGCTGGGGGCACTGCTGACCGCGTACGAGGCGCAGGGCGCCGGGCTGCTCTACACCGCCAGCTCCGGCCGTCCGGACGACCCCGACGAGGCCCGCCGCAACGCCGGGCACCTGGTCCGTACCTTCCCGTCCGGGGTGTTCGCCTGCGCGGACGGGCAGGTGATCCCGGGCACCGTACGGGCGGAGGACTGGCTGCGGCAGTGCGCCGTCTACGGCCGACCCGACCTGCCGTACGACGAGCGGTTCGTCTGGGCGCACCGGTGGCGCAACCGGCACCTGCTCGCCGCCGAGCTGCGCCCCTGGTACGCGGCGCGCACCCGGGCGGAGATCTTCCGGGCCGCGCTGGACGCCGGCTGGGCGGCGGCGATGGTGCTCACCGCCCGGGACGCGCTGACCGACCCGCACCTGGCCGGTCGGGGCTTCCTCGCCCCACTGACCGGGGCGACCGGCGGCCGGGTGGCGGCCCGCCCGTGGCGCAGCCCGCGACTGCCGGAGGGGGTGCCGGTCCGGCTCGCCGAACCGGGCGGGGACGCCGCCTGGTTCCGCCCCGACCACCCCCGCCCGGCGGCGGCACCCCGGCCGCCGGAGCTGGCCGGGCTGCGCGTGCTGGAGCTGACGCTGGCCTGGGCCGGGCCGCTCACCGGCCGGTTCCTCGGCACGCTCGGCGCGGACGTGGTGCGGGTCGAGGTGGGCAACCGTCCGGACGGCTGGCGGACCCGGCACCGGTGGCGCGAGCTCGGCGTGCCGGTGCCCGACGGGGTGGACCCGCAGGAGTGCACCTGGGACGCCTCCGCCCAGTTCAACAGCCTGAACCGGGGCAAGCGCGGAATCTCGGTGGACCTGGCCACCCCGGCCGGCGCCGACGTCTTCCGGGAGCTGCTCGCGGTCGCCGACGTGCTGGTGGTGAACATGACCCACGACGTGCTGGTCAAGCGCGGCGTGGCCGACGACGTACGCCGGCAGGTCGAGCGCGGCCTGGTGGTGGTCACCATGCCGGCGCTGGGGGCGACCGGGCCGTACCGGTCGATGGCCGGCTACGGGATGCTCACCGAGGGGATGGGCGGCTTCGCCGCCCGGTACGGATCGCCGGCCGAACCGGCAGCGGTCAGCCCGGTCTACTACCCGGACGCGGTGGCCGGGGTGCACGGCGTGCTCGCCGTGCTGGCCGCGCTGGCCGGCCGGGCCCGGCACGGGCGGGGTGACTGGCTCGACCTGTCCCAGCAGGAGACGCTCTGGTTGCAGCTCGGCGAGGGGCTAATGCTCGCCTCCCGGGAGGGCCGGAACCCGGCGCGGCTCGGCGACGCCGAGCCGGGCGTCCCCGGCTCGGGCGTCGTCGCCACCCGGGACGGGCACGTCGCGTACGTCGACCGGCGGCCCGGCTCGACCGTGACGCCGGAGACGGTGGCCGGCTGGGCCGCCGGGTCGACCACCGCCGAGGTGCTGGCCCGGTTGCGCGCCGAGGGGGTCGTCGCCGAGGCGGTGGCCGATCTGCGCCGGCGGTACGCCGACGGCACGCTGCGCGCCGCCGGGCTGGTGGAGGAGATCGACCACCCGGTCGCCGGGCGGCGGGCGTACCTCACGCCGCCGGTGCGGCTGTCCGGCGATCCGTTGCCGCCGGCCCGGCCCGCTCCCCTGTTCGACCAGCACACCGACGAGGTGCTCGCCGAGTGGCTCGGTTACGACCCCGGGCGGATCCGGGCGTTGCGCGCGGCCGAGGCGGTCGGCACCCGCCCGCGCCAGCCGCGCCGCCGCTCGACCAGCACCGCCGGCCGCCGCTGACCGCGCGCCCCGAGCCACCCCGCCCACCGCTGAGCCCGGGGGCGATCTGGACGCGCGCCGCCGCCCTCCGGGGGGCGGGAGGGCGGCGGAGAACGGCCGGCGGGTCAGCCGGCGGCGGGCGCCGCGTCGGTCCAGTGCAGCACGCCCTCGGACCAGACGTAGCGGGCCTGGCCCCAGCGCATCGCAGAGGCCGCGTCCGGGAAGAAGCCCGAGCCCTTGAAGTTGGCGCTGGTGTTGCAGAGCACCGGGACGCCGGTGAGCCGCTCGTACGCGGTCAGCAGCCGGTGCATCGTCGGGTTGTCGGCGTCCACGGTCTGCAGCCGAGCGCTGCCGTCGAGGTGCACCACCGCCGGGATCCGGTCCTTCCACTCCGGACGGACGGAGTGGTCGAAGAGCATGTACGGATCCCGGGTGCCGGGGCTGAACACCTCCGGCGCCCGGTCCTGGAGGCAGATCGGGGCCACCGGCCGGTACCACTCCCGCCCCTTCATGGCGTTGAGCCGGTCCTTCATGGCCGCACTGGTGGCCGGGGCGATGATGCTGCGGTGCCCGAGCGCCCGGGGGCCCAGCTCGGCCGGCCCGTGCACCACGACCACCGGCTCGCCCTGCCCCTCCAGAAGCTTGGCCAGCTCCTCGATCTCGCAGGGGCGGCTGGACCAGCCGGCCGGCGTCCGCCGGGTCGGCGTCACTGGCGGGCCGGCGAAGACGGACCAGCGCAGCGCGGACCGCCCGGTGCTGCGGATCATCTCCACGCAGGCCGCGCCGATCGCCGAGCCCGCGTCGTTGGGGAACGGCGGCACCCAGACGTCGGCGAAGAGGCCGCTGGCCCGCAGCCCGGCGTTCCACTTGATGTTCAGGGCGCAGCCGCCGGAGAGGCAGATCGGCAGGCCGTCCAGCTCGGGCAGCTCGGCGAGCTTCTGCTTGAGCCCGTCGACGAGCACCCGGAACAGGTGTTCCTGGAAGGAGGCGAGCAGCGCGGCGTCGGAGAGCCCCAGTGCGGCGGCCTCCTGCTGCACCCGGCGGCTCCACCCGTACGACTTGATGGCCCGGTCGATCGGCAGCATCGCCGCCGTGACGCCCTCCATCAGCTTGACGGCCTCCTCCGACGGCGGGTCGAGCGAGGCGTACGCCATCGCCTTGCCGGAGACCGGGAGCAGCGCCTCCATGCCCGGGCCGGGGTTGGACGCGAGCCGCCGCGAGTGGTCGACCCGGAACGGGCCGAAGTGCGACGCGAAGATCGGGTAGATGCCGCCGGAGACCTCCGCCACCGGGCCGTACGCGCGCACCGTCCGCCGCCGGGGGTCGTAGTGGTAGAGGTTCGGCGCCATCCCGCCGTCCCAGACCAGCATCAGCGCCGGCTCGTCCCGGGCGGCGAAGTCGCTGGTGCAGTAGCTGGCGAAGGCGTGGTCGGTGGCGTGGCTGAAGCTGCGGAACGGCGTCGGCGTCGGGCCGAAGAGCGGGCTGGTGCCGACCCGGCCGGCGAGCAGCCGGGGTGAGTCCGCCGGCGCGTCGTCGTAGCCGGCCACCTCGACCGGCCGGGCGGTGCCGGCGTCGTCGATCACCTCGACCCAGCTCTCGTTCTCCCGGCCCCGGGCCCAGCCGTCGATGACCACACTGGTCAGGTCGGCCGGGGAGACCCCGGCGTCGCGCAGCCGCGCGGCGATGTCGGCGGAGCGGTTGAAGGTGGCGTGCCGTTCCCGGTTCTCCAGCTTCTCCGCCTCGACCGAGAGCAGCAGGCGGTCGCCCTCCACGATTGCGAAGCCGCCGTCGTGGGTCATCTTGAGCCCGCAGATCAGGGGTGCAGACATCGCTTCTCCTCCCGGCGCGACCGGTCGGCGGCGACCTGGGTCGTGGTGGAACATAGGCGCGGCCCAGCCGGGGCGACAAGGCGCGCAGAACCGCCCGCGGCCCGGGCGAGTGACGCGACTCCGCAGTTGAACGGCGGTGCGGTCCGCGGCGACACTGCCAGGCGTGCCGGAGCCGGTGAGTTTCGCCAGGGACGTGCTGCCGCTCTTCCGCGAGCTGGACCTCGAGATGCCGCACGCCTTCGACCTGTCCGACCACGCCGACGTCTGCGCGTGGGCCGAGGCCATCCACGAGCGCCTCGCGGACGGTTCGATGCCGTGCGACGCGCCGTGGCCGGACGAGGACGTGGCACTGTTCCGCCGCTGGATCGACGAGGGCCAACACCCCTGACGCGGCCGGTCAGGCGCGGCTGAGCAGCGGGCGCGAGCGCCGGTCCAGCAACCCGCCGAGCGCCGGCGTCGCCCCGGCCGACCAGGCCGACAGCACCCGCTCGACGGCGCCGAACTCCGACTCCAGCACGGACAGCCCCGCGGTGGGCACCGCCGCCCCGAGCGCGACCAGCAGCGGGCGCAGGTAGCTCTCCACCGCGTGCCGGTGGCCGCGGTCGGCGGCGGTCATCATCGGCACCGCCACCGTGCCGGCCAGGCCGTGCCGGGGCAGCAGGTCAAGGAAGAGCTTCAGCAGCCCGGTGTAGCTGCCCTTGTAGGTGGGCGAGGCGACCAGCAGCAGCGCCGCGCCGGTCACCGCCGCGTACGCCTCGCGCACCGCGGTGCACCGGTCCTCGGCCACGATCAGCCCGGCCGGCAGCTCGGCGAGGTCGACCAGGGTCGGTGCGGCCAACCCGACCCCGGTCTCGGCCAGCCGCTCGCGCAGCAGCTCCGCCGCCGTCAGCACCACGCCCCGGGTGCGCGACCGGGGCCGCGGGTTGCCGACCAGGACGGTGAACGGGACCGGGCCACTGTCGACAGACGTCATTGCCACACATTGGCACGGCCCGACGCGGCGCTGCTACGTTCCGCGACATGGCTGACCACGGCGACCCGCCCCGGTTGGAGGTCCGTGGCCTGCGCCCCGACGAGCGCCGGCTGGCCGGCGGGCTGGTCGCCCGGGCGATGCGGGACAACCCCACCACGCTGGCGATGTGCGGCGCCGACCCGTTCGACCGGCTGGCGCACATGCAACCGATCTGGACCGCCTTCTTCCACCGGCCGCCGGGCCCGGCGGTCGGCGCCTTCCACCGCGGCTGCCTGGTCGGCGTCGCCGGGGCCACCCCGCCGGGCGCCTGCGTCGGCAGCACCTACGGCCCGCGCGCCGCCCAGGTGGCGGGCGGGCCGGAGCCGCCGCCCGGTGACCCGGGCCGCGCCGACTACGTGCAGGCGACGTACGCGGTCAACGACCTGCCGGAGCCGCACTGGCACCTCGGGCCGGTGGCGGTGGAGCCCGGGTTCCAGGGCCGGGGCGTCGGCGCGCGGTTGGTACGCGAGCTGACCGCCGTGCTGGACGCCGACGGGCACGACGGCTGGTGCGAGACCGACACCGAAGCCAACGTGCGGTTCTACCAGGCGCTCGGTTGGCAGGTGGTGCGCACCGTGCGGGTCATCGGGATTCCGCTGTGGTTCCTGCAGCGGCCGGGGCGGCGTCCGGCGCCGGCGCCGGCGGCACCAGCGTCCGCAGCTCGGCGAACGGATCCAGACCCAGCGACACCCGGCCGATGAACTCCCGGGCCTCGATCGGCGAGTAGGGCTGCATGAACCCGCCGGCCCGCACGTCCCGGTAGAGCCGGCCGAGCGGGTGCCCGGTGAGGTACGACCCGCCGCCGACCACCGTCATCGCCTGGTCGACCACCTCCGTGGCGGCCCGGTTGACGATGAGCTTGGTGCACTGGTAATCCATCACCGCCCGGTGCACCGCGTCCATCGTCAGCTCGTCCTCGGGCAGCGTCAGGAACTCGTCCATCGCCTCGCAGGTGCGGCCCAGGGTGGCCCGGGCGGTGGCCAGCGCCACCTCCATCTCGGCGAGCTGCACCTGCACCGCCGGGCGCTCGGCCAGCAGGTGGTCGTACGGCTTGCGCTTGCGGGTCCGGGCGGCCGTCACGGTCAGCTCGTGCGCCGCCTCGGCGATGCCCAGGTACGCCCCGACCAGCGGGAAGTTCACCGCGACCAGCCCCGGCCACATCGCCGTGGTCGGCTCACCCACCCGACCGCCCAACTGCACCATGTCGGCCGGCACGAAGCAGTCGGTGAGCACCACGTCGTTGCTGCCCGAGCCGCGCATCCCGACCGCGTCCCAGTTGTCCAGCACGGTCAGGCCAGGCGTGCCGCGCCGGATCACCGCGCTGCCCATCCGGTACCAGCCGGCGCCGTCGGGCACCCGGACGAAGACCGTGAACGCGTCGGCGACCGCCGAGTTGGTGGCGAAGGTCTTGTGGCCGCTGATCAGGTAACCGCCCTCGGCCGGCCGGGCCTCGGTGGTCGGGAAGGAGAACGCGCCACCCGGCTCGGTACCGGCGTGCGACATCACCAGCCGGCCCCGGCCCAGCAGCTTGACCAGGATGCGCAGCTGGGCGGTGAACGGCGCGTCGTCCGCGGACCGGCGCAGGGTGCGGCTGATGTCGAAGGTGAAGCCGAGGTGCATGTTCGCGGCGATGGCGGTGGCCGGGCAGCCGCGGGCCAGCCGGGACACCGCCACCGTCAGGTCGTGCAGCGAGTCGACGCCGAGCCCGCCGGCCTCGGCCGGCGCGGTGGCGGCGAGGAAACCGCTGGCCCGCATCGCGGCGAAGTTCTCCCGGACGAAGGTGTTCTCCGCGTCATAGCGTGCGGCCCGGGTGGCGAAGTCCGCCGCGTGCTCCTCGGCCAGTTCAACCATCCGGGCACCGGCCGGGGTCCTCGCCGACAGCGGTCGGGTCATGGCGTACCTCCAATGACTCGGGACGCGGGCGAGTCGGACCCTACGGACGCACCGGCGAGCGGCGCAACGAGCGCCGTTGCCGCCCGCGGCCGCGTCCGACCGCCGCGCAATGACCACCCTTGCCGGCCCCGACGGTCGCCGCCGATAGTGCGGGGCGTGGACGCACTGGACGGTTTCGTGCCCTGGCCCGCGGAGTTCGCCCGGCGCTACCGGGCCGAGGGCTACTGGCGGGGCGAGACACTCGGCGCCATCGGGCGGACCGTGCCCGACCCGGACCGCACCGCGTTGGTGCACGGCGACCGGCGGTGGAGCTACGCGGAGCTGGACCGGCGGGCCGACCGCACCGCCGCCGGCCTGGCGGCGCTCGGCATCCGCCGCGGCGACCGGGTGCTGGTGCAGCTGCCCAACGTCGCCGAGCTGGTGCAACTCTCCCTTGCTCTGTTCCGGCTCGGCGCGCTGCCGGTGTACGCGCTGGCGCCGCACCGGATGGCCGAGCTCGGCCACCTGGCCGAGCTGACCGGCGCCCGCGCCTACGTGGCACCGGACCGGTTCGCCGGCTTCGACTACCGACCGCTGGCCGCCGAACTGCGCGCCGCCAACCCGGCCCTGGCGCACGTGCTGATCGTCGGCGAGCCCGGCGAGTTCCAGGCACTGTCCGAGGTGGACGCCGAGCCGCTGGCGCTGCCCGGGCCGGCGCCCGACGACATCGCCTTCTTCCTGCTCTCCGGGGGCACCACCGGACTGCCCAAGCTGATCCCCCGCACCCACGACGACTACGCCTTCCAGCTGCGGGCCTGCGCCGAGGCGCTGGGCGTGGACGAGCGCTCGGTCTACCTGGCGGCGCTGCCGGCGGCGCACAACGCGGCGCTCGGCTGCCCCGGGGTGCTCGGCACCCTGGCCGTCGGCGGCACCGTGGTGCTCAGCCCGACGCCGAGCCCGGACGACGCGTTCGGGCTGATCACCGCCGAGGGCGTCACCTTCACCACGCTGATGCCGCCGCTGCTGCCGGTCTGGGTGGACCTGGCCCCGCTGCTCGAGGTGGACCTGCGGCCGGTGCTGCTGCAGGTCGGCGGCGCCAACCTGCAACCCGAGGTGGCGTACCGGGTGATGGCGGCGGGTTGCCGGCTCACCCACTGGTTCGGGATGGCCGAGGGGGTGCTCAGCTACACCCGGCTCACCGACCCGCCGGACGTGGTGGCGCACACCCAGGGCCGGCCGCTGGCCGCCGCGGACGAGTACCGGGTGGTCGACGCCGACGGCGTGGCCCTGCCGCCCGGGGAGGTCGGCGAGCTGCTCGTCCGGGGCCCGTGCACGCTGCGCGGCTACTACCGGGCGCCGGCGTACAACGCCGAGGCGTTCACGCCCGACGGCTTCCTGCGCACCGGCGACCTGGTCCGGATCACCGGAGACGGGAACCTCGCCGTCCGCGGCCGGATCAAGGACGTGATCAACCGCGGCGGCGAGAAGATCGGCGCCACCGAACTGGAGGACCACGTCGGCGCCCACCCGGCGGTGCGCGCGTGCGCGGCGGTGGCCGTGCCGGACGCCACCCTCGGCGAGAAGATCTGCGTCTACCTGGTGCCGCGCGGCGAACCGGTCGGGCTGGACGAGCTGCGCGCCTTCCTCACCGGGCGCGGGCTGGCCGGCTACAAGCTGCCGGACCGGCTGGAGGTGGTGGACGAACTGCCGCGCACCAGCGTCGGGAAGGTCGACAAACGGCTGCTGCGCGAGCTCGGGGCCGGGGCCCGGGGATGACGCTGCGACGGCTGCGGGAGGCGCCGGGATCCCGGTGTTTCGTCTGCGCGCCCGGCAACCCGCGCGGCCTGGCGGTCCCGCTCTGGTACGACGACGCCGACGGCCACGTCGAGGCCACCGTGCGCTTCGACGAGCTGCACTGCGGCGCCCCGACGTACGTCCACTCCGGACTGGCGATGGCCGTGCTGGCCGAGGCGATGGCCTGGGCGGTGGTCACCACCACCGGCCGGATCGCGATCACGCTGGCCAGCTCCACCGACTTCCACCGGCCGCTGCGGGTCGACGTGCCGTACCTGGCCCGGGCCGAGATCGGCCAGGTCGCCGGGACGGACGTGCGCGCGACGGCGGTGTTCCGGGCCGACGCCGAGGTGCTCGCCACCGCCACCGGCACCTTCCGGGTGATCTCGGAGAAGACCGCGGCGCGGCTGCGCGCGCGGGTCAGCCGTCCGGAGGGGACGTCGAGTAACCTACCGTGAGCCATCCGACACGGATGGCGATTGTCCGCACTGTCCTCGGAGGAGCCCGGTGACGACTGACGAATCGACCAGCACGGTTTCCGCCCCGCCCACCCCGCCGCTGCGGGCCCGTGGCGCCTGGCTCGTGCTCCTCATCGCCTGTGGCGCCTCCTTCACGGAACTGCTCGACGCCTCGATCGTCAACGTCGCGCTGTTCACCATCCGCAACGACCTCGGCCTCAGCGACCTCGGCCTGCAGTGGGTGGTCAACGCCTACCTGCTCGCGTTCGGCGGCCTGCTGCTGCTCGGCGGCCGAGCCGCCGACATGTTCGGCATCCGCCGGATGCTGGTCGTCGGGCTGGTGGTGTTCATCGTGGCGTCGCTGCTCGGCGGGCTGGCGATGAACGGCGCCTGGCTGGTGGCGGCCCGCGCCGGGCAGGGCGTCGGCGCGGCCATCATCGCGCCCACCACGCTGGCCATCCTCACCACCTACTTCACCGACCCGAAGCAGCGGGCCGGCGCGATCGGCGCCTGGATCACCGCGGGGGTGGTCGGCGCGGCGCTCGGCTCGCTGATCGGCGGGCTGCTCACCGACCTGCTCGACTGGCGCTGGGTGCTCTGGATCAACGTGCCGGTCGGACTGCTCCTGCTCGCCGGCACGCTGGTCGGCCTGCGGGAGACCCGCCGGCCGGCGCAGCGACCCGGGTTCGACCTGGCCGGCGCGGCGGCGGTCACCGCCGGTCTGCTGCTCGTCGTGCTCGGCGCCGCGTCCACCAGCAGCTACGGCTGGGGCTCGCCGCGTACCCTGGTGCCGCTGCTGGCCGGCGTCGCGCTGCTGGTCGCCTTCGTCGCGATCGAGCGGCGGGTACGCACCCCGATCGTGCCGTTGGACATCTTCCGGCTGCGCACCGTGTCCTCCGGCAACGCGGTGGCGTTCCTGGCCAACGCCGCCAGCCTGCCGATGTACTACCTGCTCGGGCTCTTCCTCCAGGACGTCTACGGGTTCAGCCCGTTGCAGGCCGGGCTCGCCTTTCTGCCGCTGTCGTTCAGCATCGTGATGGGCTCGTTCGCCGGCAGCATGCTGCTGCCCAAGGTTGGCCCCCGGCCGCCGATGCTGGCCGGCGCCGCGATCGCCGCGGCCGGGCAGGTCTGGTTGTCGCTCGCCCCCGACGGCGGCAGCTACCCGGTCCACGTCCTGGTGCCGACGATCCTGATGGGCATCGGCATCGGCGCCATCTTCGTGCCGGCCACCAGCACGGCGACCGCCGGCGTCGCCGAGGAGCGCTCGGGCCTGGCCTCCGGCCTGGTCAACACCGCCAACCAGTTCGGCGGCGCGCTGGGCGTGGCGGTGCTGGCCACCTTCGCCGCCTCGTTCGCCACCGCCGCGGCGGGCTACACCAACGCCATGCTGCTCGCCGCCGGGGTCGTGCTGCTCGCCGGGGTGGCGGCGTTCTCCGCGCCCCGGGCCCTCCCCGAGGGCGCGGGCACGCCATGACGGTGACCGACGAGGCGCCCGCGTCGATCGGGCAGCGGCTGGTCTGGTTCCTCGAGCACTACCGCTCCGAATCCTCGTCGGTGAGCTGCCCGGCCCTGTTCCGGATCCGGGGCGACCTGGACACCGGACGGGTCCGGGCGGCGGCGGAGCTGCTCACCGCCCGGCACGGGTCGCTGCGCACCACCCTCGTGCGGCGGGGCCGGGAGCTGGTGCAGCGGGTGCACGACCGGCTGCCCGCCCCGGTACGCACCGTGGCGCTGCCGGCCGGCGCGGAGGCCGAGCTGACCCGGCAACTGCGCGCCGAGCTGACCGCGCCGATCCCGGTCGACACCACGCCGGTCCGGTTCACGCTGTGGCGCCTCGGCGACCGCGACGCCGTCTGGTGCGTGAACATGCACCACCTGATCTCCGACGCGTGGTCCTGCGGAGTGGTGGTGGACGACGTGGTGCGGCTGCTCGGCGCGGCGCCCGGGACGGACCCCGCGCTGCGTCCGGTCGACTGGCAGTACCTCGACTTCTGCCGCTGGGAGCGGGCCGCGGCCGACGGCGGTGAGCTGCGCCGCCAGCAGGAGTGGTGGCAGGCGCGGCTGGCTGGGATTCGGCTGCCGGTGCTGCCCGGCCGCGCCGACGTCGTCGACCTGGCCCGGCCGGAGCCGGCGCTGGCCGTCGCCGAACTGCCCGGCCCCGTCGGCGACGGGTTGCGCGAGCTGGCCCGGGCCGAGCGCACCACGCTCTTCTCGGTCTTCCTGGCCCTGTACTACCTGCTGCTGCACTCGCGGACCGGGCAGGGCGACCTCACCGTCGCTTCGTTCTTCGCCAACCGCACCCGCCGGGAGTTGCAGCACACCGTCGGCTTCCTGGCCACCATGCTGGCCCTGCGCACCACCGTCGCGCCCGCCGGGTCGTTCCGCGACCTGCTCGCCGAGACCCGCCGCACGGTGCTGGACGCGGTGGTCCACCAGGCGGTGCCGGCGCAGATGCTCTCACTGCCCTCGCTGGTGCACTCGCCCGGCCGGCTCAACGACGTGGTGTTCCAGATGCTGCCCGACCGCAGCCCCGAGGCGTGGGAGGCGGCCACCCTCCCCTCCGGGCTGGAGGTCGGCACCTTCCGGCCGCCCCAGGCGCTGAGCCGGTTCGGGCTGAACCTCACCGTCATCCCGCGCGGCGACCGGATCGAGGCCCGGCTCTCGTACGCCCGTAACCAGTTCGCGCCGGAGTGGGTCGAGCGCTTCCTGGCCGACTTCGCGGCCACCGCCCGGGCGGTGCTGGCCGACCCGGGGCGGTCGCTGCCGGCGCTGCTGGGCCAGCTCCGCCCCGCGGAACGGGCCGCGTCGTGACCGGCGACCGGCTGCGCGAACGGGTGCGCGGGATCGCCACCGCCCTGCCCGAGGTGACAGCCGACGGCGAGGGCCCGCACGTCGGCTACCGGGTGCGGAAGAAGACCTTCCTGTGGTTCCTCGACGACCACCACGGCGACGGCCGGGTGGTGCTGCACGTCAAGGCGGCGCCGGGCGCGCAGCAGGCACTGGTCGGCGCCGACCCGGTCCGGTTCCACGTGCCGAGCTACCTGGGCGCGCGGGGCTGGGTGGGGGTCGACCTGGAGGCGCCCGGGCTGGACTGGGCCGAGGTCAGCGAGCTGGTCCGCGAGGCGTACCGGCTAACCGCGCCGAAGCGCCTCGCGGCCGAGGTCGAGTGACGTCCCGGCCCGCTCCGGGTGCGGCCCCCGCGCCGGTGGCGGAGCGGCGGAACCGGCGGGCAACGGCGGGGCGACGAAGCCACCGGTGAGCCGTTCCACCAGGCGGGCGAAGCCGATGGTGGAACGGTCGTCCCAACGCGCCCCGATGATCTGCGCCCCGACCGGCAGGCCGGCGGCGGTGTGCCCGACCGGCACCACGGTGGCCGGCAGCCGGGCCAGGCTGGCCAGGTTGGTCCAGACCATGTGCACGAAGTACGGCACCGACCGACCGTCGATCTCCAGCATCCGCTCCGGGGCGGGGCGGTCCAGGTCGTGCGGGAACGCCGGCAACGGGGTCACCGGGGTGAGCACCACGTCGACCCGGTCGAACACCGCCGGCCAGGCCGCCTCGATCCGGGCCCGCCGCTCCTGGGTGGCGGCCCAGTCCCGGTAGGACTGGGTGAGCGCCTGGGCCAGCGGGTCGTCCGCGCCGACGGCGAGCAACTGCCCGTACTCGTCCGGGGTGAAGTGCGCCGACAGCACGCCGATGAGCAGCCGTACGTACACCTCGTGCATCTCGTAGAACGGCCGCGGCGGGCGCAGCCGCTCGACCAGCACGGCGCCGGCGTCGGCGAGCCGGTCGGCCAGCCGGCGCAGGATGCCCAGCAGCTCCCGGTCGGTGCGGGCCAGCGGGCTGTCCAGCCAGAGCCCCACCCGGCACCCGCGCAGCTCGGGCAGTCGGTTGGCCGGCAGCCGGCCGCCGGGCACGCCGGCCAGGTCGGCGCCGACCAGCGCGTCCAGGGCGAGCTCCAGGTCGTCGGCGCCGCGGCCGAGCGGGCCGGCGGTGCCCAGCTCGGGGGTGGCCAGCGCGCCGGGTGGCGGCGGCAGGTGCCCCCGGCCGGGCACCGCGCCCCAGCTCGGCAGGTGACCGAAGACCCCGCAGTAGTGCGCCGGCGCCCGGATCGAGCCGGCGATGTCGCTGCCCAGCTCGATCGGGCTCATCCCGGCGGCCACCGCCACCGCCGAGCCGCCGGACGAGCCGCCGGCGGTGCGGTCCGGCCGCCACGGGTTCACGGTCAGGCCGTACCGCTCGTTCCAGGTCTGGAAGTCGCCGGCGTAGCGCGGCACGTTGGTCTTGCCGTAGACGATCGCGCCGGCGGCCCGCAGCCGGGCCACCGCGTCGGCGTCCCGCGCTGGCACGTGCTCGCCCAGCTCCGCCGCGCCCGCCGTGGTGCGCAGGCCGGCGGTCTCGAAGACGTCCTTGACCGTCATCGGCAGCCCGTGCAGCGGGCCGAGCGGCCGGCCCCGGGCGCGGGCGTCGTCCGCGGCCCGGGCCTCGGCGCGGGCCCGGTCCAGGTCCGTCGCGACCACCGCGTTCAACCCGTCGTTGTACGCCGCCACCCGCGCCAGGCACGCCTCCAGCAGCTCGGCGCTGCCGACCTCCCCGGCGGCGAGCGCCGCGACCAGCCGGGCGCCGGTGGCGGTCGCCAGAGCGACCATCGGCTCAGGCGGCGGAGCAGACGAAGAGCATCACCGAGAAGGTGGTGATGTTGCTGGCCGGGTAGGTGGTGTCGAGCTTCAGCCCGGCCTTGGCGAACAGCTCGCGGTACTGCTCCACGCTGAGCTCCTGCCCGCCGACGCTGGTGAGCATCCGCAGGTCGAGGGCGGTCATCACGGCCCGGTTGGACTTCGTCACCGGCGTCTGGAGCAGCATCACCTTGCCGGTGTCGCCGGCGGCCTCGGCGCAGCGGCGAAGGATCCGCACCGCGTTCTCCTCGGACTCCTGGTCGACGACCTCGGAGAGCAGGTACGCGTCGGCGCCCGGCGGCAGCGGGTCGAAGTAGCTGCCCGGGGTCACCGAGGCGCGGTCGGCCACCCCGGCCGCCTCGAAGTTGCGCCGGGCCCGCTCGATCATCTGCGGGAAGTCGACCAGCGTCGCCTGGAGGTGCTCGTACTTCTTCAGCAGCCGGATCAGCGGGGCGCCGCTGCCGCCGCCGACATCCACGATCCGCTTCACCGTCGACCAGTCGTAGCCGCGCAGCAGGGACCGGGAGGAGAAGTTGACGATGGTGTCCAGCGCGGTCTCGAAGCTGTCCCCCATCGCCGGCGAGGAGACCAGGTCCTCCCAGTACGGCTTGCCGTGCTGCGCCGGGTAGACCGGCTCCCCGGTGCGGACCGACTCCAGCAGGCCGGACAGGGACAGATCGGCCTTGCCGCTGAAGGAGTCCAGGTCGAGCAGCACCCGCATGCTCATCGGGTGGTCGCTGCGCAGCTGCTGACCCACCGGCCCGACGTCGTAGCCGCCGTCGGCCCGCTCGGTGAACACGTCGTAGCTCGCCAGGTGCACGAGCAGGCGGCGCAGCGCCTTCGGATTCGCGCCGCAACGCTGCGCCAGCGTCGGCACGTCGGTCGCACCGTCGGTGATGTGGTCGGCCAGGCGCAACGTCGCGGCGACCCGCACCGCGTACGGGGTGACGAGGTTCGCCACGTTCTCCAGCCCGAACTGCGAGTTCTGCTGGCTGCGGATGCTCCCGATCGAACTGCTCTGGGCTGGCTGCCGGGTACTCACGACCGTCTCTGACACCGCGGACCTCACTCATCCATTGGCCGACGACACTTCTCCCTGAGCACCATGCTGGGATCGACGCGGGGGCACAACTGCGAGCAGCGCGCAGTTGACCGTCCTCAGTGGAGGTCGAGTCGGTAGAGCCGGTGGAACCGGTGTGCGACGTCGAGCACAGTGGCGCGGGCGAAGCCGGCCGCGGTGGCGTGCCGGCGGACCGTCTCGGGGCGCAGCACCGCGCCGGTGCCCACCGAACCCTCGTCCACCAGGCTCTGCGGCAGGCAGTGCAGCAGGCTGACGGTGTAGATGAAGCGTTCCGTCTCGTCGGCGGGCGCGGTGAACCGCTCGGCCGCCCGGGGTTCCATCAGCAGCACGGCGCCGGTCGGTTTCAGCATGGCCCGGCAGGCGGCGAGCACCTCCACCGGGCGCGCCATGTCGTGCAGCGCGTCGAGGACGCAGACCAGGTCGAACCCTGCGGCCCCGGCGGGATCGGCGTGCTCGGCGGGGTCGACGGCGGAGGCGGCGAGGTCGACGGCGGTGAACCGGACCCGATCGGCGGCGGCCGCCGGTACCGCGGCCCGGGCGGCCGCCAGCGCGTCGGCGTCCCGGTCGAAGCCGTGCACCCGGGCCAGCGGGTAGGTGCGGGCCAGCACCAGCGTGGAGGTGCCGGTGCCGCAGCCCACGTCAGCGATCGCCGCGCCGGGGCGGCGCAGCGCCTGGTGGACGTCGGGCAGGGCACCCCGCAGCCAGCCGGGCAGCAGGTCGGTGAAGACCGACCGGTTCATCCCGGCCTGCGCCGCCCGCAGCGCCTCGCCGTACGCGTCCGGAGGCACCCCGGTGCCGGCCCGCATCGCCTCGGCCAGCCGGGGCAGCGCGGGGGCGATGCCGCCGACCGGCAGCACGCTGAGCGGGGCGACCGCCCACGGCCCGCCGGTGTCGGTGAGCGCCATCCGGTGCCCCTCCGGCAGGGTGTACCGGCGCCGGTCGGCGGGGACCGTGACGTCGTCGACCGTCACGATCCCCGCCGCCGCCTGCTGCTCCAGCCACTCGGTGGCGTACCGGGGAGCGATGCCGGCCCGGTCGGCGAACTCGGCGGCGGTGGCCGGCCCCTTCGCCAGCGCCTCGTAGAGGCCCAGCCGGACGCCCAGGTAGACGGTCATCAGCTCGGCGGCCGCGAGGCTCGCCTGGAACAGCCGCCCGCCGAGGGCCTGCGCCTGGGCGCGCGCCCCGCCCCCCGGGGTCATGTCGCCACGGCCTCCCGGGTGACCTGGCCGCCGCGGATCTCCCGCCACCCCGGCTGCAGCTCGACGGTGTCGGTCAACCGCTGCCAGAACACCCAGGAGTGCCCGCCCGGGTCCTTGAGGCCGTAGGCGCGCACCCCGTACGGCTTGTCCTCCGGGTCCTGCGGGTCGGCGCCGGCCGCCCGGGTGTTGGCCCAGTGGGCGTCCACGTCGTCGACGTAGAGGATGTTCTCCTGGCCCAGCGGCCCGGCCACCCCCCGCTCGGCCCAGAACCCGGGGCACCCGCACACCTGGAAGACGGTGTCACCCGCCCGGATCTCGGCCTCTTGGACCACGCCGTCGGGGTCGACCCAGCGCACCTGCTCCTCGAAGCCGAAGGTGCGCGCGAGCCAGTCCAACGCCGCGGCCGCGTCCTCGTAGTACAGGTAGGGGCTGACACCCACGTACCGCACCGGCTGTCGGTCCATGCCGTCCTCGATTCCGCTCGATGGAACAGTCACATTAGCGTGAGCAACCGGACACGGAGGTGAACATCGTGGGCGATCTCGCGTCCGACACCGAGGTGCAGTCCGTCGCGCCGGGCCGGTTCGCCGCGACGCTCTCCGCCGACTGGCAGCTCGTAGGGCCCAACGGCGGGTACCTGGCGGCGGTTGCGCTGCGAGCCGGCCAGCGGCTGGCCGATCGGTACCGGCCGGCGAGCATGTCCTGCCAGTTCCTGGCCCCCGCCCGGTTCGGCCGGGTGGAGCTGACCGGCACCGTGCTGCGGGTCACCGAACGGGCGACCGCGCTGCGGGTGGCCATGTTCCAAGGCGGCGACCAGCTGCTGGAGGCGCAGGTGTGGGCCACCCCGGAGCATCCGGAGGGGCCCGCCGTGGCCTGGCACGAGATGCCGGCGGCGCCCGGCCCGGACCGGCTGCCCGACCTGAAGGACCGACTGGCCGCCGCCGGCGCGTGGGTGCCGCGCTGGCACGACAGCGTCACCCTGCGGGTGGTGCCCGGCCCGACGCCCGAGCTCACCTGGGCCCGGTTCCGGCCGGTGCCCGCGTTCGACGAACCGTGGCTGGACGCCTGCCGGGCGCTGATCCTGGTGGACAGTCTCCAGTGGCCCGCGATCCGGATGCTGATGCCGGACCGGGACCGCACCCTGGCGCTCACCACGCACCTGGCGGTGACCTTCCACCGCGACGCCGGGGACGCGGAGTGGCTGCTGGTCGACGCTCGGGGCGCCGCCGCGGCGCACGGCTTCGTCGGCGGTACGGCCGCCGTCTGGTCGGACGACGGCCAGCTGATCGCCGCCGGTCAGCAGCAGATGCTGCTGCACCAGCTCAGCCGACCGGCGGCGTTCTCCCGGGGCAGCTGACCGCCGCCGCGGGCCGGGTCGGCCGGCGCCCGGCGGGGTCCAAGTGGCGAGGTTGCACAGTCGAACGCGTCCCGGCCTTCGGTCTACCTTGCAACCCGGATGCCCCGAGTGCGGAGGTGGAGGACGTGGACATCGCGAGCGCGCTGAAGGTGCTGAACAGTCCGGAGGGCCGCGCCGAGCCGTACGCGGCGTACGCGGCGATGCACGCCCACGGACCGGTGATCCCCTTCGGCCGACGGGTCCACATCATCGTCGGGTACGACCACGTCGACGCGATGATGCGCGACTCCCGGCTGCTGCTCGACGGCACCGTGTCGCTGGACCGGTACGTCCGCAACTGGCGCGAGCACCCGTCGATGCGGATGATGGCGAACTCGCTGCACTCGGTGAACCCGCCGGACCACACCCGGGTCCGCCGGGTCTTCGGGGCCGCGTTCACCGCCCGCCGGGTGGCCGCCATGCAGGAGAAGATCGAGCAGCGGGTGGACCGGCTCATCGACACCCTGCTGGAGAGCCGGGGCGGGTCGGTCGAGTTCATGGAGACCTTCGCCTACCCGCTGCCGCTGGGCATCTTCTGCGACCTGATGGGGGTGCCCGACGCCGACGGCGAGTGGCTGCGCCCGCACTGGGACGAGCTGGTGAAGGTGCAGAACATGCAGTTCGGCGAGGCGCTGTTCAGCGCCGACCACGCCACCGCCGAGCTGTCCCGCTACTTCGACCGGCTGGTGGCCGAGCGGCGCGCCGAGCCGCGCGACGACTTCCTCACCGCCCTGCTGGAGGCGAACGACACCGCCGTCGAAGGGCTCGACCACGACGAGCTGATCGCCAACCTGGTGCTGCTGCTGATGGCCGGCTGGGAGACGGTGGCGAACATGCTCGGCAGCGGGCTGGTCCTCCTGCTGGAGCGCCCCGAGCAGGCCCGGCGGCTGCGCGAGGACCCGTCCCTGGCGCCCGGCTTCGTCGACGAGATCCTGCGGATGGAGTCGCCGATCCAGTGGACGCTGCGCTGGGCGGCCGAGGACATCACCGTCGCCGGGGTGAACGTGAAGGCCAACCAGCACGTGCAGATGATGCTCGGCGCGGCGAACCGGGACCCGAACCGCTTCCCCGACCCGGACCGGTTCGACCCGGACCGGCCGAACAACCACCCGCTGACCTTCGGCGCCGGCGCGCACATCTGCCTGGGCCAGGCGCTGGGCCGGTTGCAGGGCCGGATCGCCTTCCCCCAGCTGCTGCGCCGGCTGCCCGACCTGGCCGTGGCGGAGGAACCCACCCGGCTCGACCGGCCCGCCCAGCGGGGCTACTCGAAGCTTCCCGTCAGCGTCGGCTGACCGATGGCCGCCCGGCACCACCACGGCCCGGCCGTCACCGCCGCCGAGGACTTCCTGTCGGTGGTCGGCACCCCCGAGTACGTCGCCGACCCGTACCCGTTCCTGCGGCGGCTGCGCGAGACCGCGCCGGCGCTGCACGCCGGCTCGGACATCTGGGTGGTCCCCCGGTACACCGACGTGGTGCGCGGCCTCAAGGACCCCGCGCTCAGCTGCGACTTCGCCCGGCTGGAGCACTACGACCGCTACTTTCGGGCGCGCGGCGTGGACAACCGGTTCCCGCTGCCGCTCAACGCGCTGGATCCGCCGGACCACCGGCGGATCCGCTCGGCCATCACCCCGGAGTTCCACCCGGCCGCCGTGGACGCGCTCCGCCCGGTGATCACCGAGACGGTGGAGGAGGTCCTCGACGAGCTGGAGGCGCGGGGACGGACCGACATCGACCTGGTGGACGACGTGGCGTACCCGATCCCGGTCGCCATCATCGGCCGGCTGTTCGGCATCCCGCGCGAGGACCAGCCACTGCTGCGCCGCTGGTCGCACGAGTTCGGCGTGGCCTCCGACCCGGACGCGGTGCTCACCGACGCCCAGCGCGAGCAGGCCGCGGAGGCGACCCGGGAGGCCGGCGCCTACTTCGCCCGGCTGGTGCGCCGCCGCGACACCGTGCCCGGTGGCAACCTGCTCGGCCGCTGGCTGGCGGCCAGCCGCGACGACCGCACCATGTCCCTGGCCGAGCTGCTGGTCAACGGGGTCTTCCTGCTGATCGTCGGGCACCACAACACGGTCAGCCTGATCGCCAACGGGATGCTCGCCCTGCTGGAGCACCCGGACCAGCTCGACCTGCTGCGCCGCTCACCGGAGCTGATGCCCAACGCGGTCGAGGAACTGCTGCGCTACGACAGCCCGGTGCAGACCTCCACCCGGGTCACCACCGGGGTCTACCACGTCGACGGGGTGGACATCCCGGCCCACCGCCAGGTGATGCTGCTGCTCGGCTCGGCCAACCGCGACGAGCGGGTCTTCGCCGACCCGGACCGGCTCGACCTGCGCCGCCCGGAGGCGCCGCGCAACCTGGGGCTGGGCCGGGGCATGCACTCCTGCCTCGGCGGCACCCTGGCCCGGATCGAGGTCGGCGCCGCGCTGGCCGCGCTGGTCCGCCGGTATCCCGGGATGAGCGTCGCCGGGCCAGCGCGCCGCCGGGTGCCCTGCTTCACGCTGCGCGGCCTGACCAGCCTCCCGGTCCACCTCGGCTGAACCCCGCTCAGCTCACCCGCAGCGGCAGGCGGTGCAGGCCGCGGTTCCACAGCGACGCGGCGCGCACCGGCTCCCCGTCCAGCTCCACCGTGGCGTAGCGGGCCAGCAGCCGGCGCAGCACCAGCTCGCCGGCGAGCCGGGCGAGGTGCAGGCCCAGGCACAGGTGCATGCCGTGACCGAAGGCCAGGTGCGGGTTCGGCTGCCGGTCGGGCACCACCTCGTCGGCCCGGTCGAACGCCCGGGGATCGCGGTTGGCGGCGGCCAGCGACACCTCCACGAAGCGGCGCGCCGGCAACCGGCCGGACGGCAGGTCGATCGGCGCCTCGGTCCAGCGGATGGTGGTCTGCACCGGGCTGTCGTAGCGCAGCAGCTCGTCGACCACGGTCGGCACCAGCTCCGGCGTACGGCGCAGCCGGTCGAGCAGCTCAGGACGGGACAGCAGCGCCAGCACCCCGTTGCCGATGCTGTTGGTGGTGGTCTCGTTGCCGGCGAAGAGCAGCAGGGTGGCATTGGCGGAGAGTTCCTCGGCGGTGATCCGGCCGGCCCGCCAGGCCGCCGCCATCCCGGCCAGCAGGCCGTCCGCCGCCGGCCGACGCACCATCCGGGCGAAGTAGTCGGCGAAGAAGGCGTTGGCCTCGTCGCTGCGGGCCAGCGCCTCCGGCGGCGGGAAGACCGCGGACGCGTCGATCAGCGCGGCGATCCCCCGCTTCAGCTCGGCGGCGTCGGTGTGCGGCAGGCCGAGCACGTCGGAGACGAGCAGGATGGGCAGGTCGGCAGCGACCGCCTCGATCAGGTCGAAGCGGTCCCCGGCCCGGTCGAGCAGGCCGTCGACCAGCGCGCCGATCCGCTCGCGCTGCCCGGCCACCGGCCGGGGAGTGAACGGGGTGAGCATCAGCCGGCGGATCCGCCCGTGCCGCTCCCCCTCCAGGTTGAGCACGCTGGCCAGGAACGAGGTCAGGGTGGGGCCGGTGCCGGCCACCCGGCGCACCAGCCGGGGCGGCACCGACCGGCCGCACCGGCGGTCGCGCAGCAGCGCCGTCACGTCCGCGTACCGGGTGACCAGGTAGGTGCCGCCGGCGGTCAGGTGCAGCGGATCCGCGTCGCGTAGCCGGGTCCAGGTCGGATAGGGGTCGTGCAGGAACGCCGGGTCGGACCGGTCGAAGGTCACCCGCTCCGCCACCCGCTCGCCACCGGGCATCTGCTCACCCCTCCCCGCCGGCCACCGCCGGTTGCTCCTGCCGGGCCCGCGGCCGGCGCCCGTTCCCACCGTCGTACGTCGTCGACGCGGCCTGAGCCGGTGGCGCCGGCCGCGGCTCCGGCCGCCGGACCCCGCGGATCCGCCGGCGGTCGTCGGCCTCCACCACGGCGAACCGGACAGTGGTGGCCGCCGCCCGGGCGCACCGGTAGACCTCGCTGAGCCGTTCGCTGCGCTGCTCGGCGTCGGCGCAGCGGTCCGCCCGCAGCTCGGCCAGGCCGAGCGCGGCCTCCACCGTGGTCAGCAGCGCGGCGTTGATCGCGATGTCACCGTCCAGCCGGTCGCAGACCAGCGCGTACGCCTGCCGGAGCAGGTCACGCACCGCACCGGGGTCCGGTTCGGGACCGGTCATCGCGCCCCCACCAGGGCGGCGCTGAAGCTGCCGGCGGGGCGCGACTCGCGCCGGCCGGCCAGGTCGAGCACGAAGGGCACCGGCGAGGTGACCTCCACCCGGTCGGTGACCGCCACCTCGATCAGCCCGTGCGGCGTGGGCACCGCCCCGCGCGCCCAGGCCAGGTCGCCCAGCCGGGGCGCGATCCGGGCCCGCGCGAAACCGGGCAGGTCGGGGCTGACCCCCAGGGTGTACAGCGGCAGGTCCCGGCTGGGGGTGGCCGACCAGCCGTGGCAGTGCGAACCGCCCAGCCAGGTCTCGGGCCAGGTGCCGTCGCCCAGGTCGAACAGCCGCGTCCAGTCCCGGCACAGCGCCGCCACCCGCTCGGCGGCGCCGAGTTCGGCCACCGCGTCGTGCACCACGTACCGGAAGAACGGCTGTGCCTCGACCACCTCGCGCGCCACGTCCCAGTCCGGCGGGGGCGGCCCCATCGCGGCCCGCAGCGGCATGGTGCGGAACGACCAGGCCCGGCACACCCGGTCGGCGCGCCGCAGCAGGAAACGCAGCGCGGCCGGGCGCAGCGCCGCCGGCACCAGGCCGCCCACCACGGCCGCCGCGGTGGCGTGGTCGGAGACCTGCGGGGCGGTGACCCCGTCGCGCAACCAGTCGCGGTACGCGCCCCGTCGCTGGTCCCAGAAGACCGGGTACGCGGCCGCCAGCTCGGCGTGCCGGGCCGCCGCCCACCGGGCCCGGCCCTGGTCGCCCAGCCAGGACGACATCTCGGCGACGTCGCGCAGCGCCCGCCCCCACAACCCGTTGAGCGCCGCGCTGGCGCCGGAGCCCTGGACGCTGGCCCAGTCCAGCAGGACCCAGCCGGTCACGTCGTGCAGCAGCCCGCCGCGGGCGAAGTCGGCGAACCAGCGCAGCACCCGTTCCGCTACCGGCAGCAGCTCCGCCACCAGGTCCCGGTCGCCGGTCCAGCGGTAGAGGTTGTGCACGGACCGGATCCAGTGCAGCGACCAGTCCGGGATGTAGGTGTCGCCCCGGTGCTCGTAGTCGCAGGCCACCGCCATCGGCAGCAGGCCGTCCGGGCGGGGGCTGGCGCACAGCCGGGGGTGCCAGCGGGCGAGCCCCCAGTCCGGGTTGGTGAGCAGGTCGACCGACTGGTGCACCACCGAGTCGCCGACCCAGGCCCGCTGCTCCCGGGTCGGGCAGTCCAGGTAGGCGTCCTGGGCGCTCAGGTCGACGGTCCGCAGCCCGGTGCGGTGGATCCGGTCGAGCAGCTCGTCGGAGCAGGTGAAGTAGGCGCCCGGCGGGCGGGGGCGGAGCCGTTCGCGCACCACCGGCGGGTCGAGGCGTACCCGGCCGACGCCGGTGAGCACCAGCATCGCGTACCGGCCGCCGGCCGGGTCGGCGGACTCGAACCGGTCGGCGTGGCCGCGGGCGACGTAGCGCACCCCGTGCGGGTGGTGGTGCGCCGGGATCCGCCCGTCGGCGTCCAGCTCCTCGCACATCCGGGCGTCCACCCGGGTGCCGGCCGGGGCGTGCAGGCGCAGGTCCAGGGTGCCGGCCACCACCTGCCCCCAGTCGACGGTCAGCACGGCGACCACGTCGGCGGTCAGCTCCAGCTCGACCGGAAACGTCAGCTCGCCGCGTACCGGGCCGGCCTGTGCGTCGGCGGCGGCCACGTAGCGGGCCGGGCCGGGGTCACCGGCCGGCGGCGGGGCCAGCCGGAGCCGGGCCCGGGGCGCCGGTCGCGGCACGGCGGGCGCGGCCGGGCCGGGACCGGGCGGCAGCGGCCCGTACGGGTCGGTCGGCGGGGTGGTCCGCGCGGTGCCGCCGATGTGCAGCGCGGTGATCACCCGGGCCGGGCGCCACCCGGTCTCGTCGGCGTCGACGGCCAGCCAGTCCGGGTCGAGTCGCCGGCCGTCGAGCACCTCGGGCACCGAGCCGCCGACGCCCTCCGGCCGGTGCGGGGTCCAGGCGTCGGCGATCCGGTAGCGCCAGGCGCGGTCGGTGGCCAGTGGCCCGTCGGGCAGCGCCAGTTCGGCCAGCAGCGCGCCGGCGCCGTGGCTGAACGTCGGGCCGGCTGGCATCCACCGGGCGTTCGGCTCGCCGTAGAAGCGGACCAGGCAGCAGAGCACGTTGCGGCCGCCGACCAGGGCGGGGCCGGCGTCGACGGTGTCGTACGGCAGCCGCGCCGGGTGCGACCGGGCCGGTCCCCGGGCCAGCTCCCGCCCGTTGACCCAGAGCACGTACCGGGAGTCCGCGGTGATCCGCAGCGGGGCGGTCACCGGCGGCTCCGGCAGGTCGAACACCCGCCGGAAGAGCACCCGGCGGTCGTGCGCGCCGGCCGCGATCCGGGTGTCGGTGGAGAACTCGCCGAGCTTGTCGATGCCGCTGTCGTGGCACCAGATCCACTGGGCGGCCCAGGCGCGGCTCATCGGGTCACCGGCGGGCGGCGGCGGTGGCGCATCAGGCGCCGTGGCCGTGCGCCCGGACGATGTCGGCGCACTCGTTGATGGTCGGGCTCTCGAACAGCAGGAAGAGGTCGATCACCTCCCCGTACCGGTCGTTGATCCGGTTGCAGATGTCCATCAGCTGGATCGAGTCCAGCCCGAGGTCGAAGAAGCTCAGCTCCGGCGAGACCGGGCTGCCGGCGATCTCGTCGACGATGGACTGCACCACCGCGGCCGGGTCCTCGACCTCGCTCACCTTGGCATCCGACTGGCTCATCGGCCACCGCCCTTCACATCATCCAGGGGTCCGGCACGGGCACCCCGAGCAGCGCCCGCCCGACCCGCGTCTCGTGGTACTCGGAGAAGTAGCCGTGGTGGCTGCCGGCGTTGATGTCCCGCCAGCACCGTTGCAGCGGCGAGCTGCCGTAGAGGGCGCCCCCGCCGGCGAGCCGGAAGACGGTGTCGACCACCTCGACGCCGGCCCGAATCGCCCGGCCGGTGGCCAGCCGCACCGCCACCCGGTCGTCCATGCTCATCTCGTCGCCGCGCAGCGTGCGCTCCCAGGCGGCGCCCATCACGTCGGTGACGAAGGCCTTCGCCGAGCGCAGGTCCGCCTCGCACCGGGCGACGGCGAGCTGCACCGACTGTTCCTGGGCCAGCGGCTTGCTGCCGCGGGACTTCTTCGGCGCGAGCGCGACGAACTCGTCCAGCGCCCGGCGGGCGATGCCCAGCGGGAACCCGGCGAACTGCACCCCCATCAGGGCGAAGAACGACCACCGGTACAGCGGACCGTCGTGCCGGGGCGGCTCGAAGATCGGGTTGGCGGTGAACTCCGGCGTGACCCGCACCCGCTCCATCACGGTGTCGTTGCTGCCGGTGCCCTTGAGCCCGGCGACGTCCCAGGTGTCGAGGATCCCGCACTGCTCGCGGGGGGCGAACACCAGCCGCCAGTCCGGCCGGCCGGGCGGTACGACGGCCGGCTTGTCGCCGTCGAGCACCATCACCCCGTTGCAGAACCAGGACGCGTTGCGGCAGCCGGTGTTGAACGGCCAGCGGCCGGTCACCAGCAGGCTGCCGTCGTCCTGCGGGACCGCGCTGCCCCGGGGGGTGAAGACGGTGGCCACCGCCCGCGGTTCGCCGGCCAGCACGGTGCGGGCCGCGTCCTCGGCGAGCCAGGCGACGTAGCAGGTGGCGTTCAGGGTGAGGATGGTGAAGCCCGCCGACCCGTCGGCGGCGGAGATCGTGCTGATCACCTCGACCACGGTGAGCGGGTCCAGTTCCAGCCCGCCGAGCGCGCGCGGCAGCATCAGGTCGATCAGGCCGGCGTCCTGCGCCTTGGTGAACAGATCCGCCGGCAGCTGGCCCAGCCGTTCGCCCTCGGCGGCCCGCTCGGCGAACTCCGGGGCCAGCAGCTCGGTGGCCTTGACGACGTCCGCGCCGCTGCGGGCGGTGTCCCGCGCCGCTTCACCGGTCACGCTCATCGGACCTCCAATGTGTACGCAGATGGCACGCGACTCGTCGCCCACCGTCACGGCGCAGCCAGTCTCCCAACGGCCCGCGGAGACCGACAAGGAGCGCGGATTGCACACCGGGGCCGCCCGGCGCTGGCGGCCCACCGGCCCGCCGAACCGCCCGCTGCGAGCGGCATTCCCGGTCGCGACACCGCCCAGCGCGAGCCGCATTTCGGGTCGCGACACCGCCGGGCGCGCAGGTCCGCCCGGCCGCGACGCGCTCTTCCCGGACGCGGTGCACGCCACCATGGCCGACGCCGAGGTGCTGGGGCTCAACGCACGGTGGCCGGGGCGGGCCGGCCACGGGGCGTGGCGGCGACCGGCGCGGGCGGGCTACCGGGGTGTGGCGGCGACCGGCGCGGGCGGGCTACCGGGGCGTGGCGGTGACCGGAGCGAGTGCCTCGACCAGCTCGGCGAGCAACTCGAACGCGGCCGGGTCGAGCGGGTCGGCCAGCGCCACGATGGCCAGCTCGAAGCCCTCGCCGGCCAGGGTGGCGAACCGTTCCAGCGCGGCCGGGACGGTCTGCGAGTCGCCGGCGCCGGTGCGGGTCAGGTGCAGCGGGCCGAACGAGGTCCTACGCAGGGTGGCGAAGTCCCGTCCGATCTCCTCGCAGCGGCGGCGCAGCAGGTCGAGTTTGAGCCGCAGCATCGGCAGGCCGCCGGCCTCGAACAGGTTGCAGGCGTCGGCGTACCGGGCGACCAGCGGGAAGACCCGGCGCTCGTGGGCGCCGCCGACCAGGATCGGGGGGCGGCGCAGCGGCGGGGGCGAGAAGACCGGTTCCGCCAGTCGCAGGTGTTCACCGGCGTACGGGCTGCGGTCGCCGGCGAAGGCCCGGTGCGCGACCTGGAGCAGCTCCTCCAGCTGGGCGAACCGTTCCGGCCAGCTGTACGTGGGGATGCCCAGGGCGAGCTGCTCCCGTTCGTTCCAGGCCGGCCCGACGCCGAGCCAGGCCCGCCCGCCGGAGAGCACGTCCAGGGTGGTGACGATCTTCAGCAGCGGCCCCGGGTGGCGGTGGTGCCCGCCGGTGGTCAGGGTGCCCAGCTCGACCCGCCGGGTGACGGCGGCGAGGTGGGCCAGCACCGTCCACGACTCCAGGATCGGGTCGGTGACCTCGCCGAAGAGCGGGATCTGTAGGAAGTGGTCGTTGATCCAGATGCTGGCCACCCCGGCCTGCTCCGCCTCGACGGCGATCCGGCGCAGGGTGGGGCCCTGCGCGGCCGGGCCACCGGGCCAGTCGAACCGGTCGAGCAGCAGTCCGATCCGCACCGGCTCACCCCGCGATCCGTTGCAGCACCGAGGCGGTGCCCTGGCTGCCGCCGCAGCACATGGTGACCAGCGCCAGCTCCCCGTCGATGCGTTCCAGCTCATGCAGGGCGGTGGTGAGCAGCCGGGCGCCGGTGGCGCCCATCGGGTGCCCGAGCGCGATCGCTCCCCCGTTGACGTTCACCCGGTCCAGGTCGGCGCCGTGGTGCCGGGCCCAGGAGAGCACCACCGCGGCGAACGCCTCGTTGACCTCCACCACGTCCAGGTCGGTGAGCTTCAGCCGGGCCCGGTCGAGGATCCGCCGGGTGGCCACGGTCGGCCCGTCCAGCAGGAAGTACGGGTCGGCGCCGGTCACCACCTGGTGCAGCAGCCGGGCGCGGGGCCGCAGCCCCAACTCGTCGGCGCGGCGGCGGGACATCCACAGCACCGCGGCGGCGCCGTCGGAGACCTGCGAGGTGCTGCCGGCGGTGTGCAGCCCGCCGCGCATCACCGGGCGCAGCCCGGCCAGCGTCTCGACGGTGGTGGGGCGCAGCCCCTCGTCGCGGGCCAGGCCGCCCAGCGGCAGCACCTCGGCGGCGTACCGCCCGTGCGCCCAGGCCCGGGCGGCCCGCTGCTGGGACAGCGCGCCGTAGCCGTCGAGGTCGGCGCGGGTCAGCCCCTCGCGCCGGGCGATCCGCTCGGCCCCGCCGAACTGCACGCCCGGGGGGTCGTCCCACGGGTAGTCGGGCAGCTTGTGCTCGTCCACGCCGCCGGGCGCGTTGGCGCCGGCCGGCACCCGGCTCATCGACTCGACGCCGCAGGCGATGCCCACCTCGATCGCCCCGGTCGCGATCAGCGCGGCGACCAGGTGGTTGGCCTGCTGCGCGGAGCCGCAGCTGACGTCGACGGTGGTGCAGCCGACGCCCGGGTCCAGCCCGGTGGCGAGCCAGGCGTTGCGGGTCACCCCGAGCCCCTGCTCACCGACCTGGCTGACGCAGCCGCCGATCACCTGCTCCACCGCCGCCGGGTCGACGCCGGTGCGCTCGATCAGCCCGAGCAGCACGTGCCGCAGCAGCGCCACCGGCTTGACGGTGGACAGCGCGCCGTCGCGCCGCCCGATCGGGGTGCGGACGGCGTCCACGATCACCGCGTCGGTCAGCCCGGTCACCGCGGCACCACCCGGACCGGCTGGTGGGTGAAGCCGCGCAGCACCAGGCTGCCGGTACGCCGGCCGGGGCCGGCCGCCTCGATCGCCCGGGTCGCGGCGAGCAGTTCGGTGAAGACCGCTGTCAGCTCCAGTCGGGCCAGCCGGGCGCCGAGGCAGTAGTGCACCCCGCCGCCGAAGCTCAGGTGGTCGTTGGGGTGGCGGTCGAGGCGGAAGGTGTCCGGGTCGGTGAAGACCGTCTCGTCGCGGTTGGCCGAGCCGAAGAGGACCAGCACCCGGGCACCGGCCGGGATGCGCTGCCCGCGCAGCGTCACCTCGCGGGTGGTGCCGCGCCACAGCGCCTGCACCGAGGTGTCGTACCGGATGCCCTCCTCGACCGCAGCCGGCACCAGCTCGGGGTGCCGACGCAGCCGGTCGGCGAGCTCGGGCTGGCCGATCAGCGTGTGCAGCAGGTTGGTGGCCAGGCTGGTGGTCGTCTCGATCCCGGCGACCAGCAGGAACGCGCAGAAGGCCAGCACCTCCTGGTCGGTGATGCCGGCCCGACGCCCGGCGGCGATGGCGTCGAAGAGGTCGGGCGGGTCGTGCGGCGTGCCGTGCCGCAGCCGCCGCCCGAAGAACCGGAACATGTCCATGCCGCGACCGATGCCGTCGGCGCCGGACCCGGCCTGGCTCAGGTCGGCGGTGATGACCGCCGACCACTGCCGGAACTCGTGCTGCATCTCCGCCGGGACGCCGAGCATCTCGGCCAGCACCAGCGCCGGCACCGGCTCGGCCACCTCGGCGAAGAAGTCGACCGGCCCGTCGTACGCCAGCAGCCGGCGGACCCGGTCGCGGGCGATCCGGGTGACCCGCGGCGCCAGGGCGGCGACCGCGGACGGGCTGAAGGCGCGCGCCACCGCCCGCCGGAACACCTGGTGCTCGGGCGGGTCGGTGGCGATCAGCACCCGCACGTCGGGCGCGCCGATCCGGTAGCGCACCCCGGCGTCCGGGATCACCTTGCGCCCACCGAAGTCGGGGCTCATGCCCACCTTCGAGGAGAACGTGGCCGGGTCGCGCAGCACCACCGCCACGTCGGCGTGCCGGCTCACCGCCCAGACGTCCGCCGCCGGCAGGTGCAGCACCGGGGCCTTTCGGCGCAGCCGGGCGTAGCTGGGGTACGGGTCGTCGGCGACGGCCGGGTCCGCCGGGTCGAACAGCGCCGCTGCGCGGACCGCGGTGCCGCTCATCCGCAGCCGCCCGCGGTGTCGGTGTCGACGAGCACCCGCTCCGGCGCGCCGGTGGGCACCGGCACGGTGGCCGGGCCGAGCAGTTCGGTGAGGAAGTCGTCGAGCCGGTCCAGCCCCCAGAACCGGTGCGGCCCGACCCGGAAGTACGGGATCCCGAAGATGTCGTCGTGGTACGCGGTGACCAGGCAGTCCACCCCGGCCGCGCGGATCTCGGCGGACTCGGCGGCGGCCACGATCCGGTCGCCGTCCAGCCCCGCCCGTTCGGCCGCGGCGCGCAGCACCGGCGGCTCGCAGACGTTCTCGCCGCGCTCCCACCGGGCGGCGGTGACCGCGTCGTAGAACTGCTCGCCGCGGCCGAGCCGCCGGGCCAGCAGGTAGCCCAGGTGCGGCAGTTCCCACCACGGGTCGACGTCGACCGGCCAGACCATCCGCAGGCCGAGCTTGGCCGCCTGCCGCCGGGTGTCGTGCAGGATGTAGAGGTGCTTGGCCTTGCTCATGGGGGTGTAGTGGAACTCCGCCCCGGCGGCCGCCAGGTCGGCGCTGGTGCGCTCGTCCGGGTCCCAGTACGGGATGAAGTCCAGCCGCTGGTGGGCGTCGGGCAGCCGGCGGCGCAGCCGGTGGATCGCCATCCAGCTGAACGGGCTGCGGAAGGAGAAGTGCACCCGGGGTCCGCGCTTCACGACGCGCCCCCGGTGAGGGCCTTGACCGTCTCCGCGTCGAGCTCGGCCAGGGTGCCGGCGGCCGACCCGGCGCTCACCGCGTAGCCGTGCAGGATGCGGGCGGTCGCTACGTGCCGCGGCCGGTCCCGCCCGGGCCCGGTGGCGAAGGCGTCCATCCGGCCGTCGAAGGCGCGGTCCTTGACGATCTCGGTGACGGTGAAGGTGGTCTCGATCTCGTCGTCCATGTGCGCGTCGGCGAGCAGCCGCACCCGGGCCCGGGACACCACCGGGATCCAGCTGCGTTCGGCGAGCAGCCGGGGCACCGACAGGCCCCGGTCGGCGAGGAACCGGTCGACCACCTCCTCCAGCGCGGCGACGTGGCTGCCGTGCTGGACCCGGTCGGAGTAGTGGCAGTGGAAGTAGCGGGCCCGCCACCCGAAGCGGTACGCCTCCGCGGCCGGCGGCGGCGGGTCGGCCGGGGCCACCGCGGCCACGCCGGGCACCACCAGCGGGGCCAGCGCCGGCGGCGGGTCCCCGGCGGGGGCGCCGCGCTCGGTGACCAGCGCCACCGTCACGGTGCCCCGCAGCACGGTGACCGGCTGCCCGTCGCGACGCAGGTGCAGCCGCACCCCGAACCGTCCGGGCCCGCGCGGCTCGACCCGCGCCTCCACCTCGTCGTCGACCTCCAGGACGGCGGGCAGCTGCACCGAGCTGTCCACGACCTCCAGTCCGAGGCCGTACCGGTGGTAGAGGGTCTGCGGGCCGAGGTCCCGCTCGCGGAACCAGGCCAGAGTGGCCTCCTCGGCCAGGTACATGAAGGTCTTGAAGCCGATCCAGGTGCGGATGTTGGCGCCCGCGTACCGGGGACGGAGCCGGCGGACGGTGCCGCGCTCCGGTTCGGGACTGGACATGGATCCCCTCCTCAATCGGTCGGTCGGAGGCCGGCGCCGGCGGCCGCCAACTCCTCGATCAGCCGGGCCACCTCGGGTGCGTGGTTCACGTGGCAGAAGTGGTCGAAGTCGTCGCCGGCGGCCACCGTGGCCCGGGGCAGGCGGCGGGCCAGCGCCTCCATGTGCGGGCGGAACATCCCCGGGTCCGCCTCGCCGATGAGGATGGCCGCCGGGATGTCCACGTGCGACAGCGGCAGGTGGCCGCTGGCGACGTACTGCTCGAAGACGGCGAGGAAGCCGACCGGGCCGATCCGCTCGCAGGTGCGGGCGATCATCACCTCGAAGACGTCCGGCGGGGCGGTACGCCGCAGCCGCAGCCGCATCCCGTCGCTGATCTGCCGCTGGAAGGTCTCCCGGGACAGGTCGAAGGTCTCCCAGGTGACCCGGTGCTCGGCCGGGCGGAAGAACGGCGCGGCGAGCACCGCGGCGGTGGCCCGCGGCTCTCCGGCCGCCAGCCGGGCGAGCACCGCGTTCGCGCCGAAGGAGTGGCCGACCAGCAGGAACGGCCGGCCGCCGAGCGCTTCCAGCCCGGCGCCGACCCAGTCCCCCGGGCCGCCGGACCAGCGCCAGCGGTAGTCGTTGCCGGCCCGCCAGGGCAGGTCCAGGGCGACCGTGCGCCACTGCGGCCCGAGACAGCGCGACAGCCGGGTCCAGGTACGCCAGGTGTCCTCGATGCCGTGCACGAACACCGCGCACGGGCCGGTGTCGGTGCCCGGCGAGAGCAGGTGGGCCTGCGGCGACGTCATCCGGTCCCCCTCGACAGCCGGGTGGTGCGGTACCCGTCGTCCGGGTCGCCGCAGACGATCCGGGCGCTGCCGCCCCGCTCGGCGAGCACGGCGGCGGCCACCGCCAACTGGAGGACGCCGAGCGCGCCGTAGCCGGCGCCGACCGCGCCGGTCAGGTCGACCGCGTCGGCGGCCAGGCCGGCCGGGGCGAGCAGCAGGTCCGCTCCCCCGGGCGGCGGCCCGGTCAGTTCCTCGACCGGGCCGAGCCGCAGGTCACCGTCGCGTTCCAGCAGCACGCAGGCGGCCAGCGGGCGCAGCGGCGCGGCGGCGTCGAGCAGCCCGGCGGCGACCGGGTCGGCCGGTTCCGCGCCGACCACCACCACCCGCCGGGCCCGGCCGGCGGACAGCAGCAGCACGCCGAGCGCGACCGCGTCCAGGCCGGCCGGGTGGCCCGAGCAGACCGTCAGGTTGGGGCCGCCCCAGCCGAACCAGATCGCCACGGTGCTGCTGACCACGTTGCTCGACGCGTTCGGCGCGTCCAGCGGGCTCACCGCCCGTACCCCGTCGGTGGCGACCGCGGTGGCCACCGCCGCGACGGTGGCGCAGTTGCCGAGGTTGGTGGCGACCACCACGGCGGTGTCCGGATCCGGTGGCGTGTCCGGGACGCGGCGGCCGGCCCGCGCCGGCCGGCCCAGCGCCCGGTGCACGGCGCAGAGCGCCAGCCGGGTCGCCGGTTCCTTGGCCAGCAGCCCCTTGCGGCCGAGCAGCGTCGCGGCGTCCTCGGGCGGGCACGCCGGACCCGGCTCCCAGCCGGCGAGCCGGGCACCGGGCGGCAGGGCCGGCAGGTGCGCGCTCCACCCGGTGACCGCGACGCCGTACCCGGTCACGCCGCCGCCACCAGGGTGACCGCGTTGACCCCGCCGAAGCCGAACGAGTTGACCTGGGCCACCCGCGCGGCGCAGCGCACCGGCGCGCCGGTGACCAGGCGCAGCGCCTTCGCCTCCGGCAACGGCCGGCGCAGCCCCACCACCGGCGGCACCCGCCCGGCGCGCAGGCACCGGATCGCCACGTCCAGGCTCATCAGCGCCGAGGCGCCGGAGGTGTGGCCGAGCGCCCCCTTGATGCCGGTCACGTACGGGTCGCCGCCGGCCTCGACCAGCACCCGGTGGATCGCCTCCGCCTCGGTGACGTCGTTGAGCAGCGTGCCGGTGCCGTGGCTGACCACCACGTCCACCTCGGACGGGGACCGGCCGGCGCGGGCCAGCGCGTCGGTCATCGCCCGGCTGATGCCGGCCAGCGACGGGGCGGTCTCGTGGTGGGCGTCGCAGGAGAGCCCGACGCCGAGCAGCCGGGCCGCCACCGGCCCGCGCCACGCCCCGGAGACCACCACCACCGCGGCGGCGCCCTCGCCGAGCAGCACCCCGGTGCGGTCGGCGTCGAAGGGCCGCACCTGTTCGGTCGGCTCCTCGGTGACCCGTCCGATCATGGCGAGCATGGACGCGGTCATCGCGTCGGTGCCGGCGGCCACCGCCACGTCGGCCGCCCCGCTGTCGACCAGGTCGGCGGCGAGGGCGAGGGTGTGCCCGGAGGCGCTGCACGCGTTGGCGACGGTGAGCACCGGGCCGAGCCGCGGGGCGGCGGCCCGCAGCGCGCCGGTGAAGTGCAGCCGGGCCGCCCGGACCGGCCGGCCGGACACCGCCTGCCGCTCCACCGCCCGCAGTTCGCGCAGGCCGGTGCCGACCAGCACCGGCACCCGGGCGGTCGCCGGGTCGAGCCCGGCCGCGGCGAGCGCGGCGGTGACGCACCCGGCGAGCCAGTCGCTGGCGGGCAGGTCCGGCTCGTCCGCGCCGCGCGGGGCGGGCAGGTGGTGGGCGTGGGTGACGTTGACCGCGGCCGGGTCGACGTGGCGCAACGGGCCGACGCCGCACTCGCCGGCCAGCAGCCGGTCGAAGGTGGCGGCGCCGTCGCCGAAGCAGCTGCGTACCGCGCTAGCCGCGATCAGTGCCACGGCCCCACCCCCGGACGACGGCGGCGCCCACCGCCCCCTCGCGGTTCTGCGCCACCAGCACCGACAGCTGCCCGTCCAGCCGCGGATCCTGCCGGTGCGCGGCCAGCACGGTGGCCAGTTCCAGCGCGCCCCCGGCGGTGGGGTTGTCGCCCATCGCCTCGTCGACGGCGATCCGCCGGGCCCGGGAGTGGCCGAGCGCCGACTCGACCGCCCGCCACGCGGCGACCCGGGCCGCGCCGTCGTCGGCCCCGCCGATCGCCGCCATCCGCACCTCGCCGCCGTCTACCCCGCAGCGGTCCAGCGCGCCGCGCAGGCAGCCGGCGAGCGCCTCGGCGCGCTCCCGACCCCGGGGGCAGAAGCCCAGCGTCACGGCGAGCACCTCGGCGTCCGGGCCGCGCAGGTGGGTGCCGCCGGGCGGGCGCAGCACGAACACCGCGCCGCCCTCGCCGGCCGGCAGGTCGTCGTCGCGGCCGTGCCGGGACAGCCAGGCGGTGTGCGGGGTGAACTCCTCGACCGCGCCGGCGAGCAGGTAGTCGGCCTGCCGGGAGCGGAAGCTGTTGGCGCACCAGCGCAGCACCGACAGGAACGCCACCCGGCCGCCGGCCAGCGTGGCGTTGACGCCGGTCAGGTTGAACCAGATGGCCGACTGCCCGGCGGCGCAGTTCATCACCGTGTTCGGGAACAGCGCCGGGTTCACCATGTAGGGCGGGTCCTGGGTGAAGGTGTCCACCGCGTAGTCCACCGAGGACCGGACGCTGCCGGCGGTGGTGCCGAGCACCACCCCGATCCGGTGCCGGTTGGCGTCGGTGACCTGGAGCCCGGCGTCGGCCAGCGCCCGGCGGCAGGTGACCACGGTGAGCGCGGTCCGCCGGTCGAAGAAGCTGGTGCCCTTGCGGCCCAGCTCGGCCCGGACGTCGAAGTCGAGCAGGGCGTGCGCGCGCGGCGTGGGCAGCGGGGCGTCGTACCGGCCGGCGACCTCGACCGGCGCCGGCGGCCGGTCGAGCGCCCCGACCAGTGCCGGGTGGTCGGTGCCGGCCGGGCTGGTGACACCCCAGCCGATGATCTGCAGCGCGCTCACGAGACAGCTCCCAGCAGCACGATGGCGTTGTTGCCGCCGAAGGCGAAGCCGTTGTTCTGGGCCACCCGCACCCGGGCCGGCCGGGCGTGGTTGGGAATCGGGTCCAGCCGGGCCATCGCCGGGTCCGGGTTGCTCCAGTTGATGGTGGGTGGCAGGAACCCGCGGGCGATCGCCAGGGCCGCGGCCATCACCCCGAACGCGCTGGCCGCGCCCATGGTGTGGCCGAGCATCGACTTGATCGAGCTGACCGGCGGCACCCGCCCGTCGAAGGCGTCCTCCAGTGCGGCCGCCTCGGTGGCGTCGTTGGCCGCGGTGCCGGTGCCGTGCGCGCAGACATAGTCGATGTCGTCCGGACGGACGCCCGCGTTGCGGTGCGCCAGCCGCATGCACTCGGCGATCGAGGCGGCGTCCGGGGCGACCATGTGCCGGGCGTCGCAGTTCAGGCCATAGCCCAGCACCTCCGCGTAGGGCGTGGCGCCCCGGGCGCGGGCGTGGTCGGCGGACTCCAGCAGCAGCATGGCGCCGCCCTCCGCGGTGATCATGCCGGAGCGGTCCCGGTCGAACGGCGCGCAGGCCTTGTCGGCGACCGCGCCGAGCCGGACGAACCCGGCGTGCGCCCAGCGGCACACCGAGTCCGCGCCGCCGGTGAGCATCACGTCCGCGTCACCGTTGGCCACCAGGTCGTACGCGTAACCCAACGCGTAGTTGCTGGCCGAGCAGGCGGTGGCGAGGGTGACCGACTCCCCGGTGACGCCCAGTTCCTCGCTCACCGCGGCGGCGAGCCGCCCGGCGGGCAGGTGCTCGGCCAGGTCACCGGGGAGCGCCGGGAAGCCGTGGTCGACGATCCGGCGGCCCATCTCCTCGGTCACCTTCGACTCGCCGCTGGTGGTGCCGACCGCCACGCCGACCCGGTGCGGTGGCACCCGGTCGACGCGCAGGCCGGCGTCGCGCACCGCGAGCCGCGCCGCGGCGGCCGCGAAGAGGCTGGACCGGCCCCAGGCGGCGGTGTCGAGCCGGCGCAGGATCGGCTCCGGCTCGAACGCCCGCACCTCACCGGCCATGGTCCGGGGGAAGCCGGCGGTGTCGAAGCTGGTGATGGCGGAGATGCCGTTGTGTCCGCCGCGCAGCCCCGATTCGAACGCCGCCGCCCCGATCCCGATGTTCGACACCGGTCCGAGGCCGGTGATCACCACCCGCCTCATGTCACGATTCGGACCAGCCGGCGTAGCCGGCCGTCACCGCGTACACGGCCTTGAGGTTCTGCATGTTCGCCAGCTCCTGCTGCGGGATCTCGATCTTGTACTTCTTCTCGATCCGGGCGAGCATCTCGATCGCCCGCAGCGAGTCCGCCTCGTACTCCTCCTGGAAGTCCCCGGTGTCGGTCAGCTCCTCCGGCTCGACCTCGAGGACCTCCGCGACGAGTTCCCTGAGCTCCGCCAGACGCGTGTCGCCGTCAGCCATGGTCAACTGCTCCCTCCGATCGGTTGGTGGTCACGTGCCGTCCGGCCGTGCCGGTAGGGCGGTGCGCGGCCGGACGACCGCGGTGAGCGAGCCGTAGGTCGCGATCGGGCGCGAGCCCACGCTGCTGCGGCCGGTGACGAACGCGGCCCCGTCGCTGCGGTGCTCCAGCTCGACGACGTGGCGCACCACGTCGCCCGGGTAGGCCCGCCCGACGAACTCGCAGTCCCGGGCAGCGGCGAGCATGAGCACCTCGTCCGGACGGGTCGCCCCGGCGCTGTGCAGCCAGAGCACCGCCGCGGCCTGGCCGAACGACTCCAGCAGCAGGCAGGACGGGTAGGCGTACGCCTCGACGCCGTCGGCCGGGTCGAGCCCGGCGTAGCACGGCTCGATCCCGGAGACGGTCTTCACGGCGGTCAGCCCCACCCCGGGGCGCAGCTCCTCGACCCGGTCGAGCAGCAGCATGCCGGGCCCGTGCGGCAGCGTCCGGCGCAGCTGCGGGAAGTCGAGTCTCACCCCGACCACCCGCACTCCACCGTCGCGGTGGCCACCCGCACCCCGTCGCCGCGCCGGCAGTCGGCGCGCAGCCGGACCGGGTGCGGCGGCGACACCGCGGTCGCCTCGGCGAGCACCCGCAGCAGGTCGCCGGGGCGCAGCGGCACCAGGAAACGCAGCGACCGCACGGCGGTCAGCCGCAGCCGGCGGCCGTCCGGCTCGCCGAATGCCGCGGCCGCCGCCTGCACCACCGCCTCCAGCACGAACACGCCGGGAAAGATGGTCAGCCCGGGAAAGTGGTCCGGCAGGTACGGGCCGTCGCCGTGCACCCGCAGCTCGCCGGTGATCCGCCGGACGTCGCCGTCCACGATGGCGGTCACCCGGTCGCAGGCGACCAGCGGCCGGACGGCGTCGAGGAGGTCGGTCACAGCACGATCCCCCCGTCCACCTGGAACACCTGGCCGGTGATGTAGGAGGCGTCGGCGGAGAGCAGGAAGGCGACCAGCCCGGCGACATCGTCGGGGGTGCCGAAGCGGCGCAGCGGGATCGACTCGCGGGCCTTGACGCGCAGCCGGTCGGGCAGCCCCGCGGTCATCTCGGTCTCGATGAAGCCGGGCGCCACCACGTTGGCCCGCAGCCCGTACGGGGCGATCTCCTTGGCCAGCGACCGGGTCAGCCCGATGATGCCGGCCTTGGCCGCGGCGTAGTTGGACTGCCCGGCGTGGCCGTACACCCCGGCCACCGAGGAGATGTTCACCATCGCGCCCCGGCGCCGCTTCAGGAACCGGTAGCCGACCGTGCGGCAGACGTTCCAGGTGCCGGTGAGGTTGGTGCGCAGCACGGCGTCCCAGTCCCGCTCGGCCATCAGCACGGTGGTCGCGTCGCGGGTGATGCCGGCGTTGTTGACCACCGCGGTCAGCGGCCCGAGCCGCTCCTCGGCGTCGGTCACCAGCGCGGTCACCGCGGCCAGGTCGCCGACGTCGCAGGCGGCGAAACAGGTCCGGACGCCGAGGTCGGCGACCGCCTTCTCGGTCTGCGCCGCGTCGTCGGCCCGGCCGGCGTAGCAGCCGGTGACGTCGAAGCCGGCGGCGGCCAGCCGCAGCGCGACCGCCCGGCCGATGCCCCGGGACGCCCCGGTGACCAGCACGTGCCCGCTCCCGCCGGCGTCGGGCTCCGGCGCACCCGGCCTGATCCGCTCGCTCATCCGTCCCCCCGGCTTTTCGTGCCGGCCGTCGCCACCACGGAGAACCCGCAGGGCAGCCGGCGTACGGTGGGCGCGCCCAGGCCGGCCTTGGCGGCCAGCGCCGCGAAGCCCGCCTCGGTGCGCTGGCGACCGCCGAACAGGACCAGCATCTTCAGGTCCATCGCCCGGCCGTTGCGGTCGTCGTCGGCGGGCACCTCCTCGACCACGAGCACGCGGCCGGTCGGGCCGGCCGCCGCGGCGCACCGACCGAGGATCTCCCGCGCGGTCTCGTCGTCCCAGTTGTGCAGGATGTCGAAGAGCAGGTAGGCGTCGCCGCCGGCGGGCACCTCGGTCAGGAAGCTCCCGCCGACCACCGCGCACCGGCCGGCCAACCCGGCCTCGGCCAGCCGCCGGCGGGCTTCCTCGGCCACCGGCGGCCGGTCCAGCAGGGTGCCGCGCAGGTGCGGGTGGGCGCGCAGCAGGGCGCCCAGGGTGCGGCCCACCCCGCCGCCGACGTCCACCACGTGCCGCACCCCGCTCCAGTCCAGCGCGGCGAGGTCCGGCACCACCCGGGCGGACTTGGCGGCCATCAGCTCGTCGAAGGAGACCGCCCGGGCCGGGTCGGCGGCCAGGTCGTCCCAGAACGGCCGGTCGAACACCGCCGGGTAGCCCGGCCCGCCGGTGCGCACCGCGTGCAGCAGCCCGGTCAACGCCAGGTCCATCCGGCCGCCGGCGCCGTCCAGGTCGAGCCACTGCCGCAGGTCGCCGGTGGACCGGCCGGTGAGCATCCGGCCGGCCGGGGTGAGCGCGAAGCGGTCCGGCGCGTCCTCCCGGTAGAGGCCGAGGGAGCAGAGGTAGCGCAGCAGCCGACCGAGCGCGTCGGCGTCCGCGCCGGTGGCCAGGGCCAGCTCGCCGGCCGACCGGGGGCCGTCGCCCAGGTGGTCGGAGAGGCGCAGGGTGGCGGCCACCCGGATGGCGAAGGGCGGAAGCACCTCCAGCATCGAGGAGATGTCGCCGCGGCGGAGCGTCATGCCGGCCCCGACCCGGCACCGGCGTCCCCGCTGGAGTAGAGCCGCCCGTCGCACCAGACGTACCGGACCCCGCCCCACTTGATCGCCGAGAAGGCGTCCGGGAAGAAGCCCCGGCCGGGCAGGTTCGCGCTGGTGTTGCAGAGCACCGGCACCCCGCTGCGGGCGTGGTACGCGGTGAGCAGCCGGAACAGCAGCGGATGGTCGGGCCCCACGGTCTGCAACCGGGCACTGCCGTCGGCATGCACGACCGCCGGCACCCGGTCCCGCCACCCGGCGCGCACCTGGTGCTCGAAGAGCATGTACGGGTCGGGGGTGCCCGGGTCGAACACCTCGGGCGCCCGGTCGACCAGGCAGATCGGCGCCACCGGCCGGTACGCCTCGCGCAGCTTGATCCGGTTGAGCCGGTCCTGCATCCCCGGGTCGTCGGCCGGGGCGATGATGCTGCGGTGCCCCAGCGCCCGCGGCCCCAACTCGGCGCGGCCGTGCAGCACCACCACCGGTTCCCGCTCGCGGTGCAGCAGCTCGGCGACCTCCTCGATCTCGCACGGCCGCCAGGTCCAGCCCGCCGGTGGGGCGTCGCCGTAGCCGACCGCGGGCCCGGCGAAGACCGACCAGGTCAGCGCGGAGGTGCCGGTACGCCGGATCAGCTCGGCGCAGGCCGCCCCAATGGCCGAGCCGGCGTCGTTGGGGAACGGCGGCACCCAGACGTCGGAGAACATCCCGCTGGCCCGGATCGCCGAGTTCCACTTGATGTTCAGCGCGCAGCCGCCGGAGAGGCAGAGCGGTTCGCCGGCCGCGGCGTACCGGGCGGCCGGACCGGCGCGCAGGCCGGCCAGCAGCAGCCGCAGCAGGTGCTCCTGGAAGCTGGCCAGCACGGCCGCGTCGGAGAGCCCCAGCGGGGCCAGCTTGCGCAGCACCTGGGCGCTCCAGATGAAGCCGCGGGTCACCTCGATCGGCAGCAGCCGCCGGGTCTGCTCGGTCATCACCGCGATCGCCGCCTCGTCCGGTTCGGCCAGCGCGGCGTACGCCATCGCCTTGCCGGAGATCGGCAGCAGCGCCTCCAGCTGGGCGAAGTCGCCCAGCCCGCCGAGCGAGCGGCGCTGCTCGGCGGAGACCCGGAACGGGGCGAAGTGCGAGGCGAAGACCGGGTAGAGCGCGCCGGCGGTGCCGAGCACCGGGCCGAGCGCGGTCAGCGACCGGGCCACCGGGTCGAACCGGTAGAGCACCGCCGGCATCCCGCCGTCCCACACCAGGATCAGCGCGGGTTGGCCGGTGCGGGCGTACGGGCTGGTGCAGTAGCTGGCCAGGGCGTGGTCGGTGGCGTGCGGGTAGCTGGTGTGCGGCAGCTCCCGGCCGGCCACCGTGAGCCCGGCGCCGGTGATCCCGGTGAGCGCCTCCGGGCTCTCCCCCGGCCCACCGAGCACCGCGTAGCCGGCGAGGTCGAGGGTGACCGCCGAGCCGTCCTCGCGGACCACCTCGGCGCCGGCCCGGCCGTCGCGGGACTGCACCCAGCCGTCCACGCTGACCGCCACCAGGTCGGCCACGTCGACGTCGTGCAGCGCGAGCTGGTGGGCGACGTCGGCGAGGTCGGACAGGTGCGCGTGGCGGCGCCGGTTGTCGATCTTCTCCGCCTCGACGGAGAAGAGCAGCCGGTCTCCGTCGATCGCCGCCACCGCGCCGTCGTGGGTCACCTTCAGGCCGCAGATCACCTGTCGACCGGTCACGCCTACCACCACCCCCACCCGCCGCCGGTGCGGCGCTCGGCGTCGTACGACGCCCCGACGACAATTACCCGTGGAATTGATCAGGCGGCTGACGGATTGCCATTCTTGGCATCCATCTGGCGCAACACGTAGTCCTCGATGTCCTTGATGGACCGGATGTTGCGCGCATTTTCCTCGTCGATGGGCGGCAGGTCGAACTCGTCCTCGAGCGCGAATGCGAGTTCGAGGAGAGCCAGGCTGTGGTACTCGAGATCCTCGACCAGAAGAGCCTCGTCGGTGACCTCAGGCTGCGGGTTCGGCGCGAGGTCCAGGATGATGTCCCGGAGCTGCGTTCTGACTTCTGATTCCGTTCGAGTCGGCACGTCGTGGACGTTAGTTCGACCCTCGCGGATGCGGAAGTGCGCGCGTATTCAGTTGCACAACTCAGTTGTCACCGCGGGTGTAGAGAATTCCCTCCGACCAGACGTAGCGGGTCTGTCCCCAGGCCATGGCCGAGCCGGGGTCGGGGAAGAAGCCCTTGCCCGGGTGGTTGGCGCTGGTGTTGCAGAGCACCGGTACGCCGCTGAGCCGGTGGTAGGCGCGCAGCAGCTCGTAGGTCGGGCTGCTGGTGGCGTCCACGGTCTGCAACCGGGCGCTGCCGTCGACGTGCACGATCGCCGGCACCCGGTCCGCCCACTCCGGACGGACGTCGTGGGCGAAGAGCATGTACGGGTCGCGGGTGCCGGGCGCGAAGACCTCGGCGGCGTGCTCCGCCAGGCAGATCGGCGCCACCGGCCGATACCCCTCCCGGTGCTTGAGCCGGTTGAGGGTGTCCCGCATGCCGGCGTTCACCGCCGGGGCGATGATGCTGCGGTGGCCCAGCGCCCGCGGCCCGAGCTCGGCCCGGCCGCTGACCACCACCACCGGCTCGTTCTCCCGGTGCAGCAGCTCGGCCAGGCCGGCGACGTCGCAGGGCCGCGCCGACCAGCCGGCCGGGACCACCCCGTCCCAGCGGATGCCCGGCCCGGCGAAGGCCGACCAGCGCACCGCGGAGCGGCCGGTGACCCGGACCATCTCGGCGCAGGCGGCGCCGATCGCCGAGCCGGCGTCGTTGGGGAACGGCGGCACCCACACCTCCTCGAAGAGGCCGCTGGCGCGCAGCCCGGCGTTCCAGGTGATGTTCAGGTGGCAGCCACCGGAGAGGCAGAGCGGCAGCCCGGCCAGCTCCGGGGCGTCCCGCAGCGCCGCCCGCACCCCGGCCAGCAGCACCCGGAACAGGTACTCCTGGAACGAGGAGATCACCGTCGCGTCGGGCAGGCCCGAGCCGTCGAGCCGGCGCAGCACCTCCCGCGTCCAGCCGTACATCCGCAGGTGGGTGTCCGCCGGCGGCAGGTCGGCCGTGACCCGCTCCATCACCGCGATGGCGTCCTCGTCCGGCTTGCCGAGCGCGGCGTACGCCATCGCCTTGCCGGAGACCGGGAAGAGCGCCTCCATGCCGAACATCCGGTCCCGGTCGGGGCTGCGCCGGTCCACCCGGAACGGCGGGAAGTGCGAGGCGAAGATCGGGTAGAGCCCGCCCGAGGCGGGGCCGACCCAGCCGACCCGGCGCAGCGCGCCGCCGCGGGGGTCGTACCGGTAGAGGAAGGGCGGCATCCCGCCGTCCCAGACCACCACCAGCGCCGGCCGGTCCCGCTCGGCGAAGGGCGAGGTGCAGTAGCTGGCGAACAGGTGGCCGGCGGAGTGGGTGTAGCTGGCGAAGCCGCCCGGCATCGGGTGCAGCGGCAGGCCGTCGCCGTGCACCGGCCGTACCGGCCCCGCCGGCCCGCCCGGCTCGTCGGAGTACCCGGCGACCGCCAGCGGGTGCGTCCGGCCGTCCCGGCCGCGCAGCTCCACGTACGAGGAGCCGTCCACCCGGGGCGTCCACCCGTCGACCGCGACGTGCGTGACCTCGGCCGGGTCGACGCCGCTGGCCCGCAGCTCGTCGAGGATCTGGCCGGCGTCGGTGAGCCCGCAGTGGCGGGGTGAGTTGCCGATCTTCTCCGCCTCGGTGGAGAAGAGCAGGCGCCCGTCGGTGATCACCGCGACGGCGCCGTCGTGGGTCAGCTTGAGTCCGCAGATGACTGCCGTACCGGTCATGTCGAAGCCTTCCGCCGCGTGGCTGGGAGTGCCGTTCCTCCCCGGCGCCGCGGCGCCCGGCCCGCCGGTTGTTCAAGTGGGCAGTGTCCGCACTCGCTCACCCCGCCCCGCTCGAGCGGGGCGCTGGTCACCGGGCGCGGGTCGCGTCCAGGTGCCACGCAGCCGGAGCGGTGTCATCCTGACCCGCCTGGCCGGCCGCCGACAACGGCCGCAAGATACCGCCATGCCGACCACCGCTGAAGACGACCGACCGGCGACCGGGTCCCGGCTGCTGTCCTGGGTGGAGCGCCCCGGCCCGGGGGTGGTCCGGTTCGCCGCCGCCGGCGACGACTGGGACGAGTGGCCGTACCCCCGGCTGGCCGCCGCGGTGCGCCGGGTGGCGGGCGGGCTGCGCGCCGCCGGGGTGCGGCGCGATGACCGGGTGGTGCTGGTCGAGCCGACCGGCCCGGGCTTCGTCGCCGGCTACTTCGGCACCATGCTCGCCGGCGCGGTGCCGACCCCGGTCGCACCGCCCGCGCTCGGCCAGGACCTCGCCGGCTACCTGGAGCACGTCCGGCACATCGTGGCCACGGCCGCGCCCCGGCTGGTGGTGACCGGCGGGACGCTGGCCGAGCCGCTGCGCCCGGTCGCCGGGGACGCCGGCGTGGTCCGCACCGCCGACCTGCTCGACGGCGCCGACGAGCCGGCCGCCGGCCGGCGCGCCGGGCTGGCCCTGCTCCAGTTCACCTCCGGCTCGACCGGCCGGCCCCGCGCGGTACGCGTGCCGTTCGCCGCGCTCGAGCACAACGTCGCCGCGATCGGCCGGTGGCTGCGCCAGGGGCCGGCGGATCCCACCGCCTCCTGGCTGCCGCTGCACCACGACATGGGTCTGATCGGCTGCCTGCTCACGCCGGTGGCGCACCAGGGCGACCTGTGGCTGCTCACCCCGCAGCAGTTCGTCCGCGACCCGCTGCGCTACCTACGCTGCTTCGGCCAGCGCGGGGCGCGGCTGACCGCCATGCCGACCTTCGGGCTGCGGCACGTGGTCGACCGGGTACGCCCCGAGCAGCTCGCCGGGCTGGACTTCGCGGCCTGGCGGGCGGTGATCGTCGGGGCCGAGCGGGTCTCCCCCGCCGCGCTGGCGGACTTCTGGCGGCTGCTCGCCCCGCACGGGCTGGACCGGCGGGCGCTGCTGCCGGCGTACGGGCTGGCGGAGGCGACCCTCGCGGTGACCGGCGGCGCGCTGGACGAGCCGTGGCGGACGGCCCGGGTGGACCCGGCGCGGATCCCGCTCGGCGGTGCGCCCGGCGGTGGCCCGGCCGCCGCGCCCCTGGTCGGCTGCGGCGCCCCGCTCGACGGCGTGTCGGTGCGGATCGTCGACGACGCCGGCCGCCCGCTGCCGGACGGGCGGGTGGGCGAGATCGAGGTGGGCGGGCGCTGCGTCGCGGCCGGCTACCTCGGCGACCCGGCCGGGACGTCCGCCCGGTTCACCGCCGGCGCCCTGCGCACCGGCGACAGCGGGTTCCTGCACGACGGGCAGCTCTACGTGCTCGGCCGGCTCGGCGACAGCCTGAAGCTGCGCGGCCGCACCCTGTTCGCCGAGGACGTGGAGGCGGCCCTGGAGGCCGCGGGCCTGCCCCGGCACCGGCACACCGTCCTGCTCGGACACGCCGACCGGCCGGTGGCGATGGTGCTGCTGGAGAACGCCGAGCCGGACTGGGAACGGCGGGCCGGCGCGGTCGTCGGTCGACTCACCGAGGGTGCCGAGTTGATCGCGCTCCGCGTTCCCGTCGGTACAATCCTGCGGACCACCAGCGGAAAGCCGAGACGCCGCGTGATGTGGCAGCGCTTCCGCGACGTCAACGGAGGGAGCCACCGTGCACGCTGAGGTCGACGCGCTGGTCATCGGCGCCGGGGTGAGCGGGCTGAGCACCGCCATCTGCCTGCAGGAGGCGGGGCTGCGGGTGCTCGTCCGGGCCACCCAGCCACCGGAACGCAGCACCTCGATGATGGCCTCGGCGATGATCGGGCCCAGCTTCGCCGCGCCGGGCGACCCCGCGCTCGGCTGGCACCGGGAGACCGTCCGCCGGCTCACCCCGGACACCCCCGGCGTACGGGTGCTGGACGGGCGGATGGCGGCCCGGCCGGCGGGGATGGTCCCGCCCGGGGTGGAACGGTTCGAGGGCTACCGCCCGTGCCGCCCGGAGGAACTGCCCGAGGGCTACGGCACCGCGTTCTGGGTCCGCCAGCCGGTGGTCGACATGCCGCCGTACCTGCGACACCTCGCCGACCGGTTCACCGCCGCCGGCGGTCGGCTGGTGCTGGAGCCGGTGCGCTCGCTGGACGAGGCGGCCGAGGTCGCGCCGCTGGTGGCCAACTGCGCCGGCCTGGGCGCCGCGGAGCTGACCGGCGACCGGCAGCTCAAGCCGGTCCGCGGCCCGAAGATCGTGGTGGCGAACCCGGGCATCGAGCACTTCTTCATCGAGGCGCCGCTGGGGCCGATCTGGGCCGGTTTCATCCCGCACGGCGACCGGGTGGTGCTCGGCGGCACCCACCGCGACTCCGCCGACACCACCCCGGACGAGGCGGAGGCGGCCGAGATCATCCGCCGGTGCGCGGTGGTCGAGCCGCGGCTGGCCGACGCGCCGGTGCTGGAGCACTCGGTCGGGCTGCGGCCGGGCCGGCCCGCGCCCCGGCTGGAACTGGAGAAGCTCGGCCGGGCGCGGATCGTGCACAACTATGGCCACGCCGGCACAGGGGTCATGCTGTCGTGGGGATGCGCCAGGGAGGCGGCCGACCTGCTGGTGTCGTGACGCGGGTCGGGCCGGCCCCACCGACCGACCAGAAGGGACATCGGGGATGACGGACTCCCGGCCCGACGAGTCGCAGTTGATCTCGGAAGCCGTGGCGTACGCGGCGGGACTGGACGCCTCGGCGGTCCGCCGGGAACTGTCCGCCCCGCAGGGGCCGCACCGGTGGCCCCGGCACCGGCTCAACGAGGTGGACCTGGAGTGGCGGCGCTGGCGGCTGCGCCGCTGGCTCGCCGCCGACGAGGACCCGCCCGGCTCGATCAAGCTCTTCGAGCGGCTCGCGGTGGCCGCCGGAATGCCGCCGGCGGCCACCGCCCCGCTCGCCACCGAGGTCGGCGGGGCGCTGACCACGCTCAGCTACGACGAGATGTTCCCGCAGGGGCCGCTGATCGCCAAGGCGATGCAGGCCCGGGTGGTGCGGCAGGTCGCCGCCCGGGAGACCGACGAGCAGTACGCGGCCATGATGCTCGCCTCCACCCGCCGCCGGGAGGACTACCTGCGCAAGCTGCCCGACGACACCTGGTGGATGATCGGCGACCTGATCTCGGAGGCCACCCGGCGGGCCTGCGTGGCCGAGATCGCCACCTTGCCGGCCAGCGCCGGCGCCGCGTACGACGGCGGGCTCAGCCCGGGCTGGGACAAGGAGCACGACGCCCTGGTCAGCCGCTCCTGTAACGCCTACCTGGGCGCCGGGCCGACGCTGGTGGCGATCCACGAGGATCCGGCGCTGGTGGCGCAGATCTCGGCGCGGATGGGCCGGCGGATGTACCCGACCCGGTGCACCTACCTGGAGTACCGGCCGGGCGACTTCCTCGGCGTGCACACCGACCAGCCGACCTGCGAGGTGTCGCTGCTGTTCACGGTGGACGGTGAACCGGGCCCAATGCGCTCCTACTTCGACCGGACCGCCACCGGTCCGGCCGCGCTGCACCGCTGGGTGCACGACAACGGCCAGTTCCCCGACGGCGGCCGGGACTTCGTCTACCGGCCCCGGGAGGGCTTCGCGCTCACCGGCCGGGCCGTGCCGCACGCCCGGCTGCCGCAGCAGGAGAGCGCCTTCATCGGCGCGCTGTTCTACAGCGGCCTGGTCTGAGCAGCCACCGCGGTACCGCGGCCCGATCCGAAGCAGCCACCGCGCTACGGGGGTCTGGGCCGCGTAGCCCTCGCGCCACAGCGGGCGGTTCGGGAGCTACCGCGGCCCGGTCGGTGGGCGCCGGCGCACCTGGGCCGCGGTGTACTCGGTCAGCCCCAGCCGGCCACCCTCCAGCCCGATCCCGCTGCACTTCATGCCGCCGACGGGCTGGTCGGGCCCGAGCAGGGCGTGCCCGTTGACCCAGACCGTGCCGCACTCGAGCCGGTCGGCCACCGCCCACGCCCGGTCCGGGTCGGCCGACCAGACCGACCCGCCGAGCCCGTAGGAGCTGGCGTTGGCGCGGCGTACCGCGTCCTCGACGTCCCGGTACGGCACCACCGGCAGCACCGGGCCGAACTGCTCCTGGTCGACCACCGGGTCGCCGTCGTCCACGCCGGTCAGCACGGTCGGGGCGTAGTACAGGCCCGGCCCGTCCGGCGCGGCGCCGCCGGCCGCCACCCGGGCGCCCCGGGACCGGGCCGCGGCCACCAGGTCGGCGATCCGGCTGAACTGCCGCCGGTGCGCCAGCGGCCCCAACTGGGTGCCCTTGGTGGTCGGGTCACCGACCCGGGCCGCCCGAGCCCGGTCGGCCAGCGCGTCCACCAGCCGGGCGTGCAGCCGCCGCGGCGCGTACAGCCGTTTGATCAGGACGCACGCCTGCCCGTTGTTGGCGAACGAGTCCCAGAACAGCCGCTCGGCCAACTCGTCCGGGTCGGCGTCGTCGAGCACCACTGCCGGGTCGTTGCCGCCCAGTTCCAGCACGTACCGCTTCAGGTCGCCGCCGGCCCGGGCGGCGACCCGGCGGCCGGCCGGCACCGAGCCAGTGAACGTGACGTGTGCGGGCACCGGGTGGGCCACCATCGCCGCGCCGAGCGCGTCGTCCCCGCTGAGCACGTTCACCAGGCCCGCCGGCAGCACGCCGGCGAGCACCCGGCCCAGCTCCAGAGTGGCCAGCGGCGCGTACGGGGACGGCTTCAGCACCACCGCGTTGCCGGCCCGCAGCGCCGGGGCCAGCTTCGCCGCGGCCACCGCCACCGGGAAGTTCCACGGCGTGACGGCGGCGACCACCCCCAGCGGGCGCCGGACCAGCTCGGCGTAGCCGCGCCGGTCGTCCTGGAGCACCTCCGGAGGCAGCTCCAGGTCGGCGTGGTGGCGCAGGGTGGCCGCGGCGGCGTACGCCTCGCCGACCGCCAGCGGCAGCGGCTTGCCCATCTCGGCGGTGACCAGCGCGCCGAGCCGCCCCGCGGCGGCGCCGACCGCCTTGGCGGCGGCGCGCAGCCCCGCGCGCAGCGCCGTCTCGTCGGCGCTCCACTGGCGCCACGCGCCGGCCGCGGCCCGCATCGCGGCGTCCACCTGCCCCGGGGTGCAGACTGGCGCCCGCCCGCAGACCGCGCCGGTGGCCGGGTTCACCACCTCGACCTGCCGGTCGCCGGGCACGTCGGCGCCGTCGATCGTCATCGGCACCGGCTCCATCACGCCGCCCCGGCCAACGCGGCGACGTGGATCGACGGGTACGTCGGCGCGAAGCCCAGCCCGGCCCGCGCGGCCGTGGTGTCCACCTCGCCGCCGAACTGGTCGGTGTCCAGCACCGGCGCGTCGGCCGACTCGCCGTGCGGCAGCGTCACCTGCCCGGCCAGCTCGGCCAGCTCGGCGGCGGTCACCGGGGCGTCGTCGGCGATGTTGAACACCCCGGTCGCGCCGGCCGCCAGCGCGTGCAGCACGCTCTGCCGCACGTCGGCGTGGTGCACCAGGTGCAGCCGTTGCCCGGCGGGGGCGCGGCGGGCCCAGGCGAACGCGTCCACCAGATGCGGGTCACCCTCGCCGTAGGTGTAGGCGACCCGCAGCACGCACACCCCCAGCGGGCTGTCGACGTAGCCGGCCACCGCCCGTTCCGCGCCCAGCTTCGCGGCGGGAAACGGCGCGCCGGCCGGGTCGCGCAGCGGGTCGTCCTCCCGGGTGGCCCGGCCGGGCGTCGGTCGGTAGATGAGGTAGCTGCTCAACTGCACGAACCGGTGGGCGCCGGCGGCCAGCGCGGCGGCGGCGAGCCGGTCGGTGGCCAGGTGGTTGAGCCGGTCGGCCTCCCGCGCGTCGATGCCGGTGAACGCGCTGGCGATGTGCACCACGGCGTCCATCCCCTCGACCGCGCGCCGGCAGGTGTCCGGGTCGGTGAGGTCGCCCACCACCAGGTCCCGGTTGCCGCCGGCGGGGCCGCCCGCCGGGTTCCAGACGGCCAGCCGCAGCCGCAGCCCCCGGGCCCGCAGCAGCGGGATGAACCGAGCACCGACCCGGCCGGTGGCGCCGGTGAGCAGTACGGCGGTCATCGGACGGCCGCCAGCTCGTCGGCGCCGTCGAACACCGGCCGCCCGCTGGCGGCCAGCCGTTCCAGCAGGGTGACACCGTGCCCGGTCGGCGGCATGGCGAGCATCTCCCGGCGCAGCCGTTCGGCGTTGGCCCGGTACAGCGGCTCGTCGAGCACGGCGCGGACCGCGGCGCGGACCCGCGCCGGGTCGAGGGTGCGGTGGTCCAGCCGCACCGCGGCGCCGGCCGCGGCGAGCCGGTGCGCGTGGTACGGCTGGTCCACCGCCACCGGGATCGCGACCATCGGCAGGCCGTGCCGCAGCGCCCCGACGGTGGTCAGGTAGCCGGCGTGCTGCACCACCGCGGCGCTGCGGGACAGCACCGCCTCCTGCGGGATGTAGCGCGCCGCGTGGATGTTCGGGCCGAGCGCGGCGAGCGGGGCCGGGTCCACCCCGGACCCGACGGTCATCACCACCGACACGTCCTCGTCGCGCAGCGCCTCGGCGACGGTGGCGAAGAGCGGCCCCACCTGGTTGAACGCGGTGCCCATGGTGACGTAGACGACCGGCCGGTCGGGCAGCGCGGCGAGCCAGGCCGGCACCTCGTCGCCGACCTGGTAGAGCGGCGGCTGGATCAGGTGCGCCACGTCCGGCTCGGCCGGGCCGTCGAACCAGCTCAGCGGGTTCGCGGTCAGCGGCTGCCAGCTCGGCAGGTACGCGTCGAGGTAGAGGTACGGGTAGAGCCGTTCCAGTCCCGGGTCGGCGGGCAGGCCGAGCCGGCGCCGCGCCGCGTTCCACGGTTCGGCCATCACCTCGGCGAGCACCGGCCGAGGCAGTCGCGGCAGCTGCCCGAGGGCCGCGTACGGCACCCCGGCCGCGTCGGCGGCGAGCGGCGCGGCCCACTCCAGCGACTCGTGCAGCACCACGTCCGGGCGCAGCTCGCGGAGCAGGTCGACCAGGCCGGCCACCATCGAGCCGGTGGCCAGGCTCATCAGCCGCAGCCGTCGCCGCGGGTCGTCGAAGGCGCCGGCCCGGGGGCCGTCGGCGAGCCAGGCCGGCCCCACCTCCCGGACGGCGAACCCGGCGCGGGTCACCCAGTGCCCCATCCCCCGGCCGGTGGCCACCACCACCTCGTGCCCCGCGTCCACCGCGGCCCGGGCGAGCTGGGCGACCGCGTGGAAGTGGCCGACCGCCGGCTGACACGTGACGACGAGTTTCATGCCACCGCACCTCCCTGGCGCCAGTCCTCGCGGTATCCGCGAGCGGTGATGCCGGCCACGCAGCCGGCCAGGTCGCGTCCTCGGGAGCCGCGCACCACGGCGTCCGGCCGCCCGCCGCCGGCCACCTCGGCGACCACCGCGGCGGTGGCCCGGGCCAGCTCCGCCACCTCGGCGTCGCCGACCCGCCGGAAGCCCAGGTCGTTGGTGCCGATCCGGATGCCGCTGGTCTCCGCGGCCGGTCGGGGGTCGCGCGGGACGAGGTTCATGTTGACCAGCACGCCGAGGCGGCGCAGCACGTCGGCGACCTGCCGGCCGGTGACCGCCACCGCGCGCAGGTCGGCCAGGACCAGGTGGCTGTCGGTGCCGCCGGAGACCACCGGCACCCCGTGGTCGGCCAGCGCCCCGGCGAACGTCCGCGCGTAGCGCACCACCCGGCGCATCGCCGCGGCGAACTCCGGGCGGGCGGCGAAGCCCAGCGCGACCGCCTTGGCGGCGATGCCGCCGAAGTCCGGGGTGCCCTGGAAGCCGGGGAAGACCGCCCGGTCCAGCGCCCGGGCGTCCAGCCGGGACGACGCCCCGCGCAGCAGCAGGCCGCCGCGCGGCCCGCAGAGCTGCTTGTACGTCGAGGTGGTGATCACGTCGCAGTGCGGCACCGGTGACGGGTGCGCGCCGGCGGCGACCAGCCCGCTGACGTGGCTGACGTCGGCCATCAGCAGCGCGTCCACCTCGTCGGCGGCGGCCCGGAACGCGGCGAAGTCCAGCTGCCGGGGGTACGCCGAGCCGCCGCAGATCAGCAGCCGGGGCCGGACCTGCTTGACCAGCACCGCCAGCGCGGCGTGGTCGATCAGGCCCCGCTCGTCGACCTCGTAGTAGCTGGCGGTGACCCGCTTGGCGATGCTGGCGCCCCGGGAGACGTGAGTCAGGTGCCCGCCGTGGTCGAGTTCCAGGGCCAGCACGGTGTCGCCCGGGTCGAGCAGGCCGTAGAGCACGGCGAGGTTGGCCGCCGAGCCGGAGAGCGGCTGCACGTTGGCGTGCGGGGCGCCGAACAGCCGCTCGGCGCGCCCGCGGGCCAGCTGCTCGACCTGGTCGACCACCTCGGTGCCCGGGTGGTAGCGGCCGCCGGCGTAGCCCTCGGCGGTCACCGAGCTGAACAGCAGCGCGTGCGCCACCAGGGCGGCCGGCAGGGTGGGGCTGGCCGCGGCGACCAAGTTCAGCGTGCCGCGCTGGCGGCGCAGCTCGGCGTGGGCGAGGCGGACCAGCGGGGCGTCCCGCCGGTCCAGCGAGACCAGCGCGTCGGCGCACCAGGCGCGCACGGCGGCCAGGTCGGCCCCGTCGGCCAGGCCGGCCGGGGCGTCCAGGCCGGTCACGGCGTGGCCCAGGCGTCGGTGCGGGCGCGCAGCCGCCGGACGATCTCGCCGACCAGGGCCCGGCGGTGCGGTTGGAGGAAGAAGTGGTCGCCGGGGAAGACCCGCACCTCGCAGCCGGCGGTGGTGACGGTCCCCCAGCCGGGCAGCACGGCGAGGTCCACGTCCGGGTCCGCGTCGCCGCTGACCGCGAGGACGGGACAGGTCAGCGGCGGACCGGCGGACGGCCGGTAGGTCTCGCTGAGCCGGTAGTCGGCGCGCAGCACCGGCAGCACCAGGGCGCGCAGCTCCGGGCTCTCCAGCACCGCCCGGCTGGTGCCGCCGGCCCGGGCGACGTCCGCCCAGAGCGCGTCGTCGTCCATCAGGTGCACCGCCCGGGACGGGTCGAACGGCGCCTGGCGGCCGGAGACCACCAGCAGCGCCGGCGGCGCGCCGGCGGTCACCAGCCGGCGGGCCACCTCGTAGCCGACCGCCGCGCCGAGGCTGTGTCCGAACAGCACCAGCGGCACGTCGGTGGCGCGCAGCACGTCGGCGTACCGGTCGGCCAGCTCGCCGAGGTCGGTGACGGGCGGCTCGCGCAGCCGGTCCTCCCGGCCGGGGTACTGCGCGGCCAGCAGCTCGACGTCGGCCGGCAGCTCGTCGGCCCAGGGCCGGAAGAAGCTGGCGCTGCCACCGGCGTGCGGAAAGCAGGCCAGCCGCGCGGTCGCCACCGGCACCGGCCGGTAGCACTGGAACCAGGGCGCCGCCGCCCGGCCCGGATAGGCGTTCACGTCAGCACCTCGTGCTCCCCCTCGATCAGGTCCCCGGCCGCGAGGAACCGCGGCTCGTCCCGGCGGACCAGCTCCACCGGGCCCAGCAGCTGGGTGATCTCCCGGGTCAGCTGGCACAACCCGAGGTGGTACTGCCCGTCGGTCATCGGGTCCGCCCCGCGGGCCACGTCGTCGGTGAGCCGCCGCACCGCGACCCGGACCGCCTCGGGCCAGAGCGTGTCGAGGGTCTGCGCCCAGCTCGGCGCGGCCGGTGGCCCGATCGGGGTGGTGCCGGCGAGGGCGAGGTGGTCGACGCCGAGCCGGTCGAAGCCGGCCGCGCCGGCCGCCTCCCGGGGCAGGTGCGGCCGGACGGTCCAGAGCACCGGGCCGGTGCTGGAGACCAGGGTCAGCTGCCCGCCCTCGGTGCCGATGGTGATCCGGTGCCACAGGTGGGCGTGGTTGTCCGGCTCCCGCGGGTCCATCTGGTGCTGCACCCGCAGCGTGGTGGGCACTCCGGCGAACACCCCGTCGAGGCTGCGGAACGGCACGTCCAGCGGGGTCAGGGCGCGCACCGCCGCCGGCAGCGGGGCGGGCGGCGCGAATCCCCACGGTCGCAACCGGCCGAGCGCGGCGCCGAGCACGTCGAGCAGCGGGTAGAGCACCTGCACGCTGCCGGCCGCGTCCACGAAGAGCGGCGGCTGCCGGCGCAGCAGCGCCCGGGCCGCGGCGACGAACCGGCGCACCGGCGCCACGTGCACGTGGTGGCTGTTGAGCCGGTACGCGACCCGGTTGGCCCGCGCGGCGCGCAGGCACCCGGCCAGCTCGTCGGCGTGCAGCGGGTGCTCCTGCAGCACGTGGATCCCCCGGGACATCAGCGCCTGGGCCAGCCGGGCGCCGGGCCCGCCGGTGATCGCCGAGCCGACCACCACGCAGGCCACCGTGACGTCCCCGGGCAGCTCGTCGGGGTGCCGGTAGAGCGGCACGCCCCACCGGCGGGCGCAGGCGGACGACCGGTCGCTGCCCCGGGCCAGGATGCCGGCCAGCTGCACCGGTGACTCGGGCGCGGCGAGCCCGGCGAGGTAGACGCGGCCGAACCCGGTGCCGCAGACCACCGCCCGGGGCCGGGTCACAGCACCCCCTCCTCGACCGTCGCGGCGTCGGCGGCCGCCCCGTCGAACAGGTCGAACGCGCGCACCACCCCGGTGGCCCGCAACGCCTCGACCAGTTCGGCGGCGGCGAGCCCCTCGGCGGCCAGGTGCGCGCCCGGCGGCACCCGGCCGGCGAGCACCTGCGCCGCGGCGAGCGCGCAGACCGTACCGGTGATCTCGGAGGTGTCCGCCGAGCGCAGCACCAGCGTGCGGGTGCGCTCGTCCCCGTCCGGCCCAACGCCGCCCAGCTCGAAGACCAGCAACTGGTACGGACGCTTGCCGAACATGTCCAGCTCCGCCGCGGCGGCCAGGTCTCGGGCGGCGGCGCTCAGGTCGCCCTCGCCACTCATGGCGCCCTGCAACCGGCTCAGCGTGGCCATCATCGCCGCCCCGCCGTCGAAGACCGCGTGCCAGCGCAGCTCGGTGAGCCCGAGCTGCACGGCGAGCCGCTCCCCCTCGTAGCCGAGGTAGGGGTAGGCGGTGACCCGGCCCGGGAAGAAGGGCAGCTCCACGTCGGTCAGCGCCCCCGCCGCCCGGGTGACCCGCCGGCCGTCCAGCCAGACCGCCTGCGACTCCTCGTCCCGGGTGCGCAGGCTGAGCAGGTAGTCCACCGCGCCGGCCGGAGTCAGCCGGTCCATCACCCCGACGTGGACGACCAGCCGGCGGGGCCGGTGGAACTCGGTGGCGGCGAGCCAGCGGGGCAGCAGCCCGGTCAGCCCCGGCATCAGGCCGGCGGTGACCAGCGCGGTCCGGCCCTGTCCGGTGAGCCCGAGCGGGGTGAGCCGGTCCAGCAGGGGCAGGTCACCGCCGGCGTCTACGTAGTCGGCGCCGGCGGCCAGGGCCGCCCGGGCCACCCGGTCGACCACCAGGTACGAGGCGGCGCTGGCGTTGACCACCAGCCGGCAGCCGGCGCAGAAGCGGCGCAGTGCCGCGTCGTCGTAGACGTCCACCGCCATCGCCTCGGCCCGGCCGGCCAGCTCGCGGCGGACCAGGTCCTCGGCGGCGGCCAGCCGGCGACCGCCGATCCGCAGCCGGTACTCGGGCCCGAGCAGCCGGTGCAGCCGGCGGGCCGCCGCGCCGCCCACCGCGCCGGACCCGCCGACGACCCCGATCAGCGCGCTCACCGGCACCCACCCTTCGTTCGCGACCGCGCGGCGCGCGCCCCCGGCGCACTCCTCGCGCTCACGGCCGCGCTCCGTCGACCACCCGCAGCTCGCCGAGGCAGGCCTCGCGCCAGCGCCGTTCCACCCGCGCCGCCGCTTGCGGCCAGCGGGGCCGGTCGAAGTCGAACACCAGGGTGAGGTCGCCGGCGTACAGCGGTGGCCCGTGCCGGACCAGCGCGTCGAGCGCGGACCGGAACGCGGCGTGCCGGGCGGTCAGCTCGGTCGGGTCGACGTCGAGCACGGCGGCGATCCGGGCCAGCCGCCAGTCGGCCGGCTCCGCGGCCAGCGCGCCGAAGACGCTCTCGTCGCCGGCCTCCACGGCGCCGGCGAGTTCCGCCTCACCGGGCAGGCCGAGGTCGGCCGGGTCCACCCCGAGCTCGCGGGTGAACAGGTACTCGCCGACCAGCTCGCCGGGCGCGCCGTCTGGCAGCGGCAGCCCGGCGACCACTGTCAGCCCGCTGACGGTCACGCCCGCCTCGCCGAGCTGCCGGGCCAGCTCCGCGGCCAGGACGCCGCCGAGGTCCCGCCCGGTCAGCTCCACCGGCCGGCCGCACAGCTCGGCGCGGAGCGCCGGGAGGTAGCCGGCGGCCCGCCGCTCCGGGTCCTCGGCCGCGGCGTCGCCGGGCAGCTCCAGCCGGACCGGCCCCTCGGGCGGTACCGGGAACGGCAGGGCGGGGGCCGCAGCGGGCCCGGTCGCCGGCTCGGCGGTGTCCCCGCCGGTGTCCCCGCCGGTGAGTCCGGCGGCGAGCGTACGCACCGTCGCGCCCTCCAGCAGGTCCCGCAGCAGGGTGTCGAAGAGCGCGCCGGAGGCGGCCGGCACGTCGTCCCGGATCCGGCCGACCAGCTGCGCCGCGAGCAGCGAGTCGCCGCCCAGGCTGAACAGGTCGTCGTCCCGGCCCACCCGTTCGACGTTGAGCACGTCGGCCCAGATCGCCGCGATGGCGGTCTCCAGCTCACCGCTGGGCTCGGCGGATCCGGCGCCGCGGGCGGCCGCCGCCCGGGGCAGCAGGGCGCGCAGGGCGGCCCGGTCCACCTTGTCGTTGGCGGTCAGCGGGATCGCGTCGAGCACCTCCAGCCGGCTGGGCAGCATGTACTCCGGCAGCCGCTCGGCGAGGTGCCGGCGCAGCGCCGCCGGGTCGACGTCGACCCGGTCGGGCTTGAACCGGGCGGCGAAGACGTGCATGCCGATCGCGTCCAGGGCGGCGTCGGTCGCGGAGAGCTGCACCGCCGGCGCGGCGCCGGCCGCGGCGAGCAGCTCCCGCCACTGCGGGGCGGAGATGAAGGTCTCGTCGCGCCCGGCCCGCACGTCGGCGAAGTCCCCGGCGGTGGCGTCGAAGAGGAACTCCATCGAGGTGAGGATCTGGTAGTTGTCCCGGGTGGTCTCGATGAACACCAGCCAGCCGCCGGGGCGCAGCAACTCCCGGAACCGGGCCAGCGCCTGGCCGGCGTCGCGGGCGTAGTGCAGCACGTTGGCGCAGAGGATCACGTCCACGCTGTTGGCCGTCATGCCCTGCGCGCGGAAGTCCACGTTGAGGTCGAAGAGGTGGTAGTCCACCCACGGGTAGTCGGCGAACCGCTCCCGGGCGCTGTTCAGGAAGAACTGGGAGACGTCGGTGAAGGCGTACCGCACCGGGTAACGGTCGAGGGCGGGGATCAGGTCGATGCTGGTGCCTCCGACGCCGGCGCCGACCTCCAGCACCCGCATCGGGCGGTCGTCCGGCCAGGCGGCGGCCAGGTCGCACATCGCCCGGACGACCAGCCGGTTGAGGCTGTGGCTGAGGAAGTTGCCCTGGTACGCCGACTCCTGGATGTCCAGCCGGCCCTGCGGGAAGAGCAGCTGCACCGGGTCGACCTCGTCGCGCATCAGCTCCGGCAGGTGGGCGCTGGCGGTGCGGAAGTAGCCGACCAGCTCGGTGCGCAGGCCGCCGGCGTCCTGCATCCGGTCGATCTCCTGCCAGGCGGCGCGCACGGTGTCCGCGTCGACGGTCAGGCTCTCCGGCGCCGGGCGCAGCCGGCCGGCCGGGTCGCGCCGGATCAACCCGTGCCGCTCCAGCGCGGCCAACCAGCGCCGGATCAGCCGCTGGTGCTTGGCGCCCACCCGGGCGGTGCGCATCACCTCGTCCACCGTGTGCCCCACCTCGGCCGAGGTGAACAGTCCCTGGTCGCGCAGCGCGCGGATCATCGCCAGCAGCGCTGTGTGGTCCAGCTGCCGGGCGAACCGGACGGCCTGCCCGCCGTCCTGCTCGGCGCGGATCGCGGCCAACTCCCGCACCGCCGAGGCGGCCAGGTCGAGCGGGTCGTCCGGGCCGTCGGCGCGGCGGGCCGGCTCCACGAAGGCGACCAGCCGCCGCTCCAGCGGGGCGTCGCCCTCGACCACCACCGCGGCGGCGCCGACCGGCGGGTACGACTGCGCCGCGGTCTCGATCTCGGCCAGCTCGATCCGGTGCCCCCGGATCTTCACCTGGAGGTCCTCCCGGCCGAGGAACTCGATGTCCCCGCCGGGTAGGTACCGGCCCAGGTCGCCGGTGCGGTAGAGCCGCTCGCCGGTGACCGGGTGCCGGACGAACCGCCGCGCGGTCAGCTCCGGGTCGCCGAGGTAGCCGTCCGCGACGCCGACCCCGCCGATGTACAGCTCGCCGACCGCCCAGTCCGGGCAGGGCCGCATCGCCTCGTCCAGCACGTGCATGGTCTGGTTGGTCAGCGGCCGCCCGTACGGGATGCTGGGCCACTCCGCCGGCACCTCGTCGATCGGGTATCCGATGGACCAGATCGACCCCTCGGTGGCGCCGCCCAGGCTGTGCAGCACCAGGCCGGGGATCAGGGCGCGGATCTGGTCGGGCAGCCGCACCGGGATCCAGTCGCCGGAGAGCATCGCCAGGCGTAGCGAGTCCAGCCCGGTGGTGTCCGCCACGGCCAGGTAGTCGGCGAGCATCTGCAACTGCGCCGGGACCGAGTTCCACAGGGTCACCCGGTGGGCGCGGATCAGCTCCGCCCAGTGCGACGGGTCGCCGCGCCGGTCGGCTGCGGGCAGCACCAGTGCCGCACCCACCGCCAGCGGGCCGAAGATGTCGTAGACGGACAGGTCGAAGGAGAGCCCGGCCAGGCCGAGCACCCGGTCGTCCGGCCCGACCGCGAACCGCCGGTTGATGTCCTCGACGGTGTTCACCGCGCCCCGGTGCGGGATGACCACGCCCTTGGGCCGGCCGGTGGAGCCGGAGGTGTAGATGACGTACGCGGTGTCCCGGTCGGTGACGCCGAGCGGCGCCGGCGGTTGGTCGGCGGGCAGAAGCCCGTCCACCGCGATCCGGTGCACCCCGGTGGGCAGGCCCTCGGCGTCGGCGGTGGTCACCGCGTACCGGGCGCCGGCGGCGTCCACCAGGGACTCCTTGCGGGCGACCGGGGCCCGGGTGTCCACCGGCAGGTAGGCGCCGCCGGCGAGCAGCACGCCGAGCACCGCCACGACCTGGTCGGGCCCCGGCGGCAGCAGCACCGCGACCAGGTCGCCGGGCGCGGCGCCCGCGGCGCGCAGCGCGTCGGCGACTGCCGCCGCCCGGGCCAGCAGCTCGCCGTAGCTCAGCGTGCGGTCCGCGCCGATCACCGCCGGCCGGTCCGGGGTACGCCGGCACTGCGCGACCACCCCGTCGTGCAGCAGCGCACCGGTGAGCGGGGCGGTGGTGTCGTTCACCTCGGCCCGCCGGGCCAACTGGTCGGCCGGCAGCTCCACCGGGTCCGCGTCGTCCCACCGCCGTCCCGCCGCGAGCTGGCGCACCAGCGTCTGGAACGCGCCGAACATCGCCTCGACCATGCCGTCGGGGAAGATGCCCTGGCGGACGTCCCAGTTGACCACCAGCCCGTCCGAGCGCTCCAGCGCCTGGCAGTCGATCCAGACCTGCGGGGTCTGGCTGATGCCGTAGCCGAAGCCGACCCGCTGCGGGCCGGACTCCCCGGCGGTGCCCAGCCCGAGCGCGCTGGTGAAGACCACCGGCATCAGCGCGGCGTCCTGGCCTCGGCGGCGGGCCACCTCGCGCAGCACCTCGACGCCGCTGACCAGCAGGTGGTCCATGTCCGCCCAGAGCTGCTGCTGCACCGCGCCGGCCCGCTCGCCGAAGCTGGCGCCGGCGTCGCCGTCGACCTCCAGCAGCACCGCCGAGGTGAAGTCGCCGACCAGCCGGTCGACCTGGGGGTGCAGGGGCAGGCGGCGGAGCATGGTCAGGTTGAGCAGGAACCGGCGCCCCTTGCTCCACCGCCCGATCACCTCGGCGTACGCGGCGAGCACCGCCACCGACGGGGTGACGCCCCGGTCGGCGGCGAGCCGCTTCAACCCCTCGTACGCCTCCGTGGGCAGGTGCAGCTGCCAGCGGCGGAACCGCACCCCGCCCGGCTCGGCGGGACGGTCGCCGAGCACCACCAGCTCCGGCGCCGGCGGCAGCGTGTCGATCCGGCGCCACCAGTACTCGCGGTCCTTGGCGTACCGGCGGGTGCCGCGCAGCTGCCGCTCGCCGAGCAGGTAGTCGCGGAAGGAGAGCTCCAGCGGGGGCAGCCGGTGCCCGGGGTCGTGGTAGCAGCGGGTGAACTCCTCCAGCAGCAACTGGATGCTGACGTAGTCGGCGACCAGGAAGTCGATCGACAGGTGCAGCACCGCGCGGTCGTCGGCGCGGGTGACCCGGACCTCGAACAGCGGCCAGCCGTCCGGCGGGTACACCCGGTGGTCCAGTTCGGCGCGGACCCCGTCGATCGCGGCGGCCACCGCGGCCGGGCCACGGCCGCGCAGGTCGAGCACCGGGACGACCAGCGGCGGCGGGTCCGGCACGATCCGCTGCGACCCGGCCGGGTCGATCCGGGCGCGGAGCATGTCGTGCCGGCGCACCAGCATCCGCCACACCTCGGCGACCCGGTCGCCGTCGAGGTCGGGGAAGGTCAGCTCGCCGTACGCGTGGCAGCCCACCCCGCTGTAGGCGAACGCGCTGCGCCGACCCAGCACGTAGGACATCTGGATGTCGGTGAGCGGGAACGGGTCGTGCCGCGCCGCCGGGTCGGGCTCCAGCCCGGCCGTCGGCGCCCCCTTGAGGTACGCCAGCAGCTCCGGGCGGCGGGCCCGCAGCGTCTCCCGGCGCTCCTCGGTGAGCACCCCGCGGGGCGCCCGGAAGCGCAGCTGGCCGTCCTCCTCCCACAGCTCTACGCCGTGCGCCTCCAGGGTGTCGACCAGCTCCGACACGGTGACCGCTGGCTCGATCACAGCACCCCCTCCTCGAAGGTCGCCCCGGCCTGGTCGAGCCGCGCCGCGACCACCCGGGCCTGCCCGGCCACCGAGGGCGCGCTCAACACCTCCCGCAGCGACATCTGCACGCCGAACCGCTGCCGGATCAGCTGGACCAACCGGGTGGCGAGCAGGCTGTCCCCGCCCGCGGCGAAGAAACTGGCGTCCCGGTCGACCACCGGGAGGTCGAGCAGGCCGCGCCAGAGCCCGGCCACCCCCTCCTCGGTCGGCCCGCGCGGCGGCTCCGCGACCGCCATGCCGGCCGCGCCGGCCAGCGCCGCGCCGACGGCGGCCCGGTCGACCTTGCCGTTCGGGCTCAATGGCAGCCGGGGCAGCATCGCCAGCTGCCGGGGCACCATGTAGTCGGGCAGCCGCGCGGCCAGGTGGGCGCGCAGGTCGTCCGGGTCCACCTGGCCGACGGTGGTCACCGCGGCGGCGAGCCGGCGGGTGCGCCCGCCGACCGCGCAGGCGATCGCGGCGGTCACCGCGGGGTGGCTCTCCAGCGCGGTTTCGATCTCGCCCAGCTCGATCCGGTGGCCGCGCACCTTCACCTGGTGGTCGACCCGGCCGAGGAACTCCAGCGTCCCGTCCGGCCAGTACCGGCCCAGGTCGCCGGTGCGGTACCAGCGTTCGCCGGCGTACTCGACGAACCGGGCGGCGGTGCGCTCCGGGTCACCGTGGTAGCAGAGGGCCACCCCGGCGCCGCCGATCCACAGCTCCCCGGGCACCCAGTCCGGCCGGTCCCCGCCGGGCCCGTCGACCACCCGGTAGCACTGGTTGCGCAGTGGAAAGCCGTACGGGATGGAGGTCCAGCCCGGCGGCACCTCGGTCACCTCGAAGGCGTTGGACCAGATCGCCGCCTCGGTGGCGCCGCCGAGCGCGACCAGCCGGCACCGGCCGGCGCCGGCCGCGGCGAGCCGCCCGGGCAGGTCCAACCCGACCCAGTCGCCGGAGACCAGGGCCAGCCGCAGCGCCGCCGGCAGGTCGCCGCCGGCCTCGGTGAGCAGCATGTCCAGCAGGGCCGGGACGCTGTTCCACAGGGTGACCCGGTGGGCGCGGGCCAGCCGGAGCCAGGCGGCCGGGTCGCGGCGCTCGTCCTCGGCCGGCAGCACCACGGTGCCGCCGGCCGCGAGCAGCCCGAACACGTCGTACACGGACAGGTCGAAGTCGAGCGCGGAGACGGCCAGCACCCGGTCGGCGGGGCCGACGCCGTACCGCTGGTTGACGTCCTCGACGGTGTTGACAGCGCTGGCGTGGGAGATCACCACGCCCTTCGGATCGCCCGTCGAGCCGGAGGTGTAGATGACGTAGGCCGGCTGGTGGGGCGGTACGGCCACCGGCTCGGCCGGGGCGTGCTCGCCGGCCCGGTCGAGGAAGGGCGCGTCGATCACGGTGCGGGCGCCGCTGTCGGCGACGATCCGGTCCCGGCGCAACTTCGGGTGGTCCACCCCGACCGGCACGTACGCCGCGCCGGCGGCCAGCACGCCGAGCACCGCGACCACCTGGCCGGGCCCCTTGGGCACGGTGACCGCCACCCGGTCGCCGGGGCGCACCCCGGCGGCGCGCAGCGCGGCGGCGACCCGCCGGGCCCGGTCGGCGAGTTCGCCGTAGCTGAGCACGCCGTCGTCGCCCCAGGTCAGCGCGGGCGCGTCCGGCCGGGTGGCCGCGACGGCGAGAAAGCCCTCGTGCAGCAGCCGGCCGGACTGCGGGCCGGCGGTGTCGTTGACCCGGCGGCGCACCGCCGCCTGGGCGTCCGGCAGCGGCACCCGGGCCTGTGCGTCCCAGTCGGCCGCCCCGGCCAGCCGGACCAGCAGGTCCCGGTACGCGGCGAACATCGCGTCCAGCACGCCGGGGCAGAACGCCTCGTCGACGGCGTCCCAGTTGAGCAGCAGTCCGCCGTCGTGCTCGGTGACCTGGTGGTCGAGCAGCACCTGCGGGGTCTGGGACAGCCCGGTGCGGTACTCGCCGAACGGGGTGCGCAGGTCGAAACGGTGTTCGGTGGCGTCCCGGACGCCGAGCGTGCTGGTGAACACCACCGGCATCAGCACCTCCGGCGCCCCGGTGCGGCGGGCCAGTTCACGCAGCACCGAGATGCCGGAGTAGGCGCTGTGCTCCATGTCGGACCAGACCTGCCGCTGCAACCGACGGGCCGCCGCGGCGAAGCTCTCCCCCGGTTCCGGGCGGTCGGCCACCAGCAGCAGCGAGGTGAAGTCGCCGACCACCCGGTGGATGTCGGGGTGCACCTCGGGCCGGTCGAAGAGGGTGAAGTTCAGGGTGAACTCCTCCGCGGCGCTCCACGCCCGCAGCACGGCGGCGAAGGCGGTGGCGACCACGGTGGAGCCGGTGATCCCGTGCCGCGCGGCCCGGTCGGTCAGCCGCCGCCAGTCGTCCGCGTCGAGCCGGCACTCGCGGCGGCTGAACCGGTGCCCGGAGAGCTGGGCCGGGTCCCGGGCCAGCGGCAGCTGCGGCGCCGGGGGCAGCTCGTCGATCCGCTTGAGCCAGTGGTCGCGGGCCGCCGCCCGGCGGGCCGGCTCGACCGGGTCGGCGAGCAGCACGTCCCGGAAGGAGACCCCGATCGGCGGCAGGACCGCCTCCGGCTCGGCGTAGAGGCGGGACAGCTCGGAGAAGACGATCATGATGCTGAGCGCGTCCAGCACCGCGAAGTCGAGGCTCACCCCGAGCCGGATGACGCCGTCGGCGGAGCGGACCGCCCGCAGGTCGAACAGCGGCCACGAGTCGGTGGCGAACACGTGGTGGGCCAGCTCGGCGCGCATCGCGGCGACCAGCGGCGCCGGGTCCGCCCCGGCGTCGGTCACCCGGATCCGTACCGGCGGCACCTCCGGCAGGACGCGCTGCCGGCCGTCGTCGTCGAAGACCGCCCGGAGCATCTCGTGCCGGTCCACCAGCCGGTTCCAGGCCGCCGCCAGCCGGTCGAGGTCGACGTCACGGCCCTCGAACTCCCAGTACCAGTGGGAGCCGACCCCGCCGAGGGTGAACTCCGGCCGGCGCCCCAGCCAGTAGGCGCGCTGCACCTCGGTGGCGTCGAACGGCTCGTGCCGGTGTTCCGCGTCCGCCCGGACCGCCACCCCGTTCAGGGGCGCCGGCCCGCCGGGGGTGAGGTGCCGGGCGAACTCCGCCAGTGTCGGCGTCGCGAAGAGCTGGGTCAGGCTGGCGTCGGCGTACCCGGCCTGGCGCAGCGCGGCGATCACCCGGGTGGCGAGCAGGCTGTTGCCGCCGAGGGTGAAGAAGCTGTCGGAGCGGCCGACGGCCCGGTTCTCCAGCAGCTGCGCCCAGATCGCGGCCACCCGGGTCTCGGTCTCGCCGCGCGGCGGCTCCGTCTCCTGCGGGGCGGGCCGGTCGGCGAGCAGGCCGGCGATCGCCGACCGGTCCACCTTCCCGTTGGCGTTCAGCGGCAACGCGGTCAGCAGGTCGACCTGCCGGGGCACCATGTGCTCGGGCAGCCGCCGGCGCAGGTGCGCCACCAGGTCGTCCACCGCGAGGTCGGCGTCCGCCGGCACCACCGCCAGGGCGAGCCGGCGCGGCTCGGTGACCACCAGCGCCACCGTCCGGGCCACCCCCGGATACGACCGTGCCGCCGCCTCCACCTCGCCCAGGTCGATCCGCTGGCCGAGCAGCTTCACCTGGAAGTCGGTCCGGCCGAGCAGCTCCAGCGTGCCGTCCGGGTGGTAGCGGCACAGGTCTCCGGTGCGGTACCAGCGCCCGCCGTCGTGCTCGACGAACCGCTCGGCGGTGCGGGCCGGGTCGCCCCGGTAGCCGCGGCCGACCCCGACGCCGCCGAGCCACAGCTCACCCGGCACCCAGTCCGGGCAGTCCCGGCCGCGGGCGTCGACCACCCGCACCCGCTGGTTGCGCAGCGGCGCGCCGTACGGCACCGAGCGCCAGTGTGCGGGCACCTCGGTCACCTCGTGCCAGGTGGAGTGGATGCCGACCTCCGTCGCCCCGCCGAGCGCCACCAGTCGGCAGCCCGGGGCGTGGGCGACGAGCCGGTCGCGCAGGTCCAGGCCGACCCAGTCGCCGCCCAGCAGGGCGAGCCGCAGGCTGCGCAGCTGGCCGGGCCGGGCGGCGGTGAGCAGCATGTCGAGCAGGGCGGGCACCCCGGTCCAGACGGTGACCCCGTGCCGGTCGACCAGTTCGGCCCAGCGCTGGGCGTCCCGGCGGGCCTCCTCCGGCGGCAGCACCAGGGCGCCGCCGGCCGACAGGTAGGCGAAGAGTTCGTACACCGACCAGTCGTGCTCCAGCGAGGTGACCGCGAAGCCCCGGTCGTCGGCCCCGACCCACCAGCGGTCGCCGATGTCCTCGATGGTGTTGGCCGCCGCCCGGTGGCTCATCTCCACGCCCTTCGGGGTGCCGGTGGAGCCGGACGTGTAGATGACGTACGCCAGCTCCTCCGGGTCGACCTCGACGGCGGGCAAGAGCGGCTCGGCGGTGGCCGCCTCCTCGACGGTCAGCGCCGTCGCCCCGGCCGGCCAGGCCAGCGCGGCCCGGGTGGCCGCGTCGGTGAGCACCAGCCGGATCCCGGCGTCGGCGTGGATGGCGGCCCGCCGGTCGGCCGGCTGGCCGGCGCCGACCGGGACGAACGCGCCGCCGGCGCGAAGCACGCCGAGCACCGCGGCGACCTGGTCCGGGCCGCGCGGCAGGGTCACCGCCACCGGTTCACCGGGACGGCAGCCCCGCCCCGCCAGCAGGCCGGCGATCCGGTCGGCCCGCTCGGCGAGCGCCCGGTAGCCGACCGTGGTGCCGTCGCCGGCGACCAGCGCTACCCGGTCGGGGTGGTCGCCGGCGTACCGGTAGAACGACTCGTGCAGCCGACGCTCCCGTTCCGGGCCGGCGGTGCGGTTCACCGCCGCCCGGCGCGCCGCCTGGTCGGCGGGGAGCAGGCTGGGCGTCGGCGCGGACCAGTCCCGCTCGGTGGCCAGCCAGTCGAGCAGCCGCAGGTACGCGTCGAACATCGCGTCCAGCACGCCGTCGCAGAACAGCTCGTCGACCGCGTCCCAGTTGAGCAGCAGCCCCCCGGCGTGCTCGGTGACCTGGTGGTCGAGCACCACCTGGGGAGCCTGCGAGATGTTCCAGCCGAGCGTGCCGAAGTGCTCGGTCACCGTGCGGTTGAACAGCTCGCCGAGGCCGAGCGCGCTGGTGAAGACCACCGGCGCGAGGGTCTGCGCGGCGCCGTCGCGGCGGGCCAGGTCGCGCAGCACCTCCAGCCCGGAGTACGCCGAGTGCGCGGCGTCCGCGGTGAACCGGGCCTGGGTCCGCCGGACCAGGTCCAGGAAGGAGCCGCCCGGCGCGGTGTGCACACCGAGGATCAGCAGGTTGCTGAAGTCGCCGACCAGCAGCCCCACGTCGGGGTGGATCGGCTCCCGGTCGAACAGCGGCACGTTGAGCAGGAAGTCCGGCTCCTCACTCCAGCCGGCGAGCACCTCGCTGAACGCGGCAGCGAACGTCATCGACAGGGTCACGCCCTGGTCCCGGGCCCGCTCGGCGAGCCGCGCCCAGCGGTCCGCGGAGAGCCAGTGGTGCCGGCGGGTGACCCGGTGCCGGGTGAGCTGCTCCGGCGCGACGGCCAGCGGCAGCCGGGGCGCCCGGGGCAGCTCCGGCAGCCGGTCGGCCCAGTACCGTTCGGCGTCCGCCCGACCGGGCACCGGCCGGGCCCGGCGGTCGGCCAGGTAGCGCGGGTAGCTGTAGCCGATGGCGGGCAGCTGCGCCGCCGGGTCGGCGTAGAGGGCGGCCAGGTCGTTGATGATGATCCGGAAACTGAGCGCGTCCGCGACCAGCATGTCGATGTTCAGGTGCAGCCGGGTACGCCCGGCCGGCAGCAGCGAGACGCCGACGTCGAAGACCTCGCCGCCGGCCACGTCGAAACGCCGGTGCGACAGCGCGTCCCGGGTCCGGGCCAGTTCCGCCTCCACCCGGGCCGGCGGCAGCTCCCGCAGGTCGTGGACGGTGAGGCCGGGCCAGCTCGGTTCGGGTTGGATCTGCTGGCGGCCGTCGCCGAGCACCCGGGCCCGCAGCATGCCGTGCCGGCGCAGCAGCGCCCGGGCGGCGGTCTCCAGCCGCCCCGGGTCGACCGCCGCGCCGTCGAGTTCGGCGTAGAAGTGGGTGGCCACCCCGCCGAGGGTCAGGTTCTCCGCCCGCCCCACCCAGTACGCGTGCTGCATGGTGGCCAGCGGGAAGGGCGCGCTCTCGTCCACCTCCACGTAAGCCGGGGCGGCCTTGGTGGCCGGCTCGGCCGGGGCGCTCTGCCGCTGTGCGATCAGGTCCTGCCACTGCGCGAAGGTGGGGCGGGCGAACAGGTCGGCGAACTTCACGTCCACGCCGGCGGCGCGCCACCGGGCGGCCAGCCGCATCACCTTCATCGAGTCCAGGCCGACCGCGATCAGGTCGCCGCCGGCCTCGTCCAGCGCGGTCTCCCCGCCCACCAGTTCGGCGATGTCGGCACGCATCCGGTCGGCGGTCAGCGGCGTCCCGGTCGCGGGCAGGGTGCTGTGACTGTCCATCGGTCTCCCCGGGGTGGAGGGGTCGGGCGGGGTCGGGACGGGTTCGCGGGGGTCAGGCGCTGTTCTCCGCCCGCTGGCGCAGGTGCTCGGCCACCGCGACCCACTCCTCGGCGATCGCGCAGGCCAGGTCGGCGATGGCGTACGCGCAGTGCGGCGCGATCGAGTGCACGACCGTCTCCCACCCGTCGGGTGAGGTGGCCCGCGCGTCGAGCCACCGCAGGAGGCTACGTCCGCTGTCGGTGAACCGGACAGACGGATCGCGACGCAGGTTGCGCAGGATCGTCTCCCGATCGCGTAGCGGCCCGCCCCGTACGCTCATCAGCCGGCGCAGCTCCCGCTCCGGGCTCGGCGGCTCCGGCCGGGGCCGGTTGCCGCGCTGGCGGGGCGGGATCGGGTCCTCGCCGCGGCGGATCCGTTCCCGCACGTCCCGGGCGGTGCCGGGCGAGATCCCGGCGCGCCGGGCCACCTCGCGCAGCGAGGCGTCGGGACGCAGCGCGAACAGCTCCCCGGCGCGGCGGCGGCCGTCCGCGCCGTTGACCGGGCGGACCCGGCCGTCCCGGCCGATCCGGCTGTGCAACTGCGGCTGGTCCACAGTTGCTCCCCGCCGGATGACGCCGACGGTCTTGGCGGAGAGGCCGGTCACGGCGGCGATCGCCCGGTCCGACCACTGTGGGTGGGACCGGAGGATGCGGGCCGCGGCCGCCTCCCGGTCGGCCAGCGAGAGCGGCAGCCCGTGGGCGATGTTGGTCTCGACGGCGATCACGAAGGCGGCGTCCTCACCGCCCTCGAAGAGCCGGCAGGCGATCTCCTCCTGGCCGCGCAGCACGGCCGCCCGCAGCCGGTGCATACCGTCGATGACCCGCAACGTCTGCCGGTGCACCAGGATCGGCGGCAGGTCGGCGTCGGAGTCGGCGAGCATCCGGACGTGCTGCACGTCCTCCCCGGAGAGCCGGGGCGAGTCCGCCGGCAGCAGCTTGCTGATCGGCAGCATGGTGACGGGGTGGTTCTCGGGCGATGGAGACGGCTTCGGGATCCGTGGCGGCTGCATGGGTCGCTTGGCCTCCGTCGCCGCGGACGAGGTGGGCATGAGCTGGTGTGCGGGCATCGACAAGGCACTCCCCCGAGTTGTCTGCAATGCAACTTCGCCTGCGCTTTGTCCGGTCCGTTCGACCAATTCGATCCGCCAATTGGCACAATGCGCTCCGAAATGGACAGGTTGCTGCTCAGCCCCCAACCGCAACATCCCGTCACGGAGCGCGGACACAAAGCTATGAACGGGAAGCCGCCCGCGCAATCGGCAGCACGTTCGACATCGACATCTGTTGGTTATCTGACGATGACGAACAGTCACATTTTCGGCCGATGACTTTTCTCGCCAGCGACCCGGTGGCCCACTATGTTGCTGCCCATGGCTCATCGGGAGGCGCCGGCATCCATCGGTCAACGTCTACTGTGGTTCCTGGAGCACTACCGCCCGGACACCGCGTCGCTGAACTGCCCCGTCGTGTGCAAGCTGCACGGCCCGCTCGACGTCACCGAGCTCCAGGTCGCCCTGGGCCGGCTGACCCGTCGGCACGAGGCGCTGCGGACCACGCTGGTACGCCGCGGCCGGGAGCTCGTCCAGCACATCCACGACGACCTGCCACCGCCGTTCGAGGTGGTGCCGCTGGCCGCCGAGCCGGACCGGCTCGACGCGGTGGTCGCCGAGGCCGTCGAGCGGGAGCTGCACACGCCGGTCGACGTCGGTCGGCACCCGCTGCGGGTCACCCTCTGGCGGCTCGGACCGGACGAGCACATGCTCTGCCTCAACATGCACCACCTGGTCTCGGACGCCTGGTCGTGCGGCATCGTGCTGCAGGACCTGATCCGGTTCCTGGACGCCGGGCCGGACGGCGACCCGGGGCTGCCCCCGGTGCAGTGGCAGTACCCGGACTTCGCCCGGTGGCAGCACGAGCAGCTGACCACCGGGGCGCTGAAGGTGCACCAGGACTACTGGATCCGGCAGCTGCGCGGCATGAAGCTGGTCGAACTGCCGCCGGCGGTGCCGGCCACCGACGGCGGCCGGCCCACCGGGATCGAGGTCGCCACCATCGACGCCGGCGTGTTCAACCGGCTCAAGGCGGTCGCCCGGGGCGAGCGGACCACCCCGTTCGCGGTGATGCTCTCGCTGTACTACCTGCTGTTGGCCCAGCGCACCGGGCAGACCGACATCTCCGTGGCGTCGCTGTTCGCGAACCGGTCGGTCAAGGGCGTCCAGACCACCGTCGGCTTCTTCGCGAACATGGTGGTGCTGCGCAACCAGGTCGATCCGGACGTTCCGTTCGTCGAGGTGGTCCGCCGGGTCCGGGGCACCGTCATCGACGGCTTCCTGCACGAGGGCATCCCGTACCAGATGCTGCCGCTGAACCTGCAGAACACCTCCGGCCGGGTCGACGACGTGGTGTTCCAGATGCTGCTCACCCCGCCGCCGGGCACCAAGGTGCAGGCCCGCGGCGTGGAGTTCGAGCTGTACACCCCGGACTCGCTGGGCAGCCGGTTCGGCCTGGAGCTGGGGCTGATCCCGCAGCACAGCGGCGCCTGCCAGGCGATGCTCTTCTACACCACCGACCGGTTCCAGCCGGCCTGGGCGGAGGAGTTCCTGGCGGACTACCTCACCCTGGCCCGGGCGGCGGCCGCCCGGCCCACGGAGCCGCTCAGCCTGACCCGGGTGTGACAGTGCTGCGCTACGACGAGGCCGAGGTCGCCGGGCTCGCCGACCCGTACCCGCACTACGCCGAGCTGCGCGCCGCCGGCCGGGTGGTGCCGGCCGGGCCGGGCGCCTGGGCGGTCACCCGGCACGCCGACGTCACCGCCCTGCTGACCGACCCGCGGCTCAGTCACGAGTTCCCCGACCTGGTCTACCGGCTCTCCGGCGAGCCCGACGAGCTGACCGACTTCTTCCGGGCCACCGTGCTCAACCGGGACCCGCCGCAGCACTCGACGCTGCGCCGGGCGATGGCCCGGACGGTCAATCCGCGTACCGTGGCGGCGCTGCGGCCACGGATCGTCGAGCTGGTCGGGGAGCTGTTCGCGGCGATGGCCGACGCGCCGGCGGCCGACCTGGTCGCCGACCTGGCCTACCCGCTGCCGGTCACGGTGGCGGCCGAACTGCTCGGCATCCCGGTGGCCGACCGGGCGGAGGCGCAGCCGCACGCCGTCGCGCTGGGGCGGATGTTCGGCTCCGGCGCTCCCACCGAGCAGGAGCGGGCGGACGCCGTCCGGGCGGTCGGCTGGCTGCGCGGCTACGTCGGCGGGCTGCTGCGCGAGCGGGCCGGCCGGGACGGCGACGACATGCTGTCGCACCTGCTCCGCGACGCCGAGGCGACCGGCACGATCAGCCGGGCGGAGCTGGTCGACAACGTCATCTTCCTGTTCTTCGCCGGCTTCGAGACCACCACCAACCTGCTCTCCACCGGCGGCGCGCTGCTGCTGCACCGCCCGGAGCTGCTGGACCGGTTGCGCCGGGACCTGGGCCTCGCGCCCGGCGCGGTGGAGGAGTTCCTCCGCTGGGACTGCCCGATCCACGCCACGTCCCGGGTGGTCCGCGAGCCGGTCACCGTCGGCGACCGGGTGATCCGGGCCCGCCGGGTGGTGGTGCTGCTGCTCGCCTCCGCCAACCGCGACGAGCGGCGGTTCCCCGAGCCGGACCGGATCGACCTGGCCCGCTCCCCCAACCCGCACCTGGCCTTCAGCTCCGGGCCGCACCACTGCCTGGGCGCCACCCTGGCCCGGGTCGAGGGCGCGGCGGTCTTCGGTCACCTCGCCACCCGGCTGCGCCGGTTCGAGGCCACCGGCCCCGCGCACCGCCGCACCGGACTGGGCTTCCGGGGCTACGACCGGATCCCGGTTCGGGTGGTGTGCAACTGAGGAGACGCGCCAGTCAGCCGGCGGCGAAGGTGACCGGCAGCTGCTTCAGGCCGTTCATGAAGTTCGACTCCAACCGGACCGCCGGGCCGGTGCGGCGCAGCCGGCGCAGGTGCGGCGCCAGCTCCTCGAAGAGCACGGCGGCCTCCACCCGGGCCAGGTGCGAGCCGAGGCAGAAGTGCGGCCCGACGCCGAACGCGATGTGCGGGTTGGGACTGCGATCCAACAGGAAGGTTTCCGGTCGGTCGAAGACCGACTCGTCCCGGTTGGCGGAGATGTAGTACAGCACCACCTTGTCCCCGGCCCGGATCCGTTGCCCGGCCAGCTCGGTGTCGACCACCGCGGTCCGGCGGAACTGCATGATCGGCGTCGTCCAGCGCAGCATCTCGTCCACCGCGGTCGGCACCAGGTCGGGTTGGCGGGCGAGCCGATCGGCCAGGTCGGGACGGTCGGCCAGCAGGTCGAGGCCGCCGGAGATCAGGTGCCGGGTGGTCTCGTTGCCGGCCACCACCAGCAGCAGCCACAGGTGGCAGTACTCGCTCTCGGTGAGCCGGCGGCCGTCCACCTCGGCGGTCACCAGCCGGCTCACCAGGTCGTCACCGGGGTCGCGCCGGCGGGCCTTCGCCGCGGTGAGGGCGTACCCGAACGCCTCGACGAAGGTCTGCTTGAACACCTCCACGTCCCCGCCGCCGAAGGCCGGGTCGTCGAAGCCGACCAGATTGTTGCTCCAGCGCAGGAAGAGCCCGCGGTCCTCGCGGGGGATGCCGAGCAGGTCGGCGAGGACCAGCAGCGGCAGCTCGGCGGCGACCTCGGCGACCGCGTCCACCGGCTGGCCGGCGGTGGCCCGCCGGACGATCTGCCGGGCGTGCTCGGCGATGGCCGCGCGCATGCCGCGTACCACCGGGGCGGTGAAGGCGGCGGTGACCACCCGGCGCAACCGGGTGTGCGCGGGCGGATCCATCCCGACCAGCAGCTGCCGGGAGCGCTCCAGGTCGGCCCGGGAGGTCGGATCGGCGAGGAACGCGCCGCGCTCGGCGGAGGAGAAGACCTCCGGGCGGCGCGACGCGGCGACCACCGCCACGTGCCCGGTGACCGCCCAGTAGCCGCCGACCCGCTGCACCACCGTGCCCCGGGCCGAGTGCCGCCGCAGCGGCACCTCGGCCACCCAACTGACCGGCGCCTCCCGGCGGCGGCGGGCGAACTCGGCGAACGGCGGACCGTCCAGATAGGTGGCCGGGTCGGCGAGGCTGCCGGTGACGGCGGCGGCCCGGGTCAGCTGCGGACTCACCGGACGGACACCTCCGGGCGCTGCCCGGCCCGGCGGTGCGGCGGCGCCGGGTCCGGCCGGTCGCCGTCCGGCCCGTCCGGCCCGGCCAGCAGGCCCCGGCGGCGCAGCGCCGGCATCACCCCCTCACCGAACCAGTACGCCTCCTCCAGGTGCGGCTGTCCGGACAGGATCAGGTGGTCCAGCCCCTGGGCGTGGTACTCGGCGATCCGGTCGGCCACCTCCTCGTGCGACCCGACCAGGGTGATCCCCGGCCCCTGGCGGACCAGGCCGTAACCCGCCCACACGTTCGGGTAGATCTCCAGCCGGTCGGTACGGCCACCGTGCAGCGCCGCCATCCGGCGCTGTCCCTCGGAGTCGCTGCGGCGGAACCGCTCCTGGGTCCGGGCCACCAGTGCCGGATCGAGGTTGGCCGTCATGGCGTCCGCCACCGCCCAGGCCTGCTCCGAGGTGTCCCGGCTGATCACGTGGAACCGGGTGCCGAAGGCGATCTCCCGCCCGGCCTCGGCGGCCAGCGCCCGCACCCCGGCCACCAGCGAGCCGGTCTGCGCGGGCAGTTCTGCCCAGGTGAGGAAGACGTCGGCCCGGCGCGCCGCGACCCGCTGCGCGGCGGCGGAGGAGCCGCCGAGGAAGATCGGCGGCGGGTCCGGCCGGCGCATCACCGTCGCACCGGCCACCCGGTAGTGCTCCCCGTCCAGGTCCACCGGCCCCGACCAGGCGCCGCGCAGCACGGCGAGGAACTCGTCGGCCCGCACGTACCGCTGGTCGTGGGCCAGCCAGTCGCCGTAACGGTGCTGCTCCTCCGGGTCGCCGCCGACCACCACGTTGAGCAGCAGGCGGCCGCCGGAGATCCGCTGGCAGGTGGCCGACATCTGGGCGGCCAGGGTCGGCGAGAGCAGCCCGGGGCGGAACGCGACCATGAAGCGCAGCCGGTCGGTGCGCTGGCTCAGCGCCGCCGCCACCAGCCACGGGTCCTCGCAGAAGATCCCGAACGGCACCAGCGCGCCGGCGAAGCCCAGCCGGTCGACGGCGCCGGCCACCTGGGCCAGGTAGTCGATGTCGGGGTCCCGGCGGAGCGTGGCCACGCCGGGTGGCCCGCCGGCGCGCGGCTTCGCCACCTCCCGACCGTCGCCGTGGGCGGGGATGAACCAGTAGAGCTGCAGAGACATGGCGCCCCCCGGGTGAGCGAACGGGCACGCACCGTTCAGCGCGATCGTCCGGAACCCTCACATCCGTCGGTCCGCGCCGTCAACGCGGCCGGTTCCAGCACGAGCACCGGCTTGACCACGGCACCGGCGAGCAGATCGGTGAGCGCCGCCTCCGGATCGTCGGACGGCCGGAAGGCGACCAGTTCGGGGAAGGGGAACCGGCTCTGCTCGGCCAGCCGCAGCAGCGCCGGCACCAGCTCCTCGGGGCGCCCGTCGCCGCCCAGCGAGCCCTGGATCCGCTTGCCGCGCAGCATGGTCTGCTGGTCCACGGCGAACGTCTCGCCCGGCCGGGCGGCCCCGACCAGGCAGCACGTCCCCGGCATGCCGGTCGCGTCGACAGCCTGCCGGACCACCCGGGGATCCCCGGTGCATTCCACCGTGACGTCGGCCGGCCCGTCGCAGCGCTCCCGGACGGCCCGGGCCACGTTGCGGACCCCGGTCACGTCGACGGTGTGCGTGGCGCCGTACCGGCGGGCCAGGGCCAGCCGGGCGGGATCGCGGTCGACGGCCACGATGGTGGTGGCCGCCGTGCACCGGGCGGCCATCACGGCGGCCAGCCCCACCGCGCCGACGCCGAACACCGCCACCGACGCGCCGGGCTCCGGGCGGGCCGCGTAGAGCACCGCCCCGGCGCCGGCGCTGATCCCGCAGCCCAGCGCGGCGACCGCGGCCAGCGGCAGGCTGGTGCGGACCGGCACCAGCGCCGAAGCCGGCAGCACCGCGTGGCTGGCGAACGAGGACTGGCCGAAGAAGCGCCCGGCCACCGGGGTGCCGTCGGCGCGGCGGAACACCGCGCCCCCGTCCGGGCGGCGCCCGCCGAAGAGCAGCCCGGGCAGGTCGGCGCAGTACCGTGGCCGGCCGCCCCGGCAGTGCCGGCAGCGGCCGCAGGCCGGCCAGCCGAGCAGCACGGCCTCGCCGACCGCAGGCGACCGGACGCCCGGTCCCACGTCGAGCACCCGGCCGACGCCCTCGTGCCCGAGCACCCCGGGCAGCGGGAAGGCGGAACGGCCGGAGCGGGCGTCGGCGTCGGTGCGGCAGACCCCGGAGGCGACGACCCGGACCAGGACCTCGCCCGGTCCCGGGCCGTCGAGGCGCAGCTCCTCCAGGCGCAGCGGGTGGTCGGGAGCGGGTGCCACCGCGGCGGTCACCCGCATCGTCGCCGCCTCCGCCCGACCGCCACGACGCGAGGATAGGGGCCTGGCCGCCCGGGCGGCACCGGGTGCGCGGTCGCGCAATCCGAGCGCGTTGTCCCCGCTCCGCGACGGGACATAGCCTCGACAGCCACTGTCAGAGGCCGACCGGTCAGGGGATGCTCATGCAACCGGCGATTGTCGACCGTATCGAGGACATGTACGTCAAGCACCAGGCCGACCCGTACCCGGTGTACCGGGAGTGGCGGGACAAGGGCCCGGTCGTGGTGGACGCGGACGGGAAGGTCATCGTCCTGGGCCACGACGACGCCAAGGCCGCGCTGGCCGATCCCGCCGTCAGCGTCGACCCGCGGGACAGCCGCTGGTACCAGCAGCGGGCCGCGGCCGGCGAGGTCAGCGCCGAGGAGGAGCAGCGGTACGCCGACGCTCCGTTCATCGAACTGAATCCGCCCGAGCACACCCGGCACCGGCTGCTGGTCGGGCAGGCGTTCGCGGCCCACGCCGCCCGGGCCGCGGAGCCCACCGCTCAGGTGGTGGACGCCCTGCTGGACCGGCTCGCCGGCGGCACCGGGTGCGACGTGGTACGGGAGTACGCCTACGCGATCCCGATCCGGGTACTGTGCGCGCTGTTCGGCATCGCCGACGAGGACGACCGGCAGCGGGTGCAGGACTGGTCGCATTTCATCTCCCGCTCGATGGACCCGTCCAACCCGGTGGACCCGGCCGAGGTGGACCGGGTCTCCGGTGAGCTGCGCGGCTACCTGGAGCGGCTGGTCGACGCCCGGGCCGCCGAGCCCGGGGACGACGTGGTCAGCGCCATGCTGGCCAGCCGCGGCGGCGACCAGCGGCTCACCCGGGCCGAGGCGGTCAACGGCCTGTGGCTGCTGGTCGTCTCCGGGCACGAGACCACCAGCAGCCTGATCGCCAGCGGGCTCTACAGCCTGCTCACCGAGCCGGCGTTGGCCGACCGGATGCGGGCCGAGCCGGAGAAGATGCCCGGCCTGGTGGACGAGTTGCTGCGGCTGACCCCGCTGGTGCAGTGCCTGTGGCGGCACGTCAAGCAGGACACCACCCTGCCGAGCGGGGCGCGGCTACGCGCCGGCGACAGCATGGTGATCGTGCTGGCGCAGGCGAACCGGGATCCGGAGCGGTTCGCCGACCCCGACCGACTCGACCCGGACCGCACCGAGCAGCACGTGAGCTTCGGCGCCGGGCCGCACTACTGCCTCGGCGCCACGCTGGGCCGGCTGCAGGCGAATCTGGCCCTGTCGGCCTTCCTGCGCCGGGTGGTGGCGCCCGAGCTGGCCGCCGAGCCGCCGGGCACGCCGCGGGCGCTGGGCGGGCTCACCTCGCTGCCGATCCGGTACGAGCGGGTGCAACCGGCCGACTGACCGCGGGTACCCCGATAGGGCGGGGCGGCCGACGCCGCCCCGCCCTTCTCGTGCCGGTCAGTAGCGGTAGTAGTCGGCCTTGTACGGCCCCTCCACCGGCACGCCGAGGTAGGCGGCCTGTTCCTTGGTGAGCTGGGTGAGTTTGGCGCCGAGGGCGTCCAGGTGCAGGCGGGCGACCTTCTCGTCGAGGTGCTTGGGCAGCACGTACACGCCGATCGGGTACTCGTCGGTCTTGGTGTACAGCTCGATCTGGGCGATGGTCTGGTTGGCGAACGAGTTCGACATCACGAAGCTCGGGTGACCAGTGGCGTTGCCCAGGTTCAGCAGCCGCCCCTCGGACAGCACGATGATCGCGTGCCCGTCATCGAAGCGCCAGAGGTCGACCTGCGGCTTGATGTTCTCCCGGGTCACGTCCGACCGCTTGGCCAACCCGGCCATGTCGATCTCGTTGTCGAAGTGCCCGATGTTACCCACGATCGCCTGGTGCTTCATCCGCGCCATGTGCTCGTTGGTGATCACGTCATAGCAACCGGTCGCGGTGATGAAGATGTCCGCCTGCTCCACCACGTCGTCCAGGGTGGCCACCTGGTAGCCGTCCATCGCCGCCTGCAGAGCACAGATCGGGTCGACCTCGGTCACCACCACCCGGGCACCCTGACCCCGCAGCGACTCCGCGCAGCCCTTACCCACATCGCCGTAGCCCATCACCACGGCCATCTTCCCGCCGATCAGCACGTCGGTGGCCCGGTTGATGCCGTCGATCAGCGAGTGCCGACACCCGTACTTGTTGTCGAACTTGCTCTTCGTCACCGAGTCGTTGACGTTGATCGCCGGGAACAGCAACGTGCCCGCCCGGTGCATCTCATACAGCCGGTGCACACCGGTCGTGGTCTCCTCCGTCACCCCCTTGATCCCAGCGGCGATCCGGGTCCACCGCTGACCATCCTCGGCCAGGGAGCGGTGCAGCAGACCGAGGATGACCGCGAACTCCTCCGAATCCGCCGACTCCACCGGCGGCACCACACCGGCCTTCTCGTACTCCGCACCCTTGTGCACCAGCAGCGTGGCGTCACCACCGTCGTCGAGGATCATGTTCGGACCCTGACCATCCGGCCACGTCAACACCTGCTCGGTGCACCACCAGTACTCCTCCAGCGACTCGCCCTTCCAGGCGTACACCGGCACACCGGCGGGGGCCTCGGGGGTGCCGTCCGGGCCGACCACGATCGCCGCGGCCGCGCGGTCCTGGGTGGAGAAGATGTTGCACGACGCCCACCGCACCTGCGCACCGAGAGCGACCAGCGTCTCGATCAGCACGGCGGTCTGGATGGTCATGTGCAGCGAACCCGTGATCCGAGCGCCAGCCAGCGGCTGCGCCTCGGCGAACTCACGACGAATCGCCATCAGACCCGGCATCTCGTGCTCGGCAAGCCGGATCTCCTTGCGCCCGAACTCGGCGAGCGACAGATCCGCCACCTTGAAGTCCCGGCCGGGACCGGTGGGATCGGCGGCGACGGTCAACGGTTGTGTCGTGGTCATGGACTCTCCGAATCGGACGGTGGACACGCAACGGTGCCCCACCGTAACGCCGGGTCGCCCCGCCGGTCGTCCGGCGAAATTCCACGCTTGAACACCCGCTAAGGCAGCAGCTTGCGCACCGCGGCCAGCTCGCCCAGCGGGTCCGGGCCGACCGGCGCGAGCTGGAGCATGGTGACACCGGCCGCCGCGTATGCGGCCACCCGCTCGCGGACGTGACCGGGCGAGCCGATCAGACAGACCGCCTCCAGCAGCTCGGCCGGCACGGCGGCGGCCGCCTCCGCCTTGCGCCCGGCCAGGTACAGCTCCTGGATCCGGTCCGCCTCGGCCGGGTAGCCGTACCGGGCCACCAGGTCGTGGTAGAAGTTGCGGCCGCGGGCGCCCATCCCGCCGACGTAGAGGGCGATCCAGCGGCGGGCGTGCTCGCGCGCCGCGGCCAGGTCCGACCCGATGGCGAACGGGCCGCCGCCGACCACCTCCAGCGGGCCCAGCTCGCCCGAGCGCTTCGCCGCGCCGGCGGCCAACGCCTCCCCCCACACCTGCGCCGCCTTCTCGGGCAGGAACAGCGCCGGCAGCCAGCCGTCGGCGACCTCCGCGGTCATCCGGACGTTGGCCGGGCCGAGCGACGCCACGTAGATCGGGATCCGCTCCCGCACCGGGCGGGTCAGCATCTTCAGCGGCCGGCCCAGCCCGGTGCCCCGCTCCGGCGGGAGCGGCAGCCGGTAGTGGCCCTCGGAACGCAGCGTCTCCCGGCGCCACGCCCGCCGGCACAGCTCGACCACCTCCCGGGTACGCCCCACCGGGTGGTCGTAGGCGACCCCGTGCCAGCCCTCCACCACCTGCGGTCCGGAGGCGCCGATGCCGAGCAGCGCCCGGCCGCCGGAGAGCGCGTCCAGCCCGGCGGCGGTCTGCGCGAGCAGGGCCGGGGTGCGGGTGTAGATCGGCAGGATCGCCGACCCGAGGCCGACCCGCCGGGTCCGGGCCGCCAGGAAACCCAGCACGGTGACCGCGTCGAAGCCGTACGCCTCGGGCACCCAGAGCACGTCGACGCCGGCCTGCTCCCAGGCGACCGCCCGCTCGGCGGTGGCCCGGACGTCGCCGGCGTAGGGCAGGATGACACTCAGCCGCACTGGACCCCCTCGTGGTGGTGGCTGCGGCACGCGCCGGGCTTCCGCGTCGCCGGTTCCCGCCACCTTCACCGCCGGGCGGCAGCGTCGTCAACCGCGACCGACCGGTCAGCCCTCGACGCAGCGGTCCGACAGGGCGTAGCGCACCAGCACCACGTCGCCGATCTGGCGTACCTCGGCGACCCGGGCCCGCCGGCCGGGGTGCCACGGGAACCGGCCGTCGCCGACGAACCGGGGCGCCCGGCAGTCGCCGACGAAGAACGGCGCGACCACCAGGTGCAGCTCGTCGGCGAGCCCGGCGGCGAGGAACTGCCGGTGCACGTTCGCGCCGCCCTCCACCATCAGCCGGCGTACGCCCCGGCCGCCCAGGTCGGCCAGCACCCACGCCGGGTCGACCGGCTCGCCCGCGTCCACCACCTCGGCCAGCGCGCCGAGCCGGTCCCGGGTCTTCTCCACCGCAGCCGTGGCACAGTAGACGATCCGGTCGGTCTCGCCGACGGTGAAGAACCGGCCGGCCGGGTCGAGGTCACCGGACGCGGTCAGGGTGACCCGGGTCGGCGAGGCGGGCAGGCCACGGTCGGCTCGGGCGGCCCGGCGTTGCGCCGAGCGCACCAGCAGCCGCGGGTCGTCGCGCCGGACCGTCCCGGCGCCGACCAGGATGGCGTCGCAGCCGGCCCGGACCCCGTCGATCCGGTCCAGGTCCGCCGCGTTGGACAGCAGCAGCCGCTGCTCGCTGGCGTCGTCGAGGTAGCCGTCGATCGACGTCGCGCAGCTGAGCACGACGTACGGGCGCTCAGTCACGGACCAGCGGAAGGTCGAGGGCGTGCGCGCCGCGGCTGGCCTTGGTCGCCAGGTAGCCGGCGTTGGCCGGGGAGAGGTACACCCCGGTGCCGACCCGCCCGGTGACCGTCACGCCGTGCCGGCGCAGCTGCGCGGCCTTGTCCGGGTTGTTGCTCAGCAGCGCGATCCGGGGCACGCCCAGGGCGGCCAGCATCTGCGCGGCCACCGTGTAGTCCCGCTCGTCCGGCCGGTGGCCGAGCGCCTCGTTCGCCTCGTAGGTGTCCAGCCCGGCATCCTGCAGGGCGTACGCGTCGAGCTTCGCGTACAGGCCGATGCCCCGGCCCTCCTGGCGCAGGTAGAGCAGGAAGCCACCCCGGTCGCTGATCCGCTCGGCCGCCTCCCGCAGCTGCGGGCCGCAGTCGCAGCGCTGGCTGCCGAAGACGTCGCCGGTCAGGCACTCGCTGTGCGGGCGGACCAGCGGCGGGGCGCCGCCGGCGGCACTCCGGTCGCGGGCCCCCGGCCAGTCCCCCAACCCGAACGCCAGGTGCTCCCGGCCGTCGGCCAGACCGTCGAAGGTGAACACCCGGGCGTCCGTGGCGTACCCGTCGGGGAACCGCAGCGGGACGGTGACCTGGGTCCGGACGGTGGCGGGTGGCAGTGGTTCGGACATGGAACTCCTCATCAGACGGTGCCGGCGGGTACGCGGACACGGCGGGCCACCAGCACGGCGGCGCCGGGCAGGCTCGCGACCAGCACGAGGGCCCCGTACACCGTCGCGGTGGCAACCCCCTCGGCGGCGGTCAGGCCGGCAGCGCCGAACGCCCACGCGGCCACGCCCTCGCGTGGCCCGAATCCGGCGACGTTGGCGGGCACCCCCATCGCCAGCAGGGCGAGCAGGGTCAGCGGCGCCAGCAGGGTCAGCGGCGCGGTGGAACCGGCGGTACGGGCCGCGAGCAGGAACGTCGCCAGGTGACCGGCCACCGCGACGGCGGAGGCGGTCAGCACGCCCAGCCAGGTCCGCCGGGCGAGCAGCCCGGCGCGGACGTCGGCCGCCGCGGTGCGTAGCGCCCGCGCCCACCGCGACGGCCCGGAGCGGGGCAGCGCGCGGGCCAGCAGCGCCACCACCAGCCCGGCCAGCACCGCCGACGCGGTGACCGCCGGCAGGTACGGCCGCACCGGGGACGGGAAGGCCAGCAGCACCACCAGCGCGACCCCGACGAGCACGGCCTGGCCGGCGACGCGTTCCCAGACCACCGCGCGGATGCCGCGGCCGACGTCGCCGACGTCCCGCCCGTGCCGCACCGCCCGGTGCACGTCGCCGAGCACCCCGCCGGGCAGCGTCGCGTTCAGGAACACCGCGCGGTAGACGTGCGCCACGGCGGTGCGCAGCGGCAGCCGCACCCCGAGCCCGCCGGCGACCAGGCTCCACCGCCAGGCGCAGCAGAGCGTCGTGAGCACGCCGATGCCGAGCGCCGCCGCGAGCGCGGGGGCGTCGATCAGCCGCAGCCCGGCCAGGAACGGGCCGACCCCGAACCAACCGAGCAGGACGGCGAGCACGCCCATTCCGGCGAGGGTACGCGCCCACGCCCAACCCGGCCGTCGCGCCGGCCGGGTCGACGCCCCGCCGTCCGCCTCTGCCCCCACCCGAGCCCTCCCCGCATGATCTCCCTGTTGGTAGGCACGTGCCGGCGGGCCGGGCGGTTCAATCACCGGCGGCCAGCAGGTCGCTGTGCCGGACCACGACGCCGAGCCGGCCGGCCGCCGCGTCGGCCAACCGGCGCCGCCGGTACGCCTCGGCCGGGCCGGCCAGCTCCGGCCGCTGCTCGCAGGCCGCGTCCAGCCAGCCGGTGAACCACTCGGCCGCCAGCTCGGCCTGGTCCGCGCCGAGCCGCCAGGGGCTGGGCCGCACGTCGACACCGACCCCGCGGCGGGCGAACGCGGCGACGGTCGCCTCCACCGCGTCCGGGCCGAGCAGCGCGCGGCCGGCCACCGTGCGGCGCTGGTGGTCGTTGAACGCCGCCGCGACCTCGCCGTCCAGCGGGTCGGCCGGGGTCAGCTCCACCCGCCCGGTCACCGAGATCATGAACAGCACCGGGCAGCCCACGCCGGCGCACGCCCCGACCAGCCGGTCGACCTCGTCGGCGGTGAGCATGTCGAGCAGCGCGGAGGCGACCACCAGCGAGGTGCCGGCGAGGTCGGCGGCGGTGAGCCGGGTCAGGTCGCCGTGCCGGGTGGCGACCGTGACCGGCGCGCCGTCGGCGGCGACCACGCCGGCCATCCCGGCGTCGGCCCGGCGCAGCAGGTCCGGGTCGCCGTCGTGCAGCACCCAGTGCTGCGGGCCGGGCAGGCGCGGAGCCAGCCACCGGCCCAACGAACCGGTGCCCGCACCGAGGTCGTGGACCACCAGCGGGCCGCCGCCGGCCAGCCGGCCGCGGACCCGGTCCACCAGGTCCGCGGCGCGGGCCGCGGCGTCGGCGGGCTCGCGCAGGGCGAGCCAGCGCGCGAAGTCCGGTGGCAGGGAAACCGTCATGCCGGCATCGCCTCCTTCAGCACCTTGCCGGTGAGCGTCGCGGTGAGCGTCCAGTCGTCCAGGGTGTCCCGCCGGGCGCGGGCCGCCGCGCGCAGCCGGTCGCGCAGCGGCGGGTCGTCGAGCCACCGGCGCAGGCTGCCGGCCAGCGCCGCCGGGTCGTCGGGGGGCACCAGCAGCCCCGGCGGGGTGCCGTCCGGCGCCCGACCGAGCGCCTCCGGCAGCCCGCCGGCCGCCGTGCCCAGCACCGGAATCCCGCGGGCCAGCGCCTCGGTGACCACCATGCCGTACGTCTCGCCGCGCGAGGCGAGCACCAGCAGGTCGGCGCCGGCGTAGCTGGCGGCGAGCCGCTCCCCGGCCAGCGGGCCGACCAGCCGCACCCGGTCGGCGAGCCGGCGCGCGGCGAGCCGGCGCCGCAGCCCGGCGACGAAGTCCGGGTCCCGGTGCAGCGGCCCGGCGCAGACACAGGTCCAGGGGATGTCGGTGACCCCGGCCAGGGCGTCCACCAGCACGTCGTGTCCCTTGTGCGGGGTGACCGCGGCGACGCAGAGCAGCTCGGCGCCGGCCGCGGTGCCGGGCGCCAGCGGCGCCGGGTCCACCCCCGGCGGGGCGACGTGCACCCGATCGGCCGGCAACGGGTACGCGGCCAGCAGCCGGCTGCGGGTCCACTCGCTGGTGGTGACCACCGCTGTCGCCGCCGCCAGCGCGGCGGCCTCCGCGTCCCCGCCGAGCGGCAGGTGCACCAGCACCACCAGGCGCAGCCGGCGGGCCTGCGGCGTCAGCACCTCCGGCACCGCCGAGGCGATCAGGCCGTCGACGAGCACCAGCGCCCCGTCGGGCAGCGCGGCCAACCGGTCGGCCAGTCCGGTCCGCTCCGGCGGCGTCGGGTCTGGCCACCCGCCGGGCACTGCGTGCTCCCGCACCGACCAACCCGCGGCGGCGAGCCCCTGGCAGAGCCGCCGGTCGTAGTGGTTACCGCCGCTCGGCCGGGCCGGGTCGTCGATGTCGTTCGGCAGCACGACGTGCACCACATCCATCAGCGCCCCCTTCCGTTCGCGACTGCGGGGCTCGCAAGCTCACTCCTCGCGCTCACAGCGACCGTTCGTAGCTGGCCCAGGCGATGTGCGACTCGTGCAGGGTGACGGTGATGCCGGCCAGGCCGCGCGCGCCGGGGCCCAGGTCCCCGGCGCGCACCCGGTCGGCGAGCCGGTCGGCGACGGTCCGGGCCAGCACCTCGGTGGTGGTGTTCACGCCGGCGAACGCCGGCTCGTCGTCGAGGTTGCGGTAGGTCAGCTCGGCGAGGACGGCCTTGAGCTGCTCGGTGGCCAGGCCGATGTCGACCACGATGCCGTCGGCGTCCAGGTCCGCCCGGCGGAAGGTGGCGTCGACCACGAAGGTCGCCCCGTGCAGCCGCTGGGCGGGGCCGAAGACCTCCCCCCGGAAACTGTGGGCGATCATCATGTGGTCCCGGACGGTCACGCTGAACACTGATCACTTCCCGTCGTAGCTGATGAGGTGGCACAGGGCGGGCAGGCTGCCCGTGGTCAGTCGGGGCAGCACGTCGGGCAGCTCCGCGAACGGCGACCCGCCGGTGATCAGCGCGTCGAACGCGGGGTCGGCGAGCAGTTCCAGGGCGAGCGCGAGCCGGTCGGCGTAGCCGCGGCTGGCCCGCCGAGCCGGCGCGACCGCGCCCACCTGGCTGCCGCGGATGGTCAGCCGACCGGAGTGGAAGTTCCCGCCCAGCGCCACCTGCACCGGGCGGTCGCCGTACCAGCTGAGCTCGACCACGGTGCCCTCCGGGGCGAGCAGGTCCAGCGCGCGTTGCAGGCCGGCGCCGGTGGCGCTGGCGTGCACCACGAGGTCCCGGCCGCCGGTCGCCTGCTCGGGGGTGGCGAACTCCACGCCCAGCGCCGCCGCCACCCCGGCGCGGGCCGGGTCGACGTCGACCAACTCCACCCGGATGCCGGGGAACCGGGCGAGCAGGGCGGCCACGCTGCAGCCGACCATTCCCCCACCGACCACGCTGACCCGGTCGCCGACCAGCGGCGGGGCGTCCCACAGCGCGTTGACAGCGGTCTCCACGGTGCCGGCCAGCACCGCCCGGGCGGGCGGCACCGCGTCCGGCACCGGCACCACCGCGCTGGCCGGTACGACGTACGCGGTCTGGTGCGGGTGGAGGCAGAACACGGTCCGCCCGCGCAGGTCGTCGGGGCCCTGCTCGACCTCGCCGACGTTGAGGTAGCCGTATTTCACCGGGGCCGGGAAGTCGCCCTCCTGGAACGGGGCGCGCATGGCGGCGTACTGGCTGGCCGGCACCCGGCCGGCGAAGACGAGCGTCTCGGTGCCGCGGCTGACCCCGGAGAAGCGGGTGCGGACCAGGACCTCGTCGGAGCCGGGCGCGGGCAGCCGGACCGGGCGGATCTCGCCCTGGCCCGGCGCGCGGAGCCAGAAGGCGTGGGCCTCGCGGGTCACCGGCATCTCCTCACCCGACCGAACCGAACGGCCGGATTTTCCGTGTACCCCGGCAGGGGGTTGTCGATCATAGACACGGAGGCACGGTGCCCACGGTTCGAACTGGTCCGGTGATCGGGCTGATCTTCCAGATTGTCCTGCTCGCCGGCCTCGCCGGAACTGTCGGACTCGGCGGGGCGGGTTGGCTCGCCGGGCTCGCGTACGCGGCGGTCGGTCACGCCGTGCTGAATCGTGGCCTGCACCGCTGCGCGGCGGCCGGGCTGGGCCCGGCGGACCGGGTGACGCTGACCCGGGCGGTGCTGGTGGGCGGCGTGACCGCGCTGGTGGCCGACTCCGCTCACCGGCCCGCGCCGGTCGGGGTGCTGATCGTGCTGACCGCTGTCGCGCTGCTGCTGGACGCGGTGGACGGTCGGGTCGCCCGGCGCACCGGCACGGCGAGCGCGTTCGGCGCCCGCTTCGACATGGAGGTCGACGCGTTCCTGATCCTGGTGCTCAGCCTGTACGTGGCGCCGTCGGTGGGCGGTTGGGTGCTCGCGATCGGCGCGATGCGGTACGCCTTCGTCGCGGCGGCCCGGGCGCTGCCCTGGCTGCGCGGGCAACTGCCGGCCCGCTACTGGCGCAAGGTGGTCGCCGCCGTGCAGGGAGTGCTGCTGCTGGTCGCCGCGTCCGCGGCGCTGCCCCGGACGCTGACCGTGCTGGTGCTGGTGGTGGCGCTGGCGCTGCTGGTGGAGTCCTTCGGCCACGACGTCGGCTGGCTGTGGCGGCACCGGGCCGGCCCGGCCCGGCCACGGGTCGGCCGCGCCGCGCCCGCGCCGGCGCTGCCCGCCCGCCGGGTGACGCTGCCGGTCCGCCGGCAGCCGAGCGGAACCGGTGAGCCGGCCGGCGCCCGGGACCTGCCGGTCGCCCCACCCGTGCTGTCGCTGCGCTGACCCGGGAGCCGTGATGTCGATCCAGACCCCACCCCGTCCACAGTCGACCGCATCCGACGGTCGGGTCGCCGCACCGCGACACTCCCTCCCGGACGCCGGGTCCGAGCACCGCACAGCGGAGGCGGACCCGACGCGTACCCCCGCCGGACCTGACCGCCGGCGGGCCCGGGCCGTGGCGGCCCGGGTGACCACCGTGCTCGCCGGCGCGCTGGTGCTGGTCGCGCTCACCGTGCCGAGCCGACCCGGGCAGCTCACCCCCGCCGCCTTCCTGCGCATTCCGCTGGAGGGTCTGCTGGTGGCCGCCCTGCTGCTCGCCCTGCCGGGCCGGGCACGCCGGCTGGTGGCCGCCGCGACCGGGACGCTGCTCGCCCTGCTGACCGTGCTGAAACTCGCCGACCTGGGTTTCCGCTCGGCACTCGGCCGGCCGTTCGACCTGGTCCTCGACTGGGCGCTGCTCGACGACGCGGTCGGTTTCCTCACCGACTCGTTCGGCCGAGCCGGTGGCACCGGCGCCGTCGTCGGCGTGCTGGTGCTGGTCGTGGTGCTGGTGCTGGCCCTCGCCGCGGCGGTGCTGCGGCTGGCCGGGCTGGCCGGCCGGCACGGGGTCGGGGCGCGGCGGGTGGTCGCCGCGCTGGTGGTGCTCTGGGTGGCCGCCGCGGCCGCCGGCATCCGGGTCGCGCCCGGTGTGCCGGTCGCCGACACCGCCGCCACCGCGCTGGTGCGCGACCACGCCCGGCAGGCGCAGGCGCGGCTGCGTGACCGGGAGGCGTTCACCGCACAGGTGGGCGCCGACCCGTTCCGGCACACCCCGGGTGCGGAGTTGCTGACCGCGCTGCGCGGCAAGGACGTGATCGTCGCCTTTGTGGAGAGCTACGGCCGGGACGCGGTCGAGGACCCGGAGTTCGCGCGGGTCGGCGAGGTGCTGGACGCCGGCACCGAGCGGCTGCGGGCGGCCGGGTTCGGCGCCCGCAGCGGCTTCCTCACCTCGCCCACCACCGGGGGTGGCAGCTGGCTGGCCCACGACACCCTGCTGTCCGGGCTGTGGATCGACAACGAGCAGCGCCATCGCAGCCTGCTGGCCAGCGACCGGCTCACCCTCGGCGGCGCCTTTCGGCGGGCCGGTTGGGACACCGTCGGGGTGATGCCCGCCGCCACCCAGCCCTGGCCGGAGGGCTCCTTCTTCGGCTACGACCGGTACTACGACGCCGCCGGCCTGGACTACCAGGGGCCGAAGTTCAGCTACGCCCCGATGCCCGACCAGTACACCCTGGCCACCTTCCAGCGCCGGGAGCGCGACGTCGCCGACCGCCCGCCGCTGATGGCCGAGATCCCGCTGATCTCCAGCCACTCGCCCTGGACCCGGATCCCCAAGGTGATCGACTGGACCGCCGTCGGCGACGGCAGCGTCTACCACGACGCGGCGGTCAGCAACCCGAAGTCACAGCCCCGCGTCGGCTACCGCAAGGCCGTCGAGTACTCGCTGCGCACGTTGATCTCCTATCTGGAGACGTACGGGGACCGGGACCTGGTGCTGGTCTTCCTCGGCGACCACCAGCCGGCCCCGGTGGTCACCGGCGACGACGCCAGCCGGGACGTGCCGGTCAGCATCGTCGCCGCCGACCCGGCGGTGCTCGACCGGATCGCCGGCTGGGGCTGGCAGGACGGGCTGCGGCCGGGGCCCGAGGCGCCGGTCTGGCCGATGGACGCCTTCCGCGACCGGTTCCTGACCGCGTTCAGCGCCGACCCGCCGGCCGGCCGGGCCCACGGCCGCTGACCCGAGGACCGGTGGCCGCGGCCGGTGGCCGGAGAACCGGCGGACGGCGGCCGGTGGGCGGTGTTCGGCGGAAGGCGGGCGGCGGTGAGACGCGCGCGCATGTGGACGCGCGTCCCGCGCATGGCCCCCGGCCGGCGGACGGCGTTGGATGGAGGGCATGACGATCAACGAACACCCCGTGCTGGTGCTCGGCGGCAACGGCAAGACCGGCCGCCGCGTCGCCGACCGCCTCACCGCGCTCGGCCGGCCCGTCCGGCGCGGATCCCGGACCGGCACGCCCCCCTTCGACTGGACCGACCGGGCGACCTGGCCGGCAGCGCTGGACGGCGTCGGCACGGTGTACCTGTCGTACCAGCCGGACCTGGCGGTGCCCGGCGCCGTGGCGGCGGTGGAGTCGTTCACCCGGCTGGCGGTCGCCCGCGGGGTGGACCGGGTGGTGCTGCTCTCCGGCCGGGGCGAGCCCGAGGCCGAGCAGGCCGAGCAGGCGGTCCGGCAGGTGGTGGACGCCGCCGGTGGCCGGTGGACGGTGGTGCGGGCGAGCTGGTTCCAGCAGAACTTCAGCGAGGGCCCGTTCGTCCACGACGTACGGCGGGGCGAGGTGGCGCTGCCGGTCGACGGGGTAACGGAGCCGTTCGTCGACGCGGACGACGTCGCGGAGGTCGCCGTCGCGGCGCTGACCGGGGACGGGCACGCCAGCGAGGTGTACGAGGTGACCGGCCCCCGGTTGCTGACGTTCGCCGAGGTGGTCGCCGAGATCGCCGCCGCGACCGGCCGGCCGGTCCGGTTCACCCCGGTCCCCGCGCCGGATTACGCCGCGGCGCTGGGCCGGGCCGGCGCGCCGGCCGAGGTGGTCGCGCTGCTGACGTACCTGTTCACCGAGGTCCTCGACGGGCGCAACGCCAGCCTGGCCGACGGCGTGCGGCGGGCCCTGGGCCGACCGCCCCGGGACGTCACCGGGTACGCGCGGGCCACCGCCGCGACCGGCGTGTGGGCGGCCTGAGATGACCGTGCTGCGTACGCTCAGCCTGCTCGCCGCCGCGGTGTCCACCGGCCTGGTGGCCGGGCTGTTCGCGGCGTTCGCCTACGCGGTGATGCCCGGCCTGGTCCGCACGGACGACCGGACCCTGGTCCTCGCGATGCAGCGGATCAACGAGTCCATCATCAACGGTTGGTTCCTGGTCTGCTTCCTCGGCGCCCTGGTCTGCACGGCGCTGACGGCGGTGCTGCACCTCGGCTCGGCGCACCGGGCCGTCCTGCCGTGGCTCGTCGCCGCGCTGCTGCTCTACCTGGTGGTGCTGGTGGTCACCGGGACGGTCAACGTGCCGTTGAACAACCAGTTGGCCGCCGCCGGCGACCCGGACCGGGTGGCCGACCTGGCCGCGGTGCGGGACCGGTTCACCACCGCCTGGGTGCGCTGGAACGTCCTCCGCGCGGTCGCCTCGACCGCCGCGTTCGCCCTGCTCGGTTGGGCTCTGGTGGTGCACGGCCGGCTGACCGGCTGAGCGGCGCCGCAATCCGGTCCCGGGCGCCGGCCGGCGTGCCGGAGCCGGTCCCGGGGACACCGCGCCGCGGACCGCGACCGCGCGCAGACCGGCGCCACGCGCGGACCGGCGCCACGCGCGGACCGGCGCCACGCGCGGACGGAGCCGCGCGGTCAGCGCGGCGTGATGAGATCGGTGTAGTCGGCCGCGCTGAGCGGCTGCCGGGACAGCGACCCGTCCGCCCGCGGTACGCCGAGCGGCTGCCCGCGCCGCAGGAACGACACGGTCTCCACGTCGGCGCGGGCGGTCAGGGTGCAGACCAGCTGCCCGAAGGCGAGCATCTCGTCGCTGCGGCCGGCCTCGTCGTCGACCGCGTCGACCTCGACCTCGGCGCGGGTGTCGGCGACCCGGACGGTGGCCCCGCCGACCGCGCCGGGCAGCGAGCTGGTCAGCCCCCGGTCGCGTTCGGCGGCGCTCGGGCCGGCGAGCAGGTGGGCCAGCTGGGCGTCGGCCGTCGGGGCGGCGTCCAACCGCCGCTCGACGGGGACCAGTCGGTCGTCGCGGACGAAGCAGAGCACCTCGGCGACCCGGCCCGCCGGGGAGGTCGCCTCGCCGCTCGCCGCCGACGGGAACGGGCCGCGCGGCGCGGGCACGGTGCGGGGAGCGTCCTCGACCGGCACCCCGCAGCCGGCGAGCAGCACTACCAACGCGGCGAGAGCCGCCGCCCGGCGGCCCGGACGCATCCCGGCTGCGGTGCGCCGGGCCGTGGCGGCCTTGCGTCCGGTTCCGGCGGCCGAGCCCGGGACGGTTCCGGCGCGGTCAGGGCTCATCGGAGGGCCTCCGGCAGTTCGACGCGGAACCGGGCCCCGCCGCCGGGGCGGTCCCCGACCTCGGCCCGGCCACCATGGGTGGCGGCGTGCTGGGCGACGAGGGCCAGCCCGAGGCCGCTGCCGTCGCCGCCGGCCCGGGCGTGCGCGGCCCGGGCCCGGACGAACCGGTCGAAGACCGCCTCCCGCTCGGCGACCGGCACGCCGGGACCCTCGTCGTCGACCTCGACGACGCCCGTCCCGCCCCGCCGGGCCAGCCGCACCGCGACCGGCCCGCCGCCGTACCGTACGGCGTTGTCGAGCAGGTTGACCAGGATCTGCTCCACCCGGCGCCGGTCCACCGACCAGGTCGTCGCGGTGCCCGGCGCGACCTGCACCAGCGAGTCGGGCAGGGACCGGGACCGGCAGGCCTCCCGGGCCAGGGCCGCCACGTCGACCGGCGCCCGGTCGGCGGGCCGGTCGCTGCGGGCCAGTTCGATCAGGTCGTTGACCAGCTGCTGGAAGCGGGCGACCTCGTCGGCCACCAGGCCGGCGGCCAGCGCGGTCCGCTCGTCGAGGTGTTCCCGGCGGTTGGCCAGCACGCTCGCCGCGGCCGACAGCGTCTGCAACGGTGAGCGCAGCTCGTGGCTGACGTCGGCGGCGAACCGGCGGTCCCGTTCGATCCGCCGGGCGAGCTGGTCGACCATGTGGTTGAACGAGGTGGAGAGCCGGGTCAGGTCCGGGTCGGTGGTCGGTGCCAGCCGGGCGGTGAAGCTGCCCGCCGCGATCTTCTCCGCCGCGTCGGCGACCGCGGTCAGCGGCCGCAGGCTGTGCCGGGTGGCGTACCAGCCGACGGCGGCGCCCGATCCGGCGACCACGATGGCGACCGCGGTCAGCGCCAGGGCGAGGACCTGGAGGGTCTCCTCCAGCTCCCGCAGCGAGGTCACCTCGTAGTAGCCGACCGCCTCGGCCAGCGGCACGCCGACCAGCAGGGCCGGCTGGCCGTCGATCCGGACCCGCTGCACCGCCGGTTCCCCGTCGCGCACCAGGCGTTGCAGCTCGGCGGGGACGGCGGCGGTCAGCCCGTCGTCGGCGGTGCGCAGGTACCACTGGTCGTCGCGGTACAGCAGCGGGCGGCGGTTGCCGCCGGTGTCCAGCGACCGCAGCACCTCCGCCACGTCGGGCGCCTCGGCGTCCAGGCCGGTGCGCACCACGGCCGCGTCGAAGTACGCCGCCCGCAGCGCGGTGCGCTCCCGCTCATCGAGCAGGGACCGCCGGGTCAGCTCGTACGACACCAGGGCCATCGAGGCGGCCAGCAGCAGCGCGCCGACGGCGAAGCCGGCGGTGACCCGGGCCCGCAGGCCGAGCCGCCTCATCGTTGCAACTTGTAGCCGAGCCCACGCAGGGTGACCAGGTGGCGCGGGTTGGCCGGGTCGCTCTCGATCTTCTGCCGGAGCCGGCCGACATGCACGTCGACGAGCCGTTCGTCGCCGGTGTCGTAGCCCCACACCCGGCTCAGCAGCTGCTGCCGGGACAGCACCCGTCCGGCGTGCTCGGCCAGCTCGCAGAGCAGCCGGAACTCGGTGCGGGTGACCGGCACGGGCTGCCCGTCGCGGCGTACCTCGCCGGCCTCCGGGCTGATCTCCAGTTCGCCGAAGGTGAGCACGGACACCGCCGGGGCGGCGGCCCGGGCGCGCCGGCGCAGGGCGCGCAGCCGGGCGGACAGCTCCTTGATCGCGACCGGCTTGACCACGTAGTCGTCGGCGCCCGCCTCCAGCGCCGCGACGATGTCGTGGGTGTCGTCGCGGGCGCTGATCACCACGATCGGCACGTCGTCGTCGCGGCGCAGCTGCCGGATGCACTCGAAGCCGTCCAGCCCCGGCAGCATCAGGTCGACGAGCACGTTGTCGGCCGGGTCCTGACGCTGCGCCCGCAGTCCCTCCTCCGCGGTGGCCGCCCCACGTGCCGTGTACCCCTCGTCCTCCAGGGCGAGTAGCAGGGCCAGACGGATCCGGTCGTCGTCCTCGATCACCAGTACGCCCGTCATACCCGCATCATCCCCGGCGCCCTGCCGGGCGCCCAGCCCTGGCCGACGCCGGACGGATTTGTCACATAACTGTCATGCAACCGCGCGTCCAGTGCCAAGGCCGGCCGGCAGGGTGGGTCCCGGAGTCGACGGGCGGGGAGGGCGACCGGTGTCGGAACAGCAGGCAGGGTGGTCGGTGCCGCTGATCGAGGTGGCGTTCAGCACGGAACTGGACCGGGCCGCCCTGTCGGTGACGGGCCTGGTCTTCGATCGGGTGCTGGCGCTGCGCCCGGGGCATGTGGTGGTGGACCTCGCCGATTGCCGGCACGTCGACGCCGCCGGCATCGGGCTGCTGCTGGACGTGCACCGCCGGCTCGCCCGCCGACAGGCGGTGCTGAGCCTGCGTGACCCGAGCCCGCGGATCCGGAAGATCCTGCAGACCGCCCGGCTGGACCAGGTGCTGTCGGTGACCGAGACCGCGCAGCCGGTCCGCCCCGCGGACGCGCCACCCTCCACCGACGCGCCACCCCCACCGGTCGGTCCGGCTCCCCCGCCGGCCGGCACGGCTCCCCCACCGGCCGGCACCACCCCCCTGCCGGCCGGTGGGGCGGGCCGCTCCAGCGGCCCGAACGGTCGCCCGTACGGCAGGGCGGCGGTCGCCTCGCCGTCGTGATCGCCCGCGCAGCGGCCGCGGGCCGAGTACCGAGGAGGACAGCATGACCGCGACCGGTCTCGGCACGGCGGTGGCCATCGGCCTCGCCGTCGGGGCGGTGGGCCGGTTCGCCGTACCGGGCCTGCGGGCCGTACCGGTCTGGCTGGCGCTGGTGGTCGGGGTGGTCACCGCGGTGCTGGGCACGGTGGTGGTCGGCCTGGCCGACGCCGGCGGCCGCTTCGGCCCGCTCGACCTCGTCGTGCAGGTCGGGTCGGCCGTGGCCGGCGTCGCCCTGGTCGCGCTCACCACCGGCCGCGAGGGATCCGACCCGACCTGATCCGGGTTCCCCGGCCCGGCCATTCCGCCGCCGGGCCGGACCGGCCGCTCCGGCGGCCCGCCCGACGGACGCCGGCGGGGCGGCGACCGGGACGCGAGGGCCGCCGGGCCCGGGCAGAACGCGAGGAAGAGGACATGACCGTCGTACCCGACGAGAACCTGATGACGCTGATCTGCGACGCCTGCGGCGACACCGTCCGGGCGACCGCCTGCGTGCTGCCGGACGCCGAGGTGGTCTGGACCCTGGTGTCCGAGCACGGCTGGAGCGGCTCGCCCTTCGCCACCGGGCCGCACCGCTGCCCGCGCTGCGCCCCGCTGCCGCCCGACCCGACCGACCCCACCGACGGTGGCCACCCGGGCGAGGTGCTCGGCATCGACTACCTCGAGGACGTGCCGGTGGTGAGCGTCGCGGGCGACATCGACCTGGACGGGGGCGACGCGCTCCGGGCGGCGCTGCACAGCGCGGTCGAGGTGCGCGGGCACGTGGTGGTCGACCTGGCCCGGGTCCACCTGATCGACTCCACCGGGCTCGGACTGCTGGTCCGCGCCCACCGGGACGCCCGCGAGCGCGGGGCGGTGCTGTGCCTCGCCGCGCCGTCCCGCTACATCCGCACGGTGCTGCACACGATGCGCGTGGACGGGCTCTTCCCGGTCTTCGACACCGTCGAGGAGGCCGTCGCGGAGGTGTCCCGGCCGACTCGGCCCACCGGGCCCGGGCAGGCCGGTGCGGGTTCGGCCCGGCGCGCGGCGGCCGCCCCCGTCCGGGCCGGCTGAACCCCGCCGCGGCCGGGTCAGCCGCGGGGCTGGTCGACCGGGCAGGCGTACGCCGAGCGCCCGCCCAGCTCCCACACCCGCACCGGCGCCCCGCAGCGGCGGCACGCCTGCCGCTTGTAGACCCACCGCTCGTCCGGGGCCGCCGGGTCGCTGACCACCTGCCCGGCGTCGCGGCCCAGGGCCAGGTACCGGACCGCAAGGTCCCACAGCCGCCGAGCTGTTTCCGGCCCGACGTCCCTGGTGTCCGGATCCAGGCCGGCGAGGAAGAGCAGTTCGGCCCGCCAGGCGTTGCCGATGCCCGCCCAGACCGCCTGGTCGAGCACCGCGGCGCCGACCGCGCCCCGCGCGGCGGCCAGCCGGCGGACCGCCTCCGCCGGGTCGACGTCGGCGCGCAGCGGGTCCGGCCCCAGCGAGGCCCGCAGCGCGCTTTCACCGCCAGGCGGGAGCGGCTCGCACCGGATCGGGGCGATCAGGTCGTACGCGACGGCGGCGCCGGCCAGCCGCAGCCGCACCCCGGCGCGCGGGGCGGCGGTCGGGTCGTCGTGGCGCAGGAACAGCCCGCGCATGCCGAGGTGCACGTGCAGGGTCGGGCTGCCGTCCAGGTGGTAGAGCAGATGCTTGCCGTACGCCTCCACGGCGTGCAGCCGGCGCCCGTCGTACGGGCCGGGATCGAACCGGCCCTGCGGGCTGGAGACCGTCAGCACCTGCCCGGCGAGCGCGGCGTGCTGCTCGCGGGCGTACCGGTGGATCAGGTGCCCTTCGGGCACGTCAGCGGCCTCGGCGGGACAGTGCGGGCATGGCGGCGGATACCCGGCGGGCCCGACGGGAAACGTCGCCGCCGGTGGGAAGACGGGCGGTCGGTCCGCAGTTGTACTGGTTTGTGACCGACGTCGTCCCGCAGTCCCGGCTGCTCGACATCCGGCGGATCTTCGTGGAGCCGGAGGCCGCCGCGCTCCCGCGCGGCCAGCAGGTGCTGGCCCGCTTCCCCGACGCCGAGCGGATCGAGATCGACAGCCACACCCGCATCCCGGAGCTGTACGGCGACGAGACGAACGTGGCCCGCTGGGTGCGGATCAAGAGCGAGACCCTGGTGCTCGGGGTGAAGAAGTCGCTCACCGCCCGGCCCAACGGGCGTTCCAGCGACTTCATCGCCCCGTCCACCGCCAACGGCTGCGCCATGGCCTGCGCCTACTGTTACGTGCCCCGGCGCAAGGGCTACAGCAATCCGATCACCGTCTTCGCCAACATCGAGCGGATCACCGGCTACCTGTCCCGGCACGTCGCCCGGCAGGGCGTGAAGGACGCCCCGAACCAGTGCGACCCGCACGCGTGGGTCTACGACATCGGCGAGAACTCCGACTGCTCGCTGGACGCCCGGGTCAGCGACAACGTCCGCGACCTGGTCACCTGCTTCCGCGACCTGCCCACCGCGAAGGCCAGCTTCGCCACCAAGCACGTCAACCGGGACCTGCTCGACTGGGACCCGCGCGGGCGGACCCGGATCCGGTTCTCGCTGATGCCCGCCCGGGACGCCAAGCTGCTCGACATCCGCACCTCACCGGTCGCCGAGCGGATCGCCGCCATCGACGACTTCGTCGCCGCCGGGTACGAGGTGCACGTCAACTTCAGCCCGGTGGTGGTCCGCGACGGCTGGCTCGACGACTGGGCGGAGCTGCTCGACCAGCTCGACGCCGGGATCGGGCCCCGGGCCCGGGCGCAGCTCGCCGCCGAGGTCGTCTTCCTCACCCACAACGACCGGCTGCACGAGGTCAACCTCGGCTGGCACCCGAAGGCCGAGGAGCTGCTCTGGCGCCCGGACCTGCAGCAGCCGAAGCGCTCGCAGACCGGCGGCTGGAACGTGCGCTACCGCACCGGCCAGAAGGGTCGCTACGTCGCCGCGCTGACCGAGCTGATCGCCGCCCGGACGCCGTACTGCCGCATCCGGTACGCCTTCTAGTGCGGCCGCCGGCCGGGCCACCCGGGCCCGGCCGGCGCGCGACTCACGCGTAGAGGCGGCTGACCGTCTCGGCGACGCAGACCGGCTTGCCACCCGCGTCGCTCTCCACGGTGACCGCGGCGACCAGTTGCACCCCGCCGTCCACCGGGGACACCTCGGCGATGGTGGCGCTGGCCCGGATCGCGCTGCCGACCCGGACCGGGGCCGGGAACCGCACCCGGTTCAGCCCGTAGTTGACCCCCATCCGCACGCCCTGCACCCGGTAGAGGCCGCCGGCCAGCGCCGGCAGCAGGGACAGCGTCAGGTAGCCGTGCGCGACGGTGCCGCCGAACGGGCCGGCGGCGGCCCGCTGCGGGTCGACGTGGATCCACTGGTGGTCGTCGGTGGCGTCGGCGAAGAGGTCGACCCGGCTCTGGTCGATCCGCTGCCAGTCGCCGGGGCCGATGGTCTCGCCGACCGCCGCGGCCAGCTCGTCGAGGGAGGCGAAGGTCCTCATGCCAGGTGCCCGCCCAACTTGGTGTAGCCACGCAGCAGGTCCCGCGCGATGATCAGCCGCTGCATCTCGTCGGTGCCCTCGAAGATCCGGTAGAGCCGGACCTGCCGGTACCAGCGCTCGATCGGCAGCTCCCGGGTGTAGCCCATCCCGCCGTGGATCTGGAGCACCCGGTCGACCACCCGGTTGACCATGCCGGCGCCGTAGAGCTTCGCCATCGACGAGGCGTGCCGCGGGTCCATCCCCTGGTCCACCGTCCACGCGGCCCGCAGGATGAGCCAGCGGGCCGCCTCCAGTTCGGTCTCCGAGTCGGCGATCATCCATTGGATCGCCTGGTTCTCGCCGATCGGCCGGCCGAACGTCTGCCGGCTGTTGGCCTGGTCGATCGCCATCCGCAGGGCCCGCTCGGCGATGCCCACCGCGTGCGAGGGGATGGTGTAGCGGCCCTTGCCGATCCACTCCATGCCGAGGGCGAAGCCCTGGCCCGGTTCGCCGAGGATGTTGCGCCCGGGCACCCGGACGTCTTCGAACACCAGCGAGGCCGGCCCGCCCTCGCCCATGGTCTGGATGAACTCCGACCGCCAGCCCATCGACCGGTCCACCAGGAACGCGGTGGCGCCGCCGTTGCGCGCCCCCTTCTCCCGGTCTGTCACCGCGATCACGATGGCGAAGTCGGCCTCGTTGCCGCCGGTGATGAAGGTCTTCTCGCCGTTGAGGATCCAGTCGTCGCCGTCGCGGCGGGCGCTGAGCTTGATGTTGGCCGCGTCCGACCCGGCGCCCGGCTCGGTGATCGCGAAGCAGCTGCGCCGCTCGCCCTCGATGGTCGGGATCAGGTACTCCCGCTTCTGCTCCTCGTTGCAGTGGAACAGGATGTTGTCGGCCTCGCCGCCGAACCGGAACGGCACGAACGAGCGGCCGATCTCGGTCCAGATCAGCGACTGGGTGACGGCGGAGAGGTCCATGCCGCCGTACTCCTCCGGGGTGGCCAGGCCCCAGAAGCCGAACGCGCGCGCCTTGAGCTGCAACTCGCGAAGTTCAGCCGGTTCCAGCCCGGGCCGGTGCGCCCGTTCCCGCCGCAGCAGCTCCTGTTCCAGCGGCATGACCTCCTTGGTGATGAAGTCGCGGGCGGTGTCGCGGATGGCCCGCTCGGTGTCGGAAAGCGCGAAGTCCATGTCCCCTCCGGGTGCTGAGCTGGTACGCGCGCCTCAGCGCGCGCCGCCGTTGACGTACAGGGTCTGGCCGCTGACGTACGAGGCGTCGTCGCTGGCCAGGAAGGCGATCACCGAGGCGATCTCGGCCGGCTGGGCGACCCGGCGCAGCGGGGTGTGCTCGGCGACCATCCGCTGGTGCTCCTCCGGGCTGGCGCCCACCCGCTGGGCGGTGGCGGCGGTCATCGCGGTGGCCACGTAGCCCGGGGCGACCGCGTTCACGGTGATGTTGAAGGGCCCCAGCTCGATGGCGAGGGTGGCGGTCAAGCCCTGCACGCCGGCCTTGGCCGCCGCGTAGTTGACCTGGCCCCGGTTGCCGAGCGCGGAGCGGCTGCTGAGGTTGACGATCCGTCCGTAGCGGGCCGCGACCATGTGCTGCTGGGCCGCCTGGCAGCAGAGGAACATGCTGGTCAGGTTGGTGGTCAGCACCGCCTCCCAGCGTTGCAGCGGCATCTTGAACAGCAGGTCGTCGCGGGTGATGCCGGCGTTGTTCACCAGCACGTGCAGCCCGCCGTAGGTGCGCACCACCCGGTCGGTCAGCGCGGCAACCGCCTCCGGGTCGGTCACGTCGGCGCCGATCCCGACGGCCCGGCCGCCGGCCGCGGTGATCTCGTCGGCGACGGCCTGGCTGCGCTCCGCGTCGAGGTCGACCACGGCGACGGCGGCGCCCTCGGCGGCCAGTCGCCGCGCGGTCGCGGCGCCGATGCCCTGCGCGGCGCCGGTGACGACGGCGACCCGGTCGGCGAATCTGGTCACGGTTGCTCCCTGGGGTCAGAAGGCGTTCACGCCGGTGAGCGCGCGCCCGATGAGCAGCTGCTGGATCTGGCTGGTGCCCTCGTAGAGGGTGGCGACGCGGGCGTCGCGCAGGTACTTGCCGACCGGGTACTCGTCGATGTAGCCGTACCCGCCGAAGACCTGGACGGCGTTGTTCGCCGCGCGGACGGCGGCCTCGCTGGCGAAGAGCTTGGCCATCGACGCCTCGGTGGCGAACGGCTGGCCCCGGTCGATCAGGTCGGCGACCTGCCACACCAGCAGCCGGGCGGCGTTGGTGTCCACCGCGATGGCGGCGAGCAGTTGCTGCACCAGTTGGTGGCCGGCGATCGGCTTGCCGAACTGGGTGCGCTGCCCGGCGTAGCCGACCGCGGCGTCCAGGCAGCCCTGGGCGATGCCGACGCAGCCGGCGGCGACCGACATCCGGCCCTTGGCCAGGGTGGCCAGCGCCAGCCGGAAGCCGCCGCCCTCCTCGCCCAGGCGCGCCGAGTCCGGCACCCGCACGCCGTCGAGGCGCAGCTCGCCGGTGGCCTGCCCGCGCAGGCCGAGCTTGCCGTGGATCTCGCACCGGGTGAGCCCGGGCGCGTCGGTGGGCACCAGGAACGCGGTGATGCCCCGGTGGCCGGGCCCGCCGGTGCGGGCGAAGACCAGGGCCACGTCGGCGGTGGTTCCGTTGGTGATGAACGTCTTCGTGCCGGTGAGCAGCCAGTCGCCGCCGTCGCGGACCGCCCGGGTGGTCAGCGCGGCGGCGTCCGAACCGCTGTCCGGTTCGGTGAGCGCGAAGCAGCCGAGGGCGGTGCCGGCGCAGAGCCGGGGCAGCCACTGCGCCCGCTGCGCCGGGGTGCCGTGCGCGGCTATCGACTTGGCCACCAGCCCGAGCGACACCGACACGATGCCGCGCACGGCCGAGTCGCCCCGGCCCAGTTCCTCCAGCACCAGGCAGTACGCGAGGTGGTCGCCGCCGGAGCCGCCGTCGGCCTCGGGGATGGTCAGCCCGAGGAAGCCGAGCTGGCCGAGCTTGCCGACGATCTCCGGATCTACCGACTCGCGCCGGTCCCAGGCCGCAGCGTGCGGGGTCACCTCGCGGTCGACGAACTCCGCGGCGAGCCGGCGGACCGACGCCTGCTCGGCGGAGAGCTGAAGGTCCATGGCCGATAAACTAGCGCTGCAAGTTTAATTCCGTCCAGACCCGGCTGTGGCAGAGTTTGCGGCGGACCATCGAGCGAGGGAGGGACGGATGCCCCGGCCGCGGCAGGCGCTGCTCAGCCGGCAGCGGATCGTCGAGGCCGCCGCCGCGCTGATCGACGCGGAGGGCCTGGAGGGGTTCTCCACCCGCCGACTCGCTGCCGAACTCGGGGTACGCGGGCCGTCGCTGTACAACCACTTCGCCACCAAGGACGAGATCCTCGACGCGGTGGCCGACAGCGTCACCGGCCAGGTGGACGTGTCGTTCTTCGGCCACGTCGACTGGCGCGAGGCGCTGCGCTGGTGGGGGCACTCGTACCGGGCGGCGCTGGCCGCGCACCCGAACATCGTGCCGTACCTGGCCCGCGGGCCGGGGCGCCGCCCGGCGGCGCTGGCCATGGCCGACGCCGTCTACGGTGGACTGGTCGACGCGGGCTGGCCGCCCGCCCGGGCCACCCACATCGGCGCGCTGATGCGCTACTTCGTCGCCGGTTCGGCGCTCGGGTCGTTCGCCCGCGGCTTCGTCGAGGACCCGAGCCTCTACGCCGAGCAGTACCCGCACCTGACCCAGGCGCACCGGCTCGCCGAGCACCAGCAGCGGGTGGACGAGGGCGCCTTCGCGCTCGGCCTCGACGCGCTCATCGACGGGCTCTCCCGCACCTACGAGGAGCACATCGGGCCGTTGCCGCCCCTCCCGTCGGCCGGCACGGCGTACTAGAGTCAAAACTTGCACCGCTAGTTTTGGCCGACGTACGTGAGGGGCGCCATGGATCTCACACGGACCGACATCTACCTCGACGGCGCCTGGGTCGCCGCCTCCTCCGGGCAGACCCTGGCGGTGCGCAATCCGGCGACCGAGGAGATCGTCGCGACCGTGCCGGCGGGCACGGCGGCCGACGTCGACCGGGCCGTCGCGGCGGCCCGGGCCGCCTTCCCCGGCTGGGCCGACACCGCCCCGGCCGAGCGGGCCGCCGCGCTGGACCGGCTGCACGCCGCGCTCACCGCGCGGGCCCACACGGTCGCCAACACCGTCGCGACGGAGCTGGGCACCCCGCTGAAGATCGCCGTCCGGGTGCAGGCCGGGCTGCCGCTGACCGTGCTGCGCAGCTACGTCGACCTGGCCGCCGAACCACCGGCGGAGGAGTCGGTCGGCAACTCGCTGGTCGTCCGCGAGCCGGTCGGGGTGGTCGGCGCGATCACCCCGTGGAACTACCCGCTGCACCAGGTGGTGGCGAAGCTGGCGCCCGCCCTGGCCGCCGGCTGCACAGTGGTGCTCAAGCCGAGCGAGCTGACCCCGCTCACCGCGTACCTGCTCGTCGACGCGATCCACGAGGCCGGCTTCCCGCCCGGGGTGGTCAACCTGGTACCCGGCACCGGCCCGGAGGTCGGCGAGGCCATCGCCGCGCACCCGGACGTCGACATGGTCTCCTTCACCGGCTCGACCGCCACCGGGCGGCGGATCTCCCACCTGGCCGCCGACCGGATCGCCCGGGTGGCCCTGGAACTCGGCGGCAAGTCCGCCAACGTGATCCTCGACGACGCCGACCTGGCCACCGCGGTCAAGGTCGGGGTGGGCAACGCCTTCCTCAACTCGGGGCAGACCTGCACCGCCTGGACCCGGATGCTGGTGCACCGGGACCGCTACGACGAGGCGCTGGCGCTGGCCGCCAAGGTGGCCGAGGGCTACCGGCTCGGCGACCCGTTCGACCCGGCCACCCGGCTCGGCCCGGTCGTCTCCGCCGCCCAGCGGGACCGGATCGCCGGGCACGTCGCCCGGGGGCTGGCCGACGGCGGCCGGCTGGTCGCCGGCGGCCCGGACGCCCCGCTGCCGGAGCGCGGCTACTTCGTCGCCCCGACGGTGATCGCCGACGTCGACCCGGACAGCGCGCTGGCCCAGGAGGAGGTCTTCGGCCCGGTGCTCGCGGTCATCCCGGTCGACGACGAGGACGCGGCCGTCGCCGTCGCCAACAACTCCCGGTACGGACTGGCCGGCGCGGTCTGGTCCGGCGACCAGGAGCGGGCGCTGCGGGTCGCCCGGCGGCTGCGCACCGGCGCCGTCGACATCAACGGCGCGCCGTTCAACCCGCTCGCCCCGTTCGGCGGCTACAAGCAGTCCGGGCTCGGCCGCGAGCTGGGCCGCTACGGGCTGGACGAGTACCTGCAGACCAAGGCCATCCAGCGGTGAGGGCGCTGGTCGCCCGGGCGGTGGGCGGGCCGCTGCTGGTCGAGGAGGTGGAACTGCCCGCCCCCGGGCCCGGCGAGGTACGGGTGGCCATCCGGGCCGCCGGGGTCTGCCACTCCGACCTGTCCATGGTCAACGGCACCCTGGCGCCGCCGTACCCGCTGGTGCTCGGGCACGAGGCCGCCGGCGTGGTGGTCGAGGCCGGCGCCGACGTCGACCGGGTCGCCCCCGGCGCGCACGTGGTGCTCAACTGGGCGCCGCCGTGCCGGCAGTGCTGGTACTGCGGGCACGGCGAGCCGTGGCTCTGCGAGCGGGCCGGCTCCCCGGCCGCCGCGCGGGGCCGGACGTCGACCGGCGAGCCGCTGCACGTCACGCTCGGTCTCGGCGCGCTGGCCGACGAGGTGGTGGTGCCGCAGGACGCGGTCATCCCGGTGCCGGCGGAACTGCCCTTCGACGCCGCGGCGCTGCTCGGCTGCGCCGTGCTCACCGGAGTCGGCGCGGTGCGCCGTACCGCCCGGGTGGCCGCCGGCGACTCGGTGGCGGTGATCGGCCTCGGCGGGGTGGGCCTGTCGGTGGTCTCCGCCGCCCGGGCCGCCGGCGCCGATCCGGTGCTCGCGGTCGACGTGTCGCCGGCCAAGGCGGAGCTGGCCGGCGCGGCCGGCGCCACCGACTTCCTGCTCGCCGACGACTCGCTCGGCAGGGCGATCCGGGCGCGGACCGGGGGCCGCGGCGTCGACCACGCGCTGGAGTGTGTCGGACGCGGCGCCACCATCCGCACCGCCTGGCGGGCCACCCGGCGCGGCGGGCAGGTGACCGTGGTGGGCATGGGCGCGAAGGACGACGTGGTGGGGCTGAGCGCGCTGGACATCTTCCACTCGGCGCGGACGCTGCGCTCCTCGGTCTACGGATCGTCCGATCCGGACCGGGACGTGCCCGAACTCGCCCGGGCCGTGCTCGACGGCGCCCTCGACCTGGCCCCCCTGATCACCGACCGGACCGGGCTGGACGGCGCGGCGGCGGCGTTCGACCGGATGGCCCGGGGCGAGGGCGCCCGCACCGTCGTCCTGCCCTGACCGCCCCGCTCGCCACCGGCCCGACCGGGACCGCTCGGAACGGCGCCGCGGCTCGGGCCGCCGAGGCGGTCGTCAGGTGAGGGCGCGGGCCAGTTCGGTACGCGAGCGGATGCCGAGCCGGTGGAAGATGTTGCGCAGGTGGTGGTCGACGGTACGGGTGGAGAGGAACATCCGGGCGGCGATCTCCCGGTTGGTGGCCCCCTCGGCGACCAGTTGCGCGATCCGTAGCTGCTGGCCGGTGAGCAGCCGCGCCGCCGGCTGGTCCGGCGTGCCGACCGACTCCCCGGCCGCCCGCAGCTCGGTGGTCGCCTGCTCGGCCCAGGCGGTCAGGCCGAGCAGACCGAAGGTCTCCCGGGCGGTGTGCAGGTGTTCCCGGGCGTCCCGGGGGCGGCGGTTGCGGCGCAGCTCGCGGCCGAGGAGCAGCTCGGTGCGGGCGCGCTCGAACGCGCCGGCGTCCGCCGGGTGCAGCCGCAGCGCCGTGCGGAACCCGTCCTCGGCCCCGGCGCTCCCCCGGGGCGCCAGCAGCGCGTGGCAGCGCGCCGACAGCGCCCGGCGGGACGGGCTCGCCGTGCTGCTGGCCCACCGGTCGAAGACGGCGAGCGCGGCGGTGGCCGCCGGCCGGTGGGCCGTGCCGGCGGCGGCCTCCACCAGGTACGGGGTCGCCATCACCTGGATCAGCACCTGCCCCCGGCCGATGCCGGGGCGGGCCAGGGCGGTCAGCCGCGCGGCGGCGGCGTCGTGCCGGTTGTCCACCAGGTCGAGCACCGCGAGGGCCCACTGCGCCAGCGCCCGGGGCCGGCTGTACGGCGCGGCCGCCTCCCCGATCTCCCGGATCCGGCGCAGGCTGGTGTCCCGGTCCGCCCGTACCGCCGCCAGCACCGCGAGCATGCCCAGGTGCACGCCGGCGCAGGTGACCTGGCCGGTCTCCCGGGCCACCCGCAGCCCTTCGCGGGAGGTGTCCGCCGCCGCGTCGTGCCGGCCCAGCCAGTACTCCGCGATGGCGCGCAGCTCCAGCGCCCGGGAGAGCAGGGACAGCTCGCCACGGGCGCGCGCCACCTCGACGGCGCGCTCGGCGAGCCGGTGGGCGGCGCCGTCCACCGCGACCAGCAGGCCGGCTACCGCCGCACAGGTCAGCGCGGCCGGGGTGAGCGCCGGCCCGGTCAACCGGTTGCCGAGGACGACGACCCGGCGCAGCGCGGGCCCGCCCCGCTCGTGGTCGCCGCGCAGCGTCGCCGCCACTCCGGCGGCCAGCGCGGTCATCAGCTCGGCGGCGGGCGGGTCCCCGGGCCGGCGCAGCGCCGCCGCCCGGCGCGCCACCTCGGCGTACCGGTACTGGTCGCCGGTGAAGCAGACCGCTTCCCCGGCGCGGACCAGCGCGCCGAGGGCGGCGAGCCGGTCGACGCCGGACACGGCCGCCGCGGCGGCCAGCAGGGTGGCCGAGGCGGCCGACGGCGCGCCGCAGCGCAGCTCCAGCTCACCGCGGAGCAGCCCGGCCCGGGCGGCGGTGGTCGGGTCGGCCGGACCGCGCACCCGGGAGTCGGCCAGCAGCCGGCGGGCCCACTGTGGCCGGCCGGCGGTCCAGGCGTGCCGGGCGGCACCGACCAGCCGGGCGGCGGCCTGCCGGGGCGTGGCGCTGAGTTCGGCGGCCCGGGCCAGCGCCGCCGCCGCGGCCGCGGGAGCCGCGTCGCCGGCTGCCGCCTCGAGTTCCGCCGCCAGGGCCGGAGCCGGTGGTTCCGCCGCGGTGGCCCGGTGCAGGGCTCGACGCAGCCGCTGGTCGGTGCCGTCGAGCACGCCGGCGAGCAGCAGGTGGGCGGCGCGCCGCGCGGCCAGTGGAACGCTCTGCGCGACCACCGCGCGGGCCAGCGGTTGCGGCAGGGTGACCCGCCGGGCGTCGACCCGGACCAGGCCGGCCGCCTCGGCCGGGGCGAGGGCCTCGACCGCGGTGCCGGCGGCCCGCGCCGCCCGGGCCAGGGTGGCCGGGTCGCCGTCCGGGTCGAGCGCGGCGAGCAGCAGCACGCGCCGGGTGTCGGCCGGCAGCCGGCCCAGCCGGGCGCGGTAGCCGCGGCCCAGCGCGCCGTCGACCGGCGGCGTCTCGGGCAGCGGCTCGTCGCCCCGGCACTGCCCGGGGGTGAGCACCTCGGCCAGGTCGACCAGGGCCTGCGGGTTACCCCCGGCGACGGCGGTGAGGGCCACCGCCACCGCCGGGTCGAGGCGGGGCAGCCGGTCGGCCAGCAGGGCGGCGCCGGCCCGGTCGTCGAGGGGCCGCAGCCGGTGCCGGGGCACTCCCCCGGCCACCGCGTCGGTGCCGGCGGTGAGCAGGACGGCGACCGGCAGCTCGCGCAGCCGCCGGGCCACGAAACCGAGCACCTCGGCGGTCTGCGGGTCACCCTGGTCGACGTCGTCCATGGTGCACAGCAGTGGGCGCTCCCGGGCGGCGGCGGTGAGCAGCCCGAGCACGGCCATCGACAGGGCGAGCCGGCGGTGGGCCGGGCAGCCGGCGCCGGCCAGCGCCGCCCGCAGCACCCCACGCTGCGGTTCGGGCAGCGCGTCGGCCCGGTCCAGCAGCGGGTCGAGCAGGCGTTGCAGTCCGGCGTACGGCAGCAGCGCCTCCTCGGCTAGCCCGGCGCCGGCCAGCACGGTACGGGCGCCGGCCTGCCGGTGCGCGTAGCCGACCAGCGCGCTGCGGCCCGCGCCCGGCTCGCCCCACAGCAGCAGCGCGCCCCCGGCGTCCGGTGGTCCGTCGAGCAGCCGCCGGATGGCCGCACACTCGGCGTCGCGGCCCCGCAGCCCGGTTAATTGCACTGTCGATGCAGTAACCATGCATCGAGTGTCACCTATCGGAAACCGGAAGGAAAGAGTCGATTTCCGCGCGAGCCGCCCCGGCCAACCCCGCAGCGACCCGACCGGTGTGGCGGCCAACCGGCGCGGCGGCCCAACCGGCGCGGGGGCCAGCCGGCAACAGCCCCGGCGCGTCGGTCAGCGCTCGGAAACGTCGGTCAGCAGCGCGCCCACGGTGCGGGCCATCACCGCCCGGGCCTGGTCCACGCCCAGCCCCAGCCCGTCCCGCAGCATCGACCAGGCCGGCCACATGCTCACCGCGACCAGCGCGTGCACCAGCTGCTCCCGACCCGGCCCGGCCTGCGCCAGCTCCGCCGCGAAGAGCTGCTCGACCTCGTCGCGGACCCGGTCGATGTGCTTGAGCCGGTTACGGTGCAGCTGCGCCGAGACCGGCTCGCGCATCTGGGCGGCCCGCGCCGACGGCGCGACCAGCTGGAGCAGGCGGGCCCGCTGCCGGCAGTACGCGTCGACCCGCTTGGCCAGCGGCAGCGTCGGCGAGATCGGCCGGTACGCGGCATCCTGCTGGCGGAGCACCTCCGCGCCACTGGCCTCGAAGAGCGTCTCCATGTCCTTGAAGTTGGTCCACAGCGTGCGCAGCGAGATGCCGGCCCGTTCGGCGATGCGCTCGCCGGTCGGCCGCAGGTCGCCCTCGGAGATGAGCGCGAGGTGCGCCTCGACGATGGCCGCCCGGGTGCGCTCGGCCCGGGCGGTCCGCCCGTCGACCCGGCCCGGCGCGTCGGCCCCGCCCATCCGCGCTCTCCCTCTCACCGCTGCCACGTCGTCCCCACCGCCCCGGGAGTCTAGCCTCGGGCCGCCGGCCGGACCGGCTGGTGCCGGCGCAGCTCCCGACGGGCCAACGACTGCCGGTGCACCTCGTCCGGGCCGTCGGCCAACCGGAGCGCGCGGGCCTTCACCCAGAGCCGGGCCAGTGGCGTGTCCTGGCTGACCCCGGCCGCGCCGTGCGCCTGCACGGCCCGGTCGATCACCCACTGCACGGTCTCCGGCACCGCGATCTTGATCGCCTGGATCTCGGTGTGCGCGGCCCGGTTGCCGACGGTGTCCATCAGCCAGGCCGTCTTGAGCACCAGCAGCCGGGCCTGTTCCAGCCGGACCCGTGCCTCGGCGATCCAGTCCCGGATGACCCCCTGCGTGGCCAGCGGCCCGCCGAACGCGTGCCGGTCGGCCACCCGCCGGCACATCAGCTCGACGGCCCGCTCGGCCATGCCGACCAGCCGCATGCAGTGGTGCACCCGGCCCGGCCCGAGCCGCGCCTGCGAGATGGCGAAGCCGTCGCCTTCCGCCCCGATCAGGTTGCCCACCGGCACCCGGACGTCGACGAAGTCGATCTCGGCGTGGCCGCCGTGGTCGCCGTCGTCGTACCCGAAGGTGCGCAGACCCCGGCGGAGCGTGACCCCGGGGGTGTCGCGCGGCACCAGCAGCTGGCTCTGCTGCCGGTGCCGGGGCGCGTCGGGATCGGTCCGTCCCATCACGACGAAGACCGCGCAGCGCGGGTCGAGCGCCCCGGTGACGAACCACTTGCGGCCGTTGACCACGTACTCGTCGCCGTCGCGCTCGATCCGGGTGGCGATGTTGGTGGCGTCGGACGACGCGACGGCCGGCTCGGTCATCGCGAACGCCGAGCGGATCCGGCCGTCCAGCAGCGGAGTGAGCCAGCGGTCCCGCTGCTCCGGGGTGCCGAACAGGGCCAGCAGTTCCATGTTGCCGGTGTCCGGCGCCGCGCAGTTCAGCGCCACCGGGGCGAGTTCGGGCGACCAGCCGGTGATCTCGGCCAGCGGCGCGTACTGCAGGTTGGTCAGGCCCGCGCCGTGCTCGCCCGGGAGGAAGAGGTTCCACAGGCCGTGCCGGCGCGCCTCGGCCTGCAACTCGGCGACCACGGGCGGGGCGCCCCACCGGTCGACGCGCGCCGCCGACTGGTCGGCGAAGACGGGCTCGGCCGGATGGATCCGCTCGGCCATGAAGGCGAGCAGTCTCTCGCGCAGCCGCTCGGTGGTCTCGTCGTAGCGGAAGTCCATCAGGCGCTCCGGTGCGGGTCGGGGCCGGCCGCCGCCGGCCGCGGGTCGAGGTCCGGCGGCTCCGGCCGCGGCTCGGGCCGGTCGGTGCCGCGCCGCTCGATGTCGCGCTGGGTGCGGTTCATCGCCCGCAACCAGCGGTCCGGGTCGGCGGCGCGGCGCGCGTACCAGGCGGCGACCTCCGGATGCGGCAGCACCAGGAACCGGTCGTCGGCCAGCGCCGCGCTGACGCAGTCGGCCACCTGCTCGGAGCTGACCGCGGTCGCGTCCAGCAGGGCGGCGCTGGCGTCGTCGGCGGCAGCCAGCATCGGCGTCCGCACCCCCTGCGGGCAGAGCGCCTGGACGGTGATGCCGCGGTGGGCGTAGCTGGCCCGCAACCACTCGGCGAAGGCCAGCGCGGCGTGCTTGGTCACCGAGTAGGGCGCCTTGCCGAGCAGGATGAGCAGGCCCGCCGCCGAGGCGGTGACCAGCAGCCGGCCGCGGCCGGCGGCGAGCCAGTGCGGCAGCAGCTCGCGCGCCGCCAGCACGTGCGCCAACACGTTCACCTGCCAGGCCCGCTGCCACGCCTCGTCCGAGGCGTCGGCCCCGCCGGTCGGGGCCACCCCGGCATTGGCGCAGAACAGGTCGACCGCGCCGAGGCGGTCGCGGGCGAAGCCGACCAGGGCGGCCACGGCGGCCGGGTCGGCCGCGTCGCCAGGGCAGGCGTACCCCCCGATCCGCGCGGCCACCGCCCGGGCAGCCGCGGCGTCGACGTCGTTGACCACCACCCGGGCGCCGTCGGCGGCGAACCGGGTGGCCAGGGCGGCGCCGATGCCGGAGCCGGCCCCGGTGACCACCACGCCGGCCCCGGCCACGACCAGGCCGCGGGGTGCGGCCGGCGCGGTCATCCGGCGATCCGGCCGGCGAGGCCGACCCCGCCGTCGAGGACCAGGGTCTGCCCGGTGATCCAGGCCGCGTCGGCGGAGGCGAGGAAGGCGACCGCGCCGGCGACGTCCTCGGGTACGCCGAGCCGCCCCAGCGGGTACGCCCGGGCGACCTCGTCCTCCCGGCCCTCGTGCAGGGCGGCCGCGAACCGGGTCTTCACCACGGCCGGGGCGACCGCGTTGACCCGGATCGCCGGGGCCAGCTCGACGGCGAGGCAGGCGGTGAGGTGGTTGACGGCGGCCTTGCTGACGCCGTAGAACGCGATGCCCGGCGACGGCGTCAGCCCGGCGATCGAGGAGACGTTGACCACGCAGCCCCCGCGCTCGGCCATCCCCGCGGCGCGGACCTCCTGCACCCAGCCGAGCGTGCCGACCAGGTTGACGTCGAGGATCTTGCGGGCCGCGGCCAGGTCCAGTTCGGCCAGTGGCCCGTGGACCGGGTTGATGCCGACGTTGTTGACCAGGACGTCCACCGGCCCGAACGCCTCGGTGACCCGGTGCACCGCGGCCCGACGGTGCTCGGCGTCGTCGGCCCGACCGGCCACCGCCACCGCGCGCGTCGGGCCGCCCAGCTCGGCGACCGCCTCGGCCAGCGGCTCCGGGTGGCGGGCGGTCAGGCCGACCCGGGCGCCCTCGGCGACCAGCCGGCGGGCGACCGCCAGGCCGATGCCGCGGCTCGCCCCGGTGACCAGCGCGACCCGACCGGCCAACCGAGCTGAATCTGCATTCACGATGCAGATAGTAGGAGGACGGAACCGACTCGTCAACGACGAATGCCGATGACCATCTCACAATCCGTTGACACGGCCACCGTAGTAACCGCACCGTCAGTGCAGATAACTCCCCCGGAAAGGACCCCACCATGCCGGAAGCCGTCATCGTCGCCGCCGCCCGATCACCGATCGGTCGGGCGAACAAGGGCTCGCTGCGCGAACTGCGCGCCGACGACCTGGCCGCCACCATCGTGCGGGCCGCCCTGGACCAGGTGCCCCAGCTCGACCCGGCCGGGATCGACGACCTGATGCTCGGCTGCGGCCAGCCCGCCGGCGAGCAGGGCTACAACCTCGCTCGTGTGGTGGCCGTCCTGCTCGGCCTCGACCACCTGCCCGGCACCACCGTCAACCGGTACTGCTCCTCGTCGCTGCAGACCACCCGGATGGCCCTGCACGCCATCCGCGCCGGCGAGGGCGACGTGTTCGTCTCGGCCGGGGTGGAGTGCGTCTCCCGCTACCACCGGGGTCGCAGCGACGGGCACCCGGACAGCACCAACCCGCGGTTCGGCGACGCGGTGACGCGGACCGCCACCCGGGCCGGCGGCGCGGGGCCGGCCTGGCACGATCCGCGCGCCGACGGCGAGCTGCCGGACGTCTACGTCGCCATGGGACAGACCGCGGAGAACGTGGCCCAGCTGCGCGGGATCTCCCGGGAGAGCCAGGACGAGTTCGCCGTACGGTCGCAGCTGCTGGCCGAGAAGGCGATCGCCGACGGCTTCTGGGCGCGGGAGATCACCCCGATCACCGTGCCCGGCGGCGCGGTGGTCGCCGCCGACGACGGACCGCGTCCCGGGGTGACCCTGGCGGCGGTGGCCGCGCTGCCGCCGGTGTTCCGGCCGGACGGCACGGTGACCGCCGGCAACTCCTGTCCGCTCAACGACGGGGCCGCCGCGCTCGTCGTGATGTCCGACGTACGGGCCCGGGAGTTGGGCGTCACCCCGCTGGCCCGGATCGTCGCCACCGGCCTGAGCGCGCTCTCCCCCGAGATCATGGGGCTCGGGCCGGTGGAAGCGTCCCGGCGGGCGCTGCGCCACGCCGGAATGTCCATCGCGGACGTCGACCTGGTCGAGATCAACGAGGCGTTCGCGGCCCAGGTGCTGCCGAGCGCCCGCGAGCTCGGCGTCGACTGGGACCGGCTCAACGTCAACGGCGGCGCGATCGCGGTCGGCCACCCGTTCGGCATGACCGGCGCCCGGATCACCACCACGCTGCTCAACTCGCTGCGCTGGCACGACCGGCAGGTCGGACTGGCGACCATGTGCGTCGGCGGCGGCCAGGGCATGGCGATGATCGTCGAACGGCTGAGCTGACCGGGCCCGGCCGGCCCGGTGCCGGGCGCGGTCGAGCCGACCGCACCCGGCACCGGGCTCAGGAGGCGGCGGGGATCCCGTTGGCCGGCGGGGCAACCGGGGCGACGGCGTACTCCCGCACCGGGCCGTCACCCTCGTCCGTCTCGTACGCCGGCCCGAAGTACGCCTGCACGCCGCCGCTGACCCGGGTCAGCCGCTCGCCGCCGTAGCCGGAGTGGTCGGTGTCGCTGAAGCGCAGCGGCGCCAGCCCCGGGCCCTGGTAGCCGCCCCTGCTGACCGCCGCCAGCACCGACTCCCGGGTGAGGTCCTTGCCGGCGGCCTGGAGCACCTGCACGAAGAGGTAGCCGACGGCCATCCCGTAGACGGTGTTGCCGTCGAACGGCGCGTCCCCGTTGTGCTCCTTGTTCACCTTGCTGAACAGCTGGATCCACGGGTTCGCCGTGTCGTTCTGCATGGGCAGGTAGTTGACGCCGATCATGCCCTCCAGCAGCGGCGCGGCGTCACCGAGCTGCTTGGCCAGGGTGGGGTGGTCGGCGCCGACGTTGGAGACCAGCCACTGCGGCTTGAAGCCCAGCCGGGCCGCGGTGCCGACGGCGAGGGCGGTGAAGCCGGGCACGGTGGCCAGCACGACCACCTCGCAGCCGGCGGCCTTGAACGCGCCGACCTGCGGCGCCACGTTGGTGTTGCTGGTGACGTACGTCTGCTTGGCCACCACCGCGCCGGCGCCGAGCACCTGCTCCACCCCGGCCAGGCTGTCCCGGCCGAAGTCGTCGTCCTGGCCCAGGAAGCAGACCTTCTTGCCGGGCAGCGCGGTCTTCACGTGGTTGGCCAGGATCTTGCCCTCCACCGTGTAGTCCGGGTTGAACCCGAAGGTGCCCGGATACTTGTCCGGCTGGTCCCAGCTGCGGCTGCCGGAGGCGACGAAGAGGTCCGGCACCCGGTTGCTCTTGAGGAAGTCGAGCACGCCGGTGTGGGTCGGCGTACCGAGCCCGTTGAGCACCGCGAAGACCTTGTCCTGCAGGACCAGTTGGCGGACCACCTGCTGGGTGTTCGCCGGGTTGTAGCCGTCGTCCATGATCTTGTAGGTGATCTTCCGGCCGTGCACGCCGCCGTTGGCGTTCACGTAGTCGAAGTACGCCTTGGTGGCCGGCGCGATCTTGGAGTAGCCGGCCGAGGCCGGGCCGGTCAGCGGCATGTGGGTGCCGACCACGATCTCGGCGTCGGTGACGCCGGGCACCGGCCCGCGTCCCGACGACCCGCCGCCGTCGCCGCTGCACGCGGCGGAGGTGGCGAGCAGGGTGATGGCGGTGGCGATCGCGAGAGCACGTCGTGTCGAGGGTGGCATGGGGACACCGACCTTTCCTCGGTCCGGTTCTGGTTGGCGGGTGGCGGGGTGGAGCGGAGTGCGGACGGGGGCCCGGGTCGGTTCAGGACCGCCGGCGGCCCGGCAGCCGGGCGGCCACCGCCCGGCCGAGGCGGGCCAGCAGGCCCTGCACACCGCCGGGCGCGGCGATCATGACGACGATCAGGGTGATCCCGAAGATGGCCAGCGGAAGGTTGCCCTCCATCCGCTGCGCCACGGCTGGGGAGAGGGTGAGCTGCTCGGTCAGGCTGTGCGTGAGGTCGGGCAGGACCACCAGCAGGACGGCGCCCCAGAGCGCGCCGGCGAGGCTGCCCAGGCCGCCGATGACGACCGCCATCAGCAGGAAGAGCGACAGGGTCAGCGAGAACGCCCCGGGCGAGACGCTCTGCGCGAGCACGGCCAGCAGCGCGCCGCCGAGCCCGGCGCCGGCCGCGCTGACCACGAAGGCGAGCACCTGGGTGCGGGCCACGTGGATGCCGGCGAGGCGGGCGGCGACCTCGTCGTCGCGCACCGCGCGGAAGGTCCGGCCGTACCGGCTGCGGACCAGGTTGGCCAGCAGCACCAGGGCGAGCAGGGTGGCCGCCGCGGCGACCCAGAGCTGCCAGCGCTCGTAGGGGAAGTACGCACCGAGCGCGGCCGGCGGCGGCTCCACCGGCACCGACAGCCCCTGCTCGCCGTTGAAGAGGCCGTCGAAGGTGACGGTCAACGCCGGCACCACCACCGCGACGGCCAACGTCACCCCGGCCAGGTACGGGCCGCGCAACCGGGCCGCGGCCGCCCCGACCACGGCGCCGACCGCCAGCGCGGCCAGCACCGCCGCGACCAGCGAGACGGCCAGCCACCAGCCGCCGGTGAGCCCGGCGTCGAGGAACGCGGTCTGACAGAAGGCCACCGTGTACGCGCCGGTGGCCATCAGCGCGCCGTGCCCCAGCGAGAGCTGCCCGTTGAGCCCGGTCAGCACGGTCAGCCCGGCGGTGGCGCAGAGGTAGGCCGCCACGGTCGCGAACTGGAAGTTGCGGAACGGATCCAGGCCGTAGCTGACCACCACCAGCAGGAGCGCGGCGACCAGCGCGACGCCGAGATGGCGCAGCAGGGTCGGGACGCGGTGCGTACCAGCCGGGCGGGTGCCGACCTCCGGCGCCGGGATGCGCGGCGGCGTGGCCGCCCGGGTGGCGCTCACACCCGCCTCGCGGCGACCGGGGCGAACAGCCCGCCGGGACGGACCAGCAGCACCGCCAGCAGCAGCACGAGCACCGCCAGCGGGGTGAGGTCGCTGCCGGCGTAGCCGCTGACATAGGAAAGCAGCAGGCCCACCGCGAGCCCGCCGACCACCGCCCCCGGTGGACTGTCCAGCCCGCCCACCACGGCGGCGGTGAACGCCGAGACGAAGACCAGGTCCATCGCGTGCGGGTGCAGGCCCAGCTCGGTGGGGATGACCAGCATGCCGGCCAGCGCGCCCACCCCGGAGGCGAGCGCCCAGCCGAGGGTGAGCATGCCGCCGACGTTGACCCCGAGCAGCCGGGACACCTCGGGGGCGAACGCCGCGGCGCGCATCCGCAACCCGACTGCGGTGCGGGTGAAGATCCAGGCCAGCCCGACCACCACCACCCCGACCGCCGCGAACGCGAACAGGTCGTACGGGGAGAGCACGGCGATCCCGGCCACGGTCAGCGCGGACCGGGAGAACGGCGCCTCGGCGGGCAGGAACTCGTTGCCGTAGACCATGCCGAGGACCGCCTGGATCAGCAGCACCAGGCCGAGCGCGACGATCACCGGGTTGAGCGGGGACCGGTGGTCGACGAAGCGCATCACCGCCAGGTCGACCGCGGCGCCGAGCAGCAGCCCGGCGACCAACGCGGCCAGGAAACCCAGCCAGTACGAGCCGGTCGCGGCCGACACGCTGTAGGCGACGTACGCGGTGGCCACGGCCATCGCGCCCTGGGCGAAGTTGACGATCCGGGCGGCCCGCCAGATGAGCACCAGGGCCAGCGCGAACGCGGCGTAGACCGCACCCCGGGACAGGCCGTCGAGGGTGAGGAAGACGAAGCGGTCCAACAGTCCTCCCGCGGGGACGAGGTGGTCAGAAACCGAGGTAGGCGTGGCGCAGGTCGTCGTCGTCGCGCAGCCGGGCGGCCGGCGCGGTGCTGACCACCCGGCCCAGCGCCATCACCACGCCCTGGTCGGCGACCGACAGCGCGCTGCGCACGTTCTGCTCGACCAGCAGCACGGTCAGCCCGGTGCGGTCGCGCAACTGGCGCAGCAGGGCCATGGTCTGGGCGACCACCCGCGGCGCCAGGCCGAGGGACGGCTCGTCGAGCAGCAGCAGCCGGGGTCGCCCGACGAGCGCCCGGCCGAGGGCGAGCATCTGCCGTTCGCCGCCGGAGAGCTGGTGGCCGAGGTGCCGCCGGCGCCGGGCCAGCGGCTCGAACAGCTGGTACACCTCGTCCAGGGCGCGCGTCGCGTCGGCCCGGTCGCGCCGCCACAACCCGCCGAGCCGCAGGTTCTCGTCCACCGTGAGCTCGCCGACCACGCCCCGTCCCTCCGGCACGTGCGCCATGCCGCGCCGGACCAGCTGTTCCACCGGTACGCCGCGCAGGTCGTCGCCGGCCAGCGCGACCCGACCGGCGAGCGGGCGCAGCATGCCGGAGAGGGCGCGCAGCAGGGTGGTCTTGCCCGCCCCGTTCGCCCCCACCACCGCGGCGATGGTGCCCGCCGGCACGGTGAGGTCGACCCCGTGCAGCACCGGCGCGGCGCCGTAGCCGGCCACCAGCCCGCGCACCACCAGCAGGTCCTCGCCACTCATGCCGGCACCACCGTGCTGAGCCTGCTGATCCGCTCGCTCCGCTCGCTTCATGCGGCCGCCTCGTCGACGGCGGCACCGAGGTAGGCGTCGGTGACGGCCGGGTCGTCGCGGATCTCGTCTGGCGTGCCGGCGGCGATGACCCGGCCGAAGTCGAGCACCACGATCTCGTCGCAGACCGACATCACGAGGTCCATGTGGTGCTCCACCAGCAGCACCGCGCAGAGGTCGGTGTCCCGCCGGGGCAGCTGCCGGACCAGCTCCGCCAGCTCGGCGATGTCGTCGCCGCCGAGCCCGCCGGCCGGCTCGTCCAGCAGCAGCAGCCGGGGCCGCGCGGCCATCGCCCGGGCCAACGCGACCCGCTGGCGTACGGCGAACGGCAGGGTGCCCGGCGCGGCGTCGGCGTGCCCGGCGATGCCCAGGCTGTCGAGCACGTCCAGGGCGTGCCGGCGCAGCCGGCGCTCGTCCCGGTCGCTGCGCGGCAGGCCGAGCAGCGCGGAGAGGAAACCGGCGCGGGCGGTGTGGGTGGCGCCGGCCATCACGTTCTCCAGCACGGTGAGCCCGGCGAAGAGCCCGGTGCCCTGCAACGTGCGGGCGATGCCGAGCCGGGTCAGCCGGTGCGGCTGGGGCCGCAGCGGCCGGCCGTCGAGGGTGATCGTGCCGGTGTCCGGCGGGACGAAGCCGCAGACCACATTGAACAGGGTGGTCTTGCCGGCTCCGTTGGGGCCGATCACGCCGACCACCCGGCCGGGGGGCACCCGCAGCGAGACGTCGTCGAGGGCGGTGAGGCCGCCGAAACGCACCCCGATGTGGTGCAGCGCGAGCCCTTGCTCCATTGACCCATCCCTCGCTCCGGCGGGGCGTTATTTACACTGGGAGTGTACGTTTCTCGAGTCTCGCGTCAATACCTTCGATGCCCACCGCCGGTATCCGAACGGCGATAGCCCCCGATGCGCCTGGATCGTCGCCGTCACGGACGCAAGCCGCCGGCTCGCAGGCGGCAGAGCATTCTGCACTCCAGATGCGACGCCGACCCGCCGCCGCGGTACGGCGGCGACGGGCCGGGGTTGCTGCGCGTGGGCGGCTGTCCCGAGGCGGGTCAGGCGCTCGGGCAGGTGTTGCGGTACTCCTCGATCTCGAAGCCGCTCGGGCCCGGGCAGAGGAACGGCTCGTAGCGGGTGTCGTTGTCGACGAACCGCTTCAACCAGGCCACCATCTGCCGGCCGGTGGGCGTGTTGACCGTCTGCGGGAAGAAGTGGCTCGCCCCGTTCAACTCCAGGTACGCCTTCTCCGAGGACGCCGGGATGCTGTTGTAGAACGGCACCGAGTGTGAGGAGACCGGCGCGATGCTGTCGCTCTCCCCGCCGATGATCAGCGTCGGCACCCGGACGTCCGACCAGGTCTTGTCCAGGTTCCACGGTGCGATCGGCACGGCGGCCTGCAGGGCGGGCCGGGAGACGGCGGCTTCCAGGCTGCCACCGCCGCCCATCGAGTGACCGGCGACGGCGAGCCGGGTGCCGTCGATCCGGCCCCGCACCGAGCTGCGCTGCACCAGGTAGTCGAGCGCGGCGAGCAGTTGCCGGCCGCGGCTGTCCGGCTGGTCGAGCCGGCTGTTGGTCTCGATGCCGATCACCACGAAACCGTGCGAGGCGATCCGCGGGCCGAGCCAGCTGATGCTGGACCAGGCGGCGGTGTAGCCGGGCGAGATGGCGATGGCGCCGAAGGTGCCCTCGCTGGTACTGGTCGGGTAGTAGATCACTCCCCCGCCGAAGCCGGAGACGCTGAGCGAGGAGACGCTCTGCGAGGCGGTGGCGAAGGGGCCGCGGCTGGCTTCCAGCAGCGCGGCGGTCGGTGCGGGGCCGCGCTCGTACGGGTTGTCGGCGGCCTGCGCCGGAGCCGCCGCGAGCACACCGGCGGCGGCCAGGACGGTGGCCACGGCCAGCCGGGTGACGCGAGCGAGGGGACGGGTACGGGTGGTGGTCGGTGCGGACACGTCGGGCACTCCCTGAGGTCGGGGATATCGACGTCAGTCAGTCTTCGGCGCGCCGGTGGCCGTCCGCATCGGTGAAATCACCAGTCCCGGCGCTCGATTTGCGGCGGACCCGGGAGGGCGCGGTCAGCGGACGACGGCGGGGCTGCCGAACCGCACCGGGACGCCCGGCGAGTAGAGCACGCTGACCGGCGCCGCCCCGGGGTCGGGCAGGCCGGCGGCGCGGACCAGCCCGTCGTCGAGGCGCACCAGTTCCGCGCGGTGCAGCGGCCACCGGGGATGCACGTTGGGCAGGTGCAGCGTGCGCCCGTACGCCCGGGTGTGCAGCCCCCAGCGTGCGGTGAGGAAGTGCTCCAGCGGCGTCGGCTCGGCGATCGCCGCACCCACCCGGACGCTGAACGCGGTGGCCGCGCCGCGCGGCCCCGGCCAGCGGCGGCGGCTGGTGTAGGTCAGCACGTCGCCGTCGCGGCGCAGGCGCATCCGCGACCACAGGTACGGCAGTCGCAGGCTGGCCCGGGCGACCAGCACGGGCAGCAGCCGGGACGCGTCCAGGGACCGGAACACCACGGCCCGCCGGCCGGCGACGTCCACGCTGTACAGCCGCACGTTGGTCTCGCAGAAGGTGCCCAGGTAGGGCAGGCCCGGGCCGGCGAACAGGCCGAGCCCGACCATCCGGAACCCGATCAGGCCGACGTACGTGCGCCCGTCGACGACGTCCGGTCGGGTGCCGGCCGGCAGCAGCGGCGCCACCACCGCCGGGTCCACCGGCCAGTGCAGGAAGGCCAGATCCTCCCAGCGCTGCACCAGCACCGGCCGGCGCAGCGGCCGGACCGCCTCGGCCGTCACCTCCTCCGGATCCACCCGGCCATTGTGGCCCGTGCCGGCGAGCCACCGCGGCACCGGTGCACCGGTGCACCGACGATCGGCGCCCGAGGTCCGGCCCGGTTCGGTGCGCGCTGAGGCCAGCCGGCCGAGGCACTCAGGTCCCGATCGGATCCAGCGGAAGCCCTCGTGCCCGCCGCCACCACCCGACCTCGCAACTCCACCAGCCAACCGTTTCTTGCAATGTAGACACATGTTTTTTCGTTCGTTGATCGGTCTATTGCGTGACGGTGTCCGGCGCTGGCATGATGGCCGTCAATTCTCGCCGGCCTGGTGAAGGGGCGGTTGTCATGGCGCTCTCCCGCCGCAAGCTGATCGGTTCCGTCCCGCCGGCTTCCGCCCGCACCGACAGAATCGGCTCGCCGATGCTCCGACCAGGTCCGCCGCGGTCGCTGCGGCGGCGCCGGCCCGCGCGGACCGTGGCGTCCGCCACCGCGGTGGCGCTCGCCGTCGGCGTGCTGGCCGGCGCGCCCGCCTCCTCCGCCGCCGACCCGGCCGGCCGCTCCGGCCAACGCCCGGTCGTGACCCGGGCCGCCCTCGACCCGGCGCTGGTCGCCGGCCGGGGCGCCCGGGTCGACTTCCTCGAGCAGGAGGCGGAGAACGCGTACACCGACGGCGAGGTCATCGGTCCCGACCGGACGGCCTACACGCTGCCGTCGGAGGCGTCCGGCCGGCGGGCGGTGCGGCTGACCCCCGGCCAGCACGTGGAGTTCGTGCTGCCCGCCGCGGCCAACGCGATCACCGTGCGCTACAGCATCCCGGACGCGCCCGAGGGCGGCGGCATCACCGCGCCGCTGGACGTGGCGGTGAACCGCAAGCGGGTCCGCACCATGACCCTCACCTCGCAGTACGCCTGGCTGTACAACCAGTACCCGTTCACCAACGACCCGCAGGCCGACCTGCTGCACCCCGACTGGTGGATCACGGAGTGCTCCTGCGTGCCGGCCGCGACCACCCCGTTCCCGAGCATCGCCAAGCCGTTCCGCCCCAGCCACTTCTACGACGAGCAGCGCCTGCCGCTCGGCCGGACCTACCGGGCGGGCGACCGGATCCGGCTCACCGTCCCCGCCGGCAGCAACGCCGCGTGGACCGTCATCGACCTGCTCGACTCCGAACTGGTAGGCCCGCCGCGGGTGCGGCTGGCGGCGGCGAACGTGCTGGCCTTCGGCGCCGACCCGACCGGCCGCCGGGACGCCGCCCCGGCCATCGAGCGGGCCATCGCCTTCGCCCGGCGCACCGGGCTGCCCGTCTACCTCCCACCCGGCACCTACCAGGTCAACCGGCACATCCTCGTCGACGACGTGACCATCGAGGGCGCCGGCAACTGGTACACGGTCATCAAGGGCCGCGAGGTGGCCCTGCCCACCCCGGCGCCGGACGGCTCGGTGCACACCGGAGTCGGCTTCTACGGCCGGGCCGCCGCCGACGGCGGCAGCCGGAACGTGCACCTCTCCGGGTTCGCTATCGAGGGCGACGTCCGGGAGCGCATCGACACCGACCAGGTCAACGGGATCGGCGGCGCCCTCAGCGACTCCACCATCGACGGCCTGTATCTGCGGCACACCAAGGTGGGCATGTGGTTCGACGGGCCGATGCGCAACGTGCGGATCACCAACAACATCATCGTCGACCAGATCGCGGACGCGCTGAACTTCCACACCGGCGTCACCGACTCGCTGGTCGCGCACAACTTCGTCCGCAACACCGGCGACGACGGCCTGGCCATGTGGTCGGAGTCGACGGCGAACGCCCGCAACACGTTCGCCAACAACACCGTGCAGTCGCCGGTGCTCGCCAACGGCATCGCCCTCTACGGCGGCGCCGACAACACCGTCTCCGGCAACCTGATCGCCGACCCGGTCCGCGAGGGCAGCGCCATCCAGCTCGGTTCCCGGTTCGGCGCGGAACCGTTCACCGGGTACGTCCGGATCCGGGACAACACCACCGTCCGCGCCGGCACGTACGAGCTGAACTGGAAGATCGGCCTCGGCGCGATCTGGCTCTACGCGCTGGACCGCAGCATCGACGCGCGGATCGAGGTGGTCGGGGACGCGTACCTCGACAACACCTACAACGCGATCATGCTGGTCAGCGAGTGGGCGGTGAAGGACCTCCACTCGATCAGCGACGTGCACTTCCGGGACATCCGGGTGGACGGCGCCGGCACCTCGGTGGTGAGCGCCCGGACCGCGGGCTCGGCGTCGTTCCAGAACGTCGACGCGCGGCACGTGGGCGCCGTCGGCGTGAACAACTGCGGCTCGTTCCACTTCACCCCGGCGGGTTCCGAGTTCTCCCTCACCGACCTCGGCGGCAACGACGGCGGCTGGCTCGCTCCCTGGCAGCTGCCGAACACCATCACCTGCGACGACCGGCCGCCGGTCGTACCCCCGCCGCCACCGGCACGGTGGTGAGCCGGGTGGGGTCCGGGCATCCCCGTCGGTTGCCCGGACCCCACCCGTTCGGCCGCGGCGATCAGCCGGTTTAGCGTTCGCTGTCGCCGGCCGGTCGCGGCGATCACGGGTGCCGCCGCGCGTCCGGGCGTCGTCCGCGCTGACTCCACTTTCGAACACACCACGAATTCCGGGCTGTTCGCCGATCCGTCTGTCCTATAGTCTTACTGACGTAGGACAATAGGAGGGATCGTTCCGGGTGATCGAGTTCGTGCTGGACGGCCGGTCCAAGGTGAACACCTACGTGCAGCTGGTGCAGCAGGTGAAGCAGGCGCTGCGGGTCGGCCTGCTCGCCCCTGGTGACCAACTGCCGAAGGTCCGTGACGTCGCGCAGTCCCTGGCGATCAACCCGAACACGGTGTTGAAGGCGTACCGGGAGCTGGAGATCGAGGGCCTGGTGGAGGGTCGCCCCGGGTTGGGCACGTTCGTCCGGCGCACCCTCGCCGGCGATTCACTGCCGCACCAGGCCGAGCTCCGCGGCGACCTGGTGGCCTGGCTGCACCGCGCGCGGGCCGCCGGGCTCGGCCACGAGGACATCACCGCCCTGGTGGAGACGACGATCCGGGCCACCCTCCCGGCCGAGCCGCCACAGGCAAGCGTGAGCAGATGAGAGGAGTCCGGATGGACGTCGTGCTGGAGACCGACCAGCTCGGTAAGCGATATAGAAACAAGTGGGCGCTACAGGACTGCACGCTGCAGCTGCCCGCCGGCCGCATCGCCGCCCTGGTCGGGCCGAACGGCGCGGGCAAGAGCACCCTGCTACACCTGGCGGTGGGCCTGCTGCGGCCCGACGCCGGTGCGGTGCGGATCTTCGGCGAGGCACCGTACGGCAACACCGCCGTCCTGTCCGAGATCGGGTTCGTCGCGCAGGACACCCCGCTCTACCCGGACTTCACCGCGGCCGAGTTGCTCACCCTGGGCGCCAAGCTGAACCGGCGCTGGGACGGGGCGCTCGCCCGCAACCGCCTCGCCGAACTGGGCATTCCGCCCCGCAAGCCGGTCGGGCAGCTCTCCGGTGGCCAGCGGGCCCAGGTGGCGCTCGCCATCGCGCTGGCCAAGCGCCCCCGGCTGCTGCTGCTCGACGAGCCGGTGGCCAGCCTCGACCCACTCGCCCGGCGGGAGTTCCTCCAGTCCTTGATGGGCAGCGTCGCCGACGCCGGCACCACGGTGCTGCTCTCCTCGCACCTGCTCGCCGACCTGGAACGCGTCTGCGACTACCTGATCGTGCTGCACGCCGCCCAGGCCCGGCTGATCGGCGCCGTCGAGGACCTGGTCGCCGAGCACCGGCAGCTGATCGGGCCGCGGCACGGTGGCGAGCCGATCCCCGGCGTGGCGGCAGTGGTCCGAGCCAGCCACACCGACCGCCAGTCCACCCTCCTGGTGCGTACCGACGGAGCGGTCGTCGACCCGAACTGGACCGTCCGCGAGGTGTCCCTGGAGGACGTCATCCTCAGCTACCTCGCCGAAGGCGACGCGGGGGCAAGCCACGCCGAGTGGGAGGTGCCGGCATGATCTGGCTGACCTGGCGCCAACACCGCCGGCAGGCGCTGTTCACCCTCGCCGGCCTGGCGGCGCTCGCCGCCGTGCTGGTCCCCACCGGCCTCGCCATGCGGAACCGGTTCGCCGACCTCGGCGGTCCGGAGTGCGTCCGCCAACTGGCCCGCTCCGAGCTGGCGCCGGGCGTGGTGGAGACCTGCAACCGTGCGTTCGACCAGTTCAGCAACCAGTACGACACGTTGAACCTGGTGGGCGTGCTGTTCCTCGTCCTGCCGCTGCTGGTCGGCCTGTTCTGGGGTGCCCCGCTGGTCGCCGGGGAGGTGGAGCACGGCACCCACCGGCTGGTGTGGACCCAGGGGGTCAGCCGGCGCCGCTGGGCCGCTGTCAAGTTCGGGCTGGTCGGGGCGGGCGCGATCGTCGCGGCCGCCGGCTACGGGCTGGGCATGTCCTGGTGGCTCACCCCGTTGCTCCAGGCGGAGCGGCAGGGCCGCCTCGACCCCTTCCTCTTCGACATGCAGGGGCTGGTTCCGGTCGGCTACACCGTGCTCGCGGTCGCGCTCGGGATCTTCGCCGGCACGCTGTGGCCGCGGATGCTGCCGGCCATGGGGGCCACCCTGGCCGGCTTCATCGGCCTGCGCGTCGCCTTGGCGGAGTTCGCCCGGCCGCGTTACATCGCGGCGCGGACGCGTACCTTCCCCGTGGAAAGCGACAGCCCGATGCCGCACCAGGCCCACGGCGACTGGATCCTCGCCAACGGCATCCGCGACGCCGAGGGCACCATGGTGATGGCCAACGCCCAGATCGCCTGCCCGCCCGGCGCAACCGGGCCGAGCGGTGGGCGCTGCGGGGCGGAACTCGGCCTCGAGCCGGGCGCCTACAACTGGCAGCTCTACCAGCCGGCGGACCGGTACTGGGCGTTCCAGTACATCGAGACGGGCATCTTCGTCGCGCTCGCCGCGCTCCTGCTGCTGCTCGCGGTACGCCGGATCCGGCGGATCGCCTGACCGACGGACGACGGACGGTGACCGCCGGGCGTCCCGCCTGGCGGTCAGCGTCGGCCCGGCACCGGCGGCGTCGCCCCTCCCCCGGGCCGGTTGCCCCGGCTGCCTACCGTCGGAGTCGGCGCTACCAACCGGGCACGCCCGGCACCCCCGCGCCGAGGGCTGGTGCGGGAGCCGGTTCGGCGATCAGTAGGGTAGGGATGTGTCTCTATGGATGGCCGCGATGTGGGGACTGGTCGGCAGCGCGGTGGCGGAGGCGCTGAACCTCTACGGGATGATGCGCCCGACCACCGAGTCGGGGCACCGGTGGCAGTGGCCGTGGCGGGATCCGCAGGACCGGCCGATCGTGCTCTTCGCCGTCCTGCTGCGGATGGTGGCCGGCACCGGGCTGGCCGCCGCGGCCGGCGCCGGCGGCCTGGCCACCACCGCCTTCGCCAGCTTCACCTTCGGGGTGGCCGCGCCGCTGGTGATCGCCAAGATGTTCGACCAGTTCCGGGTGGCGGACCGCCCCGCCGACCCGAGCGGCGACGGCCCGAACGGCAGCCACGATGACGCCGCGTGACAGCTTCCTGCGCCGGCTCGCCGACGCCCTGGCCGCCCGGCCGGCCACCACCGCCACCACCGTCCCGCCGCCCACCCGGACCCGGTTCGCCGCCGCGCTCGCGGCCCGTCCGGTGGCCGGTCTGCGGCCGGGCTCCGGGCCGGTCCCGCCGCTGGCCGACCGCTACCACGACGGCAAGCTGACCCAGCGGGTCCGGGAGGTGCTGGCCGGCATCCTCGGCACCACCGCCGACCAGCTGCGGGTGGACTCCGACGGCGACGTCGGCATCCGGGCCGGCTCCGCCATGATCTTCGTACGTACCCAGGAGGACCCGCCGCTGGTGGACGTCTTCTCGCCGCTGCTCACCGGCGTCGACGCCACCGAGACCCTCTACCAGCGACTGTCCGACCTCACCAACGGCCTGGTGATCGGCCGGGTCTACTGCACCGGCGACACGGTCTGGGCCTCCATCCCGGTGTTCGGGCAGGAGTTCCAACCCACTCAGCTGCTGCTGGCGCTGCGCGCGATGATCGAGCTCGCCGACGACCTGGACGACCAGCTCCGGCAGGAGTTCGGCGGCAGCCGCTTCTTCGGCCCCGAGGCGTCCGGGCTGGTCGCGGTCCCCGATCCGACCGGCTACCTGCGCGATCTGGCCGCCTCCGGGGAGACCGGCGCGACCGGCGCGGGCAGTGTGCTGGTCGACCTGCTGGCCGACCGGGGCCGCACCGAGGAGCTGCGGCTGCGCGCCGAGCACGGCGACTGGCACGCCGCTTCCCGGCTCGCCGCGCTGCTGGCCGCCCGGGGCCGGGACGACGAGGCGGAGCGTTACTGGCGGATCGCCGCCGACCAGGGCGAACCCCGGGCCCGGCACGAACTGGCCGCGCTGCTCGCCGGTCAGGGCCGGCACGACGAGGCGATGAGCCTGCTGCGGCAGGCGGTCGCCGACGACGACTGGCGGTCGCTGCCGCTGCTGCTGACGCTGCTCACCGAACACGGCCGGGTGGACGAGGCGATCGCCCTGCTGCGGCAGCGGGCCGGCGCCGACGAGTAAGCCGGCCGGCCGCCGAACCGGGGCGGCCGGTCAGCCGGTCCCGGTCGTCGCGGTCGGGCGGCGGGCGGTGAAGCGGGCGAGCAGCGCCGCCACCAGCACCGCCTCGGCGACCAGGATGGTGACCGCCCAGCCGGCGCCGACCCAGCCGTGCAACGCGTCGTACCAGTAGCGCACCAGTAGCGTCAGCACGGTCACCGCGAACACCGCCGAGGCCAGGCCGTAGAGGGCGTACGCGGCCCGGTCCCGCGGTCGGTAGCCGCGTACCGCTCCGGCGCCCTGGCGCAGCAGCCGGCCGTAGAACCGGTAGCTGTCTCCCCGCAGGTCCGCCAGGTTCAGCGCGTGGCCGAGCATGTGGTAGCCGTCCAGCCGCAGGAACGGCACCAGGTTGATCGCGGCGGTGGCGGTGCCGAAGAGCAGCATCGCGCCGGCCAGGTCGTGCAGCCCGCCGGTGGCCGGGCCCCAGCCGTGCAGCACGGCGAACGGCACCAGGGCCAGCATGCTGACGAAGACGCCGGCGAACGCGGTGGCCACCCGCCGGCGCGGGGTGAACAGCACGATGTCGTCGACCTTGCAGTACGGGGCCAGCATCGGGAACCGCCACATCACGCCGATCTCGGTGACCCGCCCGCCGAAGTGCCGGCAGGTCAGCCCGTGCGCGCACTCGTGCAGGAAGACCACCGCCCAGGTGATCACCACGGCGGCCAGCACCGCGGCGAGCGGCCTACCGCCCCGCCCGACCCCGGCGAGCATCTCGGGCAGGCACACCACCACGTACCCGGCGACGGCCAGCACCGCCAGCAGCGCCGGGACGACGAACCACCAGCTGAACAGCGGCGACATCGCGGGCAGCAGCCGGGTGAAGAGCCGTTCCGGGTCGAACAGCGGGAACCGGGCGGACAGCGGCCCGCGTCGGGTGCGCGTCGCGTTCTCGGCGGCCGTGGCGGTCAGCCGGGCGAGCGCCTGCGGATCGGTGGCGCCGTCCAGCAGTTGCCGCTGGTGCAGCATGCCGAAGAGCTGCTGCCAGTTCTCCGGCCCGAGCCGGCGCCGGTAGCTGGTGGCGTACTCGGCGGCGAGGTCGTCCAGCGTCCGGGTGCCGTCCATCCGGGACAGCAGGAAGTGCTCGCGCGGCCCGATCCGGTAGAACCAGCCGGTCTCCGGGTCCTTGACGTGGTGGACGAGCTTCCCGTCACGCCACTGGCCGGGTCCGAGCACGATCCCGGCCCGCAGCCGGGGTCGGACCCAGGTCGCGTCCACGGTAGTCATCGCGGGGCCGCCGGGGCGAGGTCGTCCAGCAGTGCGGTCCGCATCAGGTACGACAGGTAGATCTCGTCGAGGATGCTCACCCCGAGCCGGTTGTTGGTCATGTGCACGTACGAGCTGAGCAGGATGGGCAGCGCGGCGTCGAGGTCGCGCACCACGGTGGGCTCGCCGGCGCCGCGCTGGAACACCAGGTCACCCCGCTCGGCCGCGGCCACGACCCGGTCCCGCAGCTCGCGGCAGTGCGCCGACCAGCGGCCCTCCACCCCGGCGGGGCGTACGTCGGCGGCCTGGCGGGCGGCCGCCCGGATGTCGGCCAGCCGGGCCCGCAGCGCGTCGTCCATCCGCCGGTAGCTGGTGTCGAAGCTGTCGTGGTAGTCGTCGCTCGGCTCGGCGTAGGCGACCTCCCAGAACCGGCGATACTCGTCGAGGAACCCGGCGATCCGCCGGTCGTCGGCGAGGAAGACCGCGCACATCATCATGGTCAGCTGGGCGGAGAGGCCGAGCAGCACCGGGCGGACGTGCACGTTGGTGGTGGCGAGCAGGTCCAGCACCACGTCACTGGAGTGCTCGAAGTGCCACTCGGCGAGATCGATGCCAACCGGTCCGCCGTAGCGGCCGTACTCGCGCTCGTACGGGATGTGGTGCCGGCTGTTGTTCGCCCGCATCGGCATCACGCCGTCCGGCCCGTACTCCTCGTCCCACCGCTGCCGGCCGTACTCGGCGAGGTACATCTGCTTGTACAGGTCGCCGAGCCCGTCGCTGTCCACCTCGTAGAGCGCGGGACGGCGGCGCAGGAACGCGTCGATCGCGGCGTCCACCCGCGCCCGGACCACCGCCGGGTCGACGCCCGGGGCGGGCAGCACCCGCAGCCGGACGTGCGGGCCCTCCATCCAGTACTTGATGAAGAAGTAGCGGCTGATCAGCCCTTCGGCGCGCAGCTCGTCCACCAGCGGCCGGACGCCCTCGACCAGCATCGGGTTGGCGTTGCTGGCGTAGAAGACGTGGACGCTGAGCCAGCCGTGCGCAGTCGGCGAGGGATACCTGGTCATCGGTCCGCCTTTCCCACTCGGACGCCGTTGAGTTCGACGGTGAGTTCGGTGACGTGGGTGCCGCCGGGCCCGCGGAGCACCTGCTCGTCGCGGTCCGGCAGCATCTCGGTGAGCACCAGCCGGCTGCCCGCCGCCCGTCCGGTCGCCTCCAGCAGCTGCAGGCAGAAGTGGCTGTCGAAGTCGACGTAGAGCGGCTTGTGGTCCGGCCGGCCGGCCGCCCCGGGCTGCGCGGTCTCGTCGCCCGCGGCCGGAGCGAGCCGGGTCCCCTCCGGGGTGGCGAAGACCCGGCGCGGCAGCCCGTTGTCGCGCCGCCACCGCTGCCAGCGCAGGAACCAGTCCGCGTCGTCCTGCTCCGGGGTGCGCGGCGGTGGCAGGTGGTCCGGGTGCAGCTTCCACATCCGCCGTTGCAGCACCAGGTCGCCGTGCACGATCCGCGGGTAGCCGGCGATGCCCCGCCCCGGCAGCGGCACGGTGGTGCCGGCCCACAGGTCCGGCTGCGCCATGCCCAGGTAGGCGAAGGTGAGCAGCACCTGCTGCACCTCCGGCAACGCCATCGGCAGCAGGAACCCGAGGTAGACCGGGATCACCTCGGCGTCGAGCCGGCGGGAGCGCAGCAGCAACCGGTCGCTCGCCGGGTCGTGTTCGACGCTGAGGTCGTCCATGTGGATCTGCTCGGCGTCCGGCCGGAAGCTGATCTCGCCGGGGCAGACCAGCTCGTAGGGGGTGACCGCCGGGTGCAGGTTGAGGTTGGTGGCGTCGTACCCGCCCTTGAGCTCGGCGAGCACCGCGCCGGGCGGTTGCAACCGGGCCAGTTCGGCGCGGAGCGCGCCGGCCAGGTCCGCGTCGGCGAAGAGGTGGGCGAACCGGGAGAAGAGCAGGGTCATTCCGGAGTAGACCCGGTTCACCACCACCCGGTGCCGGTCGCCCTGGTCGGCCAGTTGGAGGAAGAAGGACCGGGGGTCCAGCGTGCCGAGGCTCTCCGGCACCATCGCGGCGACGTCGGCCAGGAACGCGTCGTCGAGGCGCAGTTCCTCGGCGCCGGCCGGCAGCCGGCCGTACGCCTCGTTGATCCGCCGGGCGACCTCGATCCGGGCGTCGTCCAGCGCGGTGATCTCGTCCTGCCGGAACCAGTTCTCCTGCCGGACGTAGGCGTTGTCCGCGTCGAAGGCACGCCGGCGCATCATCCGCCCGGTGTAGTGCTCGAAGAAGTCCTGCTGGAACTCGTGGGCGAAGGTGAGCAGGTCGTCGCAGCGGCCGCCGACGCCGTAGCGGGCCCGGAAGAAGCCCTTGGTGGCCAGCCGGCGGGGCAGGTTGATGTCGAAGACCGGCATGATCCGGGCCAGCGCCCGCAGCCCGGGCAGGACGTCCCGTTCCCAACTGCCGCGGGCGGCGGTGACCGGCCTCCGGGTACGCAGGGTGGCGTCCTCGTAGAGCAGGGTGCGCGGCGCCGGCACGTCGGAGCGACCCAGGTCGGCGTGGGCCGCGGCCAGTTCCCGGCGGATGTCGGCGAGCACCTGGCGGCGCCCGGCGACGTCGTGGGCCGGGTAGCCGGTGGCCAGCCGGTTGACCATGCCGACCCGGTCGGCGAGCCGGTCCGCCCAGTCCCGGCCGATCCGCCGCAGCGCCCGCCGGTAGCCGTCGACCGGGTCGGCGGCGTGGATGTCCAGGTGCAGGTTCGGCACCACCAGCAGCCCGACCCGGAGCAGGTGGTGCAGGTACTGCTCCACCTCGGCCGCCGGGCGGTCGGCGGTGGCCAGCTCGGTGACCAGGTCGGCCATCCGTCGGACCCGGCCGCCGGCGAGCGCGGCCAGGATGTCGTGCAGCACCCGACCGGTGGGCAGCACGAAGAGCGACTCGTGGATGGACTCCAGGGTGACCGCCGCGTCGCCGTCCTCCGATCCGGTCCGGCGCCGGCGCAGGTAGCGCAGCCGGCCCCGCTCGATCCGCCAGCCGGTGGTGAGGGTGACCGGCAGGTCGGCGCGGAGCGTCTCGTCGGCCAGCACGATGGCGGAGATCCGGCCCAGCGCGGCGAGGTTGAGCCGGGCCACCCCCTGTTTCGCGTCGGCGGCCGCGCCGGGGACCGGTTCGGCGGTGAGCAACGGCCCGGTGCCGGGGCCGAAGGTGCCGACGTTGACGGTGGTCAGCCGGCTGAACGGGCTGGTCTTGCAGGCGGTGCGCAGCGCGTACTCCAGCAACGACCGCTCCACCCGCCGGGCCCGCTTGCCGAGCCGGCCCGGCGTCGCCAGGTAGCCGGGCAGGTACTGGTCCAGCGACGGGGAGGCGAGCAGGATCCCGCCGCGCAGGTCGGGGTCGTCGGCCAGGTCGCGCAGCAGCCCCCGGCGTTCGGCCAGCTCCTCGGTGAGCACCGCCGGGCCGCCGGCCAGCTCGCGCCGATACGCGGCGTGCCGCGTCAGCCAGTCGGCCAACGCCCGGTGGGTCGGCTCGCCCAGCGGCTCCACCGGCCACCCGGCCGGGTCGTCGGGGTCCGGCCGGCGCAGGTTGTAGACGTCGCGGCGGAGCCGGATCAGCCGCCGCCGCAGCCGCTCGTCGTCGAGGTTGCGGGCGACCGCGCCCTGGAGGTCGTCGGCGAGCTCCCGGCCGGTGGCCCGGAGCTGGTCCTCCAGGTCGAGGACCCGGCGGGCCCAGGCGGCGCTGCGGTCGAAGGCCAGCCGGTCGGCGACCTCCAGCGGCAGGCCGGCGGTACGCAGCATGAAGACCTCGGGCATCCGCCAGGACACCTCGGTGGCCGAAGGCGCGGGCAGGGCGACCGTCACGGTGATTCCCTTCGTCGGCGGGGTGGACGTCACAGCCGGTACGCCAGGTCGGCGACGGCGTCCGGATGCCGCCCGAGCAGCAGGAACAACACCGTCCGTTCGTCGGTGCCGGTGAGGCCGAGCGCCTCGTCCATGGCGACGTTGTCGAAGCCCAGGACGGCGCCGCAGCCGATGCGCTGCGCGGTCGCCGCGCAGTACGCCCGCTGCGCCACGGCGCCGATCTCGGCGTTCAGGATCCGGTAGCCGCGCGGGCCGACGGCGTCGAGCACGGCGTCCAGCCGGCCGGAGACGGCCAGCACCGCGCCCACCTGCCCCATCGTGTAGTTGGTGAGGAAGTACTGCTGTTGCAGGAAGGCGGACATGCCACCCTCGGGGGCCGCCCCGGCGGGCAGCAGCGCGTGCCGGCGGGGGCAGTAGGCGTAGCTGCCGGTGGCGAGGCCGTCGACGTGGTTGGCGAAGACCCAGAGCCGGGTCAGCGCCGGCCCGCCGGACCCGGTGCCGCCGGCCGGGTCGGGCCCGGCCGCCGCACCGTTGCCCGGGTCGCGGCCGGACGCCGTGGTGCCGGCCGGGTGCGGCTCGGCCGTGCCGGTGCGCGGCCCGAGCGGCGCGGCGTCCGCCGGGGGTGGCGCGACCGGATCGGCGCCGGCCGGGGGTGGTGCGACCGGGTCGGCGTCGGCCGGGTGGGGTCGGCCGGCGGCGGCGAAGGCCAGCGTGGTGCCGAGTTCGGCGGCGGTCAGCTCCGGCGGCCGGCGGAACCGGCCGAAGCTGCTCGACCGGCTGGCCAGCACCGTCGACAGCGGACGGTCCAGCGACGCCAGCGCCGGCTCGGGCAGGGCGACGGGTTCACCCGGCCACCGCCGAGGGGCGGCGTCGGCGAGCGCGCCCGGGGCGGGCCTGGTCGGCATCGCCGCCGCCCCGTGCACCGCGGTGACGGCCGGGAACCGCCGGACCTGCCGGGACCGCTCAAAGGCCGGATACCGCACCCGCAGCTCGGTTGCCAGCCCGGCCCCGTCCGGGGACGGCCCGCCGTTCGGGCCGTCCCCGAAACCGCGATCGGTTGGGGCGACGCCGGTCGACATCTCGCCGGGTGGGCGGGAGGTCGGGACGGCGCCGGCCGGGCGGTCGGCGGCCGGGTGACCGGCGGCCGGGTAACCGGCGGCCGGGTAACCGGCGGCCGGGTGATCGACGGCCGGACGGTCGGCGGACCACTCGATCGGGACGACGGCGAAGACGCCCTCCTGGTCGCTGTCGAAGCCGAGCAGCCGGTCCAGCGGCGCCGGATCGAAGCAGAGCAGCCGGCGCAGCGGTACGCCCAGCGCGTCGGCGAGCAGCTCCCACGAGCCGAGCAGCGCGCCCAGGTCCTGGGTGACCACGTGGTAGCAGAAGCTGTTGTACTTGAAGGAGTTCTTCCAGAACCGGATGGCGGCCAGCAGGAAGCTGTCCCCGACACCGGTAGGGCGGCCGGCGGGGTCGAGGGCGCCGCGTACGGTGCCGGTGACGTCGCCGAGCAGCAGCCGCTCCAGCACGTGCTGGCCGGTGTGGTAGTGGTACACGCCGGGCAGCAGCGGCCCGGACGCCCCGCTGACCAGGTAGAGCTCCACCGGATACATGCCTCCGCCGGAGGCGGTGCCCCGGCCCCACACGGCGTGCTCGAAGTGGGTCCGCTTGGCGACGTCCTGGTTCCAGTTGACCGTCAGCCGTCGGTCGAGCACCCCGTACGACAGCCGCAGCAGCGTCGCCAGCCGGGGCAGCGACCAGCCGGCCCGCGGCGGCGGGTGCTCCCCGGTGAACAGCTCGCGCAGGGTGGGCAGCGCCGGCAGGTCGGCCGGCAGCGGCACCCGGGGCGCGCCGGGGTAGCTGGTGTGCCGGGACGGCTGGTCGACCCAGTCCACCTCGTAGTCGAGCGGTTCCATCGGCACCCGGGCCCGGCGGAACACCGCCCCGGCGTAGTCCCGGACCACCTCGATCGCCTGCTGCTGCATGTCGGTGCTCCTAGGGAAAGGGGTGCGGGTTCGGGTTGCGGCCGGTCGCGCCGAGCCGGTCGGGCCCCTGCGGGCCGCGGGCCAGGTGCCGGGCCAGCCGGTCGCTCCAGAGCACCCGCTGCCGCTGCCAACCGAAGTCGATCGGCACCAGGGCGGGCGCCACCACCGCCATCGTGTGCACCCCGGCGATCTCCTGCTCGGGGCAGGTCTGGTCGACCGCCACCACGTCGCCGCCCAGTCCGGCGATCAGCCCGCACAGGTACTCCGTGTCGGCCCGCAGGTCGTCGTGGGTCGGCCGGGTCGCCAGCCAGTCGCCGTACAGCTCGGTCATCGAGCGCAGCGGCGGGTCGTCGAAGAGGAACCGGGCGTGCCGCGTCATCTCCGGCAGCCCGTACAGCAGGGCGTGGTGGCTCAGCTCGGTGACCTTGGTGTAGTCCCGGGTCATCTCGCGCAGTTCCGGCTCGCTGGCGGCGACCCGCTCGTCGAAGCCGGGCACGTAGGACGCGGTTTCGCAGACCGCCGCGCGGACCGCGTCCTCGGGGTCGAGGCTGGCGCCGGCGGCGAAGCAGAGCTGGCCGAGGCCGTCGCCGCGCTTCACCGCGACCGCGGTGACCACCGGGACCGGCAGGTCGGCCCGGGTGTCGAAGAGCCGGATGTCGTACCCGAGCAGGTCCACCCGGTCGAGCATGAAGTGCACCCGCTCGTCGCGGCAGGTGGCCGGGTCGATCTCGGCGAGCCGGGCCGAGCCGTACCAGGCGAGCAAAAAGGCGTCCCGCTCGACCAGTTCGAGCATGCCGTGCAGCAGGGCCTCCTCCGGGCAGCTGCCGCTGGCGCAGCCGTTGGAGCACTCCTGGACGAACTTGCGCTGGTCGGTGCGCCGGTCCAGGTAGTAGACGAGCTGCTCGGGCACCAGCCGGGGGGCCCGGTCGCGCAGCGACCAGCCCCACACCCAGTGCATCGGCTCGGTCGGCGAGTACGGGGCGTAGTAGAGGCCGTGGCCGTGGTAGAACGCCGGGTGGTAGCCCAGCCCGGCCGGGTCCAGCGCGTCCGGCGCCAGGTTGGCGTAGCTGTCGAAGACAGTGGTCCGCCGGGCGCGGGGGAACTGCCCGGCGTACCGCTCCAGCCCCTCCAGCAGCGCGTACGTCTCGCTCGCGCCGTAGCTGTCGGCGTGCCCGCTCCACCACATCTCGTGCAGGTCGTAGCGGCTGCGGACCCGGAAGTAGCCGGTGACCGGCGCGGTGGCGGTGGCGTTGTAGGCGCGCAGCGCGTTGCCGCCCAGCGCGCCCGCGACCGGGTTGGCCAGCGCCCCGACCGGCAGGTCCAGCTCCCGGGCCGACCGCAGCCGGTACGCGGACACGTCCGGCTTGGGCCGGCTGGTCAGCCGGATCACCGCGGCCTCGGCGGTGTCCGGCGCCGGGGTGGCGCAGGCCGGGCACTCCGAGTCGGCCAGCACCTCGACCATCGACGTCTCCAGGGTGTCCATCCGCAGCTGCCGCAACCGGCCGACGCCGGGCCGGCCGGGCTGCGGCCGGCACGCGTCGAGCAGCAGTTGCCAGACCGCGTCGACGGCGAACGGGGTCAGGTGCGGCAGCGCCGCCACGGTGCCGACGGCGGCGCCGTGTTCCAGGGCGTGCCGCTCGTCCCGGAGCCGGATGGCCTGCCAGCGGCGCTGCACGCAGACCGGGCACGGGCCCGGCCGCTGCCCGCCCACCGGTGGCGACCAGCGGGGGCCGACCAGGGCGGTGGCGCCGTGCAGCCAGATCGGCACCACGTCACCGGTCGGCCCGGCGGCGTCGTCGCGCTGCAGGTCGGTCAGGCCGAGGGCCGCGACGCGGACGGTGATCCCGTCCAGCCGCGGCGGGCCGGCGGGCCGGGGCGCCAGGTCCTGGCGTCGCTGGTGCAACGCCTCGCCGAGGTGTTTGAGGCTGGAGTCCCACCCGGTGGAGGTGGTCCGGACGTCGACGATCATGCGGTTCACCTGTCTGGCTCGCTGCGGTTGCGGGGCGGACCGGGGTGCCCCGCCGGCGTGGCTCGCCGGCGGGGACGGTGGCGACGGTCAGCCGCCGCCGCATCCGGTGCTGGTGCTGCTGCTGCAGCAGCTCGACGTGCTGCAGCTGCAGCAGCTGGAGCAGGAACAGCTGGAGCTGGACCAGTCCATGACCATCGCGTCGACGGCGTCGACGTCCTCGATCTCGAACGTCTCCGTCTCCAGCGCGCGCAGTTCCTCAGTCAGTTCCGGCACTTCTACCTCCCCTCGGTGTTTCGGGGCCCCGACGCCGGCCGGCCGTCCGGAGCGGCCGGCGGCGCCACGGCTCAGCTGGTGCTGCTGCAACTCGACGAGGTGCAGCTGCAACAACTGGACGTGCTGCAGCTGGAGCAGCTCGACGTGCTCGTGCTGCTGCTGCAGATGTCCATGAGGTCGGCGGACAGATCCGCGATGTCCTCGACCTCGAACGTCTCGGTCTGCAGATCGCGCAGTTCACTGCGGACCGAGTCGGGCAGTGCGCCGGATGTCAGGGGTTGGGTCGGCACGGGCCTCTCCTTGAGCCGCGGTCGGTGCCAGTCGTCGGTGGGTCTGCCCGCACCACCACGGTGGATCCAGCGGAGGCACGCAGGGGCTACTCGCCGGTGTCGGCCGGCGGCGGATGGTGCGTCGTCTTGCGGTGTCCCACCAGGACTGGAGGTCGTCGGCGTCGGGGCGTCAACCCCGGACGCCCGGTCAGCCGCAGCTGGAGGTGCTGGTGCTGGTGCTGCAGCAGCTCGACGTGCTGCAGCTGCAGCAGCTGGAGCAGGAGCAGCTGGAGCTGCTCGCGGCGAGCGCCTCGCCGCCGTCCTCGACCTCCTCGATCTCGAAGGTCTCGGTCTCCAGCTCACGGAGCTCGTCGTTCAGGGTGATCGGCATGTGTCCACCTCCTTCCAGGGTGCGTGCCTCGCCGGGACCACTGGTGTGGTGGTTCAGTCGGCCGCTCGGCCGTGGTGGCGCAGCAGGACCACCCCGCTACGGAAGGCGCCGCTCGCCCGGACGTCGCGGGTGGTGGTCTCGACCAGCAGGGCGTCGGTTCCCCGCTCGGCCAGCGCGGCCAGCACGGTGGCCCGGTCGGTGGCGCTGGCCGGCGCGGCCGCGCCGGTGGTGGCGTGGACGGTGACCGCCGCCGGGTCGAAGTCGCGCAGCAGCGGGTCGCCGAGGTCGGCGTCCGTACCCTCGAAGTGCCGCACCTGGACCCGGCCGACCGCGTCCCGCACGGCCGCCAGCCGGGCGGACACCGGGTCGAAGCCGGCGGCCAGCGCCCAGCCGCGGTCGCCGCCGTCGGGGGCCTCGGTGACGGCGAGCACCGCGTGCGCGGGGGCGGCGGCGCCCAGGACGAAGACCGACAGCCGCCGGCCGAACCGGCGCGCCGCCTTGACCACGAACGCGGTGTCGTCGTCGCCGACCAGGTCCTCCTCGGCCAGCGACCGCAGGTCGCCCCGGCCGCGCAGGGCGGCGGTGAGCGCGCGGTACGCCAGCGCGTCGGCCAGCCCCTGGTCGATCACGCCGTCGACGGTGGCGGCGACGGCCGCGCCGGCCACGGTCGGCTCGGCCCAGCCCTCGGCGTTCAGCGCGGAGGTGGGCAGCGCCAGCGCGGCCGGCACCCAGACGGTCTCCGGCCGCCCGAGCACCGCCGCGCGGAGCCAACGTGTCCGCCGTGCCGGGTCCATCGGGGGCGCTCCGGTGGCCGAGTCCAGTTCCAACCACGGGACCGGATGCTCGCCCTGCTCGCGCAGTTCGACGGCCGACGCCGTCCGCACGGCGGCCGGGTCCGGATGGCGGGCGGCGTGCTCCCGGACCGCGACCCGGTAGGCGGCCAGCCGGGCGTTCATCACGGTGTGCACGTCGAACGCGGTCACCTCGCGCGGCCCGCGCCGCCCCGGCAGCCGCAGCCGGGCCGTCTTCAGCGGGGCCTGCTCCAGCGGGTCGTCCACGAACCGGGTGAACACCCCGGCGTACGGGGACACCAGCGCCTCGGCCCGCTGGTAGGTCTCGTCGTCCGAGGCGGGTGGCGCCGCCGGCGCGGTCACCTCGACGTCCCGGCAGACCGGGCAGGCGGGGTGCGGCAGCACCCGCTCGCGGCTCGATTCCAGCGTGGTCGGGTCGAGCAGCAGCACGCCCGCGGCCGTGTCCGGCGGCACGGCGCCGGTCAGCGCGCGGAAGAGTTCGAAGGCGGCGGCGTTGCCCAGCATCCGCCCGGTCACCTCGGGCAGGAAGACCGGCTCGCCGGTGCCGAGGGCGGCGCGGCGCCAGAAGTCGGCGGCCGCCGCCGGCTCGGCGGTGGCGGTCAGCCGTAGCTGGGCGCAGCACCAGCAGGGGGTCTGTCCGGCCGCCACGGTCGGCCCGACCACCGCCCGGTCGCCGTCCCAGACCACCGGCACCAGCAGCGGGCCGTCCCGGTGGCTGGCGCGGGCCAGCTCGGCCAGGCCGGCCAGCCCGTCCGGGCCGGCGCAGTGGAGCACCGCGTCGGCGCCGGTGGCGGCCAGCGGCCCGGTGCCGACGGTGACCTCGACCGGCAGCCCGTCGGCGCGCAGCTCGTCCAGTTCGGGCCGCAGGGCCTCGAGGTAGGGTGCGGGGTCGTCGTCCGGGTGCAGGTCGAGCCGGAGGCACCCGTTGCGGAGCAGGCCGGCCGCCGCGGCCAGCAGCGGCGCTCCCCCACCGCCGAGCGCCACCCGGGCGGCGTGGAAGCGGCGGAACCGGCCGGTCGCGTCGTCGGCGAAGTGGTCGACGAATTCGATCTGGGCGGCGAAGCGGCGGGCCACCGGCTCCGGCAGCTCGGTACGGTCGCCGGCGTCCTTGGCGAAGCCGCGGGCGACCAGCGCCCGGACCAGGGTCAGCACGGTCTGCCGCTGGCCGGGTTCCAGGGTGGCGGTGAGCTGCGCGAGGGTGTGCTCGCCGGTGAGGTAGGGGCTCAGCGAGCTCAGCCACCGGAAGGCGGACCGTCCCTTGATCAGGAAGGCGGTGTCCGGGCCGCGCAGGTAGGCACCCGCCGGAGCGTCCAGGAACACCACGTCGTGCCGGAGCTTGGGACGCATTTCAAGGGTCATTCCACCGTCCGGCGACTGGCTCATCTTCGGCCCCCATGCCAACGACCACGGTCAACTCGAAAGTGCCTTCATGCTGCCCAAGATCAATTCATTCGTCAACAGAATGTTTCGCGTCGACCAGTGGTGACGGTGAATTCGTACGGGCTGAGCTGCGGCTAAGACAAAATCGATGGGCGGCACGCGCCGAGGGGCCTTCCGGCGACGATCGACCTCCGCTACGCTGTGGGCGTCATCGGCCCCGCCGCAGGTCAGAGGCTTTTACATCGTTACACGGCAAGGGCCGCGACCGGCGGCGGCACGATGACACGGCCCAGGCCCGACCCCCGTCGCGACCTGGGCAGTTGCCTTAACGAGCAGTTAGTTGACCGCACGCAATTAACCCTGTGTCGCGGTCAGGAATTCTAAGGACTGCCGGATGAACATTGCGTCAAATTGGGCCGTCGGAAACCTCGCGCGAGGGCGTACGATTGCGGCGCCGCGTTGAGGAATGACCGATTTGCCATTGAATTGGCCGGGGTCACCAAGCGTTATCCCGGCGGGGTGACCGCTGTCGACGGCCTCGACCTGCGGGTGCCCGCGGGCGAGGTGCTCGGCTTCCTGGGGCCGAACGGCGCGGGCAAGACAACCACCATGCGCATGCTGGTCGGGCTGGTCCGGCCCACCAGCGGACGGATCCGGGTGCTGGGCCTGCCGCCCGGGGCGCCGGGGCAACTGGCCCGGGTCGGCGCCCTCATCGAGTCGCCGACGTTCTACCCGCACCTGTCCGGGCTGGACAATCTGCGGCTGGCCGCCCGCTACGCCGGGGTGCCCGACGGCGCCGCCGAGCGGGTGCTCGCCGAGGTCGGCCTGGCCGGGCGGGCGGGTTCGGCGTTCCGCACCTACTCGCTGGGCATGAAGCAGCGACTCGGGGTGGCCGCCGCGCTGCTCAAGGAACCGGACCTGCTGATCCTGGACGAGCCGACCAACGGCCTCGACCCGGCCGGCGTCTCCGAGATCCGGGAGCTGCTCCGCTCGCTCGGGCAGCAGGGCCGGACCGTGCTGCTGTCCAGCCACGTCCTCGGCGAGGTGGAGCAGATCTGCGACCGGATCGCGGTCATCGACCACGGCCGGCTGGTCGCCGACGGCAGCCCGGACGACCTGCGCGAGGCGCTGGGCCGGGCCGTGCTGCTGATCGACGCCGACCCGGTGGACGCGGCGGTCGCCCAGCTGCGCGAGCACGACCGGGTCCGGGCGGTCGAGGTGGTCGACGGGCTGCTGCGGGTCACCACCGATCCGGCGCTGGCCGCGGAACTCAACCGACGCCTGGTCGAGGCCGGCGTCGACGTACGGGAACTGCGCCCGCTGCGCCACTCGCTGGAGGAGGCGTTCCTGGAACTGACCGCCGCACCCGGCGACCGGTCGCCGGGCCGCGACCGCGCCGAGCCGGCGGCCCCGGAGCCCGACGAGCCGGCGCCCGGCGAGCGGCACGAGTCCGCGACCGTGACGGGAGGCGCCCGATGATCGGTTCGATCCGCGCGGCCTGGTTCGCCGACCGGAAGCGACCGGCGGTGTGGACGATCACCGCGACCTGGACGATCCTGGCGCTCGCCTTCGGCGTCGGCATCCCCTACCTGGTGCACCTGGCGCTGGCCGGCGACCCGGAGCAGGCGGAGGCCGCCGAGTCGCTGCTCGCCGCCGTCCTGCCCGGCGAGCTGGTCACCACCGGGATCGGACTGTTCCCGCTCTTCGGCGGGGCGATCGTGGTGATCCTCGGCGCGCTGGTGGTCGGCAACGAGTACCGCTGGGGCACGCTGAACCTGATCTTCACACAGCGACCGCGGCGAGCGCAGGTGATGGCCGGGCACGCCGTCGTCCTGTGCGGGCTGACCCTGCTGGTCGTGGTCGCCACCTTCGCGGCGCTGGCGCTGGTCACCGGGGTGCTGGCCGCGATCGAAGGGCGGGGACCCGACTGGCCGCCGGCCGGGAACGTCGCCGGGGCGGTGGCCGCCGCCTGGCTGATCTGCACCGCCCACGCCGGGGTCGGCTGGTTCCTCGCGATCGCCTTCCGCAGCACCGCCACCGCGATCGCCGTCGGTCTGGTGTGGACGCTGGTGCTGGAGAACGCGGTCAGCGGGCTCGCCCTCGTCCTCGACCCGCTGACGGTGCCGCAGAAGCTGTTGCTGGCGCCGAGTTCCGGCGCGCTGGCCGGCGCGCTGGGCTCCCGGTCCCAGTTCGACGGCGGTACGCCCGGCGTGCTCGACGCCACCAGCGCCGTGCTGCCGGCCACCGTGCTGGCCGGATACGTCCTGCTGACGTTCGGGCTCGGCACCTGGCTGGCGGTCCGCCGGGACGTCGGCTGAGCAGCCGGAAGGAGGCACCGTGGAATTCCTGCTCGCCTTCGGGCTGACCGGGCTGGCGGCGTCGGGCGGCTGGATCGCCTGGGCCGCCGCCCGCGGCTGGTCCCGCCGGCGCGACCGGCGGCACGAGCTGCGGCTGGCCCGCGCCCGGGCGACGGCGGAGATCCGCCGAGCCGAGCTGGCCGCGCAGGTTCGTGAGATCGAGTTGGCCAACGAGACGTACCAGGACTTCGTCCGCCGCCACCCGGAGCGCTGAGCGCCGCCGCGCCGGCGGCCCGGCAGCGCCGCCGGCACCGCCCGGCACCCGGGGACGGGGTCACACCCCCGCCGCACCGCCCCGGATCGCGGTTGGCACGACGGCGCGGGGGCGGCGGCCCGGGCGGGGCACGGCGGCGACCGGCGGCTCAGTTCAGGCCGGTGCAGGGCGTGCCGTCGATGGTGCAGGCGGTCGGGCCGGCGCTGACCGGGGAACCGGTCACCCGGAAGGTCACCCGCACCGAGCCGTCGGCGGGCACCGCCGCGCCGGCGCCGTCCGGCACGAAGCTCCACGTCGCGCCGTCCCGGCTGGCCCGGGCACCGCTGACCGAGGTGACCTCCAGGGATTCCCGGGGCAACGTGATCACCAGGGTCCAGGCGGTCACCCGGCCCGGCCCAGGGTTGCTGATGGTCACCGCCGCGCCGTAGCTGAGCAGGGCGCGCTCCTCGATGGCGAACTCGGCGCCGAGCGCCGGCCCGGTGGCCGGCGGCGTCGCCGTGGACCCGCTCGTCGCCGGGGCGGCCGAGGAGGTCGCCGTGCTCGGGCGCGCCGACGTCGGGCGGGAGCTGGGTGGCTCGGCCTGCACCCCGGAGCCGCCCGCGGGGGGACCGGTCGGCACCGCGACCGCCGGCGGCGGGCCCAGGGCCACCGGCGCCAGGCGCTCCGGGGTCCGCAGCACCACGACGACGGCGACCGCCGTCGCGACCAGCACCGCCACCGCGGCGAGCAACGCGAGCCGGGCCACGGTCGCCCCGTCAGCCCGGCCGGTGGCCACCTGCCGCACCGATGCGACGACGGCCATGATCCGGTCGAGCACGATGATGGCCACGGTCCGCCGTGGCTGCGGCGGTGCTGCCGGCATTGCGTTTCCCCCTACAGATCGTCCGCCGGGCACGCTGCCGCCCCGGCGGGCGGCGGGCCGCCCCGGCCCGGTCACAGTGCGCGAAGCCCGGCGAGCAGCTCCTTGAGCAGCGCCTCGGTCGGCAGCGCGGACAGCATCGGCGGCTCGTGGGTCTCGATCAGCCCGGCGGCCGCCAGGTCGGCGAGCAGCACCCGGACGGTGCCCACCGGCAGGTCCAGCTCCGCGCCGACCTCGGCCACCGACAGTGGACGCCGGCACAGCTCGACGATCCGCGCCTGCTCGGGAAAGAGCTGGGTGGCGGGGGCGGCGGGCCGGGTCACCACCAGGGTGATCAGGTCGAACCGCCCCTGGTCGGGCGCGCTGCGGCCGCGCGTCATCGCGTACGGCCGGACGATCGGGCCGGCGTCGTCGTCGTACCACGCCTCGTCAGCGTCGCCGGTCGCCCGCACCCGGGCCCCCGTTCGTCGCCATCGAGGCCGGTTCCAGGTACACCGGCAGGTGCCGTTCGGCCTGCCCCACGAAGAGCGCCACCTCGTACGCCATGTCGCCGACCTCGGCGTCCCCGCCGATCCGGACGGTGAGGATCGCCCCGTTGCGGGTGGTGGCCACGAACAGGAACGCCCGGGACATCTGCACCACGACCTGGCGCAGCGCGCCACCGACGCAGACCCGGGTGGCCGCCATGCCCAGCGCCTCCAGCCCGGCGACCATGCTGGACAGCTGGGCGGCCAGCTCGTCGTCGACGTCCCGGGAGGCGCCGAGCAGCAGCCCGTCCGGGGACAGCACCACCGCGAACTCGGCCCCGGGCACCCGGTCGACCAGGTCGTTCAGGGCGGCGGTCAGGCTGTCGGCGCTGACCAAGGATTGCGTCATCATCGTCCTCTCGGTGCTCGGGGAACCGGCATCTCGACCGTGTCGGAGCCGATGGTGCCCGGCCCGGGCCGCACCGACCCGGGTCTGCGGTCTCGTACCGGCAGACCGCCGCTGTCGCCCGGCCCGCCGGACCGGGCCGGTGGTCGCTCGGGCCCGCCGTCCGGTCCGCCGTCCGGGCCGGCGGGAAGGCCACCGGCGCCGGCCGGCGCGCCAGCCAGCCCGCCCGGACGGCCGCCCACCCCGGCCGGGACGCCACCCACCCGGGTCGGCTCGTCAGCCGTCGCGGCCGGGACGCCATCCGGGCTGGTCGGGGCGACCAGGCCGGCCGGCAGCCACACGACCGCTGTCGTGCCACCCCGCGGGCCGGGCCGCAGCGACACCCGGACGCCGTGGCGGGTGGCGAGCAGTGCGGCAGCGTACAACCCCGCCTGGCCGGCCGGGGGGCCGCCCGGCGGCGGGGCGGCGAGCAGGCGGTTCAGCTCGGCCAGCGCGGCGGCGTCCAGCCCCGGCCCGTCGTCGGTGACCAGGACGGCGCAACCCGGTGCCGCGGCCTCGGCGGCGACCCGCACGGTGCTGCTCGCCGGCGAGCAGACCAGGGCGTTCTCGATCAGCTCGGCCAGCAGGTGGACCAGGTCGGTGACCGCCGGGCCGGCGAGCGTCCACGGCCAGTGCGCCGCGACGAGGACGCGCTGGTAGTCCGCCACCTCGGCGACCGCGCCACGCGCCACGTCCAGCAGCGGCACCGGCCGTCGCCAGCGCCGGGCGGGCGTGCCGCCGGCAAGGGTGACCACCTTCTCCACGTTGCGCCGGATCCGGGTGGCCAGGTGGTCGAGCCGGAACAGTTCGGCGGCCTCGGCGGCCGAACGCTCGCGGCGCTCCAGCGCGTCCAACAGGGTGAGCTGGTCACGCAGCAGGACCTGGTTGCGCTGGGTCAGCCGGACGAACAGCTCGCGCAGGGCCGGCTCCCCCGCACCCGGCGCCGGCCGGATGGCCTCGGTGACCGCCGTCCCGCCGTGCCGAACCGCCACCTCGGGCGGGCGTCGGTCGACGATGTCCCTAGTGGACGGTGCCGCCGCGGCGGGACCGACCAGGTGGCCGGCGAACCCGGCGGTCGACGGGTCGGGCCCGGCGAGGGCGCCGTTGCGGCGGTCCGGGTCGCCGGTCGGCACGCCCGGCCGGGGCGACGCGGGGGCGCCGGCGGCAGCGGCCAGCCGGCGGACGGTGCCCACCCAGCCGACCAGCACGACGAGCACCGCGACCAGGCCGAGGCCCAGCACCACGCCAGTCCGGGTGACCACCAGCGCCGCGCCCGGGGTGGCCCGCTCGACGCTGCCCCGGGCGGCGGACGTCACCAGCCGGTGCAGCCCGGCCAGGGCCGGGTCGACCGCCGCGCGCCACTGCTCGCCGGTGGGCACCGGCCCGTCCTCACCGGCGCGCAGCAGCCGATCCTCCAGCGAGAGCAACGCGGTGAAGCCCGGCCCCTCCACCAGGGCACGGTGGTCGTTCCGGTCGGCGACGGAGAGCCCGGCGGTCGCCTCGGCCCGGACGTGGCGGTGGGTGCTGACCAGTTCGGTCAGCCGGAGCCGGTCGTCGGCGGTGAGCCAGCCGTTGGCCAGCGCGGCGGTGACCAGGGTGTCCTCCCGGGCGAGCAGCTCGCGGGCCCGGGCCAGCCCGATCACCGCGCGGGTCTCGGCGGCCAGGGTGCTCTCCCGTGCCCCCCACTCCGGGCCGTACACGGCGAAGGCGGCGTCGATCAGGCCGTGGTAGCCGGCCACCGCGGCGGCCCGGCCGACGTCCGCCTCGGCGCGCAGCCCGGGCAGCCCGGCCAGCCGTCCGAGCAGGTCGTCGACCCGGTCCCGGACGGCACCGGCGGTGACCAACCGGAGGTCGACACCGTCGGCGGCCGCCCGCAGGACGCCGGCGGAGTGGTCGGTGTCCGCCCGTACGCCGGTCAGCGCGGCACGGGCCCGGTCGTCCCCGGCGATCGCCGCCGCGCTGATCCGGCGTTCGACCTGCAGATCGAGGATCAGCTGGTCGGTGGGCTGCCCGACGGTCTCCGCGAGCGCCCGCACCCGGAGCAGGTCGGCGGCGTCCCGGCCGGTCAGGAAGGCGGCGTACGACCAGAGGGCGAGGAGCACGACGGCGAGCGCGGCGAGCTGCCGGCGGATCCGGGGATCGCCGGGCCAGGCCAGCGCAGCCGCACGGTCCACCCCGCCGGCGCGACCCACGGCGCCGGCACGGCTCACGGCGTCGGCAGGGCTCACCGGGTCGGCACGGCTCACGGCGTCGGCGGGGCGCACCGCGTCGGCGCGGTTCACGGCGTCGGCCTCTCCGGCCAGGGCCGGCCGGACGCGTCGCCCGAGCGGTCGGCCAGCAGCGTCCGCAGCAGCGCGAGCAGTTCGGCCCGGTTGGCGCAGTTGAGCCGGGCGCGCATCCGGGCCACGTGGTGCTCGACCGTCTTGGCGGAGATGAACAGCCGGTCGCCGATCTCGCGGTAGGTCAGCCCGGCCACCACCAGTTCGCCCACCTCGCGCTCCCGGTCGCTGAGCCGGTGCGGTGCGGGGCTGGCGATGGCCTCGGCGTCCTCGGCCCGCGGTGCGCCCTTGGCGCCGGCCGGCCGTCCCTGCAACATCCGGGCGCAGTCCAGCAGCGCGGTCATCGCCCGCCGGTCCGAGGTGCGGATCGCCGCCTGCCCGGCGAGCCGGGCGCCGTCCCAGCACAGGCCGGCGTCGTGCAGCCCGCGGGCGGCCGCCTCCACCCGGACCGGGTCGACGACGCCGCGCAGCACCTCCACCCAGCTCGCGGCCGCTGCCGCGACCACGGCGGCGTACCGGCTGTGGCCGGCGGCGGCGAGCAGCGCGGCCACGTGGTCGTCGGCGGCCGCCGGCTCCTCGGTGAGGATCGCCGCGTGCAGCCCGCTCCAGTGCAGCGGCGCGCTCCACAGTGGCGGGTCGCCGAGCCGGGCCAGCAGCAGCCGGGCCTCACGCAGGTACGGCGCCAGGCGCGCCAGGTCGCCCAGGCGCGCGCCGGCGATCGCCAGCTCACCGAGGGGCAGCAGGGTGAACAGGTCGACCGGGTGGCGGACCAGCGCCTCCAGCGCGTGCCCCCAGCCCCGCTGGAGGGCGCCGAGGTCGCTGTTGCGCCGGGCGATGCCGAGTTCGAGCGCGGTGGCGAAGAGCAGGTCCCGCGACTCCAGCGGCCGGCCACCGGTCACCGACGCGAGCCGGTCGGCGGCGAGCACCGTACGGCCGCGGACCATCGCGATCCAGGCCTGCAGCAGCCGGTGCCGCCGAGCCAGCAGCGGCCCGCCGGTGCCGGCGGCCACGGCGCGGTCGAGCACCCGTTCGCCGATCTCCAGCTCGCCGCAGTGCAGCGCGGTCAGCGCGGCGAGCGCGGCCGGGCTGTCCGGCAGCAGCACCGCCCGGCCGGCCGGTTCGAGCAGCGCGGCCGCCTGCACCAGGGTGGAGAGCGCGGCGGTCGGCGGGCCGTCGACGCTGGCGGCGATCCCGTCGGCCATCAGCCGGGCCGCGCTGGCGTGCAGGGTGGGCGGCCCGTCGGGGGCCGGCCCGACGGCGTCCGGGCGGTCGTCCGGCTGACCGGCGGCGAGCGCGCCGACGGCCGCGAACGCCGTCGCCGAGGCGCCGCCCGACCAGCGGTACAGCTCCACGCTGCGGCCGAGCTGGCCGCGGTGCGCGAGCGCCGTGGCGGCGACCGTCGCCGCCTCGGCGCGCTCGGCCGGCATGGCCGTGTCCAGCAGCCGATCGGCCAGCCGCAGGGCGGCGTCCAGGTCGCCGGCGAGCGCGGCGGCGGCCGCCTGCCGGACCGTCACCGGCCGACCCGCGGCCGCGGCGGCCGCGAACAGCTCCGCGGCCAGCGCCGGCTCGCCGGCCAGCGCCTCCTCGGCTGCGGCCGCCAACGTGGGGGCCGGGCAGTCGGCCGCCACGCCGGCCGCGAGCAGCGAACGGACCAGCGGGAGCACCGGCCCGCCGCGGGCGAGCTGCACCTCGGTGAGCCGGCGCCACACCGCGGTGCGGTCGGTGGCCGGGCTCAGCGCGGCCACCGCCCGGCGCACGATCGGCGCGAGCCGGCCGTCCGCGCCGAGCAGGCCGGCCGCCCGGGTCGCCGCGACCAGGCCGTCCACCTCCTCGGGGGTACGCCCGAGCAGCGGGCCGAGCAGGTCGACCGGCAGCGGCACCCCGGCGGCGACGGCGAGCAGCAGCCGGCGTACGTCCGGGGTCAGCTCCTCCAGGTCGGGCGCGAACTCCAGCACCACCTGCCGGGACGGCTCGGCGGGCACCCCGCCGCCGTGCCCGCGCAGCCCGCGGACCAGCCGCTCGACGTCCCGCGGCACCCCGCCGGTCTGGGTGTGCACGAAGTCGACCAGGTCGGAGCGGCGGCCGAGGTCGGCGGCGGCCAGGTAGGCCGCGGTCTGCTCGCGGGCGAACGGGGTGAGCAGGACCAGCTGCCCGTCCCGGCGCAGCGCGTCGGCCAGCTCGACCAGCGCCGCCGGCCGGGGCCACGGCCGGTAGCCGACGACCAGCCGGTGCCGGCGGGCGACCACCAGAGCGTGCAGCGCGCGCAGCCGGGCGTCGTCGAGCAGGTGCGCGTCGTCGACCAGCAGCACCGCCGCCGGGTCGACCGTCTCGGCGGCCACCGGCGCGCCCTCCAGCACGGTCGTCCCGGCCTCCCGGTAGATCCGGCCCAGCTCCCGCAGGTACGCGCTGCGGCCGTGCCCGCCCGGCCCGGTCACGCCGAGCGTGAGCGGCGCGTCCGGGTCCCGCCCGACGGCGTCGAGCAGGGCCCGCGGCCCCGGGTCCAGCACCAGCCGGGACCCGGCCACGCTACTCATGATCATGGTCATCCTTCGCGGCCCCGTCCTCGCGTGAGCGCCAGGCGGCGGGACGCCTTCGGCAGTTCCAGTGGGGTGATCCGGACCGGCGGCCGGGGTGGAGGCTGACCGGTCGCCGGCCGGTCCAGGTCCGGTCGGCGCTGGGCCGGTACGGCCACCCGGCCCGCGCCGCTGACCGGGGCGTGGGCGTCGGTGCCGCCCGGCCCGGCGGCCGGGCCGGGCTCCGGCGCCCGTCGCGGCGTGCGAGGCGCGACCACCTGGCAGGCGGCCAGCGCAGCGCCGGTGGCGGCGGTCAGCTGCGGGTGGGGCTCCACCTCGACCGGCACCGGGAAGGCCGCGGCGAGCAGTTCGGCGACCAGCGGGATTCGGGTGGACCCCCCGGCGAGCAGAACGCCGTCGAGCTGCGCCGGCCGCAACCCGGCGGAGTGGACGGTGCGCACCAGCAGGTCGACGGTGGCCTGCACGGCCGGCCGGACCAGTTCCTCGAACGCGGTCCGGCTGATCGGCACCCGGGCCGGGCCGGTCGGCAGGGTCAGCAGCACGTCGGTCTCGGCGTCCACGGTCAGCTCGCGCTTGGCCCGCTCGCACTGCGGCAGCAGGCCGCGCAGCACGGCGTGCGCCGTCCGCCGGCCGGCGGCGCCGAGTTCCCGGGCCAGCACGGTGCGCACGTGGTCGGCCAGCGCCTCGTCGAAGTCGGCGCCGCCGAGCCGGTCGAGCCCCTGCGGGAGACCGAACGTCTCGTACGTGCCACGCGGGGTGCGGCGCACCAGGGCCGCCTCGAAGGTGGCGCCGCCGAGCGCGTACACGGCCGCCGTGCCGCCCGGGAAGCCGCGAGCGGCATGGCTCTCGGCCACGGTGACCGTGCGGGGCAGCAGGGTCACCCCGATCAGCCCGAACTCGCGCAGCGCGTCGCGCAGCAGGTCGCGCCGGTGCCGGCCCCAGCCGGCGGGGTGGCTGAGCACGACCGCCTCGGCCGGCTCGCCCTCCCGGTCGTGGACGCGCTGCACCACCCAGGTCGCCAGCGCGGCGGTCAGCGTCTGGGGCGAGCACGGCTCGCCGGCGAGCAGCAGGGGCACGTCGTCGCCGACCCGACGGACGAAGCCGCGGGCGGTCCGGCCGGGTTCGGCGACGGCGGGCTCGCCGACCAGGAACATGCCGTCCGCCGACAGCCGCAGCACCGACGGTACGGTCACCGAACCGTCATCCAGCGTGACCGCCTCGGGGCGGGTCCAGGTCGCTCCACGGCGCCGGGCCACACTGGCCACGGTGGTGGTGCTTCCGATGTCTATCCCCAGGACGTACGGCATCCGCTTTCTTTCCTCACCGCGAGTCGGCCCGGCCGGTGGCGACGGCGTCGGCACCGGTCGGCGACCACCCCCGGTGGAACCCCCGTGGGCTCCTACGTTCGTACCAGAGATCACTCCCGGATCGGGACCCTAACTCTGGCCGGCCCGAGTCCCCCAGTCCCCCTAACGGACGAGGGGGCGGACACCCTAATCCGGCGGGGCGGGTTGCGGGGCGTTCCCCGATGCCCGGTGCCGGCCCCCGGCCGTACGGTCGCTGTCGACGATCGACGGTCACCGACGCCAACCGAGGAGAACTGGCACCATGCCGCACCAGACCCTGCACGACTTCGTCCTCAACCTGCTCACCGACCCGGACGCGCGGTCGGCGTTCGACCTCGACCCGGAGGGCGCGTTGCGGGCCGCCGGCCTGAACGACATCACCGCCGCCGACGTGCAGGACGTCGTCCCCCTCGTGGTCGACTACGCCCCCGTCCACGGCCTCAACCCCGTCGGCCCCACCGCCGGGCAACTCGGCGTCGACCCCCTGCTCGCCGACACCACCGACGTCGTCGGCCAACTCCAGAACGTCACCCACCAGCTCACCCTCACCACCAGCGACAACGGCCTCGACGTCAAAGCCGGCGTCCTCGGCGCCATCGCCGTCGACCCCACCGCCGTCGGCGTCGGCGCCACCGTCCTACCCGGCATCGGCCTCGGCATCGGCCCCGGCGGCCTCAGCACCGACCTCACCGGCGCCCACGACCTCGCCCACACCCTCGACGCCGACGTCATCGGCGCCACCGACACCATCGCCGACCCCGCCGTCAGCGACCTCACCAGCACCCTCGGCAACCCCACCACCGCCCTCGACAGCGGCGACAACGGCCTGCTCGGCACCGGCGTCCTCGGCGGCGACGGCCTCCTCGGCGGCACCCTCGGCAACACCCAGAGCCAGGTCGACGGCCTCGTCGACGGCCTCGGCGTCGACGACACCCTCGGCGGCCTCGGCATCACCACCGGCCCCGGCAGCGTCGTCCCACCGATCGACGTGCCATCCACCGTGGACGGCGTCACCGGCCAGGTCGACGGTCTGCTGGGTGGGGTGACCGGCACGGTGGGCGGCGTGACGGGTGGCGTGACGGGTGGCGTGACCGGCGGGGTGACCGGCGACGCCGGGGTCCACGGTGACGCCTCGGCGTCGGCCGGCGGGGGCCTGCTCGGCGTCACCGACGGTCTGCTCTGACGGAACCCGGTGTAGCGAAAAGGCCGGACCGCCCAGGGCGGTCCGGCCTTTTCCCGGACCCCTCTTGATAATTGCCCTGAAATCCGCACACTTGGTGCGGTGATGGCGGGGATCTGGCTGGACGTGCTCGACGAGATCGCCCGTACGTGTCGGGAGCACGGGCGCGGCGACCTGCTCCAGACGGTCCGCGAGAAGCGCGCCCAGCTGCTGGATCCGACGCTGCGGGTGCTGGTCCTCGGCGAGCCGAACCAGGGCAAGAGCCAGCTGGTCAACGCGATCGTCAACGCCCCGGTCTGCCCGGTGGGCGACGGCCGTACCACCGTGCTGCCGACCGTCGTGCGGCACGCCGCGGTCGCCACCGCCACCGTGGTCCAGGGGCCACCGTCCATCCCGGGCCGGCCCGGCGGGGGCACCGCGACCGTGGAGCGGACCGAGCTGCCGCTGGACCAGATCGCCGCCGGGGTGGCCGGCACCCTGCGCCGGGCCGGCGGCGGTCCGGCGTACGTCGAGATCGGACTCCCCCGTGCCCTGCTCGGCGCGGGCCTGGTGCTGGTGGACACCCCGGGCGCCGACGAGGTGGCCGCGCTCGGCGGCGCCGCGCCGGCCGCCGCGCTGAACCGCGCGGACGCCGTGCTGCTGGTCTCGGACTCGACCCGGGAGCTCTCGGTGGCCGAGCTGAACGTGCTGCTGCACCTCGCCCGGTCGCATTCCAACGTGCTGGTGGTGCAGACCAAGACCGACCTGGCGCCGGACTGGCGGGCGGTGGCCGAGCGCAACCGCAAGCACCTCGCCGAGGCCGGTGTGCCGGCGGCGCTGGTCTGCGTGTCGGCGGCGTTGCGGCTGCGGGCGGCCGCCGCCGACGATCGTGGCCTCAACGCCGAGTCGGGTTTTCCGGTGCTGATCGCGCGGCTTCAGCGGGACCTGGCCGGCAAGGCCGACGTGCTGGCGCGGGCGTCGGTGAGCCTGGTCGCCCGCACGGTGGTGGAGCAGCTCGCCGCGCCGCTGCGCGCCGAACTGGCCAGCCAGCAGGCCGAGCGGGAGACCGGGCCGATGTCCCGGCTGCACGCCGCCCAGCGGGAGGCCGACGAGCTGCGCCGGTGCTCCACCCGGTGGCAGAACACGCTCGCCGACGAGATGGCCGACCTGCTCTCCGACATCGAGTACGACCTGCGCGACCGGACCCGGGAGATCCTGCGGATGGTCGACGACGCGTTCGACACCGCCGACCCGCTGGTCGCCTGGGAAACCTTCGAGGAGTGGCTGCGGCAGAGCCTGGTCGAGGCGGCCGAGGCCAACCACGAATGGCTGGTGCAGCGCTGCGACTTCGCCGCCCGGCGGGTGGCCGGCAACTTCGCCCGGTACGGCTACGACGTGCTGCCGCCGTGGTCGATGTCGGTGCCCGAGGACCTCGGCGGCCGGCTGCCGGGCATGGAGCGGCCGAGCATCGACCGGTTCACCGCCGCCCAGAAGGTGTTCACCGGCATGAAGGGCTCGTACGGCGGCCTGCTGATGTTCGGCCTGGCGATGACGCTGGCCGGGATGCCGATGATCAACCCGGTGTCGATCGGCGCCGGCGCGCTGTTCGGCGGCAAGAGCATCCGGGACGAGAGCCGGCAGCTGCTGCGCCGTCGCCAGGCGACCGTCAAGTCGGCGATCCAGCGGCACGTCGACGACGTCTTCGTCCGGATGACGAAGGAGTGCCGGGACGTCACCCGGCAGGTGCAGCGGATGCTGCGGGACCACTTCACCGCGTTGACCGAGGAGTTGCAGGAGGCGATCGTCGCGTCGCTGCGTACCGCCAAGCAGGCCGCGGACACCGACGCGGCGGCGCGCGACCAGCGCCAGCGTGAGATCCGGTTGAAGATGACCCGGTTGGCCGCGCTCTACGAGCAGGCGCAGCAGCTGACCGGCGCCCGGCCCGCGCCGGCGACGCTGGAGCCGCGGGCATGACCGTCGGCCTGCGGCTGGACGAGGCGGTGTGGGGGCTGCTGCACCGGGCCCTGGAGTGCTACCGGGACGACGCCCGCGCCACCGCCCACCTGCGCCGCCAGCTGGCCCGGCTGGAGCAGCCGCTGCGCATCGCGATCGCCGGTCCGTGGCGCTCCGGCCGGTCGACGGTGCTGAACGCGCTGATGGGCGAGGAGGTCGCCCCGGTCGAGGGAACCGACGGCAGCGGCGTCTTCACCTGGTACGAGAACGGGGCGCAGCCGGCGGCGACCGCCTATTCGACCAGCCACCCGCCGCAGCAACTGGCGGTGGCCAAGTCGGCGACCGGGATGCGGGTGGACCTGGTCGGCTGGCGGGCCGGCGAGCTGCGCGACATCGTGGTGCGGTGGCCGACCCGGGCGCTGCGGCAGATCACGCTGATCGACACGCCGCCGGTCGGTGGCCCGGACGAGCACGGCCGGTCCCCGGTGCTGGACCGGGTGCTGCGCGACGCGGACGCCCTGCTCTACCTGACCCGGGACGGCCGGGGCAGCGACCTGCGGGTGCTGGAGTCGGTCCGGGAGAGCGCGGTCGGGCAGGCCGCCCCGGTGCCGGTGGTGCTGGTGCTGTCCCGGTCGGACGAGGTCGGGGGCGGGCGGATCGACGCCCTGCTCACCGCCCGGCAGGTCGCCCGCCGGCAGCACCGCGACCCGCGGGTCGACGCGGTCTGCCTGAACGTGGTGGCGTGCAGCGGGCTACTCGGCCTGGCCGGCCGGGTGCTCAGCGAGTCGGACTACGCGGCGCTGGCCCAGCTGGCCCGGGTGCCGCGCCCGGAGCTGGAGGCGCACCTGCTCTCGGCCGACCGCTTCCGCCGTGGCGAGCTGCCGGTGGCGTTGGACCCCGAGGTGCGCGCCACGCTGCTGGAGCGGCTGGGTCTGTTCGGCGTCCGGCTGGCCACCACCCTGGTGCGGACGGGTGGCGACAGTCGGGTGGCGCTCTGCGCCGAGCTGATCCGGCGCAGCGGCCTGACCGAGCTGCGCGAGTCGGTGCACCGGTTCTTCGTCGACCGGCGGGACACCCTGAAGGCGCGCTCGGCGCTGGCCGCCGTGGAGGTGTTGCTGCGGGCCGAGCCCGGTCCGGGCAGCGCGGAGCTGCTCGGCACGGTCGAGCAGATCCTCGCCGGCGCGCACGAGTTCCAGGAGCTGCGCCTGCTCGCCGCGCTGCGCGACACCCGGATCGGCTTCGACGCCGAGCTGGCCGAGGAGGCGCGGCGGTTGGTCGGCGGCGACGGGGTCGGGCTGGCCGCCCGGCTCGGCGTGGAGCACGACGCGACCGTGCAGCGGCTGTGGGAGGTCGCCGCCGACGCGCAGGCGCGCTGGCGGGAACGCGCGGAGGATCCGGTGCTGCGGCTGGCCCAGCGGCGGGGCGCGGAGGTCGTGGTGCGCAGCTGCGAGGGGTTGCTCGCCGAGCTGGCCGAGGGCGGGCGGTGACCGGCCGGCCGAGCGATCAACGCCGTCGGACGGTCGGGTCGGGCGGCCACCGGCCGCCGCCGGGTCAGGCCGCCCGGACGGCGATCGCGCCGTCGACGGTGCGCAGGATCAGGCGCAGCACCTCGTGCCGGGAGGCGCCGGTCTCGGCGAGGTAGGCCCAGCCCGCGTAGAGCTGGCTCCAGACCAGACTCTGCAACCAGTCCGCCGGCAGCTCCGGGTCGATGGTGCCGTCGGCGTGGCCACGCTCGACCATCGCGGCGAAGTCGGGATCGCACCCGTCGGACTGACCGGCGGCTGCCGGGTCGACGCAGAGTTCGGGCTCGGTGAACATGAGCGAGAGCAGGTTGCCCAGGTCGAAGTACTCCTGGCAGAGCCGGCGCAGCGCCGCGGCACCGGCGCCCTCGCCGATGCGGGCCTGGGCCGTGGCGCGGCCCAGCCGGGCGACGGCCTCGGCGCCCACCGCGGCCAGCAGGTCGGAACGCTCGGCGAAGTAGCGGTGCAGGGTGGTGCGTCCCACCTCGGCGGCGGTGGCGATGTCGCCGAGCGACGCGGCGGGGTTGCGCCCCAGCACCTCGATCGCGGCGTCGACGATCGCCTGACGGGTCCGCGCCCGGCTACCGGACACCTGCTGGTCGGTCACGCCCAGAGGATAGCAACACCCCAGTTCGGAATACAGCTTGACGATAGTGGAACATCGTTGTTCCACTTGGGTCATGGCTCCTTCCAGCTCCGAAGCCACCCTCCCCCGACTCCGCACGCTCGCCTCGTTCCTCGTTCCGCACCGGCGGACGATGCTCCTCGGCCTGGTGCTGGGGCTCGCCGCGAACACGGCCGGGCTCGCCACGCCGATGGTCACCAAGTGGGTCCTCGACACCCTCGGCGCCGGCCAGTCGATGGCCCGGCCGATCGGCGTCCTGCTGGCGCTCGTCGTGGTCGGCGCGGCGATCACGCTGTGCCAGTGGCGGCTGCTCGGCACGCTGGCCGAGCACATCGTGCTGGACGCGCGCACCGCGCTCGTCCGGCGCTACCTCCGGGCCCGGGTCGGCGACCTGCAACGCCGGCCCACCGGGGAACTGGTCACCCGGGTCACCTCCGACACGCACCTGCTGCGGGAGGCGTCCGGCAGCATCGTCGGCCTGGTCAACGCCGGCATCGCCCTGGTGGGCACGCTGGTGCTGATGGGGGTGCTGGACCTGTTCCTGCTGGGCTGCACCATCGTGGCCGTGCTGGTGGTCGCGGCGGTGATGGGCGCGCTGATGCCCCGGATCGCGGCGGCCGAGGCCGCGGCCCAGCAGTCGATGGGGCAGCTCGGCGGGGCACTGGAGGGCGCGCTGCGGGCGATCCGCACGGTCAAGGCCAGTCGCGCCGAGGCCCGGCTGGGCGAGCGCGTCGTCGCCGACGCCCGCCAGGCCGCGGCGCACAGCGTACGGTCGGCGCGGGTGACCGCCTCGGTCTGGACGATCGCCTGGACCGGCATCCAACTGGCGGTCATCGCCATCCTCGGCATCGGCGCCTGGCGGGCGCAGCGCGACCTGCTGGAGATCTCCAGCCTGATCGCCTTCCTGCTCTACGCGTTCCAGCTGATGGGGCCGATCACCGAGCTGACCCAGAACACCACCGCCCTGCAGGCCGGCGTGGCCGCGGCCGGACGGATCCGCGAGATCGAGGCGATCGACACCGAGCCGGAGACCGCGCCCGCCACCGCCACCCGCCCCGCGCCGCCGGCCGATCCGGAGCAGCCGGTGCTGGAGTTCCGGGACGTCACCGCCCGCTACGGTCCGGACGCGCCGCCCGCGGTACGCGGCATCGACCTGGTCATCCCGCGCCGCGGGCACACCGCGATCGTCGGGCCGTCCGGCGCCGGCAAGACCACCCTCTTCTCGCTGATCCTGCGGTTCCTCGAACCCGAGCACGGCGAGCTGCTGCTGGACGGCCGCCCGTACGCCAGCTACAGCCACGACGAGGTGCGCGCCCGACTGGCGTACGTCGAGCAGGAGACGCCGGTTGTGCCCGGCACCATCCGCGACAACCTGCGGTTCACCCACCCGGACGCCACCGAGGACGAGATCCGCGAGGTGCTGCGCGCGGTACGACTGGACGAGAAGATCGACTCGCTCGCCGACGGCCTGGACACCTCGCTGTCGTCCACCGAGGTGTCCGGCGGCCAGCGGCAACGCATCGCGCTGGCCCGGGCCATGCTGCGGACCCCCGACGTGCTGCTGCTCGACGAGGCGACCGCGCAGGTCGACGGCCTGACCGAGGCGGCCCTGCACGAGTGCGTCCGGCAGCGCGCCGCGGCCGGCGCGGTGGTCACCATCGCCCACCGGCTCTCCACCGTGCTCGACGCCGACCGCATCGTCGTGCTGGCGGACGGCCGCATCCGGGCCCAGGGCACCCATGCCGAGCTGCTGGCCGGCGACGACCTCTACCGCCGGCTGGTCGAGGCGCTGCGCATCGCGGCCGAGCGGCGCGACGAGCCGGTGGCGGTGCGCTAGTCGCCGGTGGCCGCTACCGGGTGGTGGGCCGGACCGGCCGCGTCAGCTGGTGATATGAGCCAGATGATATAGAGCTATCTCGATCGTATCCGCGTAGGTTGACGCTGACCCGTTCGATCGGGCCGGCACCGGGGCCGAGGGTGACCAGCGGCCACGGCGCGACCGGGCCGGCGGGTCGTCCGGCGCCGTCCGCGCCGCCCGCCACGGTCGGCGGGCGGGCCGCGGTCGGCACCGGAAACCGCTCCCGTCCGCGGCGCAACCCCCATGAACCCGCGCCGCGGCCGCCCTCAAGGAGGCCACGGATGAGACGAAGCCTCGCCGCCGCGGCAGCAGCGATCCTGCTGCCCGCCGGCGCCCTCACCATCGCGGCGGCACCGGCCGCCGCCGCACCGTCGGACGTCCCCGCCACGAGCGCCGTGGCGCCGCCCGCCACGGCGTCGTCGGAGATGTTCGCCGCGATGCAGCGGGACCTCGGCCTGACCGCCGACCAGGCCCGCACCCGCATCGCCCGGGACGAGAAAGGCAGCCGTACCGACGCCTCGCTGCGCCGGTCGCTCGGCGCCGCGTACGCCGGCGGCTGGCTGACCGCCGACGCGCTGGTCGTGGCAGTCACCAGCCAGACCGCGGCGGACCGGGTCCGGGCCGCCGGCGCACGGCCGAAGCTGGTCGACCGCAGCGGCGCGGACCTCGACCGGATCAAGTCGACGCTGGACCGGCACGCGGCGAAGGCGCCCGCCGCCGCGATCCCCGGCTGGTACGTCGACGTCACCACCAACACGGTGGTGGTGCTCGCCCGGGACACCGGCGCGGCCGCCGCGTTCGTGCGGGCGAGCCGGGTCGACGCCGCCGCCGTCCGGCTGGTGCCCACCACCGAGGCGCCGCGCACCTACTACGATGTGCGCGGCGGCGACGCCTACTACATGGGCGGGCGCTGCTCGGTCGGCTTCTCGGTCACCGGCGGGTTCGTCACCGCCGGCCACTGCGGCAACGTCGGCACCGCCACCCAGGGCTACAACCAGGTCTCGCAGGGCACCTTCCGCGGGTCGTCCTTCCCGGGCAACGACTACGCCTGGGTGCAGACCAACTCCAACTGGACGCCGCAGCCGTGGGTGAACAACTACTCCGGCGGCAACGTCACCGTGGCCGGCTCCACCGAGGCGGCGGTCGGCGCGGCGATCTGCCGCTCCGGCTCCACCACCGGGTGGCGGTGCGGTTCGATCCAGGCCAAGAACCAGACGGTCAACTACGCGGAGGGTTCGGTCAGCGGCCTGACCCGCACCAACGCCTGCGCGGAGCCCGGCGACTCGGGTGGCTCGTGGCTCTCCGGCCAGCAGGCGCAGGGCGTCACCTCCGGTGGCTCCGGCAACTGCAGCACCGGCGGGACGACCTACTTCCAGCCGGTCAACGAGATCCTCTCCGCGTACGGGCTGACGCTGCGCACCAGCGGTGGCGGTGAGCCGCCGCCGCCCACCGGTTGCAGCGGCTACGAGGCGACCTACACCGGCTCCATCTCCTCGGGCCAGAGCCGCTACCAGCCGAACGGCAGCTACTACTACTCGTCTGTCTCCGGCACCCACCGTGGCTGCCTGGACGGGCCGACCGGGGTCGACTTCGACCTCTACCTGCAGAAGTGGAACGGCGCCAGCTGGGTGGACGTGGCCGGGTCGTACACGGCCGGCCCGGACGAGTCGCTGAGCTACTCCGGCACCGCCGGCTACTACCGCTTCGAGGTGCACGCCTACAGCGGCTCGGGCAGCTACTCGATGGGCATCACCAACCCGTGATCCCGACCGGTGCGACCACCGCCGGAGGTCGCACCGGTCCCCGCTGACGGCGGGGTGCGGAGTTCCCTCCGCACCCCGCCGTCCCGCTACCGCAGCAGCCCCCGGGCGGCGGGTTCGAGGTCGACGGCGGCGGCCCAGGTGTGCTCGAAGAGGTCGGCGAGGGTGGCCGCGACGCCGGGGTTGCGGATCACCAGAGCACCCGCCTCGGCGCCGGCGGCGGCGGGCACCACGGCGATCCGCCGGTCCAGGATCACCATCTGCCGCACCGGCCGGTCGGTAACCCGGTGCCGGTCGCCGGCCCGGTGCAGCCGCAGCGAGTACGCCAGCTGCGCGGCCCTCGACAGCACGCTGCGGTGCACGACGGTGCGCCACCGCGCGTCGCCGCGACGGAGTCGCCGCAGGTAGCGGGCCAGCTCACCGGGGCCGACCGGCTTCCGGTGCACGGTCAGCACCTCCCGGGCGTCGCGGGCCAGCGCCCAGAGCCGGCCGGCCACCAGCTCCCGGTCGTCGATGCGCTCGACCTCGGGGGCCGGGGCGACCGCGTTGGCCGGCGGCCCGCCCGCAACGCCGCCGTCCAGCAGCGCGTGGTGGAGCTGGCGCAGCTCCTCCCCCGGCCCGGCGCCGAGTTCGCGGCGCAGCCGGCGGTCGAGCCGCCGGTAGGCGGCCACCGCCTCGGCCGGTCGACCGGCGGCCGCCAGCGCCCGCATCAGCAGGCCGACCAGCGACTCCCGGATCGGGTGCGCGGTGGTCAGGGCGACCAGCTCGCCGACCACCTCCCGGTGGTGGCCGGCGTCGAGGTCCAGGGCGAGCCGCCGCTGCACCGCCGACAACCGCTCCTCGACCAGGACCGGGGCCAGGGCCCGCGCCAGCGGGGCGTCCTCCCCCAGACCGGCCAGCGGGACGCTGCCCCGCCACAGGGCCAACGCCTGGCCGAGCAGGTCGCGGGCGGCCCCGCCGGCGGTCTGCTCGGCGGCGCCGACGAGCCGGCGGAACCGGTGCACGTCGACGCGCTCCGGATCGAGGTCGAGCACGTACCCCGGCGGGCAGCCGCGCAGCCCGGCGGTGGGCAGCGCGCGGCGCAGCTGCGAGACGTACACCTGGACGGCCTTGCGGGCCGCGGCCGGCGGCCGGTCACCCCAGACCGCGTCGACCAGGTCGGCGGTCGGTATCAGGCGGCCGGGCTCCATCGCCAGCGCGGCCAGCACCGCCCGCTGCTTGGGCGGTCCCAGCGGCACACCGGTCCCGTCGCGGGTCGCCGCGACGGGGCCGAGCAGGTGCAGATCGACGACGCTGCGTGACACACGGCCTCCCCCAGGACCGCCGCATTCTAGGCATCCACAGTGGTGCGACGCGACGCCAGCCGATCATTAACCGCCCGTGGCTAGCCTTCCGCCGCGGCCGGCCCTGGCCGCGTCACCCGACCGGCAGCCGGTCGGGCCCACTACCCCGAGGGAACGAGATGAGAAGACCCCTGGCCCTGGTCAGTGCCGCGGTCGTGCTGGCCGCCGCCGCGCTGACCGGCGGCGCGGCGCAGGCCGCACCCCCGGCACCGGCTACGGAACGCACCGTCGGCACCGCCCGGACACCGGCCACCCCCGAGCCCGAGGCGACCCCGCCGGCGGTCCACCGGGCCAAGCCGTTCCGGGCGGTGCCACCGCCCGCGCGGGAGCCGGGCGCCAAGGCCACCCCGCCGGACTTCGGCTCGGGCGAGAAGATCCTCTCGGCGTACCACCGGGGGAAGCTGTCCCGCGACGACGCGGTCCGGCACGGGCTGGCCGCGCTGCGCGCACCGGAGACGGTGCCGGCCCACCTGCGGCCGACCGGCGCCATCCGCGACCCGCAGCGCTACCTGACCTACCTGTCCATGCTGGCCGCCACCGCCCCGCCGGAGGTGGCGCGCCCCATCGCTCCGGACATCGCGGCACCCACCGCCGCGCCCACCACCGCCGCCGCCTACGACGACTGCGCCGCCGAGCCGTACGAGTACCTGGGCGTCACCTACCGGTGCCGGGCCAGCGCGGGCGAGTTCCTCATCCTCTACAACATCGCCTCCGGCAGCCAGCCCGGCATCCCGGCGGACTACAACCCCAACGGTCGCGCCAAGGCCGTGCAGCACATGCTCAACTCCCTGTCGATCGCCGTCGCCGAGTACCGGGAGATGGGCTACCCCCTGCCGGTCCGGCCGGACAAGCCGTGGGTGCTCGTCTACGGCGTGGACGAGCTTCCGATCGTCGGCGGCCTCGGTTTCCCGATCGACGCCCCCTTCGTGCTGCCGTTCGGGCTGAACCAGCAGGCCACCATGCTGGTGCCGAACGGCCAAGACGACTGGGACTACCTGCCGCGGCACGAACTGTTCCACGTCATGCAGTACCAGTACTGGGACCGCAGCGACGTCAGCCTCGACTACCTCTTCAACTTCGTCGGGGGCAAGGAGTTCGGCTCGATGAACTGGTGGATGGAGGCCACCGCCGAGTGGGCCACCCACCAGACCTACGTCCGCGAGCCGTTCTATCCCATCCCCGGCGAGGAGAAGATGTACGCCCGCAACGTCTACGACGTGCTGAGCAAGCCGGGCGCGGCGCTCAACTCGTGGGGCGGGCTGGGCGGCGGTCCGCAGTACGGGGCGTTCCTGCTGCCCAGCTACCTGACCGAGCAGACCGACCCGAACTTCGTACGGCGCACCTGGGAGAGCGTCCGCGACCACGACCACCTGCCGATCGAGGCGATCCGGCACACCGCCAGCGGCTACGGGCTCAACTTCACGGACATGCTGCTCGGCTACCACATCGCCAACTACCGGCTGACCAAGGCGAACGCGGCCCCGGCACCGCACCCGGACGCGTGGCGCAACTACGGCTACACCGACCCGGACGCCGCCACGCTGTGGCGGATCAACCTCAGCGGCGAGACCGGGACGAGCGACGACGGCCTGGGCAGCGCGCGCCCGGCCCGCAAGAAGCACTCGACCCCGGCCGGCACCCACGTGGAGTACCAGGACATCCTGCGCAAGGGCGGTGCCGTCTACCACGACTTCTGGGCGGTGAAGAACTCCGGCGACTCGAGCTGTGGGTACTGCTCGACGCTGCTGGTCGACGTCACCAAGGACGCCAACCGCAGCTCCGCGGTGGTCATCTGGTCGCGTGCCGGCGGCGGTGGGACGGAGTACCCGAGCATCCAGACCGTGCGCTACCCGGACGCGGGCGGCCTGATCACCGTGCCGGACTTCACGTACCCGATGGTGGCCACCCTGGTCTCCACCTGGACCGAGCTGGACATCCACTCCGCCGACGCGGCGGACAGCCCGAAGACGTTCAGCACCTACGTCGAGACCACGCTGCCGCTCAAACCCCGCTCGTGCACACTGCGTCCGCTCTCGGTGCAGAGCGTGGAGATCAACGTCGAGCCGGAGGGCACCTTCAACCGGTACGCGGCCAGCACCCCGGACGGCTGGACCGGCGGCGACTCCACGTACTCGGTCAAGCTGCCGGACGGGCGGATCGTCTGGCTCTTCTCCGACACCTGGATGGGGCCGCTCAACGCCGACGGCACCCGGCCGCTCAGCGCGCCGCTGGTGAACAACACGTTCGTGGTGCAGAACGGGGGCAGCCTGACCACCTACCACGGCGGCACCGCCGGGTCGCCGCAGCCGCTGATGCCGCCCTCGGGCCCGGGCAAGTGGTACTGGGTCGGTGACGGCCACCTCTCCGACGGCCAACTCCAGGTGGTCTACCAGGAGTACGAGCGGTTCGGCTCGGGCGCCTGGGACTGGCGGTTCAACCGCAACGTGGTGGCGAACTTCGCCCTGTCCAACCTGCGCGAACCGGTCAGCGTGCGGGAACTGCCCTCGGCGAGCGGGGTGGCGTGGGGTTCGGCGCTGCTGCCGGCCAGCCGCAGCATGGACGGTTTCACCTACATCTACGGGGTCGACGACTCGCCGATCAACAAGCAGATGCGCATCGCCCGGGTGTACGGCGACGACCTGGCCGACGGCACCTGGCAGTACCACACCCCGTGGGGCTGGACCTTCCGGGAGCAGAGCTCTCGCAACCTGCTCACCGGCATCGCGAACGAGTACAGCGTCACCCCGTGGCGCAACCAGTTCCTGCTGCTCAGCCAGGACAGCACCGAGGCGTTCAGCGGCCAGATCAACGCCTGGACGTCCTGCTCGCCGTTCGGCCCGTTCACCCAGAAGACCCCGGTCTACCGGATGCCGGAACCAGGACCGTACGGCAGCTACTGGAACCCGAACGTCATCTCGTACAACGCGCACGTGCACGCGTCGCTGAGTTCGGGTGACACGTTCCTCGCGTCGTACAACGTGAACAGCATGGACACCCGCATCTCCCCGGACGGCGACCACTACCGTGACCCGGGGATCTACCGCCCCCGGTTCTTCCGGTTCGTCCTCGGCTGACGGACCGCGTGTCGCGCCGGGCCCGCCTCCGGGCCCGGCGCGACACCGCCGGTCAGCCGGGCTCGGCCGGCGGGTCGCCGTCCGTCGGGCCGGCCGGCGCGGTCGCCGCGTCCGCGGCCAGTTGGGTGCGGTGGACCTCGACGGCGACGACCAGGTCCTGCCACGGCATGCCGGTTCCCTTGAACAGCCGTGGCCCGCCGTCCGGTAGCCGGTCGCGCCCGGCCACCAGGTGGTGCAGCGGAATCAGCTCGTCCTTCCGAAGCACCCCGGCGGCCAGCGGGATGACCACGTCACCCGCCTCGCGCAGCGTGCTGGCCCGGGACTCCACGACGACCTGCGAGCGGGCGACGAGCGTGTCGTCGACCTCGCGGGCGTGCGGCGAGTGCGAGCCGATCGCCACGACCACCGCGTCGGCCCGCACCAGGGCCCCGTCGAAGAGCGGGATGGCCGCGCTGGTGCAGCAGCAGATCACGTCCGCCCGGGCCACCGCGTCGGCGGCCGAGCCCGGGTCGCGGGCGTCGACCGCGACGCCCGTGCCGGCGAGTCGGGCGGCGAGCCGGTCCCGCCGCGGGCCGGGCCGGGCCACCACGGTCACCGCGCCGACGTCGTGCAGCGCGAGCAGCGCCTCGGCGTGGCCGAGCGCCTGCGGGCCGGCCCCGAACACGGTGAGCCGCAACGGCCCGGCGGCGGTGGGCGGCAGCAGGTGCCGCACCGCGAGCGCGGACATCGCCGGCGTACGCAGGTTCGTCAGCCCGGCGCCGTCGACGAGCGCCACCGGGCGTTGCTCCGGGCCGGCGAAGAGCAGGAACGCCCCCTGGATCAGCGGCCGGCCGCGGCCGGGGTTGTCCGGAGTACTGGTGAGCAGCTTGCAGCCGGTGTGGCCGTCCCGGGTGGCCGGCATGACCAGCAGTTCGCCGGTCGCGGTGGCCAGCCGTGAGCGGGGCGGCTGCCGCTCCGGGTCGAGGCCCTCGACGAGGGCGGTCTCCAGGGCGTCGACCGCGGCCCGGATCGGCGTCCGCGCGACGTCGGCCGCGCCGATGAGGCGCATCCCGGCGAAGGTGGCGGCGGTCGGCGCGGCGAACTCGGTCACGGGCGGCTCCGGGGTGGGCGGCGGGCGGGACAGCCCGAGGCTAGTACCCGGTCACGGCGGGCAGCCGGCCGGCGGAAGGTCCCCCCAGGCGGGGGGCGAAGGTCCCGTCGACTGTGGTCCGCCGGCACTGCTCGCGCCCGGCCGGAACCGGTGGAATGAAGTCGTAGCCAAGAAGTGAGAGGAGCAGGCGCCATGACCGCCATCGCAGAGCGCCCGACCGTCAACCGCACCGCCAGCACCGCCCACCGGGCGGTCGCCGTCCCGGCCGAGACCACGCGGGAGAGGGCGACCCGGTACACGCTCGCCGGCCTGCGCCTCGCCCTCGGCTGGACCTTCCTCTGGGCCTTCCTCGACAAGCTGTTCGGGCTCGGCCACTCGACCGAGAGCGCCAAGGCCTGGATCAACGGCGGCAGCCCCACCAAGGGCTTCCTCGGCAACGCGGTCGCCGGACCGTTCGCCGACTTCTACCGCGCGTTCGCCGGCGCCGCCTGGGCCGACTGGCTCTTCATGATCGGTCTCGCCGCCATCGGCACCGCCCTGATGCTCGGCATCGGCATCCGGATCGCCGCCGCAGCCGGCGCGCTGCTCCTGGTCATGATGTGGACGGCCGTCCTGCCCCCGGCGAACAACCCCTTCATGGACGACCACCTCATCTACGCCGGCGTCCTCGGGGTCCTCGCCCTCACCGCCGCCGGCAACACCCTCGGCCTCGGCCGGTACTGGAGCCGACTGCGGATCGTGCGGCGGCTGCCCTTCCTGAAGTGACCACCGGCCCACGAGGGCGGCGCCCACACCGGGTGCCGCCCTCGCGGCGTGCCAGGCCCCGTCCGCCGGTGACCCGGCGGACGGGGCGGTCGGCTGTCACACCGGCACGACGGCGAGCCGGCCACTGGTGGGCGGCGCGGTGCCGGCCAGGCTGAGCAGGGTGTGCCCGGTGGCGTCGTCGACCAGGGCGACCCGGACCGCCTCGGGCTCCGGGTCGGCCAGCGGCACGGCGAACACCGCGGTCACCGGGCGGCCCTGGTAGCGCGCGGCGTGTGCGACGAAGCGCCACTCGCCGACGTCCCAGTGCTCCCGGACGTCCGAGCGGAGCAGCGCCGCCACCCGGCGGTAGGCGTCGCTGAGCTGGAGCTGCTGAACGGTGGCGAGCAGCGGTACACCGGAGCCGCCGCGCAGCGGGTGGGTCAGCCGGGCGCGCACCCGGCGCAGCGGCAGCAGCCAGGCCCGGTCGAGCTCGGGCGAGAGCGCCACCACCGCCGCCAGTTCGGCGATCAGCACCGCGCCGCCGGCCACCGGCCGGCCGCCGAGCGCGTCCGGCCAGCCGGTGGCGGCCAGCACGGCCAGACCGCCGGCGGCCACCAGCAGCCCGGCCCGGGCCAGGCTGCGACCGGAGACCGGGGTCGGCCGGGCGCTCAGGCACCCGCAGGACGAGGTTGGCGCGGCCCGGCGGGCGTAGCCGAGGTACGCGAGGAAGCCCGCGGCCAGCACGGTCGCGGCGACCGCCTCCAGCCGCAGAACGGGTGGCAGCAGGAGCAGCCCGCCGAGGGTCAGCTCGACGCCGCCGAGCAGCCGGTACGCCGGCAACGCCCGGCGCTGACCGACCAGCCGGACGAGCGCCGACCGGTGGGCCGCGGCGGCGGCGTGCCGGCTGACCAGCTTGACGCGGGCGGACCAGATCAGCACCGCACCAACGAGCAGTGGTTGCAGCGCCGCGATCATTTCGATCATGGGTTCTCCCCTCGAACGGTCCGGCGGCGGCGCCCCGGGCGAACCGGTGCCGCCCGGGGCGCCGCGCGTCAGGCGGCGGCGTAGACGGTGGCGATGTCGATCTCGTTGGTGTCCGGGTGCCAGGCGCCGAGCACCTGGACGTGCCGGCCGACCCGCAGCAGCGACATGTCGCTGATCGCCGGGGTGCCGTTGTAGACCGCCGCCGACCGGCCGGGCACCACGTGCGCGAGGATGCGCTGGCCCTTGTGGTCGAGGTGCAGCACGTTGCGGCCGACCGCCGCGATGTGCCCGTGCAGGTTGACGATGTTGACCCACACCGAGTCGGCGGCGAGCGTGCCGTCCGGCAGCCGGACGCCGCGGGCGTACAGCCCGTCGCCGACGGACACCCGGTCGAAGGTGGTCGGGTGCAGCTTCCAGATGCTCGTGCCGTCGGTGATCCGGATCGAGTGCAGCACGGTGTCCGAGCCGGTGACCAGCAGCATGCTGCCGGAGATCTTGCTGATCCGGCCCTCGGCGAAGTTCGGGTCCGGCGCGCCGGGCTCGACGGCGGCGGCCTCGGCGGCGAAGGCGGCCTCCGGGGCGAGCGAGCCGAGCGCGGTGGCGCCGACCACGCCGCCGAGCGCGGCGGTGGCGAGCAGCCGCCGACGGTCCAGGGTCTGGTCCATGGTGGTGCCCTCCCGTTCAGGTGGTGACCGAGCAGGGCCGCAGCCCGGTGGAGAGACTGGCGATCGCGCTGTACGCCGCGGGCGTCAGGTCGATCACCCGGTTGCTGCCGCAGGCCGAGCCGCAGCAGGTGCGCTCGCCGCAGAACAGGTCGGTCTGCGGTCCGCAGTCGGCGATCGTGGTGCCGATCCGGGCGCCGTTGCACAGGTTGGTGGTGTAGTGCCGGAAGCCGCAACCGCGGCGACTCATCCCGGTGATCCCGCAGGCGTGCGGGCGGGTGATGGCCAGGCACGCGTCCGAGGTGTTCGGCCAGGCGTGCTGGTAGTTGCCGGATCTGCAGGTGCCGCAGGCGCCACCGCCGGCCGTGCCGCAGGGACCCCAGGCGCTGCCGCAGCAGAACCAGGACACCTCACCTTGCAGAGCTGCCATGGGTACCTCCCCTCCAGGAACGTGATCGAAAACGATCAGGGTCTATATAGACGCTGATTGTTGTGTCACAAATCACCGAAGTCAACGGGAGGATGGAAGCTTTCCTACAGGCGCGGAGACCGACGACGCGAGCCGGTGAGCCGCGGCGACGCCGGCCCGACCGGAACCGATCCCAGCCGCCGTCCCGGCGCCGCCGCCCTTGCGGCGGCCCCGGTCAGTCGGCCACGGTCAGGTCGAGCGCGGCCAGCCGGTCCGGGTCGGCGAGCACGTCGATGGCGACGATCCGGCCGTCGGTGACGGTGAAGCCCATCACCGACAGCGGCCGGCCGTCGGCCACCACCACGACCCCGGCCGTCCCGTTGACCAGCGCCGGGCGGGCGAACGGGGAGAGTCGCCCGAAGGTGACCGCCTGCCCGGCGACCGCCCGGGCGCCGGTGACGACCACGGTGTGGCGCGGGCGGGCCGACCCACCGTCGGAGCGCAGCACGACCTCCGGGTGCAGCACCGCGACCAGCGCGTCGAAGTCGCCGTCGCGGGCGGCGGCGAAGAACGCGTCGACCACCCTCCGCTGGCGGGCGAGGTCGGCGTCGGGCGCCGGCGCCTGCCCGCGTACCCGGCGGCGGGCGCGGCTGGCCAGTTGCCGGGCCGCGGCCGGTGACCGGTCGACCATCGGCGCGATCTCCTCGAAGGGCACCGCGAACATGTCGTGCAGCACGAACGCGAGGCGCTCGGCCGGGGTCAGCGTCTCCAGCACCACCAGCAGCGCCAACCCGACCGAGTCGGCCAGCACCGCCTGGTGTTCCGGGTCCAGGCCGGAGTCCGGGCTGATGACCGGGTCCGGCACCCGTACGTCGAACGGCTCCTCCCGCCGCGACCCGCGCGAGCGCAGCATGTTCAGGCACACCCGGGCCACCACCGTGGTCAGCCAACCGGCCGGGTTCTCCACGCCGCCGGCGTCGGCGCGGCTGACCCGCAACCAGGCCTCCTGGACGGCGTCGTCGGCCTCACTGACCGAACCGAGCATCCGGTACGCCACCGCCCGCAGCCGGCTCCGGTGCTCCTCGAACCGCTCAGTCAGCCACTCGCGCTCGTCCACCTGTCACACGCCTTCCTCGCCGAGGTCCCTACCCGGTTGACCCGCCGCGGCCGGCCGATGTGACCGGCGGGGCGGATTCCGGTCGGTGCCGGCGCGCGGCCAGCACCCGGAGCGCGACCCCGACGGTCCAGGCGAGCAGCGGGAAGACGGCCACCCGCTCCATGCCGCCGACGCCGAAGCCGAGGTCGACCTGGGCCAGGAACGGTACAGTCGGGCCGCCTGAGGCGAGCCGCCCGGGGCGAGCCGGCTGGGGCGGCGGGCGGAGCCAGCCGGCCGCCGCGAACCGCTCCGGGTGGTACTCGAACGACCTGGGGGTCGGGGTCAGCGGCCCGCTGGCCCGTCCGCCGGGCCGTAGAGGCTGTCGAGGTGGGTGTCCAGCGCGGCCAGCGCCCGCTCCGCGCTGTACTGGCCGCCGAGCAGGTAGAGGCCCAGCCCCTCCATCAGGGCCAGCACCCCGGCCGCCGCGTCCCGGCGGGACGCCGGCAGGAGACCGGCGACGAAGTCCACCAGTTGCCCGGTCTCCTCGCGGGTGCCGGCGTTGGCCTCCGGACGTACCGCGGTGTAGGCCAGGAACGCCAGCGCGACCCGCCCGTCGGCGCGCGACTCCTCGGTCAACGGCAGCAGCGCGGTGATCATGGCCCGGAGCAGTTGCCGGGGTGGCGGATCCTCGCCCAGCCGGCTGACCGCGTCGGTGATCCGGGCCTGGCTGCGGTCCCGGACCACGCCCATGGCGAAGGCCATCATCTCGTCCTTGGTGCGGAAGTAGTGCTGCACCAGGCCGGGCGAGACGCCGGCCTCGGTGGCCACATGGCGCAGGCTCACCGCCTCCAGTCCCTGCCGGGCGGCGACCCGCATCAACGCGTCGGCGATGAGCGTGCGCCGCTCGTGACGGTCGACCCTCTTCGGCATGGCGTCATGCTGTCACGGCGCGATCGGACCGGTGACCGGCCGTCGGCGCGGCGCCGGGGTCCTCGATGGTCACCGTCCCGGCCGCGGCGTCCACCGTGACCAGTTGCCCGGTGCGGATCCGGCGGGTGGCGTCGGGCACGCAGATCACGGCGGGGATGCCGTACTCGCGGGCCACGGTCGGGCCGTGGGCCATCACCGCGCCGGTCTCGGTGACGAGCGCGGCGGCGGTGAGGAACAGCGGTGTCCAGCCGGGGTCGGTGGTCGGCGCGACCAGGACCTCGCCGGGTTCGAGGCGCGCGGTGGCGGGGTCGTGGACCACCCGGGCCGGTCCGGTGGCCCGGCCGGCGGCTGCTCCCACGCCGCGCAGCGCGCCGTCCGGGGCGGGCCGGGCGGGCAGGACGGCCTCGACGTCGGTGCCGTCGGAGAGCACCGCCACCGGAACCGTGCGCCGGCGCAGTTCCCGCCGGTGCACCGCCTGCCGGGCGGCCACCGTCGCCCGGTGGTCGGCCCCGTCGTGCACGGCCGCGTGCGTCTCGTCCAGGGTCAGGAACATGACGTCGCCCGGCTGCGCCAGCAACCCGCGCCCGGCCAGGTCGGCGCCGATCAGCAGCAGTTGCCGGCGCATCTCGCGCAGCCGGTACAGGCCGGCGAACTTGCCGGCCTCGCGCAGCCCGGCCAGCGACCGCGCCCGGCGCAGCAGGAACCCGGCGAGCCGGCCGCGGACCGGCCGGCGGCGGCGGGCCCGCGCGAGTAGGTCCGCCAGGGTCGCCTCGGCGATCGCCGCGGCGCGGGCGTAGCGCCGGTCGGGCGCCTGCTCGGGGTCGGTGACCCGCAGATAGTTGGCGAGCATGGCGAAGACCGGCGTGGGGTCCTCGTCCCACCGGGGCACGCCGAGGTCCACTTCGGCGACCGCGCGGTGGCCGTAGCGGTCCAGGAAGTCCGCCAGCCCGACGTCGGGCAGCGTCCCCCGCCGGTAGCGGGCGACCAACTCCGGCGGCGGCGTGCTGAGCAGCAGGTCACGGTGGTCACCGGCGCGCTGGCTCAGCCGCCACAGCGCCAAGTCCATGTCGAGGGTGACGTTGTGGGGCATGCCGGCGAGCACGGTGTTGATCTCGTCGCGGCTGGCCACGCCGTCGAGCAGCGTGGGCGGCAGCGCCGCGGCGAGCATGCCGGCGACGATCGGCCAGACGATGTCGTCGGTGCCGGCCGAGGGGTCCTGGGCCCGGACGAACTCCAGCCGCTCGGCGGCGGTGGCCAGCCCGGCGGGCGCGGCCGAGCGGAGCCTGAGCTGCTCGACCTCCCGGAACAGCCGTTCCCGGGCGGCGTCCGGCCGGGCCAACGAGCGGGTGACCCCCGCGACGGCGCGCAGGCCGGTCCGCAGGGCCGGACCGGAGCGGGCCCGGCGGGCACCGGCGCCCGGCTGCGGGGCGAACCGCGGGTCGGCGAGCAGGTGCTCCACCACGGCCTGCGCGCGCGGGCCGAAGTCCACCGCCATCAGCTTGACCAGCCGCTTGCGGGTGGTCCGGTCGCGGACCAGGTCGGTGAGGTCGCCGTAGAGTCGCCCGCCGATGTCGGTGACCTCGACGGTCAGTCCGAACGCGGCCAGCATCCCGGCGACCAGCGTCTTCAGGCTGGACATGCCCATCGGGGTGGCCGGCTGGAGCATGCCCTGGACGTGACCGAACTCCAGGTAGACGCGGGGGGTGGGCTTGCCGGTGTCCGGCGGGAGCGGGAACAGCGTGGTGATCGGGCGGGACTGCAGCAGCCAGAGCACGCCGTCGTGGTCGTACGCCCACTCGACGTCCTGCGGGACGCCGAAGTGCTGCTGGAGCCGACGGCCGGTCGCGCGCAGCTCGGTCAGCTGCGCGGCGGTCAGCGGACCCCCGGCGGCGGGCGGCGCGTCGTCGAGGACGTACCGGTCGACCTCGGTGGCGCCGTCCACCACGGCGGTGCCGAGGCCGGGGGCGGCCTCCACCACCGTCTCGGTGCGGCAGCCGGTGAGCGGGTTGGCGGTGAACAGCACCCCGGCGGCGGCCGGATCGACCATCCGCTGCACGACGACGGCCATCCGCACCGACCCATGGTCGATCTGGTGGGCGTCGCGGTAGGCGACGGCGCGCGGGTGGTGCAGCGAGTCCCAGCAGGCGCGGATCGCGGCCAGCAGGTCGGGCAGCCCGGTGACGCCGAGCCGGGTGTCCTGCTGGCCGGCGAAGCTGGCGTCCGGCAGATCCTCCGCGGTGGCGCTGGAGCGCACCGCGACCAGCCCGCCACCGAGCAGCTCGTACGCCCGCGCGACCTCGGCCTCCGGGACGGCGCCCCGGTCGTGGGCGGCGGTGGTGACGCAGAAGCCGGCGGGCACGCGCTCACCAGCGCGGATCAGCTCGCCGATCCCGGCTGCCTTGCCACCGACCAGGTCGACCATCTCGCCGGTCACCTCGGTGAGCGGGATCACCCACATGCCAACACCTCTTTACAATGCAGTTGCATTGCGAAAGAACCTACCCGTTTCACGATGCGACTGCAATGCGAAACCGACGTCCGCACCGAGCCCGTCCCGGCGTCGGCTCGGCTGGCAGGATGGCCGGGTGGATCTCGACTCCGGCGCCGGCCTGCTGCACCGGCTGACCTCGTACCTGCCGAGCCGCGAGTGGAACGTGCCGGCGGACGACCCGCGGGTGCGCCAGGATCTCGTCCCGAACGATCCCGCGACCCTGCCTCCGCCGATGAAGGGCTACCCGGACGCGCTTCCCGTCGTGGCGCTGCCGCGGGACCTGCCCGACCCGGGCGTACCCGCGACGGCCGTTCTCGCCGGCGTCACCGGCCCGGCGCGCCCGCTCGACGCGGCGCAGCTCGGGCGGGTGCTCTTCCTCGGCGCCGGGGTGGTGCGCACCGCCCGGCGCGACGGTCGGCCGATCTTCTACCGGGCCGCCGGGTCGGCGGGCGCCCGCTTCCCGCTGGAGGTGTACGCGAGCACCCGTGGCGTCACCGGAATCCCGGACGGCGTGCACTGGTACGACCCGGCCCGGCACGCGCTGGTCCAGGTCGCCCCCGCCGCCGCCGGCGCGGTGACCACGCTCGTCGTGACCGGCGTGCCGTGGCGGACCGGATGGCGCTACGCCGAGCGGGGCTGGCGGCACCTCTACTGGGACGCCGGCACGCTGCTGTCCCAGCTGTCGGCGGCCGCCGCGAGCGCCGGCCTCCCGGCCCGGCTGCGGTCCCGCTTCCCAGACGCCGCGGTCCGGGCCCTGGTCGGCGCGGACGGGGTGCACGAGTACCCGCTCGCCCTGCTCTCCCTCGGCGACGGTGAGCCGGCGATCGGACCCGCCGGCCCGGCCACCCCGGGCGACCTGCCGCCGATCGAGCTGCCCCTCTGCACCGCCGCGCAGCGCGCGGGCGACCGGACCGACCTCGGGCAGCCGTGGCCGCAGGCGGACCCGCTGCCGGACTTCCCGCCGTCCGACACGCTGGACGAGGTGGTACGCCGGCGCGGCTCGCAGCGGCGGATGGATCGTTCCCGCACGCTGCCCCGCACCGCGCTGGAATGGCCGCTGGCCGCGGCCCTGCGCGGGGTGCCGGTGCCGCACTGGGTCGCCGTGCACGGCGTCGACGACCTGGCACCCGGCCTGTACCGGTGGCCCGACCTGTCCCGCCCGGTGCGCGCCGGCAACCTGCGCGTCGAGCTGCTGCGGATCTGCCTGGACCAGTCGCTCGCCGGCGACGCGGCGTACGTGGTCATCGCGGCCGTGCCGCTGGCGACGCTGGACGACCGTGGCTACCGGGACGCCCAACTCGCCGCCGGGCTGGTCGAGGGCCGACTGCACCTGGCCGCGTACGCCCTGGGCGCGGGGGCGTCCGGGATGACCTTCATCGACTCGGAGGTGCCCGGCCTGCTGGCCGAGCCGGACGAGCTCGCGGCGCTGCTCTTCACCTGCGTCGGCGTCCCCGGGTACCGCTCCCGCGCCGGGGGCCGGCCGGGCGCACCGGTGGAGATCCGCCCAGTCGTGCCCCGCCTCCGCCGCTCCTGATCGCGGGCGGGACGTCCCGGCCCCCGGCGGTCCCCGGAGCGCCCCGAGCCGCCGGGTGCCGCCCCGCGGCCGGCCGGCGACGGCGCCCGCGGCGGTCGCCAGGTCGACGACGGTGATCGACTGTCGGAGGGCGTCGCTACCGTGACGCCATGGTGACCGTCGCCGACGTCCGCGCGCTGGCCCGGACGCTGCCCCGCACCACCGAACACGTGATCCGCGACCGGATCAAGTTCCGGGTGGGCGCGATCGTCTACGTGGCCTTCTCCCGCGACGAGCGGACGATGGGCTTCGGCTACCCGAAGGAGCAGCGGGACGGCCTCGTCGCCGCCGAGCCGGAGGTGTTCTTCCTGCCCGGCGCGGCCGATCTGCGGTTCAACTGGGTGTGCTGCCACCCGGAACGGCTCGACCACGACCAGATGACCGAGCTGGTGACGGAGGCGTGGCGGATGGTGGTGCCGAAGTTCCTGGCCCGGCAGCGGCTCGGCGACTGAGCACGGGCGGACGGGCGGCCGAGCGACGGTCGAGCGGCGGCCGTTTGCCGCCGGTCGGCGCGGGTAGCCACGGTCTCCGGCACGGGAAGGACGGCGCATGGCTGAGCTGAAGTTCTTCGACAAGGTGGCCGCGCGGGCGAACGTCCCGCCGGAGACGGCGCGATCCCTCACCGAGGCCACCCTGCGCACCCTCACCGAGCGGATCAGCGGTGGCGAGGCGGCCGACCTGGCCGACCATGTGGCGGCCGAGCTGCGTCCGCTGCTGATCAAGGGCACCGAGGATCCGGAGGCGTTCGGGCACGACGAGTTCCTGCGGCGGGTGGCGGAGCGGGCCGACGTGGCGCCCGACGTCGCCGAGGCCGGCGTGCGGGCCGTCCTGCAGACGCTGCACCGGGTGGTCGGGCACGCCGAGTTCGAGGAGGCGCTGGCGCAGCTGCCGGCCGATCTGCGGGCCCTGGCCCAACCGGTGCCCCGCACCCCCTGACAAGCGCTGCCCCGGGGCTGACCGGCGCCGCGCGCCGCGCAACCACGCCACGGGTCAGTGCTTGCGGAGAGGCGGCGTGGCCGACTCGGGCACCAGCGGCTCGCGGATGGCCCGGCGCACCTGGCGGGTGCTGATCGTCTCAGCCAGCGCGAAGGCGGTCAGCGCGGCGGCGAGGACCGCCAGCCCGGCCAGCCGGGACACCCGGGTGCACACCGCCGTCAGCGCGATCAGCGTGAGGATCGCGACCACCCGCAGGGGGCGGATCCGCTGCGTGATGCGCCACCAGAAGAGCTTGTCGCCGAGCAGGAAGAGGATCACGCCGCCGAAGAGGGTGAGCAGGGGCATGTCCCACCCGACCGGACCGTGGAACCGCTCGACCTCCGCCACCGTCTTGCGAAGCCCGAGCGCGACCAGCACGATTCCGATGATCATCACCAGGTGCGCGTAGGTGTACGCCTCGAGCGCCAGCCGGCTGCGCTGCCCGTCGCTCAGGCTCTGCACCCGGCGCTGCCCCATGGTGGCGTCGACGTCGAAGTACGCCCACCACAGCGTCGCGATCAGCACCAGTCCGAGTACCGTGGCGAGGACCATCATGGTGGAGACCGCCCGGTTGGTGACCGACAGGCCGGTCGAGACGATCGCGCCGCCCAGCGCGACCAGGATGATCAGCCCGAACCGGTCGGCCCAGTGTTCCGCGGAGCGGACCAGCCAGTGCCGGGCGTTCAGCAGGTAACCGCTGCCGAAGTCGACCACGACGGCGGCGACCCAGAGCGCCGAGCGGACCGGCTGGAAGGCGTCGGGGTCGGTCGACGTCTGCGGCACGGCGGCAGCGGCGTAGAGCAGCGCGAGCACCACGGCGGCCGGCACCGCTAGGCGCACCAACTGGCCCCGGAAGGCCCGGTCGCGCCGGGTGATCATCCAGAAGGCGACGAGGTTCAGCGCCCGTACCACGCCGTACGCGGTCACGAAGACCACCGGTCCGGACAGTCCGCCGGGCAGGTCGGCGAAGACCACGGGCACTGTGATGGCGATGACCAGGATGCTCGCCGCGGCACCGAGCAGCATCGCCCGGGCGACCGCGTTCTCCGTCCGGAACGCGCTGCCCAGCCAGGCGTAGCAGGACCACGACCACCAGAGCAGGGCCAGCACCACCACCCCCTCGAACAGCCCGCGCGCGTTGGGTACCGCGGTCATCAGTTCGGTCACCTGGATGAAGGCGAAGACGTAGACCAGGTCGAGGAAGAGCTCCTTCGGGGTGACGCCGCTGAACCGCTCGGTGACCGGTTCGATCGCCCCGTGCAGCGCCCGGTGCCGGACCCGGAAGACGGTGCGGTCCAGCATCACCAGGCTGACCACGGCCGCGGCCAGCAGCCCCAGACCGAGCACCACCGGCAGGTGCGCCGCCACCGGGGCCAGCACGAGCACCAGGGCGACGCCGGTGATCGGCCCGCGACCGAGCAGGCCCATCGACCGGCGCTCGAACGCGATCAGGCCGACCAGGTACAGCGCCACCCCGCCGTACAGGGCGAACAGGCCGAGCCCGGACTCGTGCTGTATCGACTTGAAGGCGAGGCCGTTGAAGGTGTGCTTGAGCCCGAGGGAGAGCAGGATCAGTCCGGCGATCATCGGCAGGTGCAGGAAGGTGTACGCGTCCCGGGCGAGCAGCGCGCGGGTCCGGCCCGACGCCCGCTCCAGCGCGTCCTCCGCGCCGAACCGGGCGATGTCGAAGTACGTCCACCAGAGCACGCCCACCAGCAGCATGCTGAGCACCGCGCCGCTGACCACCCCCCAGCTGACCGGGGTGCCGGTGCCGACGCCCTGACCCATGCCGGCGGAGATGATGATCTCGCCGAAGGCCACCAGGATGATCAGGTGGAACCGCTCCGTCCAGTGCTTCACCGAGGAGATCGGCCACGAGGTCAGCCGCAACGCCATCGAGCCGCCGTACTCGACCACGAGGGCGAGCAGCAGCAGGCCGAACCGGGCCCACTCCCCCGCCACGCTGCCCTCGCCGAGCGGCCGGGGCAGCAGCGCCGCGGCCAGCAGCACCACCGCCGCGGCGAACAGGGGTAGCCACAGTTGCGCGAGCCCGGGGCGGTGGTCGGGCGTCGACCGGGTGACGATCGTCAGGATCAGCAGCGTGCTGGACCGGATGACCAGGTAGCAGATCACGAAGAGCAGCGGCCCGGGCAGGCCGCCCGGCTTGTCGGCGAACGCCTCCTGCAGGTTCGCGCCCATCACCAGGACGATCGCCGCCAGGCCGAACATGGCCACCGGCATGACGCCGCGGTCCACCCGGACCGCGTTGCCGACCCAGGCGTACGACAGCCAGCAGGACCAGAGCAGGACCAGCAGCACCCCGGCGTGCAGCAGGTTCGCCACGGTCAGGTCGGCGGCGGCCATGGCGGTCACGGTGACGAACGCGAAGACGAAGATCAGGTCGAGGAAGAGCTCCAGCCGGCTGACCGCGCTGGACTCCCCCACCAGCTGGATCCGGCCAGCCGCCACCTTCGGCCCCTTGTCCGCCACCCCCTCACTCTGCCAAGGGCCGCCGGAACGGACAGGCGATCCGGCAACCGGGTCCGCGGCTCGGCCGCCGGTCCGCCGGGCGGTGACGCGGGGCCCCGGTCCGTCGTACCGACCGGTAGCGGGCCGTGGCGCACCGGTCGACCGTCCGGGTCGGGCCGTCGTCAACGCTTTACGGGACGCGTATCTTTGCGGGTAGGTTTCCACCAGCCGACCAGGGTTCTCGTGATGCTCAAGAGCCGGATGACGCGGGACGACGGACGCGCTCCAGAGGAGATCCGTCGGCGCAACCTCGGTGCCCTGCTCCGCCACGTGCACCTGCACGGCCCGCTGTCCCGCGCCGCGCTCGGCACGCGTACCGGGCTGAACCGCAGCACGATCATGGCGCTCACCGCGGACCTGGCGGCGGCGGGGCTGGTCCGGGAGTCCGGATTGTCGTCGACCGGCCGGGCGGGCCGGCCGTCGGTGGTGGTCCGGCCGGAGTCCGAGCGGGTTCACGTGCTCGCCTTCGACGTGGCGGTGGACCGGTTGGCCGCGGCCCGGGTGGGGCTGGGTGGGACGATCATCGACCGACGCGATGCCGTCCGGTCCCGGGCCGGTGCCGACCTGGACGTCGTCGTCGGCGTGCTGGCCGAGCTCGGCCGCGAGTTGCGGGACGGCACACCGCCGGACTCGGTCTGCGTCGGCGTCGGGGCGTCCTACTGCGGGATGATCCGGCCCTCGGACGGGATGGTCCGGTTCGGACCGGACATGGGCTGGGTGGACCAGGCCTTCGGCGCCGAACTCGGCCGCCGGCTCGGCCTCGACCTGCCCGTGCTGGTCGGTAACGAGGCCCACCTGGGCGCCATGGCGGAACACCAGCGCGGGGCCGGGGTTGGCGTCCGCAACCTGATCTACCTGCACGGGGACGTCGGCGTCGGGGGCGGGATCATCGTCGACGGCGAACTCCTCGACGGCGACGCCGGGTACGGCGCCGAACTCGGGCACATGATGGTGAACCCGTACGACGGGCGGCCCTGCGGGTGCGGCTCGCGCGGCTGCCTGGAGGCCGAGGTCGGCGAGCGTGCCCTGCTGGACGCGGCCGACCGGCCGGCGGGGTTGATCGGTCGCGAGGCGGTACGGGCAGTGGTGGACGCCGCCGACCACGGCGACCCGGCGGCGCGGGACGCGCTGCGGCGGATCGGCGACTGGCTGGGCATCGGCGTGGCGAACCTGATCAACCTGTTCAACCCCGGCCTGGTGGTCTTCGGCGGCATGCTGCGCGACGTGTACCGCGGGTCGGCCGCCCAGGTCCGCGCGCGGATCGCGGAGAACGTGCTGCCGGTCTCCCGGGAGCGGGTGCAGCTCTCCGTCTCGACCCTGGGCGACGACGCGACGCTGGTCGGTGCGGCGGAGCTGGCCTTCGCCGCGCTGCTGGCCGATCCACTGGCCGGGGCCCGGCCCGGCTCCTCCCCGGCCGCCGCGCCGCCGGTGACCCACCCTGCCGGCTAGGGGCACTACGCCCGCCTGCTCGCCGCGGCCTGCGCCCTGCTCGGCCCCGGGCCGGCGGAGCTGGAGTCGTGGGGCGACGAGCCCGCCGTGCTGGCCGGCTACCGGCAGGCCGGGTTCGTCGACGTCGAGCGGGTCGACGGCGGGGAGCTGGTGCTACCGGCGAGCCGGTCGGCCGCCACCGACCAGGGCCTGGACGCCTGACCCCGCACCGCGTCGCCCGCCGTCCCCGACCGGCTCCGGCCAGACCGCGTCGACGGGTAGGCGGGGGGCGAGCCGGAGCAGGGTCAGGCTGGCCACCGCGACGATGCCGGCCGCGGCCAGCCAGAGCAGTTGCGGGTTCGCACTGACCAGGCCGGTGACCCCGGCCGGCGCGAGGATCGCCGAGACCGCCCAGGTGAGCTGGTAGACCGCGAGGTAGCGGCCCCGGTGCGACGGCGGTGCCGCGCCGGCACCGAGCGACGCCGACGGTGCGGTGTGCAGCAGTTCCCCGAGGGTGAACAGCAGCGTCGCGGCCAGCAGCCCGACCGCCACGCCGACCCCGGCGGGCAGCCGGGCGGCGAGCGCGAAGGCCCCGAACGCAGCGATGAAGACCACGCCCGCGAAGGCCATGGCGTGGGTCCGGCGTACGGTGCGCTGCCACCGCAGCACCGCCAGTTGACCGGCGCCGACGAGGACGGCGTTGACGGTGAACAGCACGCCCAGCAGACCGGCCGGCGCGTCCAGCACCATCGCGGCGTAGACGGGTACGGCGAGCGGGAAGATCTGGTGGGCGACGGTGAACGCCAGCTCGGCCAGGACCAGCCGCCGGTACGGCCGGTCGGTGAGGACGCGGCGGTAACCGGCGAACATGCCGAGCAGGCTCGGCGGGTCGGCGTGCGGCGGGTCGGCACGGCGACCCCCTCCCGTGCCCCGTGCGGTGCCGGCGAGCAGCGCCGCCGCGAGAAGGAAGCTCGCCGCGTTGCCGACGGCGATCAGGTGGTACCCGGATGTTCCGACGAACTCCACCGCCGCCGCGGTGAACAGCCCACCGAGCCCGAAGCCGACGTTGCGCGCGGTGCGGACCAGCGCGTAGAGCCGGTCCCGGGCGGCCCCCTCCGCCAGGTCCGCGACGTACGCGCTGTTGGCGGCGTAGTAGCTCCGGTCCCCGACGGCGACCAGTGCGGCGACGGCGACGAACGCGGTGAAGCCGTCGACCAGCGGATAGCAGGCGAATCCCACCGCCCTCGCGAGGTAGCTGGCGATGACGACGTGCCGTGCCCCGAACCGGTCGGCGAGCACGCCCGCCACCGGATTGGCGGCCACGCCGGCGATCGCCGCGAGGGTGAGGCCGAGGCCGATGCTCGTCACCGGCAACCGGGTCACCTGGTGGAAGAAGAGCACCGTGAGCGGCAGGTAGAGCCCCGAGCCGAGGGCGTCGACGAAGAGCCCGGCCAGGTATCCGGTGCCGGCGGTGGAACGGAGGCCCCGAGCCGGGGCGGGCGGTCGTGTGCTGGTCACCCGATGATCATCGAACCTGAACCGGACTTCAGCTCAACCCTCCGGGCTGGGCGGTTTCGCCCAGCCCGCCGGTGGGACAGCGCCGGGCTGCCGCCGCCCGGGTGAGTCGCGCGCCGACCTCGGCCGCGTGGGCGACGAGTTCCGGCGGGTCGAGGACCTCGAACTCGAAGCCGAGGACGGCCACCCAGATGATCATCGTACGGAGGTTGTTGCCGCCGGTGCTCAACAGACACGAGTGCGCGTCGACCGGCTCCAGCACCCCGGAGGTGGGGGTGATCACCGCGGCGGCCTCGGCCAGCGGCACTCGGAGCAGGAATTGGCCGCGGTAGCGGTACGCGTCCGTGGCGATCCCCTGGGAGGCGTACCGGGCGACGTCCGCCGGTGGCTCGCGGGGCGTGAAACGGGGGCCGGTGGGGATCCGGGGCATCATCCGGTCGACCCGGAAGGTACGCCAGTCGGCCCGCTCCACGTCCCAGGCAACCAGGTACCAGCGCCGGCCGGTGTGCACCAGCCGGTGCGGCTCGACGGTACGGACGCCCGGCTCGCCGCCGCGCGACCGGTAGTCGAACCGCAGCCGCTGGTGGTCACGACAGGCCAGCGCCACCGCGGTGAGCACCTCGGACGGCACGGTGGGGCCCGATCCGGTCAGCGGCACCGTCATCGCGTCCAGCGCGCCGACCCGGTGCCGCAGCCGGGGCGGCAGCATCTGTTCCAGCTTGGCCAGGGCGCGTACCGACGTCTCCTCGATGCCGGCGACGGTGCCGCCGGCGGCGGTGCGCAGCCCGACCGCGACGGCGACCGCCTCGTCGTCGTCGAGCAGCAGCGGCGGCAGGGCCGCACCGACGCCGAGCCGGTAGCCGCCGGCCACCCCGGGGGTGGCGTGCACCGGGTAGCCGAGGCCGCGCAGCCGGTCCACGTCGCGGCGCACCGTCCGCACGGTGACCCCGAGCCGCTCCGCCAGGGCGGCACCGGACCAGTCGCGCCGGTTCTGCAACAGCGACAGCAGCCGCAGCAAGCGACCGGAGGTCTCCCACATTCGCCAGAGTCTCGCAGACATCGAGGACAAGATCTGTCCTCAAGGGTCGATAGCGTCGAGTCATGACCGAGATGACGAGCTTCCGCATCGAGATCCCCGAGGCCGACCTCGACGACCTGCACCGCCGGCTGTCCGCGACCCGCTGGCCGGACGAGCTGCCGGGGGTCGGCTGGGAGCGCGGCGTGCCCGTGGGCTACCTCCAGGAACTGGCCGGCTACTGGCGGGACGGCTTCGACTGGCGCAAGCAGGAGGCCGAGCTGAACCGGTACCCGCAGTTCGTCGCCGACGTGGACGGGCAGCGGCTGCACTTCCTGCACATCCGCTCCACCGACCCGGCGGCCGTGCCGCTGCTGCTCATCCACGGCTGGCCCGGCACGGTCGTCGAGTTCCTCGACGTGATCGGCCTACTGAGCGACCGGTTCCACCTGGTCATCCCGTCGGTGCCCGGGCACGGCTTCTCGCCGGCCCCGGCGGCGTCCGGCTGGACCCACGCGCACACCGCCCGCGCCTTCGCCGGCCTGATGGCCCGGCTCGGCTACCAGCGGTACGGCGTGCAGGGCGGCGACATCGGGGCGTTCATCGGGCCGCAGGTCGGGCGGGTCGCGCCGGAGCAGGTCATCGGGGTGCACGCCAACGCGTTCGTCACCTTCCCGCAGGGGGAGTTGACCGGGCTGACCGAGGCGGAACAGCGGCGGCTGGCGCTGTTCCAGCGCTTCAACGACGACATGATGGGCTACATGCACATCCAGGGCACCCGCCCGCAGACCCTGTCGTACGCGCTGACGGACTCCCCGGTCGGGCAGCTCGCCTGGATCGTGGAGAAGTTCAAGGAGTGGACCGATCCGGCGGCGGACCTGCCCGAGCAGGCCGTGGCGCGGGACCGCATCCTGGCCAACGTGGCGATCTACTGGTTCACCGCCACCGCCCGGTCCTCGGCCAACCAGTACTACGAGACGTTCCACGAGGTCGCTGACTGGGGCGGCCCGCGCGGCACGGTGCCGACCGGGATCGCCGTGTTCCCCAACGACGTCGCGATCCGCCGGCTGGCCGAGCGGACCGAGAACGTGACGCACTGGGCCGAGTACGACCGCGGCGGCCACTTCGCCGCGCTGGAGGCGCCCGACCTGCTGGCCGACGACGTCCGGACGTTCTTCGACGGCCTGCGCTAGCCGGCTCCGCCGGCCCGGGGGGTCGACCACGGCCACCCCGCCGGTGGCCGGCTCCGCAGGCCCGGGGGTCGACCACTGCCACCCCGGCGTGCGGAGACGATGCCTCGGCGTCATCGTCGTGACGCCGAGGCATCCGGCGCCGCAGGCAGGTCGATCCGCGCCGGGGTGCCCCGGAAGTGCCGCGAGGTGCGCGGACATCAGGTGTCGCGGCCCGGCGCAGCCGTCAGGGAGCGGCCCGGCTCTCCGTCGGCGGTCAGCACGATGCGGCGGGTGGCGTGCCCGCCGGCCTGCCGCGTCCAGGCCTCGGCCGCCTCGGCGAGCGGGCTGGTCGTGTAGTCGAGGACCAGTCGGCCGGCGGCGGCGTGGTCGGCGACCGTTTGCAGTGCCCCTGCCTTCTGCTCGCTGGTCAGCTCGTTGTTGGTGTAGCCGAGGATCCGCAGCGACCGGCTGCGCAGGGTCGCCGAGTCGAACGGGGCCCGCTCCCCCGCCGAGCTGCCCAGGTTGACCAGCCGGCCGTGGGCGGCGAGGGTACGCAGTGCCGCGGCGGCCGGCACCCCGAACAGCGGGTCGAGCACGACGTCCACCGGCCCGTCGCACGCCTCGGTGAGCCGCGCCGCGAGCGACGCCACGTCGTCGCCCGCGCCGAGCGCGACCACGGCGTCCGCGCCCAGCCGGCGGGCCCGTTCCTGGGCGGCGGCGGAGCGGCAGGCGGCGACGACGCGGCGGGCGCCGTGCAGCCGCGCCACCTGCAGGGCGACCTGCCCGACCACGCCTCCGGCGCCGAGCACCAGCACCTGCTCGCCCGGACGCAGCTCACCCCGCCAGGTCAGCGCCATCCAGGCGGCGACCGCCGAGAGGCCGAGGGCGGCGACGAGCGTGTGGTCGACGTCGTCGGGCAGCGGCACCACGTCGGCCGCCGGGACGACGCAGTAGTCGGCCATGCTGCCGTCGCCGGGACGCATCCCGGCGGTGGTGGAGAACCAGACCGGGGTGCCGTCGTCCAGCCGGCCCACCCCCTGCACGCCGGGCACGTACGGCACGGCCGGCGCCCCGAAGTACGAGGTGCCGGTCCCGCACAGCACGTCGAGCGGGGTGATGGGCGCTGCGGCGACCGCCACCCGCAGCTGCCCGTCGGCCGGCCGGGGCGGTTCCCGGCGTACCACGACGGGCGGTCGGCCGCACTCGGTGATGACCGCGGCGCGCATCAGGTGGCGATGTCCGGGTAGGGCAGCGAGAAGTGCGCGAGCCGCCGCGCGTACTCCTTCTGGAAGCTCAGCGGTTCGGCGTGGTCGCGTTCGAACATGGCGATGAACAGGGTCAGCGTCAGGAACGGGTGCGCGCCCAGGGCGAACAGCCGCACGTAGTCGTGCCCGGTGAGCGCCTCGCGTTCCTCGTCGGTGAAGCGCAGCCAGGTGCTGGCCTCGGGGACGTGGCAGTTGAGGATCTGGTTGGCCCGCTCGGCCTCCCACCAGGTCACCGTGCCTTGCGGGTCGTCGCGGTAGCGCTCCACCAGCTCGGGGTCGCGGTCGACGGTGTAGAGGAACTTGTTCAGCAGGTACTTGCTCATGCCGCCGGCGCTCCCTTCGGGTACCAGGTGAAGTAGGCCTCCATGGTGTGGAACAGGTCGAGGGTGTCCACGTAGTCGGCCTTCGCGCCCTCGCCCGCGACGCCCATCATCAGCATGAAGTCCATGAAGCCGTGGGTGGCGTTGCCGGGGGCGTGCAGGCTGTCCAGGGTGACCTCGGACAGGCAGCCCTCCAGGTCGCCGCTGGCGATCCACTCCACCGCCCTGCGGTCGAACTCCGGGTCCGGGCCGTGCTCGCCGAACTGGCGTGGCCCGCCCAGTTCCAGCGACAGGTGCCCGGTGCCGATGACCGCGACCCGCTGGTCGCTCGGCCAGGACTCGATCAGCTCCCGGATCGTCCTGCCCAGCTGCACGAAGCGCTTCGGCTGCGGCAGCGGCGGGGCAAAGATGTTGGTGTACACCGGCACGATCGGCAGGTCGGCCTCCGGCCGCAGGGTGATGATCGGGCAGGTGATGCTGTGGTCGATCCGCAGCTCGTTGCTGAACGCCAGGTCGAAGCCGGCGTCGAGGCCCTCCCGCAGCAGGTAGCCGGACAGGTCCTCCTGGCCCTTGAGCAGCATCCGGGGCAGGCCGAACTCGCGTTCCTCGTTGTACCAGTTCGCGTCGTAGAACGGCGCCTTGCCGATGAGGAACTGCGGCATGTTGTCCAGCCAGAGCTGGTGGAAGTGGTCGGAGCCGACCATGACGAGCACGTCCGGGTTGGCCCGGGTCAGCGTCTCGCGGAAGGCAGTGATCTTGCGTACCCACTCGTCGGCGAAGGCCGGCCGGTCCTCGCCCTGCGCGGTGCTGGCCCGGTAGTAGAAGGGGTGGTGGGTCGAGGCGATGACCGCGGCCAGTTCGGCCATGACGGCTCCTCTCAGGCGGGATCGGGGGTGTTGGTGGCGTTGCGGTCGACGGTCAGGTAGACGTCCATGCCGATCGGGTTGCGGCGTTCCTCGGCCAGGTGCCCGAGCAGGCCGGCGGCGCGGGCCAGCAGCGCGAACCCGCGTAGCAGGTCGACCGGCAGCCCCAGGTCGGCGAGCGCGGCGCCGCAGACCCCGGCGCCGTTGAGCGGGAGGGTACGGCCCAGCACCCGCGGGTGGACCCGGCCGATCGCCTCGAACAGCCGCAGGTGCGGCCCGCGCAGCTTCTCCTCGTCGGCGATGCGGATGAGCACCGGCGTACGCGGGTCCTGGACCTTGTGCACCGGGTGACCCAGGCCGGGCACGAACCGGCGCTCGGCACGCGCCGCGCCGACGGCGGTCAGCGCCAGCGCGTCCCAACCGGCGTCGTCGGTGGGCAGCGGCCCGTCCACGCCGGCCAGGGTGCCGGCGAGGAAGCGCCCGCAGTCCTCGGTGACGCCCAGGAAGCGGGAGCCGCCGCCGAGCAGCCCGGCAGCCAGTGCCCCCTGCAGGGATTCCGGGGCGCTGAGGTACGTCAGCCGGGCGGCGATGGCGGTCGGGGTGAAGCCGTGGTCGGCCAGCGCGACCAGCACCGCCTCGAAGACCCGCACCTCGGACGGGGTGGGGCGGCGCCGCGCGACGAGCCAGAACGCGAGCTCGCCGAAGCCGACCTGCCCCATCAGGTCGGCGGCCAGGTCCTGGCCGAGCAGGCGGATGCTGTCCGCGTCGGAGGTGCCGATCGCCGTCGGGAAGGTGGTCACTGGTCCTCCTGCTCCTCGGACAGCCACTTGCGGATCTCGGCGCCGTGTTCGTCGAGGCCCGGCGGCGGTAGCTGGTAGCGCGGCGGGGTCGCCGAGAAGGTGATCGGGTTGCGCACGCTCGGCACGGCGCGGTCGCCGTCGCCGACGCTGACCACCGGTTCCAGGCCGAGTTCGGCGGCGAGCGCCACGCCGCCGTCGATCGTGTTGATCGGGGCGCACGGCACCCCGGCGGCGATCAGCGCCCGGAACCAGTCGTCCTTCGAGCGGGTGCGCAGCCGGTCGACCAGCAGCGGGCGCAACTGTTCGCGGTTGGCGGTGCGGTCCTGGTTGCGCCCGAATCGCGGGTCGTCGACCAGTTCGGGGACGCCGAGCACCGCGCACAGCTTGGCGAACTGGCTGTCGTTGCCGGCGATGACGATGAGTTCGCCGTCGGCGGTGGGCAGCGGCTCGTACGGGAACAGGCTCGGGTGGGCGTTGCCCATCCGGTAGGGCACCACTCCCCCGGCCACGTACGCGCTGCTGTGGTTGACCAGGCCGGACAGCGCCGAGGACAGCAGGTTCACCTCGACGTGCTGCCCCCGGCCGGATGCGCCGCGGTGGTGCAGCGCGGCGAGGATGCCGATGGTGGCGTGCATCCCGGTCATCACGTCGAACACCGAGATGCCGGCCCGGTAGGGCGAGCCGTCCGGGTCCCCGGTCAGGCTCATCAGGCCGGAGATGGCCTGCACCATCAGGTCGTAGCCGGGCAGTGCGGCGCCCGGGCCGGTGCCGAAGCCGCTGATCGAGGCGTAGACGACGCCGGGGTTGCCGGCCGCCACCGACGCGTAGTCCAGCTCGAACCGGCGCAGCCCGCCCGGCTTGAAGTTCTCGATGAGCACGTCGGCCCGGGCGGCGAGCCGCTGGGCCACCGCCAGGTCGTCCGGGGCGCGCAGGTCCAGGGCGATCGACCGCTTGTTGCGGTTGATCCCGAGGTAGTACGTCGAGACGTCGTCGCGTACCGGCGGCATCCAGGTGCGGGTGTCGTCGCCGGCCGGGCTCTCCACCTTGACCACCTCGGCGCCGAGGTCGGCGAGGAGCATGGTGGCGTACGGCCCGGCCAGGATGCGCGAGAAGTCGGCGACCAGTATGCCGGCCAACGGACCGCTCGCTCGTCCCGGGTCCGTGCCGTCGTTCCGCTCCGGCGTTGCCACATCCACTCCTGACCGTCATGCGGACATCCGTCCGCAGGACTGAGTATCGAAGCCGCGTCGAGTCGCTGTCAACCGGGTGTCGGCCGGAAGAACCCGGTAACGAAGCGGGTCGTCCGGGAGGCGTACGAATGGTGCACGAACTCCCCGGAGACGTCTTGACACCCACCTGGGTGCGCAACAGACTTGCGCCAACCCAGGGACTGTCCGTTATACGGACTACTGTCCGCCGCCCCGGAGACGTGGGGAGTTGACTGCAATGAGCGCAAGCGAACCCGGCTCGGCGGGGCCGAGCCCGGAGCCTGGCCGTCCGGTCCTGTTCCGCGACGCACTGGTCCTCACCATGGACGACGCGCACCGGGTGCTGCCCGGCGCCGACGTCCTGGTGGTGGGCGAGCGTATCGCCGAGATCGGCGTCGGGCTGGCCGCCCCCGAGGGCGCCGTCGAGATCGACGCGTCCGGCGGCATCCTCATGCCCGGCATGATCGACACGCACCGGCACATGTGGCAGACCGCGATGCGCGGCTACGGCGCGGACTGGACGCTCACCCAGTACTTCGTCTGGTACTACCTGGAGTCCGGCCGGCTCTTCCGGCCCGAAGACGTGTACGCCGGCAACCTGCTCGCCGCCATCGAGGCGATCGACGCCGGGGTCACCACGACCGTGGACTGGTCGCACGGCCTGCAGACCACCCAGCACGCCGACGCCGCGGTGGACGCCCTGCGGGAGGTGCCGGGCCGGTTCGTGCTGGCCTACGGCAACATCCAGCAGGGCCCGTGGGAGTGGGCGACCAGTCCGGAGTTCCGCGACTTCGTCGGCCGCCGCTTCCACAGCCGCGACGACATGCTCGGCTTCCAGCTGGCCTTCGACGTCACCGGCGACCCGAACTTCCCGGAGAAGGCGGCGTTCGAGGTCGCCCGGGAACTCGACGTCGCGGTCACCACCCACGCCGGCGTCTGGGGCGCCACCAACGACGACGGCATCCGGCTGATGCACGAGCACGGTTTCATGACCCCGTCCACCGTGTACGTGCACGCCGCCACGTTGACCGCCGACTCGTACCACCGCATCGCCGCCACCGGCGGCTCGGTGTCGGTGTCCACCGAGAGCGAGCAGAGCGCCGGCCAGGGGTATCCACCCACCTGGCAGCTGTGTCACCACGACATCCCGGTGTCACTGTCGATGGACACCAGCGTCTGGTGGAGCGGCGACCTGTTCTCCGCGATGCGCACCACCCTCGGCGCCGACCGCTCCCGCGAGCACCTGGAGGCGCACACCCGCCAGGACACCGTGACCCACTGCCGGCTCCGCGCCGAGCAGGTGGTGGACTGGGCCACCCGGGGCGGCAGCCGGGCACTCGGCCTGGACGCCGTGGTGGGCAGCCTGGAGCCGGGCAAGAAGGCCGACCTCGTCCTGATCAAGAACGACCGGTCGCCGGTGATGTTCCCGATCCTCAACCCCTACGGTCACGTCGCGTTCCAGGCCCAACGCGGTGACGTGCACACCGTCGTGGTGAACGGGCGGGTGGTCAAGCACGATCACCGACTGGTTGGCGTCGACCTCGCCAAGGCCCGGCACAGCGTGGAGCAGACGGTCGACTACCTGATCGGCGAGCTGGGCGAGGAGGCGTGGCTCAAGGGCATGAACCCGGACATCCCGGAGACCAAGATCCAGGAGAACCCCTACACGTACACCGAGTGGGACGCCGGCGCGGCGCGCTGGAAGCACTGACCGGCCGGGGGTGGCCGGCGCCCGAACGCGGACGGTGACCTCTCAGGACGCGGAGAGCGCCGGGACACGCGGGATCGCGTCGTAGAGCGCGAAGTCGGCACTGATGTCGCTCGCGGTCTGCAGGAGCAGCGGCAGGTACTCCTCGGCCAGCGTCTCCACCGGGGTCTCGGCGGCGTGCACCGTGACGTTCAGGGCGGCGATCACCTTGCCGGCGCCGTCGCGCAGCGGCGCGGCCACCGAGCGGATGCCGGCGGCGAGTTCCTGGTCGGTCAACGACCAGCCCTTCGCCCGCACGTCCCGCAGCGTCCGATCCAGCTCCGCGCGGTCGAACGTCCGGCGGGGCTCCACCCCGGACCGGCTCGGCTCGGCCAGCCGCCGGTCGAGGTCGTCCGGCTCCAACCCGGCCAGCAGCACCTTGCCGAGGGACGTCTGCGGGGCGGGAAAACGGGTGCCGATGCTCACCGCCAGCGCGATGATCTTGGGTACCGCGACCCGGGCGACGTAGACGATGTCGGAGCCGTCCAGCTGGGCGATCGAGGACGACTCGCCGGTGCGGGCGACCAGCCGCTCCATGTGCGGACGGGCCACGTCCCACAGCCCCATCGCCTGCACGTAGGTCAGGCCGAGTTCGAGCACCCGGGTGGTCAGCGCGAAGCCGCCGGTGAGCGGGCGGACGTACCCCAACGCCTCCAGGGTCAGCAGGATCCGCCGCGCGGTCGGGCGGGCCAGGCCGGTCGCGGCCGCCACCTCGCTCAGCGTCATCACCGGCTTGGGCGGCTGGAACGCCTTGATGACGTCGAACCCGCGGGCGACCGCCTCGATGAAGTTGGGGTCGTCGTCACGACGGGGCATCTGCGGCTCCTGCTGCTCGGCGAACACGGCGGGGATGCGGCGCGGCGCCCGCCGGAGCGGCCCCGCGTCGCCCTGAGCGTAGCCGGGCGGACCCGTGTCCGCATGACGGACCATCGGTCAAATCCGCGTTACCACACGATCAAAATTCGCCTCTTGACACTGCATCGGCAAGGGCTCATCGTTACGCCAGCGACGATCCGACCGCTAGACGGACAATCGTCCGCAACACGTAGGTCGGGGTCGCCGACCCGCTGCACCCGGCACCGCACGACCCGGCGTCCGGCAACCCGTCCCGCGGGCCGCCGGTCCGGCCGGTCGTCCCGGAGCACCCGCCCACCGGGACCACCGGCCACGCCCACCCGGAACCCTCACCGCGGGACGACGCGCAGTCCCCGCGACCCGGAAGGGGAGACATGACTGAGACACTCCAGGAACCGACCGAGCCCCCGGTCGCCCGACCCACCGCCACGATGACCCCGGTCGCGGTCGCCGTCGGCTTCGCGGTGCTCTGCGCCTCGTACCTGCTCAACGCGATGGATCGGCAGATCTTCTACCCGCTGCTGCCGGAGATCCGGCAGGAGTTCGGCTTCTCTCTGGAGCAGGGTGGCCTGCTGGCGACCGGCTTCACCCTCGGGCTGGCGCTGGCCGGGCTGCCGGCCGGTTACCTCGTCGACCGGTTGTCACGTAAGACGATCATCCTGATCAGCGTGCTGGTGTACTCGCTCGGCACGCTGGCGATCCCGCTCGCCGCCGGCTTCGCCGACATGAGCGCGTACCGGCTGATCTCCGGCGTCGGCGAGGGCGTGCAGGCCACCGCGCTCTACGCCGTGATCGGCGCCTTCTTCTTCCACCGCCGCGCCGTCGCCGCCGGCGTCGTCGGGGTCGCGTTCGGCGCCGGCATCTTCCTCGGCCCGCTGCTCGGCACGCAGATCGCCACCGCGTGGGGCGACTGGCGCGGGCCGTTCTTCGTCTTCGCGGCGGCCGGCCTGCTGATGTGCCTGCTCATCGCCGTGACCGTCGACAAGCGGATGACCGAGGCCGTCACCGGCGCCGCCGCTCGGACGGCGGGCAGCTTCGACCACGTCCCGGCGAGCCCGTACAACCGCAACACCCTGGGGCTCGGCATCGCCTGCGCGGTGTCCGGGCTGGTGTTCTACGGCTTCCTCGGCCTCTACCCCACGTTCCTGCGCGAGGAGCTCGGGTTCAGCGCCGGCCAGGCCGCCCTGGCCGTGTCCTTCTCCGGCTTCGGCGCGATGATGGCGCTGCCCGCCGGCTGGCTGGGTGACCGGGTCAGCCAGCGCAACCTGCTCGCCGTCGCCTTCGTCGCCACGTCGGTCGTCGCGTTCTTCACCTACCAGGTGGCGACCTCGGCGCCGGCCCAGTACGCGCTCGCCTTCCTGATGGGCACGTTCGCCAGCGGCTTCCTCTTCACCAACTGCACCACCGCCATGCAGCGGGCGGTGCGTCCCGAACACGTCGGGCGGGGCGCGGGCCTGTTCATGCTCTCCTACTACGTGGCCGCCGCCTTCTCCGGGCTGCTCTTCGCCCGGCTGGTCGCCGGACTCGGCTGGACCGGCGCCGGACTGTGGCAGCTGACCGTGCTGCCGGCGCTCGGCCTGGTCGGACTCGCCCTGGTCGACACCGCCAGGATGGTCGTCCCCCGGCGCACCGCGAAGTAGTCCCGCCGGGGCGCGGCCAACGGACGCGGGCCGCCGTGATCGTCACCCGACGGCGACGACCACGGCGGCCGAACCACCGCGCCCCGCCGCCGTGGTCGCCCCGGGCGCGATCGCAGCCGCGCTGCTGCGGCACCGGCTGGCCGGGGCCGCGGTGATGACGGTCGGCGCCGGCCGCCCTCGACCGGATCACACCGGCGCCCGGCGTCGCAGGCGTTTTGCGGGTTCGGCCGGGGGTAGGGCGTACGAACCCCGTAGCCGTTCCGTGGAGGACTCATCCCGTGGATTCCCGCAAGCCCGTCCAGGCCGTCAAGGACGTCGTCGAAGCCGCCGCCGAGAAGGTGGGCGACGTCCTGAACCCCGAGGTGCCCGGCGTGCCGGGCAGCGCACCGCCCACGGTGGACGAGCCGACGACGCCGCACGAGCCGTTGCCGCCGAAGAAGGAGCAGGGCGCCCCCGAGACCCGCACCCCGACCGGCGCGGCCACCGGCGTGCCGGCCACCGCGAAGGGGCAGCAGGGCGCCTTCCTCACCACCGCGCAGGGGGCCCGGCTGCGCGACACCGACCACTCGCTGAAGGCCGGCCCGCGCGGTCCGGTCCTGCTCCAGGACCACCACCTGCGCGAGAAGATCACTCACTTCGACCACGAGCGCATCCCCGAGCGCGTGGTGCACGCCCGGGGTGCCGGCGCGCACGGCGTGTTCGTCGGCTACGGCACCGCCGAGCGGGTCACCAGGGCGGGCTTCCTGGCCAAGGGCCGGGAGACGCCGGTCTTCGTGCGGTTCTCCACCGTGCTCGGTTCGCGCGGCTCGGCCGACACGGTCCGGGACACCCGCGGCTTCGCGACCAAGTTCTACACCGACGAGGGCACCTTCGACCTCGTCGCCAACAACATCCCGGTCTTCTTCATCCAGGACGCGATCAAGTTCCCGGACATCATCCACGCCGGCAAACCGCATCCGGACCGGGAGATCCCGCAGGCGCAGAGCGCGCACGACACCTTCTGGGACTTCGTCTCGCTGCACACCGAGGCGCAGCACCACACGATGTGGAACATGTCCGACCGGGGCATCCCCCGCTCGTACCGGATGATGGAGGGCTTCGGCGTCCACACCTTCCGGCTGGTCAACGCCGCCGGCGAAACCGCGCTGGTCAAGTTCCACTGGAAGCCGAAGCTCGGCGTGCACTCCCTGACCTGGGAGGAGACGCAGATGCTCGGCGGCATGGACCCGGACTTCCACCGCCGGGACCTGTACGACGCGATCGAGGCCGGCGCGTTCCCGGAGTGGGAGCTCGGCCTCCAGGTCCTTCCCGACACCCCCGAGGAGACCTTTGCCGGGATCGACCTGCTCGACCCGACGAAGATCGTGCCGGAGGAGCTGGCGCCGGTGCAGCCGGTCGGCCGGCTGACCCTCAACCGGACGCCGACGAACTTCTTCGCCGAGGTCGAGCAGGTCGCCTTCCACCCCGGCCACCTGCCGCCGGGGATCGACGTCACGAACGACCCGCTGTTGCAGGGACGGCTCTTCTCGTACGTCGACACGCAGCTCACCCGGTTGGGCGGGCCGAACTTCGCGCAGATCCCGGTCAACCGCCCGCACGCTCCGGTCAACGACATGCTGCGCGACGGCTTCCACCAGCACGCCGTCCACGCGGGGGTGGCGCCGTACCGGCCGAACTCGCTCGACGGCGGCAACCCGTTCCCCGCCGGCGACGCCGACGGCGCGTTCGTCGACGTGCCGGTGACGGTCGCCGAGGCGCCCAAGGTGCGGGCCAACCCGGTCTCGTTCGACGACCACTTCAGCCAGGCCCGGCTGTTCTGGCTGAGCATGTCGCCGGTGGAGAAGGAGCACATCATCCGCGCCTACACCTTCGAGCTCGGCAAGTGCTACCACCAGGCGATCAGGGAGCGCCAGCTGCGGTGCCTGGCGAACATCGACCCGGTGCTCTGCGCGGAGGTGGCCACCGGGCTGGGCCTGCCCGCGCCGGAGCCCACCGTGCCGCTCGCCGACGTCGCGCCCAGCCCCGCGCTGTCGCAGGTGGGTCGGGAATGGCCGGCCGACGGGCGGATGGTGGGGATCGTGGTGGACCCGGCCGCCGGCCTGGACGGTGTGGGCCAGGTGCGGCGCGCGGTCTTCGCCGCCGGCATGGTGCCGCTGCTGATCGCTCCGCACGGCGGCACGGTGGACGGCCTGCTGGTGCAGCGGACCTTCGCCACCGCGCGGTCGGTCGAGTTCGACGTGCTTCTGCTGGCCGGCGCGCCCGCTCCCGCCCCCGACGCGCTGCCGGCCCGCGACGCCAAGGCCGGGGCGGCGGCCCCGGTCACCGTGGACCCGCGGGTGTCGTTGCTGGTCGAGGAGTGCTGGCGGCACGCGAAGGCGATCGGCGCCTGGGCCAACGGTGTCGGTGTGCTGGAGCAGGCGGGAGTCGCCGGCACGCCCGGCGTCGTCAGCGGCGGCTCCGGGCTGGACGTGCTCACCGCGGTGCAACGGCTGATGGCCGCCCACCGGGTGTGGGAACGCTTCCCCGCCTCGGTCGCCTGACGTCCAGTCGAGGGCCTGCTCCGCCCGGCGGAACAGGCCCTCGGCGTACGCCCGGGTGTGCGGCTAGTCGCGGCACACCCGGTGGTCAGGTGTTGCGGGACAGGAAATCGTGGACACCTGAGCGAGATCTTCGGTTCGTCGCGACGCCGAGACCGGAAGCCCGCGGACCGCGCGAACGTTGGTTCCGGGCATGAGGATCAGCGAAGCCTCCCGAGCCAGCGGTGTGAGTCCCAGGTCGTTGCGGTACTACGAGGACGAGGGCCTGATCGTCCCTGGTCGGTGCGGCAACGGGTACCGTGACTACTGCCGATCCACCATCGACCGGGTCCGCGTCATCCGCTCACTGCTGGAGTCCGGGCTGCCGGTGCGGTTGATCAGGGATGCCCTGCCCCATCTCGCTGCCGAACCCGACGTGGGTGCGGTGGGTGCGGAGTTCCTGCGGGAGGTGCAGCGGTATCGCGATCGGCTTGCCGCACGCATCGCCAGTCTTAGCGATCAGCAGGCGGCTCTCGACAGTTACCTGCGCGACGCTCGCCGGGCGGACCGATGACAGCGACTTGACCTTGACGTCAGTGTGAGGCTTCTACGGTCCGACGCATGGAGATCGACGAGCAGCGGAAGGCCGACGGGCAGACGGTACGGGCACTCATCCAGCGGTCGCGTCGGGGGCCGAGGGATCTGACCCTCACGACGGATCAGCGTCGTCCCGTCCCCGGACCCGGCGAGTACCTGATCCGCGTGGGCGCCGCCGGGGTCAACTTCGCGGACGTCATGCAGAGCTGCGGCACCTATGCAGGAGGCCCTGCGGCGCCCTACGTGGCGGGCTTCGAAGCCGCCGGCGAGATCGTGGGCGTCGGCCCGGACATTGCGCGCCCGCTCCCCCTTGGCACCCGCGTCGTCGGCACCGGACCGGGTGCCTTCGCGCAGTACATGACGATGCCGGCCGCGGGTGCCCTTCCCGTCCCCTCCGGCTGGAGCGACGCCGAAGCTCTCGGCCTGGTGCTGAACTGGGCAACCGCGTTGGCGGCACTGAAGCCACTGGGCGAGATCAAGACGGGTGAGGTGGTGCTCGTTCATGCCGCGGCCGGAGGCGTGGGGCAGGCCGCTGTCCGCCTCGCCCGCCACTACGGCGCGCGGGTGATCGCCACGGCGTCACCGGACAAGCACGCCGCGGTCAAGGCGCTCGGCGCCGACGAGGTCCTGGACAGCCGCCGCCCCGAGCTGGCCGAGGAGATCACCCGCCTGACCGGCGGTGTGGACCTGGTCCTGGAGTCGGTGGGACGCGCCACGTTCAAGGCCAGCCTGTCGGTCACCAGACCCTTCACCGGACGCGTCGTCGTGTTCGGTGCCGCTTCCGGCGACGCCAGCCTCAGCACGCACGACCTGGTATTCACCCACCAGGTCCAGGTCAAGGGCCTGCACATCGGCGCCCTGGCGGCCGTGGCCCCGTCCATCTACCGGGGATTGCTCGCCGAGATCGAGGCACTCATCGCCCAAGGTGTGTACCCGCCAGGTAACCCTCAGGTTCATCCGCTGGCCGAGGGGCCGGCGGTGCTGCAGCGACTCGCAGCCGGTCAGACCCGTGGCAAGCACGCCCTCGACCCCTGGCGCTAGGAACCCCTGTGGCTCACCACGATGCCCCCGCTGCCCCCGCAGGTCGGCCGCGCGGTCCACCACCGACCCCGCGAGCGACAGGCGGTCGACCGCCAGCCCGGCGACCGCGCGGGCGTGGTGAACGCCCTGCCCTCGTACCGCTAGGGTGCGGGCATGCGCTCGTGGGACGATTCGCGTCGGGCCTACGCCGACGCCGTCGGATGGTTCGTCCGCACCGCCGCCGCCGTCGGCGACCGGTGGGACCGGCCCGGCCTGGGTGAATGGGACGTCCGCGCCCTGGTCGGCCACACCAGCCGTTCGCTGCTCACGGTCGAGGAGTACCTGACCCGTCCCGCCGCCGCCGTCAGGGTCGGCTCCGCCGCCGACTACTA